>NZ_QTTN01000017.1:0-89853 GCF_003386535.1 Paenibacillus taihuensis
CTTTTTCACGCAAAAAAGGAGCAGGCTATCTTTCGATAACCTGCTCCTTTGCATAGATATTTGGTTCAACACCTTAACTTAATGACATTGACCTTGCGAGAGGTTCTTTTTTTGTTTCCGCTCATTCGACAAAAGCAGTCATTGACAGTAAATAGATTCTCGAAGTATTATGACGACATATCATATAATACAATTATATACTGGAGGTGCCTGGGGCGATCGGTCATCGTCATTGCGTGCTAGCTGTGAAAATAATGTGCAAGCGATAACGGGTTATTTTCAAGATGAGAGGAGCATGGGTCAATGAAGGGGAGAAAGTGGTTTTCATCGATCTTATCAATCATCGTGGTGCTGACACTCGTACTTACGGCTTGTTCCAACAACAGCAAGAATGACAGCGATTCCAATAATCAGGCGGCTTCGAATAATAAAGCAACGAACAGTACCTCTTCAGATACGAATACATCTGCCACGACGAACGACAGTACGGATGATGGCAGCAGCAATACATCGGATAAGCCGGCGAGCGAGCCGTTCGAGCTGACGGTATGGAGCCACAATGTGGCGAATGCGATGCCTGAAGCGAACGATGCGACCGCGAACAAAATTTACGACTTCATCCAGAAGAAGATGGAAGAGAAGTTCCCGGGCATCACGATCAAATATATCGATAAGGGCTGGGCGGATACGCTTCGCCAAGCCATCATGGTATCCGTTATGGGCGGCAATCCGCCGGACGTAGCAGACGGGGAAGACTTTATTCCAGAGTTTGCACGGATCGGCGCACTGCTTGAAGTGCCTGAGGACGTAGCATCGCAGCTGGCGCCAGGGCCGATGAAAGCAGCGATGCATGACGGCAAACCTTATGCGGTTGCTCAAAT
Source organism: Paenibacillus taihuensis (assembly GCF_003386535.1). Taxonomy (GTDB): domain Bacteria; phylum Bacillota; class Bacilli; order Paenibacillales; family Paenibacillaceae; genus Paenibacillus_Z; species Paenibacillus_Z taihuensis. The sequence continues at coordinate 882 of NZ_QTTN01000017.1, forward strand.
GACTGGCGTATTCAGCCTGATCTATAACAAGGACGTCATGTCCAAAGTCGGCCTTGATCCGAACACGCCGCCGAAGACATGGGATGAATGGCTCGACATGTCGAAGAAAGCGACGGCCAACGGCAAGGGACAATACTACGGCACGATCGTGCAAAATATGGGCCTTGGCGGCGCGTTCCGCCTAGCGCCGTTCATGCGCCAAGTCGGCGGCGACTTCACAACGCCAGACTGGTCGCAAGTGACGTTCGATTCTCCTGAGAACGTGAAAGCACTCACCTTCCTCCGCGATCTCGCAAAAACATCGCCTCCAGGCTCCACTTCGATGACGGACGAAGGTCAATTCTTCAACCTGCTCAACAGCGGCAAAGTTGCTTTTGCCGTGAATGGTCCTTGGCATATCGCATGGGGCAAAGCGAACGGCTGCGTCAACTGCGGTTTCGCGCCGCTGCCAGTGCCCGAAGCGGGCAAAACAGGCAACGTTATCGTAGGCAACACGCTGTTCTATGCGCTCAAGCAATCCAAGCATCCTGAGGCGGCAGTCGAGTTCCTCAAAATCATTGCAAGCCAGGAATACCAAGAGATGGAAGCTAACGCGACAGGCCGTCTGCCTGCGAACATGGAAGCAGGGAAGAACGTGGATCTGCTTAAGACATACCCTGAACTGCAAGTGTTCGACGATATCGTAGCGAACGAGCAAAGCTCGCCGCTGCCGGTTTACGCGAAGAACGGCCCGCAAATTTGGGAGGCGTGGTACAAGGCGCAGGATATTACGCTGACAACGGATAAGCCGATCGAGGATGCATTGAAGGAAGCTCAGAAAACAGCAGAGGAACAGCTGAAATGAGTACGGTCGCAGATAAGAAAGAGGCTCCCCGGGCACAGCTCGGGGAGGCTTCCCTCCAATTGTCCCTCAAGCAGCGCATCATACCGTTCTATAACCGTCACCGCGACGGTTTTGTCGGGTACTCGCTGCTCGCGCCGATGTTCGTCTTTTTTGCTGTTTTCTCGCTTTTTCCATTGCTGTTCGTGATTTATTTATCGTTTACAGAGTGGAATGGCGTGCTCGGCTGGCCCAAATGGATTGGCTTAGACAACTTCCACCGCTTCTTCACGACCGGCGATTACATGCTGACGCTGCTTCATGCAGGCATGTACGGATTGCTTATCCTTGCTGGGTGTATGTTCATCGGCTTCTTCGTGGCGATTTTGCTCAATCAGAAGGTGTCGGGCGTGGGCATCTATCGGACCCTCTGGTATTTGCCTGTGCTTGTCTCATTCGCGGTTGTCGCTCAAATTGCCAATGCGCTGCTCGATCCGGTAACCGGCCTTGTCCGGAAAGTCATGGAACGGTTCGGAATGGAGCCGATAATTTTCCAGCAAAGCGTGTTCTGGATGACCTTCTGGCTCATTATCATCTCGATCTGGAAAGGGATTGGCGGTACCGTCATCATCTATTTGGCTGGTCTGCAAGGCATTGACACGACGCTCTATGAAGCAGCCAAGGTCGATGGCGCAACGCGTTTCAAAATCCTGCTCTACGTCACGCTCCCGTCGCTTCGCCCGATTACGATGTACATCGCCATAATGGGCATCATCGGCAGCTTCCAGATCTTCGAGCCGGTTCAGCTCCTGACGCGCGGCGGTCCGCAGGGGCATACGAATATTATTTTGCACCGGATTTATCAGGATGCTTTCCAGTCCTTCAATATGGGGATGGCGAGCGCATCGTCCGTCATGGTGCTGATCTTCACGTTCGTGCTCACGATGATTCAATACCGCATTTCGCAGCGTAACCAAACTTAAGGGCGAGGGAGGAACGCATAAGGAAATGGTTAACCATCGAAGCAAGCTCGAGTCATTGGCCATCTATCTGCTGCTCATAGTTGGTAGCGTCGTCATGTTCTATCCGTTTCTGTTCCAAGTGCTCGCTTCTTTCGGCTCTAATATTGATTACTACAATACGGTCATCATTCCGATTCCAACGGAGCTTCATCTCGACCGGTATTTGAGCCTTATTCACAATCCGCTTATCTATCATTACTTGATTAATACGCTTATCCGCTGTGTCTATTATATCGTTGTCACCTGCTTCGTTGCTCTTATTGCCTCTTACGTCTTTACGAAGCTGCGGTTCAAGGGGCGCGATACCGTATTTATTATCTTCCTCACTTCGATGATGGTGCCGGGGCAAGTGACGCTTATTCCGACTTACCTGCTGTTCGCACGGTTTCCGTTCATGGGCGGCAACGATTGGATGGGGCAAGGCGGACATGGCATGATCGACACTTGGGGCGCACTGCTCCTCGGCAGCGGTATCGTCAACGTTGCGGCTATCTTTCTTGTGAAGCAAACGATGGAATCTATTCCATTCGAATATGAAGAAGCGGCCCGCATTGATGGCGCCGGCGTGTTCCGGACGATATTCGGCATCTACCTTCCGATGACGCGCGCCGTCCTTGCGGTTATCGTCATTACGACGTTCATTGCGATCTGGAACGACTACTTGTGGCCGCTCGTTGCGATCAACAGCCCGGGCATTCAGGTTATCAATACGGGCGTAACGAATCTGCTCTCCACGATGATGTCGAGCGGGCAAGTACCGATGTATCCGGATTTCTTCGCACTTACCGCTATCGTGATGCTGCCGCCGATTGTCGTCTACCTGCTGCTGCAGCGCAACTTCATTCAAGGCTATGCGATGGCTGGCGTTAAAGGTTAAAGCTTAAAGGTTAATTCCACTGGCTAGAGAAAGGGATGAACGCTTGCACATGACCACGACAAATCAACCATCGATCAAAAAGGTCTACGTCGTCTCGCATACGCATTGGGATCGTGAATGGTACCAGGATTATCAAGGCTTTCGGACGCGGCTAGTTTATATGATCGACGAGCTGCTGGATACGATGGAGGCGAATCCGGACTATCGGTATTTTCTGATGGACGGTCAGACAATCGTAATCGACGACTACCTCGAAATTCGCCCGGAGCGGCGGGAACTGCTTGCGAGGTTCATCAGGGAAGGCCGCATCGGGATCGGGCCCTGGTATGTGATGCCTGATGAGTTCCTCGTCAGCGGAGAGTCGATCATCCGTAACTTCCAAGCGGGCTTCCGCCAATCGCGCAGCTTCGGCGTGGAGCCGGTCAAATCAGGCTATGTCACCGACATATTCGGGCATAATAGCCAATTTCCGCAGATTCTGCGCGGGTTCGGCATCGATAATGCCGTGCTGTTCCGCGGGTTCCACGGCGACGGCGATCGCGCGGAGATCGAATGGGAAGGAGCCGACGGCAGCCGCGTGCTTGCGCTCAAGCTCGATGAAGACCGTTCCTATGGCGACTTCTATTTCTTCCTCCGGTGGCCGTTCGTCGACCGGGATTTCAGCTATGACGAAGGCGAGCTGATCAGCCGGGCGAAAGGGATGCTCAAGTATAAGCAGCAGCGGGCGACGACCGATGTGATGCTCGGTATGGATGGCGTCGATCATATTGAAATCGAGCCGAAGCTGCCTTGGATGCTGGAAAAGCTTAATGATGCGGAAGCGCTCGGAGGCGTGGAGTTCGTTCATGCCACATTGGAGCAATATCTGGAAGTGCTGCGCGAGAAAGTGGAAGATTTGCAGGTGTACAAAGGAGAGCAGCGCTCCCCAGGTTATAACGGCATCAATAACTGGGTGCTCGTAAACGTGCTGTCTTCGCGCATTCATCTGAAGCAGCACAATCAGAATTGCGAACGGCTGCTGGAGAAGTGGGCGGAGCCTTGGGCCGTGTTTGCTTCATGGGTCGGACGGGCATATCCGCGCACCTTCCTTGACCGGGCATGGAATTTCTTGCTGCAGAACCATCCGCATGATTCCATCTGCGGCTGTTCGATCGATCAAGTGCATCAAGATATGATCTATCGCTTCGATCAGAGCCGGCTTATTGCGCAGCAGATGCTGCATGAGCAGCTGCAATATTTTGCGAATCATATTGATCCAAGCAGCGTTGATGGGGATGGCGCTAACCTGGTTGTTATCTATAATCCGGTGCAGGAAGCAGTGGACGGCGTCATTGTAGTGGAAGCGCTGCTGCCTCATGACAGTGCGGGCGGGTTAAAATCGATCGTTCTTGGCGGCAGCTTCCTGCAGCTGAAGGATGCGAGCGGTCAGTTGGCAGATTGCCAGGTGGTCGATTTGAAGCGGGGCAGCGCGAACCGGTTCCGCAAATATCGCGACATCCCAGGCGCTGAGATGGTTGATCGGATGCAGCTTGCTTTTCACGGGAAAGTTCCTTCGTTTGGCTATGCGGCGTACACGCTTGAAAAGGTTGTTATTCCGGCACCGGCACACGGTGATTACGGCATGAGGGAGCTTGTCCAGCCAAGGCGGCTGCTTGGCACGATGAAGCAAGCGATCGCTACATGGGACAATGGGCGAATTCGTGTCGCGGTTCAGTCTAACGGCACGATCGTTGTGACCGATCTGCAAACAGGCAGAGCCTATCCGGATTTGCTGCTGTTCGAGGATGAAGCGGACATCGGCGAAGGGTGGAACTATGTCGCTCCGCCAGTTAATCCGATCTTCAATTCAGCGGGCTGCCGGGCGGATATTTCCACGGTCGCGGATGGTCCGCTGCTCAGCATCGCCTGCGTCGAGTTGACGTTGAACGTGCCGAAGGGCATCTCGCACGACGACACGCGCCGCCTTGATGAGAAGGTGGGACTGACGATTCGAACCCATCTCGAGCTGCGCAAGGATGACCCGGTGCTGCGCTGCCGTACGGTCATTAACAATACGGCACGCAACCATCGGCTGAAGCTGCTGTTCAAGACTGGATTGCAGACCGAGCAGTACTATGCGAGCACGCCGTTCGATATCGTGGAACGTTCGACGAAGCTGCCTAACTATTCCGAGCACCTGGAGACATCGCCTGGCGATGCGCCTTATAACGGGTTTGTCGCGCTGCGCGACTCGGAAGCGGGATTGGCGCTTTACACGAAAGGGCTGTATGAGATGTCGTTGAAACAGGATGACACTCGTACTGTTGCACTGACGCTGTTCCGCAGCACGAACAAGGAAGTGCTGAGCGACGGCGGCGACGGCGGGCAGCTGCTGCGCGAGCTGACCTTCGAGTATGCCATTCGCCCGTTTGCGGCAGCGAGCACGCCGCTGGCTGCGCTGTGGGGCGAACGCGAGCAGTTCGCCGCTGGCCTGCAGAGCGTCTCGCAGCGCAAGGATGACGTGCGCTACGAGACGCTGCAGCAGCGCAGCCGGGATTTGCCCGCCGTCCATTCGTTCATGCAGGTGGACAATGCGGCGATCCGCGTCAGTGCGCTGCTGCAGGCGGAGCAGGAGGAAGACGGCTATGTCCTGCGCGTCTTCAATGCATCCGAGCAGCCGGAAGCAGCCGTTGTCTCGTTCGATCGGCCGGCGCGGCTTGCGGAAGCGGTGACGCTCGATCATCAGCTGGATCAGCAGCAGGATGGCAAGGCGGTGCAGCTGCTTGGCGGGAAGGCGCATATCAGCCTCGCACCGAAGCAGATTCAAACGATCCGGCTGTCATTCGATTAGCTAGAAGCTAGAGATAGGAGGAAAGAGCGAACATGAGTATTGCAGGAGGCAAAGTGAGATGGGGCATTCTCGGCTGCGCGAACATCGCCGTGAATGAGATTATTCCGGCGATATTGGCCGCCTCGTCGGCAGAGGTTGTCGCCGTCGCGAGCCGTGAAATCGGCAAAGCGAAGGCGGTGGCGGACCGTTTCGGCATCGCGAAAGCCTATGGCAGCTACGAGCAGCTGCTGCAGGATGAGTCGATCGATGCCGTCTACATTCCGCTGCCGAATCATATGCATTGCGAATGGACGATCAAGGCGGCGCAGCACGGGAAGCATGTGCTGTGCGAGAAGCCCTTCGCGATGAACGCCGAGCAAGCGCAGCGGATGGTCGACGCCTGCCGCGAGCATGGCGTGAAGCTCGCCGAAGCGTTCATGTACCGCTATCACCCGCGGTATGCGATGATCCGGGACATCATTCAGTCCGGAGAAATCGGGGAGCTGCGCGGGGTTCAGGTCGCCTTCTCGTTCCAAATTTACGAGGTTGGCGCAGCGAACAACATTCGGATGGATGGCGCTCTTGGCGGTGGCGGTTTGTATGATGTCGGCTGCTATACGGTCAGCGGTGCGCGTCTTGTCACTGGCTTGGAGCCGGAAGCCGCAACGGTGCAGGCTCTTTATGCAAGCGAGGATCATGCAGTAGACATGATGGCATCCGGGCTGATGGAGTTCCCGAACGCAGTCGGGTTGTCGTTCCAATGCGGCATGTGGGCGGAATTTCGCAATACGCTGCAAATTGCCGGATCGCATGGACGCATTGACATCCCCGAAGCGTTCGTGCCGACGCCCGGAGGAGCGAATTTCCGCGTGCTGACGAAGGGTGAGCTGCGGGAAGTCGCCGTTCCTGCCGTCAATGCCTATGAGCAGCAGATGGAGCAGTTTTCGCGCCAAATATTGGAGGATCGCCCGCTGCTCTTCGCGCCGGAAGACGCAGTTCAGACGATGAAGGTGCTCGATGCCTGCCGATTGTCAGCCGTGAGTCGGCAGCGCATTGTCATAAACTAGAGTTAGGAGAGATGCTTCAATGCTTAACCCAGTAGTTGCACCAGGCGTACTTACAGACACGGACCGATTTATTTTTGAATCATGGGGTTATCTCGTTATTCCGGACGTGCTGAGCGCAGAAGAAGTACAGGAATGTTTGGAAGCTTCGAAACGGATTCACGCTGCTGCAGGAACAGAAGGGTTTGGTCAAGTTGGCCGAGGCTATGAAACAGAGCCCGCGCTGGAGAAACTGATGGATCATCCGGCGGTGCTGCCGAAAATAAGAGGCATCTATGGCGACCGCTTTATTATGCAATCTGGCTGGAATACGAAGCAGCCTGCCTTCGGAGGCGTGGGCGGTTGGCATCAAGACGGCTCCGGCGCGTATGACTTCAAGAAACTGAGCCACCATATTCCGCTTATTCAGCTTCGGGCGTCGTTCCTGCTGACCGATCAGACGAAGCCGAGAATGGGCAATATGGAGCTCATTCCGGGCAGCCATCGCGCGCAAGTGCCGATGCCTGACTCGATTCGCAAGGAGAAGGGCGATATCTCGATCGGTCATGTCATCTGTGCCAAAGCAGGCGACGTCCTGGTGTTCCACAACGCGGTATGGCACCGGACATATGCACATGACGGAGATTACGACCGCTACACGATGCACTATATTTACAGTCCGCCGTGGGTAAGACCATCGGATCGTCTGCAGAACTCGCAGGCGTTCCTCGATCAGACGACGCCGCTGCGCCGCGCGCTGATGGGCGAGTTCCATCGTCCGGACGCGCCGTATGGCGTCAGCTACGAGCCGCCTCCTTTCGAGAGCTAAGACGAGGGCGTCGCAAGAGAGGTACCCAGTACCCCACATTGGCGAAATAAGCCGCAAATTTGCGCAAGAGGGGGTAGTAGCTTGATTGAATAACTGTATATATCCAGTTATTCAAGTGTGATTGAGGCGTTTCGACCGAAATAACCGGATTTATCCAGTTATTTCGGCCGTTTCCGCTCTCAAACCTCGATATTGACCGAAATAAATGGATATTTCCATTTATTCATGGGCGACGGAGCTGAATCGACTCTAATAAATGGATATTTTCATCTATTTGTAGCCATTCGATAGCCATGCGATCTGCCATAAACAAAAAGTGCCTGGAAGTTGGAACTGACGCCAACCTCCAAGGCACTTTTGCTTTTTATTGCGAGCCGCCTAGCATAATACCGATAAAGAACAAGCCGATAAAGGCGACCGGTATAATTCCATTCAAGATGATGCCGAGAATCGAGAACGCCTTCCGTTTATTCCGCGACGCGACGCCGACAATGCCGAGAATAAGTCCGACGAGACCGACGATTCCCGACAGGATGATAAGCAGCCCGCCAAGCACGACTGGCGCAAATTCCTCAAGATCTTGTTCATGAGCTTCAATTCTCTGCCCAAAAGTGTTGATGTCGGGAAAGTTGTGGTTCATAATAAATGATGTTATAACTGCTATGGCGACGATGAAGCCGATCATGCTAATGAGTCCTAGAATAAATGACGCTATGCCAAGCTTGGATTGGGTCTTGACCGGCATAGGGCCTGGAGCCTCCCCGAAAGCGGGCGGCGCCGGATTGTAACGATCCGGTGCGTAATGCTGTTCATTGTCATGTTCATTCATTTGAAAGGTATCTCCTTTATCAATCGTTTGCTATCGTTCCAAGCATACTACTTTCACCTAGGAATCGGAAAGGAAGGAGAACACATGTTTAATAAATATGGCGCTTATGGAGCCATTCATGCGCTTCTCGCTGTCGTGCTCGGCGCATTCGCCGCACATGCCTTGAAAGACCGGCTGACCGCCGAAATGCTGAACGTATTCGAAACCGGCGTACGCTACCATATGTACCACGGCATTGGGCTTCTGCTCATCGCGCTCGCATCCGACAGGGGTGGTCAACAGCGCGGCATTCGCTGGGCTGCCCGGCTGATGCATCTGGGCATCTTCTTGTTCTCGGGCAGCTTGTATGCACTTAGCTTGTCTGGCGTTAAACCGCTGGGAATTATTACACCGTTTGGCGGCCTTGCTTTTATTGTGGCGTGGGCTATGGCAGCTTATGCAATTTGGAAAGCGAAGAGCAATCAGGAATAGCGGGCGACCGCTGTGCCCAGCTCTTGAATTTGCTTGTTCAATTCGCTCATGACAGAGGTGATTCGGCTCACGGAGGCTGCTCTAGCTTCCGCGATGCCGGTTACCTCTTTCGTTAATTGCGCCGCATTGCGCGATACCGTTTCGGTCTGCTCCACCATCGCAGCCATCTCTTGGCTCCCGGCTGTCATCTCTTCCGTTGCCGCGGCTACTTCCTGCAGCTTCACGCTCATCGAAGCGATGGAGTCGGCGATGCGAGAGAAGGCATGCTCGGCAGTCTGCACGAGCTGCGTGCCCTCGCTAACCTCGATATGCCCCTGCTGAATGTGAGTGACAGCATCCTCGATCTGTTCGCGAATCGTTGTCACGCGCTCCTGCACCTGACCGGCTGCTTCACCCGCCTGCATCGCCAGCTTCCGCACCTCGTCCGCTACGACTGCAAAGCCTTTCCCATGCTCGCCGGCACGCGAAGCTTCAATGTTCGCATTGAGTGCGAGAATGTTCGTCTGCGACGCGATCTTGCCGATCCATTCGGCAATTTCAACGATCGATTCCGAGTGCTGCTCCAGCTGCTGCATATCGATCACGACCTGCTGCACGGAGCTGCTCGCCTGGTTCATTTGCACGACGGCGTTGTTGATGCTCATGCGTCCATCCTCGGCGAAGCCGGTCGATTCTGTCGCGCTGTTCGAGACCGAGATCGTGCGCTCATAGATTTGCTGAATGCCGTCCGCGATGCTAGACATCGCTTTGGTGCCGCTTGCCGCGCCGATGAGCTGGGCTTCAGCGCCTTCAGTCATCATGTGCATATGATCGACGATTTGTCCGATGCCCGCTTTCGTATCTTCGGTCTCGTCCGACAACACGCCTGCTGTCGCGGAAGCCGAGGAGGACGTCGTCTCGATGCCGCGTACAATGCCATGCAGATCGGAAACCGTCGTTTGCAGTGTTCCGGTGATAAAGCCGATCTCATCACGTCGTTTCAATTCGCCTGTCGGCGCTCCAGCCGACAATCGGCCCTCGGCAACTTGCCTCAGGTAGGTATGAATCCGCTTGAGCGGCGAAATAATCCGCAGCTCGATGAAATACCCAATAATTGCAATGAGAATGAGCGCGGCTGCGCCTGCTTGCAGACTCAGCTTCTTCAGACCGGAGGCCACTTCCGAGCTGACGCGCAGCTCTCTTGCTACGGACATAACGCCGACTGGCTTGCCTGCAAAATCGGTCACCGGCAACATTTTCACGCTATACGAATGGTTATCCTGCTTAACCGTTGAAATGACCGGCTGCCCAGGTGCCCCGGCTTTGATCTGCTCGGCATAGAGGTTCTCTGCTGTAGAAGCTTCTTTGACTCCGGCCTTGTCTGCATCGATCCAGCCGGTTTCGCCGAGCTTCGAGTAGAACGATACGTCCACGCCAACAGTGCTGGCAATGGTCGACAAGGCGTCTGCATTCAGGAGACGGCCAAAGACGAGGACGCCAGGGGAGGAGAGCTTGTTCTCTTCATCTGTTATTTTGGATACGGCAATGAAGGCTAGTCCCTTGCTCGTCACGAGCAGGCCGGAGAAGTCTCCATCTGCCTTCGCTTTCTGCACGATGCCAAGTTTATTGATATTCGGTACCATGAAGTCTTGAACGTCGCCGCTCTGCAGCACGACATTGCCGTCATAGCCAGCCGTAACGGTAAAATCCAAATTCGGAATAATGTTGACAGCGCCGGCTACATTATCCGTGATCCATTCCAGATCATGCGTGAGAAACGCGGTACGGAAATCTCCCCAGTGGGAGTTGGTAACGGTTACATCCATCACATGAGAAGAGAGAATGGAGAGCATGCCTTCTACGGACGCGGCTGATTCGTCGGTAGCGCCGCGGTCCATGACCTCGAGCTTGGATGTGATGGAATCGTAGTAGTAGAGGCCTATCCCGGTGATTGGCGCCAGCAGGAGTACAGCGATGAGAACAATAATTTGTGATCGAATGGAAAAAGAACGCATAGTGAAGAAGTCTCCTTTAATCGCTAAATAAAAATGGAAATCACCTAAACTCTTCCACTATTGTGACAGCAGTCGACATGATTATCAATACTCATGACGAAAGTCCTTCCTTTCTGAAAAAAAGAAAAAGCTGAGCGCGCTTCTATACCAGAAGGGCCCAGCTTCATAATCAAACTATACAAACTCTTCAATCTCGTAAACGGTGAACGTATAAACCTGTTTTTCGTCGACGTGGTAGACGGTCATCATTTGTGAGGATTCATCAAGGTTAATGATGCGGCAAGGAATGCTTAGCTTCTTGCCGAAGCCCTTATTCACGGTCAATCGAATTAACTTCTTCTCTGCAATACAAGCTTTGATCCGATCCGTAACGAAGGTCAGGTTGGAGTCGGGAGCCGTTTCTTTATTCTTAGTTGCAGCAGGAGGTGCGGCAGCGGGTTCAGCTTTCTGAACTGCTTTCGCTGGTTTAACGTCCTTTGGCTTGCTTGCTTCCAGTGTTTCGATCAGGCGGCCGAGCTCCATGCCGGATTTAATGCGGAAGTCCGCAAATCCAGCTTGATTCAGCACACGAAGCAGCTTCTCCATTGCGATTGCGTTGGTGTCACCTTGTACGAGAATGTCAACATTGAATAAATATGCTGATGCATGCTTCTGAGGTTTATCTGATTGATTCATTGTGCCACTCCATGACGTCATAAAGTAGTTTAACTATATCATTATCGATGGAATTATTGTAGTATCCGAATTTGACTATTTGCCTCAAAAAGCATTCGCGTTGGTCAGGCTGACGCCAACACTCACCAGCAGGCTCAAGCATATAGTGAATAGGAAATTGTAACTTTGAGCCAAAGCCAGCGCGGGCGGGTAGAAGGAGGTGGTTCGGATGATGCGGATGGTTCCAATTGTACTCGCAGACAATACAACGGTTCTTGGCGTAGAAGTGCTTCTGCCCAAAACGACTTTGCTTGCGGTGACGACGGATAAAGGCTACATTATGTGCGGCGCTTTAGATGTATCGCTTCTTAATGAACGATTGAAGGATAGAGGCATCATTGCAGGGCGTGCAGTCGGCGTCAGAACGCTGGATGAGCTGATGGCGGCGCCGCTGGAGTCGGTGACAGGCGCAGCGGAAGCGCTCGGTATTAAGCCGGGGATGAAAGGCGCGGACGCACTGCTTCTTATGGTATAAATGAATGTCTGACATAAAAAGGGCCGCCTCGGGCAGCAACGTAAGCTTGCGCCAGGCGACCCTTATTTATTGCAGGAAGCGAATTAGCCGTTAATTTCGAACAGCTTCTTCAAATTCACGTCATACGGAGGCTTCACGATGCCTTTCTCCGTAATGATGGCAGTTACATAATCATTCGGTGTCACGTCGAATGCCGGATTAAACACTTTGACGCCTACAGGAGCCGTACGCTTGCCGAAGCCTTCTGTAATCTCTTCCGCATGGCGCTCTTCGATCGGAATTTCAGCGCCGCTGGGCGTATTCAGATCGATCGTCGATAGCGGACAAGCGACATAGAACGGAATGCCGTGCGCTTTGGCAAGAACAGCTACGCTGTATGTGCCGATCTTGTTCGCAACGTCGCCGTTTGCAGCAACGCGGTCTGTGCCGACGATAACGGCGTCAACCCAGCCTTTGCTCATCACCATGCCGGCCATGTTATCGCAGATCAGCGTCACGTCAACGCCTGCTTGCTGCAGCTCGAACGCCGTCAATCTTGCGCCTTGCAGAACGGGACGAGTCTCGTCCGCGAAGACGCGAAGCTTGATGCCTTGCTCCAGAGCGAGATAGAACGGAGCGAGCGCCGTGCCGTACTTCGCTGTCGCGAGGCCGCCGGCGTTGCAGTGCGTAAGCACGCCCATGCCGTCTTGGAACAGCGTAAGCGCATGCTCGCCGATGAGGCGGTTCGTTTCTTCGTCTTCGCTTTGGATCGTGATCGCTTCTTGCAGGAGCGCTTCCTTGCATGCAGCGAGATCGCTGCCGCCAGCGGCAAGTGCTTCTGCGCGAGCGGTCATCCGATCAAGCGCCCAGAACAGGTTCACCGCTGTCGGGCGGGACGTTGCAAGATGCGCAGCAGCTTCCTTCACGGCTGCCATCCATGCGTTTCGGTCGCTAGCATCACGGCTGCCGAGTACGACGCCGTATGCGGCTGCGATGCCGATTGCAGGAGCTCCGCGCACTTTCAGATGGCGGATGGCTTCCCATACATCCTGCGCGTTCACAAGCGGAAGATAGACGATCTCTTCCGGCAGCAGGCGTTGATCGAGGAGATCCAGTTGCTCGCCTGCCCAAATAACAGATTGCAAGCCTTTATAGCTCGTTGATTCTGTAGTAGTCATTGCTTACAGTTCATTCCTTTCTCGTTAAACCTTTACTGCGGCTGTTGCCGAAAGCGCGGTATCGATAAGCTGATCGATTGAAGTCGCCTTGCGTCCTTGTTTGATTAGGTCTTTGCCGATGCTGAGCGCCAGACGCTGCGCGCGCTCGCGCGCTGCTGCATCTTCAATCTTGTCAATGTCGGCAACGTGGGCAAGACCGACGATGCGGCGTACCATTTTGCAGCCTGCATAGCCGAACGTGTCTTGCAGCAAGCGCTGCATGTAGTTTGCTTTGTAGCCAGGAGCAGCTGCTGCAAGGCGGTCAACGCCATGCGCATCCCACAGGGTAAGGAATTTGCTGTGGAACTGCGTCCATACGTCTTTCACCGTTTCCAGCAGGTAAGCACGGAATGCTTCACGCTCGTTCTCGTCACTGTCGCGTCCTTCACGTGCCGCATAGTTCAGCAGCAGGTTGGCGATGACCGCACCGATGTCGAAGCCGATTGGGCCGAAGTAAGCGAACTCTGGATCGATAACCTTCGTCGATTCCGGAGTAATGAATATGCTGCCGGTGTGCAAGTCGCCGTGGAGCAGCGCCTGCGATTGTGTCAGGAACTTCTCGCGAAGCAAAGCCACTTCGAAGTGAAGCTCGCCGTCGTTCCAGAGCGCTTCCGCTTCATCGCGGATAGCAAGCTCGAAGTTATTCGTATCTGCATCTGTGTACGGATGGTCGAAGATGAGATCCTCCGTAATTTTGCAAAGCTCAGGGTTGATGAAGCCTGCCATGCGCAGCTTCTTCTCCTGTTGATTATGTCCAAGATCTGAGGTGTAAAATAGCGTCTGCGCCAGGAAGGTGGAAATGTGATCCGCAAACAGCGGGTAACGTCCGCCACTAATCAATCCCTGTCTCATGATGATATGATCGCTGAGATCTTCCATGACCGTAAGCGCAAGCTCCTTGTCGTACAGATATACGTTTGGAACAAGTCCTGGAGCAAGCTTGCCTTCAAGGATGAGCGCTTCGCTCTCGATACGAGCGCGGTCAAGCGTGAGCGGCCAAGATTCGCCGACGACCTTAGCGTAAGGAAGCGCCTGCTTCATAATAATGCTGCTGCCTGCAGCCGGATCGGAAATATGGAACACCAAATTCAAGTTGCCATCGCCGATTTCGCGGCATTTCAGCTCAGCGCCTGGGGCAAAAATGCCATCAAGCGTACGAGCGATTTCGATCGCTTCTGCTTCGTTTAACGGATGATACGTAGTCATCTATAGAACACCTCCGGGTCGTTGTAATTCTTCGAGCAAGACTGCCATTTGAAGGCTGATCCGCAAATATGTATAGTATAGCGAATTTTTTCGCTTTCGAACACCTAGATTTGCTATAATGAATGTTATTGCGATGAAACGGAGGGAAAATAAGTGAATAACGGATTCGATCAAGAGCAGCCGGTCGCGCTCAAGGAGTGGGCGGTCGCGGTGAAGGCATTGACCGAAGGGAAACAAATTATCGTTCTACGCAAAGGCGGCATTGCCGAAGAAACGCGTGATTTTCAGCTGAGAGCACCACGCTTCTATCTACTGCCTGCTTATGAGCATCAACGGCCTGAGCTGCTGAAGGAGCCGTTCCAGGACGATGTGCGGGAGCTTATGGCGGCATGGCAGCCGAATGCAACTACGATCGAGATTAACGCTGTAGCAGAAGCGGTGGACGACATCGAAATTTTCGATCAAGAGACGCTCCGGCTTCTCGAGGATTTCCACATTTGGACGGATTCCTTCGCAGAAGAGAGGCTCAAATGGAAGAAGACCAAACCGCTGCATATGCTGCTGCTACGGGTGAGCAAGCTCGAGCAGCCTATTGTGCTGCCGATGCAGGACCATTTTAACGGATGCAAATCTTGGGTGAATCTAGGAAATGCGTTCGAGGGCGTGGAAGCGCATCCTGTCTTGAGCGATAAGGAATTTAATGAACGCGCAGACTTGATTCGCAGCAAGATTGGGCGGTAAGCGGTACAAGCAGAGCGTGAATGAGGGCGCAGGCTCATTGATTTCAATTGAAAACTATACTAATATATAATTGAGAATCACTGAGAATCAATTTAGAATAATTATAAAAGAGGAATTGTTTCAAAAAGTGCATTTGGGGAGCTCCGTCAGTCTGACGGGATTCAATAGTGCAGGGCAGAGACATTCGTCGTAAACATCTGGAGGGAGCAGTTTACCATGGCAACACATTTTAAAATCGATGGCCTTAGAGCGGCCATTGACGGCAAAGAAATTTTGAAGGGTCTTAGCCTTGAAATTAAAGGCGGTGAAGTTCACGCAATTATGGGACCGAACGGTACTGGCAAGAGTACACTCGCGTCTTCGCTTATGGGCCATCCTAAATATGAAGTAACGGACGGCGAAGTTGTGCTGAACGGTGAAGACGTATTGGAGATGGCTGTTGACGAGCGCGCTCGCGCAGGCCTGTTCCTTGCGATGCAATATCCAAGCGAAATCAGCGGCGTAACGAACTCCGACTTCCTGCGCAGCGCGATTAACGCTCGCCGTGAAGAAGGCAAAGAAATTTCGCTGATCAAATTCATCCGCCAAATGGAAGGCAAGATGAAAGAGCTTGAGATGAACCCTGAGTTCGCGCACCGTTACTTGAACGAAGGCTTCTCCGGCGGCGAGAAGAAGCGTAACGAAATTCTTCAAATGATGATGCTGGATCCATCCATCGTTATTCTTGACGAGATCGACTCCGGTCTTGATATCGATGCCCTGAAAATCGTAGCGAACGGCGTTAACGCAATGCGCTCCGAGGACCGCGGCTTCTTGATCATTACTCACTACCAGCGTTTGCTTGACTACATTAAACCAGACTTCGTTCACGTTATGATGCAAGGCCGTATCGTGAAATCGGGCGGACCAGAGCTTGCAGAGCGTCTGGAAAGCGAAGGCTACGACTGGGTCAAAGAAGAACTTGGTATCGTAGACGAAACAGTCGGACAGGTTTAATCGGAGGAGGAGCAAGCGAAATGAGTACACAATTATCGGCTCCGGTTAACCGCCAGACAGTTTCTGCTTTATCGCAAAGCAAAGGCGAGCCGGCATGGCTTGAAGAAGTAAGAACGAAGGGCGCCGAGCTGGCAGAAACGCTGGAATGGCCGACCCCGGAGAAAGTCCGCATCAGCCGCTGGAACTTGACGGCGATCGGCAATCATAAAGCAGAAGCTGCGATTGCAGCTGTAGACGAACTTCCTGAAACTGTCCGCGAGCTTGCGGGCCAAGATCAGGCTGGACTTGTTGTACAGCGCAACTCCGCGAGCGTGCTTCGCAAACTATCCCCTGAGCTTGCAGCGAAGGGCGTCATCTTCACTGACCTGGAGACGGCTGCTCGCGAGCACAGCGACCTCGTGAAACAGTATCTGTTCAGCGCGGTACCTCAGGATGAGAATAAATTGACGGCTCTCCACTCCGCGATTTGGAATGGCGGCGTGTTCCTATACGTACCAAAGAATGTGGAAGTTGAATTGCCGCTCCAAGCGCTGTTCATCAGCGACGACGCAACGGCCGCATTCGCTCCACGCGTTCTGCTCGTTGCAGACAATCACAGCCGTGTTACTTACGTTGACAACGTTGTGAGCAGCTATGGCGAAGCTTCGGCTCCAATTACGAAGCAGACAATCATTGAAGTTATCGTGAAGCCAGGCGCGCATGTACGTTATGCAACAGTTCACAATATGTCGGAGAACTTGGTTGACCTGACGATCCGCCGTGCAGTTGTTGAGAACGACGGCCGCATCGAATGGATAATCGGCGACTTGCATGACGGTCACACGCTGTCCGATACGCAATCGCTGATGAAAGGCAACGGCTCGAGCTCGGATGCGAAAGTCATCAGCATCGGTTCAGGCGCTCAGCAAATGAGCCTGACAACAGGCGCGGTTCATTTCGGACGAAGCACAGAGAGCAACATGGTTACTCGTGCCGTCATGAAAGAGCAAGCGACCGCGATCATCAACGGTATTACGAAGATCGAGAAGGGCGCTACGAAGGCAGGCGGATTCCAGACTGAGAAGGTTCTCATGCTGAGTCCGAAAGCGCGCGGCGACGCGAATCCGATACTTCTTATCGATGAAGATGATGTTAAAGCCGGACACGCAGCAAGCGTCGGTCAAGTGAACCCGGAACAAGTCTACTACCTCATGTCCCGCGGTATTTCGAGAGCGGAAGCGGAGCGTTTAATTATTTATGGTTTCTTGGCCCCAGTCGTTTCGGAAATTCCGGTAGATGCGGTCAGAGAACAGCTCCAGCGTCTGCTGGAAAGGAAGCTGGAAGGATGAACGTACAAGCGATCAGAGAGCAATTTCCGATCCTTCATCAATCGGTAAATGGGCATCCGCTCGTTTATTTGGACAGCGCGGCGACTTCACAGAAGCCGCGTTCCGTCATTGATGCCGTGAGCCGCTATTATGAGCATGACAATGCGAATGTGCACCGCGGCGTTCACACGCTCGGTTCGCGCGCAACGGATGCATATGAAGGCGCACGGGAGAAAGTAGCGAAGTTTCTGAATGCGGCAAGCCCGCAGGAAATTATTTTCACGCGCGGCACAACGACGGCGCTTAACCTGGTCGCTTCGAGCTATGCGAGAGCGAACTGCGGTGAAGGCGATGAGATCGTCATTACGCAGATGGAGCATCACTCTAACTTTATCCCTTGGCAGCAAGTTGCGAAAGCAACGGGCGCGAAGCTTAAATTTATCCCTCTTGAGCAAGACGGTTCCATTAAGCTCGAGAACGTGGAAGCGACCATTACGGAGCGTACGAAAGTCGTTTCGGTCATGTACGTGTCCAACGTGCTCGGCGTCGTTAATCCGATCAAAGAAATTACCGAAATCGCTCACCGCAACGGCGCTATCATGGTTGTCGACGGCGCACAAAGCACGCCGCACATGAAAGTGGACGTTCGCGATCTCGATTGCGACTTCTACGCTTTCTCCGGACACAAAATGTGCGCTCCTACGGGAATCGGCGCATTATTCGGCAAGAAGGCGCTGCTTGAAGCGATGGAGCCGATCGAGTTCGGCGGCGAGATGATCGATTTCGTTGATTTATACGATTCGACTTGGAAAGAGCTGCCGTGGAAATTCGAAGGCGGCACGCCGATCATTGCCGGCGCAGTCGGTCTTGGCGCAGCTATCGACTTTTTGAACGAAGTCGGACTAGATGCGATTGAACAGCACGAGCACAAGCTTGCTGCTTACGCCTACGATCGTTTGAGCACCATTGACGGCATTTCGATCTTCGGGCCGAAACAGAACCGTGCAGGTCTTGTAACGTTCAACTTGAACGACGTTCACCCGCATGACGTTGCGACAGTGCTCGATACGAAGGGCATCGCTGTTCGTGCAGGCCATCACTGCTGCCAGCCATTAATGCGCTACTTGAATGTTTCTTCGACGGCAAGAGCAAGCTTTTATCTATACAATACCGAAGAGGACGTTGACAGACTTGTCGATGGCCTTCTGCAAACAAAGGAGTTCTTCGGTCATGGAATTGGATGATTTGTACCGCCGCGTCATTATGGATCATTACAAAAACCCGCGTAACCGCGGAACGTTGGATGAGGAATCGGTAACGGTCAACCTCAATAACCCGACCTGCGGCGATCGCATCAGCCTTCAGCTTCAACTGGAAGGCGGCATCGTCAAGGAAGCGAAATTTACCGGCGAAGGCTGCTCGATCAGCATGTCTTCGGCATCGATGATGACCGAAGCGGTTAAGGGCAAGACGACGGAAGAAGCGCTTGAGCTTGCGGAACGTTTCTCCACCTTCATCAAAGGCGAGCCTGCTGAGTTTGACGAGCTCGAGGATATCGAAGCACTGTCAGGCGTAAGCAAGTTCCCGGCCCGGATCAAATGCGCAACACTTTCCTGGAACGCACTGCGTAAAGGAATCGAACATCAGAATCAACAATAACGCGGGCAGCCGCGTATGATAGGAGGCTTTCTCAATGGCAAAGCAAATGCCTGATTTAGAAGAATATAAGTATGGCTTTCGCGATGAGCACAAGGCGATTTTCGAATCCGGTAAAGGTCTGACGCCTGAGATTGTTCGTACAATCTCGGAAATTAAAGGCGAGCCGGAATGGATGCTGGAATTCCGTCTGAAAGCGCTGGAGCAATTCAACAAGATGCCAATGCCGAAGTGGGGCGGCAACATGGATGATCTGGATTTCGATGACATCCAGTACTATGTTCGTCCTTCCGAGAAGCAAGGTAAGACTTGGGAAGAGGTTCCGACAGAAATTAAAGAAACGTTCGACAAGCTTGGCATTCCTGAAGCGGAACAGAAGTTCCTTGCAGGTGTATCCGCTCAATACGAATCCGAAGTTGTATACCACAGCATGCAAGAGGATCTCGAGAAGCAAGGCGTTATCTTCACGGATACGGACACTGCGCTTCGCGAATATCCAGAGCTGTTCAAGCAATATTTCGGAACGATCATCCCGCCGGCGGACAACAAGTTCGCAGCATTGAACAGCGCGGTATGGTCCGGCGGCAGCTTCATCTACGTGCCAAAAGGCGTGAAGTGTGAAATCCCGCTGCAAGCGTACTTCCGGATCAACTCCGAGAACATGGGCCAATTCGAGCGTACACTGATTATTGCGGACGAAGACAGCTTCGTTCACTATGTAGAAGGCTGTACAGCTCCAATCTATAGCACGAACTCGCTCCACAGCGCGGTCGTTGAAATTCTCGTGTTGAAGAACGCACGCTGCCGTTATACAACAATCCAGAACTGGGCGCCGAACATCTATAACCTCGTTACAAAACGTGCGGTTGCGGATGAGAACGCGACTATGGAATGGGTTGACGGCAACATCGGCTCCAAGCTGACAATGAAGTATCCAGCAGTTGTGCTTAGAGGCCGCGGCGCGAAAGGTATGGTTCTTTCGATTGCAGTAGCGGGCAAAGGCCAACACCAAGATGCAGGGGCGAAAATGACGCACCTGGCGCCGGATACAACTTCGACAATCGTATCGAAGTCGATCAGTAAGCACGGCGGTAAAGTCACATACCGCGGCTTGGCATCGTTCGGCCGTAACTCCGAAGGCTCCAAAGCGAACATCAAGTGCGACACGCTCATTCTTGATAACGAGTCGACGTCGGACACCATTCCGTACAACGAAATCATGAATGACAACATTACGCTTGAGCACGAAGCGACGGTTTCCAAAGTTTCCGAGGATCAACTCTTCTACCTGATGAGCCGCGGTTTGACAGAAGCAGAAGCGACGCAAATGATCGTAATGGGCTTCATCGAGCCGTTCACGAAAGAGCTGCCGATGGAATATGCGGTTGAGATGAACCGTTTGATTAAATTCGAAATGGAAGGGTCGATCGGTTAAACTGGACCCACTCCACGTGTCGTATGTTCTTTCGATCGCTGTTGTACTCGGATTCCTTGAATTAACTGAACAATGTTGGAATCCGAGTACAAAGGCGCAAATGATTTAGCGTTGGTTAAACCACGCAAATCATTTCGCCTAGGCGACCGCTACGCTTCTCCAGAATCATACGACCCGTTCCGTTCTCGTTTTATCAATCGGTTGTTGTAGAAAAGAAAAAAACTCCGAACCACGCTGACTGGTCAGCTTGTGGTTCGGAGTTTTTTGTGTTGATTACATCATGATATGTTTCACTTCGAGATCGCGCTCGATGGATAGATCGATGAAATGATCTTCAACGCGTATAAGAGGGCGGAAGTATTCAGTTGGATGTGTCATAATGATGATTCCTGTCTCGCCTGTGACAAGCTCGACTTGTTTGCCGATGAAATTCGGGATCATATGCTTGATGAACGTATGCGCTGTATGCGGGTCTAGCTCATTGAAGCTCATTCGGTGAAGCTCCCTTAGAACAATGAGCAAGTCGCGTTTCTTCTGGTAGACACGGGAAGAGATCATAGCGCTGTATACATCACAGACAGCAACGATTTTGGACACGGGATGAAGTTCATCGCCTGCCACCTGGTTAGGGTAACCGGTTCCATCCATGCGTTCGTGATGCTGCAGCGCAACCGTTGCGGCTATGGATTCACCGAACGATTCGGTAATGATTTGGTGTCCATATACCGTATGCATCTTAATTTCTTTGAATTCTTCATCGGACAGCTTGGCCGGCTTGTTCAGAATATCGTCGGTAATCTGACATTTGCCAATATCGTGCAGAAACCCGGCTTGTCCAATCTTCAGTGACTCCTGCTCATCATATCCAAGCCAACCCGCCAAGTAGTAAGCCAGCATTCCGACCTGTACGGAGTGTTGATAGGTATAGTCGTCATGAGTATTAAGCAATAGCAGCATCGACACGACATCACGTTCCAGCTTGAACGTATTCACTAACGGCTGGAATGTTTGATTGACGTCTTCCTGGTCAATTTTGCCATTCTGTGCAGCTTCCATAAAAAGCTGCTCGCAGCCATTGACAGCATCCTGGTAGATCGGTTTCACGGTCGGCAGCCACTTCGGACTAAGACCGCTTTCAATTGTTCGAATCGTAACTTCTTGTATAATCCTTGAGTTAACTTCAACATAATCGATATGATGTTGAATCAGCATCGAAATCTCTCTCATTTGCAAGCCCGTGCCCTTGGAAAGCACGTGAAGCCCGTAGGAGTTGAAAATGTCGTTACTCAGGATGTCTCCCTCTTTAAGCTCTGTCACATGAATTCTCATAGTCCACCTCGGATGACACACCAAATATGAAGGAATTAATAAGACCATGGTAGCAATAAAATGGAAAATTGGCAATAAGAGTGCAAAATAAAGCAGTGCTTTGTCAGCGTATTCACGACTAAAGAACTGCTCTGAATAGATCTATAGTTGTGGTTCTGTCGGGTTCCACGGACCTTGCTGATGACCTTTCCACTCGGAGCCGTCTTCCCATATCTCTTTCTTCCAAATCGGTACGATTTGTTTCAATCGCTCAATCGCATAACGGCTCGCTTCGTAGCAGTCATCGCGATGCGGTGTGGATACCGCGATCACAACGCTAATCTCGGCGATATCGACTAAGCCGATCCGGTGTGCGATGGCACATCGTGCGCCAGGCCAGCGCTCCTCAATCTCTGCCCCGATCTGCTCAAGCGTCTTCATCGCCATCGGGATATACGCTTCGTATTCGAGGCGGACGGTACGAGCGCCCTGCGTCCATTCGCGTGTCGTGCCTGTGAATGTCAGCGTTGCTCCGTTGTTCGGCACGATGACGAGTGCAGTGACCGCTTCTACCGAGAGCGGCTCCGCCGTGATTAAATATCTGGGCTGCTCTATAGATACAGAAGCAATAGAGGTCGACGACTCTTCGCCTCCTGAAACTGGCGGAAGCAATGCAAGCTCGTCATCTGCTTGAATCGTTTGCTCCTCTACCGCATAGGCTTGATTACACGCCATAAATGAGATTGCCAATAGTGCTGCGTGAACAGGGTAGCGGCTCATAAGCTCTTGCTTCAGCTCGAGCACAGTTGCGGTTTCTTTCTCAAGGGAGATTGTAATGCTATCTTGGCCGAAACGCTCGGATAACCCGGCGAATAGTCGTACTTTCCAATTTACGGACATGTTCATAAACCTCTCGGATCTTAATGTTAATGGTCTCCATAGCATACCATATTGGGGTTAAAAATGTTATGCTAGAGTATAGAGACTTTCGCGTGAATCGCGGCATGAAAGGGAGTGAGGGCTGTGGCTGCATTAACGGATCGTTTTGGACGGGTGCACGATTATTTGCGCATTTCGGTTACCGATCGCTGCAATTTGCGCTGTCTGTATTGCATGCCGGAAGAAGGCGTGAAATTCGAGCCCGCGGAAAACTTGCTTAGCTACGACCAAATTACCGAGGTAGTTCGCGCAGGCGCCAAGATGGGGATTACGAAGCTGCGGATTACCGGAGGAGAACCGCTCGTGCGGCCAGGCCTCGCGGGATTGATCGGACAGCTCTCAAGCATACCGGGCATTCGAGATATTTCGTTAACGACGAACGGTGTATTGCTTGCCGATCAGGCGGAAGCACTGCGTGCGGCAGGCCTGAACAGGGTGAACATCAGCCTCGATACGTTGGATCCGGCACGATTCAAGTTTATTGCGCGCCGCGGCGACTTACAGCGGGTCATGCAGGGCATTGAGATGGCTGTGAAGGTTGGCTTCGCGCCGATTAAGCTGAACTGCGTGCTGTTGAAAGGCGTCAACGAGGACGAGATTGCCTCGTTTCTCAGAATGGCTGCTGAGCAGCCGCTGCATGTAAGATTTATCGAATATATGCCGATTGGCCATGCGGATGACAATTGGCGCAATCATTACTTGCCGTTGTCGCGCGTGCTCGAGATTGCCAGTGATATTGGGCTTGAAGCCGAACCGATCAGCGACGTGCTGGGGAACGGCCCTTCCGAAGATTACCGCATTGCGGGCGGCAAAGGGACGTTCGGTCTTATTCATCCGATCAGCGACCAATTCTGCAAACGATGCAATCGGCTTCGGCTAACGGCTGACGGGAACATCAAGCCATGCCTGTATTGGGTGGATGAACTGAATGTGAAGCCGGCGCTTGGCAACCCAGATGAGCTGGAGAAGCTGTACATGCGGGCGATGGACATCAAGCCGCTCAATCATGAAATGGCGGAGAAGCTGGCTGGCGGGGATCAGAGTCATGAGCCTACCGCACGCCGCATGTCCCAGATTGGCGGTTAACGCACGATTATTCGCAGGTAAAGCGAGGGATTAGGATGACAGAGCAGTCAAACAAGGCAACGATGATTTCAATTGCATATAACGGGCAGGAAGCGATTGCTGTAACACCGGAGGACATGGCCGCGCTTGCAGGTCGTGTCTTCCCTTTGTCAGAGCGGATTACAGGAGGTGCCGGCGAGGCATTCGATTTCGCGGAATGGTTAGATGCTTTCCGGAGTCAACAAGGCATTTTGCAAGAAGAGCCTTTGCCGACGCATCTGAAGGTGGAAGCGGCCGATACGTTCGAGGCACTTATCCCATGGGAGCAGCTGAAAGATGCCGCAGTACAGTTCGCTGTTGACGGCGCACCGCTGCCGAAAGGCGGTCCGGTTCGCTTGTATGTGCCGAATGGTTCCAGTGAATGCTTAAATGTAAAAAGCGTCATTGTTTTCCGTTTGCTTCATGATGAAGCACGCAGCGGCGAAGTGTCCTACGGCTTCAAATCTACGTTTACACCGGATGAAATGCGATTGAAGCGATAGTCCCTTAAAATCGGGAGGCCAGCATGAACGAAATAGCAACGGATGCGCCAGACGTCGTGCTGCTTCATAGCAACGACATTCACAGCCGCTTGGAGCAGGCCGCCAGAATGGCTGCCTATATAGAGGAAATACGTCGCTCGCACGGAGCCGATCATGTGCTCACCTTGGATATCGGGGATCACATGGACCGGATGCGAGTCGAAACGGAAGCGAGCGATGGGCTTGCGAATATCGCGTTATTGAATGCTGCCGGCTATGACGCCGCTACCATTGGCAACAACGAGGGATTAACATTCACGAAGGAGCAGCTGGATGAAGCCTATGGCGTCCAAGCCCAGTTCCCTTTGGTTTGCGCAAACTTCTTCTTGTCGGAGACGATGCAGCGGCCTGCGTGGATGGTGCCTTCCATCGTAATTAACAAGGCAGGGCTTCGCTTCGGTTTGATCGGTGTATCTGCGGCATTTAAAGAATTTTACAAGCTGCTTGGCTGGGAAGCGAGCGATCCGCTCCCGGAAGTGGCGAAGCAGGTACAGCAGCTTCGCGCCAATGTGGACGTGCTGATCATTATGTCGCATCTCGGGCTGCCGCTTGATCGGCGAATGGCGCAGGAGATTGATGGCATTGACCTGATTCTTGGCGGTCATACCCATCATCTGCTGGAAGAGGCAGAGGTGATCGGATCGACGCATTTGTGCGCGGCCGGGAAGTTCGGCGAGTATATGGGACGTGTCGAGATTTGGTTCGATGCAAAGACGAAGCGGCCACGGTTCAAAGCGATCTGCCTGCCGATGGAAGCACGCGCAGGTCTGGAACAGCCAGAGGCGACCGCCATTATAGGCAGCTTCAAGACCGAAGGCGAGCGCCGGCTCAGCCGGGTCGTCGCCACGCTGGATGCGCCGCTTGCGCTCGCGCCGGATAGGGAGTCGCCGCTCGGCAATTTGCTCGCTGCGGGCCTCCGGCGCTGGACGAATGCCGAAATCGGCATCGTCAACGCAGGGCAGCTGCTTCGCAGCCTCGCCGCAGGCGAAGTGACGGCCGGCGACCTGCACGCGCTGTGCCCGTCGCCGATCAATCCGTGCCGGATGAAGCTGACCGGCAAGATGATTCGCATGTCGCTCGAAGAGGCGCTGCTTCCGGAGTACATCGACAAGCCGATTCGCGGCTTTGGTTTCCGCGGGCTTGTCCTCGGCACGCTTGCCGTAGACGGACTTGCGATCGAATATGTGCCGGACAACCCGGACTTGGGCAAGATCATGTCCATCCTGGTGAACGGCGAGCCACTGCAGGACGATCAGATGTATGTCGTCGGCACGATCGACATGTTCACGTTCGGTGTCGGCTACGAGAAGATCAAGAACGGACTGGACATCGATTACTATTTGCCGGAGTTTATCAGAGGCGTGTTGGAGCATGAGCTTCAAGATCAGGGAGCGATCGCCGACAGCCATCACACGCGTTGGCTAGCGATATAACATAGGATTTGATTTTCATATCAAATGATTTTCATATCAATTGATTTTCTTACCATTATGCGTATTCGTTTTGATTCAGGAGGATCTAATGGAAAACATTATTCATGCGGTTATTTTAGGTATTGTAGAAGGTTTGACGGAGTTTTTGCCCGTTTCATCGTCAGGTCATATGATTTTGACGAACAAGCTGCTTGATATCTCTTCGGACGATCAAGCGATCGTCACATTCGAAATTGTCATTCAGCTCGGAGCGATCCTGGCAATGGCCATCGTGTACTGGAATCGGATTCTCGATCTGTTCGGCCTTTCGCGCAAGCAGCAGTCTCTAGGTACATTTACGACAGGACGAAGCGCAATTCGTCGTCGCAGGCTGAACCTGATTCACGTTGCGCTCGGTATCGTTCCGGCAATGGCACTCGCTTATTTGTTGAAAGACATCATTAAAGGCGAAGGCTTCAACCAGGCGCCTGTTCTTTTTTCCCTTGTAGTCGGTGGTATCTATATGATTGCTGCAGAATGGCTCAATCGCACACGTCGAGTGAAGATCACCGCTGAGACGATGGACGATATCTCCTATAAACAGGCGTTCATGATCGGCTTACTGCAGTGCTTGTCGCTCTGGCCAGGCTTCTCCCGTTCGGGTTCGACAATTGCTGGGGGAATGCTGACAGGAACGAGCTACAGAGCTGCTGCGGATTTCTCCTTCCTGATGGCGATTCCAATCATGGTCGCTGCGACGGGCTACGAAATGCTTGATAACTACAAATTTATTGAAGGCGACAACCTGATGTTCTTCATCGTCGGCTTTCTTGTTTCGTTCGTTGTGGCATGGCTCGTCATCGTATTGTTCCTGCGCTTCATCCAGAAGGTCAAGCTGACACATTTTGCGATTTACCGTTTCGTTTTGGCGGCATTGTTCTGGATTTTCGTCATGAGATAAGAAAAATAACAGGTTTTGTCGATCTTTGCCGAATCAGATGTTGCTCTTTTCCCATAAATCCCTTACATTAATCTTACGAGGGATTTCCTCGAAATTACCAATTAATTGGAAAATAGATGCAAGGCAGGGGTCGATACGATGCGATTATTGCCCATACAGATGTGCCGACCAGGTATGCGATTAGCCAAGAAGATTTATTCTGAGGACGGCGTCGTTCTTCTCAGCGAGAACGTTGAGCTATCAGCCAGGCTGATTAACCGTCTCTCCGAATGCGGGGTTTATTTCGTATATATTCAGGACCCGCGTTTGGCTGACCTTGTTATACCTGATCTGATCAGCGAAGATACCAGACAGCGGGCGCTTAGTGAGATTCGCACCAATTTCCGAGATCTGATGGATCGGCCCAATCGGAAGAGCGGCGTTACTTATCCTTATATTGCGAAGTCCTTCAAGCAGATCATGGGAATGGTCATCGATGATTTAACCGACCAGAAGGATGCAATGATCATGCTCATGAATATGGGCATCGTCGATGATTATTTATTTCAGCATTCGCTGAATGTCTCGGTATATACGACGCTGCTCGGCATTGCGAACGGCTATAACCGGGACGAGCTGATGACGCTTGGTCTAGGTGCGATGCTGCATGATATTGGCAAGACTCAAATTAGTCCGAACATTCTCAAGAAGCAAGGCTCGCTTACGTTCGAGGAGTATGAAGAGATGAAGCGGCATGCAGAGCGCGGTTATCTTCTGCTGAAGGATGAGCCGAACATCCCGCTAATTGCTGCCCATTGCGCGTATCAGCATCATGAGCGGCTTGACGGAAGCGGTTATCCGCGTGGCATTAAAGGGGACGAGATTCACGAGTATGCCAAGTGGATCGGGCTTGTCGATTCTTATGATGCCATGACGACGACACGTATTTATCGGCGGCCGATGCTGCCGCATGAAGCGGTTGAATCGTTGTATGCAGGGACGGGGACGCTGTATGAGCAGCGCATGCTCCAGCTGTTCCGGGACAAAGTCGCCATTTATCCGCTCGGTATCACGGTGAAGCTGCAGTCTGGAGAGTTCGGCGTCGTTGTCGATATTAACTCTTCCTGTCCGCACCGCCCGGTTGTGCGCGTGCTTAATAATGAGAATGGCGAAGAGCTGAATGCGCCTTATGAGGTGGATCTGTCGACACAGCTGACTACGATGATTGTTGGCGTCAATGATGATCCGCATTTGCCGGAAGCCTCCGGCACGTAATGATAAGGAATCCTTTCTTTTTTAATACGAAATGACAGAGGAGCCGACGAGGCTCCTTTTTTCTGGAACGTCCGTTTGAAAACGCCGGATAGGTTTGCAACAAACGGGCTTGAACATTACAATAAGAAGATATGAAGAACGAACGTTTATTTCAAATAAAGTCAGGTGCTGAACATTGATGCAAAATGCAATACGTATAATGGATCCATACTCGAATTATTCCCCTTCAAATGACCATTGGGACCCGATTATCTCGCTTAGGAAGCATGGTCGTCATGTGCTGACAAGCGTAGAGATGACGATGTCCAATTTGTGCAATATGCGCTGCGAGCATTGTGCGGTCGGCGATACGCTCGTTATGGCAGAGCCGGCGAAGCTGCCGCTTGATCAGATGCTGCGCAGGCTCGAAGAAGTGGAGCATTTGAAGACGATCAGCATTACCGGCGGTGAGCCAACCTTCTCGTCACGCACGGTGAAGGAATATATCATCCCGCTCTTGAAATACGCGCGAAGCCGCGGCATATCGTCGCAGATCAACTCGAACATCACGCTGGATTACAGCCGTTATGAGGAGATTGCGCCATACCTCGACGTCATGCATATTTCGTTCAACTATACGAATAGCGATGATTTTCATGAGATCGGCTTTGCGAAGAGCGGCCATCCGGTTCCGAAGGAAACAGCAGCCCGCATGTATGAGCGGATGATTGACAATGCGCGACGTCTCAGTGATGGCGGATTGTTCGTCTCGGCAGAGTCGATGATTAACTTCCGCACGTATAACAAGATGCCTGAGATTCACAAGCTTATACTTGAGATGGGCTGCAAGCGCCATGAGGTTCATCCTATGTATCCGAGTGCGTTCGCTGCTGATTTGCCAGTCATTACGCCTGACCAAATGCGTGATGCCGTTAACGCGCTTCTCGACAGCAGAGACCCATCCGTCTGGATGCTGTTCGGTACGCTGCCGTTCTACCAATGCAACGACAATGCAGAGGATCGCAAGCTGCTGAATCGTCTTGCAAGCGAGAAGCTCGTTACCGTTCGGAACGACCCGGATGGCCGTAACCGGTTGAACGTCAACTTGTTTACGGGCGATGTGTTCGTTACGGACTTCTCCGATGTGCCGGCGTTCGGCAATATCGGCGATGATCGGCTGGACGATCTGTTCGGCCGCTGGCTGGCGCATCCGCTTGCCCGCAGCGTAGACTGCCATTGTCCGGCTGCCGCATGCTGCGGACCGAACCTGCTGGTGAAAGATATGTATTATCGGGATGTTGATTTCGGAACTCGTCAAGCGATTATGTAAGGCGATGTCGGGGACCGGCAGCTTGCCGGTGAGAGGAGCGTACAACTGCTGTGCATGAATTTGAATTTGGCAAAATCGTACTCAATATCAGTCTTGTCCTTTTTCTTGTCTTGTTAAACGGCTTTTTCGTTGCGGCGGAATTCGCGCTTGTCAAAGTGCGTCAGTCCCGCCTCACGCAGTTGTCCAATGAAGGTCATACGCGTGCCAAGTACGCGCTGAAAGTAAACAAACGGCTGGACGCTTATCTGTCTGCGACTCAGTTCGGGATTACGCTCGCATCGCTGGCACTCGGTTGGATAGGGGAGCCGGCAATTTCCGAACTCATCGTGGAACCGATCTTCGCAAGTATCGGCCTGTCCGACGGTCCAGTATTGCATACGATCTCGGTCGCAATCGGCTTCCTCGTCATTACGTTCCTGCACATCGTGCTTGGCGAGCTGGCGCCGAAGTCGCTCGCAATTCAGAAGTCTGAAGCTACCTCGCTCTGGCTGTCGATGCCGCTGCTCTATTTCTACCGGATGTTCCTGCCGTTTATTTGGCTGCTGAACGGCTCCGCGAATGCGCTGCTGCGCTTCGTCGGGGTCGAGCCGGCAAGCGAGCATGATTCGGCACATACGGAGGAAGAAATTCGAATTCTGATGGATCAGAGCGCGAAGAGCGGCATTATCGACAAAGAGGAGCTGCAGCTGTTCGATAACATCTTCGAATTCTCCGACCGGCTTGCCCGGGAAGTTATGCTGCCGCGTACCGATATGGACTGCTTGTACGCCGACCAATCGTTCGAGGAGAACATGAAGCACGTCTACGCGACGAAGCATACCCGTTATCCGGTCTGCGTTGAAGATAAGGACCAGCTGATCGGTTTCGTACATATTACGGATTTGCTGACGGCAGATCCGGATGAAGACCAGTCGCTGCGCAAATTCCTTCGCCCGATACTCAATGTGCCGGAATCGATGGAGATCAGCCATGTGCTGAAGCTGATGCAGCGCAAGCATTCGCAGCTCGCTATCGTCGTTGACGAATACGGCGGTACGGCAGGGATGCTGACAACCGAGTCGATTCTTGAGGAAATTGTCGGCGAGATCCATGACGAATTCGACAATGAGCAGCCGAACATTGTCGTCAACGGCGACATCACTTCGGTTGATGGACGGATGCTGATCGAAGAGATTAACGACATGTTCAATCTGGATATCGAGGATGACGATGTCGATACGATCGGCGGCTGGCTGTTTACGAAGCTGGAGGGCAGCCCGGTCGTCGGCAAGAAGATCGAAACAGGTGGCCATATATTTGAAGTGGCAGAGAGCGAGCGGCTTCGTGTGCTGCGCGTTCACATCTACGCGTCTCCGAAGGTTTCCGGGCAGGAACTCGTTTCTGAGGATCAAGAATAACGGTTAAGTAGTCTGTACCTGGCTAACAGGTACAGACTTTTTTTTGTCCGCGAGTGAAGCTATCTATTACCCGGGAAATCATTAAATAAATCGTAAAAAGAACTAATTCTGGGCGGATATCATATATTGTGAAATGGAGTTTGTTTGTGAGTAGCACGATGAGGAGGAGAGCACAGGTGAACGCAACGAAGCAAACGCGTGATTGGTATCCTTTTGTCGGTCCCTTCGATCCTTGTCCGCCTAAATATGTGAAAACTTATGTCGTTCCGCCGAACCAATTTATCCCGTTCCAGCCGATGAATTTACCGCAATTTCCACTGGCGGATGCTTTAAGGCTCGGAACGCTATGGCCGGCGTTGTTCAGCCCGTATGAGTCTAAATGCAGACCGGGGGAGGCGCAAAAAGGATGAGCAAGCAACTGGGTGAGAACTATTACCGGAAGCTTCTTGAACTTCAGCAGCTTGAGTTTGCCCTCGTCGAGCTGACCCTCTATCTCGATACGCATCCGAACGATCTGCAGGCGCTTCAGCAGTTCAATCAGCTGGCCCAGCAGCGGCAGCAATGTGCGACGCAGTTCGAGATGGAATATGGTCCGCTTATGCAGTTCGGGCACAGTTTCTCCAAATATCCATGGCAATGGGTCGAGACCCCATGGCCTTGGCAGGTTTAAGAATAGACGAAGGGAGGACGATGCTGCATGTGGATTTATCAGAAGAAGCTGCAATACCCGGTCCGGGTTAGCAAATGCGATCCGCGGGTTGCGCGCTATCTTGTCGAGCAGTACGGGGGAGCGGATGGCGAGCTGTCAGCGGCGCTTCGTTACTTAAATCAGCGATATTCGATACCAGATAAGGTTATCGGCCTGCTTACGGATATTGGAACCGAAGAATTTGCGCATCTCGAGATGATTGCAACGATGATATACAAGCTGACGAAGGACGCAACGCCGAGGCAGCTGGAGGAAGCTGGACTCGGGCCGAATTATGTTATTCATGACAATGGGTTGTTCTATAACAACTCCTCCGGCGTTCCATGGACTGCAGCCTACATTCAAGCAAAAGGCGACCCGCTGGCGGACCTGTATGAAGATATTGCGGCAGAAGAGAAGGCGCGCGCAACGTATCAGTGGATTATCGACATGACGGATGACGTGGATCTGCAGGATAGTCTGAAGTTTTTGCGTGAGCGCGAGATCGTCCATGCCATGCGGTTCAAAGAAGCGGTAGAGATGATCAAGGCGGATCGGGATACGAAAAAAGTGTTCTAGTCTGCGCGTAATAGAGGTGTGAGCTGGCATGCCAGGGAGGCGTGCCGGCTTTTTTGGCTTGTACGAAATATCGAAGAAATTGTAAAAATCTATGAATCACAGAAACTTTTCATGGAAAGCAGGCGTCTACAAAGTACGAACATTACTCGTATTTTGGAAATGAGGCCAGTTGAATTACATGCAAAATAATGTACCAGCGGGCAGTAGAACCGGTTCGAGATCATCTGGATCAGGAACGCCTGCTGCACCGCCTAGAAAGCAAACTCCCCCGCAGACGCCTTTCGCGAGACGTCTGAAACGTATTGTCAAATCCGTCGCTATTGTCGCAATCGTTTTCATCATGCTAGGTATCGCCGGCATGATCTGGATGTTTATTACGCCATCAGGCAACAACTTTCGCTATTTAATTGCAGATACGATCATTACAACCAAACATCGTTATTTAGCCAAATATATTATCGGACAGACTGAGCTCGATAAACGGGTCAAAGCGTATCAGAACCGCTTCGATGCGATGGGCGAGGAACGGGATACGCATGAAATTCATCCAACACCCACAGAAGGATCAGGCGAGCAGACGAGTACGAATAACAGTGAAGCCGTGCAGGAGAAGCCGCTTGTGGAGATCGAGAAAATTTCGGGACACGGCTATAGCGGTTATGTGATGACGGTGAATGATCCGAAGAAGATTCGTATCGTCGTGCCAGAGAAGCAGGGCCGAGGAGAGCGCGTGCTCAGCATGGTGCAGCGGACCGGTGCGATTGCAGGCGTCAATGGCGGCGGCTTCGCTGATCCGAATTGGAATGGAAACGGGTTCCAGCCCATCGGCATCGTCATGTCGGGCGGGGAGCTGTTCTATAGCGATCTTGGCAAGTCGCGTTCGACGCAGGTCGTCGGGATCGATAAGGAGGGCAAAATGATCGCAGGCCGCTATTCGCTCGATGAGCTGAAGCAGCTTGGCGTGCAGGAAGCGGTCACGTTCCAGCCGCGGATTATAGTCAACGGCAAAGGGCTGATTAAGAACGCCGCGGACGGATGGGGGATTGCGCCGAGAACGGCAATGGGGCAGCGGGAAGACGGCGCAATCTTGTTCGTCGTTATCGACGGCCGCCAGCCGGGGCACAGTATTGGAGCAAACCTGTACGATGTGCAAAATATCATGCTCGCGCACGGCGCAGTCATCGCCGCGAATCTCGATGGCGGCTCATCTACCATGCTGGTGAAAGATGGAGAGGTGCTGAACAAGCCGTCGACGAAGAGCAGCGAAGGGCGGTATTTGCCGACGGCGTGGCTCGTGTTCGAGCATCCGGAGCAGGCGGTTATTCCGAATGTGTGGGCGGGGCTTAAGCCAGGCGATATTGATCCAGGCAAATGGTAGAGGTATGATAAAAGGCAATCTAGGGTGAAAAGAGGTTTGTGCGCTTGAGCAGCTTGGAACGGTTAGAGAGACCTGAAGCAATGATATTTGATATGGACGGCACGTTGTTTGAAACGGACACGCTGCTAGTCCATGTGCACGAACGGATCTTCGAAACGCTTCGCCAGGAAGGGCTGTACTTGCAGCCGACGCCGCCGGTGGAGAAGCTGCTTGCTTGCCTCGGCATGCTGCTTGAAGATATATGGCGCAAAGTGATGCCGGACGCTTCGGAAGCGGCGCAGCGCCGGGCGGATGAGCTCATGCTGCAATACGAGCTGGAAGGACTCGCGGCAGGCGAGGGCGAATTGTACCCGCATGTGGCAGAGACGCTGCATGCACTTAGGGAGCGGGGATTCCGGCTGTTCGTCGCCAGCAACGGGCTGGAGCAGTATGTGAAAGAGGTGGCGCGCTATAAGGGCATCGCGCCGCTGTTCGATGGCTTGTACAGCGCAGGCGAGTACGGCACCGCCTCGAAGGTGCAGCTCGTCGCGCGGCTGATGGCCGATCACGGCGTCAATTCAGCGTGGATGGTCGGCGACCGCTCCTCGGACGTGGAGGCGGGCAAAGGCAACGGCCTGCAGGTCGTCGGCTGCGCCTATGCCGTTTACGGGCGCAAGGAGGAGCTGCAGGGCTCTGACGCGCTAATCAGCGATTTCCGGCAGCTGCTGGAGCTGGCGGGGGAGTAGGTGGCTTGAGGAGTGAGAGTTGGTCTTAGAGAGCAAATATTCTCTCTCGTGGGCGACTCCGTGCTAAAAGCAAGCTGAGAGAGCAAATATGCTCTCTCGCGGGTCAAAGCGCCCCAAATGCAAGCTGAGAGAGCAAATATGCTCTCTCAGCAGAAGAAATCACGGCGAAACGCCGATTGGAGCATCCGAGAGAGCAAATACGCTCTCTCAGTCGATAGTTCAATCATATGACGACGGGACGAGCTTCTCTCTCCGTCGTTTTTTTTGTTCATACAGCCAAAGCGCGTACTCCAGCGGCCTGATGATCGCAGTCCGGTAGGTCTCGCGTTCGCCGGCTTGGATGAACACCTCGCGCGCTGGCTTCGGATTAACCTCGAGCAGCCAGATATGGCCTTTGCGGTCGATCGCGAGGTCAAGCGCAAGCTCGCATAAGCGGCCATAGGACTGCTCCAGGAACGCGGCGATCTCGACGCCGAGCAGCTCCGCTTTCAGCATGATCTCATGCGTCGCTTTCTCGTCATCGATCCACTCGTCCAGCAGCTCTTGCATTTTGATTGCTTTCCCGCCGCCATGCAGGTTCGATGTGATGCTGCCGGAAGCGCCGATTCGGCCGGCACATCCGGTCACTTCCCACTCGCCTTCGCCGTTCTTCTGCACGAGCATCCGGTAGTCATGGACGCGCCCGTTCGGCAGCTTCAGCTGGATGCCCTGCTGCACGAGATAGTTGTTATCCTTCAGGTTCCACGAAGCCAGCCGGCTCTGGATGCTGGAAAGCCCGACCCGCTGCGGCGACACGATGCGGCGAGTCTGGTCCCGGCCTTGAATGGAGTAGCTGCCACCTTGCTTCTCGATGCGAAGGATACCGCGGCCGCCAGTTCCGTTGATCGGCTTCAAGTAGACGAGCGGATACTTGCGGACCATCTCCATCAGGTCAGTCGAGCTTTCGTACATCCGGGTGTAAGGCAGATGGTCGCGGAAAACATCTTCTTTGCGCAGCGTTTTGTACACCGTCCATTTGTTGCGCAGCACGCGGTTGAGGAAGGTGAGATGGCCGTACTTTCTGCGGAAATTGCTCAACTCCACGAATCGGTGACTCTTCTGAATCCGGCAGCGGTCATAGATCATATGGGGAAAAGAACGCCACTTCCGCGTCCAGCTTTGCGTAGCAGCGTCATACATATGTGCGTGAATCCGATTCTGTGTATAGTTCACGTCTGAAGGCGTGAATACAAACACCTCCAGGCCGAGCTTCTTCCCTGCGACGATCATCTTCTGATAAACTGGTCTCTCCTCGAGCAGGCCATTATCATTGAGATAGAGGGTTAGGATGCCGAGAACCGGCTGACCCATATTAACTCCTCCTAGAAAATTTTGCTGTGATCTAGCTCTCAAACCGGAGCGTCGGCTTCCCCGTCGGCCCCGTATGAAGGCTGACTGCCTTCATGCCGGCACGGAAGCACATGCCCATGCTCGCCGGGTTATCGGCTGCTACGGCACAAGTAAGCCGCCCCAGGCGCTTCTTCAGCGCCTTCAGCAGCGCGCTTCCTGCGCCTTGGCCGCGGAACTCCGTCGAGACGACGACGAAGCAGGCGCGCTCGCCGCCTTCCTCCGCGAAGGCGACGGCGGCGAGCTTGCCTCCGATGACGGCAATCGCAATCGCCGCATCTACATCGCCATCAATGCCAACACTACTGCCGCCACCGCCGCCGCTCGTTGCGAGCCGAACGGCCGGAAGATCCTGAAGCGCCGCGAGCGCTGTTGCCGTAATCCGTTTATCGCCGTACCGATACAAGAAACGAGTGATCTTCTCTTTCGATGCCGACCACTGGGACGGCGATAACAGCTTTACTTGCACCCTACGCACACTCCTCGCTCTTCGCTATAGCCCGCGCATTTTCAGCAAATATTGGCTGTATTGAAAAATCCGGTCGAGCGAACGTTTGCGGATGTCCGGCTCATCGAATTTCATCGGCTTCGCATTCGCTTCGAAGAACCAAACATGGCCGTCCTGATCGACGCCGAGATCCATCGACATTTCCATCAGCTTGCGACGGGAGCCGCGCTCGATTTGCCTTGCGATAATCAGTGCGGTGTTGCGCGTCTTTATTAACAGTTTACGTGCTTCATCTTGGCCAAATACGCTGACAAGCAGCTTCTCTGGATCTTCGATGCTGCCGCCGCGCGGCACATGCGTCGTAATGCTGTAAGAACCGGCAACCCGTGCGCCGATGCCGCTAATATCCCATTGGCCGCGCCGGTTCTTCTGCACGAGCGTCCGCAGGTCGAAGGAGCGCTCATTGAACGATGCGAGCTGAATGCCCTGCTGGGCGATATACCGCTCGCCGCTGCTTTCTTTTACAATCCGTGCCCAGAGCTTCGCAATCGATCCGCAGTTGTACGTCGTGCTGCCCTTGTCGCCCTGAATCTTCAGCATGTAGGGGAGCGTCTTCTCCGGCTGCAGCTGGATCGTCATGATGCCTTTGCCCGCCTTGCCGCTGACCGGCTTCAAGTACAGGAACCGGTGCTTCAGCATCATTCGGCCGAGTCCGCCGGCAGTCAAGAGCCGGCGCGTAGCCGGAATGAACGGCAGCGTCGTGCGGGATTGGCGAAGCCATTTGAATAAGCTCCACTTGTTGAAGAACGACGGATTGAAGATTTGAATTTGCGGATGGCTGACGCAGAGCGCGATTTTGCGCTTCACTTCCGGCTGCAGCTCATCCTCCCGGAGCGGAATCCGGTTATAGATCAAGTTCGGCAGAGGGAACTTCTGACCGATCCATGTGTCCGTATCCCGGTCGTAGGTAAAGCCGTCAAGCAGCTTCCGACGAAGCTTCAGCTGCTTGACAGTGACGACATAAACGATGAAGCCATGCTCGGCACCGGCTGTAATGATGTCGGCGAAGTTGCTGCGATTGCCGCGAAACAGCTGAATATCATCTTCAATGGTCAATATGGCGAGAACGGGCTGCTTTCCCTGAATGATGGCGGCAGCTTCGTCAGCAGTATCCTCGTTAAATACGAGTGCCATCAATCCTCGCCTCCTTGCCCCGTGAACTTGCTTAAATACATGCAGTGCTCGAGGATGTGATTGACCGACTCCCGTCCTTGCGCACGGAGCTGAGGATGGCTGAATATCGAACGGCCCGGCTTCGCATTGGCTTCGAACATCCACACCTCGCCGTCCTTGTCGATTCCGATATCAAGGCCGAGCTCGCCAAGGGTGTGCGGAAAGTTGCGCTCGATTGCTTCCGAAAGCTTCACGGAAACCTCCTTCGCTTTCGTCAGCATCTCGTCGGCGCGCTCTCCGAATGCCCGGCCAAGCGCTTGCTCAGGCGTAAGCAGCTGACCACCGTTCTTGATATGCGTCGTTACGCTGCCGCGGCCAGCTTTCTTCGCGCCGATGCCGACCGGCACCCATTGGTTGCTGCCGTTCTTATGCATATGAAAGCGGAAGTCGATCGGGCAGCCGTCGATTTCGATCAGCCGCACGCCTTGCTGGCTCACGTATCGACCCAGTCCGCTGCCATGTCTCGTTTCCAGCATGCGCATCAGGCTGTTGAAGTTCGTAAAGCGCAGCAGGACATTGGTGCCGCCTCGGCGGTAACGGGCGAAGTAACCGCGCTTCGGATGATACGTCAGCCGATAGATGCCGATGCCGAGGCTGCCTGCTGTCGGCTTGAAGTAGATGAACTGATGGTTCTCGAGCATCTCTTTTATTTTTTCCGATCGAGGGTTCGTAACGGACTCCGGCAAGTGCTCCAGTGCCTCTACGTCCTTGTCGAGCAGCTTATACACGTCGGATTTGTTGAAGAAGCTCCAGTTAAAGAACGGAACGCCTTTGCGGATGAACCGTTCCCGCAAGGACATGATCGTGGACGTCGTCTCGGCAATACGGCTAGGCAGCCGGTTGTAGACGACATCGGGAAGCGGAACGACCTTGCGGTACCAGCCGCCGGTACTGTTCAGGAAGTAACCGTTGATGGTGCCTTGATTCCAGTTCACGTCCCGCGGTGTGAAGGCGAAGAAGTATGCCTTGCGTTCTCCCATCCGAAGCAGCTGGCGAATATAACCGGAGCGGGAGCCGAAAGGCGACTCGCTGGACCTGCCGCCGTCCGTCAGGACGCCGATGAGCGGACCAAGCTGAATCTCATTTTCTTCTCCTTGGATATAGGAGATGCTGCCTGCTTTCGGCACGCGGATCGATTGGCGGACGCCTGCGGACAGATAGAGATGATGCCCTTGGCGCTCAATCGTTTTGACCGATGCGGTTATACTTTCATGACCAAGCTTTAATTGGATCGTCTTCTTGCCGGCAAGCTTCAGCGATTTAAGGAGTGAGCCCGACACATAGACGATACGCTCGCTAGATGGTGAGAAGTGTACATGACAAGATGTCAAACTCATGGATGAACCTCCTGGATGTATCTCCCTTGATTTCGGTTTGATTGGAATACCGGTTTCTGTCTGGCTGCGACATGCAGCGCATATTGAAGCGGCCTTAGGACTGCAGTTTCATATGTGCGCTCATTATCCTCAAAAGATTGGCGGCCCGGCCTGCTGTTTGCTTCCAGCAGCCATATCCGGCCGTCCTGCTCAATGCCGAAGTCGATTCCGAGTTCGGCAAGCCGTCCGAAATGCTGCTCCAGCACTTCGGCTGCGCATTCGCTGATGCGGCGGATGAGCTGCAGCATGCGTGCCGCGGCTTCTTCGCCGAAGCGCCCCGCGAGTGCGTCTTCGGCATTTGCGGCCGTTCCTCCGCCGTGCAAATTCGAGGTAACGCTTCCGCTCTCGCCCGTGCGGACAGCCGCGCCGGTGAAGGTCCATCTTCCGAAGCCGTCCTTCTGCACAAGCGAGCGAACGTCGAAGGGGCAGCCGTCTTCGTCAATCAGCTTAAGGCACGGCTGAATGACGTAAGGCGCTCCCGCAGTGAACCTTCCAATCCAGCTGCTAGCGCTGCGCAAGCCGGTGAACGCATGTGAAAGAGGACGGTTCCTTCGGTCTCTGCCATCGATCTGCCAGCCGTCTCCCGCCCGTATTAGTCGAAATGCACCTCTGCCCTGCGCGCCGGCAGAAGGTTTCATGAAGATGCCGTCCGCATGCTGGCTCGCAGCAAGCTCGAGGCTGTGCGTGCCGGAGTAGCCGATCGAACGCGGCACATGCGGCGCTATCTTGGCATTGCCGCTCAGCACGCTGTACACGTACAGTTTGCCGGGCAGCGAGCCGTTCAGAAGCGTATACGGCTTTAATCGTTTGAGCTCATTCAGTGCTTCTATCGTCAGTGCATAGTGATCGGATGACTTAGGCAGCGCCCGATCATAGACAAGGTCGGGAAGCGGGAATGATCCCGCTTGCCATTCGCCGCCCCGCAGCTGATAGCCGCGAAGCAGCCGGTTCGCTGCATAGGGGACGCTGGTGGCGCAGAAGAAGTAAACGAGCAGACCGAGCGAATGCGAAAGACTGCTCAGCAGACGGCAGAAAGAGTCCTCCGGCAATGTGGAAGGCGACTTGCTCTCGCCTTGACCGGAAGCGGACTTCGGACGAATTTCACTGATCAGTACGCCAAGGACTGGGGATTGTTCAGAGATAGCCATGCGGACGCTACCTCCTTTTCGTTAAAATTCGGCAAGATGCCGGGCATAGCGAATCATGTTGCGGACGGATGGACGGATTTTGTTATCCTGCAGCGGAGTATTGTCGTTCTTGGACGGTTTCGAGTTCACTTCAAGCAGCCAGACCCGGCCGCTCGAATCCAGCGCGAGATCGATGCCGAGCTCACCGAAATGAGCAGGGATGTGCGTATCGATTCCTTTCGCGATTTCAAGCGCGGCGCGCGTCAGCTTCGCGGGTGCGTCGCTGCTGCCCGAGAGATTCGACTTCGCGACCGCTTCCCGAACGGTGCTGAGCGTTCCGCCTCTGGCCAGGTTGGATACGAAATGATTGCTTCCGGCTGTACGTGCGACGATTGAAGTAAGCATCCATTTGCCCGTTTCATTCTTTTGCACGAGCGCTCGGAAATCAACCGGCCGCCCCATAATATCGATCAAATGCAGCCCCTGCTGGATCTGGTAACGCACCGTCTTCATTTTGCCGTTGATGGAAGCGTACAGTTTGGCGATTCCGTTAAAATGCTGCCTTCGCGTTCCCAACGTTGTAGCATACTGCGCAGAGTACGAATCGGTGTCGATTCTGGAGATACGAATGATGCCTTTGCCTAGACTGCCGCGCACCGGCTTGAGAAAGACGGTGTTGTACTTGCTGCACATCGACTTCAGCATCGGCAGGCTGCGCAGCACATGTGACTCCGGCAAATACCTGGTCAGGGAGGCGTCCTTCATCAGCGCTTCGAACACTTCGGATTTATCGAGAAACTTCTCGTTGAACACCGTGCTGCCATGCCGCAGCTTCACTTCTTTGATAAACTGCTGCACATTCGGGCGATTCTCCAGCTTGCGGCTCGTTAACCGGTTGTTGACGACATCGGGAACGGGCATCATCACTTTCCGCCAGCCATCGGAGTAGACCCATCCCTCGACGTTATTGAAGTTATCTGTCACGTGATCAGGTGTGAAGAAATAAACATGCGCGCCTTGTGCGGCGCAGGCATCGACGAGCTCCTTGCAGAACATCGTGATGGAGCCGAACGGCCGATCTCTTGTTTCGGGATCGTCGCGGCTGATCAGCACCCCGATGAGCGGGCCGAGCGCGAGCGTGGATGTATCGTAGCTATAGCGGATGCGAAGCGACGAACTCGAGAACAAGCCCATCTTTCTTGCCAGGCTTTGGCCGATGCGCATGCCGTCGAAGCGTTCGACCGGCACCACTTTGACATAATGGCGAAGCGCTCCAAACTTCAGGATGACCGGCTGTCCTTGCGGTATTTTCCACTGTCTTAAATAAGCATCGCCGAGCATTATGGCATCATCAGGCAAGATGCCTGGGCTGATGACCTGAACGGCGACTTTGGATTTCAGCATCGACGAAGCTCCTTCCAGGCTGGAGGATGACGAGGTGCAGCTTCTCGGTCTTAAACAGTTACACACGAATTAATTCATCATATGAGGACAGATATACCTTGGTGATTGGCGGACAGCGTCGACACTATGAAAAATAGGCATTTGACATGCGTTTTTTCTGAAAACTTGACCTGCTTTCTGCTACAATAAGACATATCGATAACAAGACAAGGAGTGACCGTCCGTGGCATCCGGAGTGAATGGACTAGAAGCGCTAACGAAACACGAGCGTCTTATGCAATATATCCAGCAGCTCGAAATCGGTACCAAATTATCGGTGCGCACGATGGCGGAGGAGCTCGAAGTGAGCGAAGGCACCGCGTACAAGGCGATCAAGGAGGCGGAAGCAGCCGGGCTTGTCAGCACGAAGGAACGGATCGGCACGGTCCGCATTCAGCGCCGCAACCGGGAGACGCTAGATCGGCTGACATTCGGCGAGGTCGTCGAGATCGTGCAGGGCGAGCTGTTCGGCGGTAGAGCGGGACTTGATAATACGCTGCATAAATTCGTCATCGGCGCGATGGAGCTCGATGCGATGGTACGGTATATC
This sequence comes from Paenibacillus taihuensis, assembly GCF_003386535.1. Lineage (GTDB taxonomy): Bacteria > Bacillota > Bacilli > Paenibacillales > Paenibacillaceae > Paenibacillus_Z > Paenibacillus_Z taihuensis. The sequence goes on from NZ_QTTN01000017.1 coordinate 42,461, forward strand.
GACGCAGGCAGCCTGCTCATCGTCGGTAACCGGGAAGGGGCACACCGATGCGCGCTCGAGCAAGGCGCGGGCGTGTTGATTACGGGCGGCTTCGGCACAAGCGAAGTGATCAAGAAGCTTGCAGATGAGAAGGGACTTCCGATCCTGTCATCCAAGTACGACACATTTACTGTCGCTTCGATGATTAACCGGGCGATGTTCGACAGGCTCATTCGTCAGAAGATTATGCTCGTCGAAGACATCGTCACTTACAGCCGTTCGGTTGAGACGATGCGACTTGGCGAGACGAAGAGCGACTATATGCTGCTCGCGGCACGCGTCGGCGGCACGCGGTTCCCCGTACTGGATGACCGGGGCCGAATTGTCGGCATGATGACAGCGAAGGATGCTGAGGGCGCGCTGGATACGCAGCTCGTAGACAAGCTGATGACGCGCAGTCCGATTACGGCGGCGCCGAATATTCCAATTGCGTCCGCTGCGCATACGATGGCGGCCGAAGGAATCGATCTGCTGCCGATCGTCGATAAGAACCGTAAGCTGCTCGCGGCGCTTAGCCGTACGGAAGTGCTGGAAGCGATGCGCTATGCCGGCAAGCAGAAGGAGTCCGGCGAGACGTTCGATGAATTGATTGGCGCGGGATTCGTGAAGAAAGAGACGGAGCAGAGTGATTGGCTCTACGAAGGGCGCATTACGCCGCAAATGTCAGGGACATTCGGGACCATTTCTGAAGGGGTGCTGGTGACCTTAATGACGCAGGCAGCTCGAGGGCTTATTCGGGAGATGGGGAAGCGGGATTACATCATTGAGAGCATGACGACGTATTTCGTAAGGCCGATTCAGCTGGAAAGCGAAGTCGTCATTGAGCCGAGCCTGCTGGAGATGAGCCGCAAGAGCGCCAAGCTCGAAATCGAGCTGAAGGACCCAAGCGGCCTCGCTGCCAAAGCGATGCTGACGGCGACATTGATCGATCCGTATTAACCTTTCATCGAGCGGTAGATGCTGTTGTTGCGCAGCCCCGCGAACAGGTTGAACAGGCCGAGTACGATAAACAGCGCGCCGATAATGACTTTGATCGTCGATCCGTTATAAGCGAGCATGACGAACAGGGCGATGAAGATGAGCATAATGCCCATGCACATATTCATGCGTGAGGCATAGATGCCCTTTTGCCGCGTATCGGTCGAACGGCGCGCTTTAAAGCTGTAAAATACCGAGAATAGCGATGCGCCGATAATCACAATGACGATCAGCCAGTGTAGTGTGGATACCATGACGTTGAAGCAGCTCCTTTGTGTGCTGTACAGCTTGACTATGTAGTCCCATTGTAGCATGAATTGCTGTTCCAGCGAAAATAAGGCTGCCTGCCCGTCTGTGTCGATTATGTGATCGGCCTGTCATACAGCGCTGCCTTGAACCATACCTGCAGCACATTATCGACGACGAGCATCGTCCGGATCTCGACGCTGAACTCTTTGCCGTTATCGAGCAAATAGATTTTGTTATCCAGCAGCTCCCTGCCAAGCTCGCCGTTCGCGTTAATCTTGTAGATGCTCGTACCGATAAACACGCTTAAATCTTTCCTCAGCTTGTCCTTCAGGGCCAGCTTCGTCTGCTCGTCCGACGGACCGGGCTTGTCACCTTCCTTATTATCCAACAAGATCGGCTGTACGGTCTTAATGACCGTATGCTGATCTTTAAATTTATTCAGCTTCTCGATCCGATCCTCGTATTCAATCAGCTTATCCTCAAGCTCCGTATTCGTATCTCGCAAAGCGTTAAAACTCATAAAAAAGACTGCATGGTAGGCCATCGCGCCTAGTATTGCGCCTAGCACGACGAAGGCGCATGCCTGCATCAGCATCGTATACCTTTCGAAGGGCGGAACTCGCATCGGTCAGACCGCCCCTCTGCACAGCCAGCGAATCAGCTCGGTTCCCATATGCGCGCCGAGAAAGGCGCAGAGGATGTAGAAGATTTGGAGCACAACCGGCGATAGATGCCCTTGAATCATATTGCTCTCAATGACGCGCATCGGGTCGATCGTGCCGCCGACTGCGGCGACAAGCGCCCAAATTTTGAGCCGCGATGCCGTATCCAGCATGATGTCTGCAGGAGCTGTAAGCACGAACACCGAGCCGATCCCGGCCAGCATTGAGCCGCCGAATACGACGCCAAAGGCGATGAAGAAGTCGATCGTTGCTTTCGATAAGAAGGAGTCCATCTTGTCCATTACACCCTTCCCGTGGAATGAGAGGGTACGGGCGCCCTAGCGGCTCGTCCCTCTAGTCCATTCTATGGGCGAGCAAGGCGTCAATATGATAAACTAGTATAAAATGATGCGAGCCAAGCAAGCGGGTATGAGTCTATAGTGGAAAAATCCAGTGAAGAACGGTGTTTCAAGTGGAATTGGCGAGCTATAGTGGATAAATCCACTCAACTCGCTTCAAAAATAGTGATTTTGGCTGTTTTGACTAAAAATGAGTGGAAAAATCCAATGTAGACGTCGGAAAAGGCTGATATCGGGCTAAATGAATGGATTTATCCATTATAGCTAGCAGGATGCTACTAGTAAGAAAGAAGGAACGAACAATGAGCGGCGAACGCGATTTTGTCCATTTGCACGTGCACAGCGAATTCAGCCTGCTCGACGGGGCTGCTCGGATTAAAGACTTGGTTGACCAGGCTTCTGGACTTGGGATGAAGGCGCTCGCCCTTACGGATCACGGCGTCTTGTACGGCGCAGTGCCATTCTATAAAGCTTGTATCGCGAAAGGCATTAAGCCGATTATCGGCTGCGAGGTTTATCTGACGACGGGCTCGCGCTTCGACAAGGGTGCGCGCAAGGATAACCCGATCTATCATTTGATACTGCTCGCGAAGAACGAGACAGGCTATCGGAACCTGATGAAGCTGAGCTCGATCGGCCATTTGGAAGGGTTCCATTACAAGCCGCGGATCGATTTTGAAGTGCTGTCCGAATTCTCCGAAGGGCTCATCTGCCTCAGTTCCTGCTTGGGCAGTGAGATTGCTCAGCATCTTCTTCATGACCGCTACGAGCATGCGCTGAAATCTGCGGAGAGATACCGCTCGATCTTCGTCGACGATTTCTATCTCGAGCTGCAGGATCATGGGATGCTGGAGCAGAAGAAGGTGCTGCAAGCGACGCTCAGATTGGCGGAGGAGACAGGCATTCTGACGGTTGCGACGAACGACGTTCACTATTTGAAGCCGACTGATGCTGCTGTTCAAGACGTTCTGATCTGTATCGGCACCGGCAAGACAGTGGAAGACGATGATCGTCTGAAAATGATGACGGACCAGATGTACCTCAAGAGTGCGGATGAGATGGAGCTGCAGTTCCGCCAGGCGCAGGATGCGGTTGCCCGTACGGTGGAAATTGCGGCAAAATGCCAGCTTGAGCTGACGTTCGGCCGCGCGCTGCTGCCGAAGTTTAGCCCGATTCCTGCGGGAATGAACTCGGCGGACTACTTGTCCACGCTATGCCATGAAGGTCTTGAGGCGCGATATTCGGGCGATCCGGCATGGACGACGGAAGCGGGACGCAAGGAACGAATCGAAGAACGACTCAATTATGAGCTTGGCGTTATTGAGAAAATGGGCTTTAGCGACTATTTTCTTATCGTGTGGGACTTCATTCGCTTTGCCCATGAGCAGGGTATTCGGACAGGTCCGGGACGGGGTTCGTCTGCGGGCAGCCTTGTCGCGTACTCGCTCAACATTACCGATGTCGATCCGATCAAATATAAGCTGCTCTTCGAGCGGTTTTTGAACCCGGAACGGATTACGATGCCGGATATCGATATTGACTTTAACGATGAGCGCCGTGACGAGGTCATCAGCTACGTGTCTGCAAAATACGGTGAAGAGCATGTGGCGCAGATCATTACGTTCGGTACAATGGCGGCAAAAGCAGCCGTACGCGACGTTGGCCGCGCGATGGCGGTCCCGTTCGGCGAGGTGGATCGGGCGGCGAAGCTGATCCCGAACCAGCTCGGCATTACGCTTGCAGAAGCGATGCGGGTCAGCACCGAGCTTCGCGAAGCGGCAGAGCGCCAGCCGAAGACGGCGGATCTGCTGCGGATGGCGCTCAAGGTGGAAGGAATGCCGCGGCATGCTTCGACGCATGCGGCAGGCGTTGTTATCTCCGGCGAGCCGCTCACGCATTATGTGCCGCTGCAGGCGGGAAGCGAGAAGACGGCGCTGACGCAGTATTCGATGGAACATCTTGAATCCGTCGGATTGCTCAAGATGGACTTCCTCGGTTTGCGTACGCTGTCCATTCTGGAACGCGCGCTTGACTGGGTGAAGAAGCAGCAGGGCATTACGGTTGATTTTCGCTTCATTCCTGACAATGATCCGGCGACATACGCGATGCTTACACGGGGCGAGACAACGGGTATATTCCAGCTCGAGTCCGCAGGCGTCCGGCGTGTGCTGAAGGAGCTGAAGCCGACTCAGTTCGAAGATATCGTCTCGGTCCTTGCGCTGTATCGTCCAGGTCCGATGGAGTTTATCCCGAAATATATTGCCGGTAAGCATGGCCTTACCGAAGTAGAATACCCGCATCCGTCCCTGGAGCCGATTCTTGCCGATACGTATGGCATTATCGTGTATCAGGAACAAATTATGCAGATTGCTTCGGTGATGGCAGGCTTCTCGCTCGGCGAAGCGGATTTGCTGCGCCGTGCCGTTTCGAAGAAGAAGCGCGAGGTGCTCGATGAGCAGCGCGCTCACTTCGTAGAAGGCAGCTTGCGTCAAGGCTACGCCGAGAAGGATGCGCATGCCGTTTATGATATGATCGTTCGTTTCGCGGACTATGGCTTCCCGCGCGCCCATGCTGCGGCGTATGGTGTACTTGCATTCCAGACCGCTTGGTTGAAGGCGAATCATCCTGTGCCGTTCATGGCTTCCATGCTCGCCTCGGTTACAGGCAGCCAGCGGAAAACGGCGGAGTACGTGGATGAATGCCGACGGATGGGCATCGATGTGCTCCCACCGGATGTCAACGAGAGCAATGTGACGTTCACGCCGGTGAACGGCGCGGTTCGATTCGGCCTTGCGGCAATCAAGAACGTTGGCACGCAGGCAATTGAATCGCTCATGAAGGAGCGGGCTGACCGTCCTTTCGAGAGCTTGCTTGATCTATGCCGCCGCGCTGACCTGCGCGTTGTGAACAAGCGGGTGCTGGAGTCGCTTATTCAGGCAGGCGCATGCGATTCGCGATGGGGACACCGCGCGCAGCTTGTCGCGGTGCTGGATGAGACCGTGGAGGCCGCGCTCAAGTGGCGGAAGGAGCGCGAGGAGCTGCAGATCGAACTGTTCGGCTTCGATGAAGTGCAGAACTGGGATGTGGAGATGCCGGAAGTGCCGGCGTATACGACCGGCCAGATGCTGTCTCTGGAGCGCGAGCTGCTCGGCATGTACTTGTCCGGGCATCCGCTTGACGCGCATGAGGCGGAGCTTGGAGAATTGCCGCTAGACCGTCTCGTGGATTTGACGGAGGTGCCGGACGGGTATTTCGCGATTGTAAGCGCAATGGTCGTGTCGGCGAAGCATTTTACGACGAAGAAAGGACAGGCGATGGCCTTCCTTGAAGTCGAGGATCGTATCATGCGCGTCGAGGCGGTCGCATTCCCGACGATATGGAAGCGCCACTCGGCTGCGCTCGATCCGGGCAGCCTCGTCATTGTGCTCGCCAGCGTGCAGCATCAGGATGAGGACTATAAGCTCCTCATCGAGGATGTCGTGCCGCTTGGCGGCGGCACTGGAATGGGCGGCGCGGCCATCGATGTGGCCGCGCAGGTGCTGCGGCTGCAGCGGCAAGCCCGCAGCCGCAGCAGCGAAGCCGCGACGCGCGCCGGCGGCGGAGCCTCGCGGCCCGCGCAGGCGCAGGCGAAGCCGTCCGCGCCGGCGCAGCCGGGCAGCGCGAGCGCGGCCGCACCGCGCCAAGCGGCAGCTTCGCCTGCCGCTGGAGCGCCGCAGCCGCGCGCGAGTGCGCCGGCCTCGGCGCAAGCCGCGGCTCAGCAAGCTGCCCCGGCGAAGCCGGCTCCTGCCGCCGCAGCGCCAAAACGGCCGCAGCGGCTCTACGTCAAAATCGCCGCAGGCCGCGAAGACTCCGCTTCGCTCGCAAAGCTGAAATCGCTGCTAACGAGCAGCCCAGGCCTCTATGAAACTGTCCTGTTCTACGAGCGCGAAGGACGGACTTTGGCGCTAAGTGACGCCTTCCGTATCAAACCTTCGCAGCAGCTGCTGTCGCAAATCGAGTCGATATTTGGTAAAGGGTCGGCAGTTGTGAAATAATAACGCTAATGGACCCGAATAAACGGTTTTCTTAGTGCAAAAGGTTTTGTTCAGTAGAGGCACATGTTGATATGAAGCTGCATACATTTAGGAGACACAGAGCTATTTTGCAATCGCTGTATAGGTTGCAAGCAGCTGTGCAATTCGCCGCTTGTATGGGCTGAAGCAGCCAGGAAACGGAGCGAACGCTCCCCCTGTCTCCTCCCAATTCGTACAAGCTGATGCGGGGGGATGAACAGTGTCGTCCGATATGGAGAAATGGCTGAACAGACGCGGTGTTTCGGTTAGCGATGTTGCGGATATTGTATTTTCGCTGCAGCGTCCGTATAATCCGGCTTTGACCTATGAAGAATGCGAGGAGAGCGTGCTTGCCGTGCTTAGCAAGCGGGAGGTGCAATACGTCCTGTTTACGGGGATTGCGCTGGATGAACTGGCAGAGCAGAAGCTGCTGCCGGCGCCTCTTCAAGCCATTATGGAAGCGGATGAATCGCTCTACGGCGTTGACGAAACGCTCGCGCTCGGCATTACGAATGTGTATGGTATGATCGGACTTACAAGCTTCGGCTATCTCGATAAAGTGAAGCCGGGCATCATCCGTAAATTGAATGAGAAGGGCACGCATGTGCATGTTTTCTTGGACGATCTCGTCGCAGGCCTCGCCGCTGCCGCATCCGCAAGGATAGCGCATCAGGATCCGAAAGCGAACCGGTACGAAGTCACGGACACGCCTTAAGGAGCGCTGCCGCTTTCCGGGTCTGGAATAAGTACGCTGCAGAGGCGCCGTTGCGATGAAAAGCAATCATGTGATATCATGATGACATCATGTGTCCAAATAACATGTGTTCATTTTGCGGCTTATGCCTATAAGTGCGTTCAGATGTTCTTTTTATCATTGCAAGGAGGTACTCTTCATGTGGACGGTTATCTATATCGCGCCTACGGCAAAAATTGCGGAGAGCATCAAAAACCGGCTGACCCAAGAAGGGTTTCTCGTAAAAATCAGACCAATCAACGTATCGAAACAGCAATACGAGATATTGGTCCCGTCTGGCGAACTGGAAGAAGTGCAGGAAGTGCTGAACAATATTCTAAACTCGGGGCGGTAATCACTTAAACTTACTGCGTTCCAAAGAGGTGTCACTCGTGTTCAAGGACTTATTTCATAAAAAGAAGTATGCCACAATACCTTCGGGACAGCCGCGTACGAAGCCGGATATTCCGGAAGGCTTGATGTCCAAATGCCCGAAGTGCGGCAACATTCAATTTAGCAAAGAAGTCGAGAAAAACTTAAAAGTATGTCCGAGCTGCGGTCATCATTTCCGGCTTAACGCCTGGGAGCGCATCGCAATTACGCTCGACGAAGGTAAACTAACGGAGCTGGATGCGGAGCTCGAATCCGTCGATCCGCTCGGTTTCCCTGGTTATGCAAGCAAGCTGGAAGCGCAGAAGAAGAGCTCCGGCCTTAAAGATGCGGTTGTTACAGGCACAGGGACGATCGGCGGTCTGCCGGTCGTCGCCGCATTCATGAGCTTTGATTTCTTCGCAGGCAGCATGGGTTCCGTTGTCGGCGAGAAAATTACCCGTGCGATCGAGCATGCGCACGCGAACAAGCTTCCGATGATCATCTTCTCCACATCGAGCGGCGCGCGTATGCAAGAAAGTATCCTAAGCCTCATGCAAATGGCAAAGACAAGTGCAGCCCTTGCGAAGTTCCAAGGCGACGGCGGTCTGTATATTTCCGTTATGACCGATCCTACAACAGGCGGCGTCTCCGCAAGCTTCGCGATGCTTGGCGACTTCAATTTGTCCGAGCCTGGCGCGCTCATCGGCTTTGCAGGCCGAATCGTTATCGAACAAACCATTCGTCAGAAGCTGCCGGACAACTTCCAAACTGCGGAGTTCAACCTGCAGCACGGACAGCTCGACAAGGTGGTACACCGTAAAGAAATGAAAGCTACACTTACGAAACTGCTTGATATGCATTCGGTAAAGGGGGAAATTATCAATGGCGGGTGAGCTGCCGTTTGAGAAGCCGCTTAACGAGCTGCAAAAGAAAGTCGAAGAGCTGAAGAAATTCGGCCAGGAGTCGGGCATCGATTTCAGCGATGAAATCGCCCGACTGGAAGAACGCTGCAAACAACTGCAAGAAGAGCTGTACAACGAATTGACGCCTGCTCAGAAGATGCATCTGGCGCGTCATCATGGTCGCCCTACGACGCTAGACTACATAGGGATGATTTTTACAGACTTTATCGAGCTTCACGGCGATCGTCTGTTTGCCGACGATCTTGCGATCGTTGGCGGTCTGGCGAAGATAAACGGCCTGCCGGTGACGGTTATCGGTCATCAGCGCGGCAAAGACACGAAGGATAACATTGCCCGTTTCTTCGGCAGTCCGCATCCGGAAGGGTTCCGCAAGGCACTCAGACTGATGCAGCAAGCGAACAAATTCGGACGTCCAATCGTAACGTTCATCGATACGAAAGGCGCTTATCCAGGCAATACAGCGGAAGAACGCGGTCAATCCGAAGCGATTGCCCGTAATTTGCGTGAGATGGCGGTGCTTGGCGTACCGATCATCTGCGTCGTAATCGGCGAAGGCGGTAGCGGCGGCGCACTTGCGCTTGGCGTCGGCAATCGTGTGCTCATGCTGGAAAATGCGATTTACTCTGCGATTTCGCCTAATGGCGCTGCATCGATTTTGTGGAAAGACGCTGGTCGAGCAGATGAGGCGGCAGGCGTGATGAAGATTACGGCCGTCGACTTGAAGGAGTTCGGCATTATTGAAGAGATCGTTGCCGAGCCGCAAGGCGGAGCGCACCGTGATCTAGCTGAGCAGTCGGAGACGATCAAGGAAGCGATCTGGCGTCATATTGGCGAATTGGCGGGGCTTACGCCGGAGCAGTTGATTGAAGATCGATACGAAAAATTCCGCCGCATCGGACAGTACCGGACACCTGCGCCAGATGCGAATCAGGTTCAAGAGGTTGAATCTGCCGGCGTTTAAAATAATGACTGTACAACGATAACGACATTGTGATCGTGCAGACGGAGGATGGAAAATTACTTATGCGTAAAACGAAAATTGTATGTACAATCGGGCCTTCCAGCGAATCGCTCGAGAACACGAAGAAACTGATCAATGCAGGCATGAACGTAGCTCGTCTGAACTTCTCCCACGGAGATTTCGAAGAGCACGGCAACCGGATCAAGAACATCCGCCAAGCTTGCTCAGAGCTGGGCACAACCGTTGCGATCCTGCTTGACACGAAGGGCCCAGAGATTCGTCTTGGCAAATTGAAGGAAGAGCCGATTGAACTCAACCAAGGCGAGACGATTACGCTGACAACGGAAGAAATTCTCGGCGACCGTAACCGTATTCCGGTTACTTACTCGAATCTGCCTGCAGACGTTCACGAAGGCTCGACAATCTTGATCGATGACGGTTTGATCGGCTTGACGGTTGAAGAAGTCGAAGGCACTGAGATCAAATGCCGTATCGTGAACAGCGGTCCAATCAAGAGCAAGAAAGGCGTTAACGTTCCTGGCGTACACATCTCCTTGCCCGGTATCACAGAGAAGGACGCGAACGATATCATCTTCGGTATCGAGCAAGGCATCGACTTCATCGCGGCTTCGTTCGTGCGTAAAGCGACTGACGTGCTTGAAATCCGTGAACTGCTTGAGAAGCATAACGCAAGCCACATCCAAATCATCTCGAAGATCGAAAACCAACAAGGCGTCGACAACCTGGACGAAATCCTTGAAGTGTCCGACGGCCTTATGGTTGCGCGCGGCGACCTCGGCGTAGAAATTCCAGCTGAAGAAGTACCGCTCGTACAGAAGAAAATGATTCAGAAGTGTAATCTCGCAGGCAAGCCGGTTATCACGGCTACGCAAATGCTGGATTCCATGCAGCGTAACCCGCGCCCGACTCGTGCGGAAGCAAGCGACGTTGCGAACGCAGTCTTCGACGGCACGGACGCCATTATGCTTTCCGGCGAGACGGCTGCCGGCAAATACCCGGTAGAATCGGTTCAAACCATGTCCCGTATCGCAGTTCGTGCGGAAGAGACGCTGAACTACCGTGAAATCTTCACGCGTCAAGCGAATGCGCAGCAAACAACAGTAACAGAAGCAATCAGCCAAGCTGTTGCCAACTCTGCTCTTGATTTGAACGCAAAAGCGATTATTACATCCACAGAGAGCGGCTACACAGCGCGTATGATCTCCAAGTACCGTCCGAAATCGCCGATCATCGCGGTAACGCCGGCCCAGCAAGTGATGCGCCGTTTGGCTCTTATCTGGGGTGTAACGCCAGTTCTTGGCACACCAGCCCAAACGACGGACGAAATGTTCGACATCGCCGTTCAAGGCGGCATTAGCTCCGGCATGGTGAAGCTTGGCGATACGGTTATCATCACAGCGGGCGTACCAGTTGGCCGTTCCGGTTCGACGAACCTGATCAAGATCCACACGATCGGCGAGATGATCGCTAAGGGTCAAGGTATCGGTACACAAACAGCAACGGGCAAAGTCGTTGTAGCGCGCACGCCGCAAGAAGCGATCGCGAAGACAACGGAAGGTTCGATCCTTGTAACTGTTTCGACAGACAAAGAATATATGCCAGCGATCTCCAAGGCAGCTGCGGTAATCACGGAGCAAGGCGGGATCACTAGCCATGCAGCGATCGTAGCGTTGAACCTGGGTATCCCGGTTATCCTAGGCGTACAGAACGCGCTTGAGCTGCTGCAAGACGGTTCGGAAGTAACGGTATATGCTGAAGTTGGCGTTATCTACTCCGGACAAGCTAAAGTGATGTAAGAAGATGATTGAAAGATCGATCAGAAGCGATGGTGCCTTACGGTGCTGTCGCTTTTTGTTCAAGTTCAAAAGTAGGTGATCGGATAATGAAGGAAGAGAATGCGGCTGAGAAGAAAGTCATATGGCATCTGCATCCTTTGCGCGTCCGGTATCAGGAAACGGACCAGATGGGCGTTGTCTTTCACGGCAATTATTTGACTTGGTTTGAGATTGGGCGAACGGAGCTGGTCAGATCGCTTGGCATGTCGTACATCGAGATCGAGAAGGCAGGGCTGCTTCTCCCGGTTGTCGATATCGATTGCTCGTATGTATCCCCGGCTCGTTATGACGATGTCGTTATGATTTGTACACGTATTGAGGAGCTTTCGCCGATTCGGATGGCATTCCGGTCGGAAGTTCGTCTTGCGGAGTCTTCGGAAACCATCCCGCGTTGGTGGCATGGGTCAGTGCCGCCGGGCAAGCTGCTGACGAAAGGCGGCACCCGCCATGTGTGGGTCAATGGAGATTGGCGCCCAGCGAGGCTGGATAAGCCTTTTCCGGCTGTCTATGCTCGTCTGCAAGCAGCCGCAGCTGGTGAGGTGCAAGAGGAAGGGAGCGCGTAACCGATGTTAAAGTGGCTCATCGCTGCAATCATCCTTATTCCGGCAATCGAGATGTGGGGCATTATCCAAGTGGGTCATGCCATCGGCGGCTGGACAACTTTCGGTCTCATTCTGCTCACGGGTTTCGCAGGTGCGCAGCTTGCGCGCCTTGAAGGACGCAAGGCGATTGAAGATGTGAAGCTGCATCTCCAGAGCGGTAAACCGCCGGGTCATGCAATGCTGAACGGCATTTGTGTTCTTATCGGCGGCTTGCTGCTCTTAATGCCGGGCTTCTTCTCCGACATTGTAGGGATCACCATGCTTTTCCCGTTAACGAGGCCGTTCTATCGCATGATGATCTACCGTTGGCTGGAGAATAAGCTGCGGAACGGGTCGTTTGTCATTCGAAGAAGGTAAGTAGCGATATGTATTGCATGCTAATAGCAGCGGAACAACAGAGATATCTCTTGTTCCGCTGTTTTTTTATTTATATTTGTGCCAAGTTTGCACAGATTTCACGCTATTTTATGCTCTTCTTGCATAAAAACGAGACTTGGATACCATTGACAGTAAAGCGTTTTCATAATAAGATGTAAACACTGAAACAGGCTGTTTACCTAGGTTTAATGCGGAAAATCGAACAGTCTTGTCAATCGCTGTAAGTTCTCCGGCATAAAAGGCGAAGCATGGAAAAAATTCTCTGGAAAGGGGTTTGTTCGTCAATTTGTGCAAACGTTTTCTCAAAAAGTTAGGATGATATACCCATTTATGGAAACCCCACTCGACATCGTTAATTTCAACAGGGAGGCTAAGAAATGAGAGCTTTTGCAATCATATGCGGTCGGCGTTATTGGGCACCACTCTTATTATCTATTCTTGTGGTTGTGCAAGCAGTTGGCATGTTACCGCAGCAGGCAGCAGCAGATGCTGGTGCTGCAACGTACGCGGAGGGCGGGAAAATTCATTTTGTGCTTCCGAAAGCAGCGCTCGCGATATCGGCGAAAGGTAGTTATAACAACTGGAGCGATCCGGCAGTGACGCTGAACGATGAAGACGGAGATGGCGTTTATACGGCTGATATCGCTGTTGATTCGCCGAATCATGAATACGTTTACAAGTTTATTGTGAACGGGAATATGATGGACGGTTCTGATTTACCGATCACATCTGATCAGGACAGCAACATTCATCTTGCTTATACGCCGAAGCTCAAGGTGGCGGGCGGCTTCGATACGAATGCGTTTGGCGTGCAGCATGAAATGCCGCTCGTATCGGATGCTTATCAATTCACGACCGACACGCTCGCTGACAGCGTTTATTCTTATAAGTTCATTTCGGGAGCGGATGGCTTGCCAGATATTTGGTTCAACGATCCGACGAACAGCAACATCTCGGGCGGCAATAACAAAATAACTGTCGGAACGCCGCCGGTGTCCTCTGTTGCGGCGGATACCTTCGTCGATCAGCCGGGCGGCAACCACAAATGGGTTGTTGTCGGCTCTTTCCAGGGCTGGAGCAACGGCTCTACAGAAACGCAGATGAAGCATCTCGTCGGCGAATTCTACGCCTATTCGACCGTGTTGGATGCCGGCCAGTATGAGTTCAAAGTCGTACATCAAGGGACATGGGACGGCTATTCTAACAATGGCAACAACATCTCCTTTACCCTAGCGGCTCAGACGAAAGTGAACTTCTACGTGAATGATGAGCTGGGTCAGGTGCGGATCAGCTTGCCGAATGTCGCGGGTGCTGCGCAATATGTGCCTTCGATAGATGCCGCGAATTGGCCGCGTCTTGTAGGTGATATCCAGAAAGTATTCGGCGAGGCGGAATGGTCACCTGACAAAGCGAAGCAAATGTTCGTCGACTATAATTTCGACGGCTCGCTGTTCAAGCTGCAGCGGACGCTTCCGGCAGGCCGATATGCAATGAAGATTGTAGAGGGCGATGACTGGGATGGGAATGTGAATAACTATGGCACGGGCAATGAAGATTTCATTCTTCAAACGCTTGATCTCGCGGACGTCACGTTCTCGACGGTACTCGCAGACCGTACCATTACGACGAACTATAAGCCGGCGGATAGTCAATTCGATGGCATGATTCATCGCGACAAGCTGGTGTTCGACTCCCGCTCGGTTACGTACAAGAAGCCTTTCGGCGCGATCAAGGAAGGCTCGGAGGATGTGACCCTGCGCATTGCTGCAGAGGCTGGAGACGCACAGATCGTGCGCGCCGAGCTCACCAACCCGGAAGGGCTTGCTTCGACGTTTGATATGCATAAGGCAACTTCGTTCAATGATAAGGATTATTGGGAAGTAACGATTCCGGCTTCAACGTTCCAAGGCATTGGCGTATGGGGATACAAATTTATTCTCATCGACGGGCCTTCGAAGGTGGAATACGGGGATGACAGTTCACGCGGCGGCAGCGGCGCATCGGCGGACGAAGGCGCGCTCCCGTATGATTTGACCGTTTACGAGAAAGATTTTCACACGCCGGATTGGATGAAGAATGCGGTTGTATATCAAATATTCCCTGATCGGTTCATGGATGGCGACAAAACGAACAATCGTTCCAAGCTCGTTGACGGCTACCGCGGCGGCGATGTACTGCCGGGCGAGACGTTGACAGAGAAGAATGGTCACAAGCTGCAATATTTTGACGGAGGAGTTCCAAACGATCCAGCATCGGGTCAGGTAGATGGAACTTGGTCTGACGTGCCAGAGAACCCGGATCGGACGACGCCGGAGCAGCAGCCTTATTTCCCAGGGGCGACTACCGATGGCTTATGGACGAATGAATTCTATGGCGGCGACATCGAGGGCGCTTCGCAGAAGCTTGACTATTTAAAATCGATTGGCGTCAATGTCATTTACTTCAACCCAATCGCCTGGGCGGCTTCTAACCATAAATATGATGCGACAGACTACCAGCATCTTGATCCAATGTTCGGAGAGCCGGTTTACAATACTCCGGGAGACCCGACCTCGGGACTGAACTATGAAGCAACACGCGTTGCTTCGGACCGAGTGTTCACGGACTTCACGAAGAAAGCGAGCGAAATGGGCTTCAAGCTGATCGTAGACGGCGTGTTCAACCACGTTGGAGATGACTCGATCTACTTCGACCGCTATGAGAAATATCCCGAAATCGGCGCATACGAGTTCTGGGCGAAGGTGTATGACAAAGTGAACAAGAATGGTGCGACGCTCGAAGAGGCGAAGCAGCAGACGATCAACGCGTTTACGGCTCAGATTAATCCTGCAACGGGGAAGCATTATGCGTACCCTGCTGATTTTGACTTCACCAACTGGTTTACGGTTTCGAATGAGCAGGTAGATGGGCACTACAAATATGAAGGCTGGTGGGGCTATGATTCGTTGCCTGTCATTGATGCACCGCAAGCGTCGGAAGGCGACAGCGAAGGGCTGCCCGGCAACCACGAGTGGAACGTGCAAGGCTATCGCGATCTCGTAATCGGTCATGATTTGAACGGCAAGTCCGACGAAGAGGCGGAAGCGATGATGCAGAAAGCCAACTCGCAGCGCTGGGAGTGGATGGGGGCAACCGGCTGGCGTCTTGACGTTGCGCCTGACGTATCCTCCGGTACATGGGAGCAGTTCCGCAAAGCTGTCAAATCTACGGTTGGCCGCACGGACAGCAACGGCAACAAGGTTCCGGATCCGATCATTCTTGGCGAAGAGTGGGGAGTTGCAACTCGTTTCCTGCTCGGTGATCAATTCGACTCGGTTATGAACTATCGTTTCCGCGGCGCGCTGCAAAGCTTCATTATTAGCGGCAATGCCAAGCAGTTCAACGACGCATTGGAATCGATCCGTGAGGATTATCCGGCTGAGGCATGGCAAGTGATGCTGAATCTGGTTGATTCCCACGATACGATCCGCTCCATTACGAAATATGACAAGCCGGAGTGGGAAGAAGAGCATTTGGCGATTGCTCCTGAAGCATCGGATAAAGCACTTAAGATGCAGGCGCTCACAGCTATTTTCCAAATGGGGTACCCAGGCGCACCTACAATCTATTATGGCGATGAGGTCGGCTTGACAGGCACGAAGGACCCGGATTCACGCCGTACATTCCCATGGGAACGGGTGTCTGGCGCGAGTGGCAATTATGCCGGCGTTGGCAAATATGCATCGTTGTTTGACACGTACCAGAAAGCAGCCAATGCTCGCCAGAACAATGAAGCATTCCGCACAGGCGAGCTGAAGAACGCATACAATCAGGGCGATGTCATTGCGTATGCGCGCAAGACAGATAAGCATGCGGGTCTTGTCGTCGTGAACCGAGGCACATCGGACGTTACGATTCAGGCGAATGTTGCCGGGTTCTTGCCGGAAGGGCTGAAACTTGCAGATCAACTGGGCAGCAACATGGAAGGAACGGTTTCAGGCGGCGTTATTGCGTTGACCGTGAAAGCGATGTCAGGTCTGATGATGTCGTCAACGACGGAGCTTGCGCTAGTTCCACAAGTGCTGCATGTAGCTGCAGTTGGAGGCAATGGCGAGGTTTCGCTGACATGGGACGCTGTCGACGATGCTACGGGCTATAATGTATATCGCGCCGCGATTGAAGGCGGACAATTGGATTTCGCAGGTCACGCGGATGGAAATACATGGGCGGATACAACCGTGGAGAACGGCAAGAAGTACTACTACACCGTTACCGCCGTTACGGACAGTGGTGAGAGTCTGCTAAGCGAATATGCGTCAGCGACGCCTTCTTTTACAATCGAGGGAGTTGCCATCACGCAACAATCCGCTCCAGTCACGCTTGGGGTTGGACATAAGACTGGAGAGATCGAGGTAACGGTCAACATTCCGGGATTGACTGACAGTTCAACGTATGCCTCCAAAGAAGCGCCAAACCTCATCGCACGCCTTGTTTACTACAAGGAAGGCACGGATAAGGCAAAGGCAGAAACGACGAAGCTGCGTTACAAGCAGGACACGGAGAATGGTCGGAAAGTATATTGGGCTTCCTTTGAGCCGATAGAAACGGGCGCCTACTATTTCTTCGCCCAAGTATCGAGCGATAATGGATTCACCTTCTCTGAGTCGACCCAGTCCTATGTCGATGTATATGCAGACAGTAACGATACGACTGCGCCGGAAGCACCTCTGCTCGCCGACATTACAACGGAGTCGAATCGCGTGCAGTTGAATTGGACCGCCGCACAGTCGGGGGAGACGCCGCATCATTACGAGATTTATCGCAAAACGGCGGATTCGGAGTACACACGGATTGCGACTGCCGATAACACAGCGAAATCCTATGTAGATTTTACGGTGAGTAACGATACGGCTTACACGTATAAAGTGGCAGCAGTAGATGGAGCGTACAATCGCGCTTTCTCCGGAGATCAGTCCGTCACGCCTAAGCTTGTCATGGTTGATGTGAAGCTGCGCGTTCATCTGCCAAGCTACACGCCGGTTCAAGACGATATCTACTTGGCAGGCGATCTGAACGGTTGGAATTCGTCGGGTTATAAGCTGAGCGTGCCAAGCGGTGCGACAACACGCGATGTTGTGGAATACAGCTTCAAAATGATGGCCGGCAAGTCTATTCAGTATAAATATACCCGAGGTACTTGGGAGACAGAGGCATTGACTTCGCATGCCCGTCTTGCGAATGACACCGTGGATTCCGGCAATTACGCTTACTCATCGACAGATACGAATATGCAGCTCACGATCAAGAACCAAGGCGGCAACACGATGGTTGTGGACGATTACGTTCTGCGCTGGGTAGATATGCCGATGATTGTGACGATGCCTCGGATTTCGTATGGAGATGACATTTCGTATACGACGGATGAAGATACTTTTACGCTAAAAGCGAACGTTCCTTACGGTGTTGACTTTACGATTAACGGTACCCCAATCAAGCCATCTGAGATGAGTGCAACGGGTGATGTACTCGTAGAGAATGTTCCACTTAAGGTGGGTAAGAACACATTCACGCTGCATATCGAGCCGAGTGACGAGACGCTGGGGCTGCCGTGGTATACGGATGCTGGCCGCGCAAGCCAGGCGACGAAGACGTTGAAGCTTGAGATTACAAGAGAAGGCGATGATACAGGCACACCGCAATCGCCTCCAGATGATCACAACACTCGTACAGATGCAAATAAAGTGACGTTCACGGAGACACAGCTGCAGACAGCAATCAGCAATGCTTCTTATAACGGTAACGTCGTGCTGAGCGCAGAAGGCAAGAGCCAAGTGGTGCTTCCTGCGAATACAGTCGCTCTGCTCGGAGGCAAGCAGCTCGAGATCAGACAAGGAGATGTCGTCATTGCTGTGCCGAGCGAGAACTTGAGCCAGCTGATTGCGCTTGGCGGTCAGCCGTCTGCAGGCGGCAGTATTTCGCTGCAGATGAAACCACTGAGCGGTCAAGCGAAGCAAGAGCTTCTGAATAGATTGGACCATCAAGCTGACACGCACTTGCAAGGCGCTTCGGAAATTTATGATTTCCGTCTCGCGCAAGTAGGCGCAGATGGTAAGGAAACAGCAGTGCTCAGTCAGTTTACGAAGCCGATTACACTCACGTTCAAATTGAACGGCGACGCGAACAAGAAGCTTACGGGTATCTACTATATTGCGGATAACGGTAAGCTCGAATATGTGGGAGGCAAGCTGAACGCAGATGGTACGATGACTGTGGAAGTGGTTCACTTCTCCAGCTATGCGGCTCTGGAATACGACAAATCGTTCGTTGATGTCCCGCTCTCGCACTGGGCGGCGTCGATGGTAAGAGAGCTGGCTTCGAAGCATATCGTGAACGGGACAGAAGAGAGGCGCTTCGAGCCGGGCCGCAGCGTATCGCGTGCGGAGTTCGCGGCATTGCTTGTACGCGCTTTGGAGCTGAAGTCAGCGAAGCCAGCTGCTTTCGAAGATGTACCTGCGAGCGCATGGTACGCCGGTGACGTGGCGGCAGCGGCGGAAGCTGGCATTGTTCACGGCCGCAGTGCAGCGTCATTCGCGCCGAATGATTCGATTACTCGCGAGGAAATGGCAAGCATGCTTATTCGTGCGTACGAAGCGAAGAATGGCAACAAGGAAGGAAGCGGGGCGGAGCTAGTCTTCAAGGATGCAGAGATGATCAGTGCTTGGGCGAGGGATGCGGTTCAAGCGGGCGTTAAGCTTGGTCTTCTTAACGGGATAGACGGCGGGCACTTCGATCCGAAAGGCAGCACGACACGCGCGGAAAGCGCGAAAGTCATCTACAAGCTGCTTGGTTTGGAATAGTTAAGAAAGAAAGGACCTCAGACGCCACTTTATGGTGGTGTCTGAGGTCCTTTTCTAGTTCATTTGGTTGTTCATTTAGCCGGTCATTTAGGCCCTCGGACGACGAACGAATACAGGTCTCGAAACACATTTGCCTTATGTATCGTTGACAGTATGACAAGTGAAACGGGCCCGATAATGAGGCCGATGACGCCGAACAGCTTAAGCCCGACGAACATCGCGATTAGTGTCGGCAGCGCTTCGAGCCCGACGCTGCTTGCGAGTACCTTCGGCTCGATCATTTGCCTGCAGACCAGAATGATCCCGTAGAGGATCGATAAGCTTATACCAAGCGAGACTTCACCATAGATGAACGTATACGCGATCCATGGAATCATCGCAGCGCCAACACCGAGATAAGGCAGCAGATCGACGAGGCCGATGAGCATTCCTATCGTAATCGCATAATCGACACCGATGATGAGCAAGCCGATCGTTACCACAATGGCCGTAATTGAAATCATAATAAATTGGGCGCGCAAGTAGCCGAATAAAGCTTTTTGCAGGTCGACCCAGACAACGGATGTGGATTGTCTGATTTGTTCCGGGAACCAGTTCGTCATCCGCTTGACATAAATGGACCAATCTTTCGATATGAAGAATGCGGCAAGCAGAACGACTACCGAGATTGTGGCTACATTTGGCAAGGAAGTAATAATATTCACAATACCATTTAAGAAATAGGTTATAATATTGGTACTTGTTTGTGCGAGCAAATTGGCCGTATCGGATATTCGGGCGTTAATGGTCTCGTGATAGTTCGGATTGGCATCGTAGAAGGAATTGAGCTTGTCGATCAGGTTTTGAATTTCCGGCGAGGCGGCAATCGACTTGAATTCATCACTCCACCAGTCGATAGAGTTGCTGAGCGATTTCGACAAGTGTATGATTTCGACAACGATGCGCGTCACGAGAGCGGACACTATGGTAAGCATCGCTGCGACGAAGACAAGCAGCGTCAGAGTGACACCAATCCACCGCGGCAGCTTCAGTCTCCGGTTCAGCATGTTAACGATCGGATTAATGGCATAAGCGAGAAGCCAGCCGAGTAAAAAAGGATATACGAGAGGCGTTACATAGATAACAGCCAGCACTGCGCCTATCAGTCCGATAAGCAGCAGAAACGCGCGCCATACCCGTTTCCAAATGACACGATCCATCTAACGATCACTCCTTATAAAATGCATAGCGGTATAGTATTTCAACTGAACGGACTTCTTATTGATTAATTGTAGCATAGCCGATGAATCATTTACCAAAAATGTACGAGAGTCCGGACAACTTTACGCCTTGTTTACAAATCGTTAACATGTGACGAACATTGGTACTTCATAATTGTATTATTCGACAAGCAGGAGGACTACACAAATGAACAAAGCATTGTCGCCCTATGTAAACCGCGACTTGAGCTGGGTCGAGTTTAATCGCAGAGTGCTGGAGGAAGCGCAGGATCAAGACAATCCGTTATTGGAGCGTGCCAAATTCCTGGCGATCGTCTCAAGCAACCTCGATGAATTTATGAGTGTGCGCGTAGCGGGCATCCAAGACCAGATGAAGGCTGGGTATACGAAGCGAGATTTTACCGGCTATTCACCTGCAGGGCTATGGAAACGTCTGATGAAGCGTACAGACCTCATGGTAGCAGACCAATATCGAACCTATCGTGAAGTGCTTCGCGGCTTATCCAAAGAAGGCATCTGCTTCCGCCAGATCGACGAGCTTAACGCTCAGCAGTTGAAAGCGGTCGACGACTACTTCTTGGATATTGTCTTTCCTGTATTAACGCCGATGGCGGTCGACCAAAGCCGCCCATTCCCGCTGCTTCATACGAAAGAGCTCTATCTATCTGTACTGCTCGGCCGCGAGAATATGCCCGATGAAGAGGAGCCATTCTTCGCCATTGTACAGGTGCCATCGATTCTATCCCGGTTCATACAGCTTCCGAACCGCGTCAATAGCAAGAAGAATGAATTTCTGCTGCTCGAGGAGTTAATTGAGCGGCATATTAGCACGCTCTTTAACGGTTATACGACGATTGCGGTCGACCCGTTCCGTGTAACTCGTAATGCGGACTTAACGTTGAACGAAGAAGGCGCGGAAGATTTGCTCGAAGAGATTGAGAAGGAGCTGCGCCGTCGCCGATGGGGTCTTCCCGTTCGGCTTGAGTACGGCAAGGGCATGCATCCTTATGCGCTGCAAATGCTTAACGAAGAGCTCGAGCAAGGCGAGAATGTGTTTGAAATTGATGGGCCGCTGGACCTAAGCTTCTTGATGAAGTTTGCTTTTGCGGTGCCTGGCTATGACAATCTTCGGTTCGAACGAATTGAATCCGTCTATCCGCATGAGTTTGACGAAGATGATATGTTCTCTGTCATTCGCCAAGAGGATGTGCTGCTCTACCATCCGTATGAGTCGTTCGATGCCGTTACGGATTTCGTGACGGATGCAGCCCATGACCCCGATGTGCTCGCGATCAAAATGACGCTTTACCGGGTCAGCGGTCAATCCGCACTCGTTCAAGCGCTTGCGATGGCGGCCGAATCGGGCAAACAGGTGACGGTTGTGCTGGAGCTGAAAGCACGGTTCGACGAGGAGCGGAACATCGCCTGGGCACGTCAGCTGGAGAAAGCAGGCTGTCACGTCGTATACGGTCTCGTAGGTTTGAAGACGCATGCGAAGATTATACTCGTCGTGCGCAGAGAGCAAGGCATGCTGCGCCGATATGTCCACGTTGGCACAGGTAACTATAATGACAGTACGGCGAAGCTCTATACCGATATCGGCTTGTTCACTTCACATCCGATCATCGGAGCGGATGCATCCGCATTGTTCAATGAAGTTACGGGCTATTCCTCGCCATATGAGTGGAAAGCGTTCGGCGTAGCCCCTACAGATTTGAAAGATAAGCTGTTCGATCTGATCGATCGCGAGAAGAAACATGCTGCAGCAGGGAAGCCGGCGCATATTATCGCGAAGATGAACAGCCTGTCGAATCAGGAAATGATCGATAAGCTGTATGAAGCATCGCAAGCTGGTGTTCGCATCGAGCTTATCGTGCGCGGCGTATGCTGCCTTCGTCCTGGCGTGCCTGGACAGAGTGAGAATATTCGGGTCATTAGTATCGTAGACCGGTTCCTGGAGCATTCCCGGATTATGTACTTCAATAACGGAGGGGACGAGGAGTTGTTCTTGTCCAGCGCGGATTGGATGACTCGTAACTTGACCCGCCGGATTGAGCTCTTGTGCCCTGTGTTCGATGCCAAATTGCGCAATACGCTCATGAACGTGCTTAAGCTCAATTTGGACGATAATCGTAAGGCTCGCGAGCTGCAATCCGACGGTAGCTATGAGTCGGTGCGGAATGATGAACCTGCCCTTAGAAGCCAGTTCGCTGCGAAAAATATTCGCAAATGGAAGAGCTACCGGTAATCAGGCGGGTACAGAATCGGCGTTAAGTTCCACTGCTTCTTGAAGTCGCTCGCGAGCGAATCGACCTCTTTGCGTTCGACCGCGAGCATGCCGTCGGCACGAAGCGCGCGCAAGTGAAGCTTGCCGCCGGATGCTTCGATGCTCAGCTTGCCGATCGCCTGCGTTTCGCTGCGGTCGAGTGCGATGGCGAGCTGCAGCACGACGCCAAGCTTGCATACCGTGTCAACGTCTTCTTCGCTGAGCAGCGGCTTATAGGCGGCTGCTGTCTGTTTCACTCGGCTTTTGCCTTTATAGGAAGCTACCAAGGAAGTGATGAGAAGCTCCCGATGCGACAAGCCATTAATATGCGAGTTGATCATCAGATAGAAGGTATGCTTCTTGTAATCGTAATAATCGATGCTCGCACCGATACGATGCAGGATGGAAGCGATATCGAGATATTGGCGTGCCCGGTCTGAATCGGGCAATTCCGCTCCAAGCAGATCAATCAGGCTCAGCACGGTGCGATTGACTTGCGAAGTGTGCTGCATCGGCGCTTCCGGGTGAAGGGCAGCGAGATTGTTCACGCTGTATGTAACAACATCATCGAGTCGCGGACGATCCGGGAAACGGGTAGCATAGAACAATCCATCCCTAAGGCCGGCTGCGCATACGACATAATGAGATGCCATCGTGACACGGAAGATCGCCCGCAGGATGGCAATCCCCGGGACGATAATATCGACCCGGTCTTTGGACAGGCCAGGTATTTTGCTTCGCTTATCCAATGGCTGTTTGCGCATAAGCTCGAACAGCTCGTCGGTCGAAGCAGAATCAAGCGGATAGTTATTCGTACTTGGGAACGGATATCTGACATGGGCTTGATGCACCTTTCCAAGCGCACGAACGGTACCGCCAATGCCGACCAGCGGCAAGTTCGGCGCGTTGCGCAGCCACGGCTCTTGCTCCACTGTTTCTTCAATATGTTTCTCAAGGTCCTTGAGCTGCTGATCGGTCAGCATCCCGCCTTTGGCATAACGCTTCGTCATGCTGACGCAGCCGAACGGGAACGAAACGGCCTGCACAAGCTTACGACCTTTGAACAGCGATACTTCTGTGCTGCCGCCGCCAATGTCGATTAAGAATCCGTCCTCAATCACCATAGAGTTGATCATGCCGAGGTAGCCGTAATCGGCCTCCTGCTTGCCTGACAACAGCTCGATTGGCAGGCCGGTTTCCGCTTCAATGCGATGAAGAATATGCTCCTGATTGGTTGCATTGCGAATCGCTGCCGTTGCTACGGCGCGAATATGTCCGGTGCGATGATGAGCGCAAATTAGCCGGAAATGGTTGACCAGCTCGACCAATTCATCTATAGATGGCTCAGGAAGTGCTCCGTTATCATCGAGCTGCTCGCTGAGACGTGCGGAATGTTTGCTGCCGTCAATAGCGCGGTGAGCTCCGCCGGCTGTACGCTCATAAACAACAAGCCGAATCGAGTTGGATCCGATATCAATGATGCCTATGCGCTGTTCTGTCATTCGAGATTCCCCCTTAAGAGGCGTAAAGCCAGTCTTGTTATACTGCACATCTTACCATTTGGAACAACCGCAATAAAGTGTTGTTTTGCGCGGGTAAAAGTGAAATGTTTAGGGAAAAATCAATGCAGGTTAAGTAGAAGAAAAAACCTTTATGGTGCCGATAAAGCAATTTTATGTCCGATTTTGTTCACTTCCTGGTCAAAATCCGATATGATTAAAGCGACGATTGTGGAACTCGAATCCAATTATTGTTAACGTTACTCCATTTATTTTAAATAAACAGAGGTTAAAGGAGAGAGAAACATGACAGTAACGAAAGGTCTGGAAGGTATTGTCGCAACGACATCCTCGATCAGCTCCATCATCGATGGCGTACTGACATATCGCGGGATCAACATCGACGATCTTGCTGAGCACGCTTCTTTTGAAGAAGTGGCTTACTTACTCTGGTACGGCAAGCTGCCGAATCAATCCGAGCTGGACGAACTGATTCAGAAGTTTAGCGAATACGCAGCAGTACCGGCACAAGTGCTGGAACAAATCAAGCTTTACCCAAGCAACACAAACTCGATGGCGGCGCTTCGTACAGCTGTTTCGAGCTTGGCGCTGTATGATGAATCCGCTAACGATATGTCGCAAGAAGCGAATATTAGGAAAGCAATCAAACTTCAAGCGCAAATCCCGACGATCGTTGCTGCTTTTGCCCGCATTCGTAAAGGCCAAGAGCCAGTAGCGCCGAAATCCGGCGTATCGATCGCTTACAACTTCCTATACATGCTGACAGGCCAAGAGCCGGATCAAGTTGCGGTTAAAGCGCTTGACCAAGCACTTGTACTTCATGCAGACCACGAGCTGAACGCTTCCACTTTCGCAGCGCGCGTTACAGTTGCTACGTTGTCGGACATCTACTCCGGCGTAACTTCGGCAATCGGCGCTCTGAAGGGTCCATTGCACGGCGGCGCGAACGAAGCTGTTATGGTGATGCTCGAAGAAATCGGTTCGTTCGATAACGTTGAATCTTATATCAATGCGAAGCTGGCGAACAAAGATAAGATTATGGGCTTCGGTCACCGTGTTTACAAAGGCGGCGATCCGCGTGCAAAGCATCTGCAGAAGATGTCCCGTGAGCTTGGCAAGTTGACAGGCAACATGGAGCTGTACGAAATGTCCGTCAAAATTGAAGAGCTGGTAACCGGTCAAAAAGGACTGAAGCCGAACGTTGACTTCTACTCCGCATCGGTTTATACAACGCTTCAAATTCCACGCGACTTGTTCACGCCGATCTTCGCGATCAGCCGTTGCTCCGGTTGGACAGCGCACATTCTTGAGCAATACGAGAACAACCGCTTGATCCGTCCGCGTGCCGAGTACACAGGTCCAGTAGATCAAAAGGTTACTCCGATTGCAGAGCGTTAATTAGTACTAGCGGCCTTGTCGTGACGGGGTGCCGACTGCCAGCGCGAAGCATGCGCGGACAGCCGGCTCCCGTCATGTTATGTATAGCGATTATACGAACTTCAAATTATAGGAGGATTTCAAACCATGAAACTCGAAAAATTCGCGTTGCCAACTATGGGCGACAAAATCACAATCGATAACGGCGTACTAAACGTGCCAAACAACCCAATCGTACCTTTCATCGAGGGCGACGGCACAGGCCGTGACATCTGGAAAGCATCCGTGCGCGTTCTGGATGCAGCAGTTGAGAAAGCATACGGCGGCGAGAAGAAGATCGCTTGGTACGAAGTATTTGCCGGCGAGAAAGCATTCAATAACTACGGCGAATGGCTGCCAGCTGATACGCTGACTGCAATTCGTGAATATATCGTAGCCATTAAGGGTCCATTGACTACGCCAATCGGCGGCGGTATCCGTTCCCTGAACGTAGCGCTTCGCCAAGAGCTTGACCTCTACGTATGCTTGCGTCCAGTTCGTTACTTCGACGGCGTGCCTTCCCCGGTAAAACGCCCTGAGCTAGTAGATATGGTTATTTTCCGTGAGAACACTGAAGATATTTACGCTGGTATCGAGTACCAAGAAGGTTCCGATGCTGTTAAGAAAGTCATCTCCTTCCTGCAAAATGAAATGGGCGTTAACAAAATCCGCTTCCCAGAAACTTCGGGTATCGGCATCAAGCCAGTTTCTGCAGAAGGTTCGAAGCGTCTTGCTCGCGCAGCAATCGAGTACGCGCTGAAGCATGGCCGTAAATCGCTGACGCTGGTTCATAAAGGCAACATCATGAAATTCACTGAAGGTGCATTCAAAACTTGGGGCTATGAAGTCGCTGAGCAAGAATTCGCTGACCAAACATTCACATGGGGTCAATACGACCGCATTAAAGAAGCTGAAGGCACTGACGCTGCGAACAAAGCGCAAAAAGAAGCAGAAGCTGCTGGCAAGCTGATCGTTAAAGACGCAATCGCGGACATCGCGCTGCAGCAAGTTCTGACTCGTCCAACGGACTTCGACGTTATCGCTACGCTGAACCTGAACGGCGACTACCTGTCCGACGCACTGGCTGCACAAGTTGGCGGTATCGGTATCGCACCGGGCGCGAACATCAACTACCTGACTGGCCATGCGATCTTCGAAGCAACTCACGGTACTGCGCCTAAATACGCTGACCTTGACGTTGTCAACCCAGGTTCGGTTATCCTCTCCGGCGTAATGCTGCTTGAGCACCTTGGCTGGCAAGAAGCTGCTGATTCCATCTACAAAGGTCTGGAAACAGCAATCAACAACAAAACAGTGACTTATGACTTCGCTCGTCTGATGGAAGGCGCAACAGAAGTTAAATGTTCGGCGTTCGCTGACGAAATTATTAAAAACCTGTAGTTTCGGACTTCGTATCGAATAACGTATCTCTTTCCTCACAATAAAACTTCGGACTATCCCCCTCCAAGGAGGGGGACCCCGAGGGTTACCACCCTCTGGACACCGGAAGGTATAACGTTGGAGTTAGACATACGCTATATAGAGTGGTACGTGTATCGCTTTCGCAAGAACCGCATAGCATTCGCTATTGCGGTTTTTGCACGCTATAATAGGTTTGAGCATGGTGGCCGCTCGAGGCGGCAAAGACATAAACACAGAACAGCGCGATAAGGATCAATAATGAAGGTTGCAATCGGGGAAACTAATCCTAAACTTTAGGAGGTAGTGTACGATGGCGATTAGACGTAATAAGATTACTGTTGTTGGAGCGGGGTTTACCGGTGCGACGACGGCTTTGATGCTCGCACAGAAAGAGCTTGGCGATGTTGTCCTTGTCGATATTCCGCAGCTGGAGAATCCGACGAAGGGGAAAGCACTGGACATGATGGAATCAACACCTGTTCAAGGCATCGACTCCAAAATCATCGGTACTTCCAACTATGAGGACACGAAGGACTCTTCCGTCGTCATCATTACGGCAGGTATCGCGCGCAAGCCTGGTATGAGCCGCGACGATTTGGTGAACACGAATGCCGGCATCGTCAAATCCGTCTGTGAGAACATTAAAGCAACTAGCCCGGATGCCTATGTCATCATCCTCTCTAATCCGGTCGATGCGATGACTTTCGTTGCGTATCAGTCACTTGGATTCCCGAAAAATCGAGTCATCGGCCAATCCGGTGTCCTCGACACTGCACGTTACTGCACGTTCATTGCGGAAGAGCTGAACGTTTCAACTGAGGACGTTCGAGGCTTCGTGCTCGGCGGTCACGGCGATGATATGGTACCGCTCGTACGCTATTCGAACGTCGGCGGCATCCCAATCGAGAAGCTGATTCCGGCTGACCGAATTGAGGCCATTGTGCAGCGAACACGTGTCGGAGGCGGCGAGATCGTCAACTTGCTCGGCAACGGCAGCGCCTATTATGCGCCTGCTGCTTCGCTCGTGCAGATGACCGAAGCGATACTGAAAGATAAGAAAAGAATATTACCCGTTATTGCGCTGCTTGAAGGCGAGTACGGCTACAATAACTTGTTCATGGGCGTGCCTGTTATTCTTGGCGGCGATGGGATCGAGCGGATCTTCGAGCTGGAGCTGTCAGCCGAGGAGAAAGAGGCGCTGCAGAAATCAGCTAATTCGGTTCGTGGTGTCATCGCGATCGTGAATGGCGGGAACACCGGTGCCTAGAACGATCTAGAGAGCATGATAAGCTCATGAAGCACATGAGACCCTGATGCAGTATCGTCAGGGTCTTCATTTTTGATGGTGGAAGGAGGAACATGAAATGAGTACGCATCAAGAAGAAGCACTGCGTACGCTGAAGCAGGTGTATGGCTACGACAGCTTCCGTAAAGGTCAGAGCGATATCATCGCTGGCGTTTTAGAGGGGAAGGATACGCTCGCCATCCTGCCGACAGGCGGTGGTAAGTCGATCTGTTACCAGCTTCCTGCACTGCTGCTGCCTGGAACGACGATCGTCGTTTCGCCGCTCATCTCACTGATGAAAGACCAGGTAGATGCGCTGAACCGGCTTGGCGTATCCGCTGCTTATCTGAACAGCTCACTAAGCGCGGAATCGTACCGCGAAGTCGTGCGCCAAACTTCCCAGGGCGTGTACAAGCTGCTCTATGTTGCGCCAGAGCGACTTGACAGCTCGATGTTCGACTCCTTGTCGAGCCAAATGCATATCCCGCTGATCGCGATTGATGAAGCGCACTGCGTGTCGCAGTGGGGGCATGACTTCCGCCCAAGCTACAGGCAGCTTGCGGGTTGGATCGGGAGGCTGGAGAACCGCCCGCCAGTAGCCGCGTTTACGGCAACGGCAACGCCTGAGGTATCCGAGGATATAGCAGCGATGCTGGGACTTCGCAAGCCGAATATATTCGTAACCGGCTTCGCTAGAACGAACCTTACGTTATCGGTGGTCACAGGGACGGATAAGAAGAAGTTTCTTCGTGACTACTTGAAGCAACGGCCAGACCAATCCGGTATTGTGTACACGGCGACACGGAAAGAAGCGGAGGAAGTATGCGACGACCTGATGAAGCTTGGCATTGCCACAGGCAAGTACCATGGCGGCTTGAACGATGAGGAGCGGGCGGAAGCGCAGGAGAAGTTCCGATTCGACGAGTATCGTGTCATGGTAGCAACGAATGCGTTCGGGATGGGGATCGATAAGCCGAACGTGCGCTATGTGGTTCACTGGCAGATGCCTGGCGACGTAGAGTCGTATTATCAGGAGGCTGGACGTGCAGGGCGAGACGGAGAGGAGAGCGAATGCGTTCTTCTATTCGAGCCGCAGGATGTGCAGGTTCAGCGGTTTCTGATCGATCGAAGTACGACGGACCCTGATCGCAAAAGCATTCAGTTGAACAAGCTGTACACGATGATGCACTACTCTCGTTCGGAGAAATGTTTGCTGCAATATATCGTGCGGTACTTCGGTGAAGCAGATGTGCCGGAATGCGGCAAATGCAGCAACTGTCTCGATCAAAGCGCAATGATTGATACGACGGAGGATGCGCGCAAGGCGCTCTCTTGTGTTGGGCGGATGAAAGGGCGCTTCGGTATTTCGATGGCTGCGAAGGTGCTAAAAGGGTCACGAGAGAAGCGGATACTCGAGTTTGGGCTGGACAAGCTCTCTACATACGGACTGATGCGCAGCTGGGCGGAGAAGGAGATTACCGACCTGCTCTACTATCTTGTTGCGGAAGGCTATCTCCGGATCAGCGAAGGCGAATATCCGACGGTATCGTTGACGGCCGAAGCGCTGCCCGTATTGGAAGGGAAGCTGACCGTTCACCGGCGGCAGAGCGCTGCTGCCAAGCGGAGAGAAACCGCTGGTACGAACGTGTCAGCCGCGAACACGCCGCTGTTCGAAGCGCTGCGCGAATGGCGCCGCGTGACGGCTGCAAGAGAAGGCGTGCCGCCGTTCATGCTGTTCTTTGATGCAGCGCTCCGTGAAATAGCCGACAGGCAGCCTGTTACGACCGAGCAGCTGCTCGGCGTGAAAGGCGTCGGCGAGGCGAAGGCGCGCAAATACGGAATCGATGTGATTACGATCGTACGCGATTTCAAAGATGGAGCAGCTTCGGGAGGATATCCAGCTGCACTTAGAACCGACGACCCGCAGCCACAGTCACAAGTTGCCCAGCCAAGCCGAGCAACTGCAGCAGCAACAGCTGAGCCGAAGGTGCAAATTAGCGAGGCAGATGCCGCCGAGCTTGCCGAGCTTGAGAGTCTGCCAAGCCATATGCAGACGCTGACCTTGCTTGGCAGAGGCAAGTCGCTCGCCGACATTGCAGCGATGCGAGGCATGAGCAGAGTAACAATCGAGAACCATCTGCTGCGTTGCGCGCAGGAAGGCGAGGAGCTGGACTGGGCGATGTTCATCCCGGCGCAGCATGAGACTCTTATCGTCGAGACCATCCAGCAGATCGGCAGCGAGAAGCTGAAACCGATCAAAGAAGCGCTGCCTGACGATGTCGATTATTTTGCCATAAAGGCTGTCATGGTTAAGCATCAATTGACACCTTCTTACGAATAGCACTATTTTTTGTAATGAAGCGTGCGTTTTAGTATACTTGTTAAGATAATACATTATAGCGATTACTGAAATTAGCTAATGTATCGACTCGTTGAGGAGGAAGCAAGCATGTTCGATTTTATGTTATTTTTGCACGTAATCGGTGCGACTGGAATGGGGTTTTATATCGTATTGCCGCTGATGGCCGGCCGCGCTTCCAAGCTTGACGGCGCTGGACAAGCCGGTCTTGCCTCTGGTCTCGTATCTGCCAACCGCATTGCCCAATATTTCCTTGTGCTGCAGCTGCTGACTGGCGGCTACTTGATGTCGCAAGGCGAGTACGAAGTCATTTGGATGATTATCGTAACGGTGCTCTTCTTGGCAATCGCAGCGCTTGGCGGTATCGTGACGAAGCCGCTGAAACGTATCGCTACGGCAATTCAAAGCGGCGAGAGCGCATCCGCACACATTGCTAAGGCACGTGCTTTGAGCCTTATCATTCTTGTGATCTATATCGTCATTCTTTATTTCATGAAATATCCGATCCATAAAAGCATTTAATACGCCCGCAGGTCTATTGGAGGAGAACCCATGACGAAGACAGCGCCGGATTTATTAACATTTGGCGAAACGATGGCTTTATTCATGCCGCAGGATCACCGTGCGATTGAAAGCTCCGCAATGCTGGAGCAAAGCTATGGCGGCGCTGAGAGCAATGTTGCAATCGGCGTAGCAAGACTTGGCGAATCGGTTGGCTGGTTCGGCGCCCTGGGCGACGATCCATTCGGCCGATCCATTCTGAAGCGGATTCGCGGTGAAGGCGTTGATGTGTCCCGGGCGACGTTGTCTGCAGATGCACCGACAGGCATGATGTTCCGCGAGACGGTCGCAGGCAAGCTGACGGTACACTATTACCGCAAGCATTCGGCCGCGAGCCGAATGAAGCTGAGCGATCTCGATCTGGATTACATTCATAGCTGCAAAATATTGCACGTGACGGGCATAACACCAGCGCTCAGCGACAATTGCCGTGAGACGATCTTCGCTGTCGTAACTGCAGCGAAGGAAGCAGGCGTGAAGATCAGCTTCGATCCGAATTTGCGGCTGAAGCTATGGTCGATCGAACAGGCGCGCGAAGTGGTGCTGCCGCTCGCTGCACAGGCGGATTATTTTCTGCCAGGCTGGGATGAGCTGAGACTGCTGTATGACACAGACGACTTCGAGGCTGTGAAAGAGCAGCTGGCTGGCTTGTCTGCGATTAGCATCGTGAAAGGCGTCGGCGACATGAACGTCGTGCTGGATAACGGGCAAGCGGTTGAAGTGCCGTTCTATCCGGTTGACCGTGTCATTGATACAGTAGGCGCCGGCGATGGCTTCTGCTCTGGTTTCCTTGCAGGCTTGCTCAAAGGGATGAGCGTGCTCGAGGCAGTACGACTCGGCAGCATTAGCGGCGCGCTTGTCATACAAAGCCGCGGTGACTGGGAAGCGCTGCCGGAATGGACGACGGTAGAGCGCCGATTATCGGACAAAGGCTGGGTGGAGCGATAGATGGCTGAAGCTGGGTCTTCAAAAGGACAGCGGCGGCGGGAACAGATTATGAATGTGCTGAAACGGCAGGGACGGATTACGATCCAAGAGCTCGTGGAACGTTTTGGCATATCAGAGGCGACGGCTCGCCGCGACCTGGAGCTGATGGAGAAATCAGAGCCGGTCATTCGGACGATCGGCGGCGCGATGTATGACGGGATGAACGCGGTGCGCGAGCTGCCTTTTGCCGAGAAGGAAGGATTGTCGTTTCTCGAGAAGGAGCGCATTGCCGCTGCGGCTGCCAGCCTGATCCATGAAGGGGATGTCGTCGGCTTGTCCGGCGGGACGACGAACTATTATCTCGCGAAGCTGCTTAAGACGCGCAGAGGCATTACGGTGGTGACGAATGCCGTGAATGTCGCGATGGAGCTGGCAGGCAGTGACATTAACGTCGTTGTGACCGGCGGCATGATGCGGCACAACAGCTTCGAGTTATGCGGTCCTCTTGGGGAAGGCATGATCGGACAGCTGCATATCGGCAAAATGTTCCTCGGCGTTGACGGCGTCTCTTCAACAGGCGGCATCACAACATACTCGGAGCAGGAGGCGCACATCGCGAAGGCGATGATCCGCCGCTCGCAGGCGACATACGCGATGTTCGACCATACGAAGATCGGCCGGACGTCTCTGTTCTCGATTGCGCCGCTGTCACAGCTGCAGGGCTTCATTACCGATGAAGAGCTGCCGCAGCAGCTTGCATCCATTGCCAAGACGCATGAGATCCAAATCGTCATTGCCGATGCGCAGTATGGAGCGAGTGTGTGAACGAACACCATGAAATGAAGTAAGGAAGTAAGCGAAAGCGATGGCTGCCACAGGCGGCTGTTGCTTTTTTTATTTTCGAAAATTGGCAGCTGGTTCCTTGTACGACTCTCAATATTTGGTATACTTGGGGATGTACGAACACTTGAAGGGAGACATGTGACGTGTCTGAGAAATTGATCGCAGAGAAATTGATTATTGGTAACGCCTCTCACTCCTATGAAGTTGCACAAGGCTGGGGTAAGCTTCCGGAAGGAATCGCTTACGGCTACACACACGGCATCGTCGTTGATGAAAATGATAACGTTTACGTACATAATACCGGCAAAGATTCCGTTATCAAATTTGATAAAGACGGTAACTTCATTACATCGTGGGGTCCTGAGTTCGAAGGCGGGGCACATGGCTTCTATCTCCACCGCGACAACGACGGAATCGAATATCTGTACTTCGCAGATACGAACCGTGCGCTTGTTGTGAAGACGACGCTGGATGGCGAGACATTGCTGGAGATCGGCGGACCTGATCGTCCTGATCTGTACGATGCTGAGCGCCGCTATGTTCCTACTGACGTGTGCGTGGCGCCAAACGGCGACATCTATGTATCGGATGGCTATGGCCAATTCTATATTCACCATTATGATGCGGAGGGCAATTATATCCGCTCGTGGGGCGGCCGCGGTTCGGAGCCGGGCCAAGTAATTGAGCCGCACGGCATCTCGATTAACCTGCGCGGCGAAGAACCGGAAATTTATGTCGCTGACCGCCGTAACAGCCGGATTCAAGTGTTCACACTTGAAGGCGAACATAAGCGCTTCGTCGATCATAACCTCGACCTGCCGTGCAGCTTCTACTTCTTCGGTGATGAAGTGTACATTCCGGACCTCGACAGCCGTATTACGGTGCTCGACCGCGATGACCGTCTCATCACACACTTAGGCGAGGATCAGCAGGCGTACAAGCAGCAAGGCTGGCCGAACCTGCCTAAATCCTACTATCGTCCGGACAAATTCAGCTCTCCGCACGGCGTGTGCGTGGATTCCCAAGGCAATGTGTACGTTGCCGAGTGGATCTTCGACGGTCGAGTGACGAAGCTGATCAGACAGCAATAATTAATTTATATGTATTTGTAAAAGCAGGCCTACCTAGGGCTTGCTTTTTTTGCATGTGGCGAGGCACCCATGTGCGTTATTGTGGCGAGAATTCGGCGGAAAGACCAAAGAGAGTACCCAGGAGCACCACATTGGCGAGTTTTCCTGGAAGGAGACCGAAGTGAGTATTCTGGAGCGCTATATTTGCGGAATTTCGCTGAAAGAGAGCAAAGAGAGTACTTTGGAGCACTACATTGAAGGAGATCAAGAAGTTCGAGCTTAAGAAGAGCACAGGTACCTTAGTTGAATGTGTCTTGGAAGTGAGACCCAAGCACTCTAAAAATATCAAAGTGCCGAGAAAGTCCACTGGACTTCCTCGGCACTTTGAAGAACTGTTTATCCGAAGATCTGACGGCCTTCCACCCAAGTGCGGCGAACGTCAGTGAACGACGTGTCCGTCAGCACGAGGTCAGCAAGCTTGCCCTCGGCAATGCTGCCTGTGACGTCGTCGATACCGAGCTGGCGCGCCGGATTGCCGCTCGCCATTTGGCTTACCTCGGCAACGCTAAGGCCCGTATGCGCGAGCATAAAGCGGAATGCGTCGATCATCGTCAGCGTGCTGCCTGCGAGAGCGCCGCCATCACGAAGACGAGCAACGCCGTCCGCCACGTCGACAACGAGGCCGCCAAGATCATACTGGCCATCGCCAAGTCCGGCTGCAGACATGGCATCCGTAATCAA
Organism: Paenibacillus taihuensis; assembly: GCF_003386535.1. Lineage (GTDB taxonomy): Bacteria > Bacillota > Bacilli > Paenibacillales > Paenibacillaceae > Paenibacillus_Z > Paenibacillus_Z taihuensis. Next base: position 77,091 of record NZ_QTTN01000017.1, read on the forward strand.
GATGACTCGATCTCTAGGCTTCGCTGCGACCAAGAGGCGAATCGCAGCTGGATGGACGTGATGACCGTCCGCGATCAGCTCGGCATGAATCCGGTGGTCGGTTAGAACTGCGCCGACGGTTCCCGGCTCGCGGTGATGCAAGCCGCGCATCGCATTGAACGTATGCACCGCTTGCGTAAGTCCAGCATCGGCTGCATCGACGACTTGCGAATAGAGTGCATCCGTATGTCCTGCAGCAGCGACAATTCCGCTCTCCGCAAGGTATTCCGTCAGTGCGATTGCATTTTCTTTCTCAGGAGCGAATGTAATTTGCTTCATAAGTCCAGGGTATTGCTCGTTCCACGCTTGAATCCATTCCACCTGCGGCGTAACAATGAACGCCGGATTCTGTGCGCCTGGCCATTTCTCGCTGATGAAAGGACCCTCTAAGTGAACACCTTGCAGTACCGTATTCGGCATGTCATCGCCATCGCGGTAGGCATGAGTCGCCTCGAGTACAGCTGCGATCGCTTCAGGAGAAGCGGTCACCGTCGTTGCCAGCATCCGAGTCGTTCCTTTGGAAGCATGGAAGCGAGTGATGGTCTCATACGCTTCACGGTTCGCTTCCATGAAGTCAGCGCCGCCGCCGCCGTGGACATGCATATCAATGAAGCCTGGCAAGAGCCAGCCGCCGAGTCCATCTACCGTTTCAAGCTGCTCATATGGAGCTGGAATGGCGTCGCCTTCAATGATTTTCGCAATTTTGCCGTCTTCTACGACTACACTGCCTTCGACAATTTGATCGGATACGATAGTTTGAACATGCTTGATGAGCCATGAGTTACTTGATGTTTGCACCAATTATAACAGCCTCCCTGCCTCGCGATCGACGAGTACAAGAACGTTCTTGTGCGTTTGCAGGAGCGATGCCGGCACTTCCGTCGTAATCGGCCCTTGCAGCGCTTGCTTGACGATACCTGCCTTGTCGGCACCTTTCACCACGAGCAGAATCGAATCGGCCTTCAGGATCGATCCAACACCCATCGTAATCGCCTTCGTCGGCACGTCCTCCAGGTTATCGAAGAATCTCGCATTCGCCTCGCGAGTCGATTCTTCCAGCTCCACGATATGCGTTCCGCCTTGCAGCTCCTGATCCGGTTCATTGAAGCCGATATGGCCATTCAGACCAAGGCCGAGCAGCTGAATATCGATGGGCTGCTCGGAGAGCATCCGGTCGTACTCCACGCATTCTGCCTTCAAGTCCGGGACAGTCCCTTTCGGCAGGTGTGCATGATGCTTAGGCAGGTCGATATGGTTGAAGAGCTGCTCGTTCATGAAGTGCGCGTAGCTTTGCTTATGCTCTGGCGAGAGGCCGACATATTCGTCGAGGTTGAATGTCGTTGCATCCTTGAAGGTAACAGCACCGTTCTTGTACATCTCTATTATTTTTCCATAAATGCCGACAGGTGTCGAGCCGGTTGCGAGACCGAGCGTCGCATTCGGTTTATTTTTCAAAGTGTCCGCAAATAGCTGGGCAGCGAACAAATCGAGTTCCATCGTGTTGTCAAACGTTTTTACTTGCATCGTTGAGCGCCTCCTGTTTTAGAGCTTCTGCTTCTATTATACGAGGTTATGTGGCATACGACAATTAAAATGATTGTAATAATCATAAATTAGATCAAAATAATCAAAAATACGCTCATGCCATTCGGATTTGCTCTACCCCTGCCGAATATGCCATGATAGCTTTAATGAATTCGGAAGCTTGATAGCGAAAAAGGAGAACAGCGACAAAATGACAGACAAGCTAGATGACGAGCATCTTGTAACCGCCAAAAGAAAGGGAGAGCATATCCGCATTTGCCTGACGGAAGATGTGCAAAGCGTCGGTACGGAGCCGGGCTTCGCGCAGTATCGCTTCCGCCATCATGCGCTTCCCGAGCTGGCGTTTAATGATATTGATCTTTCCACCACTTTTTTGGACCGCGATATGGAAGTGCCGCTCTTAATAAGCTCCATGACAGGCGGCACGGATGAGACGGCTGTCATCAATGCACGGCTCGCCGAAGCGGCTGAAGCGCGCGGATGGGCGATGGGACTTGGATCCATCCGGGCGGCGATCGAGAATGAATCCTTGGCGGCTACGTTTCAAGTGCGGCGATATGCCCCGACGATCCCGATCATCGCGAACCTTGGAGCCGTCCAATTGAATTATGGCTATGGCGTCGATGAATGCCGTCGGGCGGCAGAGCTTGCCGAGGCGGATGCGCTCGTCCTGCATTTGAACAGCTTGCAGGAAGTGTTCCAGCCGGAAGGCAACACGAACTTCCGCGGTCTGCTTGCTCGTATCGGCGAGGTTTGCCGCAGCATCGACGTGCCCGTCGGCGTCAAGGAGGTCGGCTGGGGCATCGATGCAGAGACGGCGGATCGCCTCGTGCAAGCAGGCGTATCCTTCATTGACGTCGCCGGCGCCGGCGGCACCTCTTGGAGCCAGGTGGAGAAGTACCGCGCCAGCAGCGATCCGCTGCGCGCCGAAGCAGCCGAGGCGTTCGCCGGCTGGGGCATTCCGACCGCCGCCGCAATCCGCGAGGTCAGAGCTGCGCTGCCGCATGCGACCGTCATCGCGAGCGGCGGCTTGCACAGCGGCGTCGATGCCGCGAAAGCGATCGCGCTCGGCGCGGATTTGGCCGGCTTCGGCCGCTCGCTCCTTGCCGGAGCGGCTGAGGCGGCAGCAGGCAGCGCCGGAGAGCGCGAGCTGCACCGCCAGATGGAGCGGACCGAGTTCGAGCTGCGCACCGCGATGTTCGGCATTGGCGCAGGCTCGCTGCAGGAGCTGCGGAGCACGAACCGGCTCGTCCGGACCTAGCCCGCCAGCGCCTGCAGCGCACCAAAGCTTATGACACAATATCGCTACCGGATAATGCCAGAGCCTTCAATAATGACGTTCGCCTTCACGTCGAACTTCAGTCTCGGATAGATCGATTCCCAAGCTTTCCACGTCTTCTCGCTCCCGGCATGGGTTGCGCGGAACTTAAGCCCGAAGCCAAACGGATCAACGCCTGCTTGCTGTACCTTCTTAAGCAGGCGTTCGGCTTCTTGCTCCACCTGCGCATTGAATGTTTGCTCAAGCTTCTTCCAGTCTTGATCATAGACACCGATTGGCGCTTCCTCGAATATCCCTTTGATCTTCAGCCTTAGCCTCAATACATAGCCTTCATTGGTCCTTACAATCTTCGTTTTGGACGATATGCCATCCACAGACATGACCATATTTTGCCCACCGAAGGAAGCGGCAACCGTCGACTTCTTAAATTCATAGCGGATTTGATTGAACATCTCGGTTTCCTGCGGATTCAGCACGGTGACAAGCTTGGATTTGTCCAAAAGGCCAAGTCTTGTAACGACATAGCCGTTGTTCTCGACGCGCATGATAGGAAGGATCGGGTCTAAACCGCGTTCACCGGCGCGTCTTAATAAATCAAACAAATACGTGTAGAGGGTATACGACGACTCCGTGCCGCCATGTCCGAACGTGAGAAAGATCGCATTGCCCGGCAGTCGTTCGGAGGAGGGCTCGACGTTCAGAATCGAATTGGCGTCGGGTTTGCCAATTGCGACATAGGCAACGCTCTGAATATCTCGACGGCGGGCAAACCATTGCATAGGCGCTCTAAAATCCTTCTTGACCAGCTCTTCTCCGAACAGCAGCAGCTTGCAATGGCCGAAATCCAGCTCTTTATCGACATGAGATTTAAGCAGCCGCACGCCTTCGGCGATCGTTGTCGCTTGAATGGTTTCTACGCGCGACTTTGCGGCCCCGGGTTCAACCTTTGGCGATGGCACGGCCAGGCGAAGCGTGACTTTATACCCTTTCGCGCCTTCTGCGGGAGGATCTATACCGATCGCCACGACGAAGAAGCGTTTGTCAATGTCCTTAAAGCCGCATCCGCCGGTCAATCCGGCGAGCGACAGCAGCATAACAGTCAGCAGCAAGATTCGATTGTACTTCATGTTGACTGTTTCTTTCCGCCTGCTCCGATGCTGAGCACGAAGAGGAAGAGTACGGAAATGACTTCTACGCAGACACGCAGGATAAGCCAGTTCGTTGCAAGCCTCAAGTCTTGCTTTTCATCCAAAAGGTAAGAGGTAACAACTGTGAATAGACCGAGGATGCAAGCAATAACCCAATTGGAGAGCGGGGTACGCTCCGGATCGATCTGCGGTTTGGCTTTAGGCAGGCAGCTCTTGAAAAACTCCATTGCGATATGCCACACATTGGCCGTATACACAAGCGACAAATTCAAATACAGCAGCAGGAAAATAAATACGACCCGCTCGAGAAAGCCATACTCCATCGTCATGGAATCTGCAGTAACACTCCACACATACAGGTAAGAGGCTACTGCTTCTGTACCATGAAAGCCAATAGGTACGAAAAAGGAAGTCACCATAATAAAGCAGCAGACGAGCGGAATGAGCCAGCGATACCGGAGCCGAAAGTTCGGCGGGTTCAGCCGATTGAAGATGGCATAGCCGGAATAGCCTGTAAACAGATAAACCGCAGCTGCATAGGAGTTCAGCTTCGGCGGATTGCGCCAATATTGCGCGATGGTGAGCATGGCATCCCAATCGAGATTGCTGTTTCGGTACGATTTGAACAGAATCATCAGGATGAGCGGTACGTTAAGGATTAATCCCATCTCCACGATAAAGATGTTAGTCAAAGTGGATCGGGTCGCCCCGTAAACACAGGCAAGCGACAAGAGACTCAACACGACAATGGAGCTTGTATCCGGATTAAGAAACCGGTTAATAAGCACAGCGAAACCGTTCAGCACGATGGATGCGGAAATGAAGTACATGCAGCCCAAAAAAAACATCAGCGGTGCTGTCACCCATTTCGGGAAGTACATGGCGAAGATTTCTGGAACGCCTTTGCCAGGGAAGGCCTTCATGACAAAGGTAAACAAGAAAGCCATCGTGGTACCGATGAGGGCTGCGAGCAGCATAGACGAAATGGCTCCGGTGTAGCGGTCCTGAATGAGCAAATAAGGAACAAACATCATCAAGTTGAGCATGCTTACGATCGTTACACAGTAGTAGAAATAACGGTTCATCCTTGCCCCACCTGCCCGATATCACCTGATTGCGAAGGCGTTTTGCTGAAGATGCGAAAATACGGCTTGCCAAAGCTGCGCAAGTCGGCTAAATACACGAAGTATATGAACAGTCCGATCGTTACGCCAGCTATGCCGAAGAATATCGCCATAATGATGAGCGGATATTTCATGAACCGGATGGCCATGGACATGTTGTTGATCGGAATAACGAAATTCGAGATCGCCACGACCGAAGTCACAATAATCATAATGCTGCTGACGAGACCGGCTTGTTGGGCAGCTTGTCCGAGAATGAGGCCGCCGACTGTCGTGGCGGTAGAGCCGATATACTTCGGCAAGCGGACGCTGGCCTCAACAAGCGCTTCAATCATAAGCAGCATAATAATGACTTCAATAAATGACGGGTACGGCACGCCCGCCCGGCTTCCGGCAATCGAATAGGTCAATTGGACGCGAAACAGCTCCGGATTATAGGAAACGATGGCAACATACAAGGCTGGGAGCGTAATCGTCAGCAAGACAGCGATGTAGCGGAGAACGAGCAGCGTGCGCGTCATCCAGTAAGAATCGAATTGATCGTCCACTGCGCTTAAGAAATCATAGAACGTAACGGGCATGATGATTGCGAACATCGAGCCTTGAAGAAGCAATACGATTTTGCCTTCCTGAAGACTATTGCAGACCCGATCCGGCCGCTCCGTGACGATCATTGTCGGGAACAAGGTGTACCGGTCGCCAAGCGCTCGACTGAGCTGGCCAGTAGCGGTAATCATCGGTATCATTATGCGTTCCAGCCGTTTCCTGACCATGCTCAGCACGTTCGAATCGACGCTTCGCTTGTCATACAGAAGCAGCACGCGCGTCTTCGAAGTGGTGCCGACCGTTCGCTCTTCGGTAGCAAGCTCCGGGCTCGGGTAACGGCTGCGGATAATGTTGATCGAATCGATAACGTCTTCGCTGAGGGCGATCTGCGGCCCCATAATGACCGTTTCGACCATCGTCTGCGGATTTTCATTGCGAATAACCCGTGCGGCATCAAGCTTATAGATCGAGCCTTTCACCTGGATGAGGACGAAGCCAAGCAACAGTGTATCCGTCCATTTCGCCGGGTCGTCGAGCGGCTTGTAGACCGGATTGACCTTCACAATCTCGTCGAAAGGCTGCTGCTGCTTCGTGAACGGAACGAGAATAAAGTCGCTCACTTTACTGACATCGCAGAGCGACTCGATATAGGCGATTTCGATCGACATCTCGTCATTTTGCAGCTGGTGCATCGTTAAATCCCGCGATTCGGCGAACAACGACTCGATCCGTTTCAGCATCATGCTTCCTCCTCCTTCCTTAGCTTGGAATAGTATGGATAACAAGGAAGCAAATTATGCCGCTTCAAGCGTGTTTTGCCAGAATAGCGAGCGGTGAAGTACAATAAAAGGCAATGAAAAGAAAGAGGGGAAATGGATGTCGGCATGGTTCGAGCGCAGCTTTGGCTCTGATTATATCATTGTGTACAAGCATCGAAATTGGGAGCAGGCGAAGCGGGAGGTTCAGCGTATGGCAGGATGGCTGGAGCTGGCGCCGGGCGCGGCAATTCTCGATGTCGGCTGCGGGATGGGAAGGCATGCGCTCGCGCTGGCACAGCTGGGCTTTGAAGTGACTGGCATTGACCTGTCGGAAGCACTGCTTCAGAAGGCGCTAGAGCAGAATGAAGAGGGACTGATCAAGTCGCTCATCCAGGGCGATATGCGGAAACTGCCTTTTGCGGACGATACGTTCGACGCGACAGTCAACTTGTTCACGTCGTTCGGCTATTTCGAGACGGAAGACGATAATAAGCGCGTGCTGTCCGAGATTCATCGTGTACTGAAGGCGGATGGGGCGTTCCTGATTGATTTTCTGAACGGCGCCTATGTGGCAGCGAATCTCGTGCCGCGTTCGGAGCGGATGGATGAGGAATCCGGTTTACATATTGAAGAAGTGCGGATCATCACCGAAGACGGCTGGGTCGAGAAACGAATTACGGTCGGCGCGCCGGGTGAAGAGGCAAGTATTCGTCGCTATGTCGAGCGTGTGCGCTTGTACTCGCTGGCGTGGTTCGAGCAGGCGTTGTCTGAAGCAGGCCTGCAGCTGACGCATGTATATGGCGACTATGATGCGCATGAGTATAATGAGCAGCACTCGCCTCGTCTGATTTTGAAAGGGAGGGCCGCGAATTGAGTGAAGGAAGCAAGCCTGTCGTAACGAAAATTTGGCCGGGACCAGGCGGTATTATCCAAGTGAAGGTGCCTCTGCCATTCTCTCTAAAATGGGTCAACAGCTATTTGCTGCAGGACGAGCGGGGCTATACAGTCGTGGACCCGGGCTTGCATACACCGGAAGCGGTGCAAGCTTGGCAAGAGGCGCTCGGCGCGCATGGAATCGCCATCAATTCAATTCATACGATAGTGCTGACCCATCAGCATCCCGATCATTATGGGCTTGCTGGATGGTTCCAAGAGAAGACGGGCGGCGCGCCGGTCTATATCTCAGAAGCTTCGTATGCATATACGCAGAGGCTGTGGGGTAGCGATGCAGGTGCCGCATTCGCTGCAGATTTGACCGAGCTGTACGCAGCTCACGGAATGCCGCAGACGATGCTGGACGAAATTGCGCCGCATCTGGACAGCTTCATTGCGAAGGTGTCGCCGCAGCCGAAAGTAACCTTCCTCGAAGCGGGGCAGCCGTTCGAGATGGGCGGCCTTGCGTGGCATACGATCGACACGCCTGGGCATGCGAAGGGACAGCTATGCTTCTATGCTTCAGAGGAGAAGCGGATGCTGTGCGGCGATCAAGTGCTGCCGGATATTACGCCGAATATTAGCGTCGTTCCTGGCGACGGCGAGGACCAGCTGCAGCTGTTTCTGGATAGTCTTGCGCAGCTGCGCAGCTATGAGGTGGAGCTTGCTTTTCCGGGTCATCGAGACCCATTCGATAACTACCAAGAGCGAATCGACCAGCTTATCTCGCATCATGAACGCAGGCTGGCGCATATGTATAGTTTGATTCAATCAGGAGCAGATACGGGTTATACGTTATGTATGCAATCATTCGGCGAACGAATTGCCGGAAATACGCATAATTTAAGGTTCGCCATGTCAGAGACGCTGGCCCATTTGTTCCATCTGGAGAAGAGCGGGCGTATCGTGCGAAGCATGCAGGACGCCAAAGTTTACTTTACAATCCAAGCGGCGGAATAGCCGTAAAAAGTTTCCTTTACTCGCTCGCAAATGCGGTATAATGAATGCGTCAATGTTCGAGAGAAAAGGAGCTTAGCCGACTATGCACGCATCAAGGTCTGAAAAAAGTCAGCACCAGAAGAAGCAGCGCAGGGGGCGAATGCGAAGGCTGCTCGCAATCAATATCGTGATGCTCCTCATCCTCGGCGCACTCGCAGTTGTTTACGTGGTTCAGCGAGACGGCGGGACCAAGAAGCTGGATGTTGCAGCGGAGAATGGGAATGCAACAGGCACTAACAATGCAGCGGCTAGCGGCGATAACGCCGCAGCGACGACGGGCGACAATGCGACGTCGGACGATTCATCAAACAGTGGAACGAATGCGGAAGCGGGTCATGATGATCAGCAGGCCGTATCGGATGGGGCAGATGGTGGAGCCGTAACGGACACGAGTTCAGCGCCTGGCGATTCGATCACGCTTTCTTTTGCCGGAGATGTACTGCTCGCCGCAGCGGTTGAGAATTTGATGCAGAAGAACGGATTCGATTACCCCTATACCTACGTCCAGCCGTTTCTGCAGAAGCCTGACTTCATGGCGGTGAACCTGGAGACGCCGGTCACGACGCGAGGAACGCCAGCTCAGAATAAGCAATATGTATACAAATCATCGCCGGATGCGCTGCCAGCCTTGAAGGCATCGGGCATCGACCTCGTCAATCTGGCGAATAATCATACGATGGACCAAGGCGAAGAGGGGCTTCTCGATACGATCGAGCACCTCGATTCCGCAGGCATTCCGAATATGGGAGCGGGGCGCGACGATGCAGAGGCGTTCAAGCCAGTGCTGCTGGAGGCCAAAGGGATCAGCGTCGCGTACATCGGTCTGTCACGGGTCATTCCGGAAGGCTCGTGGAAAGCAGGCAAGGATCATCCGGGTCTTGCCGAGACTTATGACTCGACTCGAGCAGTGAAAGCGATTCAAGAAGCGAAGAAACAAGCCGATCTCGTCGTTGTCATGGTGCACTGGGGCATTGAGCGGGAGGATAACCCGAATGCCGACCAGACGCGCCTGGCGCATGAATACATCGATGCTGGAGCCGATTTGGTTATTGGCAGTCATCCTCATACCTTACAAGGCTTCGAATCGTATAAAGGCAAGTGGATCGCATACAGCTTGGGCAATTTCATCTTCCCAGGGATGACGCCGGATAAGACGAAGGATACCGGTGTCGTCGATGCGCGTTGTTCCGTGGATGGCAAATGCTCGCTTCTGATGCATCCGATGCGCTCGAATCAATCCCAGCCAGCGCCGCTTAAAGGCGAAGATGCGGCTGCGCTGCTTAAGCGGATCTCGTCGATTTCGATTCATGCGTCGATTGACGCTGCAGGTAACGTGAAGCCGAAGGAGTGAATGATCGAATGCTCAACCCTTGTGTTGCCCATCGGGGAGCGTCGGGACTTGCGCCGGAGAATACGATGGCTGCTTTTCAAGAAGCCATGCGCTTTCCATTCGTGCAATGGATTGAACTTGATGTTCAGCTGTCCAAGGACGGCATTCCTGTCGTCATTCATGATGATTCGCTGCGAAGGACGGCAAGAACGGCTGGCAGGGTGAACGATTATACGGCGGAGCAGCTTGGGAAGATGGATGCCGGAAGCTGGTTTGACAAAGCTTTTGCCGGTGAGGGCATTCCGACTCTGGAGCAGGTCATGCTCGAAACGATTGGCCGGTGCCGTTTGAATATCGAGCTGAAAACGTACGGTGGCCGCTATCCCGGCATCGAGAAGAAAGTCATCGATCTGCTGAATAAGCACAATCTTCAGCATGACTCGGTGATTACGTCATTTGATCGCGAGGCACTGAAGACGGTTCGCTCGTTAACGGCAGATGTGCGTACGGGGCTGATTTTGGATGCGTCGCCTTGGACGCTTGTGATGGATTTGAAGCAGCTCGGCACCACATTTCTGTCGATTGGCTATATACATGTTGCACCTCAGCTGCTGTCGTCGATGCATGATGCGGGGGTCGCCGTCATGGCGTGGACTGTGAACGACGCGCCGATGATGAGGCGGCTTGGTAATATGGATCCGAACTTAATGATTTGTACGAATTATCCGGACCGCTTTCAGCAGGCAGCGACAGCAGGGAAGGCGCTCGAATAAAGAGAGACCGGCCATCACACCTAGTGACAGCCGGTCTCTTCAATTATAGATCGCGATATCGCTCGCGGATATCAAGAATAGCGGGAAGCTGTTCATGCAGCACGTCGACCAGGCGGGAATCGAAATGTAGGTCGCGCTCTTCGTTGAACATGGCGAGAATGCGTTCCAGCTCCCACGCTTTCTTATAGACCCGTTCGCTGCCGAGCGCGTCGAATACGTCTGCAACTGCTGTGATGCGGCCGTACAGATGGATTTCTTCACCTTTCAACCCTTGCGGGTAGCCGGTTCCGTTCCATTTCTCATGATGCTGGTAAGCAACGATCGCTGCCGTTTTGAGCAGTTCGCGGCCGGAAGACTTGAGCAAATTATAGCCAATCGTCGTATGGTTCTTCATCAGCTCGAACTCTTCCTCAGTCAGCTTGCCCGGCTTGTTCAGCACTGCGTCAGGGATCGCGACCTTGCCGATATCGTGCATCGGCGAGACAAGCTTGAGCAGCTCGGCTTCCTCTTGGGGGAGGCCGAACCCGAGTGCAAGTACGTAGGAGTATTCCGCAACGCGTTTGACGTGGTTGCCTGTTTCTTTGGAACGGCTCTCGCCAATCTCGCCCATCGCAGAAATAATTTCGCGCTGCGTTGCGACGATCTCTTCGTGGAGCATGACGGACTCGAGCGATTTGCCGGCGTAGGAAGCAGCCAGCTTCAGCTGATCCAGGTCGCGTTCGGTGAATACTGCTTGGGACGTTAATTTATTAATGGCCTGGTAGGCGCCGATGATGCTGCCGTCGTTGCCGACGAACGGCACGGTGATGATGGACTTCGTCACGTAACCGGTTCTTTTGTCATTTGCATCGTTGTGGCGCGGATCTGCGTAGGCATCCACAATGAGCAAATTTTCGCCTGTCAGAATGGAATGTCCTACGAAGCCCGATCCGAGCGGGATACGGATTTCGTTGACGCCATGTGCGATCGTCGTGAACAGCTCTCCGCGGTTATGGTCAATGAGCCAGACGGTACATCTGTCAGCCAATATCATTTCACGACCCATATCAGCCATTAGAAGAAGCACGCTCTTAAGGCTTCTCTGGCTACCGATTCTAGCGGTATAATCAAAGATGATGCGAAGCAGTTCTTCCGGCGTTCGCTCTTGTGCTGCTGGCGATGAATCAGTTACAGGGTTCATTAGGTAGGAGCGCTCCTTATCTTCAGTACTGGCTAAAGGGATATATCGTACTAAGCAAAACTAACTAGGAATGGATACGTGTGAAACTTATAAATGCTATTCGACTAAAATATGACAAAGTATTAGGCCGTTCGACATATCATTTCAACACGAAGTCGAAAAATCCTGCTTTTGGCATCGGAAAGGAATTCATCCTCATATGACTGATTTATCCACTAGCTCTATCGCCCACCGTGTGTTGGTCGGGCTTATCGGAAGTTTGATCGCTGCCGGCTGTGCCTATCGGCTGCGCTCGCTGTCTGCTTCCGGTGCATGGTCCGCCGTTGTGATGGGGACCTGCTATGTTGCGTTCGGCGGGCCGTTCTGGTTCGGCACGCTGATCGCATTCTTTATTTCTTCGTCGTCTCTGTCCAAATGGAAGAGGAGACATAAGAAGAAGGAGCAGGCGGAAGCCAAATATGCTAAGAGCGGCCGGCGGGACTGGCTGCAGGTATGGGCCAACGGCGGCCTTGGCCTGCTGCTGTGCGCCGGGCATGCGCTATGGCCGCACAGCGGCTGGACGTTTGCGTTCGTCGGCGTGATGGCTGCGGTGAACGCCGATACTTGGGCGACGGAAATCGGCGCCCTGAGCGCGGCTTCGCCGCGGTCGATTTTGACCGGCCGACGCGTCTCGGCCGGCACGAGCGGCGGGGTCACGCCGCTCGGAAGCGGCGCCGCGCTCGCTGGCGCCGCCTTTATTGGCGCAGTCGCGACGCTGCTCGCGGGAGCGTCGCCAGCGCCTGAGGGCGCCGCAGCTGGCGGGGCGGTCGCGCTGCTCGCCGCCGCGGCGGTGGCCGGCACGGCCGGCGCCTTCGCCGACTCGCTGCTCGGCGCCACCGTGCAAGCGATGTACCGCTGCCGCGTGTGCGGCAGCGAGACGGAGCGCGCCGAGCACTGCGGCGTCGCTGCCGAGCGGGTGCGCGGCTTCGCCGGCATGACCAATGATGCGGTGAACCTCGCATCGTCCGCGCTCGCGGGCTTGCTCGCGTGGCTGATTGGCAGCCTGCTGACCTAGCGCCGGCTGGTTTCGCTGAAGAGTGGTACGACGTACCACACAAGCGAGGAAATCC
>NZ_QTTN01000017.1:89998-128511 GCF_003386535.1 Paenibacillus taihuensis
GAAGAGTGGTACGACGTACCACACAAGCGAGGAAATCCGGCTGGTTTCGCTGAAGAGTGGTACTACTTACCACACAAGGGAGGAAATCCGGCCGGTATAACTGAAGAGTGGTACCACGTACCACACAAGGGAGGAAATCCGGCCGGTTTCGCTGAAGAGTGGTACTACGTAACACACAAGCGAGGAAATCCAGCTGGTTACGCTGAAGAGTGGTACTACGTACCACACAAGCGAGGAAATCCAGCTGGTTACGCTGAAGAGTGGTTCCACGTACAGCAGCACCCACGAGCTCAACTCGTGCCATGTTGGATATATCCATCATAGGAGGGCTATTTGAGCGATATTTGCTTGCTATAATGGAAAAATCCACTCATTTCGGCTCGAAAGCCACGAATTAGGACCATTTCGCTATAAATGAATGGATAAATCCAACATACCTGCTGAAAGCACCTAATATCTGGATAATAAAGTGGATAAATCCAACACAGCAATCTAGCTACTCAGTGGCGCAGGTGGCAAAAGGACGTCCAAGGTCTTGTTGAATAGCTCCCCAGTCTACTTAGCTCTCTAGCTTTCCATTCTACCTAGCTCCCCGTGCCTCCCCAGCCTCTCCACAAACTTCACATTATTTTCGCAATATTCACCCATTTTGCCTTGAAAACGGTTATAATCAACTGCATATTAGGCGTAACTGCTCCGATGCTGCCAAACTAGCTGGTTGACAGCCTATAGCTACCCTAGTATCCTAACTCTAATAGAAAAAATTTACAGATTATGAAGAAGCAAAGGGAATAGGGAAGGAGATTGGCTGCCTGTGATAATCACTACGGCGGAGTTGTCAACGCCTTTGGATCAACCGCTGCTGAAAGCTGTAAATGTTAAAAAGGTGTTTGGCCGCGGCGACAATTCTGTAACCGCTGTCAAAAATATTAATTTGTCGATTAACAAAGGCTCGATGATCGCGCTCAAAGGCCGATCGGGCTCAGGAAAGACGACGCTGCTGAACTTGCTCGCCGCGCTCGATCAGCCGACGGAAGGCGAAGTGTTCTTCAACGGACAGATCGTTTCCAAGCTGCCCGAGAAGCAGCGCAGCAACTGGCGTCGGACGCATCTCGGCCTTGTTTTTCAAGCCTTCGGACTTATCCCGCTTATGTCTGCTTACGAGAATGTTGAATTCGGACTGCGCATTGCAGGCAACGACAACAAGCTGAACAGGGAGCGAGCAGAGCGCGCGCTGGAATGGGTAGGGATGAAGCCGAGAATGAAGCATCGTCCGCCCGAGCTATCCGGTGGTGAGCAGCAGCGCGTAGCTATTGCTAGAGCGATTGCCCATCAGCCGATTCTTCTTCTAGCTGACGAGCCGACAGCCGAGCTGGACAGCCGGATGGGATTGCAAGTCATTAAAGTGTTTCGCGACCTCGTAGAAAATCTTGGCATGACCGTCGTTATGACGACCCACGATCCCGGCATCATGGAAATCGTTGATCATGTTATTGCATTGGAGGATGGAGAGATTGTCACTGAGTCGAACCAGTCAAACTCATAAGAGACGCCGCCGTATATTGAAGCAAACCGCTGCCGTAATTGCTTGCGTCTCCCTGTTATCCGGCTGCTCGCTGCTGCCGCAGAAAGAGCTGAACATTCAGCCCCCGCTCGTGAAGCCGGCAGCTGAGAAAGTCGATGCGATCGATGTGAAGAAAGATACGATCGAACTGAAGTTTTCCGGCGCCGCAACCGTAGTATCCAGCTATAATGTCCCTTTATTTTATAAGCAGAGCGGCAGATTGAAGGAGCTCTACGTCAAGCAGGGCGATGAGGTGAAGGCAGGCGACTTGATCGCCGAGCTGGATATGGGAGATCTCGACCTGCGGATGAATCTCGAGAAGCTCAGTTTGGAGCGTGCCGAAATTGTGCTGCACAGCGCGAAGGCGAGCGGCGAATCCGGGACGAGCCTGCGTATGAAAGAAATCGATCTGGAACGCGAACAACTGATGATGGACGCCATGAAGGAGCAGTACGATTCGGCGAAGCTGATTGCTCCCATTAGTGGTGTTATTTCCTATGCCGATGTGAAGTCACCCGGTGACGGATTGAACGGTTACACGCCGCTTGTCACCATTTCCGATCCGACGAAGATGAGACTCATTCATACAGCTGATGATTCGAAGACGATTACCGCTATCCAGCGCGATATGCCGGTAGATGTGACGATCGGCAATGACAAATATGAAGGTATCGTGGTGCAGTCCCCATCCGATGCGCCGCTTACAGGTAATAAAGATGTCGATGAGCGCAACACGAAGCTGCTCTACATCGATGTTACGACCAAGGGAGCGAAGCTTGAGCTTGGCAAAGCAGCAGAGATCAAGATCAGCTTACAGAAGCATGACAATGTAATCGTTATTCCGAAGAGCGGCCTTAGAACTTACCTTGGCCGAACGTATGTGCAAGTCGTTGACGGCGACCGCCGCAAAGAAGTGGATGTGCAGCCCGGCATTACGACATCGACCGATGTCGAGATTGTCAAAGGGCTTGAGACTGGTATGAAAGTCGTCTTGAATAACTAATATTCGAAGCGGTTTAGAAGAGGGTGAACAGATAACGATGGCGATTTGGACGATGATTTTTCGAAAAATGGCGAAAAATCGCTGGCTACAGCTTAATCTTTGGTTCGGGCTTACAATTTGCGTTGCGTTATTCAGCTCCATGCCGCTCTACTCTCATGCTATTTTGCAGCGGACGTTATTTAAACAGCTTCAGCAGCTTCAGAAGGATCAAGGGATATATCCGGGTACACTCCGGGCTTCGACTTCGATCTCTGGTGTTCATACCTTCGACGAGATTCACTCGCTCGTTCAGAAGGCAGATCGTTACATGAAGAATGCGCCTACCCGGTTCGGGCTGGATTCGCAGTCTTATGTGATCTCGCGCGGTACACAGTCTTTTAAGGTCATTCCTGTCGATGCGTCTGAGCGGGAGAAGAAGGAGCTTAATGTCTCCGGCAGCTTCCGTACGATCAGCGATTTGGAGAAGCGGGTACACGTCATTGACGGCCGCCTGCCAGACCCGAACCGCAAAGACGGCGTGTACGAAGTACTCGTAACACAGAAGTTTATTATCGATTTGAAGCGCGATCTTAACAAAGAATTCGTCTACAAGAACAAGGACACGGGCAAAGAGCTTCATCTCATTCCAGTCGGCATTGTGGAGTCGAAGAGCGATAACATCTACGACCAGTTCAACGTAGAAAATTACAATTCATCGTTCTACATTCCATACCAGCAGTTTGACCATGATTTTGTGCAAAATGAAGGGCTGCTGAAGCTTTCGGTCATCGCCTGGCAGTATGCGCTTAATTATGAGCAGATGAATATCGATCATATCGACAATTACTTGGGCCAATTCAATGCGATGAACAATTATTTCAACATGCGCCTTGGCATTGCGGCTGTCGATATGCCTGCTAAGACTTCGATTGCGACGTACACGGAGAAGCAAGAGAAGCTCGACGTGATGCTCTGGTCGCTCTACTCGCCGGTTATGTTCATGCTTGCGTTCTACTTGTACATGGCGGCGAACCTCATCATTGAGCGGCAGAAGACGGAAATCTCTGTTTTGCGCAGCCGTGGAGCGAGCAGACTGCAAATTATGCTGGTGTTCCTGATCGAGAGCTTGATTCTCGGTGCGCTTGCACTTGCGGCAGGTCCATATATTGGAGTGTTCTTCACGAAGATATTAGGCGCATCCAGCGGCTTCCTCGAGTTCGTACAGCGATCCTCGCTTGACGTGGTGCTGAACAGCTCTTCCTATCGGATTGCGATTGCTGCAGTATGCGGCTCGATCATTCTCATTCTGGTGCCGGCATTACTGGCGACTCGCACGACGATTGTCGGTCACAAGCAGCAGATGGCGCGTTCGAACAAAATGTCGTTCTGGCATAAGACAGGCGCAGATATCATCCTGCTTGGCATCGCCATCTACATGCTGCACAGCTTCAATACGCGCATGGATGGGCTGAAGGCGCTCGCGCTGGATCCGACGGCAATTCAAGTCGACCCGCTGCTGTTCTTCATGCCTGCGCTGTTCTCGCTTGGCATCGGACTGTTCGTGCTTCGCATCTATCCATGGCTGATCAAGCTGGTGTTCTGGATCGGACGCAGATGGTGGACGCCAGCACTCTACTCGACGCTGCTGCAGATTAGCCGCTCGTCATCACAGTACTTGACGATCAAGGTATTCCTCATTATGACCGTTGCGATGGGGTTGTTCAGCGCCAATGCGGCACGGACGATTAATGGGAATATGGAGGACAAGATCCAATATACAACCGGTTCGGATATTCAACTGTCCGTCCATTGGGACAATGATAAGCCGCCTCCAGCACCGCCGGGAGCGCCTGGGCCACAGGATGCAGCCACTGCGGCTGCTGCACCGAAGATTGTGACGTATACAGAGCCGTCGTTTATTACAATGCAGCAGCTTGCCGGTGTTGATACAGCTGCGCGCGTATTCCGTAAGACCGATGCCAGCTTCTCGGCTAACGGGCAGAACGGCGCAACGACGCTGTATGGCATCGATACGTACGACTTCGGCAAAGTAGCTTGGATGCGCGGCGGTTTGATGCAATATCCGATCAACAGCTACTTGAACCTGCTCGCTTCGAATCCGAAGGCTGTGCTGGTTTCTAGAAGTCTTGCGGACAAATTTGGCGTGAAGCCAGGCGATCCGCTCTCTGCCAAGTGGGCAGGGCTCGACAGCGCTAACTTTATCGTCTATGGCATAATCGATTACTGGCCGGGCTGGAATCCGCTTCCGGCGGCAGGCGACAAAGATAACCCGGACGTACGTCTGCCTAACCTTGTCGTCGGCCATCTGTCTTACATTCAGAACCACTTGGCGCTCGAGCCTTACGAGGTTTGGATCAAGCTGAAGAAGGACGCGACAAGCTCTGTCATTTATGCGGATCTCGAGAAGAAAAATGTACCGGTTGAAAGCTTGGTTGACGCCAGCCAGCTGCTCATCCGTTCCAAGAACGATCCGTTCCGACTTGCTATCAATGGCGTAATGACGCTAGGGTTCGTCATCTCCATGATGATCAGCTTCTTCGGATTCCTGTTGTTCTGGGTGCTTACGTTATCTGGACGTACCCTGCAGTTCGGTATTTTGCGGGCGATGGGGATATCGTTCCTGCAAATTATCGGCATGCTGCTAAGCGAGCAACTTCTCACCTCGGCTGCTGCGATTGTGTTCGGCGTATTAATTGGGAACACGGTCAGCAGCATGTTCGTTCCGTTATTTCAGCTGTCCTTCAGCGCTTCGGATCAAGTGCCGCCGTTTGCAATCGTTCGCCAGCTTAGCGACTATGTCCAGCTGTACAGCGTCGTTGGCACGATGATTACGATCGGACTGCTCGTGCTCGGCATCCGGATTTCGCGTATGAAGATTACGCAGGCGCTGAAGCTTGGGGAGGAATAACAGATGATTCATTGCGATGGGCTTGTCAAAATTTATAAGACGGATGATCTCGAAGTCGTCGCGCTGCAAGGTCTCGATCTGCATGTAGAGGCCGGCGAGCTGATGGCGATTATCGGCAACAGCGGCAGCGGCAAGTCGACGCTGCTTAACATGCTAGGCGGATTGGATCGCCCTTCCGCCGGCAAGCTGCTCGTCGACGATAAAGATCTGCTCAAGTTTACGGAGCGCGATCTGGTGAAGTATAAGCGTGAGACGGTCGGCTTCGTCTGGCAGAGTAATGCGCGCAACCTCATTCCGTATTTGACCGCGCTTGAGAACGTAGAGCTGCCGATTCTGCTCAAGGGCCGCGGCAAGAGGCTGAGGGCGCTAGAGCTGCTCGATGCCGTTGGACTTAGCCACCGGACGAAGAACCGGTTAAGCGAGCTGTCCGGCGGTGAGCAGCAGCGTGTCGCCATCGCCATCGCGCTGGCGAATGAACCGAAGCTGCTGCTGGCGGATGAGCCGACCGGCTCGCTCGATACGAAGATGTCGAATCAGATTCTGGATCTGTTCCGAGAATTGAACCGCAGCATCGGCATTACAATCGTTATCGTAACGCATGATCCGCTGCTCGCGCGGAAGGTAGACCGGGTCGTCGCGATCCGTGACGGCAAGACGTCGTCCGAGATTATTCGCCGCCAATCCTACGCGGAGGAGCTCGCGGCGATGGAGAGCGGCGGCGCAGGTTTCGTGCCGGAGGAAAGCCACGTGGAATATGCCGTCATCGACAAAGCGGGACGACTGCAAATTCCGGCTACCTATTTGCAGGCGGAGGAATTCAAAGAGAAGAACAAAGTGCGCGTCGAAATGGAAGATGGGCGGATCATTCTGTATCCGCCGGAAGAGACGAAGTAGACGCCACATATACGGGAGCTGTATGATGATCGTTGGGAGGTCGGACTGCAGCTCCCGTGTTATTTTCAAACTAATCACAGTTTACTTATCGGAATAATATTAGTATAATATTGCCAAAGTAGATTGGAGGGCGACATCATGCCGAATGTAGTTATCGTATCGGGAAGTCCAAGCCAGGTTTCACGGTTGAACGGTTTGACGGGATATGCGGAGGAGAAGCTGCGCCAGCTCGGTTGGGAAGTGAGTTATCTTCATGTGGCGTCGCTGCCAGCGGAGGATCTTATTCTTGCACGCTGGGATAGCCCGGCAATCATTGAAGCGAATAAGCGCATTACAGAGGCGGATGCTATCATTATTGCCAGTCCGGTGTACAAAGCATCGTTCACAGGCGTTCTGAAAACCTACCTCGATCTGCTGCCACAGACCGGGCTGGAAGGGAAAGTAATTCTGCCATTGTTCATCGGCGGAACCATCGCTCACTTGCTGACCATCGACTATGCGCTGAAGCCGGTGCTGTCCGCCCTGTATGCGAAGCATGTCACGTCAGGCGTTTATGCGGTTGACTCGCAGGTGAAGAAGCTTGAAGCGGGCGGCTTAGAGCTCGATGAGGAGCTGGCGAAACGGCTCGATCGTGCTGTCACAAGCTTCGCGGAAGTGGCGGAGCTGTTCAAGAACCAGCAATCGTCGATCGGTTCCTAACCATAAGAGAGGGGCTATCCTCGGAATTTGCCTTAGCGGCATTGCCGGGATAGCCCCTTTTTTGCATCTGAAACTTAGTCTGAGACTTAAGAAGTCAACTGTTCCATCTGCGTAATCAATTCCTCGAACACGCTCATCGCTTGCTCGATCGGCTCTGGCGATGACATATCGACGCCGGCCTTCTTGAGAATGTTGATGGAGTAGTCGCTGCCGCCGCTCTTCAGGAAACCGAGGTAACGTTCCACCGCCGGTGCGCCTTCGTCGAGGATCTGCTTCGAGAAGCTCGTTGCAGCCGAGAAGCCTGTCGCGTACTTATACACGTAGAAGCTGGTGTAGAAGTGCGGGATACGCGCCCATTCCATTTCAATATCTTTATCGATGACCATGCCTTCGCCGTAGTACAGCTTGTTGAGGTCATAGTAGATTTTGCTGAACTCTTGCGGCGTGAGGGAGTCGCCTTCTTCCGCGCGCTCGTGAATGATTTTCTCGAACTCCGCGAACATCGTCTGGCGGAATACGGTCGTCCGGAATTGGTCGGCGTAGTACGTCAGCAGATACATTTTCTCCTTCGGATCCGTCGATTTCTTCAGCATGTAATCCATCAGCAGCGCCTCGTTCAATGTCGAAGCAACCTCTGCCAGGAAGATCGTATACTGCGCGTCGCGGTAATCCTGATTGTTGTCGGAGTAGTAGGAATGCAGCGCGTGACCCATTTCGTGCGTGAGCGTGAACATGCTGTTCAAGTTGTCTTTATGGTTCAGCAGGACGTAAGGATGCGTGCCGTACGCGCCCCAGCTGTAAGCACCGCTGCGCTTGCCTTCGTTCTCGTAAACGTCGATCCAGCTATTGTCGAAGCCATCCTGCAGCACTGTCAAGTAATCTTGACCGAGCGGCTTCAAGCTTTCGCTAACGGTTTTCTTCGCATCCTCGTAAGTGATGTCCATCTTGAACTCATCAACGAGCGGAGCGAACAGGTCGTACATATGCAGCTCTTCGACCTTCAGCAGCTTCTTGCGCAGCTCCATGTAACGGTGCATAAGCGGAAGATGCTTGTGAATGGTGCTGATGAGATTCGAATAAACCTCTTTCGGAATGTTGTCGCCGTAGAGGGACATTTCGAGTACAGACGGATACTTGCGGGCACGGGAGTAGAAAACATTCTTCGTCACATTGGCGGCGAGCGTCGATGCGATCGTATTTTTCAGCTTGCCGTACGTGTCGTACATCGCCTTAAAGGCGCCTTCGCGAACATCGCGATTCTTACTCTCCAGAAACTGTATGTAGCGGCCTTGCGTCAGCTCAACCTCTTGACCGTTCTCGTCCTTCACTTTCGGGAACTTGAGATCGGCATTATTCAGCATATTGAAGATAGTACCTGGTGCTTGCGATATGTTGCCCACTTGTGCGAGAAGCGCTTCCTCGGACTTGGAGAGCACATGCGCTTTCTGACGGCGCATCTCTTCGAGCGTTAGGCGGTACTTGGCGAGGTCGGGATTCTCGATCATGGCGCCAAGCGCTTCGTCGGAGAGGCTCAGCACCTCAGGTGTGATGAAGGACAGCGCTTCGCCTGTTTCCACGCTCAGCTTCTTGGACTTATCCGAGAGCGCTTGGAACGTTGGCTCAGCCGTATCTTCGTGATGCTTCATATTCGCATAAACATAGAGGCGCTCGACTTTGAGCGAAAGCTCGTCCTCAAGTTCGAAGCAAGCTTTCAGCTGCTGCGCATCCGCGAGCTTGCCTTGGAATGCCTCTACTTTCTTCATCTCTTCCTTCGCCTGTGCGTATTCCTTGTCCCACGCGGATTGATCCGCGAAGATGTCCTCGAGCTTCCAGCGGTGCTCAGGGGCAGTCTCGGAACGTTTCGGTAATTGGTTCATAGGAACCCTCCTCGCCTGATATTTAGTCGGTAAAGCAGAATGGGAATCTTCGTCCTCATGCTGCAAGCTGACAGTACTGCCAGCAAGCAGAGAGACCGAGAGTACGATTGGCAGCCATCTCACTAGCAGTCACGCTCCTAAGGTAGGTTGTGACAGTAGTTTAGCCCGCCGCGCGCTTCGTTATGACCCCATTGTCGTCAAACTGTACACGATTAAGAAAAAGGCAAATGCGACAAACGCGATCGCTGCGATAGCAAGCCCTCTGCGCAAATTCGCAGGAATGTTGTTCCGCTGCATGATGATGATGAGTCCCAGCGAGAAAGCAGCAATGATAAAAATAAGCGCAGCTGTTGTATCCACTTTTGCTCGATACTCCCCTTTTGCGATAACCTATGCAGCTTCGTACAAGGTTATGTTCGATGTGCAGGATGAATTTTCCTCCTGCCGATCCAGCGTTAAATTAGACGGAACGGAAACGTTCCATAATTTCCGCGAGCTCTTCTTCACGGCCTACAAAATCAGCCGCGCGGAAGCGGTTCTCCGCCCAGTGCAGCATCTCCTGACGGCTGACGAACGTGTGGCATTCTTCGCCCCATTGATCGTTAATTTCTCGTAAGACCAGCGTCTTGCCCTGCACCTCAACGTTGAGCATGTTATATTTATCTGTTTTATAAATTTGAACCTTCTTGAACATGTAGACCATCCCTTCGAAAAAAGCATGTTGTATCCTTCAATCATAGCCAAAATAAGGGGTAGAAATCAAATGGTTGTCATGGTAGAATGTGGCAAACGCAAGCTGCGGCCTGTGTTTGCTGACAGCCTGTATTGAGTTGAGATGAGTTTAGATGAGTCGAGCAGAGGAGAGATGAGTGTGAGTATGAGCATGGGCAGCAGTAAAGGGTACCCGCAGACAGGTGTCGCGGTGACTTGCCGAAGTTTCGAAGAGTATGTACGGATGTTTGACCTTGAAGACGTGGATTTGCACGCATGCGGAAAGCTGCTTGATATTGCGGCAGGCGCTTCCTCGTTTACGGCGGACGCATGCGAGCGGGGGCTTGATGCGTATGCCGTTGACCCGCGCTATGCCAAACTATCTGAGCAGCTGGCGGCCGAAGCGCGTGAGGAAATTGATGTCTCGACCGCGAAGCTGATGAGTGTCGGGGGCAAGTATGACCTCAGCTATTATGGAAGCTTCGAGCAGCATCGGGCAGGCCGCATCAGGTCATTGGAGTCATTCGCGGCGCAGTATAGCCGCGATGAGGAGCGTAAGAAACGCTACCTTGCTGGCAGTCTGCCGAGCCTGCCTTATTCAGACGGTGAATTCGGAATTGTATTGTGCAGCCATTTTCTATTTCTCTACGAGGATCAGTTCGATTATGAGTTCCATCTGCGCGCGGTGATGGAGATGATCCGTGTTTGCAAGCCAGGCGGCATCGTGCGTATTTATCCAATTGTATCGCTTCGGTGGGAGCCATACTCGGAGCTTGAGCGCTTGCGTTCCGATTTAGGCAGGAATGGCGTAACGACGGGCTTGTTCCAGTCCAAGCTGCCATTTATTCCTGGGTCAGAGCTTGGTCTTTTTGCCCAATTTTAATTGCAAAATTATCCATCTGGGTATATAATAAATCAAGTCGCCCTGTTTACAGGCGTTCATTTTTAGGAGGTTGTTACATTGAAAGGAACAGTAAAATGGTTTAACGCAGAGAAAGGCTATGGCTTCATTCAAGTTGATGGCGGAGAAGACGTGTTCGTTCACTATTCTGCAATTCAAGGCGAAGGCTTCAAATCGCTGGATGAAGGTCAATCCGTAGAATTCGATATTACGCAAGGCAACCGCGGACCACAAGCTGCTAACGTTGTTAAACTGTAATCATCGTTGCTTCCTCATGGAAGCTTCCAATACGTGAAGGCATTCATAATGATAACGACCCGGACAGCATGCTGCCGGGTCTTTTTTTGTATCTGTTATTCACATTCATTAGTGATCGCGGCGGAAATAGTGCTTCACGAGGAACGCAGCTGCTGCGATAAGAGACAGCACCGTTGCTGTCTTGAAGAAGTCGGAGCTGCCGAAATGTTCGAAGATCACGCCGCCGACCGTGCCGCTGATGACCCCGGCGAAGCCGCTCCAGACGATCGCATAGACGGCTTGGCCCGAGGATCGGAACTCATCGGGGATGATGGACGTCAAATAGCGAAGCGCCGTTACCAAGAAGATGCCGAACGTCACGCTGTGCATCGCTTGGATCGGGATGATCCAGATTGGCGACGAAATTTCGCTGATCAGGAAGAATCTTATCGCGTACATGACACTCGCGATGGCCAGCAGAGGCAGCTCCTTGAACTTGTGACCGTATTTGCCGAGCAGGTACAGGATCGGAATTTCGCTGATCGCCGACGTCATCCAGGCGAGGCCGACCAAGGAATCGCCCGCGCCCATCTCGCGCAGCGTGACGGCGAGAAAGCCTTCGTTCATCCGATGGGCGATAGAGAGAACGAGGATGATCGCGAAGTAGATCAGGATGTCCGGCTTGCGAAGCAGCTTCAGAAATCCGCTGAAATCGACTTTGCGCGTTGAGCCTTGATAATCCTTCAACATGACGGAAACGAGCAGCCCGAGGCCGATCGAGCACATCGCTAGCGGCACAGTGGCAGCAGAGCCTGTTGACTTCAGCAGCTGACCCCCTAGGAAAGCGGACATCGCGAATCCGATCGATCCGAATAGCCGTATAAGCGCGAACGGCGTTCCTGTATATCGGCTGGACAACAAGATGAGACTGTCGCTTAGCGGAATGACTGGCATTTGGAAGAAGTAGTACGCCAGCATGATGACGCAGATTAACGCGAATGTATTCGTTGTGAATAACATCGAAATCATGACGAGCTGTCCAAGCATGAGCAAGGTCATAATCTTCTGGATCGTTCTGAATTTATCGCTTGCCGTACCGAAGATGAGATTGGCGAAGATCGAGATGAACGGTCCGCATGAATAGACAACGCCGATCTGGCTTGCGCTGAAGCCTTTGTCCAGGAAGTAGAGCGGCAAATAAGTACCGACGATCGCTTGTGTCGTATAGACTAGGTATAAGAAAATGCGAAGCGTCAGCACTTCCCGCTTAGGATGGGCGGATGCTGATGCTATAGAGTCTGATGCTGCTGTAGAACCCAATATGTTTCACTCCAAATCATTTTGCATACTCCGAAAAAAGACAATATGTCCAACAGTATAGCACAGGGGGAACAAGTTTTCGCGCTGGATTTGTATTCTATGAAATGGTACATTAGTGGATGGAGGTTTTGAGACGTGAACCATTATTTTGCATGGAATGACCGGCTTGGAATCTCGCTGCCGTCCCTTCATCAAGAATGGGAGCTGTACAGTGAAGAAGAACGGACGTTCATCGTCACGCAGTGGGAGATTATTCGCGGAACCATCCCAGACCGTGTGTTTGCTTTCGAGCGAATCATTAATGTAAAGCAAGCGGCACTTTTTGAAGAAGAAGACTTTGAGCTTTCATGTACCCTTAACTCGGATATTGCCGAACTGGCAAGCCGAATTAATGATTTACATATCTGGTATCGCACGAACCAAGAAATCGAGAATAAGCGCCATTCTTAACGTTTAGAAGGCTGTGGAAGAAGGAGGGCGCCATCTATGAAAATGTCAGAACAGGCCCGCCAGTTCCCGCAAACGCCGATTCGCCTTATGAAACGCGTGTACAAATATGTGCTGCCTGAAGTAAGAGCTGAGCTTGGCCGGCTGCGTGCCATTGCGGAACGTATCCCGGATGAAGAGCTGCGTACGCAGGCGATCGCCAGTATGACTAGCAAGCAGTTTCACTGCGAAGGCGGAGGAATTTACTCCGCGGCTAACTTGGAGAGCAGAGCAATACTTGTCCCGCTTATCGTTGCACTACAGACGATCAGCGATTATTTGGATAACTTGTGTGACCGGAGTACTTCGCTGGACCCGGATGATTTTCGGCTGCTGCATCAGTCGATGCTGGATGCCGTTGATCCGAACGCACCGTTAATCGACTATTACGCGTTGCGTACTGAACGGGAAGATGGCGGTTACTTGCATGAGCTTGTCCGCACCTGCCAGAACTCGATCAGACAGCTGCCTTCCTATGCGTCGGTGCAGCCTTATGTGACAGAGCTCGTCGGCTTATATGGCGACTTGCAAGTGTACAAGCATATTGCGAAGCCGAAGCGCGAACCGGCGCTGCTTGCATGGTGGGAGCAGCACAAGGAGAAGGTGCCGCAGCTGTACTGGAACGAATTTGCCGCTGCAACTGGCTCCACGCTTGGCATGTTCATGTTATTCCTGGCTGCTTCTTTCGAGGATTGTACCGAAGAAGATGCACGGTTTATCCGCGATTCATACTTCCCGCATGTTTGCGGCCTTCATATTATGCTGGACTATTTGATCGATCAGCAGGAAGACCGCGAGGGCGGTGATTTGAATTTCTGCAATTACTATAGTGATCAGCGGCAGCTTGTGGATCGCATCGGCTTCATCGTCGAGAGCGCCCGCAAGGATGTGTGCAATATGGCTGCGCCTAAGTTTCACCGTATGGTGATAGAAGGTTTGATGGCGCTTTATTTGTCCGATCCTAAAGTTCGGGGACAGCAGGATGTGAAGCTGGTGTCCAAGCGTCTTATGAAGAAGAGTCCGCTTACGAGGCTATTCTTCTGGGGAAACAGTGTTTTAATACGTATGCGTCAATCTTAATTGTTTATATAGGTTATAAAAGAGACACAGATAAATACAAGGAGTGGGATATTATGTCAGCAGTAAAAAGAATTGCCGTTCTAACTAGCGGTGGAGACTCGCAAGGTATGAATGCCGCTGTACGCGCGGTTGTGCGCAGCGCTTTGTATCATGGATTGGAAGTTTACGGCGTACAACGCGGCTACCAAGGCTTGCTTAACGATGATCTTCGTCAGATGGATCTTCGCAGCGTAGGTGACATCATTCAGCGCGGCGGCACGATTCTGCAAACGGCACGATGCAAAGAGTTCCTGACACCAGAAGGTCAGCAGAAAGGTGCAGATGTGCTGCGTGCTCGCGGTATCGACGGTCTTGTCGTCATTGGCGGCGACGGCTCGTACCAAGGAGCGAACAAGCTGAGCAAACTCGGCATCAAAACAATGGGTCTGCCAGGTACAATCGATAACGATATTCCGTTCACAGATTACACAATCGGTTTTGATACAGCGGTTAGCATCGTAGTGGATGCAATCAACAAGCTGCGCGACACGATGACATCGCATGAGCGTTCGTCCGTCGTTGAAGTTATGGGCCGTCACTGCGGCGATATCGCGCTGTATGCAGGTCTTGCGAGCGGTGCGGAAACGATTATCGTACCGGAAGTTCCATTCGATCTCGATCAAGTGGCAAACCGGATGCAGGAGAACTTCGGCTCCGGCAAGCGTCATAGTATTATCGTTGTTGCTGAGGGCGCAGGCTCCGGCGAAGAAATCGGCAAAGGCATTACACAGCGTTCCGGCATGGAGCCGCGCGTTACGGTGCTTGGCCACATTCAGCGCGGCGGTTCGCCGACGCACAATGACCGGATTCTTGCGAGCCAGCTTGGCGACTTCGCGGTACGCAAGCTGATGGAAGGCGATTCCGGCAAAGCATGCGGTATCATCAACGGCGAGCTTGTCGTGACGGATATCGATAAAGTTGTAAATACGAAGAAACCGTTCAACATGGATCTCTACAACCTGGCGCTTCGGTTATCTCAATAAATAAGCGAAAGCCTTACACGGCGCTGCTCGCCGGGATGGATCCATTCCAAATCCCTGCCGGAAGCGCAAGTGTAAGGCTTTTTTGATTCAATTATAGAATGGAGCGGTTAATATGTTCTTGTACAAAATCGAGATTGAAATGGAAGACAGCTCGGCGCATCTCATCCTGCTTGCGGAGACGGACGAGAAAGCTTTCTCTGTCGTTGACAGCCACGTAGAGCGTCATTACTTGAAGAAGCCAGTGCTGAAGCAAGTGGCGATTGTGGAGAAGAAGCGGACGGAAGCAGGCAACGGTTATTTAATTCCAAATTCGTAGGCTGGATATATTGACCAAACAAACAAAACATACTATTATGTATGTAAAGTAAATGTGAAGATAGTTTGTTTGGAAGGGGAAATATCATCATGAGAATAGCTATGATTGCTGGCAGTAACCGGGCGAATGCAACGAGCACGAGCGTGTCCCTCTACATTAAGAAGGTGATGGAGAGTGAAGGCCACCAGGTTACATTGATTGATCTATACAAGCAGCCGCTGCCTTTCTACGGGGATGCAGGTGCGGATTCGAATAAGAATGTAGCGGGCATGCGTGAAACGGTATTGCACAGCGACGCTATCGTGCTCAGCACGCCGGAGTATCACGGCAGCATGTCAGGCGTACTGAAAAATGCGCTCGACTTTATGGGCGGCGATCACTTTGACAGCAAAGCCGTATTGTCGGTCAGCTCGGCTGGCGGCGCGGTTGGCGTAAGCTCGCTTACGCAGATGCAAGCGATTGTTCGTAACATGCACGGAATTAACTGCCCGGAATGGATCTCCGTCGGCGGCGCTAACCGTGAGTTCAATCCAGATGGCTCACCGAAGTCGATGGATGTGCAGACCCGTATCCATAAGACGGTGCCTTATTTCTTGAAGCTGGCGGCAACATTGCGCGCTCGCTAAGTTATAACGCAACAATGAAAAACGCTTTGCGCTCCTTCGTTCGGTCATTCGCCGGACGTTGGGCTGCAAAGCGTTTTTTGCTGGAGAAGTATCGATTAGTATTTCACATCTGCCGAGTAACGATTGTTCGCGTTCCATAATAAGTATTCATGAATTCCGGTATCGTGCAATGCTTTAATTTGCGCTTCCACTTCGGTTTTGCCATACGGAATATAATGCCCTTTGCCAAGCCAGCTTGCGGTGAAGTCTTGAATCCATGGCCGAATGATCGGCTTGAACGAGCCGATGGGGTTCAGCTTCTTATGTGTATCGAGCATCGAGCCTTTGATTGTGGCATATGGGCTCTTGTCCGGATCCTTCTGGCCGAACCAGCCTGTCGTGTAGTGGCTCGGGTAGACCATCGGAGAGATGACATCGACGTTCTTCGAAATTTTCACAAAATCTTGACCGATGCCTTCCGCTGCCGGAACAGATGCGGCGTAGCCGAAGATGTCGACCGATACGCGAACGCCGAGCGGTTCGAGCTGGGACTTGGCGTACTTCACGAACGCTGCGATCGTATCGACGCGGGAGTCTTTCGTTTTATCGAAGACGAGCGAGTCGGCTTTCTTCTCGAAGCCTTCCGGGAATCGGACGTAGTCGAACTGAATCTCCTTGAAGCCAAGCTTCACCGCTTCTTTGGCGATGGCGATGTTATAATCCCATACTTCATGCCGGTAGGGGTTAACGAAGCTGTCTCCTTTGCCATTCTCCCAGACGGAGCCGTCCTTGCGACGGTATGACAACTCAGGGTGGCTGCGAGCAAGGACCGTATCCTTAAATACGACGATGCGGCCGATCGGATAGACGTCATGCTTACCCAGCCTGTCCATCAGTTTGTTGATATCTCCGATATACCTCTGTGTTTTACCGAGCTTAAGGAGCTCTGGATTTTTCGTTGGATAAGTGATGTAGCCGGCGTCATCCTTCAGATCGATGACCATGCTGTTGAGCTCGGTTACATCGAGCAGGCTAAGCAGCTTCTCCATCCTAGCACCGCCTGCACTGTGTGCGGTTACATAAATGCCCTTTACTTCAGGCGCATTCGGCTGAGGATCGTGCTTGGTGAACCCGGCTGCGGTGTCCGAGCCTGTGGCTGTGCTCCCTGATCCGCTTGATCCGGTTGCTGCTCCAGGTTGCGCCGTAGTAGCGGGCTGAATATGCTGCTGTGATGCTGACAACAGTGTTGTGAGCAGCTGTTGGGTCGAGGCGGTTTGCGTTACGGCGGCACCGGTGCCGGTGCTTGCTGAAGAAGTTGGGCCGGTTAAGACATGTAATAACAACAATAACGACTGAATAAGAACATCCATTTCTGCTCTCTCCCCGCATGCGAAGTCAGTACGATTATAATGCAGTTTTACAGATGGGCACAGAGGTATTTTGTAGGATTTTGCGGTAAAATGACAAAAAAAAGAACGAGCCCCTCGAAAGGTCTCGTTCCGTGTTCCAAGTTCTATTGCAGTAGCACTTCTTTCTGATGCTCGCAAATGCTATGCTGCACAATCTCAACCGCGTCTTCAGGCTCCAGAAATGCCAGTCCATCACGCAGCACAATGTTCAAATTCAATTCCCGCTCCGTGAGAAAAGGCACCAGTTCTGGTACTAGCTTCTCCACAATCTGTACGAGTCTGACTGTTTCCATATCCATGAAGCATCACCCTTTCATCGTAATGGAGGGTAAAACGTATGGCACGAAACTTGAGGCTTTGGGATAGATTTATTATAACAGCAGCATCATGAAAAACCTAGTGCTTCTCCTGAAAATTCCATTCTTGCCACTGCCCGATCTTTTGAAGCTTGGCAGTTGCCTATATTAACGTGCTTATAAGGAGCTTATAATGAAGACTTGCGGAACTCGCCAAGCACGCCGACCGTCTCTACAATATTAACGAACGCTCGCGGATCTGTCTTTGCGATAATCTGCCGGAGCTGGCTAAGCTCGTAGCGGGTAGTTACCGTCATCAGCATATCATTCTCAGAATTGGTGTACCCTCCGCGCGTCTTGATTACCGTAACACCGCGGTACAACGGAATTAACGCCTCGCGAAGTTCCTCCGTCTTCGACGTTACGATGAACGCGGTCACCTTCACATGCTTAATATGGATAAGGTCGATAATTTTACCTGTCGTGAAGATCGAGAGCAGCGAGAACAGAGCGACATCCCAATCATTGGTTAACAGACCGAGTGCGGCAATAACGGTCCCATTCAGCAGAAAAATAAGCATGCCGACCGAAATATCCCGTTTGCGTGTGACGATCGCGGCAATGATATCAAATCCGCCTGACGAAGCGCCTTCCCAGAGTGCAAGTCCGCTGCCGAAGCCGACGACGACCCCGCCGAACACGGCGCCGAGCGTCAAATCCGCCACGAGCGGCTTGACGGGTATAAGCTGCATAAACACCGTCGTTGCTGCAACGGAGAGTACGCTCCAGCCAACAAAACGCATTCCGAGCTCACGCCATCCCCAGATTAAAATAGGTACATTTAGAATAAAATAAAGCCAGCCAATGTTGAGACCGGATGCATAACCGATTATCATCGTAATGCCGGATACGCCGCCGCTGATCATTTTGTGGGGGATGAGCAGCTGGTTGAAGCCGAAAGCGATGAGCATTGCGCTAAATAGTGTAATTGCTGCAGTTCTTGATGATCGCATGGTCATTTCACCTCTAGGAAGTTTGGAAAGCCATTTAGCAGTTTAACAAAAGGACACAAAGTTTGTCTATTCCTTCAAATAGAGCTAGTATGTGTCTGAAGTGTTAACTGGTATTCTGAAAGTCGTTTGTGCTATAATGAACTGAATATTTTCTGTAGGATGCAGATAGAAGGAGATTGAAAACATTTGAGTTTGAAAACATTTGCAGAATTCGGCTTGGAACCTAAGGTTCTTCAAGCCATCACAGAGCTTGGTTTTGAGGAATCAACGCCAATCCAATCCAAATCCATTCCAATTGCGCTTACCGGCACCGATATGATCGGCCAAGCACAAACAGGAACGGGTAAGACGGCTGCCTTCGGTATTCCGCTTGTCAACAAGATTCCGGTAACCGAAGATCGTATCGTCGCACTAATTATGACCCCGACCCGTGAGCTTGCGATCCAAGTTTCGGAAGAAATCGGAAAGCTTACTCGTTACAAAGGTTTGCGTTCGCTTCCAATTTATGGTGGTCAAGAGATCGGACGTCAGATCCGAGCACTGAAGAAGCGCCCACAAATTATTATCGGTACGCCAGGTCGTTTGCTCGATCACATCAACCGCAAAACGATCAAATTGGACGATGTACAAACGGTTATTCTCGACGAAGCGGACGAAATGCTCGATATGGGCTTCATGGAAGACATTACTTCCATCTTGTCCCTCGTACCGGACAACCGCCAAACGATGCTGTTCTCGGCAACAATGCCGACGAACATCCGTAAACTGGCTGACCAGTTCCTGAAGAACCCTGAGCATGTATCGGTTATCCCGACACAAGTGACTGCTCCGTCCATCGATCAAGCGTACATTGAAGTGCATGAGCGCCAGAAGTTCGATGCGCTTAGCCGTTTGCTTGATATGGAATCGCCTGAGCTTGCTATCATTTTCGGTCGTACGAAGCGTCGTG
This sequence comes from Paenibacillus taihuensis, assembly GCF_003386535.1. Classification (GTDB taxonomy): domain Bacteria; phylum Bacillota; class Bacilli; order Paenibacillales; family Paenibacillaceae; genus Paenibacillus_Z; species Paenibacillus_Z taihuensis. The sequence goes on from NZ_QTTN01000017.1 coordinate 109,289, forward strand.
TAGACGAATTGAGCGAAGCGTTGCAGAAACGCGGATATTCCGCTGACGGTCTGCATGGTGACTTGTCCCAAAATCAGCGTGACAACGTGATGCGTAAATTCCGCGACGGCAGCATCGATGTCCTAGTTGCGACAGACGTTGCAGCTCGTGGTCTTGACGTTTCGGGCGTAACGCACGTTATTAACTTTGACTTGCCGCAAGATCCGGAGAGTTATGTACACCGTATCGGCCGTACGGGCCGTGCTGGTAAAGAAGGCGTCGCTTGGTCGTTCGTAACACCACGCGAGCTGGATCATATGCACTTCATCGAGCGTGTAACGCGTCACAAGATTGCGAAGAAGCCGCTGCCTAGCCTTGCAGAAGCAATCGAAGGCAAGCAACGTATTACGGCTGAACGTATTCTTGAAGGGCTTGATGCGGAAGGCGTAAATGAGTTCAAGGCAATTGCAATTCAATTGCTTGAGCAGTACGATTCCGTTAACTTGCTGGCAGCAGCAATCAAACTGATCACTGGCGAGAAGAAGGATGTCAACATCGAGCTTACGCCGGAAGATCCAATTCGTGCGAAGAAGCGCAGACCGGATGTTCGATCGAACGGACGCCGTTTCTCCGGCGGTCCATTCGGCGGCGGCAGTCGTTCCGGCAGCGGCCCTCGTGGACGCGGTGAGAATGGCGGACGCGGCGGCTACAGCGGCGGCAATCGCAGCGGCAGTGGAAGCGGCAGCGGCTACGGCCGTGATCGCGACCGCGATGGCGGCGGCAAAGGCCGCAGCGGCGAAGGACGCGGCGAAGCTCGTCGTCCACGTCCATCCTCTGTTGAATAAGCGGTAATGAACACAGGGGCATCTGTTTAGCCGAGTAATCGGATAAATAGACGCCCCTTTCTTTTTAACAGAAGCAAGCTCCTACAATGATGATCAGCAAGATAAACAGAACGAGAATGATAGCGGGGGAAGTCAAGTTTCCGTGATGGGCACTGCTCATGAGACGGCCTCCTTTACCTGCTAGCATGGGCAATCGTAACACTATAATGTATGCGTTTAGGTTATAGCCGTTTAGACGCATGCCCACATTCCCGAAAATGGGCGTTGGCTTATGGGGAAGACTATATTATAGTTATCGTAGAAGAAAATGAAATCGCTTGCTAGGAGGATAAAGCAACATGGAAATGAGAGGCATGATGGGCGGGTTTTACAAAATCTCGGAATGGATAATGCGCTTATCGGTGACGAACGTGCTCTGGATTATTTGTTCGCTGCCGTTTATTATCTTGCTGTTCCCGGTTTTATTCGCACAAAACGGCGACCAATTGCTCGGTTACTTTATCGTAGCAGGCATTGTAGCTCCATTCACGTTATTCCCGGCAACTGCGGCCATGTTCGCCGTAGCGCGCAAATGGGTAATGGGCGAAGTTGATGCGCCGCTGCTTCGTACGTTCTTCCGGAACTACAAGGACAGCTACGTACAAGCCATGATCGGCGGTATCATCTATGTTATTCTGTTCTCCGTTCTGATCGTCGACTTCCGCGTGTACTTGGTGAAGCTTGAATCGCTGCGACTGTTGTCGTATCTGTTCATCGCGCTTCTCGCATTGCTGGCTGTATCGTTGTTTAACTTCTTCTCGATGGTTGTTCATTACCACATGAAGACGACGCAGCTGCTTAAGAACGCCGTGCTGCTCACAATCGGACGTCCGTTCCGTTCGCTGTCGACTGTCATTCTGTGCGGATTCGTGATCTACATTAGCTTCAGCTCGCCTAAGCTGATGTTCCTCGTTCCGTTCTTCACAGGCAGCGTTGTCTCGATCATCGCATTCTGGAACTTCTACGGCATCTACACGAAGCTGCAAGATCAAATGCAGAAGGCAGCGGAAGCCGAGGCGGAAGAGGAGCGTAAACGGCTTGAGGAAGAGGGAATTGTCCTGCATACAGAAGAAGGACAACCGACCATTAAATAGCTGAAGTCCTCGAGTTTACTTTTGCTTAAGATACGTCTATAATAGCAATACATCCTGCGATGTACGTTACGGCTTATCACTTGTTTTGAACCAATGGCTGTTTTTAGGGAGACTCAATTGAAGCGCAGCTGACATGCCCTCGAAAAGGGATCTCAAAAACGCTTCTGCGGCCACCCACCTGCGAGAGCGGGTTCAGAAACAAGCAAGCTGGACGGCAGAGCGGGTATATGATTCAAATGAAAAAGGGGGCAACCCCTTTTTTTTGTATCATCATCTATGCTATGATGTTTGATAGTGTACATAGACAGTTGGAGGGGGAGATTACCTTTGTTGAAGCGGACCCTCGTCGGGTTGCTGCGCAGTCATGAATTGACTGGCGATAAAGCGAAAGATCCGTTGCTTAAATCCCATTACTACAAATTATCCCGGGAGAAGGCGTGGGAAGAAGTCGTCTCCACACTCAAAAAAATGCAAGGCTATAAGCTGCTTCATGAAGTTCCTTCCGTAGGTGAGATTGTTCTCGAGAAGCGGACGGTTACCGGACGTACAATGGACATTACCGTCTCGGTCATTAATGTGAACCCAGTAACAGCTGCTGTAGATATTTACTCCGCGTCGCGCGGTTCTTTCGGAGACCTTGGTTCCAACTATCGGATTATTCTTGATATTTACCGGACTCTCGATAAGAAGCTGGCTCAGTATAAAACATCCAGCATATAATAACGCAAGTGTAAACGAGAAAAAGCGAGGAAGGGGGTCCCTTACCTCGCTTTTATCATGGTTTATGTAGCTTATACGAGTGCTTGAAGCGCGTTAAGTGCATTCTCGTAGTTCGGGTGCTCAGTCATTTCGCCAAGCACTTCCACGTATTGAATCGTGTCGTTAGCGTCGATGACGAAGATTGCACGCATGTCGAGGTTCAAGTCTTTGATCAGAACGCCATAAGCTTCGCCGAAGTTGTTGTTTCTGTAGTCGGAGAGCATAACCACTTTGTCTACGCCTGCAGCGCCGCACCAGCGAGCTTGAGCGAATGGAAGGTCTACGCTGACCGTAAGAATCGCAACGTTGTCACCGAATTTGCCAGCTTCTTCGTTAAAGCGGCGAGTTTGCGCATCGCAAACGCCTGTATCGATGGAAGGAACTACGCTGACAAGCTTTACTTTGCCTGCGAAATCCTTCAAGGAGACTACGTCAACCAGCGATTTGTTCAATTGGAAATCTGGTGCTTGGTCACCAACTTTAAGTTCTGGACCGATCAGAGTAAGCGGATTGCCTTTAAGCGTTGCAACGCCTGTACGTTCTTGCGCCATTAAAAAACAGCCTCCTTGAAATGGAATAGGTTTATTACCAAAATTATTATAAGCATAATGAAATACCATTGTCCAATAGGGAGTGTGGAACGGTTTGATTTTTCTCCGATATGAAAGCTTCCGCAGCTATTTGCGGTTCTATCCGGTTACTTCCGCGATTATAGCCATCAACTTGCTCGTATACATTCTTGATCATCTCGTATTCAATGGCACATTACTCGATCGCGGTTTTTTCAGAAGCACGCCAAATGGTCATTATTTCTCCTTCGACGAACCGTGGCGCTATGTAACCGCGGAGTTTCTGCATCTGAGCATTTCGCACATCTTCTACAACATGTTCAGCATGCTCATCTTTGCGCCGCCGCTGGAGCGGATGCTGGGCCACGTCCGGTATGCCGGTTTCTATCTGCTGTGCGGCATCGTTGGCAACCTGCTGAGCGCAATCGCGAGCACGGAGACGTATGGTGCGGGTGCATCTGGTTCGATTTACGGTGTGTTCGGCGCTTATCTCTACTTGGCGGTTATGAAACGCTCGATGGATGTGAACTCCCGCAAGACGGTATATACCATCCTGATCTTCGGGCTGCTGTACACGTTCATCGCGCCGAATATTGGTGTATGGGCTCATATTGGCGGCTTGTTCGCGGGCTTCTTGTTAATGTACATCTACGATTGGTATGTCACATTGAAACAAAACCGCCGATAATTAAAGAGATAGGCTGCAAGAGCGCAGTTTCGGAATAGAAGAGGGGACGCCATGGAGCTTCGTCAATTGTATTATTTTGTGAAAGTGGCCAAGAGAGAGCATGTTACGAAAGCGGCGGAGGAGCTGCACGTGGCGCAATCGGCGGTCAGCCGCCAAATCCATCAGCTTGAAGAGGAGCTGGGGGCGAAGCTGTTTGTGCAAAAGGGACGGAACCTGCAGCTGACGCCGGTCGGTTCCTTGTTTCTGAAGCGGGCTGAAGTGATCTTGGCTGATCTCGAGCGCGCTGTGGTGGAGATTCAGGAATTTCTCGATCCGGAGAAAGGGGAAATTCGGCTCGGCTTCCCGCACAGCTTGGGCATCTCCCTGATCCCTGAAGTGGTGGCCGCGTTCCGTAAGCTGAATCCGAACGTGAAGTTTCGGTTCAAGCAGGGGATGTATCCGTCGCTCATTCAGGATGTGATGAAAGGGGAGGTCGATCTTGCCTTTGTATCTCCTTGTCCGGAAAGCCATCCGCACGTAACAGGCGAGCTTGTGCTGACAGAGGAGCTGTACGCGATCTTGCCGCCGACGCATCCGCTTGCTAAGGAAGACGCGATAGATCTCATTCAGCTGAAGGACGAAATGTTCGTCCTCTTCAGTGAAGGCTACTCGCTGCGCCCGATTGTATGGGAGGCGTGCAAGGAAGCCGGTTTTACGCCTCGAATCGGGTTCGAAGGGGAAGAGACCGATACGATTCGCGGGCTTGTGGCCGCGGGGATGGGCGTCAGCTTGCTGCCGGAGATGGCCTTATACGCGTCAGGGCCGCTGCAGCCGGCGAAGGTGAAGGTGAAGTCGCCGAATGTGACGCGGACGATTGGTCTTATCTATCGTTCTAACGAGAAGCTGCCGCTGGTGGCGAAGGCGTTTCAGACGTATTTGCTTGATTTCTTTGAATGCGATCGGTTCAGGAAGCGTTCGTAATTGAAGTGATCCATGTAAGAAAGTGAAGTCTCTTGTGGAGGATATGTTATCTCCGTGGGAGGCTTTTTTGGTGTGTCTGCCACATTAGAAGGATGGGGATAATAAGGACAAGATGTCATAGATTATTTGTGAAATAGTGAAAAAGGATCGGTGTCCTGAATGAGTGTGGAACGGCGAAGAAATCGGCAAAAGCGTGTATACATCGTGCTGCTGGGGATGAGTTCCTTGCTTATCGTCTATATGATGCGGATTGCTTGGCTGCAGCTTGCTCCGTCTTCATCCACTGCTGAAATGACGAGCCGTGCGACCGCTGCTCAGCTCAAGGCGGAATCGGTCGCGCAGCGTGAGCGCGAGCTGGTGCTTGATAGCGGACGAGGAGACTTCTACGACCGGAGCGGGCTTGCCATTACGGGCGAGACGTACAAGGCGCTCGCTGTGTTCCCGCTGCGGCAGCGCGCAAGGACGCAGTCACCCGCTGAGCTGACGAAGCTCGCTCGCGCCCTAGGGGTGAAGGAGCAGGAGCTCGCGGAGTGGATGGGAGCTTTGAAGGACCCTGCTTTCTGGCGTGAAACCGATGAGCAGATTCCGCATAAGCTGACGGAACGCCAGCTTCGACAGATTAATGAGCTCCATATGAACGGCGTGCGCGTACTGCCGTATCGGAATCGGTATCCAGAAGCGTTCGGTCCAAAGCATGTCATTGGTTATACAAGTCAGCATCCGGAGCTGCTGCAGTCCGATTACAGCGAGCGACTGGCTGATAAATCGATGAAGCTGACAGATCAAACAGGCGGTTCAGGGCTTGAGCGCTCCCTGGATCAGCTGCTGCAAGGCGTTGGCGCTACATCGGTATCCTATTTCACGAACGGAGCGGACGAGCCGCTTCACGGGCTTGATCTGCGGCTTACGGGACCGACTAATCCGTATTATCCGCTGAAGGTGACGACAACGCTAGATCTGCCCATTCAGAACAGGCTGGAGCAGTATGTCGATAAGAATGGATTGAAGGAAGGCGCTGTTGTCGTATTGGACGCAGTCACGGGCGATATTGTCAGTATGATCTCAAGACCGAAGCTCTCCGTAGAGCATATTGGCGTGCAAGGGACGGATACGGCGAATCATGCGATTCGCGCGGCTGTACCCGGCTCCATCTTCAAGCTGGTGACCGAAGCCGCTGCGTTGGAGGCGGGGCTGACGAACGAGCAGGAGTCGTTCTTCTGCGGAGGCAGCTATGGTCGCTATGGCTTGCACTGTTGGAAGCGGGGCGGTCATGGCGATGTAACACTGCAGGAAGCGCTCGCAGGCTCCTGCAATGTGGCGTTCGCTACCATTGCCGAGAGACTCACTGCCCGCCAGCTGATGGTTGCGGCCGATCAGCTTGGAGTTGGCCGTCAGATTGGCTCGACGAGCGAGCATAAGTTCCAGCCGCTGGACAAGCCGCTTAAGCAGCTGCAGGATGAGGAGGCTGGCACGGTATTCGCAGCTATTCCAACGGTGCGCGACGGCGGTCAGTTGGCGCAAACGGGTATCGGCCAGCGGGATGTGCGGATGTCGCCGCTGCAGGCAGCGAACATGATGGTCACGCTGCTTCATCGCGGCGAAGTGCGCGAGCCGCGGCTCGTCAGCGAAATCCGTTATGGCAACGGCCAGCTGCTGGCGAAGCTGCCTCGCCAGCTTGCGCCTTCGCCATATGGACAAATAAGCCTCCATACGACGCAGACGCTGCTGCGCGGGATGGAGGCTGTCGTAGCATATGGAACAGGCAGTTCAATCAATGATGGCAGCTGGAGAGTTGCCGGCAAGTCAGGCACCGCGCAAGTCGTTCATGGTAGCCGCGAACGTATTAACCATTGGTTCGTCGGTTATGGTCCAGTGGAATCGCCGCGTTATGCGGTCGCTGTCCTCGCTGAGAATCGCACACCTGGCTTGTCCAATAAGGCGACCGTGTTATTTCGCGGCGTCATGGATATTTTGGCTGTACAAGGTCAGGAGTGATCCGCAGGATTCGTCTGGTGATCGAACTCGCCCCTCGGCGAATGAATCCACCGGTGGAAGTAACGCTGATCATATAATGCTTTGAGCAGAATCATCAGTATTGGCGACAGGATGACGCCTGATATGCCGAAAATCGATAACGATATAATCATGAAGGCAAGCATCGTAAAGGCAGAGACGCCAAGCGTATCGCCAGTGATCTTCGGTTCGAGAATTTGACGTGTCAGCACGACGAGCAAGAACAGTGCGCTGAGCCAAATCGCAAGTGATGTGTTGCCGACGATGAACAGATAAATAATCCAAGGAACGAACACCGTTCCGACGCCAAGCAGCGGCAGCACATCGAAGAAGGCTGACAGGAGAGCGACGGAGAACGCATTATCGATGCCGAGAGCGAGCAGCGAGACGAAGATGACGATGAATGTGATACTGATCAGCTTGCCTTGCGCCTTCAGGTAGCCGGCGATGCCGACGAATACATTTTCCTTCAGGAAAACGAACGCTTTCTTGAACGTATTCGGCGTCTTCTCCTTCGCCAGCTTCTTCCACTCATTAATCTCCAAACTTAGGAAGTATGCAAGAATGATGCCGATGGAGAAATTAAAGATAAAGGTGGAGAATGATTTCAAATACCCACCTAGCGAGAGCAGGAACGAACCGGCTAAGTTCGAGCCCCAGCTCGTTATGTAATCCAATACGTCTTTTGCTTTGGCGACAACGTCAGGCGGCAGCGCAGAGAATTTCTCCTGAATAACGGAGGCGTTGTTCTGGAACTGATCGACGAGCATGCTCTGATACTTGTGCAAATTGCCCGCTAGACCTGTAATCTGGGATGTCATCACATAGCCAGCGCCGACAAAAGCACCGACGATGACGAGGGTGAAGACGAGCACCGACAAGCCGGAGGCGATCGATTTCTTCATTCCCAGCCGAGCTAACCAGCGTGCAGGCGGCTCGATGAACATATAAATGAGAAAAGAAAGGAAGATAGGCGTCGCAATCCGGTATAAATAGCTAAAGACAAGCATAATGAGATATACCGTGAGTACAATGAGTGCAATATCGAACGCGGTGCGCCAATATTTACGATAGAAGGAAAGCATAGGCAGACTCCTTTTTGAAGCATTTTATTCAGACAGATTTATTTCGATTGTACTATAAAATAACAGTGTTTCCCATCCGTCCGTTTCTTATGAGCTCATAGTTGTAGATTATGTTAAGTTACGTAGCCGTTTCGACACATGCTATGGTACAATGAATGGAGGCATCAAGCAGAACGGGGCATTACACTCTCTCCATTCGACGTGAAAGAGACAGAAACAAAGGTGGTGGGAAAACGAATTATGGAGAACTTCCTGCTATGGGGCTTTTATTTTTTGACGTTTTACGCTTTTTTACCAGGTATCATCAGTCGGACATTCGGATTTCGCGTATTTAAACGAGGTCGAGCGAAGAAAGAAATTGCGCTTACCTTCGATGACGGGCCGGACCCGGTTTATACGCCGCAACTGCTTGATTTGTTGAAACGTTATGATGCAAAGGCGACTTTCTTCGTTGTCGGCATCCACGCAGAGCGTAACCCGGAGCTGCTCAAACGTATGCATGATGAAGGGCATGTCATTGGCATTCATAACTACGTGCACAAATCAAACTGGTTAATGCGGCCAAGAACGGTTAAGAAGCAGATTCACCGCACTTCTGAAATCATCCGTAAAACGACCGGTGTCCGTTCGGCTTATTACCGGCCGCCATGGGGCATCGTCAATTTGTTTGACTTCTCGAACCTCGGTTATTTGCAAATTATTCTTTGGTCTTCCCTGTTTGGTGATTGGCGCAAACGGGTCGGTGCAGAGCGGCTGCAGCAACGAATTATGAAGAAACTGCGCCCGGGTGAAGTACTGCTGCTGCACGATTGCGGACAAACTTTCGGTGCGGATGAAGATGCGCCGATCAATATGTTGAAGGCGCTCGAGCCTGTGCTTGAAGCGGGCACGGAACGCGGTTATAAGTTCGTTCATATTACCGATATGATTGCCATTACAGACCGGAACAAAGCGGCTGCACCGAAGTTCAGCCCGCTGAAGCGAGCGATTATCGCGTGCTGGATGGGCTGGGAACGGCTGTTTCATGTGCTGTTCCGCGTTAAGTCGGGCATCGACGGTTCGGTCTTTCACTACCGCATCGTTCCGTATGGCGGCAAGACCATTGAGCTTACGGATGGACGGCGCATCGAGCCGAAGGATCCTGTCGTTGAGCTTCACTTCGATAATCAGATGCTGCTTGGGATGATGACAGAGTCGAAGTCGATGATGCATGTGGCCATTAGGCTGATTCGTGAAGTGCAGCACAGCATGCCGAAGCTGGCTCGTCAGCTTGCGGAAGATGAAGCGGCTCAGGAGGCAAAAGGGCTCTACGGCGTCAGTATGATTAACCGCGGAGCAGAGCAGTTTGGCTTCAGTGTCGTATCGATTCCGAAAGGCTTGTTCGATAAGTCGACTCGTATTTACTTGAAGCTGCTGCTGTGGGTGCTGCATCCTTCAGGCAAGCAGCGCTTGGCTGAACAGGGATCGCGCCTGGAACCGCGGATCATTGCAATGTCGATGACGGAGCTATGGCATCGGTACGGGCAGGATACGAAGATGGCTCGTGAATGGAAGGCAGCGCCAAAGTCTGAACAGAAACGGAATGCAGGTGCGCACAATAATATAGCACCAGCTTCTTACGACAATGCGAATGCCGCAGCCGGCGAGGTTGCACCATAATAAGCAGTGAGCAAGAGAAGGCGTCGCCCTTGAAGCGGCGCCTTTTTGTATGGTTAATGATTGATGTAGCGTTCGAAGATAGCGCCGAAGTCCTTCGACTTGTATTGCTTCTGCGAATCGTGAAGCCAGTTGAACGCGATCTGGTTGAGCGATTTGAACTGTTCGGAAAGGTCGATTTCCGCTTTGTGAATTTGGCTGACCGTTGAAGAGGCGAGATCAAGGCTCTGTCTCGCAAAGCTAAGATTGATTTCGTTCTCATGCGAAATCTCGGCGATCTTAATGAGTGCCTTGTATAAATCTTTGATGTCCTCGATATATTTCTTATGTACATCGATGGAGAATGGAATGCTTCCGAGGTTGAACTTGATCTCAACATCGAGGTCGACTGTACCGGCAGTTTCCAAGCTAACGCCAGAGATCTTGTGAGAGCTGTAGGCGTAATGGTGCAGCGTCCGCTTCTTACTAATCGCGCTTGTGCCATCGAGATGAATGAGCGCAATCCCAGTACATCCGCAGCAACTTTGCCAAACATAAAGCGCAAGACTCCTCAATTAAATAAGTGCATGCAAAAAAATCGCCCTGCATGGATGACTTTCATTCAGTCATACGCAGGGCGATCTCATTAAGTTGCAGGTTTGGCGAAAATTAGTTGAACCTTAATACGCCGCCTGTGCTTGCGTTTGTAACGAGGTGGGAATAACGAGCTAGATAGCCTTTAGTGATCTTCGGCTCGAAACCTTTCCAGTTCGCGCGGCGAGCTTCGAACTCTTCGTCGCTGATCAGGAGGTTCATCTCATTGTTAATGAGATCAAGCTCTACGAGGTCGCCATCTTGAACGAATGCGATTGGTCCGCCTTCAGCCGCCTCTGGAGAAACGTGACCGATGCTGATACCGCGGGATGCGCCGGAGAAACGTCCGTCTGTTACGAGACCGACCTTCGCGCCAAGACCCATACCTACGATTTGCGAAGTAGGGGCAAGCATCTCAGGCATGCCTGGTCCGCCTTTTGGTCCTTCGTAGCGGATGACAACGACATGGCCTTCTTTAACTTTGCCATTGGCAATACCGTGCAGCGCTTCATCTTGCGAATCGAAGCAGATTGCAGGGCCTTTATGGTAGCCGCCAACCGATTTATCAACGGCGCCGACTTTAATGATTGCACCGCGTGGTGCCAGATTGCCGAACAGAACGGACAGACCGCCGCGTTCGCTGTGCGGATTGTCAAGTGTGTGGAGAACATCCGTATCCTTGATGTCATGGCCAGCTACGTTCTCACGAAGCGTCTTGCCAGTTACAGTCAGCATGTCGCCGTTCAGTGCGCCTTCTTTCTTGAACAGCTCGTTCAGAATTGCGCTAACTCCGCCGGCATTGTCCACATCTTCGATGTGGTAGTCGGAAGCTGGAGCGATCTTCGCCAGATGCGGCACGCGTGCAGCAACTTCGTTGATGCGCTCGATTGGATAGTCGATACCAGCTTCATGCGCGATAGCAAGCGTGTGAAGAACGGTATTCGTGGAACCGCCCATCGCCATATCAAGGGCGAATGCGTTATCGATCGATTCTTTCTTCACGATGTCGCGAGGCTTCAGATCCATCTTGATCAGTTCCATCAGCTGGCGAGCCGCTTGTTTAACGAACTCTTTACGCTCAGGCGATACAGCAAGGATCGTACCGTTGCCTGGAAGCGCAAGGCCAAGGCCTTCTGCGAGACAGTTCATGGAGTTGGCAGTGAACATACCGGAACAGGATCCGCAAGTTGGGCAGCCGAATTGCTCAAGCTCTTGCAAGCCTGCTTCATCGATTTTGCCAGCTTGGTATGCGCCAACGCCTTCGAATACGCTGGACAACGAAATGGAACGGCCGTCGGATGTTTTACCCGCTTTCATCGGTCCGCCGCTGACAAGCATCGTAGGAATGTTGACGCGAAGCGCGCCCATGATCATCCCTGGCGTAATTTTGTCACAGTTCGGAATGCAGACCATACCGTCGAACCAGTGCGCGTTAACGACAGTTTCTACGGAGTCGGCGATAATTTCACGGCTTGCAAGGGAATAACGCATGCCGATGTGACCCATTGCGATACCATCGTCAACGCCGATTGTGTTGAATTCGAATGGTACGCCGCCTGCTTCGCGGATCGCTTCTTTAACGAGCTTGCCGAATTCCTGCAAGTGAACATGGCCTGGAATGATATCGATGTACGAGTTACAAACCGCGATGAACGGTTTGCCGAAGTCCTCTTCCTTTACTCCGGCAGCACGCAGCAAGCTGCGGTGCGGAGCGCGGTCAAATCCTTTTTTAATCATGTCTGAGCGCATCTTGTTTGCAGCCATTGTAGTCCCTCCCAAAGTCATTCAATAATAAATTTTAGTCTATCATATTGCCTGTCTGATGGCTAGCTTCCCTGTCGAATGCTGAAGGTGGTAAACAATAGGGTGTGACTGGGTTCGCATGTTGTTCATGTTAGATTTATTCGACAAAATCTAACACGAAACTACTCGATAACGGTTGACTATTCGATTTACGTATCCTTAAATGTTAGATAATCTAACATATGTTATTTACTTGCCCATCTTAGCTCGCTATAATAGGAGAAAACCTACAGAAAAGAGGTGCTTATCATGCAACTAACAGAACGCGAGAAAGAAAAACTGCTCGTCACGATTGCTGCAGATTTGGCGAAGCGGCGGATGAACCGCGGCGTAAAGCTGAATTATCCGGAAAGTGTTGCACTGCTAACCTCTGAAATATTGGAAGGTGCACGCGATGGCATGACGGTTGCTCAGCTCATGGAGCATGGCACGACGATTCTAAGCCGCGAACAAGTGATGAGCGGCGTTGCTGATATGATTCATGAAGTCCAGGTAGAGGCGACTTTTCCAGACGGGACAAAGCTCGTAACGATTCATCATCCCATAAAAGGCTGATAGAGAGAGGGTGGGCGCCTTGATTCCAGGAGAATATCGAATCGTGCAGGGGGAGCTTGAGCTAAACGCGGGGAGACAGACGACGAGATTGCTCGTTGCAAATATTGGCGACCGACCGATTCAGGTCGGCTCGCATTATCATTTCTTTGAAGTGAATCGAGCGCTCCGTTTCGATCGCGAAGCAGCCTTCGGCATGAGGCTCGACATCCCCGCAGGGACGGCAGTGCGGTTCGAGCCTGGCGAGGAGAAGCCTGTACAGCTCGTCGAGCTTGGCGGCAGCAAGAAGTCCTTTGGGCTTAATGCGCTGGCGAACGGATTGGCTGTTCATGGAGCAATGCCGGAAGAGGTGCGTGCGAGGCTTGCTGCTTGGAAAGGGGAGCAGCCATGAGCAGGATGAATCGAAGCAGCTATGCCGCGATGTTCGGCCCGACAACCGGCGATGCGGTGCGACTTGCGGATACGGAACTGTGGGCGGAGATCGAGCATGATTACACGGTTTACGGGGATGAGTGCAAATTCGGCGGGGGCAAAGTTATCCGTGATGGCATGGGACAGTCGAGCGGTGCGCTTCGGGCTGAAGGTGTGCTCGATACGCTCATAACGAATGCGGTTGTCATCGATCACTGGGGAATTGTGAAGGGGGATATCGGTATCCGAGACGGCGCTATCGTCGGCATCGGGAAAGCCGGGAACCCGGACATTATGGATGGCGTCACGCCGGGCATGGTCGTCGGTGCGAGTACGGAAGTTATCGCAGGCGAAGGCAAGATCGTCACGGCGGGGGGCATCGACACGCACATTCATTATATATGTCCACAGCAGATTGAGACTGCGCTATCCTCCGGTGTTACAACGATGATCGGAGGCGGAACGGGTCCTGCGACGGGAACGAATGCGACGACGTGCACGCCGGGAGCATGGCATATGCATCGGATGCTGGAGGCCGCGGAAGCTTTTCCAATGAATCTAGGGTTCACTGGCAAAGGTAACGCGTCGTTCACGGGTCCGCTGATCGAGCAGGTAGAGGCAGGGGCGATCGGGCTGAAGCTGCATGAGGATTGGGGTACGACGCCGGCAGCCATCGATATTTGCCTTGAAGTTGCGGATCAATATGACGTGCAAGTGGCAATCCACACTGACACGTTGAATGAAGCGGGCTTTCTTGAAGATACGCTTGCGGCGTTCAAGGGACGGACGATACATACCTATCATACGGAAGGGGCTGGCGGCGGTCATGCGCCGGATATTATCCGGGCTGCAGGCGAACTGAACGTGCTGCCTTCCTCGACGAATCCGACGCGTCCTTTTACCGTGAACACAATTGAAGAGCATCTCGACATGCTGATGGTATGCCATCATCTGGACAGCAGCATCCCTGAGGATGTCGCCTTCGCGGATTCGCGGATTCGGCCGGAGACGATTGCTGCGGAAGATATTTTGCACGATATGGGCGTGTTCAGCATGATCAGCTCCGATTCGCAGGCGATGGGCCGGGTTGGCGAGGTCATTATTCGAACATGGCAGACCGCGGACAAAATGAAGAAACAGCGAGGCGCGTTGGAGCAAGAAGCGAACGTGGAGGCTGATAACTTCCGCATTAAGCGATATATCGCCAAGTACACGATTAACCCTGCGATTACGCATGGTATCTCGCATCTTGTTGGATCAATCGAACCGGGCAAGTTCGCAGACCTCGTTGTTTGGAGCCCGATGTTCTTCGGCGTGAAGCCGGACCTTGTGCTGAAAGGCGGTACCATCGCGTACGCTCAGATGGGCGATCCGAATGCATCGATTCCGACACCGCAGCCAGTGTTCGGAAGGCCGATGTTCGGCGCTTTCGGCAAAGCCAAGTACAAGAGCTGTATCACCTTCGTGTCACAAGCCGCTTATGACAACGGGGTCGCTGATAAGCTTGGGCTTCAGAAACGGATCGAACCGATACGCGGCTGCCGCAAGGTGACGAAACGGGATATGATTCACAATGATGCGCTGCCGAAGATTGAAGTGGACCCGGAGACGTACGAGGTCAAAGTGGACGGTGTTCCTGCGACTTGCGAGCCGGTGGACGTGCTGCCTATGGCGCAGCGGTATTTTCTCTTCTAATGAAGTGAAATGAGCGGAAGCGAGGTGAGGCTGTGGTGGATGATCAAACGGAACTGGTAGGGCAGCCTTCTCCTTCAGGCATCGTGCCATGGCTCGCGCTTCAACAACTGCTTGATTCTGCACTGCCGATTGGCGGATTTTCGCACTCTTTTGGATTAGAGACGCTTGTACAAGAAGGGGCAATCCGAACGAGTGCGGAGCTCGAGGAATACGTGCGTCTGATGCTGCTGCAAAGCTGGAGTACGGCGGATGTGATGGTGATCAAAGCGGTCTATAGAGACTTGCCAAGTCTGAATTATCCCTCGCTCTGGGCGGTCGAACGGCTTGTGCATGTTCAGCGAGCGGCGATTGAATCGCGAACCGGTGTTCAGAAGATGGGCAGACGGCTGCTGCAGCTGCTTGTGTCCCTCTATCCGCAATGTGATTGGTCCCCCCTCACGATTGGACTCCGCGCGAATGATTGCCTTGCAACACATCCGCTTGTTTTTGGGTATGCGTGCTGGCAGTTCGGGATTGGATTGGAGCAGGCGGCGCAAGGCTACTTGTACGCTTGTATCGTCACCTGTGTCGGAAGTGCGCTGCGGCTCATGTCGATGGGGCAGACGGAGGGGCAGTCGATCATTGCTCGCTTAACACCGATGACGGCAGACGCGTGGCGAATTGTTGAAGCGATGGAACCGGAGGAAGCTTATTCGAGCATGCCGCTCGCGGAAATTGCGATGATGCGTCACGAGCAGCTGTATTCACGATTGTTTATGTCTTAGTTGTCGGAACTATTATTATAGGAGGCGTTCATTATGTGTCAAGGACAAGGACATCACCATCATGGGTGGGAGCAGCCATCAATCGATCGCTCGAGACCAATTCGGATTGGGATCGGGGGGCCGGTCGGGTCTGGCAAGACGGCGCTAGTCGAGCGACTGGCAGGCGCGCTTAAGGATAAGTATAGTGTCGCGGTTATTACGAACGACATTTATACCAAAGAGGACGCGCGTATATTAACGGCGACAGGCGTGCTTCCTGAGGAACGCATCATCGGTGTCGAGACGGGAGGATGCCCGCATACGGCCATTCGTGAGGATGCCTCGATGAACTTTGAAGCGGTTGATGAGCTGACGGGGCGATTCGATGACCTTGATCTTATTTTTATCGAGAGCGGCGGCGATAATCTGGCTGCGGCGTTCAGCCCCGAGCTGGTTGACCGATTTATCTATATTATTGATGTTGCGCAAGGGGAGAAAATTCCGCGTAAAGGCGGTCCTGGCATTATGCGATCGGATCTGCTCATTATTAACAAAATCGATCTCGCTCCGCATGTCGGCGCCAGCCTGCAGGTGATGGAGGAGGATACGAAACGGATGCGCGGTGAGCGGCCATACGTGTTCTCGAATTTGTTCGGCGGCGTGAATGTCGATCAAATCGTTCATTGGCTGGAGCATGAGCTGGCCCATGCCCATGGCCATGAACATCATCACGGGGATGAGGGACATCATGCTGCCGGTGCCGGGCATCACAGCCGCGTCTAGTGAGAAGGGGCAGCGCGTTTCGCAGCTGCGGGCCGTGTTTGAGAAGCGGGAGCGGGGCTCCATGATCACCTCGAAGTATCATACTGCTCCAATCAAGATTGCAAAAGCGTTCCCCCTCGGCGGTCCAATTGGCGTCATTGTAATGGATGTTTCGCCAGGTCTGCTGGCCGGTGACCGGTATGAGCTTCAATGGAAAGCAGGGGAAGGTGCCCATGCCTATATTACAAACCAATCCTTCACCAAGATTCATCCTGCGCATGAGGATTGCGGCGGTTCGGCGATGATTCAGAGCTTCGAACTTGAAGCGGGAGCGATAGTGGAGTCGATGCCGGAGCCGACGATGCTTTATCGTGACGCGGTATTCACGATGAAGACGGATGTTCATCTTGCTGAAGGATCCGTTTGGATGGGGGCAGAGGTGCTGTGTCCGGGGAGGGCGCTTCGAGGTGAGCTTTTTGCCTATCGTTCCTACCGGAGCAAGCTTAATGTGTATTACAAGGAAGAGTTGATTTATGCGCAGCATCAAATGATCGAACCGATGAGGCAGCGCCTTACTGCGCGTGGTTGCTTTGCTGAGATGACACATACAGGTGTATTCTATGTGTTCTCGGACCGGCTCCAATCGGTTCATGCTGAAGCGGTTCGGGCTGTACTCTCTGAATTGCCTCCATTTGAGGAACATCCGATCGAATGGGGCGTCTCCGTGACCTATAAGCATGGGATCGCTGTAATGGCGGCAAGTACCGCTGCATGGCCCCTTCAAGAAGCGTTATCGATTGCTTGGGGAACAGTTCGAGAGCTGTTGCTTGGAATGCCGCCTATCGCATTGCGCAAATAAAGAAGGATGGCGAACGTGAGGTTCGTCATCCTTTTTGTTGTTGTTGCATAAAATCTTCTCTCGTCAGCCCGTAGTAATGGATATCCTCGAATTGATCCCATTTTCGAATATGGTGTTTGAAGGTTCCTTCATGGTTCAGGCCGGCTTTCAACATAACAGCGGATGAAGCGGGGTTCTTCGTCATCGCGGCGCCCCAGATGCGGTTCAGATGTATCGTTTCGAATCCAAATTGAACGAGTTGAATGAGTGCTTCAGTTGTGTAGCCGTTGCCCCAGTAGCTCTGTCCGAGCCAGTACCCGATTTCGCCGCGCTTGTGTTCGGATGTGATGTTTAGGCTGATGCATCCCATTAATGCTTGGGATTCCTTATGTACAATAGCGAATGTATAACCATGACCATGTCTAGCTGCATCTGTGCGAAAATCAATCCACATCGCTGCGGCGCCGGCCGGATATGGATGAGGCAGTGAGAGCGTTGTTCGAGCTACGGCGTGTTCGCCGGCAAGACGCTGCACAACAGGTGCGTCGCTCTGTACGAAAGGGCGCAGGTGCAGCCTTTCGGTCATGAATTGATACGGTGCAGGATTCGTGTTCGCCATCTTCTCATTCACCCCGCATGAAATTTTACTTCATTATAGCAGCGGACAAGAACAACAAGAAACCCTTTCTTCCTGTTCGCTTCGATCAGCTCGAGGAGGAAAGGGTTTGGATTGGAATTTGAGTAGCGTTGCCCTAGGGCGTTAAGTAGATGCGTGAAGGAGTTGGAGATTAGTCTTCAGCGCTGCTATTTGTTTTCTTATTATTGTTATCGGAGCCTTTAGAAGTCGTGTTTTTGCGACCTTGGCCTTGCTGCTTAGACATGCGTGTTCCCTCCTTTCATATGGATGTAGCCTATTGTGCGTAGTAGGAGGGCACATTATGAATGAAATCGTGTATTAAAAAACCTCCTGCCGAATGGTGGACATCCGGTAGAAGGTTTCGAGCGTTACATAGCCGCTTTGCCTTGGGCGGACAGCTGGTTTTTAATGCCTTGAAGCCTCCATTTGGAGACATGAACTTGCTTCGCTTCCGATGCGCTATGATCGAAACAGATAAAGCCGTCCGTGAATGAGAGCACTTTCTCCTTGTTGACGTAGCAGCTGCCGTTCACTTTAATGAAACGTCCGGATGAGATGTAGCTGTTTAGCTGCTCGGTAGTAATGTTCTTCTTTATGTTGTAGTTTCTACCGTGGAAGCTAACCATTCCGGGTTTGCCGACCTTGAAGTAGTAAATGTCCTTCTCCACCTCAAAGTTCTCATATACATTGCGGTTATCATCTGCTACTACCTTCATCATGTATTGAACCCCCTCAATTAAAGATGAATTTGTTAGCGCTTTCATTGTATCATAAACGGTTTGTATTGTGAACAAGATGGAGGTTGTCTTTAAGGAAAATTTACTTTGTCTGCTGCATGCCATTTGGATGTAAAATAATACCTGTTGCAACTGAGTTACGCGACATGGTATATTCTAATTCCGCCGCTGAGAGGTACACGTTAGCACGGTGAACGAGACGAAAACAAGCCCAAAAATAAAGCTTGCAATTAAGTTTCGATGTATGATATATTCTAATTCCGGTCGCGAGACTGGGACGAGAAATAAGAAACAATTTGTTCCTTGAAAACTGAACAATGAGCGACCTGTCAAACAGGTTTTAAAGCGTCGAAACGCTCATCATCATCTAGGTGACGATGGAGTTTCTGGCGAAAGTAAGTCAGCGATGAGCTAACAAGCCATTCTGAAATTGGCCAAGCTTCGGCTAGCCACTTTTATGGAGAGTTTGATCCTGGCTCAGGACGAACGCTGGCGGCGTGCCTAATACATGCAAGTCGAGCGGATCTTGCCTTCGGGTAAGGTTAGCGGCGGACGGGTGAGTAACACGTAGGCAACCTGCCTGTAAGACCGGGATAACATTCGGAAACGAATGCTAATACCGGATACGCAACTTGACTGCATGGTCGAGTTGGGAAAGACGGTGCAAGCTGTCACTTACAGATGGGCCTGCGGTGCATTAGCTAGTTGGTGAGGTAACGGCTCACCAAGGCGACGATGCATAGCCGACCTGAGAGGGTGATCGGCCACACTGGGACTGAGACACG
>NZ_QTTN01000018.1 GCF_003386535.1 Paenibacillus taihuensis
GTTGCCGTTCATGTTTGTAGACATTTCCTGCGCTCAAGAGACGATGAACCCCCGTCTGATGTTGAAGCACTGATTCGAAGAAACGTTTTGCCGATTCGCCCGATTCGACCAGGGCAGCAGAATACGCGCAAAACACGCTATAAATCATCTGTAAGCTTCGTCTACAGAGTAGCATAAATCGGTTCGAATGAACATTTTTTAAGCGGATTGTCTATCCGCTTGTTTGCTGTACACTTTTTTCAGACTGCACCAAAAAAACAAACGGCACAGGGGTTTCCCTCATGCCATTTTGGATTCCATTTCTATTCTCGGTCAATGTCATTGAGTTAACTTAATGACATTGCCGCGCAGGGTCTCTTTTTTTGCTTTGTATGGTGTTGTCTCGCTTTGTCTAGCGTAGTCCGGCGGCGGTAGTGCGGTGAATGGGTAATCTTCGCATTTCAGGGAAACCTATTGTCACTAACCCCGGATAGAAAGCTGAGGAAGGCTTATGAACATCGGTACGCGTCTACAGGAGAACGAGCAATTGTTCCGGCAACAATTCCAGAACTGCTCCGATATCCAATTCCGTGAGTTCACCATAAAAGGCGGCTCCAAGCTGCTGCTCGTCTTCGTGGACGGCATGATGGATACCGAGGTCATGACGACGAACGTCCTGAAGCCGCTGCTCTACGATGGACTGCCCGAAGGGCTCGGTACGATCGACAGTATCGGTCAGATGTGCGAGCTGGGCTTATTCGCTGTCATGCAATATCAGAAGTTAACGGACAGCGGCGAGATCGTGGATGCCATTCTGAAAGGAAACGCTGCGGTTCTAGCTGACGGCGAGTCTTGCGCCATGCTGCTGGGTTGCACCAAATTCGAGAAGAGAAGCGTCGAAGAATCGAACAATGAAGCAGCGCTGCGCGGTTCGAGGGAGAGCTTCACGGAGCTGGTTCGCACGAATACGACAATGCTGCGCAGAATCATAACGACGCCTGATTTGAAGATGGAGTCCTTCCAAGTCGGCCGATTAACCAAAACCGAGGTTGTTATTTCCTATATCGAAGGGATTGCCGCTGCGCATGTGGTGACCGAAGTCCGGTCACGAATCGAGCGAATTAAGCTGGATGGCGTGCTGGAGTCGAGCTATATTGAGGAATCGATCGAAGACACGCACTATTCGCCCTTTCCGCAAATGATCATTTCGGAGCGTCCGGACGTCGTATCCTCAAGCCTTATGCAAGGAAAAGTAGCCATCTTGGTGAACGGGACGCCTGATGTCATCGTCGTCCCCATGACATTCTGGGACGGCCTGCAGGCTCCCGACGACTTCTACGAGCGCTTCCTGTTCGCTTCGTTGAATCGCTGGATCCGGTACGTATTCGCCATATTCTCGATCTTGTTTCCATCTATATATGTGGCGCTAACCAATTACCATCCGGAGATGGTTCCGCCCAAGCTGATGCTCAGCATTACGGGACTGCGGGAAGCTTCGCCCTTCCCGACGATTATTGAAATCTTCCTGATGGAAATCATGTTCGAGGGGCTTCGGGAAGCCGGCATCCGGCTGCCGCAGCAGATCGGGCCGCTGGTCAGTATTGTCGGCGCTTTGGTCATCGGCGAGGCCGCCGTTCGCGCAGGCATTATCTCCGCGCCGATCGTTATCGTCGTCTCCACAGCCGGGATTTCCTCATTCGTCATCCCCAGGTACCGCTTCAGCTTCCCGCTTCGGCTGCTTCGGTTCCCGCTGCTCATTCTATCCGCGCTGTTCGGCTTATTCGGCGTTGCGCTCGGCATCATCGCGATGCTCATTCATCTGATTCAGCTGAAACCGTTCGGCACGCCTTATCTGACTCCGGTAACGCCGCTGGTCGCGAGCAAGCTCAAGGATATCGTGCTGCGCTGGCCAAGGAAGCTGGTTTCTTCGAACTCACCGGAAGGCGGTTCCGATCAAGCATGAGTCGCATGATGAAATTAAGCGCGGTTATCGTTATCTTGCTCGTGATTACATCAGGCTGCTGGAATTTACGGGAGCCCGACGAGCTTTCTTTTATCACTGCTGCAGGGCTTGATTATAACGAACAGGGGCAGCTCGAGGTCACCTCTCAAATCGCGGTGCCTGCGGCCATCAGCGGTTCTCAGGAAGGCGGCGGTGGCAACAAAAAAAGCTTCGTCGTCGTGGGCGGCACAGGTAAGAACGTGATGGATGCCGGACAAAGCCTGCAAGCGCAGCTGCCGCGTACGCTGTTCTATGCGCATCGCCAGACGATTCTCATCGGCGAGCGGATCGCGAGGAACGGCCTCGGCAGCCTGACGGATATGTTTATCCGTAACCCGAAGTCGGAGATGCGTTCCAGCATTCTTGTCGTGAAAGGCGGAATGGCGAAGGACGTTCTGAACATTGAGCCGATGTTCGATCCTTATATCAGCACCATGCTCGTTCGCGAGCAGAGCGCGGTTGGCGCAAAGCCTTATTACTACAGACAGTTTCTTGCGGATGCGCTCTGCGAAACGATGCAGCCGCTGCTGCCCGCGGTGGAAGTCACGCCGAACAATCATTATCGCTATGTCGGCTCTGCCATTATGAACAAGGATGATAACCTTAAGCTGGTCGGTTTCTTGAATGCCAAGGAATCGTCCTATGCGAATTGGATTATTGGCCGACAATCCGCTCTGACCATCACTGCCCGTGTCGGGCCAGGTAAAGAAGAGGTCAGTCTTAGCGCGAAGGCGTTAAGCAAGAAGCTGCGCTTCGAGATGCTGGACCCGCCTCGGATTACGGTTACATTGCAGGGCACCGGTATTATGACCGAGAACAACTCGTCGTTAAACCCATCAAAGAGCGGCGATTTAAAACAGATTGAGAAGGATCTCAGCCGGGAGACGCAGGAGGAAGTCCAGGCAATGGTCGACAAGGTGCAGAAGCAGTATCGGATGGATATTTTCGGATTCGGGGAGTTCGTTCATCGTGATCACCCGCGTCGATGGAAGTCATTCCACGGCAAATGGAGCCGTACGTTTCCCGCACTTCGCATTGTGGTCAAGGTCGAGCTGCAAGCAAAAGATCCAGGCCAAACGAATACAACCATTGACAGGATGCTCTAGTTTGGGACGGGGGCAGTACGATGATTAGGTGATGCTTTGCAGAAAGGAGATGAATAGGTTCATGAAACTGACTCGTATGCAGCTATTTTGGATTGTCGCTACGATTGAGGTTGTTATGGCGGTTTGGCTGCGCATTTCTCCCGCCATCACCGATGCGAAACAGGATGCATGGCTGTCTATACTCATCGGCGGACTGATGGGCTTAGCCATGACGTTCTTTGTCGTACACCTGAGCATGCTGCATCCGAATGAGAGCTTGGCAGAATTCAGCCAGAAGCTGCTCGGCAAGTGGCTGGGCCGGCTGGTCATACTGCCTTATTTGACCGCATGGTTCATTCTTGCTGGCGATGTCATGAGGACCTTTGCCGACTTCATCCACCTCATTCTGCTGGATAGTACGCCTGTATGGGTCATTATGCTGCTGATGCTGGCACTAATGCTCTATATGACGTTAAACGGAGGCCTTAGCGGTATCGGCAGGTTCTGTGAAATTGCAGGCCCGGTTACGCTTGCGGCGCTCGTCGTCAGCTTCCTGCTCAATCTCGGCAATATCGAATGGCATTATATGAAGCCTTTCTACGCCGATTCCGGATGGCAGGCAATATTGAAGGCTTCCTATCCCCCTGCCTCCTTCTTCGGCGAATCGTTCATGCTGCTCGTTATCGTCTCGTACTTGGATAAGCCGCGTAAAGCGATGCCGGCCTCCTTGTTAAGCGTGGCCATCACACTCTTATTCGTCATCGCCGCCGCCATTACGTGCCTGCTCGTGTTCGGCCCTAATGTCGCGGCAAAGATGCGGTTCCCGTATTTCATGCTGGTGCGAACCATCGATATCTTCAACTTCATTCAGAACCTGGATATCTTCGTTATCTTCATCTGGGTGTTTGGCGTATTTGCCAAGCTGTCGTTCTATCTCTTCCTCACCAGCTCCGAAATGGCACGAAGCGCACGCATTCACAACTGGCGAAAACTAATCTGGTTCACCGCGCCGATGATCCTCGTCATCGCGGCGGTCATCCCGAACGAAGACTCCATCGAGCCGCTGCAAAAGCTATGGCGGCTCATCGTCATCCCGATCTGCGCGATCGGCATTCCGCTTATCCTGTGGATTGTTACGCTGGTGAGGAAGACGCCTACGCATGCTTGAGGTGGCGCGGGTGAGAGGCCCGGGGCTCAGCGATTCCCTGCCATTCCGCGCGTGAGAGTCGGATTTTTTTACTCTCACGTCGTTTTCGCTGCCTTATCGAGCGCGAGAGTCGGATTTTTCTACTCTCAGCACACGAAACCTCCTAATCCCCGCTCCCCCGCGCTGCGAGAGCCGGATTTTCCGACTCTCAGCACGAGAAACCTCCAGCCCCTGCCTACGACGAGAGTTGAGAGAGCCAAATCCGCACTCTCAGCTCCGTCATCGCCCCTTTTCCCACGTGAGAGAGCCTAATTGGATCTCTCAGCATACCAGACCACTCTTTTCCCGCCATCCGCAGCTCTGAGAATGCCAAATCCGCACTCCCAACTCCATATTCGTCGCCTTTCCCATGCGAGAGACCTCATACGGATCTCTCAACTCAGCTCAGCTGCAGCACAAAAAAACCGCCCGCCGCTTGATCAACTCAAGCAGCGGGCGGCAACTCCTGCACCTTATACCATTACTTTGCAAATGTCGTTCGTGAACGCCACTGGATCTTGAATCGGCAGCCCTTCAATCAACAGCGCTTGGTTATACAGCAGCTGTGTATACAGGTTCAGCTTCTCCGCATCCTTCTCCGCCGCTTCCTTCAGCGACTGGAACACCGGATGGTTCACGTTGATCTCCAGCACTTTGTCCGCTTTAACGTCCTGGTTGTTCGGCATGGCCGCCAAGATTTTCTCCATCTCGATCGACAGCTCGCCTTCGCTAGTGAGGCAGACCGGATGGCTCTTCAGCCGCTTCGATGCTTTGACCTTGGTCACTTTGCCGCTAAGAAGCGTCTGCATCTGCTCGAACAATACTTTGCTGCCGCTCTCTTCTGCATCCTTCGACGCATCATCCGCATCCGATTCGATGCCGAGGTCGCCGCTCGATACGTTCTTGAACTGCTTCTCCTTGTAGCTCATGATCGTCTTGATCGCGAACTCGTCGATATCGTCGGTGAAGTACAGAATCTCGTAGCCTTTATCCAGCACAAGCTCCGTCTGCGGCAGCTTCTCGATGCGCTCGATCGACGTGCCTGTCGCATAGTAGATGAACTTCTGATCTTCCGGCATACGCGAAACGTACTCGTCCAGCGTCACCTGCTTGTTCTCCTTCGAGGAGTGGAACAGAAGCAGATCCTGCAGCGTGTCTTTGTTCATGCCATAGTCGCTGTATACGCCGAACTTCAGCTGTCTGCCGAACGCTTTGTAGAATGTCTCGTACTTGTCGCGCTCGTCCTTCAGCAAGCTTTGCAGCTGGCTCTTGATCTTGTTCTTGATGTTCTTCGCAATTAGCGTCAGCTGGCGGTCATGCTGCAGCATTTCGCGGGAAATATTCAGAGACAGATCCTCCGAATCCACCATGCCCTTCACGAAGCTGAAGTAATCCGGCAGCAGGTCCGCGCACTTGTTCATGATCAGGACGCCGTTCGAGTACAGCTCCAGCCCCTTCTCGTATTCCTTCGTGTAATAGTCGAAAGGCGTGCTCTCCGGAATGTACAGAATCGCCTGATACACAACCGCGCCGTCCGCGCTAATATGGAGATGCTTCAGCGGCTTGTCGAAGCCGTAGCGCTTCTCGTGGTAGAACTGCTCGTAGTCATCGGCTTTCAGCTCGCTTTTATTTTTGCGCCAGATCGGCACCATGCTGTTAACGGTTTGCTCTTCTACATAGGACTCCAGCTCCGGCGCTTCGCCTTCTGCCGGCTCGCTGCCCGCCACCGGACGCTGGCCTGCCACGTCCATCTTGATCGGATAACGGATGAAGTCGGAGTATTTCTTGATAATCGAGCGGAGACGGTATTCCTCGAGGAACTCGTCGTAATTGTCCTCTTCCGTGTTCGCTTTAATATGAAGCACGATCTCGGTACCAACTGCAGCTTTCTCGCTCGGTACGATCGTATAGCCGTCCGCGCCTTCGGATTCCCACTTGAACGCTTCGCTCGCGCCAAGAGCCCGGCTTGTTACCGTCACTTTGTCCGCAACCATGAACGCCGCATAGAAGCCAACGCCGAATTGGCCGATAATGTTGTGGCCGTCCTTGCTCTCGTTCTCCTTCTTGAACGCGAGCGAGCCGCTCTTCGCGATAACGCCGAGGTTGTTCTCGAGCTCCTCTTGCGTCATGCCGATACCTGTATCGGAAATCGTGAGCACGCGGTTCGCTTTGTCCGCTGTCACTTTAATATAGTAGTCCGCTTGGTTGAAGACGAGCGAGTCGTCGGTCAACGCTTTGTAGTAAATTTTATCGATGGCATCGCTGGCATTGGAGATAAGCTCCCGCAGGAAGATTTCACGCTGCGTGTAGATGGAGTTGATCATCATTTCGAGCAGACGCTTGGATTCTGCTTTGAATTCTTGCTTAATCATTGGCTAAAGGTCCCTCCCAATTCGTAGCATCCTATTCATTAGCACTCTAATGTTCCGAGTGCTAAATCTACCTAATTTATAGCATAAATAGGAGGGTAGACACAAGCCCGTTCTGCGACTCCTTTGCTTCCGGTATGAAATTTCGTTATGTTCACATGAGAAGCCTTTTTATACTTTTTTTAGAATTGGTTTAGAAGCCGTTTAGACCTGCCGTTTACAATTAGGGAAGAAAGGGGCGTGAGCTTATGTCCATTCGAAAAAAACTCGTCCTCTCCTATATCGCCATGATCGCCATCCCTGCGTTGCTGCTCATCCTGACCGTGCTGCTCGCAGCAAGCGTGTTCATGCGCGATTCCGGCACTGATCAGGCTGACGGAGGCAAGACCGGCGTGCCGTTCGCGGCGATTCGGGGGCTGTTCGACGGCCGGAGCGAAGCGACGTCAGGGCTGCGGTTCATTGCGCAGCATGATCCGAAGCTGCTCGCGGACGCTGTCTTCCTGAAAGAAACGGAGACGGAGCTGGCGGATGTCGAAGCTGGACTTCTCGTCCTGAGCGGCAGCAATAATACAGTTGCCTATGCTTCTGCTGGATTGAATGCGGATGAAGTAAAGAAACAGCTCGCTGATGAAGTAAAAAGCGGACACGGTCGCGGCGCCGGATGGGGTCCTCCTTGGCAGCGTGAGCGCGGCAGCGGTGGCGGCAGCGGCGGCAATAACGGCCAACTGAGCCTGAATCAGATTGCCTTCACGCAGCCGGACGGGCAGCCGGGAACGGTCGTCATTGTATTGGACATGGAGCCGGTCGCCCGCTTCTTCCGACGTTTCTTCCCGACTGTGCTGCTGACGCTGATCGGCACGCTGATTCTGACGAACGGCCTGCTCACCTACTTCGTGTCGCGCAGCATCATTAAGCCGCTCTATGCATTGAAAGATGCGGCAAGCCATATTCGCGAGGGCAATCTGGAGCACAGGCTGCAGGAACAGTCGCTGAATCGGCAGGATGAAATCGGCCAGCTGAGCCGATCGTTCGAGGAGATGCGCGGAAGGCTGCAAGCTTCCATCGGCGCACAGCTGCAGCTCGAGCAAAGCCGCAAAGAGCTGCTCGCGAACATTTCGCATGACTTGAAGACGCCGATTACCGGCATACAAGGATGCGTTGAATGTTTGCGGGATGGCATCGCGGATACGGTGGAGAAGCGCAGCAAATATATCGACATGATCGCGAGCAAGACGAGCGACATGAACCGGATGATCGAGGAACTGCTCCTCTACTCGACCCTCGATATCGGCAAGCTGCCGTTCAATTGGGAGCGGCTTGATGCCGCGGAATATATGCGGATGACCGTCGATGAGCTGTGCCAAGACCCGCGAATGGCAGGCGTCTCGCTGACCTATGCGAGCAGCCTTGAGCCTGGCGGCGCAGATACGCATAAGCCGGTCTGGATACGGGCAGACCGCGAGAAGCTGAACCGAGCGCTGCTCAATATCGTCGGCAACAGTCTCAAGCACATGGAGCACGAGCCAAGAGAGCTTCGCTTCGAACTGCATGTGCTCGACAACGACAGCGGCAGTTCAGCCGCGACGGCGGTGCCTTCAGTCGTCGCGATCCGCGTGACCGACAACGGCACAGGCATTCCGGCCGAAGCGCTGCCGCATGTGTTCGACCAGTTCTACCGCGCGGAGCAGTCGCGCCGCACCGACGCCGGCAGCAGCGGACTCGGGCTCGCCATCGTGAAGCAAATTATTGACGAACATGGCGGTACGGTAGAGGCGCGCAGCATGATCAATAAAGGCACGACGATTGAGATGAGGCTGCCAGTCACTCGCATAGATACCGTCGATGATGATGATAGTGATGATGGTGACCGACTGAAAGGAGACCAGCTGTGAAGAAGCGGATATTAATTATCGAGGACGATCCGGTTATCGCCGAGGTGCAGAAGGATTATCTGGAGGCTAGCGGATTCACAGCTGACATCGCGAGCCGCGGCGACCAAGGGCTCGAGCTGGCGCTGCAGGGCGAATACGATCTGCTGCTGCTCGACCTCATGCTGCCGGGCTTGGACGGCTATGAGATTTGCCGCAAAGCGCGCGAAGCAAGCAATCTGCCGATTCTGATCGTCTCCGCGAAGAAAGAGGAAGTGGACAAGATTCGCGGCTTCGGGCTCGGCGCGGACGACTACATTCTGAAGCCGTTCGGGCTTGGCGAGCTTGTTGCGCGGGTAAAAGCACATCTGGCCCGCTATGACCGGCTCGTCGGCAGCGGCGAATGGCGGCGGGATGAGCTGACCTTGCACGGCATCCGCATCGACCGGCAGTCGCACCGCGTTTACGTGAACGAGACCGAGGTTTCTTTTACCGCGAAGGAATACGATCTGCTGCTCTTCCTCGTCAGCAATCCGAACCGCGTCTTCCGCAAGGAGGAGCTGTTCGAGCGGATCTGGGGGCTGGACGCGCTCGGCGATCATGCGACCGTCACGGTCCATATCAGCAAGCTGCGGGAGAAGATTGAACGCGATCCGTCCGCTCCGCAATACATCGAGACGATCTGGGGCGTCGGCTACCGCTTCAATCTGTAGGAGGTCTTTAACGCGATGAATCAACCGAACAAATTATCTCTAACGCAGCGAAGGATCTGGCTGCTGCTCCATATCCTCTTCGCCTCCATCATGCTCGGCGTGCAGGCTGTCTTCATCATTCTCGCCTTGACCGCTTCCGTCACGGATAACGGCACCGTGCTGCAATCTTGCTACTATATCATGCACCTATTGGCGACATCGAGCGTGCGAGCCTCTACAATCGGCACGACCGTAACCGGCATTATCCTGTCGGTCCAGACTCCGTGGGGACTCTTCCGCTACTACTGGATTATTGCCAAAGAAGTGCTGACGCTGCTCGCCATCGTTGTTGGCCTATACGGGTTATATGAATGGACGATGCACGGACTTGCCCGCATCGACGCCGATGGGCTGGACGCTTGGCATGCGTCAGGCTTCACCGTCAATCATGTATCGCTGTGGGTCGGAATTATCATACAAACGCTATCGCTGATTGCCATGTTTATTTTGTCCATATGGAAACCGGGCGGCAAACGCAAAAGCCGGATCTAACCTAATCCCAAAAGGAGAGCTGAAACCGCATGAAACGCACTTCTCAAATCATCTATTATGTATTGGCGTGGCTGTTCGCCGCGTCCCTGTTCGTTCAAGTATTCCTCGCCGGTCTGGCCATCTTCAATAACGGCGACTGGTCGATGCACAAGTCGTTCATTCATTATTTTGAATTCACGCCTGTCATTATGATCATCTTCGCAGCGCTTGGCCGCTTGGGCTGGCGGACGATTACATTGTCGGCTGTCCTGTACGTGTTTATTATCTTCCAATACATCTCGGTCAACCTGGATGCGCGCGTTCTCGCCGCGGTTCATCCGGTAACGGCGCTTCTGCTGCTGTGGACCATTCTCCATCTGATCCGCCGCTCGAATCCGTGGAAGCGACAACCGTAACGGTTGCCACAGCGCCTATTCGTTAGGATTACGCTATATTCTTATCACCTTCCAAGGCAGCACAAAGTCCGCAACCACGCACGGTTGCGGACTTTATTTTCACAGCCAGACTACCAGTTGTTCCCCGATCCGCTCACCGTTAAGCTCGCCGAATCGTTCTTGAACTTGCCTGATGGCGCGACGTTGACCGTATTCGAATTGAATGCGGCGGAGCCGTTCGCCGACCCTCTAACATAGACGCCGTACGTGCCGGAATTGTTAATGGTGTTCGACGTGAAATTCATCGCCGTGCTGCCGCTCGGCTCTTCGATGAATACGCCGGAGTACGTGCTGCTGTCGATCACATTGTTCGTCACATTAACGGTCAGCCCGGACGCCAGACCGTTGTTGTTCACCCAATAGCCCCAGATCGCGCCGATTTGGTAGCCATAATCGTGATGATAGGAGCCGCTGCGCACCAGCTTATTATCCGAAATCGTCAGCGTCCCTGTAAAAGCAGTCGGAGCATGGTTCGTGCCGAACTGAATGCCGGAACCGTTATCGATCGTATCCATCACGAGGTTATGGCTGACCGTGTTGTTCTTGCCGCCGTAAATGCCGATGCCGTTCGCCAGGTTCGGAATTTGCACCGTGTTGTACCGGAACGTGCTGCCCTCCACCGTGCCCGCGCCGCCGTTCAACGACTTGGACCACATTGCCATGCCGTCATCGCCGTTGTTGCGGAAGCTGCTTTGCTCCACAATCGTATTCAGCGTGCCGCCGTTAATGTTGATGCCGTCCGCCCATGTGTCGCGAACTCTCAGCTTGGACACAAGCGCATTCGCCGTTCCTTCATTCAGCCACAGGCCGACCTTCGTGTGCTCGATCCACAGATTCATAATGGTGGAGTTCAGCGCATTGCCCTCAATGCCAGCAATACCCGATGCATTCGAACGATACGTCTCCTCCGCCTTGATCGTGAAATCGGACAACGTTACATTGCCCCCCTGCAACAGCAAGCCCGCATACGCGCCTTGCAGCGTCGAACGCCAAATTCCAGCGCCTTTCATCGATACGCCGCTTGGCAGCTTAATCTTCGTTGTGCCTCTTGTTCCCGTGTTGAAGTCGAAGTTGCCTTCCGGAATCCAGACGCCCTTGATCGTCGTTCCGTTCACTGCGGCAATCGCTGCGGTCATCGCTGCCGTGTCATCGGCACCATCATTCGCGACTGCGCCGTAATTCGTAATCGACACGTAATCGGATGGCTTCGTAAGCGCCGCCGGCACCGCTTCGGTCTCCATCAGATCGATCAGCACGTACGAGTTGCCGGAAGGATTGGAATCATTCGCATCCCATTGCAGCTTAATTTTCGTGCCTGCCGCATATTGCTGCCCCAGTAATACACGAGATTCGTCAAAATAGCGGTGATGGTTCGTGCCAGGCGTATTCGACCACTGCATCTCGCCACCGTCAGAGCCGTATTGACCGTACTGATGCGAGTAGCGATTCGTCAGCTGAATATCGGCTGCATGCGTCGTGCCCGCATAGATGCTGAGGTTCTGATAAATATCCGAGCCTGTTGCACTATCAGGCATCGAGTAGCGCACGACGATGCCCTGCGCAGCATTGGCGAGCGTCAGTTCAACGGACTGTCCTTGCGCGAGACGAACTGCTCGTCTGCCCGACGCTTCCGACTCCGCCGTTGTCCATGTCGTGCTCGGACCGGTGACCGAACCGCCGACAATCGTCAAGTCCTCCGCTTCATAGCTATCGTAAGGCACCGTTGCGCCATAGCTCTGAATCGTGCCTATAGTCAAGCTCTCGCTGTAGCTGTTATTCGTCTCGTCCAGCTCACTAATGAGCGCTGTCTCATCGACAATTGCATTCACGGTATGGATGCCGTTCGCCGCCGTCCATGAGCCGCCGCTATTCTGCGTCAACGTAACAGATGCACCAGCTGCGATGGACGTCGTGTAGTTGATGACGGAGCTTACCTTCGTGCCGTTCACATAGAAAGAGACATTGCTTGCCGCGCCCATTGGAGTAGCCGCTGTACCTTGGTTATTCACGACGGCGCTGAACGTCACCGCGTCCCCTGCAGCCGGAGCCGACGGAGACCAACTGATGTCCGTCACGACCAGATCAGGCTTGCTTGGCACGCTGACGGCAATGCTCTCATCGAGCGTATTGTTCGAATCATTGGATTCCGGAATCCGGTTAATATCATCGACAAAAGCTCGCACGGTCTGCGTTCCCGCCACCGCCGTCCATGACGCCTTCGAATTCGGACCGCCTGTCGCCGTAAGCGTTACCGATGCACCTGCCGCGATCGACGACGTATAGTTGTCGCTCCAGCTGACCGTTGTCCCGTTAATGGCGAACAACACGCCATGAATCGTACCGGCTGGCGTAGCTGCAGTGCCTTGGTTCTTCACTACTGCACTGAATGTCACTTCGTTGCCTGTCTGCGGCGATGCCGGCGACCAGGATATATCCGTTACGACCAAGTCCGCCGTGCCCGTGCCGGAACCAATCGTAATCGTCTCATCCAGCGTGTTATTCGCATCATTCGATTCTGTGATCCGGTTAATATCATCCACGAACGCCCGCACCGTATGGGAACCGGAAGCAGCCGTCCAGCTCGCTTTCGAGCTTGGGCCGCCTGTTGCCGTGACTGTTACCGATGCGCCTGCCGCGATGGACGACGTATAGTTGTCACTCCAGCTCACGGAAGTGCCGTCCACAGTGAACAGGACGCCATGCACTGTACCGGCGGGCGTTGCTGCCGTGCCTTGATTTTTCACGACGGCGCTGAACACCACTTCATTGCCGGTCTGCGGCGTTGCCGGTGTCCACGCTACGTCGGTCACGACAAGATCAGGCGTTCCGGAAGCGCTTCCAATTGTGATGCTCTGATCGAGCGTGTTGTTCCCGTCGTTGGATTCGGCGATGCGGTTAATGTCATCGACAAACGCACGCACCGTATGCGTGCCGGACTGTGCCGTCCAGCTCGCCTTCGAGCTCGGGCCGCCTGTTGCGGTGACCGTAACCGACGCGCCAGCTGCGATTGACGACGAGTAGTTGTCGCTCCAGCTGACGGATGTGCCGTCCACGGTGAATAATACGCCGTGGATTGAACCGGCTGGGCTCGGATCAGCACCTTGGTTCTTGATCGTTGCGCTGAACGTGACCTCATTGCCGGCAGTTGGACTTGCAGGTGACCAGGTGATGTTGGTGACGACAAGGTCAGGGCCGCCTGCCGCTCTCGCGACTTGCGGGGTGAGTGCGAGCGGTGAGACGAGAAGCATGAGAACGGTAAGGACCAGAAACGACTTGCTTAAGCCAAGCTTCCGAAATGCGTTCAACATTATTAAGCCTCCTCTTGTGATAGAAATAGGAATTGCCGCAAACGCGGCAACGACTATTCCTTACTTCGTATAAATCACATATGCCCACGGCTCCAGCTCAATTGACTGTTCCGATTGCACCACAACCTGCGCGCCGTCAGGGAATGACTTGTAGCTGCCCGTAGCCGCCTCTGCCTTGAACGATCCCTTCACCGTCTCGCCGGACAAGTTCATCGCAACGATAACGGTATTGCTGTCTTTCGTTCGTTCGAACGCGACCAGATGCTTCGTGTCACTGACCGCCAGCGTGTGATAAGGTCCGCCTGCCTTGCCGTTCCAGAGCGCCGGATTATCGTGCTTCAGCTGAATCAGCTTCTGATAGAACGGCGTCATGCCGAGATCATTCCACGGAATCTCGTCCTTGTCGAAGAAGAGCAGCCGCTTGTTCAGACCCGCTTCCTGACCGGAGTAAATCAGAGGCATGCCCGGCATCGTGAAGCTAAGCGCCGCCATCGGCCTCACCGCATCCTTCAGCCGCTCATACTCCGTCCCCGTCCATGAGTTTTCGTCATGGTTGGACGTGAAGTTAAGCGAATAGGTGCCGCCGGGGAACATCTTCGCCATGCGCTCCCCATACTTGCTCACTTGATCGGCATTTCCCAATCCCTTGGCAATTCGATTCATCATGCTATACAGCTGCCAATCGTAGTTGGCGTTGAACGCATGGTTCAGCAGCCCAATCTGCTGATCATCCTCCGCAAGCATATAGAGAGGCTTCACCTGTTCCAGCTCCGCCCGCGCCTTCTCCCAGAAGGCGGTCGGCACGCCGCTGGCATAGTCGCACCGATAGCCGTCGATGTCGAACTCCGTGACCCAATATTTCATGGCATCAATCATCGCTGCCTGCATATCCGCACTCTCATAATTCAGGTCAGCGACGTCCGCCCAGTCCGTCCCTACTGGCTGAACAATATTGCCTGCCTCGTCCGTCGTATACCAGCCGGCATTCTTGGTCCACGCATTATCCCAACCGGTATGGTTCGCGACCCAGTCGAGCATGACTTTGAAGCCGAGCTCATGCGCCTTATCCACCAGCGCCTTGAAGTCGTCCGCGCTGCCGAACTCCGGATTAACCGCCTTATAATCGTCAACCGCATAATAGGAGCCGAGCGAGCCGTTGCGCTTCGTCTTGGAGATCGGATAGATCGGCATCAGCCACAGCACATCGACGCCCAGCTCCTTGAGCCGCGGAAGATGCGCTTCGAAGGCTTTGAACGTTCCTTCCTTCGTATACTGCCGGACGTTCACCTCGTACATGACGGCTTTGTCCGACCAGGCCGGAACTGGCGTCGGTCCGGTCAGCTTCTTCACTTGCACCGCTGTTGTTGCCGTCGCCGATGCCCCCTTCGAATTCTCAGCATCCGCAGCAGCTCCACCTTTATCCGAAGAGGAGCCGCTGCATCCGGCAAGCACAGCCAAGCCCAACATGCACACCGCCACAAGAAGCCCGGCATAGCGTATTGCCCGTTTCACCACCTGACCTCACCATCCGTTTCCTTATCCTTTTACAGAGCCAAGCGTGATCCCTTTGACAAAATACTTCTGCAGAAACGGATAAATCACGAGCAGCGGCAGCATGGAGATGAAGATCTTCGCCGCGTTGAGCGTCTGGTTGGACAGCTCGGACGCCCGCTTCACCGACTCCTCGTCCATCTTGGTCGGATCGATAACGACTGCGACCTGCCGAATATAGGATTGCAGCGGATAATGGACCGACTTGTTCATAAGCACCAGCGCTTGGAAGAACTCGTTCCAATGGTACACGATCGTGAAGACGAGCACCGTCGCCAGCACAGGCATCGCAAGCGGCAGGAAGATGTTGAACAGAATGCGCCACGGTCCAGCTCCGTCCATAAGCGCCGATTCTTCCAGCTCCTTCGGCATATTGCGGAAGTAGTTCATGACGAGAATGACGTTGAACACCGGAAGGCCGCCGCCGAGCACCAAGCCCCAGATGCTGTTGATCATGCCGAGCGATTTCATCGTCAGATACCAAGGCACCAGGCCGCCATTGAACAGCATCGCGAACACGAGAATCCACATAATGACGTTTCTTCCCCGGAAGTCGCTTCCGTTCTTCGAGAGCGGATACGCCATCAGCAGAATGACGAAGAACGAGATCGCCGCCCCGTAGATGACACGCTGCACGGAGATGAAGAAGGACCGGAAGAACTGGCCGTCATGAATAATCGTTTCATAAGAGCCGAAAGTGAACCCTTTGGGCCAGAGGAACACCATCCCTGCCGACGCGGCGGCTTTGTCGCTTAGCGAGATCGATAAGGTGTACCAGACCGGCAGCAGGCACATGAACATAATGACGAGGAGCAGGACGATATTTAATCCGTTAAACCATTTCGAGACCGCCGAGCGCTCGGTAACCATAAGCTTTCATCCTTTGACTAGAAAATTCGATAATTGGCGAACCGGTAAGCAAGCCCGTACGACAGCGAGATAAGGAAGAGACCGACAACCGACTTGAGCAAGCCCACCGCGGTCGCGAGGCCATACTGCATATCGATAAGTCCCGCCCGGTATACCCAGGTGTCGATAATATCGCCGGTGGAATACACCGTCGGATTGTATAAGTTGAAGATTTGATCGAAGCCCGCGTTCAGGATATTGCCCATGCTAAGCGTGGCGAGAAGGACCGCAACCGGCAGAATACTTGGCAGTGTAATGCGGGTGAGCCGTTTCCACTGGGATGCGCCATCAATCGCAGCGGCTTCGTACATCTCCGGATTAATGGAGGTCAGCGCCGCGAAGAAGATGATTGCATTGAAGCCGAACTCTTTCCACACGTCGCTCCCTACGATCAGAGCAGGGAATGAATGCGCATCTGCGAAGAACAAGCTCTTGCCGAGTCCTAAGCTGGACAAAATCTGATTGACCGGACCGTTATACGAGAAGATGTCCAGCATCATGCCCGCCACGATCACCCAGGATAAGAAGTGCGGCAAGTACACGATCGTCTGCACCGTTCTCGTAAACAATCTATTTTTCACTTCGTTCAGCATTAGCGCGAAGATGAGCGGCACGATGAGATTGGCGATCATTTTGGCTAACGCGATGAAGATCGTATTCCGAAAGATAAGCTTGCTGTCGTCGAGCTCGAACATATATTGAAAGTTCTCGAGGCCGATCCAAGGCGATTTCAAGATGCCGATACCCGGATTGAAGTCCTTGAACGCCGTAAGTATGCCGTACATCGGAAATAAATTATAAATGAACAGCCAGATCAGTCCCGGCAGCAGCATGAGATAGTAATGCTTCGCAAAGCCTTTGGTTCGCATCCCGATTTCCCCTTATTAGGAAGTCAAGACGAGTAACAAGTACCCGTCTTGACCGCATTTCTGATTGATTCAAACGATTATTTCAGCTCGTTAACTTCTTCCGTAATCTTGTCTCCGCCTTGATCCTTCCACTTCTTGACGAACGTATCGAACGCGCTGATGTCTTCGCTGCCCATAATGATCTTCAGGAATGTCTCGTCCTCAAGCTTCTTCAGGTTGCTCCATCTCGATTCCATCGTCTTCGTCTGTGCGGTTGCAATGCTTCGTACCCAGTTCACATCGGCGTCAACGAAAGTCGATCCGCCGTTCAGATGCGCATAGATGTGCGTGAAGAAGCCTGTATCTGCCTGCTGGTCGAACGTGCCGATATCGTAGCTGTCGAACGGCTCTTTCTTGATCGCTTTCACGTGCTTCGCCATCTCGTAGGCCCAGCCGTAATTCGCTTGGTCGAAGTCTTCGATCTTCATTTCGCCCTTCAAGTACTTGCGCAGCGAATTAACTGCATACTCCAATTGGTCGCCGGCGCCGAGAATGAGGAACAGCGGCACCTCTTGGGATGTCATTTGCTTGCCTGCAGTCAGCTTGTTGAACTCCTCGTCCTTGCCCCATTTGTGTATCGAAGTCATTTTGATAATCGCTTCCGGATGCTTCGCTTCTTTACTTACAACGATGTAGCTGCTACCTGTTGCTTGGTTCGAGTTGAACTTGCCCGCTGCATCAAGCGGTGCTGCATAGGCACGCCAGTTGGCTTTCGGATCGTTCTTGATGTTGTCCGGAATGTTGTTGTATGCCGACCACCATGGACCGAAGAAGATACCTGCTTGACCGCTCGCCACAACCTCGGCCGTGCTTTTGCGAACGCCCATTTCCTTATCGAGGATCCCTTTGGCATACCAATCTCTCATCATTTCAAGTGCTTTCTTCGTCTCTTCCGTTGTGGAGCCATATACGGTATTGCCGTCTTTATCCTTCGTCCAAATGCCCGGATAAGCATCGTTCGCAAAGAACAACGGGGAGAAATTGTACCAGTGGTCGGTCGAGCTCAGGAACGTCGAGTAGAGCGTGCCGCCCTGCTGCGTGCCGACGATACCGATCGTCTTGTCGCCGCCCATTTTGTTATCGATGAACGCTTTCGCAATGTTCTCGAGATCCGCAAGCGACTTCGGCGGCTGCAATCCGAGCTTGTCGAGCCAGTCCTTGCGAATCCAAGTGAGCGGCGCGGATGGCAGCGTCGTCTCCGGAAGTGCATAGAGCTTGCCGTCAAAAGTAACGCTGTCGAGCAGACCCGGGTTGGAGTCGTAAGTCGCCTTCAGCTCAGGGCTAGCGTACTTGTCGTATACGTCCTTCAGATCCGCCAGCTGGCCGGCCTTCACCATCTGTCTCAGCTGCGTTTCGTTAACCACCATCGCGTCGGGCAGGTCGTTGCTGGAGATCGCAAGGCTCACCTTCTGCTGGTAGTCCGTTCCTTGCGCCGCTTCCCACGCATGCTTGATCTCGATGTTGAATTTATCTTTCAGCCAGCGCGTGTACACATTGTCTTCCGCCGTATCCGTGCCGTCGAACTTGTAGTTCGGGTCGATCGCTCTGCCGATGGATACTTCGACCGGCTCGGCGAACTTCGCGAACGGATCTACCGCTTCCTCGGTTGCTGCCGCGTTGCTGCTGTTGCCGCTTGCTGTGTTGGTCGCCGCTGCATTGCCGCTGTTATCTGTTTGGTTGCTGCCCTGCGCATTGTTGCCCGCGTTACTCGTGTTATTGCCGCCATCATTGCTGCTGCCGCAAGCGGACAAGCTCGCCGTCACAAGCATGACAGCCATGGCCGATAATAGACTTTTCTTCATCGTGCTGTGCTCCCCCTAGAGTTTATTGTCAAGCTGAGCCCCCGGCTCATTCATCGTCTTTAAGACATTTTCAATATAGCACGGCCTTTCGCAGCCTTAGGATAGAGCGCCATTTCGGATCAGGTAGACGATTCTTCGCACGCTAATAAAGAAGTCCGAAAACCGTCTACCCCGCTTTCGGACACTTCTCTACCCTTATGTACGTAAGAAAGACTTCAGTTCTCGGCCATCTGCCGGAATTCGCTAGGCAGGACGCCAACCTGTTCACGAAACAGCCTGCTAAAATACTTCTCGTCACTATAGCCGATTTGCTCGGCAATCCACTGGATCGTCTTCGTCGTCGTTCGCAGGTACGTCTTCGCGCGCTCCATCCGGATATCCCGGACATAGTCGGTGTACGTCTGGCCGACGTATTGCTTGAAGCATTGGCTGAAATAGCTGCTGCTCATGCTGACCATCTGCGCGATATCCGCGGCCGGAATCGGTTCGGTAATGTTCTGCTGCGCGAGGTTCATCGCCTTCACAATGCTCGTCTGAATCTCCTTCGAGAATTGCGGCTTCGTATTCGCCTCCCGAATGCTGTCCCGCACGCCCCGCAGCCATGCCTCGAAGTGAAACCAGCTCGAGAAGAAATCTTCTATATGAATCGGCTCGGGCAAAATCTGCTGATACAGCCGGTTCCACTCGTCGGACAGCGAGAAGAAGATGCGGGCAAGCCGGATCGGCGGCATTTTGTCATGCTTCAGTTCCTGCAGCATGGCTTCGTATGCAGCATCTTCGTAGATCCAGTCCGCGGACAGCCACTTGGACTTGATCTGATCCATGCTGACGCTGCTCTCGCCCCGCTCCTTTTGTAGAAGCTCAGCCGCATCGATGGACTGGTATGCCACCGCTGGGTCATAGTCATAGAACAGATCACTCTTGCGATAATTCCGCAGCAGCTGCAGCGTCGTCTTGCGATCTATGTCGAGCATGTTCCGAAAGCAGACGAGCGCATAGTTGGACGGTTCAGGCGTGTATCCTTCCGGCAATCCGCCGCTCCAGTACCAGATCCCGGACTCCGCTTCCATTGCGTTCGCGGGAGGTATGGCTTCGTCCTGTTGCGACTGCAGCGCGTATAGTACAAACAGCTCATCGGTCCACGCCTCGTCTGTCTCAGCTGCTGCTTTGGCTTGCGAGTCCTTCTGCCCCATGAGCGTCTTGATGCGGCTGAGTACCTCCTCGAACTGTTCGCGCTCCAGCTGCACCTTCGCGATATAATCAATCGCGCCTAGGCGGAGCGCCTCCTGCACATATTCGAAGTCCTGATGCAGCGTTAGCACCACAATCTGAACCTGGGGATATCGCTGACGAACGATCCGCATCAGCTCGATGCCGGACATGACCGGCATGGATAGATCGGTAATAAGCAGATCGATCTTGCACTCTTCCATGAACTTCAGCGCATTCTCGCCGTTGTTCGCTTCGCCGGCAACCTCCATTCCGAATTCCTTCCAGGGCATCGCGGAGGCAAGCCCTTTGCGCACCAGCTTGTCGTCATCTACGATTAATACTTGAATCATGCGCTTTGTTCACCTCCCGCGGGGAGCCGCAGCGATACGACGGTCCCTTTGCCAATCTCACTTCTAATCTCAAGCTGCGCAGCTTCGCCATAGGTCGCCTGCAGAATTCGCTTCACATACCTCATACCGATACCCATGCCTACCTTATGGCTTTCCTTCGTATCATCGTAGAGCAGCCGGTTGATCGTCTCCTGCTGCATGCCTGCGCCGTTATCTTGAATCGTAATGTGCAGCTCTCGTTCCTTCAGCTGCATGCCCACGTAGATATATCCGTCATCGCTAACCCCGTGGTAGAGTGCATTTTCCACCAGCGGCTGCAGTAAGAAGCGCGGACAAGCGATAGAGAGCGCCTGCTCCGGAGCGTCGATATCGACATCGAACTGGAAATCGTAGCGGATCTTCTGCAGCTGCAAATATTCTCTCAGTGCCTGGATTTCGTCCCCGATCGTCGATGCCTCGCCCATTT
This sequence comes from Paenibacillus taihuensis, assembly GCF_003386535.1. Taxonomy (GTDB): domain Bacteria; phylum Bacillota; class Bacilli; order Paenibacillales; family Paenibacillaceae; genus Paenibacillus_Z; species Paenibacillus_Z taihuensis. The sequence goes on from NZ_QTTN01000018.1 coordinate 20,674, forward strand.
TGCCCAGGTTATAATGAAGCAGTTTGTTTAGGGAGAGCACCAGCTTATCAATCTCCGTCTGCCCGTTCATCAAAGCGAGCCAGTGCACCGTATCGAGCGTGTTCATGAGGAAATGCGGATTGATCTGATAGAGCAGCTTCTCCACTTCCAGGTCAGCCCGCCGCTTCTCCTTCGCTTCGACTTCCTCGTACAGCGCCCATATCTTCCCCTTCATGCTGCGCGTCTGATAGAGCAAATAATCGAACTCCGGAATATGCGTCACTTCCGCATGTTCCTTCTCATTCGAGTCAATTAGAGACTTAATCTCCGAATGGAACTTATCGAGCGGCCGGTAGACCATCTTGCGCAGCAGCCAAGAGAAGAACACCGCAACGACCAGGAAAATGAGGAAGATGCCCGTAATCTGCACCAGCCACCGGTTCCGCTCCCGGTTCAGCTCGTTCTCCGGCATGACGGATACGATGCTCCAGCCTTGATTGCTGAACTCCCGGTTCCAGAAATAATGACCGTGATAGCCGGACAGCTTCTTGGAACTAGACTCCGGGAACATCGTCTGCTCGGGAAAAGCATCAGGCACTTCGCTGAATGCGACACGTCCTTCGGTATCCAGAATAAGCAGGCGGCGCGGGCTGTTCTTGCGGTTCTGCGGCGCAAAGAGCGACTGAATGGCGTTGCGTCCTGTTTCTATGTATAGGTAAGCATCCTGATCCGGAATATTGACCTTCCGCATAATGCTGAACACATACTGGTTAATCGACCCGTTGTAGCTTTTATATGGCCCGTAATAGGTAATCTCCGAGAACTTCGCGAGCACCGGAAGCTGATCCGGCGTGAATCTTCCTCTTACTCTGAAATTCTCGAAGTTGTAGTAGTCCGTCTTCGGGTTGTAGTACATCATGAGACCGACGTTCGGATTGGAGAAGCTGATGACGTTCAGCTCGCTCTTGATTTCATTCGTCAAGCGCAGCCGCTCGTATGGTTCCGTCTCCTCCGCCAGCTGCTCGAGCAGTTTATTCGTTCCCCCGCCGTAAGCGAGCTGCTGGGAAACGTGGTTCAAGTTATTGAGCGCATTCTCCAGCGTCATCAGGTCCTGATTCAAGTTGCTCTGAAGCGCGCTCTCGACCTTGTTGCCGATAATGGAGTCGATGGTATAGAAGGAAATAATTCCGAGACATAAGAGTGGAGCTAACGTGCTGATCAAGAAAATGAAGATGATTCTGTTCTTGAAGGTAACGTTTCTAAACCGCAGATTAGGCTTCATAAGCGGGTCGGTCATCCTTTCTCGCCAGTGGCGCGAGGCAAGTGTAAACGGCTGTCGCCGTCCATCCTTCTGAGGCAAAAGCTAACGTTTCACAGAGAAATCTACGCAAAGTATCGTTCGAAAAGGCCAGAAAACTACCAACTCTAATCATACCTTGAAACGACAAAACTCGCGTGGGAGAAAATGCGGAATTGGGGTGGGTAAATTTTAGTGGAGATGGTTGCTTGGCGGCGGATGGTACGCGAGGGCGCGGGGTGGCGGGAGGCACGGGGCGAAGGGAGAAACTGAGAGGCAGATTTTCCGACTCTCACTCAACCAAACCGCCGCTAATCGGGGCGCGCGAGCTCTGAGAGTCGGGTTTTTCGACTCTCAGGCGCAAAAACGCGGGGAGTTGCGTGCGAGAGGCGGATTTTCCGACTCTCACTCAACCAAACCGCCGCTAATCGGGATGCGCGAGCTCTGAGAGTCGGATTTTTCGACTCTCAGGCACAAAAACGCGGAGAGTCGCGTGCCGGAGTCGGGTTTTTCGACTCTCGTTCACTCCGTCTCCAACCGAGCTGCCCCGCTCTGTCCCGCCCCGCCAAGCCCGCCTAAAAGATCACACACGTTCTCTCAGCACTCGAAACACTCCAATTAGTCATTGAGAGATCGCATACGTTCTCTCAGCATAGCGGATTGAGCATCTGTTCGGCGGGCAGGCGGAGCTGAACATCGACAGCACGTCCGGCGCTGGAACGACCGTCACGATTGATTTGCCCATCCAGTTTCGGGATTATTCGTTAGCGCGGCGAATCGGCTAAACAAACAAAAGGACTGCAACATAAGCTGCAGCCCTTCTTCTATCGCAAATTCGAGCAAATTACCATTGCCAAGGCATTTTCACTGGTGCGCCGACTCTTTCGCAGCGGAACAGGCTCTTCACTTCTTTGGAAGCCGCATCGTACGCTTCTTGCGGAACGTGGATCGAGCCGCCAGCGCCGTACCAGTCGTTGTTGTAGATAAGCGCGATGTTTGTGCGGTTCTCGTTCGTTACGTTCGGTGTGCCGCGGTGCCACATGCGGATGTCGCGGATGACGACCGAGCCAGCCGGCATATGGATTTTCTCCGAGTACATCGATTGCGCAGCCCGCAGCATTGGACCGTCGATCGACGTATGCTTCGTGTTCTCTGGATCAAGGTGCGTACCGCCAGGCCATACTTCAAGCGGACCGTTCTCGCCGTTAACATCCACGAGAGGAATGTTCATAACAAGGCTATAAGCAGGAAGCGCTACGCCAAGCTCAGGGAACAGCGGCGGCATATCCGAGTGAACGTTCTGGTAGTCGGAGCCTGGGCAAGCTGTATCCGACGCGAGGTACGTACAGCGAACGCCTTCGCCAAGAACGGCTTTGATAACGGGCATTGCGAATGCGTTAGCGATCATATAGTCGTTAATGAATGGTTGTAAAAAAGGCAGATGCATCTGTGCACGGTTCGTACCTGTGTTGTAGCCGAAACGCTCGATGTACTCATTGAAGATCGGAAGGAATGCATCCTTCAGTTCTTGTACTTGCCCAGGGGAGAGTACGCTTTCAAAACCGATATATCCATTTTTCTTAATTTGCTCAATGGCAATCTCAATTGTTTCCTGTTCTGGTACACCTGTCAATTTCTCTTGTTCTGTCAATTTCAATAGCATTTATGTTCACTCCTTTAATGTGGTTGACTTATGACTTGATTATACGTTGCATGCGCGAGGCTGTATTGTATAATGGAAGTGCGATTGTAAAAAAGTAAGAAAAAGTGGTGGATAAATTTTGACAACGAACGAAACGATGCTTACCGGGCTTGAGCAATTCATTGCCTTAATCGATACCGAATGGGCGGGGATGAACCTGCATTCCGGCGGGATTTGGCGGGATACAGGCTGGGACGGGCCTGGACGTGATTTCGAGCTGAGCTACTATATACAAGGAACGAATACGATTCGGCAGGACGGAACAACGGTGCAAGTGGCGCAGAATGATCTGCTCTTCCTGCCTGATACAATCCGTAATAGCAGCTGCGACGAAGGCAGCTTCAAAGTCATCTTCCTCGCCTTCCGATTCAGAGAGGAAGCACTGAATGTCCAACTTCGTCAGATCTACCAGACAATCGGTCTGCAATCGAAGCCGCTGGCTTTGCCTGGACTAGAGGAAGATTTTCTAGCGCTCATTACAGAGATGCGCTCGGGCAAGCCTTCGACTCATCTCATTAAACATCTGTTCATTCACATTCTTGTCAAAATCTATCGTGCGGTCAATCTGTTCCACGGACCGACGAAGTCGAAGACGCTCAAGCATGAGCCGATGATTCAGGAGATCATTAAGGATTTGAATGAAAACTACGGCGATCCGATCCCGCTTACGGAAATCGCGGAGAAGTACGAGCTTAACGAGCGGTACCTCAATCAAATCTTCAAAGGCGTCACCGGCATTCCGCTCGGCCGCTACTTGATGAAGATCCGCATCGAGCAGGCGAAGCGGCTGCTGCGAACGACTCATCTGCAGGTAACCGACATCGCGCTCGATACCGGCTTCTTCGATGCGGCTCACTTCTGCAAGTCGTTCAAGAAGTATACGGACTACACGCCGGCGGAGTATAAAGCGCGGATGGAGCAGGAAATGGTGTAAAGAGTTGCTGCAGCCGCGGCGGGCGCTAAGGAACTCCAGCAACGCTATTGGCCCCAAATGGCGGCTTTTCGGATTCTAAGGAACCGTAGCCACCCTATTCGAGTCGGATGAGCCTTAATTGACTGTCAAAAAGCAAATAGCGTGCCTGGAGTTCCTTACAGCTGAGAGAGGGTTATTTTCGTAATAACAAGCGCCGTACGAATCTTTAGGTTTTAATCCGATCGTACCGCCGCGCGCTCATTCAAAAATGGCATCTTCAGCTCAAAATTTTACTCGATTAATCCTACCTGAAAACTCAGAATTGGTGTATAATGAACGCAAAGCCTCACCAAACAGGGTTCACAGAATGGAGGAGGATCTTCGAATGGAACGTCCGAATGTGAATTTATCTTTTGAATGCGTAGACGAAGTCCCGCTCCACCGCATTCGCGGCAATCAGCTGGGCATCTTGATCAGTATCATCGCCAGCGTCCTGACCGGACAGCTATGGATTCTTATATTGCCGCTCATCGTACAGCTCATCAGCCGTACGTATGGCATCCGTTACAACTTGTTCGTCCGCGTACTGGCCCCGCTTCTTCCTGTGAGCGTCCGAACGGAAAGCCGCGAGCTGCTGCGCTTCAACAACCTGCTCGCGATCATTTTCCTCGCGGTCACGCTGATTGCGTATGGGCTGGATCTCACATTGCTGAGCTATATCAGCCTCGGCATGCTGACCGTCGCCGTCGTGCTCGCGCTAAGCGGATTCTGCATGGGTTGCTTCATGTACTTCCATTGGAAGCAATACCGTCTGCGGCGGAGAGCTTCTCATTAAAAAGCATCTATAAACATCAGGAAAACCCGACCTCACGCGGTCGGGTTTTTCTATGATCTAATCTATAACTAGTCCTGTTCCTGTTCCTGTTCCAGCCACGCTTTCAGCTTCGGCGCCAGCTGCTTCGCTTCCTCATAACCTTGCAAATACAGCGCGTCCAGTTTGGACGAATCGCGCTCCAGACGGCCCACGGTCAGCTTCTGCTGCGGCCGAATAACGAATACATTTCCCTTGCTCTCCTGCTCGGCAATATAGTCCAGCGTACCGTTATAGGTCGTATCCCGCGTCAGCATCTTCTGCACGAATTTCGGGAACTTGCGGTATGCTCGGCGAACGAAGTAGGAGAACTTATTCTTCGACTTGCGGTAGTTCTCATTGCGAGTGAGCACAAGCACATTGCGCTTATAGCCGTCACGCTCCGCCTGACGTACCGGAATCGGATCGGAGATGCCGCCGTCCAGCAGCTTGCGTCCCTTGTACTCAATTATCGGTGCGATAAAAGGAAGCGAGCTCGATGCACGCAGTACGGTCAGCAGATCGAACTCCGGATCGCTCTTGCGGTAATAGACCGTCTCGCCTGTCTCGATATCGGTCGTCCCGATGACGAATTCCTCCGGACTATCGTTGAAGGCGTCGCTATCGAACGGCACCAGCTTGTTCGGCAGCTCGTCGAAGATAAAGTCCATCCCGAACAGCTCGCCTTTCTTGAAGAGACCGCTCCACGAGATATAGCGCGGGTCGGTCACCCAATTCACGTTTACTTCCCGGTTCCGGCCAATCTGCCGGGAGAGGTAGCTGGCCCCCATGCATGCCCCAGCCGACACCCCGATGGTATATGGAAAAAAGAGATTTTGCTCCGCGAAATAATCAAGCACGCCGGCCGTATAGATGCCTCGCATGCCTCCGCCTTCAAGTATGAGTCCGATTGAATCCATTGCGTCTGCCTCCTGCGCCATTTGCTGCCTTTAACGCCGCTAACAAAGTTTGCTTCTATTATTTTAGCCAATCAAATTTGAGTAAGTCAATTTGTACATATTAAAATCCACAGCCTCTTCAGGCTGTGGATGACAGCATACCTCTATTTAGCTCGCAATATCGCGTTCTCCCGCAGTTTCCCGGCTGCCTGCGAGCAGCTCCAGCCGTTGTCCGAACCTGCGTTCCGCGAGCCCTGCCACATAGAGCACGCCCATGAGTCCGAGCAGTGCAGCCAGTACGGAAATCGGTATCGCCCACTTATGCGGGGAATGTGAGAAGAACGGAATGAGAGCAATCGCCGCGATCGGCGGCGCGTTCCACTTGAACTTCTTAATGAGCCAGATGGCAATGGCCACATTAATAAATAATGTAATGGCACTCGAGTACACCGATACGAGAACGGTGCCGATAATCGATGTGATAACCGCGCCTAAGAGGACTTTCGAGAGTTCCCTCATCGTAAAGTGCCGAGATATAAATAAGAAGCTGAACGCGCCAAGCGTCGGGAAAAATAACGTATCCAGAAACGATATGTGTAAGGATAGCCAATAGATCATCATGACATACAAGCAGATGATCAGTGTTTTCACATTCATAGCTACAATGATGCCTCCTTCATGTTGTGCGCCTAACCGAACCGCCGAACTAAACTTGCCTAAACCTCTGTCGTTGCTGCTTGAAGCTCCCATCGAATCCAAGCACTCTATCACTCTAGTACGCTGGCGCGTTAGTATACTGCGGACCACCGCGCAAAACAGGCGACCGATAATACATGCTCGGCCGCCTGACGTCTCTCTCACGTTGAAATCACTATGTTTCACGATATCATAGAATCGCCGGTCAGCCAAGCCCATAATTCCGACCAGATGTTCTTGAATCTGCCTCCTTGCGATGGCACCTCCGTTATGTCACAATCGGTAGGGGATGCACAGCATTTCCATTTTCCTAACGAAGGGGAGGACATCAATTCCAATGAGAACGATGAAGCTTGGTACAAGCACATTAGAAGTTCCCGTTCTGGCTGTCGGCTGCATGCGCATCAACTCGCTCAGCAAGACTGAGGCAGAGCGTTTCGTCCAAACATCACTAGAGGCAGGCGCAAATTTCTTCGATCACGCGGATATTTACGGCGGAGGTAAATGCGAGGAGATCTTCGCAGATGCCATACATATGAATGACGATATTCGGGAGAAAATCATTCTCCAGTCCAAGTGCGGCATCCGCCAAGGACAGTTCGACTTCTCCAAGGAGCATATCCTGGATTCGGTTGACAAGATTCTGCAGCGATTAAGAACAGACTACCTGGACATCCTGCTGCTGCACCGTCCGGATGCACTGGTTGAGCCGGAAGAAGTTGCGGAAGCATTCGATAAGCTGGAAAGCTCGGGCAAGGTGCGTCACTTCGGCGTATCGAACCAGAACCCGCTCCAAATCCAGCTGCTGAAGAAAGTGGTTAAGCAGCCGATCGTCGCGAACCAGCTGCAGCTCAGCATCACGAACGCGAACATGATCTCGAACGGCATCAACGTGAACATGGTGAACGATTCCGCGATCAACCGCGACGGCAGCATTCTTGATTTCTGCCGCCTGCATGATATTACAATTCAGCCTTGGTCGCCATTCCAATACGGCTTCTTCGAAGGCGTATTCCTCGGCAGCGACAAGTTCCCTGAGCTGAATGCTCAAATCGATGAGGTTGCAGCGAAGTATGGCGTAAGCAATACGACGATCGCAATCGCGTGGCTGCTCCGTCACCCGGCGAACATGCAGCCAGTTACAGGTACAACGAGCGTTGACCGCATCCTCGATTGCATCAAGGCAAGCGAAATCCGCCTGACGCGCGAAGAGTGGTACGCGATCTACCGTTCGGCTGGCAACATTTTGCCATAAGGGTAGTCAAAAGCAATCCAGCAAAAGCAAAACACCCTCGGGCTCCGAGGGTGTTTTTTGCATGTTAGGGCAAATAAATGGAAATATCCATTTATTTGGGTCGGATAGAACTCGATCAGGACGGATTGGCGGAAAATAGCTAGATTTATCCATTCATTTCGACCAAAACGCCGCGATTGGGCCTGAATAACTGGATATATACAGTTATTCAAAGCAATGCAACGCGTGCAGAGTTTTTGCCCCTCTCTACCAGCTCCACAACTGCTCGAACTTATCCGGGTCCATGCCCGACCGCTCGTTCCGGTTCAGGACGTTCAGCCGCTCGATATCGTCAGCCGACAGCTCGAAGCCGAACAGATCGGCGTTCTCGTAGATCCGCTTCGGATTGGCCGACTTCGGGATCGTCACGACGCCGTTCTGCAAGTCCCAGCGCAGGACAAGCTGCGCAGGCGTCCGTCCGTAGCGCTCGCTCATCTCCAGAAGGACAGGTTCGTCCAGCAATCGGCCGTACATAAGCGGACTCCAAGCTTCCAGCTGAATGCCCTTGCTCTTGCAATACTGATGTAATTCTACCTGCGTCAACCGCGGGTGATATTCCACCTGATTCACCGCCGGTACAACTTCGCATTCGGCAAGCAGCGTCTCGAGATGGCGAATCTGGAAGTTGCTCACGCCAATCGCTCGTACTTTGCCCTCGGCGTACACCTTCTCCAGCGCCCGCCATGTGTCCTGGAACGACGCCTTGATCGAAACCGGCCAATGGATCAGAAACAGATCCACATAATCGAGGCCCAGCTCGCTGATTGACCGATCTACAGCCTGCAGCGTCTTGTCATAACCGTGATCCGGATTCGCCACCTTCGTCGTTACGAAGATCTCCTCCCGAGGCACGCCGCTCTCGCGAACAGCCCGGCCAACGCCGCCTTCATTCAAATAAGCTGACGCCGTATCGATACTGCGATAGCCCGCTGCGATTGCGGTCCGCACCGCTGCCTCCACATGGGGGCCATCTTCCGGTTTACCTTGCCATACACCTAGACCAAGCCACGGCATTTCCACGCCATTGTTCAGTTTCACTCGACTTGAAATTGATAAAACCACGTAAACCTCTCCCTTCCTAAGCTTCCAAAAACTTGGAAGCGCGCATTACCTTCTTTATACCCTTTTCGCCCAAGCGTGACAAGGCTTTTCAAGCTTTAAGCACGTTAAGGATGATACGCCCAATATCATAAAAGTCCATATCTTGTACGAATTACGCACATTGAAACCGCTACCATTCAGGATTATAATCTGCTTACATCCGCGAACAGTCACGATATCGCCATTATTGGAAGATTTTCAATTTTGGAAGGGGTCGACTCGGAAATGAAGAGAAGTTTGAAGATTACAGCAGGCTCGATCGTCATTTTATCCATTGCACTGTCTGCGTCTGCTTGCAGCAGCGGCAAATCTGGTTCTGATGGCGAAGTGCTGCACCTGAAATGGAGCACGTGGGGCAACCCTGGCGAGCTGAAACGTTTCTACGAATTAACCGATCAGTACAACAAGGATCATCCGAAGACGCAATGGGAGCTCGTTGCTGTACCGAACGACGGTTATGAAGAGAAGATCATTACTCAGCTGCAAGGCGGCACTGCGCCAGATGCGTTCTACGCAGGCGACCAAACCGTCGTGAAGCTGATTGCGAACGGCTCGATTGCCGAGCTGACACAGCTGATGGACAAGCCGAGCAGCCCGATCAAAGCTTCCGACTTCGCGGAAGGCCTATGGGGCGGTTCCAAGAAGGGCGACCAAATCTTCGGCGTAACGGTTGACTGTAACCCGCTTGTTATTTACTACAACAAGAAAGTGCTTCAGGATGCCGGCATTACGGAAGATCCGCAAGCGCTGTACGAAGCTGGCCAATGGAACTGGCAGAAGCTCTCCGAGCTGACAGGCAAGATTCAGGCGGCAGGCAAGTACGGCCTCGTGCTGGAAGACTGGTCCGCACCGATCTATTCGTGGGTCACAACGAACGGCGGCAAAGTATACGATAAAGACCAAGGCGGCCAATTCGTTGGCGATAAAGATCCGAAGACAGTGGAAGCATTCCAATACCTTGCTGATAACGTGAAGAACAAGAACTTCGTGTTCTCCGGTTCCTTGCCGAAGGGCCAAGGTCCAGATGCCATGTTCATGGCTAACCAAGTCGGCTTCGGTATCGCTGGACGCTGGTGGGTACCGGAATATAACGCCAACACAGCGCTTCAATACGATATCGTTCCATTGCCTACAAATACTGGTCAGAAAATGGAGCCAGCAGGCATCCCTACCGCTTACATGGTTATGAACAAGAAGACAGCTCATCCGGACGAAACCTATGACTTCTTGTCCTACTTCGTATCGAAGGAAGGCCAAACGTTCCGTCTGAAGGGCGGCAATGCCGTTCCTTCCGTCTCCGGTGTAGATGATCTCGTTCTCGATAAGAATGCTCAGCCTGCGCACGCGCAGTACTTCCTTGACGCTCGTGAAATCGGCTACGCGCTCTGGCCGTCGGAATCCGCGGTACCAGGCGCATCTGACGTCGTGAAGGACAACTACGACTTGCTGCTGCTCGGCAAGCAAGACGCGGCGACGACGCTGACGAAAATGGCTGAAGGCGTGAATAAGAAGATCGCTGAAGCAACAGGCAAGTAATATAGCAAGGTTAAGTGAAGGGGAGGAATTCGTTCCGCCCCTTCTCTCCTATTCCATTCGAGCACCTCGGAGGTCCGTTATGAATCCTAAACGTTCAAACACCATATGGGGCTACTTCTTTATAGCACCGCAGCTGATTGGGCTCCTTACCTTCTCGCTGATCCCGCTAATTAGCGCGTTCGTGCTCAGCACGCTCGACTGGGACGGCTTCAAAGCGGCGACATTCGTCGGCTTTGACAATTTCAACTACGCCTTCCACAATCCCGACTTCCAGAAAGCAATGAAGAACACGCTGCTGTTCTCCGTCTTGACGGTGCCGGCAGGTATCTTCCTCTCTCTCCTTACCGCAGTCGCCCTCAATAACGTGCGGATGCGCGTCTTGTACCGTCTCTTCTTCTTCATGCCAGTCGTTACGAGTTCGGTTGCGGTTGCAATCGTCTGGATGTGGCTCCTGAATGGCGACTTCGGTCTGATTAACGTCATGCTCAAAACAGTATTTGGCGTCAAGGGTCCGCAATGGCTGACCGACCTGCATCTCGTGCTGCCATCGCTTGCGCTCGTAAGCATCTGGAAAGGCATCGGCTTTAATATGGTGCTGTTCCTCGCCGGCTTGCAGGGCATTTCCAAAGACTATTACGAGGCGTCAATGATTGACGGTGCGACGAGAATTCAGCAGTTCTGGCGCATTACGGTGCCGCTGCTGTCGCCGACGACGCTGTTCGTCACCATCATTGCCGTTATCGATTCCTTTAAAGTGTTCGATACCGCCTTCGTCATGACAAGCGGCGGACCGGCAAAGGCCAGCTACACGATGGTCTACCACCTGTACGAGCTTGCCTTCAAGAACTTCCAGTTCGGCAAGAGCGCATCGGCTGCCGTTATTCTGTTCATCATTATCCTTGTCTTGACCGTGCTGCAAACCTATTACTCCCGTAAATGGGTACATTACGCCGAATAAGGAGGATGGATGAACATGGAATCTGCTAAGACCGAATCAATTACACAGCTGCAGCAGCGTGCAGTCACTAAGCGCGCTTCACTCAAACTCAATATCCCAGGCATCATTCTCCATCTCATTCTCATCGTGGCTTCGGCGCTCATGATCGTCCCATTCTATTGGATGGTAACCAGCGGCCTCAAAGATATGTCGCAAATCTTCCTCATCCCGCCGACGATGTTTCCGCAGCCGTGGCACTGGGAGAACATCCACCGTTCCTTGACGGCGATGCCATTCGGAAAGGCTTACTTCAACAGCGCCTACATCTCGATTTTAATCGTTATCGGTCAGCTGCTCACTTGCTCCATGGCCGCGTTTGCTTTTGCCAAAATCAATTTCCCGTTCCGCAACGTCCTCTTCATCGCCTTCCTGTCGATGCTTATGGTGCCGGAGCAAGTCACAATCGTGCCGCTGTACATCATTCTGAAGAACTTCGGCTGGCTCGATTCGCATCTGTCGCTTATTATTCCGGACTCCCTGTTCAGCGCATTCGGCGTATTCCTGCTGCGCCAGTTCTTCATGGGTATTCCGCGCGACTTATCGGAATCGGCGTACGTAGATGGAGCAAACCAATTGACAATCTACATGCGAATTATGCTTCCGCTCGTCAAGCCGGCACTGGCCGCGCTTGCGATTATCGCCTTCCTCGGGACATGGAACAACTTCTTCCGTCCGGTTATTTTCTTAAGCACGACGGACAAGTTTACGGTTCCGCTCATGCTGAGTACGTTCAAAGGGCTGTATGTGACGGACTGGACGCTCATGATGTCAGGATCGACGATTGCGGTCATTCCGGTTCTCGTTGTCTACCTGCTTATGCAGCGCTACATTATTGAGGGTATTACGATGACTGGTATCAAGGGTTAGTGTTGACGTAGATGTAGGTATTGATCGGGTAATTGGCGTCGATATGCTGCTCGTACACGACATGCCGTTCAGCAGGCGACGCATATTTGCCTCTATAGGCAGAAGCGGAGATGCCGAAGTAAGCGGCGAACGTTCTGGAGAAGTAATGATTTTCGGTGTAGCCGCACTGGGATGCAATTTCATTAATGCTTAGCGTGCTGTGACGCAGATGATAGGCAGCGCGCTCCAGCCGAAGCTGGATGATCATTTGGCGAAGCGGAATGCCCACCTCGCGCGCAAACAATCGGGACAGATGCTCTTGCGACAGCTTGCAGTGCTTCGCGATATCTGCGACCGAGATGGGCTCGGCCAAATGGCGGCGCATATAGGCAAGCGCCTTGTTGACCATAAGGGAATAAGAGGAACCGGCGACGGTTTCTTTTTGTTTGGCACCGCTTAGCTGGTCGAGTTCATTGAGCAGCGCGGCAAGCAGGAATCCGCTGCGACTGCTGTCCTTGCCGGTATACGACACCTCGAGCAGGTGGCGAATCATCTGCTCCTCAAACCCGCCTTCGCGGATTGGGATGACGTCCGGTCCGCCTGCATCCAGCAGCGCAAGCTCGAACGATTCATCTATCGTAAAATGAATAAATTGATGCCTTGTCGCCGATGTCTCGCTGAACTGATACCCATGCTCCACGCCCGCCCTAGTAATGACCCAGCAAGGCTTGTCTAGCGTATAAACTTTCCCGGCGATATGGTACGTCGTTCCCGTTCCAATCGGGAAGTAGACCAGTTCATGCTGCTCCAAGCGGCGCAGCTCCAGCTTCCAATTACGTCGAACGACGAAATCCCCACACATGTGTACGACAGGCAGCTTCATAACGGTGTCATCAACTCCTATGTCATTGTAGGTCTTCCAGATATCCCCATCCCACCTGCTATTGTAAGCGATTCCAATAAAATTTTGAATAGACTGACAAAACTATATTTTTAACGTTCTTTTTCGACAATCGGGTAATGAACATCCACGACGGCACCGGGCTGAGGGTTTGGCAGCCGAATGATTAATTCTCTCTCTACAGGCGAATCGCCGGGGTTCCGGGCTGAGAGAGCGATATTTTGCTCCCTTAGTTGGCTCCGGAATGGGCCAGGTTACGCCGATTTTAGCCCCGAGAGCACTATGTTTGCATCAAACCTAACATGGAAGACGAATATTTCCGCCCTCCTACTTCTAACGGTTGCCACATCGCCTAATGTGCTCCAAATGACCATCTGAATTTTCTAACGGTTGTCAGCGCGCCTATTTGGTGATTTCCAGCTAATAAACAACCCATTCGCGGCAAATAGCCGCTGTGACAACCGTTAGCCATTCAAAAGCCACCTTTTTCACGAAATAGCCGCTCCTACATCTGTTAGATCAATTCGTTAACGCCCGGGCTCCGAGAGAGCGTATTTGCTCTCTCGGCGGGCGAAACGCCGGGTTTCTGTGCTGAGAGAGCGTTTTTTGATCTCTCCGCTTCGGAATCGGCCGGGGTTTCGCCTTTTCGGATCTCGAGAGAGCGTATTTGCTCTCTCGGCGGGCGAAATGCTGGTTATTCGTGCTGAGAGTCGGAAAGCCCGGCTGTCGAGGTCCGCATCAGGCATTTTCGCGCGTGAGAGTCGGCTAACCCGACTCTCAACCAAAAAAAAGCGTCCAGCAAGCCACCCCCGTGACTTGCCGAACGCTTCTTCTCGTTTTAAGCCTCTACTGCCCTAGGCAGCATTCACATGCTCGTGACTGATGAGCGACTTACGCGCCCAGATACCGCTCTTCCAACGTGCGAGCATCATCAGTCCCCGCACCCATTCATCGACGGCAAAAGCGATCCAAATGCCGATCAGTCCCATATCGAGATGAATGCCGAGGTAGTATGCGAGCGGCACGCAGATGCCCCACATGGAGCAGATGCCCATGAGGACCGGGAACTTCGCGTCGCCGGCTGCGCGGAGCGAGTTGATGACGACGATGTTGAAGACGCGCCCCGGCTCGAGAACAATCGAAACGAGCAGGATGCTGGCGCCAATGGCGATGACATCCGAATTGTTCGTAAACATGCCGAGAAGCTGATAGCGGAACAACGCCGCGACCGTCACCAAACCTGCCGTTAATCCAATGCTCAGCTTCAAGCTTCGCAGCAAGCGGAAGAAGGCCACCTTCTTCTCGCCCGCGCCGACCATATGGCCGACGATAATTTCCGTCGCCATTCCGATCGCCATCGACATCGCCATGAAATACGCCGTGATGTTGTACACATAGACATGGGCGCTCAGCGCTTGCTGGCCGATCATGTTAATGAACACCATAATCATCATCAGCTGCGACTGCCATGCGAGATGCTCGCCTGCGGACGGCAGCCCGATGCCGAGGATTTTCGAAGCATGCTGCTTCTCGAAACGGAAGTAGTCCTTCAAACGAATCTTGCTTGGCACTGTGCGGTACAATAGCAATAGCAAGACAAGAACGCCGATCGCGCGGCTCACAATGGTAGACACCGCCGCACCGGTAACGCCCCATTCCGGGAATCCGAAATGTCCGAAGATAAGCAGGAAGTTACCTGCCACATGCAGCAAATTGACGCCGAACGTGACGTACATAACGCCTCTCGTATTGCCATTCGCCCGAATGATCGACGCGATGGCGTAAGAGAGCGCCTCAATCCAGATGAATCCGCCAATCAGTCTCAAATACTTGTTCGCAATGGCGACCTGCGCCGGATCCAGATTCATCAGCTCAAGCCCCTGCTTACTGAAGCAGAAGAGCACCGCACTAATCGCAAGGCCGAATATAAACACCATCGTCATCGCCTGCGCCGATATGCGGCTCGCCGTTTCCTTCTGCCCAGCACCCAGATACTGCGTCACCGCTACGCTTGTGCCGATCGCAACAAACCCGAACATCGTCGCGCAGAAAATAATCATTTCATTCGCAAGTCCCACCGCACCGGCGACTTCATCCGAAATGCGGCTTAACATAAACACGTCTGCTGTACCCAGCATCATGCGCAGAACGGAATCGACCAGAATCGGCCACGCCAGCGCGAACAGGCTGAGCTTGCGCCAAGTCGGCAGCGCTCCCGCCTGCTGTTCTCCTACTCCTACTCCCATGCTCATCTTGCTTTTCTCTCTCCTATCTTATGCTTCCGTGTCTGATCTATCATGTCTTCAGCTATTATCCCACCTGCCGCCATCTGCTGTCTAATGGAAGTATCCGCTTATAATGCGCGGAAACATGAAGAAAGACGGCGCAAATCGCTGATTTACGCCGCCTCTCGGGCGAATTCCCTATAATTGCATAGTTCCTTTGTCCTTCAGTACCTTCATGAAGATGCCGCCAACGACGCTGCGATGTTGGAAGTTCAGCTGCCGTGTCGTGATTGTATCCGTCCAATCCGAGAACGGCACACGGTCCGGCGTGTCGTTCAACATAAGCCAGATCGGCTCAACGAGCGCCGTGAAGTCGCTGCCTTGCTCCGCGAGCGCAGCCGACCATACAAGCCAATCGGACTTCGTATAGGTCGCGCGGCTGTCGAGTGGCGTGCCGTACTTGTTGCTCTGCTTCAAGTACCAAGCCACTTCCTTGCGAATCATATCGCGGTCGAACAGATTCGTGCCGAACAGCACATCCCAGATTAAGTTATATTTCAAGCTCCAAGTGCCTTCGTTCTCCTGGCCAAAAGCAAGCTTCGTATGATCGCCATCCGCTGCGAGCTCGCCCCACTTCGCAGCCATGTCCTGCGCCGCGCTGCGGTAACGGGCTGATTCCTCCGCTTCCCCTTGCAGCTGCTTCAGAATAGCATAGCTGGCAACGCCCATAATCGCTTTCACGGACAGGTTCGCATTGCGGGCAAGATGGCCGGCAAAATCATCCGTGCACAGCTGATTCTCCGGATCGAGGCCATGCTCCAGCAGGTACGATGCCCATTCGCCGAGCAGCGTCATGTGATCGAAGATATACTCGCGGTTCCCGCCGGCGAGGCAGACGGCCGCCGCCATAACGAGCATATTGCCGCATTCCTCAACCGGCATCTGTCCTTCGCGCGCGTTTTCGCTGTAGACTTGACCGTTGCCGATTGGATATTGGCCAATGTCATGCGGCGCGAACTCGAACGGCCACGCATCGGTCTGCGAATATTTCAAAATCGGGCGAATCATGCCCTCGACAAGCGCCGGGTTGTACAGCAGGTAGAGCGGAATCGATGGATAGCTGACATCGACCGTCGCCATGCAGCCGTTGCTGTAGCATTCCTTGGACAGGAACAGCAGTGCTCCGTCCGTATCGGTCACCAGCTTATGCGCGGCGATGGACTGCCGGTACGACAAGGCGAGTAGATCAGCGTAGCGCGCGCCGCCTGCCTTCTCGCCATCTTCGAGCAGCTGTCGGTCGAATGCCGCGCACCGCTCGCGCAGCGAATCATACTCCGCGAAGGCTGCTGCGAGCATCTCTTCCGCGCCTTGACCATTCCTGCGCCAGTACGCCTGCAGCCGGTCGCCGAAGTACTCGACGGCATAGACGTCATCGTATGCGAGAACAGCCAGATGGCTGACCGGGGACGCGCCGACGCTGCCGCTGCCAAACACAACCGCCATCACCGGGCTGGCATCCGCCACCACCTGTGCCGCCGGCGCATCCGAAGGCTCGCCCTTCAGCTGCTCGCCCCGGGCGAAGCGCTTGCGCAGATCGTCCGAGCCCGCATACATCCGGGCCGAATCCGAGCGCTTCGCCGCCAAATAGAAATAGCCCCAGTCGATGCGGTGGTCGTCGCCCGAACGGTTCATATAAGCTTGCTGCTCGTGGCTCATGCGCAGCGCCAGCAGCTCGCCGCTGTCCGCGGATTCACATCGGACCGCTTGTTTCGGAGAATCGACGCACCATTCGCCCGTCACGTCGTAATACAGACTCAGTTCATGCTCGTTTCCGTCTATCGACTTCGCTTCGAATGATACATAGGAAGCCGGACGCGACAGCACATCGAGATCATCCAGCAGCAGCGGCGACAAGAACCGCACCGACAACTCGATGCCTCCCGCTTCGAACGTGTACACCGTGCTAAGCGGCGTAACGATTACACCGGTCTGCTCCATCGCTGACGGCTCCGTATAGTACCGATCTGCCCGCGGCTCTACTTTGCCGGCGAAGCGCCATACTTTCCCATCGATACGCACGAGGCCGGTCATCGCATGGCGCTGGCCGGTCCAATGTCGCGTATAATCGTCCGTCAGGCGGTCAGCCGCAGACCAGACGCTGAAATAAGGATCAACTGTAACTAGAGGAACGGAAGAAGGGCGAATGGCACGCATCATTTGAACATCCTCTCGATCTAATATATATTTTATATAATATATATAGATTAAATCGTATATATAACGATGTCAATGCACAAATCAGCGTGCTCTACCTTTGAATGGCAGGACCACATCAACCGTCGTTCCTAGGCCGAGCTCACTCTCGATGCTGATCTTCCCGCCATGCTCCTTCACGATTTTGTAGCAGATCATAAGGCCAAGCCCCGTCCCCTTCTCTTTCATGCTGTAGAAAGGCTCCCCGAGACGCGCTATGCGGTCCGCAGGAATGCCGCAGCCATGGTCGGTGACACGAATGGAGACATGGCGCTCGTCCCTTTGTGTGATGATAATCTCGATTTGACCGCCGGCACTCATCGCCTCGATCGCATTCTTCACCACATTAATAAACAGTTGGATGAGCTGATTCTCATCGCATTCCACATCCGGAACGTCCGCCTCTGTCTCCAGGTGAATTTGCACATTGTTCATGAGCGCAAGCGGATAGAGCAGCGAGGCCACCTGTGCCAGGACAAGCTCCATCCGGTGCAGCTTATAAGACATCGACTGCGGCTTCGCGACAGACATGAACTGGCTTGTAATCCATTCCATCTGCTCGATCTCGCCTCGCATGACATCCAAATACCAATTGTTCTTCTCCGTAGTCTGGCTGTTCAGCAGGGAGATGAACCCTTTGATCGTCGTCAGCGGATTGCGAATCTCATGGGCAATGCCTGCCGCCAGCTGACCGACAACAGCGAGCTTATCCGACGTCCGCAGCAGCTCCTCCGTCCTCTTCAGCTCGGTTATATCGCGCCCGATCGTCAGCAGGCCGTGGCGACGCCCGTCCTCATGGAAGAGCGGCACCTTCACAATGTCGTAGATTTTCTCTTCGCCGCTTTCGCCTAGCTGATGGTTCGTGATCAATCGCTCCGCTCGAACGACCGTTCTTCGCGCCCATGCAACTTCGTCTCCCTGCGCCGACAGCAGGAAGGCATCGCGCAGATGAGGACACTTCTCCGCCAGCTCCAGATCCGTGAACCCTTTATAGCTGTCCTTGTCCAATTGAATCGTCGCGAGCGCAATCTGATTCGCTTCGATCCATCTGCCTTCGCCGTCCTTGAAATAGACAAGGTCTGGCATCGCATTGATGACGATCCGCAGCCGATTCTCGCTCTCTTGCAGCGCTTCGATCATTCTTCGGCGTTCCGTAATATCCTTCGAGATGAGGACGATCGCTGCCGCGTTACCTTTGCTGTCCAGCAGCGGGGAGGCATAGTTGCTCACGATGATAGGGCTGCCGTCCTTTCGCAGCCTCTCCGCCTCATATGAAATGACCTGCCGAGAGGCAAGCACCCGGTCGCGAATGGCTTCCTTCTCGCTTTTCCGATGCTCGGGAATGGTCGGGATCTGGAAGCCGATAATCTCTTCCTCCCGCCAGCCGAAGATGTTCTCGAACGCTCTATTCATCCGCAGCACATGCAGGTTCGTATCCAGCACAAGACAAGCTTCCTCGACATTGTCGATATAGAAGCTTAGCTGCCCCCTTGTCAGCTGCAAATCATCAGATAGCTGCTCGCTTGCGGCAGACTCGCGAAGTTGTATGTAAATGCCAGCAATCATTCCGTCTGTAAAGAAAGGAAATCCGCTTAGCTGCAGAGCAAGTCTTCTTCCTTCCCGGTGCATCATCACGAGGACACATTTACGATGAACGCCATCTGCCGCCACGTCAGCAAACAGCTGCCGATATTCCGCACGGCATTCGGAAGTCATCAAGCTGTTCATTTCCATTCCGCGAAGCTCGTCCGCCTCGTATCCTAACAAGTGCACGGCAGCCGAATTGATTTCTACAAGCACACCATCCAAGTTAAGAGCAAGAAGAGCTTCCGGATTGTGATCGAACAGCGACCTGTATAGGGATTGATTATCAATATTCGCCATAGCTCCTCCAACATTGTGTCGCTTCATCATAGGTTTATAGTTCTTTTATACCATAAACGTTTACATTGGTTGATGCACTTTTCCAATATTAGGGCGCTACGACTTCTAACGGTTGTCACAGCGCCTATATCGCTCCGAGAGGTCAACTACATTTTCTAACGGTTGTCAGCGCGCCTATTTGGTGGTTTTCTGCTCAAAATCAACCCATTTGCAGCAAATAGCCGCTGTAACAACCGTTAACATTTCAAAAGCCGCACTTTTCACGAAATAGCCGCTCCTTCAACCGTTAGAGCAAATCGTTGATACCCCTAGCGGCACGGTTCACAAAAACCGGATCGCCTTTGCTCCCGCTCCCGCCCTTCCCCTGCCATGAGGCCTCTTTGGCGCGCCATCCCAAAACGAAAAACCGCCCAACAAGTCAACGCATCGCTGCATGACTTATTGAACGGTCCTATAAGCTGCTATTCCTTCACCGAGCCTAACATAATACCGCTAATAAAATATTTCTGCATGAACGGATATACGATCAGAATCGGAATCATCGTAACGACAAGCTTCGCTGCAGTAAGGCTGCGGTTGGAGACGGCGAGCAAGCTCTTCACCTGCTCGATGTCGCGAATCGTCGTGTCATAGCTGACGACGAGCTGCTGAATGTATGTCTGAAGCGGATAATCGCTCGTCTGAATCGCATAGATGAGACCATCGTAATAAGCGTTCCAGTTGCCGACGACGACGAACAGTGCAATCGTCGCCATAATGGGCATCGACAGAGGCACGTAGATTTGGAGCAATCTGCGCCATGGTCCCGCGCCATCCATGCTCGCCGACTCCTCGAGCTCCGACGGGATGCTTCGGAAATAGTTAATCATGAGAATGATGTAGAACTGGCCGACAGCACCCGGAATGACGAGCGCCCAAATCGTGCCGAGCATATGCATATCCTTGACGGTGAAGAACATCGGGATCGTGCTCGGTCCGAACAGCATCGTGCCGATAACCGTCCACATGTAGATGTTCCGAGAGCGGAACGCTTTGGTCGTCTTGGAGAGCGGGTAGGATGCGAGCACGACGAGCACCATGTCAATGACGAGCGCAAGCAAAACACGTTCAAATGAAACGCCGGCCGCCGTTAGTATCGCATGGTCCTTGAATATGGTGATGTACGTATTCCAGCTCAGCCCGAGCGGGTAGATCGTCACAAGCCCTGCAGTTGCCTTCGCGCTGTCACTGAGCGAGATGGAGAAGATGTTAAGCAGTGGAATGAGCGTAATGACAGCCAGAAAGGTCAGGATAGCATATACGACCGTATTAATTGCGATATCCTCTCGGGTTAACTTAATCCCCACTGTTATTCACCTCCGCCTTAGAAGACCTTGTATTCGCCATATTTTTCAGCCAGCCATTGCGAGATCAGAATGAAGATGAAAGCGACTGCCGAACGGAACAGGCCCACCGCCGTCGCGAATTCGTACTGATTGCTCTGGAAGCCCATCCGGTAAATATACGTGTCGTAAATGTCGGCGACCTGATACACGAGCGGGTTGTACAAGTTGAAAATCTGGTCGAAGCCGCCGCTCAGGATGCCCTGCAAGCTCAATATGAGAATTAACACAACCGTGCCTTTAATGCTCGGCAGCGTAATGTTCCGAAGTTTAGCCCACCGTGAAGCGCCGTCTACATCGGCCGCCTCGTACAGGTTCGGATTGATGCTCGTCAGCGCCGCCAGAAACACGATGGCGTTGAACCCGAAGCCCTTCCATACATCTGTTACATACACGATGATCATGAACCAGACGTTGCTGTTGAAGAACATGACCGGCTCGCCGCCCGTCAGCTTATGAACGACGCCGTTGACCATCCCGTCGATGGAGAAGAAATCTTTGAAAATACCGGCCATGATGACCCACGAAAGGAAGAAAGGCAAGTAGACGATCGTCTGCACCGATCGTTTGAACCATCTTCTCTTGATCTCATGCAGCAGAAGCGCGAACGCCAGCGCACACGAGACATTGAGAATGATCTTAACCACCGAGATGGTGATCGTATTAATCGTGATCTGTTTAAACTCCGGAATTTGAAACAGCATCTTGAAATGATCGAGACCCGCCCACGGAGATCCCCAAATGCCTGCAATCGGGTCAAAATATTTGAAAGCCATAATCGAACCGAGTGTAGGATAGATGCTGAATATAGCCAAGATGACGATGCTCGGAAAGAGCATAAAGTGATAATGGATCGTTTCCTTGTTGCGCACTCTGCCACTTGCTTTCACTTGAAGTTCACCTCAGTTCATATCAAACAAGTGCCGAGACGCTGCAGCTGATGACTTGCTTCGCTCAGCACTTGTTTGTGATCCGTTACTTGCCTACAATATCGTTCACTTCCGCCGTAATATCTTTGCCGCCCATGTTGTTCCACAGCTCTACGAACTTGTCGAACTCATCCACGGATTTCTTGCCTGTAATGATCTCGAGGAACGTCTTCTTCTCCAGGTCGTCCAAGGACGCCTTCTTCTTCTGCATCAGATCCGTCGAACCGATGAACGCTGGCAGCGTCTGCTGAACCGGATTCTTCACAAGGCCAGCCGCGCCAATGGCGAACTGGTTCGCAAGGCTCCATAGGCCCATATCCGCAAATTTGTCCGTTGCCTTGTTGAAGTTCAGGATGGAAGTCGCTTGCACCTTCGTCTCTGGATCTGCATCTTCCATCTTCGTCTTGCCGTTGATAACGTCCATAATGGCATTGTAGCGGACCGAAATTTCATGCGGATCCTTCGCACTCACGCTTACCGGCAGCAACGGCATCTTCGCGTTCAAGTACTTCGCGCCGTCGTCGATCGTCAGCTTGTTGTACCAGTCCAGCTTCTTCGTGTTCGCTTCTTGGGCGTAGTTCAGCATCTTCATGATTGCTTCAGGATGCGAGAAGCCCTTCTTCACGACAACGAAGGAACGTACGGTGCCATAGCCCTTCGCATGCGCGATGCCGTCAACACCCTTCAGTACAGTCGCTTGCCAATTTGCATTGTGATCGTTCTTCACGGAATCCGGCAGCGGATACCATGTGGACCACCATGCGCCTTCGAACACGCCTGCTTTGCCCTTCGCGATCGGTTCGACCGCTTTGTTGCTGTCATTCATAATGAAGTCCTGAGCGATAAGGCCGTCTTTGTACCACTTCGCAAGACGCTCCAGCGCGCCCTTCATCTCTGGCTGTACGGAGCCGTAGCCTACGCTGCCGTCTGCCGTTCTGATCCATTGGCCCGGGTACGAGTTGTACGCACCGAAGACGAAGTCGAAGGAAGCGGTGTCTGCTCCGAAAATATTTTGCTGCGACGGAAGCACGCCTGCACCGAATTTATCTTTGAATGCTTTCAATGTTGTCTCTACATCATCGAGTGTTTGCGGTTCTTTCAGCCCAACCTGGTCGAGCCAATCCTTACGCGTCCAGATGACCGGAATCGCAGTCTCCACGTCGGCGATCGACGGAATCGCGTACAGCTTGCCGTCCGAGGATACGGACTTCAACGCGTCCGGTCCGCCAAGTGCGATGCTGTCCTTCAAGTTCGGGGACGCATAATCGTTATACACTTGCGTCAGGTCTTCAATCATGTCCGCCTTGATCAGCTTCTTCAGGATGCTGAGTCCGTTCGGGTCAACGCTGATGGACAGAACGTCCGGGATGTTGTTCGCCGCGATCAAGAGGCTGATCTTCTGCTCGAACGCGAAGTTCTGATCGCTTGTCGACCAGGCCATTTTCGGCTTCACGTTCAGGTTCTGCTCGAACCACTTCTCAACATCGTTGTTCTCGAAGCTCTCGCCTGCAGGCGGCTTCGTTTCCGCAGAGAGCGAGATGCCTGTCGTGAACTCGACCATCTCCGACATCTTGCTGAACGGATCGGGCTTCTCAGCGGGCGCAGTCGTATTCGCCGCCGCATTGTTCGAACTCCCCGTATTGCCGCTGCTGTTCGTCGAATTAGCCGCTTGCGCATTATCAGCCGTATTGCTTTCCTTTGTATTGCTCGCGTCGTTGCTAGAGTTGCCGCAAGCTGCGCTTGTCAACATTAGTGCGGTGACCAGTGATACAGATGCTACTGCTTTTAATTTCTTTTTCACCCTGAATCCCCCTCAGCCCTGAATAAGATGACTTGCTTGATTTCTATACTAAGCGAAACGAGGAAGATCGCGGGATAGACGATCTTCCTCTTCTGATAGGAGTCTGGTAATCAATTGAACGCGTTTACATGACAACATTCCTACTAACTGATGAAAAGTTTCCCTTGTGTATGAAAGCGTTTGCGAACATGCGAACATTTATCGATTTCGCTCCCGATATTCCGATGGCGTCATGCCATTCAGCTCCCGAAACAGCTTGCTGAAATACTTCTCGTCCTGGAAGCCGAGCTGGTCCGCAATGACATAGATCGGCTTCGCCGTCTTGCGCAGCAGCGCCTCCGCACTGCTCATCTTGAGCCCTCGCAAGTAATCGCTGAACGGCGTTCCTGTGATGTCCTTGAAGCAGACGCTGAAGTACCCTCTGCTCATATTGACCGCCTTCGCCACTTCCTCTTGATTAATGCCGTCAAACAAATGATCGTTCAAGTACTGAATCGCATTGTTAATGCTGGCAACAACCTCGTCCGAGTAACGCTTCCCCTGCTCATTCACAAAAGCCGGCGCCGGAACGAAGCTCCCCCGCTCCTTGCTGTCATGCCGGATTCGCGCGGAGATCCGTTCAAGCACATCATCCAGCGTCTCCTTCTCAAGCTGCGTCTTCACAATATAATCAATCGCACCGAGGCGCATCGCATCCTGGATATAGTTGAAATCCTGATGGCAGGTCAACACGACGACCCTCAGGTCCGGGTAAGCATCCCGCGTCGCCTTCATCAGCTCAAAGCCGGACATGCCGGGCATCGTCAAGTCCATAAAAGCAATATCGACGCGATTGTTCGCCAGAAACTCGAGTGCCTTCTCGCCGCCGCTTGCTTCTCCCACGATTTTAAAGCCGAATTTCTGCCAAGGAAGTACGGATATGAGTCCTTTTCGCACGAATATTTCATCGTCCACAATTAACGTTTTGATCATCGCGATTCCCCCTCAGGTTCATGCCCGGCTTATCGGAAGCGTAAGCTTGAAGGTCGTTCCTTGATCCTTCTCGCCCCTAATCTCCATCGAAGCCATGCTGCCGTAATTGACTTCAAGCATATACCGGACATAGCTTAAGCCGATGCCCATGCCGACCTTCTTGTGCGCATCTGCCTGCGGCTCCAGCAGCCGCTCGATCTCCTGTTCCGTCATGCCTGCGCCGTTATCCTGCACCGTAATAGTCAGCTTGCCTGCTTCCTCGTATGCGCGTATCTGGATATAACCGCTCTCGTCCTTCAGTCCGTGGTAGATCGCATTCTCCACAATCGGCTGCATAATAAACCGCGGCACCGCTACATCGCCAAGCTCCGGGTCGACCTTAATCTGCACGTCAAAATGGTACGCATACCGGATACGCTGCAAGTCGACGTAGTTCTGAAGCGCCTCCGCTTCCTCGCTCAAGGAGACGATACCGCCTTCCTTGCCAAGGTTGTAATGCAGCACTCGCGTGAACAGCGCGACAAGCCGGTCGATCTCGTCCTGCCCGTTCATCCGCGCCAGCCACTGCACCGTATTGAGCGTATTGTGCAAGAAATGCGGGTTGATCTGATGCAGCAGTTTCTCCACCTCAATGACCCGTTTCTTGCGTTCCTTCTCCTCAAGCTCTACGAACAGATCTGAGATTTTATCCTTCATATCGTGAAATTGAATGAGCAGGCTGTCGAACTCGATGATGCCCGTCCTCTTCAACTCGGAGTTGAATTTGTTATGCGACATCAGACTGATCTCGCGATGAATCGTACGCAGCGGTCTGTAGACGATCCGCCAAATGGATAGACCGAGAAGCAAGCTGATCGCAATCGACAGCGCCGCCAGCAGCGCAAACTTGCCGAACCACTTGCGCACGTCCGAGCTGTACGCCTTCGTCTTGACGGCAGATAGAATGTACCAGCCCTGCTCGCCCTTCTCTGCGAAGACATAGTAGCCTTTCTTAATGGAGTCGGATTTGCCCGTCTCGTTCAGCTTGCTGATTTCCACATAGGAGCCGAGCGGAAAATCCTTCTGCCCTTGGCTGTACATGATCTTGCCCTGTGAATTAAGCATAATGGAAGTAACAGCGAGCTTGTACTGCTGAGACTTTAGCAAATCCTCAAACAATTTAATGCTCGTCTCCATATAGACGTAGAGATCTGCGCCTTCAATGAGATTCACTTTGCGTGCGACAGAGAACACGTTGCTGTCCTTGGTTGATTTCATCGTCTGATGCGGTCCGTAGAAGGTGGCATTAATGCCGCTTGCAAGCGCAGGGAGGTTCGTTAAACGGAACCCGTCCTGCACGCTCTGATTCTCAAACATGACCTGATGCTTATTCGCGTAGTAGAAGAAAATAAGTCCGATATCCGGTTTCGCCGCGTTGATGAGCGAGATGCTCTCGATTACCGCTTTCTTCTTCTCGTATTTGGTGAGAATATCTTTCGTCTCGATATACGTCTCGATATCGTCGGCCACTCGGCCGTTGTACATCGCCAGCTGCAGCGCCGAATCTTCCAGATTCGAAAATACATTGCTAAGGCTGATCTGGATCTGCTTCATATTGCTGCGGATACCGTCGTCAATATTGTTGTTCAACAAGGAAATCATAGAGATATAGGAGATATAACCGATCAGGGCAAGAGGAATGATCGAACTGAGCACGAGGAAGAAATAGGCTCTGTTCTTGAGCGAGTACGATGATTTGGGTAGCAAAATTCGGTTGTCCCCCCACGGCAGCACGAGCCAAAATCTTTTGCGCATTTACATTTCTGTCTGATTTTTCATTATTTTACGTAATCGGTCCGCTTCCCGTCAATCGATTCCTCTATTCTATGACTATTGAAGGCCGGCCCGGCAGTCAATTAAGACGTTCGGACCAGCCTTCCTTGTGCAAGAATTAGTCGCGTGTTGGGATTACGATGATGCTGTACGTTTGCTCTGTGCCGTCTTCCGCCTTCACGCGCACCGTGACCGTATTCGCGCCTTCCTTCAGCTTCTTCACGTTCTTCTTCAGCTTCGTGCCGCCATCCACTGTAACCGTCGATTTGGCATCCGCAGCCGTTGCCGTTACGGTGACTTCCTTCGTCTTGAATGGCACTTGTACGCTGTAGTTTAACGTGTTCGCCGCAAAGCCTGGGATTGTTGCGCCGTCGATCTGCAAGTCGCTTAGATCAGCATTGTTCGAGCGAATTGGCGGGAATACAAGGTCAGGATGCTGGCTGTAGAAGCTGCTTGCCGCAGGACCCACCTTCGCCAGGTCGCCGAGCCAGTCAACGTCGTTGGACGTCCAAGGCATCATCCCCTGCCAGCCGTTCGCATACGCGCTGAAATAATCCTGCTCCAGCGTATGCCCTGCCGTGCCAAGTGCCGCCGTCTCGCCGATGACGCTCGGACGGTCTGCACTAAGACCGAATTGTTCAGGCGTCATATACATCGGAACGCCCCAGTATTGTCCCATCCAGTCGTAATAGTGCGGTGCCCAGAAGTCCAGCTTCGCCAGCGGGTTGCCGCCTGCTGCGCCCATTAGCTCCGCATCGCCGACTTTGTTGCCTTGGCAGCCTTCCGTACATGTGCCGCTGTTGTATTTGACCATCGCCATGCCGACCGTCGTCAGCACCTTGCTGTTCTCATGAACCGCCACGCTCATCTTCGCGAACAGCTTCTGCAGCTGTTCCCAAGGCAGCTTGCTCTCCTCGTACACCCAATCCGGCTCGTTCATGAAGTCGATCGACCACAGATAAGGGTTAGCTTTGTAGCGGTTCGTGAACGGAATGACGTAGTTGTTCACGTAGGAATCGATGTTATCGTCGTTCATCAGCATGTTGCGCCAGCTGGTATAGTTCGGATGCGCGTCCTTCATATGGTCGAACGACATCAGCGTCGCCATAATGTAGACGCCGTGCTTTTGCGCGAGGTAGAACAGGCTGTCTAGATCATTCCAATGCGCCGCTGTTGCGCCGGATACATGACCGGACTCATCGATATCGATACCCACTTCGCCGTTGCTCGTAATCCAGACGCGCGTCGCGTTGACGCCATTATCATGAAGCTGTCCGAAGTGCGTATCCCAGAAGCTGTAATCGAAGTCGCCGCCAAAATCATTCCAGTTATCCCAAGGCGTATTCGCCCCGTTGAACCAGATCGGCTCATGGCCGGCATAGAAGTTTGTGCCCTGCACGAAGATACGGTTGCTGCCACCGCCAGGGAGATCGCGGATCAGCTTGATGGTGTACGTTTGCGTCGTTTGGTCCTTCGCCGTCACGAGCACAGACACTTCATTCTCGCCTACCGCGAGGCTGCCGCCGCCGCTCACTGCCGCTGTTGCTTCAGGATCCGATGTGGTCGCGGTAATGGCTGCAGCCGTCGCACCGTTCGGAACATGCGCGATATAGGAGAGCTTCTTATCCGAGAAGCCGGCTACGGTTACGCCGTTCACGCGAAGGTCGCTCAGGCTTGCAGGGCTTGGCGTCTCGACAGGCGCGCCGCCGACAAGAGCGATGCTGTCGATATAGATGCTGCCGTTGAAATCGCCGCTCGTCTGCAGCTGCACGCCAAGCTCGTTAAACGGATTCGCCGCGGACGCCGGAATCGTAAGCGCAAGCGTGTTCCAGCTGTCCTTTGCCAGACTGCTGTAGGAAACGAGCGAACCGGTCCAGGACCAGTTTTTGTCCATCATATAGGGCTGAACGCCTGCGATATTCGCATTGCTCGGCACCCAGATATGAAACTCGTAGGTGCTCCCCGCCGTAAGTCCCGCAGGATTGCCCAGCTTCGCAAAAGGGCTAGTCGATGCGCCTGTTACATTTACGCTCATCTTCAGCGATTGCGCGCCTGCGTAAGACTGCTCGCTGCTGGAAGAGAGCGATGCACCGCCTGCTCCTGTAAAGTTTTGCGTGCCATTCTCGAAATTGAATAAAGCCTGGTCGCTGGCTGCTTCAGCGCCTGCAGGTACGGCAATCATTGCCGCGATCATGCTCATAATCAGTAATAGTGCGGCCAATCGGCGAATTCTATACATGTTCACGTTCACCTCTGAAATAGATTTAAGCGCTTTCAAAATTGCTGCAATACTGAAGCTTCTTTCTGCTTAATCTGGGGCGTGTACTTGTGACAGAGTTGGAAACATTCCACCGTTTCGTGTACCGAAGATCCTCCTTCTTCCGAGAGTTTTGTAACCTTAAAATGTTACATTTCTTAATATTATGTAATATTTTCCTTCGGATTTGATTATAATGCACCTACAAGCCTTCTGTAAATATGACATTTGTTTATTTTAGTTCTCAGTTTGTAACATTACATTTTTGGTATTTTGTTTATTGACAAAACGAGTCGCTATTCTACAATTGAATCAAGGACTCTATTATGAATAAGGATTGATACGTTTGAGCAAAAAGGTGACGACCCACGATATTTCGTTAAGTCTCGGCCTTTCCCGAAACACCGTATCCAAGGCGCTTAACGACCATCCCAGCATAACGAATGAAACGAAGCAGCGCGTCATCGAGCAGGCTATAGCGATGGGCTATAAGAAAGTGAAGCAGTTTGCTGCCGCACAGTCGCAGTCCTCCGAGCCTTCGCCTGGCAAGCCGCAGAACATCGCTTATATTACGAAGCACCAGCTGCATCACGGCACCGGATTCTGGATGAACGTCATGAGCGGCGTGGAGCAAGTTGCGAGCAGCGGCGGCTATGAGCTGAAGATTAGCTTCGTTAAGAATGAAGATATCGATTCGCTCGTGCTTCCTGCCGTATTGACGAGCGGCGATATTGCCGGCTTCATCGTAGCCGGCAGCATGGACAAGCCCTACACAGAGAAGCTTCTCCAGCTTCCGATTCCGAAAGTATTTATTAACATTAATCCTGAGCTGCCGCTATCCGGCCTTCAGACAGACGTCGTCTTCATGGAGAACGAGGACAGCATCTACCAGATCACACGCCAGCTTATTGCAGCGGGTCACCGGAAGCTCGGATTTATCGGCGACATCGGCTCCTGCCGCAGCTTCATGGAGCGCTGGTTCGGCTTCCAGCGCGCGCATTTCGATGCAGGGCTGTCCGTGAATCCGGCTTATTGCATCACATCGGCAAGCGCGGACGGCTTCCAGCATTACGAGGGGTTCACGCGCTCGCTGAAGGAAATGGCAGAGCTGCCTACCGCGTTCGTCTGCGTGAACGACAAAATCGCGCTTAACGTCATTAAGTATGCCGGCGAGATCGGCAAATCCATCCCGGGCGACCTCGCCGTCTCCGGGTTTGACCAGATCGAGGAAGCCGAATTCCTCGGCTACACGATGACCACCGTCGCGCACGACGAGCATCAGCTCGGCCTGCGGGCGACGGAGCAATTGCTGCAGCGGCTAAGCAAGCCGGGCCGCGCATACGAGACGGTCCGCCTCGCGACGAAGGTCGTGTTCGGCGAGAGCACGATGGCGAGTGTGAAGGTATAGGAAGACGGCCATGGAAGCGCGGGTTGCGCTGGCATGGCCGTTTTTTGGGTTTGTGGGGTGAGACGGCGGCAGGTGGCGGGGACCTGCCGCGAGCGGGGATCAGAGTCGGTTCTTCCGACTCTCGGGTTGTTTTTAGTCCTGCTTCGAGACTGAGAGTCGGATTTTCCGACTCTCGGGCATACAAAGCACCGATTTATTGGGCATTTCTTTACCGAGAGTCGGATTTCCCTACTCTCAGCTTGTCTTTCGCCTCGTGGCGGGACCGAGAGGCGGATACTCCGACTCTCGGGTACACGTCATACGAACTGAGAGATCGTATACGTTTCTCAGCGGCAGAAATCCGGTTACTTGGTGCCACTCCGGCAGTGAGAGACCGTATATGGCTCTCTCAGCTGGATTTTCGCCATTTTCGAATGCTGAGAGAGCGTATTTCGCTCTCTCGGCGGCCGAAACCGGGTTACTTGGTGCGACTCCGGTGGCGAGAGACCGTATATGGCTCTCTCACCTGGTTTTTCGCCATTTTCGAATGCTGAGAGAGCGTATTTCGGTCTCTCAGCAGCGAAAAAAGCCGAATCGACACCAGATCGATTCAGCTCTTTCAATTCAGCTCAGCCAAGCGCGACCACTAATCGCTCTACCCTCCGCTCGCGCCCCGCTTAAGCGAGCGGCGGAACAACAGCCGCAGCAGCGGCGGGATTGCGAAGAAGATAAAGAACGTCCGGAACAGCTGGTATCCCGCGACCATGGACAAGTCGGCATCGATCTCGTGCGCGATGATGCCCATCTGGTCCATGCCGCCCGGCGCCAGGCTCAGCAGCGCCGTTGGCAGCGATACCGAGTGCAGCTTCGTCAGCAGCAAGCCGAAGCCCCACGCGCCGACGATCAGCAGCAGCCCGCTGCCAAGCGCGAGCGAGATCGTCCGCACCTTATGCTCCAGCTGCTCGGGCTTCAGAAGCAGCCCGACGTACGCGCCGATCATAAGCTGGGCCGCATCAATGAACAGCGCCGGCAGGCCCGGTCCCGCAAGGCCGCTCAGCTGCAGCACCGCGGTGCCAAGCGCGGGGCCGAGCAGGTACGCGGTCGGGAAGTTAACCCGCGCGCCAAGCAGCGCGCACAATACCGCCACCGGCGCGAACCATAGCATGCCGGGGAACAGCCCGCTCCACGTCGCAGCCGCGTGGTGCAGCGCCCCAGCCCCGTCAGCTACGCTAGCCGAAGCGCCGTGCGCGCCGCCTCCGAAGAGCGGGCTGAACACCACAATCGGAATGCACACAATAATCATCATCAGCCGGATGACTTGGGTGACCGTGACGATTGTGACATTGACGCCTTCGGTTTCCTCCGCCAGCGCCAGCACCTGTGTCAGCCCCCCGGGCACACTGCCGAGCAGGGCGGTTTTGAAATCCGTGCCCGACAGCTTCGCAACGGTGAACGCCATGCCTGCGCAAAACAAGAGCAGCAGCACAATCATCAGCATCATCGTAAGCAGCTGATGGGACATTTCCGCAAGCGCCGAGGCTGTCATGGAGAGCCCGATCGTATAGCCGACAATGATCATCCCCGCATTCCTTACGGAGGACGGCCATTTGTACGCCGACGCCGGAGCTCTGCCGAATATTTTCGAACCAATCAAGACTGCCAGCATCGGCCCGAGCAGCCACGGAATCGGCGCATGCAGCAGTTTAAACAGCACGCCGCCAAGCAGCGCAGTTAATAACGTCTTCCCCATAAACCAAACACCTTCTCACGTACATCAATTCCTACTAACCATACTACGACTCCGCCGATAAAACAAAAAAAATCGTCCAGCAAGGCAGCCCCACTCCAACACGAGGCCACCCGCCAGACGATCTATTCCAACTCTCTATTCTGCTCTAGCCCACTCGCAGCGCTCTCCATCCTTCAGGCCGAGCGCTTCGCGAATCATTACCTCAACAACCGAGTAATCCGCCGGATTCTCCCGGTTGAAATTCATCCGTTCATGCGTCGGAGACACGCGGTTGCACATAAAACGCGGAACGCCAAGCTCGTTCGTCGAAGGAGCGTGATACAGGAATGGATGGCAAAGCACCAAATCCCCCGGCTCCCCTGTCGTCTCCACAACGCGCAATGAATAACCATCCGGATCCTCATACGTATTGTCCATAAACTTCGCCAGATGCTCTTTCTTCGACAGCTTTGCCTGCTCCCGCTTGTCCTGCTCCGGAGAATCCGCGTAGATATCATCGGAAGCCGGCTGTTTCTTGCCGATCAACTCCGCCAGCCACGGATGCTTCGCACATTCACGCAGCGCCTCGCCCAGCCCCATGCCTTCCGGATGCTGCGCCAGCACTTTCGCGACGATATTATGCGAGCCCTCGGCAACAAGCGTGCCCGAGCCGCCCTTCTTCACACTCGAGAACAGGCAGACCAGCAGCAGCCCTTGCTCCCAGCTGTCCAAGTAGTGACGGAAGTGACTGCCGTCATAATGCCAACCGCCCGGAATTTCCGGCCCGAAGTTGATAATATAGCCGCCCCACATCGCGCCCTGCATCTTCTTCCCGTCCTGCCAGCGCCCTTCTCCAAGTAAATCCTCAATCGCCCCAGTCAGATGCTCGGAGTTCAGATCATCCATCACCGGATGCAAATAATTGCCCAGCCGAACGACAGGCTCCGTCCAGCTGCTCTTATCGTCCTTATGTATGCCTTTCTTCGCCAGCTCATCCCATAGAAAGTCCTGCACCTTCAGCGCAGCCTCGCGCGGATAGGCACCTTCAACCTTCACCCAGCCTTTTTCTTTAAAATGCTGCACTTGCGCTTCTGTCAACACTTTCGGCATGCCCATAACACTCCTCGATAAATAGAATGATTAGAAATGATGGCTTCCTTCCGGCAAAGCTAGCAATTGCAAAAGGTTACACTAGCTCAAGCTTCATACTTTGGACGGCGATCTGTCCTGCAATTGCATCTACAAAAGGCTCCCCGTTCCGCACGCCAGCATGACCATATCCGGTCGCGGTACAGAGAAACACGCTGTAATCCCCAGCCATGCGCGGAGATATATAGAGCTCCTGCTCGACTGCGTCATAACGCACGCCGCCCCAGCCCTGGAGCAATCCATAGGACGCCATCGCCCTAGCGTACCAATGGCCGCATTCGTACTCGTTGAACGGATTACGCGTTCGCCCGTCATAGCGGTCGCGGCAGGTGCGCACAATATCGAGTCCTTCCTGCACACTGCCAAGAGCCATAAGATGGGACGCTACCTGATACTCGATCCCCGTCCACACTTCATCGCTGTACACGAATGGCAGCGACAGCTTGCCGCCCTTCGGCCATGTGCACAGCAGCAGACCGCCTTCAGCGCCAAGCGCAAAGCCCGGCCGCTGCGGATTGGCATGCTCGGTCAGATTGCGCTTAAGGTTGTAATTGTAGACGCTCAGCAGATGGCTCCGTACCATAGCACGGTCGAGAATCTCGCCGAGGCCGCACATTTCCGCCAGCCAAGCACCGATAACGCCGTCGGACAAGCAGCCTTGGCCGTACTGATATTTCGGTCCTTCTTCCTCAAGCAGCGCACGGGCTTCGGCGGAGTAATTGACGTTCCATGCATCCTTCGTCTCCAGCGGCGAAGGCGCATGCAGTCCCTCCCATACAATCCGCTGTTCAAAATACGCCCCGTTAAACAGCTCCCGCTCCAGAAAGTCTCTGCCACGCTGAAAAATCTCCTCATAAGCATAGGCATCCACTGCGTCGCCGCATGCTTCCGCTATCCGGGCAGCCGCCTTCAGCGCGCCGAGATAGATGGACGAGCACATGCCATCCGGTCCCCAGAATTCAATGTCATAGGTGTTATGGTGCGGCTCGGAGAGAACGCCGGTCTTGTCAGGGTCCCACGTGTCCATGCAGTAACGCAGGCTTTGCTTCACCTTAGGCCACATAACCTGCAGCCACGCTGTATCTCCGCTAATTCGCCATTCCCGGTATACCTTCATAATGCCGCCCAACTGCCCGTCGGCAGCGGCATGGAAGTTATGGTCGGCCGGCTGGATCGGCAGCGGCACCCGGAAATTCTGATGGCCCGCCGCATCCTGGCCTTCCACAAACTCCGTGTCGCGAATCGTCCGCTCCAGCTCAGGGAACAAATGCGGCAGCGCCTGCGCATAGTTCCACACATGCGTGCATGTACCGTGGCAGCTGCCTTGCAAGTCTTCGCTGCCTTCCCACGCCCAGAACCTGCCGTCCGTCTGCCGAAGCACCGTCGGCGACTTCAGAATCGACAAGTTCGCAGCAGACGCTTCCGCAAGCTCTGGCGGCAGCGATGTACCGAAGAAGCTGTCCGTGAAGGTCTCGCTCTCCGCGCGCAGACGAGAATACTCGCTTGACCAGTAGGTTGCTACGCTCGTAATATCCGCGAACCTTCCTGCGTACCACGGCTTATAGTAACCGGCCGAGCCACTGCCTCCACTCGCACCTGCCGCTTTAGAAACCGCTTCGACTGGTACACCTGCATTCAAATTCGACACCGGCACGTACCACGACAGCATAACCCTCACCGTCTGCCGCCCATACGGTAGCAATTCCAGCGGCACGTAGAGGCTTGCGCCGGGGCTTGGTGAGCCTTCCGTGACAGGCGAATTCTCGCGCCACTGTCCCGCTGATACCTTGTTCCAGATCATCGTCACCGAGTCGAACCAGCCGCCTCTGAACCAAGCGCAATCCACCTTCGCCCGCGGATCGTCGGTTACCGCGCTGAATGCACCTTGCTTCCACGGCTCTCCCG
Organism: Paenibacillus taihuensis; assembly: GCF_003386535.1. GTDB lineage: Bacteria > Bacillota > Bacilli > Paenibacillales > Paenibacillaceae > Paenibacillus_Z > Paenibacillus_Z taihuensis. The sequence continues at coordinate 55,370 of NZ_QTTN01000018.1, forward strand.
CAGTAGCCGGCTGGTCCAGCACGAATCCCGCCGCAACGTCACCATCGGCACGAAGCACGCGCTGTCCCTCCATGCCCCAGCTTGTCATGAAGTTCGCTGCATGAAACGAATACACCAGCTCGAGCGGCTCATTAGTCGTGTTCTCGAACGTGAACTCCAAGCCTGCCGCCGGCAAGCTGGAATCATCCGCATTCAGCGGGGCGAACGGACTCCAGCCGGTGATGGTCACCGCAACCGGTACCTGCTCGTCGCTCAGCTTTACCTTGCCGAACGGAAACCTGCCTTCGAAGCTGCTCTCCCCAAACCGCGGCAGCCCGTAATGTTTGCCGTACAGCCCGCTTCCCGGTCCCGGCTCATAATCCTTCGTCCGGCTTCCGAATACTTTACGCCGCGGTACCTGACCTTCCAGCACTCGCGCCATTACACCGCCCGGTCCCTTCACACTCAGTGCGGAGAAGACCATCGGCTCATTCATATTGTTCGGCCGATGATGCATGGCGAAGTGCGACAGCGCCCCGGTACCCTCCAAGCAGAGATTTCCTGCACCAATGCCGCCAAGCGGGAACGCAATATAGCCATTGCGCTCACCTGTATAGACACCGTTATATTCCCGCTGCAACTGACCTCGCTGATCTTGACTCTGACTCACAGAATCCCCACCTTCCTAGGACTGAAGCTGAAGCGCATTCATAATCATGCGGAATACTTCCAAATCTTCGCGCGCATCCTCGGGCGTCGTCTTCGGCGCGTGATCGTTCGTAATGACATCGTATAGATACTTCATCTCCAGCGTATACGGATCGGTAAGGGTCGGACGGATGACTGATTCCGTATAAGCTTCGCCTTCCGTCTCGTAGATGTGCAGCTTCGTCGGCAGATGACGGATGTACGGCGTATCATACTGCACCTTCACCGTCTTGCGGCTCCCGTACACTTCCACATGAGCATCGAAGCGTCCTTGCTGGTCCATCCCCGTCTCGTAAGTGACCGAGAACGTCCCATAATCGAGAATCGCATTTAAGAAAATACTGTCCGGATGAATCGACAGCTTCGCCCCAACGCAAGCTTTGGGCATGCCGATCGCCTCGCGCATCGCCGACAGATCATGGCTGCCAAGCCCGGCCAGCAGCCGATAGAAGCCAAACAACGGCGACTCCGGTTCAAGTCCTGTCGCCTCGCGCCCCAGCCGCTCCGCTCTCTCCTTGCGGTCCGCCTTCGCGCTATCCGGAATATCGTCGAACATGACCGTCCGGCTCGTCGGACGGATAAAGAAATGATTTTGCCCAATAATATCTCGTATCCTTGCGTATGTAATATTGCCTAGGCCGCCGATCTCTTGAACCGCCTGCACGAACGACGCCGCGTAACGACGCATGTAGCCAACCATGATATGAACCCCGTTGCGATCCCTTGCCTCAATAATGGCATCCGCTTCGGCAAACGTCAGACACATCGGCTTCTCGATCAGCACATGCTTCTTCTGATTCGCCGCTTCAATCGCGCACTCCGCGTGATATTCATCACTGTTGAGAACGAACACAACATCAAGATCCTCTTGCCTGACAAGCTCCCTCATATCGGTGTACAGCTTGTCTACTCCGTACTGGCCGCCGATATGCGCCAGCAGCTTCGGCGAAATATCGCATAATGCCGCAATTCGGTATTGCTCCGGCAGTGACTGAAGCACCGGCAGATGGATCACCTGTGCGACTTCGCCAAGGCCGATCAGTCCTACATTAAGCACGCGTCCGTTCATCGTTCAAGAAGCACCTCTCCCCTGAGATGTAATCGTCATTAAGTTTACAAAAATACAAAAATGTAAAGTAAACAATAAACAGTTTTTATGATTTTGATTATAATACTCGGCTATTATCTTGTAAACACTACATTTTATTCGACAAAATGGCCGATATTACACGAAGACGCTTTACATTTACGAATCTTGTTTACAAAAACCTTTCAAAGTCCACCAGATCCTGCGGCGTATCCGCATCAAAGCCCCATTCCGCCTGCTCGCGATTCTACTCGCGGAAACGGCTTTTTCGATGATCTCCAAACGGCGCACTCCTTTGCTGCAGATTCCTTTCACAAACAAGCTTCGCACAAACAAGCCAAGTCCTCTTAGATCATATAGCCAAGCCGGCCCGTCCTATGCGCATATGCGGCAACAACAACAAACGGCTCCCGCGGGGGAGCCGTTCTTTATCGCTTGATATGTAATTCGAGCGCACTGATAAACCGGCGCAGCTCTCTGCGATGTGAGTACAGGAGAAGCAGGAGGTTGACGATTCCGAAAGAAATGACAGCGCCCGAGTAGTCGAAGAGGATGACGAAGATCGTCAGGACGAGCATGCCGAGTACGACCTGGAAGCCGTCCGCCTGCGAAGAGGTCGGCTTGCCTTTGTTCAGCAGCCTTCCCGTTAAGAGCAGAATGGCGAGAATGATGGCATAGGCGAGCGAAGCCGTGAAAGCAGTGAGCGCGCTCCATACACCGAACGTGACGGCAATCGCCTTGCCGCCTCTTAGCTTCATGAAAGGCGAGAACATGTGGCCGAGCACGGCCGCCGCACAGGGGAGAACGAGCTCGTAGCCCGTGACAGCGTCCGTTTGGATGAGCCAGAAGATCGGGACGTACCCTTTTAGAAAATCAAGCAGGATGCCGCATAGACCATACGAATAGCCCGCCGCCTGCCACAGATTAAGCGCGCCGGGATTGCCGTCGCCTACTTCCTTTAAGTTATGGTTCGCGAGCAGCCCCAGCCAATAGGAGAACATGAGTCCGCCGGAGAGAAATGCCAGCAGCGTCCAGATGACGATCATGTCTTCGACCGCCCCCCAACCTCGATGCTCCTTCCTTTCCAAGCCACCCGCCCAAAGAATACCACCTGATAAATGGAGTACAGCATAATGTATATGAAGAAGACCGTACTAATCGGATGCAGCGCAGGAAGCCATCTGCCGAACCGCCCCGTATAGTGGATAAAATAATAAATTTGCGCCGTGTAGGTAACGTAACCGACCGCGAACGGCAGCCACCACGATGTGCCCAGCAGAAAAGGAGCCGTCTCTGCCGCAATAAGACCGATGAGCCATACGGCAACGAGCAATGTCGTTCCAAGGCTGAGCTTGCTTGTGCTGAGCACCGCGCCTTTGCTGAAGCCCTCGATTTCACTTCGGATACCGCCGGGATACATCCGGAACGACACCGTGCCATGCCCGATATAGTTCGTGACCGGAACGCCGGCCTGCATAAACTGCGCACCGAGATTGAGATCGTCGAGCAGCTCCGCCCTTACGCTCTCATGGCCTTTTACCCGCTCGTAGTCTGCTGTCGTTGTTACAATGCAGGAGCCGTAGAGCCCTTTTTGCGGATTGGTTCGTTCCATCGGTGATGTGAATGCGTATAGCCCCAGCAGGTTCGGAATGAGCGCGAGCCGCTCGTAGAACTTCTCCGCCTCGTGGTATGGCACAACTGAGATGGTCCCGCCATTATTGGCCCGAGCCGCGAGCAAAGCCTGCATCGCATGCGGCGCAAGCCGGACATCTGAATCGAGAAAAGCGATCAGATCGCCGCTTGCCTGCTGATAGCCGTTCCACACTGCCCAGTTCTTGCCTGTCCAGCCAAGCGGCAGCGACGGGCACGAGATGACTGTCACCTCGAACTGTTCGGCAATTTCTCGCGTTCGGTCTGCGGAATGATCATCGACTACGATGATCTCCATGTTCTCATGCCCAATCGTCTGGGCCTGCAGAGATCGAAGCAAATGAGGAAGATTGCGTTCTTCATTTCGTGCCGGAATGATGATGGAAAGCTTTCCGTGAGGCGGCGGAGATTGTGATTGTGATTGTGATTGTGACTGTGGCTGTAATTGTGACTGTGGCTGTGAGGCGGTGACCCGACCTGATAAAGGCAGCGTATTTCGGCGAAATAACAAGAACCCCGAGGCGCAAGTGCAAATAAGCAACATAGCAACAACAATCTCCATATCAGATCCCCCCGAAACGCTCGTTTTTTCGCGATCCGTACAAGTATATGGTGTCTCCTTCCCATTCTATGATTTCAAATCTATGGAAACAAGAGCAATATGAGGGTAACGCGCTAATTACATAGAAAAAAGCCTGTTGAGCGCTTCTCAACAGGCCTGATCTCGGTCCGGAATTATTTCATGGTAATCGTAATGCGGTTCGTCTGCTGCACCCAATCCACCTTCGCGCCTAGCGACTCGCTGATGAATCGGAGCGGAAGATACGAGGTGCCGCCGGTACTGAATGGATCGTTGCTCAGCTCCACTTGTTTCCCGTTCAGCTTGGTCGTGCCCAGCTTGAAGTCGACCGCGATTTGAGTGGCGTTGTCTGCGCTTCGAACGGTTGCGATCTTATTGTTCGCATCCCACCCGACCGTTGCCCCCATCCGCTCGAAGATCGAGCGAATCGGAATGAAAGCCTGCCCGTTTAACGTAACGACGCCATTGCTAAGCGCAATATGTTCCCCATTCAACTCCACTGCGATCGGCTTCTGAACGGGTACTGGCGTCAGGTGCTCAAACTCGTAGTCTCCATTGCCGAGCATGGCTTCCTTGTTGACGCCCCATCCCCACAGCGAACCGTCCTTCTTCTGCATAATGAGATGGCGGGCCCCGGCTTTCACGCTGCTAATGTCGGAAGTCAGCAGCTCGAACGGGGGATCCTTCGGCAATGTCTCCAGATCGGTGGATGTGCTGTACAGCTTGCCATTCCGGGTCAAAGCAAGAAGTGAGCGCTCTACGACAAAAGCATCTACGACTCCGTTTAAACTCGTCAGCTGCTTCGGCTCTTGTTCATGCAGCACCGTTCCATCCGACCACCCGGTCCTGGTCGTCCCCCAGAACCAGAGATGCGACTGCTTGTCTATGGCAACCGTGGAAGCATCCCCAACTCCGATGCTTTTAAGCATAAGAATGCCAGAAACTTCGGTCAGCTGCGTCGCAGCATTCGGATCCACCGTACTGTCTACCGCAAAGGGCAGCTTCCAGACCGTGCCGTCTTGCTTCAGGGCGAATCGGCCGCTGACCTCTACAATATGATCCAAGCCTTTCACCTGCTCAAGCTTCTCCAGCTTCTCGTTACTTTTCCAAACCGTACCGTCTGTTTTCAGAAAAAGCTCCTGTTGATCATAGCTTGGATACTCTGCATGAATGCTAATCTGCTTCACATGATCAATTTCGCTAAGCGGCTTGATGCCGTCCCAATCGATCTTGATTCCTTCACGGGGAATCGTGAATACGTCTCCATCCTTCTCGATGACGAAGGTATGGAGCCACGTGTCTGTAACAGCGGCGATATCCTTCAGCGCTGGAATGGGCTCCACCTTGTATTCCGTTGCCGATGCGGTCGGCTCCCAATGCCAAACGGACAAGTCGTTCTTCATAATGATCCGATCGGAAAATGAAGCCGCCACATCGGACAGCTCATGAATTTGGGTGGGTACCGAATGGTTCTGTCCCCATACCCAATAGGTGCCGTCGCTCTCAATGAGCGAGTCGCTGCCGTAGGCCGCAATTGTGTTCGTGTTTGCGGGCTCCGAGGCAGCTGCATAGATGGTGGATGTGGATGTCCCTCCTGCCGAAAATGCCAATACGCCTAAAGCGAGTGCTGCCGGAATTAGCTGCTTATTCATGTGAATGCGCTCCTGTTCTTCCAGTTAATGGACTGCTTCTCATTACCCAGTAGACGGTATGGAAGCGAGGAAGGTTGCATTCGTTCTTATATGAGCTTGTAATACAGCATCGTGGCATCCAGTTCGCCGCCAGCCGATCGTGCGAAGCTCGGAATGCGGCCTGCCAACGTATAGCCGATCGAAGTATACAGCAGATTCGATGGGTCTCCCTCTCTTGTATCGAGCACCAGCAGCGAACGGCCTGCCTGCTTTGCCTGTTCTTCCGCGTGCAGCATCAGCTGGCGTCCAATACCATTGCGCCGACAGTCAGGATGCGCCATGAGCTTGGCGATTTCTGCACGGTGCATGCCGTTCGGCTTCATGCATAGATGCAGCTGGACAGTACCCGCAATGCGGCCGTTCATCCGGGCGACGAACAGGAGAACGTCCGGCGCGAGCACGCCTTCCCAGTATTGCTTTGCCTCCAGCTCTGTTATCGGGGGCAGGAAGCCGATGGATGCGCCGTCCTCCACAACGGCGATCAGCAGCTCGGACAGCTCGGAGAGGATGGTATCGTTAATGGCATGTACCTCTTCAATTGCAATGATTGACATTGTGAATCCTCCCTCGCGGCCTCTAGTGTGTCTTGAATATAGCCATATCATCTGAATATAGCCATATCATAACGGGGACGTTATCATTTGTATAACGAATAATTTATGTTGTTATCATTCAAAAATCGAATCATTCATGCGAGAAGGAGTTTGTTCGGTGCCATGGATTCATCCCAATTAGAAGCGTTCTTAGCCGTATGCCAAATCCAGAACTTCACGAAGGCCGCTGAGCATCTGCATATCTCTCAATCGGCTGTCACTGCGCGCATCAAGGGATTGGAGACCGAGGTCGGGAAAACATTGTTGCTGCGCGACAATCGCAATGTCAAGCTGACTCAAGCCGGCATCGCCTTCCTCCCTTACGCCCAGCGGATGATTCGGCTGTACGCGGAGAGCAAGCTGACGCTGTCGGAGCAATTCGAGCATCAGCTAATATTAAGCGGGCCCGGCTCCGTATGGCATTATCGATACTTGCCGAATATCTTGGCGTTTCGGCAGAATCATCCCGAGGTTGCGGTTAAATTCCTCAGCAACATCGATCCGGGCTATATGATCCGCGATTTGCTGCTCGACGGCGTTGTTCATGTCTCGGTCCGCTTCGATCCTCCTGATCATCCGAAGGTGTCGCAGCTGCTGTTGTTCGAGGATCCTCTCATACTCGTCTCGGCCGTGGATCGAGAGGCGCCGGTACACAAGGCGGATCTTCGTTCCGCGTCCTACTGCCACATCGAATGGGGCTACCCCTTCCCCGATTGGTTCGCCGGCGTGGCAGGCGCTGGCTTCGTGCCCGCGCTGCACACGGACCATTCCGCCATTATGCTGACGATGCTGCTGCAGGGTGCCGGCTTCGGGTTTATGCCTCTCTCCATCGCGCAGCCTTATCTAGATGCGCAGCGGCTGTTCCGGCTTCCCTGCGCTTTTGAGACGCCGACGATTACAGCCTATGCACAATATCTCGCCGAGCAGCGGGAGCATCGCACTGTGCAGCTGGGGCTGGAGCTGCTGGGGAGTCACAGGGTATGATGCACGTCAGCGATAATTTCGAATAACTGGATATTTCCAGTTATTCCGGTCATTACTTTGTGCAAAACCTCTGTAACGCTCAAAATAAATGGGTTTTTCCATTTATTCGTGGTTGGCCGAGCGGAATCACCTCAAATAGATGGATTTTTACATCTACTCATAAGCTGGCTAGAAGATGCATGCCTCTGGGCACGCATCATAAAGGAAGGCTGCCCGGGCACATTCGCCCAGACAGCCTTCGTCTTAACTATTTCCTCCGGTTACGATTAACCGAATACGACACGGTCGTCCGCCATCTTATGACCGCTAATATTCTCGAACTCGCGAAGCAGCTGCTCGACCGTCAGGCCCTTCTTCCGCTCCTCGTCGATATCGAGAATGATACGGCCCTTGTCCATCATAATGAGACGGTTGCCGAGGCGAATCGCTTGCTCCATGTTGTGCGTGACCATTAACGTCGTTAGCTTCATTTCGCGTACGATGCTCTCCGTCAGGCGCGTAATAAGCTCGGCTCTCGCCGGGTCAAGCGCTGCGGTATGCTCGTCGAGCAGCAGGATCTGCGGCTCGGTGAACGTCGCCATCAGCAGGCTGAGCGCCTGGCGCTCCCCTCCGGACAGCTGCCCGACCTTCGCTCTCAGCCGCGTATCGAGGCCGATGCCCAGCTTCTTCAGCTGCTCTTGGAAGAACGCCCGCTTCGAGCGCGTAATGCCAAAGCTAAGTCCGCGCTTCTTGCCGCGCACATACGCAATCGCCAAGTTCTCCTCGATCGTCAGATGCGGCGCAGTACCCGCCATCGGATCCTGGAAGACGCGGCCGATCCAGCGGCCCCGCTTGTATTCCGGCAGCTCCGACACCACATTGCCGCCGATGCGCACATCGCCTGAATCCGGAGTTACGACGCCGGAGATAATGTTCATCAGCGTCGATTTTCCCGCGCCGTTACTTCCGATTACCGTTACGAAATCGCCCGGCTTCAGCGTCAGGTTAATGCCGATGAGCGCCGCCTTCTCATCCGGCGTACCAGGGAAGAAGAGCTTGGACACTTTAGACAGCTCCAGCATTAGCGCTCACCTCCCGCAGCCGTAAGCATGTCGGCCAATTCCGCAGAGCGTTTGCGCGCAGCGTGCTTCTGCTTCCAAGACCGCTGAGCCGTTGGAATAATGAGCGCTACGATAACGATAACGGCTGTAATGATCTTTAGGTCGGATGCGTCCAGCCAGCTGACCTGCAGCGCCATCGCAACGACGATCCGGTACACGACCGAGCCGAACACAGCGGCAAGTGTCGCCCACAGAATCGTTCTCGCGCCTAGAATCGCTTCCCCGATAATAACGGAAGCAAGACCGATGACGATCATCCCGATCCCCATCGAGTTATCCGCGTAACCCGCCTGTTGAGCGACGAGCGCGCCGGATAGCGCGACCAAGCCGTTCGACAAGCTGATGCCGAGAATAATCGTATGATCGGTATGTGCGCCGAAGCTGCGGATCATGCGCGCATTGTCGCCCGTTGCCCGCAGCGCAAGGCCGAGATCTGTCTTCAGGAACAAGTTCAGCAGCACCACGATGACGAGCACGACGCCAACCATGAAGGCAAGAATGGAGAGCGAATTAAATATCGTTCCCTCGCCAAGCAGCGAAATGTTCGGACGTCCCATAATCCGAAGATTAATGGAATAGAGCGCGATCATCATGAGAATACCCGATAACAGTCCGTTGATCCGGCCCTTCGTATGCAGCAGGCCAGTAACAGCCCCTGCCGCACAGCCGCCGAGACAAGCAGCGATGGTAGCAAGCCAAGGTGATGCACCGTGGGTAATCATCGTCGCTGCGATGGCTCCCCCGGTTGTGAAGCTCCCATCCACCGTAAGATCGGGAAAATCGAGAATGCGGAACGTGATGTAAACGCCGAGTGCCATGAGGGCGTATAGCAAGCCTAGCTCAATAGCTCCAGGGATGGAATTCCAGATAGCATGCATGGGTGAACCTCCAGACGATTACTGATACTGATTACTGGATAATATCTTGTGCTTGGTCCTGAACGGCCTTCTTCATGTCGTCCGTCACTGTAATACCGAGCGATTCGGCCGCTTTCAGGTTGAGGATCAGATCCAGCTTCTCCTGCATGCTTACTTTGATCTCGCCTGGTTTTTTGCCGTTCTTGAGAATATCTACAGCCATCTGACCTGCTTGATAGCCGTGATCATAATATTTGAAGCCGACCGTTGCGAAAGCGCCTTTCTCTACCGTGTCACGGTCCGAGGAGAAGAACGGAATTTTATTCTTCTGTGCGACTTGGATAATCGAATCTACGCCGCTAACGACCATGTTGTCGAGCGTAATGTAGAATGCATCGGCGCGGCCAACCAGCGATTCCGCTGCTTGCTTCACTTCAGACGTGTTCGTTACAGCTGCCTTCACGAGCTTGATGTTATGCTTCGCCAATGCTTCTTCTGCCATCTTGGACATAACGACCGCGTTCTCTTCACCTTCGTTGATGATAAGACCGAGTGTCTTTACATTCGGGAAGTTTGCCGCGATGAAGTCAACTAGCTGCGTTGTCGCCGCAGGGTTCGTATCCGATGCGCCAGTAACGTTGCCGCCCGGTGCGTCCAGGTTGCTGACGATCTTCGCTGCCAATGGATCCGTAACGGCTGCGAACACGACCGGCGTATCCTTCACTTGCTGTACCACGGCTTGCGCCGATGGCGTTGCGATCGCAAAGACAAGATCGTTCTTGTCTGCCGCGATTTTCTGAGCGATGGACAGGTTGTTCGACGAGTCGCCCTGCGCGTTGTTGAAATCAACCGTCAAGTTCTTGCCTTCTTCAATGCCTGCATCTTTCAGCGCTGCCAAGAAACCTTCGCGCGTCGCATCAAGAGACGGATGTTCAACGATCTGAGAAATTGCGATTTTGTACGATTTTTCCGCTGGCGTGTCATTTTCGGCAGCAGCCGGAGCATTCGAGTTGGCTGTTGTGTTATTCCCTGCCGCAGCGGTGTTGTTCGTCTCTTCTTTCTTGCTGCCACAACCCACGATTACTAGAACGATAGAACATACAAGTACGAATATAGACCATTTTCTCATATTGCTTCTTTCCCCTCTCGTGTGTAAAGCTATGCCTCTGCCCTGAAAAACTGCAGTGCTTTATCGCCAAACAGCAACAAAGTCTAACTCTAGCAGAATCCCTTGTGAACGCTAACATGCTTTTTATATATATTAAGAGGAGTTCACAGGTTCGTCAATTGTTTAAAAAAATATATATCTGAAGCAAAAAGAGCAAAAAGACCACATCCAACAGGATGTGGTCTTGGCGGTGCTTAGCTTACAAGCAAGCAGCATTTCTTATATTTCTTCCCGCTTCCGCACGGGCACGGCTCGTTTCTGCCAATCTTGACAGAGGTCACCGGACGGCGAGGCGCTGTGATCGTTCTTCTGTAGGAAGCGCTAATCGGGCTTGCAACGCGTGCTGCAGGCTTAGCTGCTGGAGACTCTGCTTGTGTCGCTTGGGGTTCTTGCGGCTGCTCCTGAGTCGCTTTAGGCGCCTCTGCGACCGGTTCACTGCCCAGCAGTTCCCGGATCTCTTCCGGCATGCCTTGGTGTAGCAGATTCGCTTGCGCAAATTCAGCATCAGTGAGGAGCTGAACGAGAGCATCCGCGAGCTCCTGCTTCTTCAGCTTCGAACGGCCAGCAAGTTCACATGCTGCGGCAATTTGATTCAGGCGATCCTTGGTCAGTGCCGACAACATATCGCTCAGTTTCGTTCTAATTGCTAAATCCATTGATGTTAGACCCTTTCTATCCGCCAAAACAAATGACTTCATAACCAAGCTATTTTACCACGTTTCTCGGGATAAGCCTACTCTAGGAGCGAAAAAAGGGCCAGCTATTAGTTTCCAGCTAGAGAGCGGCGATCGAATGAGCTAGAAAAACAAGCTTCTTCTCTCAAATATGAAGTTATCCTTAAATATGTAAAAATGGCAACCAAATTACAAATGATAGCCATTAAAATATAGGATAGCAAACGATAAGAGGTGTTTGGAATGAATGGAGCTCCTATTTATGTCATGATTGCCGCAATCGCAGTCCTGGTGTTGTGGCGAAGAACAAGAAGCATGTATCGGCCTGTTCGGGGAAACGGCTATCGCATCTTGGTCCCGTTATTGTTTATGATTCCTGCGGTTACCTTATTTTTCAATCCGGATGTGAACGAGCCTGCTTGGGCTTTTGCCGGAGCTTTCGGGCTTGGGGTCATCTTCTCGATTCCGCTCATCTGGACAACCAACTATGAAGTGAGAGCGGACGATCAGATCTATACGCAGAAGAACTGGGGATTTATCGCAGCATTCGTAGGCATCGTAATCGTTCGGTTCGCGCTTCGCCAGCAATTTTCCGATATGAATCCTCAGAACCTCATGGCGCTCTTCGTCATGGTTGCAATGGGCTATCTCGTTCCATGGAGAATTGTTTCGTTCATTAAGTTCAGGCGCTTGTTCAAGGATAGAGTCTCTATCCAGAGTTAGCCTCAGAGCAGCTTCTCGAAACAAAGATAAGGTACCTTCCGCATCGGAAAGCTGATCCTGCCGATCTCGGCATATCCCGCCCGCCGGTACATGCCGACCGCGCCTGGATTACCGGTGTATACATCGAGACGGATACTCGTACCGCCCGACTGCTGCGCATGCTGCTCGGCGAACTGCAGCAGTCTCTTGCCGATTCCTTGCCCCTGATAGGATGGGTGTACCGCAAGCCGGTGAATGCATGCGGGCTCCCCCGCTCGATCGCTCCACAGCAAAGGCGCGTACCTGCTGCTTTGCCGGCGGTCCACAACGACTGCGCCAATGACCCGCTGCCCATCGCGGATGCCGAATAATGTTCCTCTCTTCATATCGCGACCAATGACAAATCGGTTCGGATAGAACCAATCCCACTGACGGATACCCGTTCGGTTGAGACTTAACGTGACCTCGCGATACAGCTGCATGAGGCTCTTCCTGTCTTCTTGGGATAACGGGACGATGACCATTTTGCACTCCCCTCGTCTATAAGGCTCTGTTCTGCTTGATTTGAAGAAACTTGGCTGCAGAATGGCGGCGATACGCGACCGTCCATAGCACGGCAGCGCCAATGAAGCCATAGAGCACAATGTTGGAAAGCGCCAAATATCTCTCCGTCGATAGACGGTAGACCATATAGACCCGAACGGCCGCCTCCCCCGTCAGCATAATCCCCCAAACGGTGGTCATCAGACGCATGACGAAACGAAAGTACGCATATCCCCAGCTATTCGGAAAATCATTCCCCGCAACGAAGCGCGTAGCCAGATGGTACATAATCGGCCGAGTGAAGAACAAGGAGCCGAGAAACACGATTCCGACACCCGCGGTAATGAGCGATTCACGGACGAGTAGTATCTTCTCGCTGCCGCCTATCAGTACAAGTGCAATGGTAAGAACGAAGGTGAATAGCATCAGGGAACCGAATGCATCGAGCTTGCGGTGCTTTGCCAGATAAATCAAATTGTCGATCAGCGGAATTAGCGTCGCAACGGATAGCGCGGCCAAGCTGCTCATATAATCGGACAACCAAACATATAAGGCCCAGGGCACAACCCCGTTAATTAAAAGTGTAAAGATGACATATAGACGTTTGAACACACTAAACCACTCCTTCAATAGGTTGAGAGGCTTTGCGGCCGCGTTTGGTGAGATACAGTTCGGTGAGAGTCAGGTTCAGCGCAATGGAAAGATAGACAGCGAGGGGGAACGTGAAGCTCATAGGTGCATCGATTGTGAATTGGATAATCCCCAGAACAATACGAAAGGTGACGAATACGAAGGTGATGGCGTAGCTGCGAAGCATCCACTGCCTGTGTTGGCGCACATTCTTGTTCATAATGAATCTGATGCCGATGGCCGTCGTTCCCAGCCAGAACACATCCAAGACTAGAAATGCGATGGTCGACGGCCTGCCCCCGGTCGCGTAGAGCGAGATATAAGGGACGACAAGCACGTTGATCAAAATCGCAATTCCATAGATTCTGCCCAGCCTCTTGTGCATCACCGGATTTCGGCGGCTTCGCCGCGTCAGCTGGTAAGCACCAAGGAGCAGCGCGGCAATGCCGAGCAGAATGTGAGGGTAGAAGAACAGCTTCCATACTGCGTAAGGGAACGAGCTGTCATCCAGCTTGGCGGACACCATTCCCGCCTGACTTGGCTTATAGACGATATACTGGAGCACCACATAGAAGGTAAACAAATAGGAACACACATAAATCGCGGGTAAAATGATCTTTCTACTCAGCATGCTAACCATGCCCTCCTTTAACTTAAAGCTTTGGTCATAAACGAAATCAGGTCCTGTACCGTCATCCGGCTTTGCTCCTGCAGGATGGTATTCTGCACACGCAAGCCGTACATGAACATGACGAGCATCTCCGCAATCTTCGATCCATCGGCCTCCGCGGGAATGACCTTATACATCTTGCCGACCTCAATCCAGTTCGTGCAAATCTCGAGCGTGTAGCGGTAGATCTCCTTCACGAGCGCCTCGACCTTGGCATTGTCCATCTGACTGAGCAAGTAGATGAAGATCTTGTTCGTTACGTCCTGATGGCTCGTTGAACGGACCATCCCTTCGGCGATGAGCTGCAGCGGATTGCCAAGTCCGGACATATTCGGGTTCGTGACAATCTCCGAGAACCGGGCATTAATCTGCTCAACGCGCGACTTGAGCACAAGTCCGAATAATTCATCTTTGCTGGAGACATAGTGATAGATGGCGCCTTTGGACATTCCTGTATGCTGGATGATATCCTGGAGCGTCGTCTGTCTGCATCCTTTCTCTTGAATCAGCGCCTCTGCGGCATCCATTATCGTGTGAAAGCTTGATCTCATTGTGGTCATAGCTGCTACGTCCCTTCGTTGACCGGGCTTACAGACCGGCAGTCGGTTTCTTCGAGACGAAATATACCATACCGACCGACGGTCTGTAAAGAGTTGATTTGAAAGCTTTTGGAAATTCCAATGCAAAAAAAGATCCACAACCTGTGCGGTTGTGGATCTGCTTCTACATCCTCTACATCTACATCTACATTTACATCTACATTTACATGAACAATTACCTCTACCTCGGTTAACGCTCCCGGTTAATCATATAATCCAATACATGCTTCAGAAAATCACATCGCCGCGGCAGTTGACCGAGGGCTTCTATGGCCTGACAGTAATGCGCCCACATTTCCTTGCGCGCACCCTCTAGGCCAAGAACGGTAACGAAGGTCGATGTATTGTTCGCCGCGTCCTGCATGACGGGCTTCCCAAGTACATGCGCCTCGCCTTCCGCGTCCAGCAGGTCGTCCTTGATCTGGAACGCGATTCCCGCATGATACGCGAACGCCTTCAGCGCTGCAGTCTCCAGCTCGCTGGCTCGGGCGAGGATGGCTGGCATCATTAAGGCTGCTTCGAACGCGAGACCGGTCTTGTGGAAGCAGATCGCGTTCAGCTCCTCGAGCGACAGCTGCTTGCCTTTCGATGCCAAGTCCATCGCCTGACCGGCGCACATCTCTTCAGCCGCGCCCGCCGAATAGCGGATCAAGGCGAGCACTGATTCCGCGTCGAACTGCTCGAGCGAAGCCTGTTCCTGCGTCGCGCGCTGGATTAAGAGCAAGCCTGTCAGCTCCGCAGTCGCGCTGTTATGCAGCTCGTGAAGCGCAAGCCTCCCTCTTCGCGTTGGCGCGTTATCTTGCGTAGGCAGATCATCGAAGATTAGCGAAGCCGTGTGCATGTACTCCAGCGATCGCAGCAATGGGACAAGCGCGGAAGCCGGCAGCCCGTAATGCTGGACGCCCATCACCCAGGTCATAATCGGGCGAAGCCGCTTCCCGTCTCCGGCCAGGCTGTAGTTAGCCGCATCAATTAATAGCTCCTTCATCGGCAGAAGTCCATCCGACTTCGCAATCGGCAAAGCGCCGTTGATCTGCTCCCGAGCCTCGTGCACGGTTTCTTGGAACTCGCGCCCCAGCTTCTGATTGTCGCGCAGCATGCCAACGAGCCGGTCCCGCAGAAGCTTATCGAAGAAGTCCACATTTTCCGCCTTATCCACCATCTCCTGAATAAGACGGTTGAACGCCGTGCTGCCGAAGGCGAATTGCTTCATCAGGCTATCGTACTTCTCTGCGCCAATCCGCTCTTTGCATCGTCTGAGCCCATTTATGGCCCGGTCGAGAATAATCTCGCGCGCTTGATCGTCAGCCTGATAGACATGCTGGATGAGATGGAATATGACCGTCCAATATAACTCGTACGGATTAATAAGGTCCGGGCGCTGCTCACGATGTGTCAAATAGTAGGTGTACGGCGTCACCGCGCCGTCCTCCCGATCGGACTCCATATCTGCAAAATCATCCGCCAGCTGGTTATAGATGCCGTAGAAGAACGTATGCTGTTCAAATGCCTCGTCATGCTGGGCTGCAAGGACAGAACGAGCAAGCAGCCGTGAAGAGGCAGATTTCAAAATAATCGGTACATACAGGTCTTCATTCGTGTAAGTGGCGTCGGATATATCTTTGGCTCTATCCAGTTCCTGCGATTGAAAGAACACAAATGCCTGCTCAAGAAACGCAGCCTGCCTCGATGGAGGCTGATTCCGCTTAATGGTCGCGAACGCTTCCTGCAGCTCCGCCTGCGCATAGTGCAGCAGCGCTCGATTGGCTCCCTTCCACTCGACCGCAGCCGGTACCACGCCTGTCAGCAGTGTCGTCCGAATCATCTGCGTATATTGGATTTTCTCGTGATCGGTCAGCACCTGCGCATCCAGAATATCGTCTATGAACGGGTACGTCAGTCCGTAGCAATACCCTAACCGGATCGCTTCGTCCAGCTTCCGCGCACGCTCCGCCGAAGCTTCATGCCCTGTCATCTCTTCGAGTGCATGCAGCACGACGCCAAGAATAATCTTGATCAGCTTGCGCTGCGCATGCTCGGCGCTCATTCCTTCCGGAATATGAGCCGCTACCCGCTTCAGCTTGCCGATAACCCAGATCACAGCCGTCTCGACGGACTCCTTCTGCGCCCACCGATACAGACTCGCCAGACTGAGCAGCTCCGACTTCTCGCTCTCCCCCGCTGCGTGCTGCAGCTTGCGCTTGATATCCTCTGCTGTCCGTTTTATCCTCGCCTGCGTATCCGCTGAACCGACCGATCTCCCCAAGTCCCTCATGTACATATAGGACACGCTTCGCTCCAAGTAATCATCCAGCTTGCCGCTATGCTGCAGCCACTGGATATAGCGATGACCGTCGCTCGCGGCCGGCCCTCTGCGCGCCTTCGGGAACAGCGACCACCACACACGTCGGCGGGTATGCGCTCGTTTCCACTGCTGGAGCGCGTTTGTTAGGGCAGGCACATGTGCCTGCTGCATGATCTGTTTGTGCAATGTTTCGAAATAGCGGGCAGCCTTCTGCTCCGCTCGCCGATATCCGTTATCGGCGTTAACCTTTAAGGCTTCCATCGTTGGCCTCTCCCCCAGTTCCACATGATGTGATGTCGTTCACGACTCTGTTCGTTATCTCTTCATACGGGCAACAAGGGGCCTCGGTTACAAGCCGGCGCTCCGATAACAATATTTTCTAGGAAACCCCAATTTTCTACAGATGATTGCAATTGTACGCGCATGGCGGAGCTACTATGATTAATAAAATAAAGCGCTTTCAAATCTCCACCTACAAAAGGAGAAAACCGCCATGATACAGAAACCGACGAAACGATTTCCGGCCGCATCCACTTCAACAACTACATCCACACTCTCATTCGCATTCCAATTCCGTTCGCTAAGGACTAAGCTGGCACTCGTGATGGTTATCGTTCTCATAGCCTCCCTCTCGGCCGTGAACGCCATCGCCTACAAGAAGTCATCCGGCATTATACAGGAGAATTCCCGCCAATTCGTCGCTAACGAGAACAGTATTATTAGCGATAATTTGAATCGGACGATGAAGCAGCTGCAGAACATTTCTTTTCAGATTATGAATAACTCCGGCACGCAAAATCTGCTCCAGCACCCCGAGCAGTATAACGATGAAACCGCGAGAACGCCGGTACTGAAAGATATTAATAAATATATCGTTGATAAAATCGCTGACGTTCCCTTCATCACTTCCATCCATGCCTATGGAAACGAGACGATCGGCGGGATCTCCTATGGCTCGAATCTTTCGGACAGCTACGCGAGCAAGCCGTGGTTCCAAGAAGCGATGCAAGGCCAAGAGCCGCATCGATGGGTCTCCGATAATCAGAAGCTGCTGCTGATCACCCAAGTCCGAAATGCGAAGGCTTCTGCTGCCGTGGCCGGACTGCTAATTATGGTAATAGGCGCGCCGGATTTTCAGAAATATATCGGTATCGTGGAGACTAGCCCCATCCACTATGCGCTTGTGACTCGGGACTCGAACGAGTTATTCACGGGCGGGCAGCTCAGTCAGGCTGACCTAATCCACGATGTGTTCGACAAGCATGACGGTTCGCAGTCCGCCGAGTTTGATAAGCAGGATTCACTGGTTGCCTATCATGTTTTTATGAACGATACGTTTGCGTTTATTTCGTATATCCCGGTGTCCATCTTATCCAGTGACCTTGCAGGATTGCGTCAGTTCACGATTGTCGTGCTGATCATTGCCATCATGGTCGCTGCCTGTATTGCAATTGTGCTGGCGAATCGGATGATTAAGCCGATCATGTCGTTAAAAGCGAGCATGAAGGAAGTGGAAAACGGGAATTTGAACGTGCAGTCCAAGGTGCGGTCGAAGGATGAAATCGGTGAATTGACCGCCAGCTTCAATGGTATGGTGCAGAGCTTGCAATCCATCGTGTCGAGCGTGCAGCACGCTTCGCTGCAGCTGGAGGATAAGACGGTGCAAATCTCGACGATGGCCCAGCAGCTCTCGCAATCATCGCGCGAAGTGGCGGCATCTGTTAACGAGGTTAGTGAAGGCGCAATTACGCAGGCAGACGCTTTGGCCGATGGTGCTTCGATCGCATATACCATGACCGCCAGCATCAATCAAGTTACCCAATCCATATCGATTATCGCGGATGAAACGAAACGAACGGAGCAGCTCGGACTTGATGGCAGCCAAATCATTCAGCAGCTTACCGATATGACAAGCGCAAGCGCCCGATATGTGAAGGACGCTGTCCGAGACGTTCAAATATACAACAAAGAATCCGAGGAGATCTCGCGGATTGTCGGCATGATCTCTGAAATCGCGAGCCATACGAATCTGCTGGCGCTTAACGCCTCCATTGAAGCGGCGCGGGCCGGCGAGGCGGGCAAAGGCTTCGCCGTCGTTGCAGCGGAAGTGAAGAAGCTGTCCGGCCAGGTGCAACTGCAAGTGCAGGACATTACGGAGCTCGTCAAGCATAACAGCGTGAAGATGAATCAAATCGTACATCAGATCAATGAGGTTGAAACGATTTATAATACCCAGCAGACCTTGATCGCGAGCAGCAATCGTGCGTTTCACCATATATTGAGCGCGGTTCAGCAGCTTACCGAGCAAGTAAATCATCTAACCGCTGAAACAGACGTCATGAACAATAGCAGCCACCGGATCCAAGACATGACAGTGAACCTCTCTTCCATTTCCCAGCAAGCTGCAGCTTCCTGTGAAGAGGTGCTCGCGACAAGCACGACTCAGTATGATGCGACTACCACTGTGGCCGAGCATGCGGAAGGCATTAAAGAGCTGGCGATGGACTTGAAGAGCCAGGTTGCGAAGTTCCGTATTTGAGCAACGCGCCCCCGATTCGAGACTACGGACCTATTTATCCAAATGGATACAATTCTACTTTCTCATTTTATATGTTATAATTCGTACTGAAAACCTAAAGAGAATCTCAGTCGCCTATATTCATTCCGTTTAAAATGGAAAATATCATTCGATTTAATGAAATATTGTTTTAACTTTAAAACAATGTAAACCGTTTTGCCGTAATGTGATTCGACAATTCCGATAAAGGCAAACTCATCGAAAGGTGAGGACGCAAAGCTTCAGGCCTAAAGTTCAACTATGGCGGCTGGGTTGCCCAAATTGTGATAAACAAACTATTTGGCATGCCTACTTTTTCGCGAAGTAGGCATTTTTTATTGAACGGGGGAAATATATTGGGGGCAGAGAACAGCAATAAAGAGCTGAACGACCGGATGCAAGATGACGGGGCGTATCAGGCGAATAGCATATCCTCGAATTACTTTTATCGCTCCTTGTTTGCCAACCATCCTGATATTGTATACCACTTGGATTTCAATGGAAATATCGTGGAAGCCAATGCTTCGTTCACTCAAGTATTAGGCTACACGCCGGAAGAAATATCGAACAACCTGTCGCAGCTATATACAGAAGACCAGCTGCAAAGAAGGATGGACTATTTCAACAAAGCCAGGCAAGGCGAGGCTCAGAACTTCAATTTGTCAGCCTCCAATAAGGAAGGCAGCATTGTCGAATTAGATATCGTCTATATCCCGAATCTGTTGGACGGCCAAGTTGTCAGTATCTTTGGCATAGCCAAGGATATTACGGTCAGCAACTATTTGCAGGAGAGCTATAAATCATTATTTGCCAACCTTAGCGACACCGCCTTTATCCTTGATTTGGACGGGAACGTCTTGGACGTCAATGATGCAGCCTTGAAGAGCGGCGGCTATACGCAAGAAGATGTTCGCCAGAAGCCGTTTCATTCCTTCGTCTTTCCGGAGCATAAGGAACAGGTCTTCGCTCCTTCCAAGACGTGCTCAAAGGCGAAACCGTAAATTCGCGGTTCTCCATCTTCCATCGGACGGGCCGAAGAATTATGGTGGACAGCACCTCTGTCCCGATCATGATGAACAACCGAGTCGTTGGCGTCATTACTTTATTCAGGACTTAAGCGAGGACAATCCGGATAAGGAAATCGTTGAAGCGATTGCTGCGAAAACAACAGTGCGATGAAATTCAAGGCTATTTATTCAGCAAACCCATACCTGCCGAGCAGTTCGCTCAACAGTTAAGAGTCGGCAAGCTCGAACCGTCCGATGCTCATAGCGGGCAGAGTACTGGGGTTCTTCAAAATCAGCGGCGATATTTCCGAATCAGCCTCCCATCGCCTTTAGGCGCAACGATGACCATCGCCCGGTTAAAGGGCAAAGCGCTCCAACTAGGAAAAACGGATGTTCTTATTGAAGATATTGGCCCCGGCGGCTTACGGTTCCTTTCCTTCATTAAGCTGTCCGTCCATCCCGAAGTCATATTGGAGCTTGAAACCGAAATTATAGGAATTAGGGTTAAGCTTTATGGTGAAATCGTATGGCTCCGGGAGCTTCAAGAGGACTTGTTCCAGTACGGAGTTGAATTCTCGATTGATGAAGATGATCGAGCGTCATTATGTCAGCTGTTAAACCAATTTGCAATTAAATTGAAGCGAAATTCGCTTGTTCCGGGTTGCAGCTTTATCCATACGGATAAAGTTCATTATCTGCGGAGCACGAACCTTCAAAAACCGGAGTAGAGGCCGGACAAGCTTCCGTGAACGGAGAACTGCACCCCGATGGTTAGATGCCCATAACCATTGGGGTGTTATGATTTTAGAAGCTGCCAGTTCCAAATTCAGCGAGCATGGGTATGATCATTTATTCAAATATTGCCGCTAGCAAGCAAGAGAGTAAACAAATCCCCGACAAAGGAGTCATTACAAGCCGCTCCCCTCGGCTTCTCGACGCCGCGTTTCCGAGCGTATTGATGCCGAGAAATATCGTCATAACCCACACCAAGATACCCGTAGGAAAAAGGTCAGCCGCCAGAATATCCGTATGTACGAGTAACACGAAGGCCATGAGGATAAGTAGAATCGCAGCCGGCAAGCACATCCATCGGTGCACGCGCGGCAAAACGCCACGGTACTTGCCGCCCCAGCTATATTCGCCCCATGGCGCCCCGAACAAAAGCAGAATTTGAAACACCGCAATGCCCGCCAATATTACAGCTCCAATACCTGCTGCTGATTGAATAATGATTTCTTCTCTCATGATTCAAGCCTCCGCTTCACAGTGTCATCGCCTGCCCGTATCGTGCCAGAAACGCTTCTTTCTCCTTGTAGTCAGGCATGATGCTCCCGACTTTTCTCCAGAATGACCGATCATGATTCATGTGAAGAAGGTGGCAAAGCTCATGAATGATAACATAATCAATCACTTCCACAGGTGCCATAGCTAGGCGATAGTTAAAGGTGAGCTGCTTACTCGAGCTGCAGCTTCCCCATTTGGTGGCGGACGCGACGATCTCGACCGACTTCGGCATCACCTTCAGCTGCTTCTGATAGCCTTGAATCCGTTCCAGCACCACTTTCTTGCAGCTTGCAAAATAAAACTTCTTCAGCCGCTGCCTTAGCTCTTCCTCGTCCAGTCCTGTCACATCAATGAGGTCCGTCAGCATGCAATAGCGGCCAAGATGCAGAAACTTGCCCTGCTCTTGATATTCCCGCAGCCCCGGCGCTTGGCGTGCTTGTTCGATTGCATCCAGTCGAGCCGTAATCTGCTGTTCGTGCTTCTTCACCGCCCGGATAATGATGTCCTCGCTCATCCCATTTGGCGCTTTCGCCGTTACGAGCCCGCTCGATTCGATCTGAATCGAGAGCTTGCCTCTGGCTCCGTAAGCCACGTGTACTTCGATATTTCGTTGTCCTATTTCGATCTTCATAATCGCCCATCCGTCATTGTTAGTGATTGTATTGTACCATCAAATGAAAACCCCGACCTCATGGACAGACCTAGGATTGAGCATTAAAAAAGAGAGTACCTCATCCGGCACTCTCTTTCAATCCATTTCTGGAAAAAAATCTATAGAATTAACAGTTTAGAGTAAGTAAATCCTCCGCATACTGGGCAAGCTCGATCGATTTGCCCCCGTTCAGCCGCGACTCTTCCGCGGCGAATGCCATCAGATGACTGCGCACGGAAGCGCCAGCCGAAGTTAACGTCTCTTGCCCGTGGTAGTTCCGCACATCCGTTAGGAAGCTTCGAACGATGCCGGCATCCCCGCCGCCATGGCCGCTCATTTGCGTAGGAATCGTAATCTCGGTTTTCTGATGGGTTAGGAAGTCATATAAGGTAATGACGTTATCTTCCCCCCGCAATTCTCCGCGAGTCCCCATAATTTGAATTCTACGCTCCTGGTCGAACGTAAAGCCGCTCATGCTGAACATCGCGGTTGCGCCGTTCGCAAACTCCATGTTCACCACTTGATGATCGACGACATTGTTATCGCTTCTGTATACGCAGCGCCCATAATTGGTGTCGCGCAGCCCTTGGACGATATTTTCTTTCGTCAGCTCAGGCGTGAAGTGGCGCGCCCAGCCTTTGAACTGCTCGCTCAAGTAAAACCGCGGCGCGGAGTAAGGGCAGGTCGACTCGACCGCGCAGTCCAGACAGCGGTCCGTGGAGCCTTCAGGCGCATTCGCGCTGTTAAAATGCATCAGCGATCCGTAGGAGCTCACGCGCGTGCACGGCTGATCCATCAGCCAGGAAAGGACGTCCATATCGTGACAAGACTTGGACAGGATCATCGGGCTCGACGTTGCGGAGTTGTTCCAGTTGCCTCGTACGAAGCTGTGCGCGATATGCCAGTAGCCCACGTTCTCATTCAATTGGATCGAAGCGACCTCGCCGATGCGGCCTTCCTGCAAAATTTGCTTGATCGTATTCCAGAACGGCGTATAACGCAGCACATGGCAGATCGACAGCAAGCAATTGTTGTCACGGGCGGCCTGCTCCATCTCCAAGCATTCTCTCGGATCAGGAGACATCGGCTTCTCGAGCAGAACATGATACTTGTTATTCAAAGCCTGTATGGTCGGATGGTAATGCATACGGTCCTGCGTGCAAATCACGGCAATATCGGCCGTCTTAGGACCCGCAAGCAGCTGCTCCCATGATGCATAGCACTGCTGTTCCGGGATCGCGTGTTTCAGGGCGAACTGCTCGCGCCGAGTCTGATCCGGCTCGGCAACAGCCACGAATTTCAATTCATGCGGGTAATCCAGCGCAAACGGCGCATAGCTGTTCGCGCCCCTCGCCCCTGCCCCAATCAGTATCGCGGTAAGTTGTTTCATCGTTATCTCCCCAAGTAAATAGGATTGCAATCTCTTTATCCGAGCAATGCGCTATCCTGCAGCGACACCTCGGGTTGTTCACAGCCATGCTGCTCGAAAATAATGAGTTCATTGCTGCCTTCGCGCAATAATGGCGCCGGTATGTACAGCGTCTGCTGCGGACCGATTTCCCAATAGCGGCCAAGGTTGAAGCCGTTTACGAATACGACGCCCTTCGTCCAGCCTTGAAGTGAAAGGAAGGTATCGGCCCGTTCGTCCACCTGAAAATGCCCGCGATAGAACGTTGGATGCCCCTGCTGCGACTTCGATGGTTCCGGTTGAAACTCGAGACCATTCAGCTGATCAAGCGGCAGCGATCGAATCGTCCAGTGATAGAGGAATTGCGGGCCAAGTCGCACGCCTTCTGTAATGCCCTTGGCATCCTTCAAGTATGGGCCGTAATTGATGCGCCCCATATTTTCCACTAGAATCTCAAGCTCAGCGCCTTCGGCCGGTATTTCCAGCAGCACGTCATGGTCCTTGCAATTGCGCTCGATCATGCCTTTGTATTCGCCATTCAAGAAGATGAGCGCACGGTCATGGACGTCCTGAAGATTAAGGCGGGTAGCCGCAAGCGGTCCGATCACATGTGTGGTGTACAGAATGAAGCCGTAATTCTGCCCAAGCTGCTCCATCGGTTCCGGACAAGTGCGGTTGACCGGCACAGAGAGGTTGTCCAGCGATGCGAACAATGATGCCTGCTCCGTCATGGCGACGCGGCCATAGGCCTTCTTCATAATCGGTTCCGGCAGGTTTAGCGGTGCAAGCTCGACATACTTCGAAATGACTTCGCGGTATTTATAGAACTTGTCCGTCAAGTCACCCGACTCGCTGATCGCCACATCGTAATCGTAGCTTGTAATCGTCGGTTGGTGCTGGTTGTCGGCATAATTCGCACCGTTATAGAACCCGAAGTTCGTGCCGCCGTGATACATGTACGCATTAACTGACGCGCCGGCTGCCAGCATCTCATCCAGCACGGCCGCAGCGTCATCCGAATCACGCGTGTGATGCTGCTCGCCCCAGTGATCGAACCAGCCGTTCCAGAATTCCATACACATGAGCGGCTTGTCCTGCTGATATTCGGTCAGTTTCTCGAACGCTTCCTTCGAACGCGAACCGAAGTTAACGGTGGCGAGCACCCTGTCCATCATGCCGCCCTGTAGATAAAAGTCACCTGGTCCATCGGATGTGAACAGAAGCACATCGATGCCTCGGCTCTTCATGCCTTGCTCCAGGTAGGCTAAATAGGCTTTGTCATTGCCGTAGCTGCCGTATTCGTTCTCGATCTGCATCGCGATAATCGGGCCGCCGTTCGTTGCAAGAAGCGGAACGAGCTTCGGAAGCAGCACGTCGTAGTAGGCATCTACTTTGCCCAGGAACGGCTGATGCAAGCAGCGCAGGCGCATGCCCGGATCGGCAAGCAGCCACGCAGGCAGTCCGCCGAATTCCCATTCCGCGCAAATATACGGGCTAGGACGGACGATGACATGCAGGCCAAGCTCGCCGGCAATCTCAATAAAGCGCGTCAGGTCCGCAATCCCTTCAAAGTCGAACTGCCCTTCGGCAGGCTCGTGGATATTCCACGCGACATAGGTTTCAACGGTATTGAAGCCGCCCTCCTTGAGCTTCCAGAGGCGGTCCTTCCAGTATTCCGGCACGACGCGGAAGTAATGAATCGCGCCGGATAAGATGCGAAATGGTTCGCCGTCCAGCAGGAATTGTTGCTTATTAGTCGTCAATATGGGCATCGTCGCTATACCTCGCTTGCCAAAGAATGTGTATATAGTCGAACAGCACGAACCTACGGTCGTCCGTGCTGTCCCGCTAGCTTATCTCTTACTTCCATTCACCCTGGATCTTGTTAGCCTCCAGAGCTTTATTCACCTCGTCAATCATGTCCTTGCCGCCCTTATCCAAATACTCCTGGACCATCTTGTCCCAGTCGGACAGCGGTCTTTCGCCGAAGATCATCTTGGTCGTCTCCGTTGTTATATACTCTTGCAGCTCTCCGCTCTTCTCCATCAGAATCGGCGAGATAATCCGGCCTGTAGGGTTAACGTAGAACTTCGAACCGTGCAGCAAGTCCGCGAGCGATTGCTGGAAGGCTTGCTCTGCCGGTGTTTTGGCCATTTTCGGGAATGCGAATAAATCCTCATCCTTCATGAACCAGCCGCCATCGGTAATATAGGCGCTTGGAGCGACATTCGAACGGTTCTCTGCGATTGGCTGCGCTGCCCCGTTCTCCATCTGGTAGCCCTTGCCTTCTCCGCCGTACAGCCAGTCGAAGTATTCGTTCTGCGAATTGCGCTGATCGAAGTTCACCGGCTTGTGGAAGTAGTCGATCATTTCCAGAATCCGTTTCACTTTCTCCGGCTGATCCTTCAGTTTGGCAGAAATCATATACATCCGGTACCAGCTGCCGCTAATGGTAAGCCCTTGCGATCCGTCCGGAGCCTTGAACGGCGGAATCGGCACGACTTCGGCACTCGGAGCGTTCTGCTTCAGCACGTCGAACTGAATGCCGTTGTTTCCGCTGCCGCCAGGCTGCTCATACCAAACGCCGACCTTGCCAGCGTTGAACGCTTTGAAGATATCCTTGTACGCTGTCACAGCCCAGTCCGCCTGCAGAATGCCCTGCTTCTGCAGGTCTGCGAGGAAGGTAACCTTCTCCTTATTCCCATCCGCTATAGCGCCGGGAATGTATTGTCCGCTGCCGTTCTTGTTGTACCAGGTCGCGTTGCCATAATACGCACCGAACGAAGGGTCGTAATAAATGCCCTTGGCAAGTCCGAGCCCGATTGTATCGTCTTTGCCGTTGCCGTCAGGGTCATTCTTCGTGAATGCGATGATGACCTGCTTCAGCTCGTCATAATTCGTAGGCATCTTCAGGTGGAGCTTGTCCAGCCAGTCCTTCCGGATAACCGGCTTCTTGCCGCCTTTCGGCGAGAAGTAGGTCGGGATGCCGTACACCTTTCCGTCTACCTTCAGCGAATCCCAAGCATAATCAGGCACTGCTTTGGTCGATTCATATTGCTTCAGGAACTCGTCCAGCGGCAGGAATGCGCCTTGCTGTGCCCATTTCATATAGTTCGCGTCTACCGATTCCATGCCGATGACGTCCGGAATGTCGCCTGACGCCATCTTTACCGCCAGCTTCTCCTCGTACGTATCGAAGGGGATGTACTGCGGCTTGAAGTCGACATTGAACTTCTCGTCGATCTTCTTCACGGCTTCGCTGTCCGGACCCGGAACCGGATCTTCCCACGTTCCGTCGAACCAATCGATCGAGATCTTCTGGTCTTTCGCATTGTCGGCAGCTGCAGTCGCTTCATTGCCGCTGCTATTGCCACCGGCATTGCTGCTGGCATTGCCATTGCCGGTGCTATTGTCTTTAGAAGAACATGCCGCCAGAACGGAGCTGAATAACGCAACAATAAGTAAAGATGAGACAAGCTTGTTTCGCATACGTTTGACCTCCTCTATTTGCCTTCGCAATTCGTGCATGAAGCATCCGGCTAGCCTTTGACGGAGCCGAGCATCACCCCTTTCGCGAAGTGCTTTTGCAGAAACGGGTAGAGTGCGAGAATCGGAACCGTCGCGATTAGTATCGCAGCCATGCCAATGGTTTCGCCAGGCGGAGCAGCCTGTGCAATCGCGGCCTGTTGGCCGTCCGACAGGGAGTCCAGCCGCTGGCTGAGAATAACGATCTGCCGCAGAATAACCTGCACGGTCCATTTGTCCGGATCGTTAATATAGATGAGCGCGTTGAAGTAGGTGTTCCAGCTCGTCACCGCGTAGAACAAGCCGAAAGCAGCTAACGCAGGCTTGGACAGCGGCATGATGATGCGTGCGAATATTTGCAAGTCGTTGGCGCCATCGAGCACCGCAGCCTCCGTCAGATCATTCGGGATGCCCAGGAAGAACTGCCTCAGCACGATCAGATTAAACGAATTGATCGCCCCGGGAATAATAAGCGCCCAATACGAATCAATCAGGTGCGTTGCTTTCACCACCATATAGGTAGGAATGATACCCGCGCCGAACACAAACGTAAATAGGACGAGAAACAGAAAGAATCGTTGACCGGTAATGTTACGCGAGAGCGGATACGCCATCATTGAGGTCAGAAGCAGGCTGAACAGCGATCCGACGACCGTAACGCCGGCCGTAACGAAGAGCGAACGGACAAACACCCTGGAATTGAAAATGTATTGATACGCGTCCGTGACCCATTTCTGCGGAAACAGCACAAATGTCTTCGTCGCGCTCTCCGCTCCCGAAGTAAACGAAGTGGCGATCATGTAGTAGAACGGGAACAACATCAGGAGTCCAACCAAGGCAAGCAGGACCACATTTAGCGTTCCACCTAATTTTTCCAGTATTGTATGATTTTTAACCACGTGCTTCGCCCCTTAGTAGATTCCTTCTTCGCCAAACCTTTTGGCTAGTTTATTGGCACCGACGATCAAGATCAGCCCGACGAGCGACTTGAACAAGCCGACTGCCGTTGCAAAGCTGAAATCCGAATTCTGTATTCCCTTGTAGTACACGTACGTATCGAGCACATCGCCAATTTCCTTATTCAGCGGGTTCAACATGAGGAAAATCTGTTCAAACCCGACATCCAGCACGCTGCCTAGACGAAGAATGAGCAAAATAATAATCGTGCTTCGGATCGAAGGAAGCGTAATGTGCCAGATCTGTCTCCACTTATTGGCGCCATCGACGACGGCTGCCTCATACAGATGAGGATTGACGCCAGCCAAAGCGGCAAGGAAGATGATCGTCCCCCAGCCGGATTCCTTCCAGATGACCTCCAGCACAATTAACGGCATGAACCAGTGCGGGGCAGTCAGGAATGGGATTGCTGGAATGCCAAATCCGGTTTGCAGAAAGTGGTTCACAATGCCGTCCGACTTGAGCATGACGGTAACGATCCCGGCAACGACGACCCAAGACAAGAAGTGCGGCAGATAGACGAGCGATTGAACGACCCGTTTGTACCGTTCACCCCGAACTTCGTTCAGCATAAGTGAAAGCGCTATCGAAACCGGGAAAGCAAATGCGATCTGCAAGAAAGAAAGATAAAGCGTATTCCAAATGACTCGAATGACTTCACGATCCTCGAAGACCTTCTTAAAGTGTTTCAACCCCACCCAGTCACTGTGCAGGAAGCCTTGGAACGGACTGAAGTCCTGAAAGGCAATGACGTTGCCGAGCATCGGAACGTACCGGTAAATAATAAAGTAAAGAAGTCCGGGGAGAAGCAGCAGATACAAATAGCGCTCATTCCACAGCTTGCCCGCCACCGAGGCTATAGAGCGTCTCCCTTTCCTGGAGGCAACGGCCGGCGTGGTTGCGGCATGGCCTGTAAGCTTGTAGTGGTTCAAAGATGATCCCCCTTATATGCGTTGTTTGTACGGAGTGGACGCGTCTTGATTTTTTGCAACTATGGCTATAATATGGGTTCTACTGTCAAAGGCATATCCGATTTATGCCTAGAATCATGCAAAATTCAAGATATCCGAAGAATTGCACAGGTTTCGAAAATCGGATCATACACTTGAGCAAAAGGGGACTATTCGTGCGGCAGATTATGCAGTTAAGAATCAACACCCGTTCTATCTTCGCGAAGATCATGATGAGTTTCATCGCGATCATTTTCTTATTCGTATCGTTCAATCTCGTGTCGCTCGGTCTGTTCAGGCAAAGCATTCACGGTGAAATCATCACCTATAACGATGCGAACCTGACACATACGACCTATGGAATGGAGAAGTATTTTGACCTGTTAAATAGCGCGCTCGTCGGTCTCTACTTGGACAAGAGTCTGGGTGAACTGCAGAAGTCGAAGCATTATTACCTCACTGCCGGAAACGTCATCGACGATATCCAGAAGCTCACCCTCAATCCGCAGCTCTATCTGAAAAATGTACTGGTTTACGATGTTAAGCATCGTTTCGTGCTGGACAACAGCCGCGGGAACCGTCTCGACGTCATGTTCACCGAGCACTATGTAAGCCGCAGCCATACGCCCGACTTCTGGCAGCAGGAGCTGATGAAGGCGGGCTCCGACTCGAAGCTGTATGCAGTCGACTCCTTCAGCAGCGACACGGCATCTCGTCCGGATGCGAATTCCGAGCATGTGCTGCCCTATTTGTTCCGCAGCAAGCTTTATCCCGATTACGAGTTTCTCGCCTTTATCGATGTCGATTCGTTCTATCGCGATTATCATCAATCGATTAACAACAACTTCTATATGCTAAGTCCGCAGGGCGAGCTGCTCTATTCGTCCGGGTTGACGGCCAGCCAGCCTCTGCCGGAACTTGCGTCCGGGAAGGACTGGGTCAAACAGAACGGCAACTACTACTTCTACCAGACAGGCAAAACAACCGGGCTTACCTACGTCAATATCATCCCAGGGAGCAGCATATCCAACCGACTCCTCAAGCTGAATGTCACGCTTATCGTGCTGCTGTTCGTCACGGTGGTGATTAGCGCCGCTCTGTCGGTGCTGTTCAGCAAGCGGTTCAATAATCCGGTGCGCAAAATCGTAGAGTCCATACGGAGCTTGAACGAAAACAAAGATTTCGCTCTCGGAACTGCGAACGAATTCGAGCTTATTAATGCCAACATCGGCCATATGATCAAGGCTAACCAGGAAGCACAGCGCAGCATCCAGCATAAGCAGAGCCATCTGCGAAATTATTCGCTTATGAATTTGCTGAAGCGTATTCGTATCGAATATCAAGAAACCGATGCGGCGTTCGAAGCGGATAGCCGTCCCTATCGGTTCATTCTGTTCCAAATGAATTTCAAGGCGCGCTATTGGAATGAGATCGCCGGGCAAGAAGAGCGAACTGTCGCCTATATCCGGGAATACCTCATTCAAGCGATAGGCCATGCCATGACAGGCGCTCAAACTTTTCAGATCGAGACGAACCAAATCTTGTCCGTCGTCTATCTGAACGATGGCGATGACGCGCGCCTCCGGTCTGAGCTGGATCGCATCAAAGCCGTACTAGATACGGATAGCGCCTACAGTTTCTTTGCCATTGCCGTCAGCTCCTATTACGAGAACTCGTCCGAGATGACGAGCGCTTACCAAGAGGTGCTGCAGCTAGCCGGCTTGAGACCTTTCGATGATGCGACGCATATTCTGCAGGCCGGCGAAGTGCACGCGCAGCCTATGCTGCCTACCGCCGCTCTGGAGCACGAGTTGAACGTCAATCTGCAAGAGGGGAACGATACGCTTGCCCTCCAAGCGCTGCGCCGGATGATGACCAAGATGAAGAAGAAGAACCTCAGCGCTTCTAGGTTCCATCGGTTTGCAGAAGAGACGACGGATAAAGTGCTGCGCGTGCTTCATGGGCTGCAAATCGACAACGGATCATTGAGCGGGATAGCCAAGACGATTGATAAGCGGCATACGGCCCAAGAGCTCGACGAATACTTCGAGGAGCTGATCGGCGAGGCAGGAAGGCTGGTTCGATCGAAGAAGGATACGAAAGATCCGATTATCAGCTTTACGCTTCGGTATATGGAGGAGCACTTCAGCGAAGAATTGTCGCTCGATATTATCGCCAGCAAGCTGAATATTACGAGCGGGTATTTGTCGACGTATTTCAAGGAGATGATGGGGGCGAATTTCGTGGACTATGTCAACGAGTTCCGCATCAAGCAAGCTTGGGCCCTCCTGCTTCAATCGGAGCTGAAGATTCAAGATGTTGCCTTGAAGTCCGGTTACAATACGCTCAGTTCATTTAACCGCACGTTCAAGAAATTTACGGGCGTGACGCCGACGGAGTATCGGAGGAACGCGGAGGTTGTTGCAGACGGCAATTCCTCTGCGAGTGAGTGATGAATTACAAATTTCGGCCAAAAAAAGCCCGACCCTGCAGGGTCGAGCTTTAGACTATAGCTATAGCGGAAAAATCCAACCATTTTTGCCGGAATTAGCGATTTCTATTGGCTATATTGGATATTTCCACTCATTTTTGGAGAATTAGACGAAAACGTAGAGTTTTAGGCTGAAATGAGTGGATTTATCCAACATAGACTCCATTTTTGTTGGTTTTGGCTGTTTTATAATGGATTATTCCGTTATAGCCACATATGGCAATCGACTCCCAGCATAGACATCGCCTGATGCTCCTCGACATCAAAAAGCCCGGCCTCATAGGGCCGGGCTCTCAAGCAATAACTCGATACGTACTAAGTAATTGAAGCCTCATAAATCGATTGTACCGTTCCGGACAACAGCTGATTGAACTCCTCATCCGACTGCTGCGCTGTAAGTCCTTCTGCCAATGCACGAGAGAAGCTCGCGATGAGGCCATGATTGCGCGCTAATCTTGTATTGGCATCTTCTCGCTCGTATCCACCGGAAAGCGCGACCACTCGAATAATATGCGGATCATCCATCAGATCGCGATAGAAGTCATCCACCGTTGGGATAGACAGCTTCAGCATGATAAGGGCATCCGACGGAAGCAACTCGAGCTGCTTCACAATCTCTGCCTTGAGCAGCCGCTCGGACTCTTCCTTATCCGTGCTATTGATATCTACCTCCGGCTCGATAATCGGTACGAGTCCTGCCGCGATAATCTGCTTGCCGACCTCGAACTGCTGCTCCACTACTTTCCGAATGCCTTCCGGATTTGCCTCTTTGATGACCGAGCGCATCTTAGTCCCGAAGATATGTCTCTTGTTCGCACGCGCGAGCAGCTCATCCAGCCCTGGAATCGGCTTCATCACCTGCACGCCTCCATCTAGCGCAGCTAGCCCTTGGTCAATCTTCAGGAAAGGTACGATTCCCTTCTTCTCCCACAGGTAATCGGCGGTGTATAACCCGTCAATCTTCCGGTCCATCGTATTCTCGAACAGGATCGCGCCGAGAATCGATTCCGAGCTGAATGCCGGACTCTGAATAATTCGTGTTCTCATCTCGTGAACGCGAACGTACATCTCTTCGTCACCGGAATACTTGTCCTCCGTAACGCCATATTGCAGAAGTGCCTTTGGTGTACTGCCACCGCTCTGGTCGAGCGCTGCGATAAAGCCCTTGCCAGAACGGATGCGTTTCAATTGTTCCTGATTCACCGAAATTTCCTCCTCATTATCGCCTGATGGCTGGTGGGTAGCTTTGCTTCCCTTATTTTACAATAAAACACATTCAAAATTAACTGTGTTATTGTTCGCACGATTAAAGATCCCTATTAAAAATTAATTAATCTGGCCCAGCTCATCCAAGAAAGCTGGCCGATTAGGGTAACACTGTCGCAAGCCTTCTACAATCCGCTCAGCCTGCTGCTCCCCTCCAGCCTTAAGAAGCTTACGAATGAGTTGGCATACCTGCTTATACTGATTACGGTTAGATGCATGCCTCGCTGCACTTTCAATATAGTTCTCGAACAGTTGGTAAACTTCAGATGGATGTTGTCGGATCAGGTGTTTATAATAATCAACGATGCTGCCGGGATGACGTTTGACATATTCCAGCAATCTCGCTGTTTCTTTTTCCTCGATTAACAGCTTCGTATACATGGAATCGGCACTCCAGCCTCTTCCTTTCTCTAATGCCGCCAACACTCGGTCATATACATAAGGCCATTCCTCTGATTCGTATAAAGCCTTCAACTGCAAGTAATATTCGTACTCCCCTGATGCGGCAAACTCCTCGGTCAGTTCACGCTGAGCCTTCAGTTCACCCGTTAGTTTGTTAACTTCCAACCTTAATTTCTTCCACCGGGAAACAAGTCCAGGGTACCCTTTCTTGGTATCCAAGAATCCGTACCTTGTCCGCTCGCTTGTTGTTTAAGCTCCAGCCTCAAAACGCAATCCTCCCATTGCCGTCTGGCTTCTATATCTTGGGCAGCTCCAGCCGCGATCTCAAGCAAAGGCAGCTTCCAATCCGTAAGCTCTTCACTCTGAGCTGCTTGCAACAACGTATGCAGTAAGGCCACTCTCACATTCGGTGAAAGCGATTCCTCTGATTCGACCACCGTCGCGATCAATTGCAAACATTGGTCGATTAGCCCCCCTATTATGCCATCCGAATCGTCACTTGATGGCATCAATTTCGCCATTTCATGCAATACACAGAAGCTTATTTGCGCCGCTCGCACAGATTCGCCCTTATCGTCAGCCTCCCAAGCCTTCTCCAATACAATCTCCGCGCCTTCAACGGCTCGAGAAACATTCCGATAGGATACAAAGCCGTCTCGCTCCGCATACCTCTTTGCATAGGTTCGAATCAACTTCACATATTGATTCATATCCTCGTTTTCGCTCAATTGCATAAAATAGACTTCCAGACGACTCTTTACCTCTTTCATCTCTTGCGCATAATCCACCAGAAGTGATACTAGCTGTTCCTTGCTCAAAGCGTTTAGCTGGTCCGAAAGATGCGCCTGGGAAGATTTCAGCTTTGTGTTCGCATTCGTATCTGACAGATACTTGCGAAGCTCTAAGAATACGGCTACTTGGTGCTTACAGATCGCTTCCATGTCGAATGGGCAATCGCATGACGTAAACTGAATCTCATTAGCTTCGTCGATCTGCACTCTCACTTCGTAGTAATCGCTGCCTTCTACTTCTGCACGATAGAATCGGTCATCGATTTCTTCCAGCTCAACAACATGGAAATTCTTGTAATACTCTTTTCCCCTCTCCACAATGCTGGAAGGAACAACCTTCTCAAAATCGCTCAGCTTCACACGAATCCTTCCCCCACTTCTTGATTTTCCTTAATTCGATCATCAGACAGGCAAGTACAAATTGCTGGCGTTAGATACATACAACAGAACAATGCAAATAGGACACCTCTTCTGTGGTGTCCCTTCGCTGCTACATGCAGCACTTCTTATACTTCTTCCCGCTGCCGCATGGGCATGGGTCGTTTCTGCTGATTTTCGAAGCTGCCGCCGCGAACGAAACGACATTGCTGTTATTCGTATTCGGACTCGGCTTCGGGCTTAACTCGTCAGGCGTAAAGCCGCGATTGGACCACATTCTCGTCGTATTATTCACAGCGATAATTATTGGCATAAGCTCTTCAAGCTGCTTCTTGTTCAGGCGGATTTTCCGGATCTCGAACTCTTCCATGATTACTGCAAGCGGCTCTTCCATCGCACATGCGAGCTGAATATCATCCATGAGGGCTTCCGCCTGCCGCTCCGTTCTGCCCAGCTTCTCCACAATATGGCTCTTCAAGGCTTCCAACTGCGGCGTCATCTCGAAATAATCGAGCTCCGCATAACGCAGCAGTTCTTCCTTCGGAGGCATATAGTACGGCTTGTCTTTCACGCTCTCCAGGAATTCTTGATAATCCTCCAAGCCCTCTCCCTCTAATGCCTCGTGCAGGATAAGCCCGCTCTGAATATCCCAATACAGCATCTTGTCCGAGACGGATAACCGAATCGCATTGAACTCTCCCTCGGTCAAGCTGATGTTGTTCTGCTCGTTGATGATCGCGATGAGCTTCTCCACCGGGCAGATGCCGTATAGATTCGCTGCCGCTTCGATATACCGCAGCACCAGCTGGCTTACGCTGCGTTCTTCCTCGAACGATCGCCGATCCAGCTTCTTGTATGCGGCTTTGACCTCCTTGGGCATGACAATAAACAGCTCGTCCTGCTCCAGGAAGCTGAACACCAGACCTTTATCCATCAGGAATAGGTACGCGTCCGGCATGATCTCATTCTCTTGAATGTACGGAACGCTCATCAGCGCGTTAATGAGCTCCCATTCTTTCGGCTCAGCCGCAATGAACGCCGAACGCACGAACGCCGGGTTCGTGATTCGCTCGTACAGCGCATCCGCGAGCTCTTGCTTCTTCAGCTTGGAGCGCCCCGCAAGCGCGCAATTGGAAGCAATGAAATTAAGCCGATCCTTCGTAATCTCCGCGAGGATATCCTTTAAGCTGGTTACAGCCGGTCCTTTTATCGCATTGGCCACGTTTAGCTGCAGTAACTCTTTTTGCCTATCCATACTCGTAATAAACCCCTTCGCACTTTAAACATTACTCCGATTGTACTCTAATCTTGAAATTGAAGGCAAACATCCCTCCTTCAACGAAGAAAGAGGGATGTCGATGTTAAAACGTCATAATTGACGACATAAGGATGACGTTCGTTATGATAATAGCCTTCGCTGTATTCGATTAGCTCCCCGCTCTCGTCGTACGCATAACGCGAATGTTTGAGAAGCGGTGTTCCAGCCTCTATTTGCAGAGCGGCCAAGTCGGGAGCCGGCGATGCAGCCGTGACGGAAAATTCATCGCGATACTTGCCGAGCAACACTTCCTGTTCTTCCAGCAAATCATAGAGCGACTGCTCGCTCAGATCGGGCAGCTCGATTCCCGCAGCCCGGTTCGACAGGTAGTGCGTGTAATGAATGTAGGGTTCGTCATTTAAACGATACAATCTCTCGATGCGCAGACATCGCTCACCGAACAATCGGTATGCCACGGATCCCGCTTCGTTCGCAGCACGCTCTGCGGCAAGCAGCTGCTTCCGAATCCGATGGCCCTTAAAAAAACAAACCACATCCTAATTATGGATGTGGTTTGTGCTGGAGGAGACGAATCGCGACCTACTATTCGATCCGAATATTCTTCATCTTAAGACTCATACTGGTATGACAAGAGGGACATTGCGGCTTTTCCGCGGTTATAAACTCCACTCTTGACCAACAGACACATTGCGGGCATTGCCAAACACTTGTATCGGCGTAAACATGCTCACTGACTGGCTTCTTTCCTTGTCTATACATGGACACTCCCCTTCCACTTCTTGCAGACTTTTCGATAATCCGCAATAAATAAAAGCCGTTCTCCCAGCGCACAATAAGGTGCTAGCAGACCGGCTCAATATGTCGGACATATACACTATTAGTTCAATTGTAACATTAACGCTACGTATGCATCAAGCTGTCCGCAGTGGGGATTTTATGGGCAGGAGGCTGCACGACAAACCTGCTCCCTTTGCCCAGCATTTATTGGAAAAAATCGAAAAATGGTGCAGCCAGAATTGCACAGCAAAAATCCACAACCTCGTTCGGTTGTGGATTTCCTGTCTAGCTTCGGCGACATCCAATACAGTTAGAATGAACTCTCTGTCGTCGTTTCCGCCATCATCTGCTTCACCGCATCCTTGATCGTAGCGGATGAAATGGCGAATCCGATGCCCTGGGCTTCAGAGTTAACTGCGGTATTCACTCCGATCACCTCGCCTTTGGCGTTGAGCAGCGGACCACCCGAATTGCCCGGGTTAATCGACGCATCGGTTTTCGGAACCATCCTCGCCCGTGACCGTAATCGGACGTTCCTTCGCGCTAAGCACGCCTGTTGTCATCGTGTGATCCAAGCCGTACGGATTGCCGATCGCAATGACCCAGTCGCCAATGGCATATGCCACGTTGCTTGCGCCGTCTCCATCGCTATCGATGCCTTTAAAGGCATCCCAATAGTTCCCTTGAAGTTGATTATTCTTGCTATCCGTCGCCTCTGCCTCAATCACGTTTCCGATAAAATCGTTGTCGTTAAACCGGTTGTTCTCGGAATCGAGCAGTTGAATGCCCGTAGTTTCGAAGCACGCGATTGTTGCTTAGCACGTTGTCCGACGAATCTTCCATATAGAAGCCAACGCGATTGCCTTCTACAATATTGTCGTCCACCCTGGACGTATGAACATCGAACAACAGTAGCCCCTGCGAGTTGACATTCTCGCTTTGCTTCACGAACTGATTGCCGGTGACCACGGCATCGTCAACGCCCATGATGGTCAATTGCATTGTTAATCACGGTATTGCCATTGCTGCTTTCCAAATAAATGCCGTCGTTCATATTCGAGACCGTATTGCCTTGAATGACGTTCAGGTGCGAATTGAATAGATCGATGCCATTGTGTCTGACGATCTTCGTCTTCGCGGCAGCTGCATTGGCGTCTTCCAGCCATTCAATCTTTGTGTTTGCGACAATGCCTCGGTCAGCTTTGCGCAGCAGAATGCCATATCCACCTGTACGGATATCAAGCGAATTTATACGCACCTCATCCGACGAGACGGAGACAGCCGCATTTTTATCTCGAGCCTCATGAACGACGATAAGCCCTTTTAGCGCAACTCCCTTTGCGGTTATTTCGACTGTACTCTTCTGGTCCGTATTCCTTAAGGTGACCGCACCGCCTCCATCAAGCTGAATCGGGCGATTAATGAGGATGCGTCCTTCATAGGAACCGGGCGGAATACGAACAGTATCGCCGTCTTGCGCCTTATCGATAAGCGTTTGAATAAGGTCTGCGCTCATTGCAGCAGGACTTGCAATCGCTTGTAACTCCATCCATCCGCTAGCTATAAATAGCGTACAGATCAGCATAAGAATAGACCGAATCATTGTTTGCCCAGCTTCTTTCATTGCTGAACAACCAATTCGCTTTTCTTCGATATATGCAGCTCATTTTGGTATAAATGGATATACACTTTATAGGTTTGGGCTTTCTCGAATACATGATTCGCTTTGAAAGTGCCATCCTTGTTAAGCGTAGCATTCACAAGAGCAGGCATTCCCGAGTTATCCGGTTCTCGAATATCGAACTGAACTTCAGCCCCATCAGTATCCAACAATCCGATAATTGTTGCGGATAGCTGAATTTTCTTTCCTACGGTCGCAGGTGACGGATTAGTGGAAAGCGCAACCTTAATTGATGCAGGATCTGGTTCTTGTACTTCTTTAGCTGAAGAGCAGCTCGTTATCAACAGAACGATTAGCAGACAAGATGCCAACAGCATACCAACTTTATTCTTCAATTCTTTCACCCCTCTTAGATCATTCCGTAATAAGTGTATCCGTTACAGGCGGCATCTAACATGACTCCTTCGAGCTAGTATAGCGAACGAATTATGACGATTTAGCGGACACCTTTGGCTATCAATAGGCGCTCGCCAGACTGCGCACTCGACTCTGCGAGCTCCGAGCGCTCGGTGTTCCGAAATGGACAATCTGATTATGGAAAATTCAAGGCTTGGCGCACGGGAAATGTCCCGAAAATCAAAAAATGCCCTTTCGACTTCCTATTGGAAGCGAAAGGGCTGAAGAGTATGCTTTCTCGTTATTTGGAGCTTTGTTAACCTTCTGGAACCGTCATATGCGGACCCGCATGTACGGTGGGGACGGAGCCTCCTCCTACTCGATTAATTCATCCATTAATAGCATCTGGAGAGCCGCCATCTGCGGCGGCTTAATATTAATTAAACATCATCTGCTCCACCCATGAAGATCGTGGTGTCATGAAAAGCATGATGTTTCTATTTTGATATCTACTTATTTGCCTTCTTTCGCAAACTGCTCAATGCGATTTTTAATCGAATCTCGGACTTCACTGAATTTGGCTGTGATTTCTTCTTCTGTACCTGTTGCCTTTGCTGGATCGTCAAAGCCCCAGTGCCATCTTTCCGCTTTGTCATTATGAACAACTGGGCAATTATCATTTGCGTGTCCACATAAAGTAATGATGTAATCCGCCTGCTTCAAAATTTCAGGATCAATGACATCCGATGTGTGATTCGAAATATCAATACCCACTTCATTCATGGTTTTTACAGCACGCGGGTTTAAGCCATGAGCTTCGAGTCCTGCACTTCTTACTTCGTACTTATCACCGCCGAGAGCTTTTAAAAATCCATCGGCAATTTGGCTTCTGCATGAGTTTCCTGTACATAGAAAGTAAACGAGCGGCTTGTTATTCATTATGGTCGATCTCCCTTGTCATGTATTTGTTTGATTTGTACCACTTCTTCTAGACGTTCTCTTTTAGAACCGAATATAGCTTTAACCAGCAGGGCACCAGCGATTGCAATTATCATGATCACAGCAATTAAAATCCAAACGTTAATGGTTGTCGAGTTAATTAGATGCAACCACAGATAAAGTCCGGTAAGTGTGATAAACAACGTTGGAACTGTCAGTACAATACCTGTTTTAAAATAATTGCCCCAAGTGATTTTTACGTCCTTACGCGATAGCACATGCAACCATAAAAGAGTTGCGAGTGAACCAATCGGTGTGATTTTCGGACCCAAATCGCTACCAATCACATTCGCATAAACCAATGATTCTCGGATAACACCCCCTGTCGCCGTTCCTTTAATGGCAAGGGCATCTATCATAACCGTCGGCATATTGTTCATGATCGAAGACAATATCGCTGCAAGGAAACCCATCCCCAGCGTGGAGATAAAGAGTCCTTTATCGGCCACTGCTTGAATGACATCTCCGAGCTCGTCAGTGAGTCCAACATTACGAAGCCCATATACTACGACATACATACCAATGGAGAAGATCACAACAGCCCATGGGGCACCTTTTACGAGCTTCCAAGTATGAATGGCTGGGCTGCGTCTTGCAGCCAGAATAAACCATACTGCAACTATGCCAGCAATGACCGAGACCGGTACATGGATAAATTGACTCACCAGATAGGCAACAAGAAGAACAGCTAGGATAATCCATGACAGCTGGAACATCTTCTTATCCTTGATGGCATCAGCAGGCTTTTTAAGTTGTTTCAAATCATAATTACCAGGGATGCTCTTACGGAAGAACAGGAACAAGACCAAAAGGCTTGCCAGTAGAGAAAACAAGTTCGGAATAATCATCCGGCTGGCATATTCGACAAACCCGATCCCAAAATAATCGGCGGACACAATGTTAACGAGGTTGCTGACCACTAATGGGAGCGAAGTCGTATCTGCAATAAATCCACTTGCCATGATGAACGGCAAAATCATTCGCTGGTCAAATTTAAGCGCACGTACCATTGCCAGAACAATCGGTGTCAATATAAGCGCGGCACCATCGTTTGCAAAAAACGCTGCCACAGCTGCGCCTAAGAGAACAACGTACACAAACATTAGCTTACCATTGCCTTTTGCCAAACGCGCCATATGCAAGGCAGCCCACTCAAAGAAACCAATCTCATCTAAAATAAGTGATATCAAAATGATGGCTACAAATGCAAGAGTCGCATTCCACACGATACCGGTTACTGTGCCGACATCTGTTAAATTCACGACTCCGAATATTAGAGCAAGAATGGCTCCACCGCTTGCTGACCAGCCGATATTAAGTCCTTTTGGCTGCCAAATTACAAACGTTAATGTAATTAAAAATATAAGAAACGCGACGATCGTCATATTAACCCCCTACCCAAATCACTCACAGCAGTCATTCTTTAAGTTGTCAATTTTCTCTTTCAAGGACGGGATATGATTCAAGATAGTTCCGATATATGTCTTGTCCTCGATATTCAGCGAGTAATAAATCCATTGCCCTTTCCGTGTTTCGTTTACGAGGCCGGCATCCTTTAGCTTTCGCAGATGCTGACTAACATTCGGTTGAGATGTCTCAAGAAACTCGACGAGATCGCATACGCAAAGCGCTCGTTCCTTCAGCATCGCAAGCATAGTAAGGCGAGTCTTGTCGCCAAGCAATTTGAATTGATCTGCCATCACTTGAATTTGATCCATTTGAAGCCTCCCTTACGCACCGATCACCCGCTGTTCTTCCAGCAGCTGTAGTACTTTCTCTTTTATTTCATCACGCACTGCTCGAAACTCATCAATACTTCCTTGTTCACCAGTCTTAGGCGTCGGATCGGTTATATCCCATTGAACGTTTAATATATCAAATGGAACGACAGGGCATTTCTCATTTGCTTTTTCGCAAAGTTTCACGACGATATTAGCACTTGTGAAATACTTCATATTGATTCGCTTGGGCTGATATGATGAAATGTCTATTCCGACTTCTTTCATGACCTCAATGGCCATAGGATGAATTTCGCTCTCCTCTAAACCCGCATTATCAACGATGACATGATCGCCCGCAAAGTGCCTAGTGAACGCTTCCGCCATTTGCGTACGACATCGGCTATAGATCGATAAATAATAAATGCGCAATGGCCTTCTCATATAATCACCTCATAAAGTGGAAATCATGTAATAATCATATAATGATTTACTTATATAATCAATTAATTATATGTTGAGGTTTTGTAAACGAAACCATACATAAAAAAGCCCGCCGGATTCCAGCGGGCGATATAGCCTTAAAGCAATTTCTCCATCGCCATAACATCAATATACTTTCCGTCCAATATGCCCTGATTTTGGAACACGCCTACTTCTCGATACCCGGATTTATGATATAATCCTTGCCCAAGCATATTATGAGGAAACGTAAAGAGAACGAATTTGTAGAACTTGTTTTCTCTTCCCGCCTCTTCAAGCTTCTGAAGCAACTGGCTTCCAACGCCTTTACCGCGCCAATCACGGTGAATGTAAATTGAGATATCGCCGACACCGTCGTAAGCGCATCTTGAACTGTATTGATTTATTGCTGACCACCCGATGACTTCTCCGGCGTATTCGGCAACTAAAACCTCAAAACGTCCTTGATGGTTCTCAAACCACTGACTCATGTATGATTCGTCTTTTGGCTTATCCTCTAATGTAGCAATTCTGTCTTCGATGCCTTGATTGTAAATGGCTAGAACACTTGCAAGATCAGAGGAAAGAGCCCTGCGAATCAGCAGCATTTGTTTTTAACCCGCATATCTGTAAGCTCTACTTTTTGAGGAGCAGGCGTAACACAACAAACATCTTGTTGAACGTTTGCGTGATCCTCAGCTGCTTCGAATTCACTATCCTCTTTGGTATAGAATACTTCCCACGGATTACCTTCGGGATCCGATACCCAAATTTTATCCTGAACCGCATAACAGCACGTAGTATTCATTTCATCGAACGAAACCAGACCCGCCTCTTGCAAACGTGCTTTTGTCGCTAGCACTTCTTTCGTGTTTTGTACTTGAAAGCCGAAATGATTTAAAACGCCACGATTGTCATATGGACGTACGTTCAATGAAAAATGTAATGCTGGATTATCAAGTTCGAACTTAGCGTAGTTTTCCTTGACTTTGGTCGGTTCTGCGTTAAAAAGCTTTTTGTAAAACTCGAGCGATTGTTCCAACTTCCTAACGTTAATGGCTACGTGCATTTTCATACGTAAACACTCCTTCATCAATTTTTTTTGATTATTTAAATAAAAAAATTAGCAACAGCCTGACGAATTGATATTGGGTCTAAAAATACAGCACAACTGCTCGGAAAGCAACGATCCAATTTCATCCGAATTGAGTTCGTAATAACTCCAGGTGCCTTTGGTCTCTTTTTTAATTATGTTGGCATCCAGTAAGATCTTGAGATGGTATGAGAGCTTGGATTGGGGCATATCGACGATTTCGGTTAGATCACAAACACATGTATTTCCACGTTGACAAAGCTCATACATAATTTGTAGACGCTTTTGGTCCGCCAACGCTTTAAATTTCTGTTCATATTCTTCAAATGACACAACCGAAGCTGTTGCAATGTTAACCGGGATTTCTTTCTTCACCTTGATCACCTACTTTATAAAGTAACGACGCAGCAACCACAGCACACCTCGTTTGCTGCTTCTGAAACGACAGCTTTCTTCCGAGTCCAACTTCCGGTGAGTTGCTGTATAATACCTATCTTGTTGATTGGTTCAATCCACATCCACGTTGTGCGTGACTTTTGGTCAAGTTCAATTTGATGTTGTTTAGCCAACTTTTCAAAAACATATGGAT
Organism: Paenibacillus taihuensis; assembly: GCF_003386535.1. Classification (GTDB taxonomy): domain Bacteria; phylum Bacillota; class Bacilli; order Paenibacillales; family Paenibacillaceae; genus Paenibacillus_Z; species Paenibacillus_Z taihuensis. The sequence goes on from NZ_QTTN01000018.1 coordinate 98,492, forward strand.
TCATGTACATTATAAACTACCTCCATATATTAATCAATTTTTCTTGATTTAATTCCTTGATTCAAATTTACCATGGTAATATCTGCAGGTCAAGTGTTAAATCAAAATTTATTGATCCAACGATGAAAAGCCTTGGGCTATGAGCACAGGTTTTTACTCATGCGATTTGTGGTTGTGTCACAAATGAGTGCTCGGCTTGGGAATTACATCACTATATTATTTAAGAAATGGCACACCTGCTTAATGGATCGTGAAATAATTGTCTTGGTCCATTTGGTTGTTATCCATTGGTTATCTTAACTTACATTGATTATCATCATAGAGTTCAACAACAAAAAAGTCCGTAATCACATCACGGACTTTTAACAATGCTTTATTCTGTTTAATACTATAATGTTGCTTAATAGTTTAATTAACTTTCTGTTATGAATCCAATCTGTTTATCCGCGGACTTCAAGTCCCTCAAGTTTCCGTCGACCCCAGGCGGAGACCGAGCGGCGTATCCCACTATGTGTTAGCCCCTAGTCTAGTCACATGGGCGATGCTAGGTAGGAGCACGCTAACAGGTTATTAAGCTGCTAAAGCGTAAGTTTGTTGTTGTTTGCCATTTAATTGGCTTTAGCGTTGCCGCGGCGGCAAACTTATGGTTCAAAGCAAAAACCACTATGATTTGAACCATAAGTTTGCCGCATTTTAAACCAAATCTTTGCCGAAAAACATATGCTTTGCTTTCTTTCTGCCCACGTTTTGCACCCGATTTAAACCAAGCATTTGCCGAAAAAAGTTTTTTAAACCAATCGCTTGCCGAAAAAAGTTTTTTCATTTGAATTGTATCTGCTAATAATAAAGGAGAAACAGAAAGGAGCCTCTCCGATTTCGGATTAGCCCCTTAGCATCATACCGTGAAATATAATTGTAGTGCCGATTATCTAGGTTGAATTCCAAACTCAATAAAGACTTCCTTTCTAAGTTCATTAAACTTAGAATTCATGAACAACCCCCTCTGGCCCAACCTGTCTTCCAACCTTCTTTTTGAGGGATAGTAACCTTCCTTATAACATTCAATAATCTCTTGTCTAACCTTCGATCTTAAGCTGATATTGTTTTCTACACTCTGTTTAGCTCTAAACTCCTTATGCCGCTCCCCAATTATTTTACACTCTACCGGAAAAAAACCACGTAATGATTCATTACTTTTATAACCAAGTTCCTTTGCGATATCTCCTAGTTTAGGCGGCGGATAATCATTCCTTGAAATAATTTTCTGAAGAAACTCACCTCTGGCAGCTATTGTTGTTTTTATTGTTGTATCGCGTTTGCCACCACGCACACTTTCAGGAGCTTGCTTAACATTCGAAATAACTAGTTTAGACATATCTGAGAATAATAGATGTTCGACTGATATACCGACGCAATATGATAAAAGTAATAATGATTCTAATGCAATACCATGTGCGCCTCTCATCCATTCAAATAGTGTACATCGGTTGTAACCCATAATATCTGCAAGCTGTTTTTTACTAATTTTGCTTTTCCTTAATTGTTGAAAGATTAATCCTATTTGTTCAACTATTCTTATACTGTCTAAGTTTTCATTAATAAATGTTTGATTACATAATAAAAAATCTAAGTTTTCTTGAACCCAATGCTGCCAATTAATATCCGTTGAGTTAATAGGAGTTGATTCTTCTCCTAACCATCGAAAGCAATTGTCGCAGTATCCTACTCTTGAAGAGGTATTTAGATACTTTAACTCTGTCTTGCAATGCAAACATTCGGTACATAAATAACAGTTATGTATTAAGCATGTCGTTACACAACTCAAACTCCAAATTAATTTCTCGTATATAGGATTCCCTAACTCCTCGGCTTCATAAAAACAAACTGGGCACCAACTTCTACTCGTTCTAATACTACTTTGCTTTAGTAAAATTGAAATCCCTATAAGTGTTAAATCATAAAACCCATTACCAAATGTTAAGTCATGCATAGCATTAATTACGCTGCGACCCAACAGTGTATTTTCATTAATCGAGAATGACCTATTTATAAGACGATAATACGTATTTACCTCTTTAGTCAGAGAGGCTTCTACATCATTAAGAATGTAAGGTAACAATTGAGATTTAATAAATGTACCGGTTGTAATGCTATGTTCCATTGCAGTCCGATTTATAAGGCTCGTTAAACTCTCAATAGCAAGTGTGTCTCTCCCAATCGCCTCAACAAGTATTATCTTACTCCTTAAAGGAATCTCCAGTGATGTAACGTCTAAAACCTCAAAACTTTTTCTCAAATTAGCAGCCTCCCAAACCATAAGGCCATTTCAATCTGATATTGCAAGCCATTATGTGCAGCGGATAGAACCTTCCGGTAGGAAAACAAGTGTATGGCATAACTTATCTAGCCGCTGCATGTAATTTCACCCTACCTCCTCGACACTCTTCGTTTCAACTTCTTCGCTCTTGCCACCCACTTTATCTCGTTTTGGATTACGAGTTCCTGGCCTTCTATTTTTACCACGTGGTTTATTAGTCTGTTTCTCGTTCTGTTTCTGCGGTTCTTCTTTCTTTATTTTCTCTTCTTCCGTATCTTCCACTGGTTTCCCATTGGCCATAAGCAAACTGTAGAGGAAATTTTTCTTTTCTTCGCTATCCTCAAGTTTCATTTCTCCTTCGCGCGCCTCACGGATTATTTTGATACACTGATCAAGTGATAATGAGTACTCTTGAAAATCATCAATTAGTAAACTCTTATTACCCTTTTGCAGCTTCATATCAAGGGTTTTGACCAGCCAATCCTTTAGAATACCGATGCAGCCAATTGACCTCTCATAAAAATAGTCCGCGTAATTAACAAGATCCGGCGTAACCTCTAAGGGCATATTTTTCTGAAACATAAAGAGAACATTTTCAAATTTCTCCATATCCCCTTTTTTCTCAATCTTATATCTTTCGAAGTGTACATCATCACTTCGCCTTGCTAATTGACCACTTAGATTTGTGAATTGTAGCAACTCATAAGTTCCAATCAGTAAAATTGGCGTTCTGGATAAAGAAGCTAACGATTTTATAGAATCCATCTGGCTCCTTAATTTCCTGCCACTAGCCATCTTCATCATATGCTGACCCTCATCAATGATTAGTGTAACAAGTCGTCGATTTCTAAGCGCCTTTTCTAATGCATTTCGTAATTTTCTATTTGGATCACTAAAATTTGATTCAAACTCAGCATTATTAAACAAATCATCATAGTCCACTTTATAATCTATTGCTATTTCCTTTAACTCTTCCAACAAGCGTATATAGAAATCCTTCCAATCAAAACTCCCTGTATCTGAAGATGGAGCCTCTAAAGCAGCAAACGGGATTCTCCCCTTATCTTTCTCAAGTACGGAAAACATTCTTTGAACAATGTCTCGCTGCAGTTTTTTAAAAATGGTGGTTTTACCCACACCACTAGGACCATATAAGAAATGAATGTTTTGGCTTGAGTTACTGAATATATTATCCAACGTCTTTTGATATGCTTCCATCAGCAATGGATGCCCTACTGTATAATTTTTGAAGTATGTTATTTTAGCCTCATTTGACTCTTCGAGAAGACTAACAGGAAAACTTTTTATTTCCTCACTGGTATCCTCAGATATCAATTTATCAGGCATTTTAAAACTCCCCAAAATTAGAGTATTTATTCATTTGTTTATGATCTGATTTTGTTGATTTATTTTTCGACTCTTCGACAGGGTTAGAATAAACAGTAAAAGTATCTCGTTTATTTGATTCCTTTTCTTTATTATTTCGAGCAGCTTGATTACTGCCTGCCTTACCACCATCAATAACTGTAAATGTACTTCTTACTTCACTATCTCGAAGCTGTTGTAACATTAAAACTTCTTGGGATTCAGCAGATCTTAAGAACTTAGCAACTTTGGAAGCTGTCACACTTACTTCTTCACCCCGTAGTCTCATTCTCCGCCTTAGCTCTTCAAATGCTTGCTGAACTTCTTTTTCAGATCGATCAACAAAAATAGCATAATGTTCGGAATTCATATATATCCAAGTGTTACGAATATACGCATATGCAACCCCCATGTTGAATGGGTCAAATCTTACGGGTATCTGTTTACCTGCAAACTCAGGATCAAGTAAGCTTTCGGACCAATAGAAGATATGATTAATTTTAATTCCGTTACTTGGATCTAACTTTGCGGTACCTTTTTTTGTGGTAGGGAAAGTAAGCATTATAAAAGTCTCATCGTAGGTTGTATAAGTTGATGTTCGTTTTCCCGAATTTGCAATTCCGGTCATGAACTCGTCTCTCGGAGTTCTTCCTAAAGCGGGATGTTCAATCGTATCGTATATCTCATATGCCCACGCTTTTAATAAGTCAAGAAACTTACCGAATGGCCAGATTGCATTATTCTTGGGATTCACCTCTGCTGTGACTTGTCGAACATTCTTCATTAGCTGCGTATTCCCGAGTAAGTTGTTTATGAACATTGTGTTTGTAGTGCCAAATAAACGCTCTATCACAGCACCGTGCTTGGGCTTTCCTTCTCGCAGCAGTTTCCCTCTCTTATAGAAAGCAAGCAGAGTTTCAAAGTATGTGCTGCTGAATTCCTTTCCACCATCTACCACAATAGTTTTTGGCAACCTAGAGTGTCTTCTTACACATTCTCTTAGCACCATCATATTGGATCGATATCCCGGTTCATCAAAAGTTAAATAAAGAGCAAGGATTCTACGGGTGAATGCATCCACTAGAAAAGTAACCCACGGATGCCCAAGGTTCTTTTTTGTTTTTGAACAGATCAGTTCTATATCTAGTCGCGTATGATCCAAATGACAAATTTCAAACGGATACTCACCATGCCTTGGAGTGGTGAGTTCCAATTCTAAATACCTTGGTGCTTCTTGATATGCTGCTTTTTTACCGGCCTTCTTAAGAGTTGCTTCGTAACCTGGGCGTTTATCGATTCGTGCTAAAAATGTTGTAAAACTAGGTCTAACCCATCCTTTGTCTTGGCACTCATCAATAAGCATTCGAAATACACTAGAAGCATTACGATTAATAATCGTTTCTAGATGCTCAGAAATATAAGTATCCATGAGTTCTACCACTTTTACCGGGAATCTTGACTTTTTATTTCCAGGAGTTCCGTTACGCAGTAAACCAATATAGCCATAACCATATAATTGTTCTGCCGCTTTATACTTTGAAACCCAGTCACGCAATGTTCGTTCCGAGACATTAATGTCATGAGGTGAACATCCCTGCAGTAAAGGTTCAATTTTACGATATCGCTCGTTTGCCATTGCTAAATCATTTTCGGAAGCACCTCTAAGTCTTTCCAATGCCTCAGAGTTCTTCTCAGAACCCGACCGTTCAACTCCTGTAATCTTTCCTTTTTCTATTAAAAATTGAAAACTATCGTGAGGTAACTCAACTTCTTTTTGACTATCTTGTGATAGCAGTGAGATTAGAGTTTCTCCCACATTTAGGATAACAAAAGCTCTACCATCCCATTGAATCAAACTGCCTAAAGATACATCCAAAATACTTTTTTGAAGTCCGCTGGTGCTTCGATCTGCATCTAAATATGAATAAGCAAGTGCCATCTCTTTATTGGGATATACTCGTGCTCTATCCGTTTCAGTGATTCGAGTCTTATACAAATCAAAATAAATTTGGTCACTTACGATCAACGTATAGATATCATCAGAAGTATAACCAACCTGTTCTTCCAAAAGTTCCTTTATACAAATCCCTGGATGATCCGTTACTTTGCGTAAAATAGCCTCATTAGCATTTTCATCGATTGTGAGATTCTCTGAATGCAAATAATCCTCAAGAAAGCGTATGTTGCTTAAGTAAACCCAATTAAGGTCCCTTGATGACCGGACTCTAAATCCCAACCCAAGTTTCTTGGCAGCCTCTTCGGCCGGTGGCATATACCACTCTCCATCATCCGTACGTTTGAAGAGGTATGGTTTCTCTTCAGATAATTTAATCAATTCCTCTTCTGTCTTCCATTCTTCATATCCGATAAAATCTTCACTAATTTCAAAAAAGTCAGGATGGTACATTCGTCCGCTATTTTTCCCGTTTATCTGATAATTTATAGTAAACGGAGGAGGCTGATCGTAATACTCATATACATTTTTATCATGTTCTTTTTCATAGATCCCCGCTAACTCTACACGATGACTCTCGAATTGAATGGTCACTCTCATCTTCTTGCTTGGGTAAAAACCAGGCGTGTTCCCTCTTCCGCTTCTAACTCTTCTTGACGGTTCCGAAGAACGGATGTTTTCAACCACCTTGCGTGTTTCAGAAGTAATTCCCTTTCTGATGAATAGGTTGACTAGATTAGCCGGAAACATCGAATTTCCCCTTTCTTTGCAGCCGACATTCGCCATTAGTATAACAAACATCATCAGACATAAATACTAAATATTCAGAAATTTTAGACAAAATTACCTATGTTCTTTTCCTTCTCTTCCAGTTTCCATTCTAGTGTCTTTACATACTCAACGATTCTTTCCAGCGTTTCGACTCGTATCCCTGGGTATCGATGAGCCATCTTCAGTATCTGTTCAATGGCCTCAGCATTTATTGCACCAACTGGAACTTCACGTCTCTTTTGGTACTTCAACATTAACTTATGGCAAGCTTCCCATATCTCCAACGTTTTATATAAGTAAGCAAGCCGAATGAAGTGGTCATATTCGCTCATGTAGGGAAATTCATGACTAAGTTCATTTCGCTTGATCCGATGCTGCTGCACTCTAATTATTTCTTCTACCTCTTTGATCATTTCATTCATGGCTAGCCTCCTGCTCTCAAATTCTTATAGTGATCCTTTATCTCACGTTCTCTGAAAACACAAGGTCTCCCTAAGCGACCCTCTAGTCGCCTCTTTGTGGGTCTTTCAAAACGAGTAACCTCATTAAACGCATCATCAATCTCATACCGGAGCCTATCGATTCGCTCCTCTTTCTGCTTGTTCAAAAACCGCTGCCGCTTTATTGATTGAGCCTTACATAGTGCAGGGAAGTGATTATATAGGGTTTTCTTGTTACAACTAAGTGCATCCGCCATGGCCTGAACATGCATATGACCATTCGTATTATCAGCAACAATACTTTTAGCCATCTGTTTGACCACATATAATGGGCGAGTTGTTAGCTTGAGGTTGGTTTTCTTCTTCCGCTTCTTAAAAATAACCGGTAAATGCTCACCATTCGGGAGCCCTTGATAAAAGTCAACAATATCGATTCCGAATTTATTGCATATTCGAATGACCTCAATAAGCGACGGTAGGTTTCTTCCGTTAGTCCATGTCCAAAATGTTGTTTTGGGAACATCTAGTCTCCTGGCTAGCTCTGTTGAATTGGTATCATTGCTCACAATAATTCTCGAAAGCGACGAAGCAATGCCGCTTCTTTTTAGGGGCACTTTATTTTCCAAGAGACGCTTAATCATAGCTGCTCTCATCTTGGCCTCATAATCATTTTCTGCACTTAAGCCACTGTGTCTTCCCAGCCAAGCCTTACAATGGGGACAATGTCCCGGAATGCTTCGACGATCTAACACTAGGCTCGTCTTATTACACTCTGGGCAGCGATCCATTAATACGCGATTATGCTCATTACAGATACTTACCACCCCGATCTGCCAAATAAGAGGTTCAAACACGATACCTGTCTGTGATTGCTTCATTTCACGATAACAATCACCGCACCATGTCTTATGCCTTTTGAGCAAGCCACGTTGAGGGATAATCATTCTAAAGCGATGCAATGTAAAATCAGTAAACTCCGCAACCCCTGTCAAGTTACTCATCATGGTTGAAAATTGCTCCGCTGCACGCGCATTGCCGTTAATCATGTGAGCAGCGTCAAAGAAACCATTCCCACCTCTTTTAACAATTTCGTTTAAATAATGTTTGTCCAGATATGAACTGAACACGTCTGTAAACAACCGCCCAGTTGTCGTACAATGCTCAGCCGCCAATCTTGCAATATAACCGGAGAGACTTTCCACATAACAAGTCCCGCGACCGATAGGAGCGAGTGAGTATAACCGTGTTGTAGTGTGATGAAGTGAAGGTAACTCTTCATACCAGCTTTGGAAATTACGATATGTCATCACCGTTGGACATTTCCTTTTGAAGTGATTATTAATCCTGCTTGGATATATCCCCTCCTGGCTTCTTTTATACAATCAAGTGCATGATAGTATTCAGTTAAACGGCCCCCTTCAAAAAGTCTGAATTCAATCTCTCGGCAAATATCAACGGGCTCTGTATTGTTATCTAAATAAATAACTGAAGTATCCTCCTCCAGAAATAGAATAGGTACCTCGTTTCCAATGTGCTTTGGAGAACTAAACCATTGTTCGCTTATGGCCCTTTGACATGAGTACATTCGAGAATCATATACAATTCCGCATGAAGTAACAGAAGCTAACCCTGTGAAATACATCATTCCCCTCACTCCTCAAATTTATTTTGTATTCGATATTTATATAATAATTTATTTCTATTTAAATATTAATGGTGTCCTTTTGGTGCTGGAGTCATTTAATATCTACATATGGATTTCTTTCTTTTAAGCCCATTAAGTAAGACTGCATTATTAGGCACGCAAAAAGGCAGAGCTATAATCAAGCTCTGCCTTTTTCAACAACGATATATCGCTATCTATCTGACCATACAACATTAGTTAACCGCAGCAGGAAGAGGATGTTTTTGCATCAGGAGCCGGACCACAGCAGCTCCTGCCCGCATCATCATTTATCACATTAACATTTTGCTTACCAAAGTACGTAGTGCTGCATACACCGGTCTCAGGCAGCTCCAATTCCACTTTCTCTGCTGCTTCGCAGTCGCCTGTGAGAGCTGCAACAATGGATCTGACTTGCTCATAGCCAGTAGCCATTAGAAACGTTGGTGCACGTCCGTAACTCTTAGATCCTACAATATAGAAGTTAGGATCTGGCTGACGCAGTTCCCTTTCCCCGTGAGGTCTTACCGTTCCACAACTGTGAAAGTTCGGATCGATAAGCGGTGCCAATTCACGCACGCTTTCAATTGCACTATCGATATCTGTTCGAACCTCTCGGAGAAAACCTAAATCCGGACGAGATCCCGTATTGCTAATGACCTCATCGATCGAGTCAATCTGTATAAATTCTCCGTTACTTTGACCGATTACAACGATTTTTTCATCGGAAAGCCCAAACTTTTCAATCAAGAAAGACGAATATACTGTAACATCGCCTGAGTCGACTAATTTCTTCAGACGAGTACCCAGTGCCCCTCGCGCAGGAAGACCATCATTGCCCTGTCCACCATAGACTTCATTGACATTAGATTTTCTAATCACCCAATACAAGGTCGTTTGTGGCTCTTGTTCCTTCAGTTTGGCCAGATCTAACAAGGCATTTATCGCTGAATGGCCGCTACCAACCACCAATACACTTTTGCCCGCGTAACGATCCCGATCCTTGCCAGTTATATCTGGAATCCCATAAGTTACTTTGTTTCGAATCGCAAGCTCACTATCCGTCCAAACGCCCTCGGATACAGCAGGGTTAGGTGAGGACCAAGTACCTGATGCATCAATGACAGCTTTAGCTTCGTAGACTTTATTCTCTCCGTTCTCTAGAACATGCAAAACAAATGGCATCTTTTCGCGATTCGCTGTTTTTATCTTGCTAATACCTTTACGGCTAACTGAAGTCACTGTGGTATTGAAGCGGATGTTCGGTTTTATCTCAGGCAACTCAGCTAAAGGAGCAAGATACTCCTCAATGATTTGACCTCCCGTTGGTAATCCATCCTTATCTGGAGAAGACCACCCGCTTGCTTCAAGAAGCTGTCTGGCTGCTTTATCAATGTTGTACTGCCAAGGGGAAAAGACTCGTACATGACTCCACGATTTCATGTTACCGGCAACTTGAGCAGCTGCTTCAAAGAGAATAAAGGACTCTCCTTTGGTAACCAGATGAGCAGCTGCAGCTAAACCTACAGGTCCTCCTCCGATAATGGCAACAGGCAATTTTTCTTGGTCATTCAACGAAACCTTAGTCAATTTAACCGGTAATTCTACGGGAATTGAAGCTCCACAGCATTTACTCATTTCAAATACCTCCATTGTTATATCAATTTATTTTGATTAATTAGTTAGAAAAAAAATCAGCAACAATCGCCTGATTTTTTATCGCCATTACGAAAAATGCAGCAAAGTTCTTGTGAAAGAAGACCATTCATCTCGTCTGTATTCAATTCGTAATAACTCCATGTGCCTCTTGTTTCTCGCCGAATCAAACCAGCATCTAATAAAATCTTTAAATGGTAGGATAACTTGGACTGTTGCATGTCAACAATCTCAACAAGATCACATACACAGGTATTTCCTCGTTGTGTTAGCTCATAAATAATCTGAAGCCGTTTCTGATCAGCAAGTGCTTTGAACTTTGCTTCGTAATTAGAAAAATCAACAGATATCCTGCGATTATCGACTACTGGGATTTCCTTAATCATTTAATGACCTCCAAACCGACTATGAATGCATAATGACAGCTGTAAGTATGAAGTTCTATATTTTCTTATTTAGAAATGGGTCTCTCATGTTGTAATTGGCCGAGTGTAACTCATTTAAGAATTCCCGAAGCCGTTCAATATTGTCCAAACCAACGATTTGAATACTTCCAGTCGCGTTTTGGATTGTAATGGTTTTTCTTCCCCCTAGATTAAGGAGTTCAACTTGATCAATTGTCGATTGCATTATTGTCATTGGGATATACCGCCTCTTGTTAAATCAAAAATCTTTGATGAATCAATGGTATCATGACAGAAAAGGGAAATCAAGACTAAATCAAAAAAAGTTGATTTACAATACCCGCCTGTCCCAGTTAATTTTTTAAAAACAAATCAACATATCTTTATATAAGTTAATACTAATATAACAATTCAATTATATACTAAATTTATCAAATATGTGAGGATGGTGTGTTCATTGGATAACACTCAACGTCAGCTGCGCATTTATTTCTTATGCGGTCAAAACCGTTGCCGCAGTCAAATCGCTGAAGTTTTTGTCAAAGCACTAGGAAGAGACGATATCATTGTTAGAAGCGCTGGGCTGGATCCGAGTACTCTTCATCCACTTACCGCCCAGGCCATGCAAGAACTAGGGATTGATATTTCCGAAAACCAATCCAAAAAAATAGACATGAAATTCTTCATGTCAGCAACGGTTATTATTAAGTTATGTGATGAGATACAAGAGCGCTGCCCTATTGTTCCATTTGGCATTCGCAATGAGCACTGGAATATTAAAGATCCACTGGCAGGCGGCAACGCATCAATTGATCAGGTTCGCGAAGCAAGAGATGAAATTCAGGAAAAAGTCATTAAGCTGCTGCAAAAATATAATGCGCTCGCCGATAAAAGTCTGACAATAAACTAAATATAAAGGCCAAGAACGTATCGTTCTTGGCCTTTATATTTAACACGAAGAGGTATCGTGTTTTGCTATCAAATTTATATCTGGCAGGAATTTGAGCGCATCATGAATGTATGCTTTCCCTTCCATATGAAGAGAGTAGTACACCCATTGTCCCCTTCTCTCCTCTTTCACAATCCCTGCTGCCTTCAGCTTTCTCAAATGCTGACTCGTGCTTGACTGTGAAACATCTAATTGCTCAACAATATCACAGACACACATTTCTTTTACTCTCAATAACGCCAGTATATTCAATCTGGTCTTATCTCCGAGTAACTTGAAGTCCTCCGCCATCATGCTTAACGAATCCAAGTAATTCTCTCCCTTATAAAATTCGACGATTAAGATGGTAATCCAACTATCCTTATCATATTTTCGATTTGTAAAGAGAGTATTAACTCAATGCTATATTATTATATGGTAATTTGCATCCGGTAACCTTCATTGATTTCCGTGTGAATTTCAATACGATCTCTACAGCAGCGTAGCTTTTGACGAAGCTTATTGATACATTGGGTTAATGATGTTCGTTGATTTGAAATTCGTTCGGACAGAATATCGAGTAACGCTTGTGTAGTTACCATATGCCCATTTTCTTCAAGTAACGTTACAAAAACCTGATACTCTCTCCAAGTTAAGTGTAGTCTTTGGCTCGAACATTCAATTTCCATGCCTGTAGGATATAATTCTATTCCATGAAGACGAAATGCAAGATGGGTTTGTGATACTTGCAGTTCGTTTTTGGCAGCATTATTTTGATGTATCACACTCTGAATGGCGTGAAGCAACTGGTCGAACTCAAAAGGCTTTTCTAAGTAACTTACCCCGGGAATAGTTAGTTCATCCAGGTTAATCTTCAGAGAACTTTCATGGATTATAATGATTGGAAAAGTGATTGCATCTAGGCGAATTTCCGATAATCGGGATAAATCAGCAATAAGGACATCCAATGTTAAATCAGAACTAAGAAATTTTTGGTCTCCTGGAAAGACTCTGACCGAATAATGCTTTCTTTTCAAGCCATATTCGATCATGTTTGTTAAAGTGGAATCCGACACTAGAATACCAATTCGTTTTGGAACAAAATCAATCCACGAACTATCTTGGTCAGTGTGCAAATCTAATGCCGCCTCCTTCAATTTTGTTTTACGGTTTACCCGAATCGACCGGATATATAATCGTTAGTTCTTTTATCAGATGGCGAAATAAACATGTCCTTGGTATTATCATATTCGATTAGATCGCCGCTTAGAAAGAAAGCTGTACGATCTGAAATCCTTGCTGCTTGGTGCAAATTATGAGTAACAATTACAATCGTGACCTGATGTTTTAATTTGATAGCCAAATCTTCAATATGACCTGTTGAAACCGGATCCAGTGCGGAAGCAGGCTCATCCATAAGTAATATTTCAGGTTTAACGGCGAGAGCTCGTGCAATACATAACCGTTGCTGTTGTCCACCGGACAAACTTACCCCTGGGTGCTGGAGACGATCTTTTACTTCATTCCATAAGCCGGCCATTTGTAGACTTTCCTCGACAGCATCATTAAGCTCTGAAGTTCGACGAATACCATGTAATCTTAAACCCGCAGCTACGTTTTCAAAAATAGACATTGTAGGAAATGGATTTGGCTTTTGAAAAACCATTCCAATTCGGCTTCGTAATTCCACAGGGTCGATGCTCTGGGCATAGATATCCTGGTCTTCAAACCAAACCTTCCCTTCAACCCTGGTGCCCTCATTTACTTCATGCATGCGATTTAAACATCGGATGAATGTGGATTTGCCACATCCAGATGGTCCTATGATTGCTGTAATTGCGTTTTTCTCAATATCCATCGTAATGCCCTTAAGGATTTGATTCATTCCATACCAGGCCTTCAAATTTTCTGTTCTCATTCTTTGAGCCATTACGTTCACCTCAGTCCACATTTTTGAGTCTGCTGCGCGTCAAAGACCGTGCTGCAATGTTAATTAGCAGGACGAGCATGATTAGGACAAATGCAGCTCCCCAGGCTTTCTGTATCCAGTCATCAAATGGAGATTTTGCATATTCAAAAATCTGAGCCGGCAAAGATGCGATGGGCTCTGAGATCGATGTATTCCAAAAATGATTTCCGAATGCAGTAAGCAGAAGTGGTGCCGTCTCACCAGCAACACGAGCAATACCAAGCATAATACCAGTCACAATACCTTTGATTGAATAGGGAAGGACAATATGCAGAATGGTTCTCCATTTCGAAATGCCGAGGGCATAGGAACCCTCTCTCATGGAATTCGGTGTAAGTCTTAAAATCTCCTCAGTCGAACGGGTGACGATGGGAATCATAATGATAGCCAATGCTAAACCACCTGACCAAGCTGAGAAATGCCCGATTGGCTTTACAAATGCCAGATATGCAAAAATGCCAATAACAACGGAAGGAATACCGAGTAGCACATCTATTACAAAGCGAATCGTCGATGAGTACATGCCCTTTGGCATATATTCATTGAGATATATGGCTGCCATAATCCCAACGGGAAGCCCCACGCATGAAGCAATTAAGATCAATACGAATGTCCCGACAATGGAATTGCCTATGCCTCCACCGGTTTCCCCCACAGCTGCTGGAAGTTTAGTGAAGAAATCAAGGTTAATCGCCGGCGCACCTTTATAGATGATATAACTCAAAATGCTTATCAGCGGGATAAGTGCTAATGACGTTAATAAGACGACAATAACGAGCATTACAACATTCATCCTTCTTCTTCTGCTTGATCGTTTTGGATTCACCCTTTTACCCCTCCCTTGGATCCCTTGGCTACTGTCCAAATAAGGAAGCGAGCTCCTGCGTTTAATACAAAAGTAACTAGAAACAGCAACAATCCAATTTCAATCAATGAAGAAAGGTAAATATCATCGGTTGCCTCAGTAAATTCATTTGCTATTACAGCTGCCATTGAGTGCCCTGGAGCGAACAATGAAGCTTTTATCTCTGCGCGGTTTCCAATAACCATCGTGACAGCCATGGTTTCGCCCAATGCTCGACCGAGTCCAAGAATACAAGCCCCTAAGATGCCCGGTCTTGCAAATGGTAAAATGATTTTCCAAATGACTTCCCACTTTGTTGCTCCTAAAGCAAGGTACCCTTCCTTCTGCAAGGTCGGAACAACGCGAATCACATCACGAGCTAACGCCGTAATAATCGGAATGATCATAATGGCCAGCAATATGCCCGCAGTGAGCATGCCAAGTCCAATTGGTGCTCCAGAAAACAAGGGAAATCCACCAAGGTATTTAGATATCGGCTTTTGAAGCCAATCCCGGATAAACGGAACCATAACAAACAATCCCCAAAGTCCATACAATATACTTGGGATAGCTGCAAGAAGTTCGATCATGAAGGCAACTGGCTGCTTTAACCACTTCGGAGCCATCTCATTTAAGAATAATGCAATCCCTATGCTGATTGGGGCTGCAATAATAATCGCAATCAGAGACGAGACGATTGTTCCATATATGAAAGGGAGAGCACCAAATTCACCTTTCACAGGGTTCCAATCCTGACTAAAGATAAACCCTAGTCCAAACTTGGATATCGATTGCTTTGACTCGTTTGTGAGCTCTAGAATAATCCAGACAAACATGATTAGAATGATGCAACCAAAGCTGAAAGTTAACCACTTAAAACCATGATCCATCCAGCGAAAGCGCCTTTTTTGGTAAATCTTCTGCTGCAAGGAGGCATTCTGCTGAACTTCAGTTTGAAGCTGAGCATGGCTGTTCATAAATTCAGTTCCCCTTCCCAGTGGATAATAGCTGATAACAAAAGGTATAAGGAGGTGAATCAACACCAACTTATACCTTTGAACAATCAGCATGTAATACCAGGTTCGTTATTTAATTTTCGCTACATTGTCATCGTTGATCTTTGCGATGCCATCAGGGATCTTAGCATAGAATAGCGGCTCCGAATATTGCTGGCCATCTCGGTATACCCACTTGATTAGATCCGTAATTACTTGCTTCTTCGTTGCGTCAGCGTAATTTGTATTCAGAAGCGCCCAGCTAATGCCAACGATGCCGTATGCCTTCTCCCCTGCTTTTTCTACAATGGAGACACGTGTATCTGCCGGCATGTTTTGAGCTGCATCATCAGCTGCGATCGTAGCTGCCTCGAGAGATGGATAAACGAACTTTCCGTCTTTGTTACGCAGCTGAGCGTAATTGATATGATTGTTTTCTGCATACGCAAGTTCCGCGTAACCGATGGAACCAGGTGTCTGCTTTACTTGCCCAGCAACACCCTCATTGCCTTTACCGCCAACCCCAACTGGGAACTGTACGGATTTACCTTGTCCAACTTTCTCCTTCCACTCCGGGCTAACCGTGCTGAGGTAGTCCGTAAAGATCGCGGTTGTGCCGCTACCGTCGGAACGATACACAGGAGTAATCTCTAGATCCGGAAGGTTCAAATCTGGGTTATCGGCTTTTAGTTTCGGGTCGTTCCACTTTTTAATTGTTCCTAAGTAAATATCAGATATCGTTTCTTGAGTTAACTTGAGACCTTTATCGACACCATCAATATTGTAAATAATTGCTTCAGCGCCTACAGTAACCGGGATGTGTACAACACCATTCTTCACTGCACCGATTTCCTCATCTGACATGAAGGCATCAGAAGCCGCGAAATCGATAGTTCCTTCTGTGAGTTGTTTCACGCCGCCACCGGAACCGATGGATTGATAATTGATCTTGATTTCTGGATGAAGTTTGTTATATTCGGAGAACATTTTAGAGAACAATGGGTTAACGAATGTTGAACCTGCGGCAGTAATTGTAATTTCCTTTGAGGATGAAGAATTATCCGAAGTTTCACCTTGATTTGAACCACAAGCAGAAACTACAACTGTCATTGCTGCCACCATTCCGATAGAAAACCACTTCCATTTTTTTGACACTACTTCCCACTCCTTGTTTGTATATTAGTACATGATAATATCTCGATGCATTCCCAATGTTAGAGCTCAATTGTTTTCACAATGTTAACGAAATGTCATCCAAACATTAAATTAGTGATCACTAATATAACGCTTTACTTATATAAGTGACGGTGAGTATAATACATAGTGAAATAAGATACTAAGCCCGAAAGGAGTGTAACTTAATTGGAATCGATTGAAGAAATATCAGAATCCCTTAAACTTTTGTCTGATAAAACGCGACTAACCATACTCGCCTTATTGAAGCATAAGGACATGTGCGTATGCGATATCGTTGAAATTCTCAAGACAACACAACCTAATGTAAGCCAACACCTGAAAAAATTAAAAACTGGTGGGATCATCAATGAAACACGTCGAAGCCAGTGGATTTACTACTCTTTAAACGTGGAAGATAAGCTGATTTTAAAACAAATCATTGACCAGCTTCCTTCTATGCAGGAACAAATCAATAACTCAAATACAACCGTCTGCACTTAACCAGGAGGGCAAACATGCTCGCGATTGCATCGATTATTTTCCTCATTACCTTAGTTTTTGTTATTTGGCAGCCGAAAGGCTTGAACATCGGTTGGTCTGCATGCGGCGGCGCTATCATTGCTTTGATCTTTGGTGTCGTAGATTTTCACGATGTATGGGATGTAACTCAAATTGTATGGAATGCAACACTTGCCTTCGTTGCTGTTATCTTGATTTCACTTATTCTTGATGAAATTGGATTTTTTGAGTGGGCAGCGCTTCATATGGCCCGCTTTGCAAGAGGGAACGGTCTTCTAATGTTTGTTTACGTCATTCTGTTAGGAGCTGCCGTTGCGGCATTCTTCGCAAATGATGGTGCAGCACTTATTCTAACGCCGATCGTTCTGGCAATGGTCCGCGCACTAAAATTTGATGACCGAATGATTTTACCGTTTATCATGGCTAGCGGTTTTATCGCAGATACGACGTCACTGCCGCTTGTCGTGAGTAATCTTGTAAATATCGTCTCAGCTGATTATTTCGGCATCGGATTCGTTGAATATGCCAGCAGAATGATTATTCCGAATTTGTTTTCACTTCTGGCGAGCCTTCTCGTCTTGTACTTATTCTTCCGCAAGAGCATACCGAGCAACTATGATTTAAATAATCTTAAAAAGCCGGCTGATGCCATTAAGGACAAAAAGCTTTTCCGACTTTCATGGATTATTCTGGCCGTACTCTTAGTTGCTTATCTTGTAAGTCAGTTCATTCACGTGCCCGTTTCTGTTATTGCTGGTATCGTTGCGATTTTGTTTATTATTGCGGCACGCCGCAGTCCAGCTATTCATACCTGGAAGCTTGTTAAGGGCGCTCCATGGGCCGTCGTAGTTTTCTCGATTGGCATGTATGTAGTTGTTTATGGACTTCGAAACGTTGGTTTGACAGACTCTTTAGGAGACGTCATTCAATGGATTTCTGATCAAGGATTATTCTTATCTACAATTGGTACTGGTTTCCTTGCAGCAATCCTGTCATCCATCATGAACAATATGCCAACTGTCATGATTGACGCGCTTGCAATCAAAGGGACAGATACCGCTGGTGTAATTCGTGAATCACTTGTATACGCGAATGTAATCGGTAGTGACTTAGGACCGAAAATCACTCCAATTGGTTCCCTTGCAACACTTCTATGGCTCCATGTGTTATCCCGTAAAGATGTTAAAATCTCTTGGGGTAACTACTTTAAAACAGGCATCGTGTTGACCGTTCCAACGCTCTTCATCACGCTGACCGGCTTATATCTATGGCTTCACTTGATTCATTCGACAACTCTGAATGTATGGATAATGATTGCGATCATTGCAGTCATCGTCGTATTAATTGCAATGTTACTAAAAGCTATCTTCCCTTCAAGGAACAATAGTGACTTAAATGGAGTAGTAGAAATCAAACAATTTCAAGATAAGGGAGATCACTAATCATGACTAACAAACCGCTTGTTTACTTTCTCTGTACTGGAAACTCTTGCCGTAGCCAAATCGCTGATGGCTTCTTGAATGCCCTCGGTGGAGATAAGTACGAAGTGAAAAGTGCCGGCCTCGAAGCACATGGACTAAATCCACGTGCGGTTCAAACCATGAAGGAAGCTGGCATCGATATTTCGAATAACACCTCGGACGTCATTGACCCTGAGATCTTAAAAGAAGCAGACTACATCATCACACTCTGTGGTCACGCTGATGAAAACTGTCCGGTAGTAAGAAACGATAAGGCTCAAAGATGGCACTGGGGCTTTGATGATCCTGCTAAAGCAACAGGAACGGAAGAAGAAATTACGGCTAAGTTCCGGGAAGTTCGCGAGTCCATCAAAGATCGTATCGCGCAGTTCGTGAAAGAAGGCAAATAATTTTCAGGAGATGGGAAAATGTATAAAGCCATTATTATTGGTACAGGACCAGCTGGCTTAACGGCTGCCATCTACCTTGCACGTGCCAACTTGAATCCATTGGTTATCGAAGGACCGGAGCCAGGCGGCCAGTTGACGACAACAACGGAAGTAGAAAATTTTCCAGGTTTCCCGGAAGGTATTATGGGTCCCGATCTGATGGCTAATATGCGCAAACAGGCTGAGCGGTTCGGCGCGGAATTCCGCACCGGATGGGTAAATTCGGTTGACACGTCAAAGCGTCCGTTTACGCTTCATGTTGAAGGCCAAGGTAGTCTGCAGGCGGAGGCACTCATTATTTCGACCGGCGCTTCGGCGAAATATCTCGGAATTCCGAATGAACGCGAGAACGTCGGACGAGGCGTTAGCACCTGTGCCACCTGCGACGGCTTCTTCTTCCGCGGCAAAAAGATTATCGTTGTCGGCGGGGGAGACTCGGCCATGGAGGAAGCCATCTTCTTAACGAGGTTTGCCACTGAGGTTGTCCTGGTTCACCGCCGCGAGGAACTGCGCGCATCAAAGATCATGCAGGACCGCGCAAGCGAAAACAATAAAATCACAATGGCCCTAAACCGCACTCCGCTAGAAGTGGTTGCAAGCGATCAAGGCGTAACTGGGCTGAAGGTTCGTAACAACGAAACCGGCGAAGAAGAGATTATTGAGACGAACGGGATCTTCGTCGCGATCGGTCATACGCCGAACACGAAGTTTCTCGGCGGTCAGCTTGAGACCGACGAGACGGGGTATCTGATCGTCAAAGCCGGGACGACGGAGACGAGCGTTCCTGGTATCTTCGCCTGCGGTGATGTTCAAGATCAGAAATACCGCCAAGCTATAACGGCAGCTGGTTCGGGTTGTATGGCCTCGCTGGACTGCGAAAAGTACCTCGAATTGCCTATGGCCCATGACTTGAGTTTATCTGTATCGGAGGGATAACCATGATCAAAAGAATGCATGTGGCAGTAAACTGCATCGACCTTCAAAAGTCGCTTGATTTTTATAAAGCTTTTTTTGGAACCGAGCCGACTAAAGTGAAAGATAATTACGCAAAATTTGAGTTGGACGATCCTGCACTCCACTTCTCATTAAACGTACGCCCTTTTGAGAAGAAAGGCGTTCTCAATCACTTAGGCTTCCAAGTTAATAATACGGAAGAAGTTCTTGCTATCGGGGAACGACTCCGCCAGTCAGGACTGCTACTAATTGATGAGATGAACACTACATGCTGCTACGCTGTTCAGGACAAAGTTTGGGTATACGATCCGGACGGAAATGCATGGGAAATTTTCTATACCAAAGAGGATTCCGAGTTCGAATCGGCTGAAGAATCCAGAGATATCTCTCTTTGTTGCGCTCCTCCACCATCACCAACATTTAAGAAAACTTTGTTCTAAAGTATAGGAGATATTCATTATGACTAACAACTTTCATGCTCTGGTTGAAGATAAGATCTTTATGGGCGGCGCTGCCGATGTTCCAGCAATGATAACGGAAGCACATTGTGACGTGATCGTTGATTTGCGTGAAGAAGCAGCTGACAATCAAGATTCGGATCCAAACGTCACAAGAGTTCAGGTACCTATCGGGGATAATGCTGAAACTCCTCAAGAAGATATGTTCAAACAAGCCATTTCAATTATTGCCGATGCTTACAAAAGCGGCAAAAGAGTTGGTTTCCACTGCGGCGGAGGTAAAGGCAGGACTGGTACTGTCGCTATAGGCACTTTAATCGAGCTGGGTCTGGCTGATTCAATTGAAGAAGCAGAAACGAAGGCAAAGAGTATCCGTCCGATCATCAACATCCGTGAGCCACAACGAGATGCTTTGAAAAAGCTCTATAATAAGTGAATATAGAACAGTCAAAGAGCCCCAAGCATAATTGCTTGGGGCTCTTTGAGGTTATTCATTCCTATTAGCTATTAAGCCAACAGTTTTTCCAAATCTCCCTTGCCCATTTTCGACAACTGTTGAATAAACCATTTCATCTTCACATCAATCAAATCGCGCACTACACGAAATTGAAGCATAATTTCCTCTTCACTGCCTTTTGCTTTTGCAGGGTCGTCAAATCCCCAATGGATCTTTTGCACTCTAGGGGGAAGCGTAGGACAATTATCATCGGCATGACCACACAAAGTGATGATAAGATCCGCCTTCGCAATTAATGAAAGTGATATCGTATCCGAGGTTTGACTAGCTATGCTAACACCAGCCTCTTCCATCACCTGGACAGCTCTTGGGTTTAAGCCATGTGCCTCGATACCCGCGCTATAAATCTCAAAGTTCTGGTTATACAAGGTATTGTAGTACTTAGCAAATCCTTCTGCCATCTGGCTTCTGCAAGAATTACCTGTGCAAAGAAATAACACTACCATTGAATCATCCACGTTTCCACATCCCCATACTTTTGTCCTATTTATAAGTATATAATGATATACAAATATACGGATCACGTTAACTGGGTATAAAAGTATTGTGAACATGTGATAGCTATCCTTAAGTCAGTTCACAGAAGCTTTTCCATCGCCATAACATCAATATATTTGTTATCAATAACACCTTGATTAAAGAAAGTCCCTACCTCTCGATAACCTTTCTTACGGTAAAGCCCTTGACCTTGCCCGTTAAATGGAAAAGTAAAAAGAACAATTTTATAAAAACCGCTACGTAAAGCAGCCTCTTCAAGTTCAGTTAGGAGTATGCTTCCGATGCCTTTCCCCCTATGTTTTCTTTCAATGTAGATCGATAAATCAGCTACACCATCATAGGCGGAGCGTGGAGAATACTTATTTAAGGATGCCCAGCCTACAATTACATTTCCCTCAAGTGCGACAAGTACAGAATAACGTTCACTGTGGGCATTGAACCAGTTTTCCATATAGCTCACATCTTTTGGTTCAACTTCTAGAGTCGCAATACGATCTTCGATACCTTGATTGTATATATGTAATATCTCCTGTATATCCGATGACGTCGCTTTCCTTACGAGTATCTCCGACATTGGCTTGCCTCCCCTCTTTCGACTCAATAAGTGCCACAATAGACTTCTTTTGAGGATTATAACTGCTTAATTTGTAAGCGATACGTTTTCCCGTTATGGTTTTTCATTTCGATACAGATAGATTCTGATAGCTTAAGTACTTCTGACTCCTTCTCAAACCGAATGGCTTTCCTTAATACGAGTAAACATATTTGTTTTGCAGGCACATTGATATTCAATGCCTCATCATACTTATTCCAAAACCTCCCCTGTTCTTCGGTAGTCTTATCATCAGGTGTTATTGAAAATTTAAGCTCATTATTTTTGTTGTAAAAACAAACTTTTATGTCTCTAAAAATCTTACCAACATCGGTACCGTTATAAATTTCTAATGTAATATCGATTTCACATAAATCTGCTTCTGTTTTTTCAGTATCTATATACTTTACTTCACCATAACTTGTTCTAGTCTCTTTACTTATCCCTACCTTTTGTGCGACTAAGAATAGTTTAACCCTGCCCACATTCTTCAGAATATGAGTTACTACTAGTGTTACAACTACACCTAACAATGCACCAACTATTCCTTCGAATTTTTCAAGAAACTCTATCACCGAATCGTTTCTCCATTCAAATAAAATGAGTTTTGCGAGCTAATAAGTCCCTTATTGCATAAGGGCAGCCAATCAGTACACTATCGGCTGCCCCATACTTTTTTGTTGATGTTACATCCCCCGTTAGAGATAATCCAACCTATTTAAGACTACTAAATCACTATTCTTCATCAGGGTCAGTTGACTCAACGTCATCAGATTTTATTTCTTCCTGGTTGTTAAGCTTGAAGATTGTCTCATTATCGCCATATCCAAACTGAACGGTTTTGGGTTCGAAGAAGTGTAAAACATATGCCTTCTCTATCTCGGTTGTAAGAACTACTCGATATTCTCTATACATCAAAATGTTAGGATTTACAGGGGCTTGGGCTTTGAGAAAGCCAAGCTTCTTACCATTTATGTTCTGGAGCATTAGATTATCGGTTAAGATATTTTCAACTCTAATTTTCCGATCCGTATCATCCTCCTTCGCCAGTAAAACGAAGAAGCTGTCTCCTTCTGATATTTCACGCAGATCATCAATTGTAATAAAAATAGCTGCGCCATCTCCAGAATTACCAAAGCCACTTTGCTCTTTGATGGAAATCGTATGATAACGATTTTGCGGCTGATCAGTAACATTGTTCTTTAGGTAGTCCATTACCAAATCGGTTACCGTTTGGAACATCATTAATGACATTTTAAAGGAGCTATCTAGTCTTTTGGTCATTTCATCAGCCCCATGCTGACGATCTTTTTTCGAGAAACTAGGAATCTCCTGCTCAATTGTTCCATCATTTAATACCAAGGTCGACTGAAGCTCAAGTGTGAATTGATGTTTATTAATATTATTAAAGTCATCAATATACTTATATTCCATAGTTTGAGCCACTTGCTCTAGATTATCATAAATAGGTTGAAACTCAGTTATACCTTTAAGTCTTTCTCTAACCTGGAAGAAACTCGAATGATTAATATCCAAGACTTTTTTCGATAACATCAGTAGCGTCGAGTTAATAAACTGAGCATAACTATCATAAAACGAGTGTAAATAATGAAAGAAGGATCCTACAATCTTCTCAATTGCATCATCATCCATCAGCGTAGTCCCGAAGTATTCGAGCACAGTTATTGGAAGGGCATTAGTTTTTCCATTCGCGAATAAATCCTTATTCCAATCACTATAATTTTCACGACTTTTTTGATTTACGTAGTTAAGAGCCTTAACTTCCAACTCAGCAAGTTGGAGTTTCTTACCTGAGTTTTTCAGGAATTGCAAGGAGTCTAGTACTTTACTTTCAAAGAGAACTTTTTGATTATCATAGCTAAATATTTTCTCGAAAATTCCATCCTCAATCATATGTGTCTCCCCCTTACATTATTAAGCGCTAATTCCTGATAAGACTTCTAGAAGATTGAGTTTTTAATACTCGTGCTTCGTTATGAATCATTCATAGAGCAATAACTTGATCGGTTAATTATTCATTAAACACGGTAAAATGTACATTCCCACCGTAAATATCTCCTTTGAAACCTTGAACAGAAATAGTGGGTTGCGACTTAAAATAATTCTCTTTAATACATTTTCGATCCGGGTTCGCTCTTTTAAATCCATCATACACAGCTTTCGTCATCAAGATTGGAGGATTAGTCTGACTCGTTTCTTCTATGTTTTTATAAAAGGTATCAAAATGGCTTGATTTATGACGAATCGATTGACTACTGGTAGTTTGAAAATTATCAATGAATTCCTCTAACTCACGATCAATCCATAACCACTTATCTTCCAGAAGTGGATAGTAGTAACCCTCAGTCACAATTGTTCTTGTTTCAGTTGAGGATTTATTTGCAGCATCCGTCAACTTCGATGCAACATTCGCAGGTCGACCAAGCCAAACCAGCGATTTGTGGGAATCATTCTCTGATCCATTCTTTATGATTCCTGCTTTAGTTACAAGCATTTTGCCATAATCAATACCGATTCCACATTTAATTTCGTTATGCGGGAATTCTTTATTTAAGACATATTGGCTGATTGAATTCATTAGTATTGCAGTATCTACCGCATTGGTAAAGCAATTGGCCGAATCGAATACCACCATTATTCTGTCACCGATAATGTTACGCACTTTCCCATTATAATAGCCACCAGCTCTTGCCATAGCTCTAACAAAAGAAGAATAAAGCTTGGCCATCGTTTCCCTACGATGTGTCAAATTCAAATCCGTTGAATTCCTTATATCAATATATAAGATACAAGTTTCAATTAGCTTGCACTTTTGTTCTTTGGTATCCAAGTTCGAATATGTGATCTCAGAATCAGTAATCGTTGGAACAGTAGTTGTTTCTTTAATAATGATATCAAACTCACTAGCATTAATTATTTGAACTTCTTCTCGCAAACTATTACGAAACCTCTCTAAGCTCATTCGACGCCTCCTATAGCAACATAAATAACGAAACGAGCGGTATAGATACCAAGGAAGCAAGAACAACCCATACGGATACCTTAAAGAAGTGAAACTTATCAACTGCAATCCCGGAATTAATTACGATTTGAGCTGCGAGATCAATGTTACTTCGAGTTAACTCGTTATTGTTATCATCATAATAATGATTTGAAATTGCCTTTATTAATTGCTGGGGGGAATACTTTGATAAGTTTCCGTAGAAATAAAAGTTATCAGTATCAACAGGAGCTCCACGATGTTTAAAGAATATTTTGGTTCTAGGAATAAATGAAAGTATTGAAAGCAGACATGATATTGATAAAAGCACAATGCCCGCACATAGCCCAGTCTTCCAATTAGGTAAGATGTGATATGACGAACCTAAGAAGCTCAAGATTGCTGTAATCGCCGCTCCCGAGAAAACAAGAAGCGCACCATTTTTCGCTTCGGCAAATTTCAACCAATCGTTCACTTTATCTGAAATACATAATAGCTTCTCTTCGAACTGTTGCATCGTCACCCTCCATTTTTTCGCACAACATGTTAAAATTATACAACTTAATAAGCATAAGAAAAAAGAGGCACACCACAAAGGTCAATGTCATTAAGTTAAGGTGTTGAACCAAATATCTATGCAAAGGAGCAGGTTATCGAAAGATAGCCTGCTCCTTTTTTGCGTGAAAAAGAGTAAAAGAACTTGACAAGCAGTTGAAAATGTGTGGCGAAGCCCCTTGAAAAAACGAGGAGGTTTCGCCCATGAATACGTACGCGAATTCACTAAAACAAAAGCTGACATCCCTT
Source organism: Paenibacillus taihuensis (assembly GCF_003386535.1). GTDB lineage: Bacteria > Bacillota > Bacilli > Paenibacillales > Paenibacillaceae > Paenibacillus_Z > Paenibacillus_Z taihuensis. The sequence goes on from NZ_QTTN01000018.1 coordinate 124,226, forward strand.
ATTCAAGAAATGTCAGCCGCACCAGCACTGTATGTCAAAAACCCCGAAAAAGACTTTACGCGAAAGAAAAAGTTACCCTTTGAAACGGTTATGCAGCTCCTGATCTCAATGGGCGGAAACAGCCTATACAAGGA
>NZ_QTTN01000019.1 GCF_003386535.1 Paenibacillus taihuensis
GCAAAGAGTCACTGCGAACGATTCGATCAATGGATACGCCGAAGACTTCGAATGTGTCTGTGGAAGCAATGGAAACGGGTACGCACCCGGATCCGCGAGCTTCGAGCACTTGGCGTACCAAAATGGGCGAGTCTGATCATGGCGAATTCAAGGCGTGGTGCATGGGAAATGTCCCGAAACACAAACAACGCCCTTCCGACTTCCTATTGGGAAGTGAAAGGGCTGAAGAGTATGCTTTCTCGTTATTTGGAGCTTTGTTAACCTTTTGGAACCGCCGTATGCGGACCCGCATGTACGGTGGTGTGAGAGGACGGAGGCTAGCCGCCTCCTCCTACTCGATTTATATCCATTCATTCGGGGAGGTCATTCGATGACAACGGTATGGAGCAAGACTTTGGAGCCAGGGGACAAATGGTCCGGTGTAATTAGCAAAGGGAGATTGCTGCGGTTTACTGCTCTGCAAGGCGATGCCAACTTGGCGCTGCTGCTGTTCAACGCACAAGACTTGACGGAGCGCTACAATATGCCGGATTCGCTCAAAGCGCAATATACGGCGCATCTGACGCGAGGCAATGTGCTGATGAGTGACAATGGCCGCGTTCTCGCGAGCATTGTCGAGGATGAACTCGGCTGGCATGACACGATCAGCGGATTAACTACTCGGGCTGGCACGGATGCCAAATACGGCGCCACCAGCTATCAGCAGCTTCGCAATGAATGGCTGCGCAGCGGCTACGAGAACATGACCGTCGAGCTTGTCCGCAGCGGACTTGGCATTCGTGATCTCGGTCCAGTCGTTAACCTGTTTGCCAAAGTATACTGCGATGATGATGGCCGGATGATCTACGACGCCGACCACTGCAAAGAAGGCGCGACCGTTACGCTTCGCACCGATATGGATGTGCTCATCGTGTTATCGAATACGCCGAATCCGCTCAATCCGATTGCGAGCTATGCTGCCGCATCCGTGCAGCTCGAAGTGCTTGATGCGCCGCCGCTCGATCCGGCAACGGATTATTGCTGCAACTTCCGAGGCGAGAACCGAAGAGCTTTTGAAAATACAGCTGAGTATCTGCTGCTCGCAGGCCGCTAATCCGAATATGAGGAGGAATTTGAGATGACCGCATTTGTCCGATATGAAAGCAAGCTGCAAGCCGAAGAAGCAATTATGGATGAAATTGTTCTCGCTGGTGACGGTTGGATGAAGGAACTGCTGCCAGGTCAAGTACTTCGCATTGTGGACCTAGAGGGGAACCAAGCGGCGGACACATTGTTCTTCGACGCCGAGAACCCGGACGATCACTACAGCGCTGTAGCGACGATCGCCGGGCAAGGCAATATCTACCTCACGACAGGATCGGTACTGAGAGCGGAATCCGGCAAAGAGCTGTTGAAGATCGTCGCGGATACTTGCGGCAGACATGATACAGTCGGCGGCTCTTGCTCGGCGCAGAGCAATACAGTCCGCTACTCGCACGACAAGCTGCACATGCACAATTGCCGCGATACGTTCATGCTCCAGCTAGCCAAGCATGAAGGGGGCTTCGAATACACCAAGCGCGATCTTGCGCCGAATGTGAACTTCTTCATGAACGTGCCGGTTACGCCTGAAGGCGGGCTCCGGTTCGCGGACGGCGTATCCGCTCCAGGCTGCTACGTCGAGCTGGAGTCGCTGACCCGGACAATGGTGCTGATTAGCAACTGCCCACAGCTGAACAATCCATGTAATGCCTATAATCCGACCCCGATTCGGGTGCTGGTCTGGAATCCGTAGTGTAGACGTCGCTAATATCCATAGAGAATAGTATCCGGGAGGGAACCGCATGTTTACGAAAATTCTCATCGCTAATCGCGGCGCTATCGCCGTTCGAATTGAACGTACACTTCGCAAGCTGGGCATTCAGTCGGTCGCGGTATACACAACGGCTGATCAAGATAGCCTTCACGTCGACGGGGCTGATGAAGCCGTATGGATCGGGGCTGGCGCCGCCAAAGAAAGCTACCTCGACATGGACCGCATTCTGCAGACCGCAATTGATACCGGGGCGCAGGCGATTCATCCGGGGTACGGCTTCCTGAGCGAAAATGCTTCCTTCGCCCGCGCATGCCGCGAGCGCGGTATCGTGTTCATCGGTCCAACGCCGGAGCAGATGGAGATGTTCGGCCTCAAGCATTCCGCTCGCGAAATCGCGGAACGTGCCGGAGTGCCGATGCTGCCGGGTACCTCGCTCATTACGGATCAGGAAGAGGCGATCGCGCAGGCTGCGGCTATTGGCTATCCGGTCATTCTGAAGAGCACCGCCGGCGGCGGCGGGATCGGCATGCGGGTATGTAACGACGAAGAGGCGCTTCGTGCGGCGTTCGATGGCGTCCGTCATTTGGCGGAGACGAATTTCAAGAACGGCGGTATTTTCCTGGAAAAATATATCGCGAGAGCGCGTCATGTCGAGGTGCAAATCTTCGGCAATCGTTTCGGCGAAGTTGTTGCCCTCGGCGAGCGTGACTGCTCCATCCAGCGGCGCAATCAGAAGGTGATCGAAGAGAGCCCGGCGCCGAACCTGCCGGAAGAAGTGCGTCAGGAGATGTTCGCATCTGCGAAGCGGCTGGCGGCGGAGGTTGGCTACCGGAGCGCAGGAACTGTTGAGTACTTGTACGATCCGGAAGCATGCAAGTTCTACTTCCTGGAAGTGAATACGAGGCTTCAAGTTGAGCATGGAGTCACGGAGGAAGTGCTTGGCGTCGACCTGGTAGAGTGGATGGTCCGCGAAGCAGCGGATGAGCTCGTTGAGATTCAATCACTTGTGAAGCCAGCCAGAGGACACAGCATTCAAGCGCGAATCTACGCGGAGGACTGCTTGCAGAACTTCCGGCCGAGCGCTGGGAAAGTGGATAAAGCGAGGTTCACGGAGCATGCCCGAATCGAGACGTGGATTCGGGACGGTATCACAGTGACGACGCTGTACGATCCGATGCTGGCGAAGATCATCGTGCATGGCGATAACCGAATGGATGCAATCGGGAAGCTTATTCAAGCGTTCGAAGATACGCGTCTGTATGGCATCACATCGAATTTGCAGTATGTGAAAGCCTTGCTTGGCGAAGAGGAATGCTTGAGCGGCAATGTGTACACGCAATTGCTGAACGGCTTCGAACCTGCCGAGCATGCGATTGAAGTGGTGGACGGCGGCGTTCAGACGACGGTGCAGGACTTCCCTGGCCGGATCGGCCACTGGGATGTCGGCGTGCCGCCATGCGGTCCAATGGATCCGCTGTCCTTCCGCATCGGCAATAAGCTGCTTGGCAATGCGGATGATGCGGCCGGTCTAGAACTTACGCTGCGCGGCGGTGCATTCAGCTTCCGTGATGACATGTGGATCTGTTTGACTGGCACGGATATGGACGCATTGCTAGACGAAGTGCGCGTTCCGCTGTACCAGCCTATCCATGTGCGCAAAGGGCAGCTGCTCAGCTACGGCGAAGCGGCGAGCGGCATGCGCAGCTACTTGCTCGTTGGCGGCGGCCTGGATATGCCGCGGACGCTTGGCAGTGCAGCGACGTTCACGCTCGGCGGCTTCGGCGGGCATGGCGGACGCGCGCTGCGGGCTGGCGATGTGCTGGGCGTGAACCGGAGCGGCAGCAATCCGCCGTCCTCCGAAGTGCAGCTGCACGAGGTGGATCGTCCGGCGATGACCCGCTCGTGGACAATCGGCGTCATTCCGGGTCCGCACTGCACGGATGAATATTTGCTGCCGTCTTATCTGAAGGAACTCGCGAATACGCGATTCGAGGTGCATTTTAACAGCTCCCGTACCGGCGTTCGTCTCATTGGACCTGCACCGCATTGGGCTCGCGAGGATGGAGGGCAGGCGGGACTGCACCCTTCTAACATTCACGACAACGCTTATGCGGTCGGAACGCTTGATCTGACGGGCGATATGCCGATACTGCTCGGCCCGGACGGTCCAAGCTTGGGCGGCTTCGTCTGCCCGGTAACGACGGCATCGGCGGAGTTTTGGAAGCTTGGCCAGCTGAAGCCGGGCGACACCGTGCGCTTTCAGCTGCTGACGCTGGAAGAAGCGGATCAGCTGCGCATCCTCCAAGAACGGAATCTCGATGCGATCGGAGAAGCGGAGTGGTCGAAGCTGGTGCCGGCGGCGCTGCCGCAGCCAGTTCGCGAGCTGGAATCCGCATATCCGCTGCTGGTGCAGGAGACGGAGAGCCGTCGATTCCCAATTACGGTGCGCTGCAGCGGTGACGAGAATATCCTCGTGGAATATGGGGAGATGGAGCTTGACCTGCTGCTTCGGTTTCAAGTTCATGCGCTTATGCAAGCCATTGAAGCGAGCGGCGCGATTCCAGTACTGGATTTGACGCCGGGTATTCGTTCCTTGCAAGTTCATATTGATCCGAAACGGACGAACGTGCTCGAAGCCTGCGAACGAATTCTTGAGCTCGACAGCACATTGCCGCCGCTTGAATCGATATCGGTACCTTCGCGGATTGTTAGGCTGCCGCTCTCCTGGGATGATCCGGCGACGCAGCTGGCGATTGACCGTTATCAGAAAAATGTCCGTCCCGACGCGCCTTGGTGCCCGAGCAACCTCGAATTTATCCGCCGAATAAACGGGCTGGACAGCATTGATGATGTGCAGCGAATTGTTTATGACGCTAATTATCTCGTACTCGGACTAGGCGATGTGTACCTTGGAGCGCCTGTTGCAACACCTGTGGATCCGCGTCATCGCCTTGTAACGACGAAGTACAACCCGGCAAGAACGTGGACGCCAGAGAATGCCGTTGGCATAGGCGGTGCCTACATGTGTATCTATGGTATGGAAGGACCTGGCGGCTATCAATTCGTCGGCCGTACGATTCAAATGTGGAACCATCTGAACCGTGAATCGGCAAGCTTCGAGACCGGCAAGCCATGGCTGCTCCGTTTCTTCGACCAAATCCAGTTCTATCCGGTCAGTGCGGATGAGCTGCTGCAGTTGCGAGAGGATTTTACGCGGGGGCGGTTTGAGGCGGATATTACGGAGACGACGTTCCGCTTGGGCGATTATCTGAAGTTCTTGGCTTCTATTGAAGACAGTGCCGAGGCGTTCCGCGAAGTGCAGCAAACGGCATTTACGGCTGAACGGGAGAGCTGGAAGGCGCAAGGGCTTGCAGAGTATGTGTCTGAAGGCGCGGATGCCGGCAAAGAAACTGCCGAGGATGAACTGCCAGAAGGGACAATTCCAGTCCGATGCTCTATGCCGGGCAGTGTTTGGAAGGTGCTGGTCGAGCCGGGTCAAGAGGTGAAGAAAGGCGAGACGCTCATCATTGAAGAGAGCATGAAGATGGAGTTCAACCAAACCGCGCCATGCGATGGGGTTGTCGCTTCGATCTTCGTGAAGCCGGGCGATGAAGTGCATGCCGGACAGCTCATTGTCGGTCTGGTCAAAGAAACGGCAAGAGAGGTGACGCGCGTATGACAGCAAAGATCGTGTGGCCTGAACAGTTAACGATCGGTTGGCTTCAAGAGCAGTATGCTGCAAAGTGCGTAACGCCAGCTGAGGTTATTGAAGAAATCATTCGCCGAGCATCGCGAGATGAAGCGATGAATATATGGATTACACCGCCGAGTCAGGCGTTGATCCAGCCGTATATCGAGCGGCTGTCGCGAGTAGAAGGTCAAGAGAGTTCGCCGCTGTGGGGGATTCCCTTCGCGATCAAAGACAATATTGATTGGTCGGGCGTGCCGACGACAGCTGGCTGCGAGGCGTTTGCTTATACACCGTCTTACAGCGCGGCGGTGGTCCAACGGCTCATCGATGCAGGCGCCATTCCGATCGGCAAAACGAATCTCGATCAGTTCGCCACGGGCCTCGTCGGAACGCGCAGCCCGTATGGGGAGACGCATAATGCTCTCCGAGAGGAGCTTATTAGCGGTGGGTCGAGCTCCGGCTCTGCGGTAGCCGTCGCTCGCGGGCAAGCGGCGTTCGCGCTCGGTACGGATACGGCAGGCTCCGGCCGCGTGCCTGCTGCGCTGAACGGCTTGGTCGGCTACAAGCCTAGCCTCGGCGCATGGCCGACTAAAGGTGTCGTGCCAGCCTGCGCGAGCTTGGATTGTGTGACGGTATTCGCACACAGCTTAGATGACGCGCTGGCTGTTGACGCGATCGTGCGCGGACCAGAGCTGACGGACCCGTGGTCGCGGAATATCCCGCAGCCGATGACGGATCGGCTGCCTTCGAAGCTGTGCGTACCTCGGGAGACGCCGGCGTTCTATGGACCGTTCGCGTCAGCTTATCGCGAAGCGTGGGCGCGCGCGCTGGAACGTGTGCGCGCGCTCGGACTTCCACTGGTCGAAGTTTCGCTCGACCTGTTTAATGAAGCGGCATCGATTCTATATGGCGGTCCGTGGGTCGCCGAGCGCTGGGCAGATCTTGGCGCTTTCGTCGAGGCGCATCCGGGCAGCGTGTTCCCAGTGACGGAGCAGGTGCTTCGTACGGGGGCAGCGCCTGAGTATACAGCCGCATCTGTCTTTAGGGCAGCGCATCGGCTGCAAGCGCTCAAGCTAGAAGCACACCAGCTGCTCGAGGATGCAGTACTGATGCTCCCAACCTGTGGCGGCACCTACTCGCGCGATGAAGTACGGAGCAACCCGATCGCGACGAACAGCGATATGGGGCGGTATACGAATCATTGCAATTTGCTCGATCTGTGCGCAGTTGCGCTGCAAGCAGGCGAAGCGGAGGGGGAGATACAGTTCGGTATTACGCTGTTCGCTGCGGCAGCGAATGAGACGCTGCTGTGCAGCGCGGCGAAGCTGTTCGCCGCTCAAGCGGGGACGGCGTCTTCTGCAGCGCAAAGCGAACCAGCACCAGCACCAGCACCGACCCCGGTACCGGCACCAGTGCCAGCGACAGAGGCGGATCCCGTCGAGACAACGCTCGTCGCCGTCTGCGGCCTGCACATGCGCGGCTTCCCGCTCGAGAAGCAGATGCAAGCTTGCGGTGCTGTATTCGTATGCGAGACGGAGAGTGCGCCGAAATATAAGCTCGTTAAGCTGCCGACATCACCTGCGAAGCCGGGCATGATTAAGCAGGAGCAAGGAGGCGCGGCGATTACGCTAGAGGTATGGGAGATGCCGCTCGCTTCGTTTGGCTCATTCGTCGCCGGCATTCCGGCTCCGCTTGGCATCGGCAAAGTCGAGCTTGCTGACGGCACGGAAGTGCCTGGCTTCGTATGTGAAGCTTACATTGCCGCGCAATCCGAGGATATTACCGCTGCCGGTTCGTGGCGGAATGTCGTACATCAATAACGCGCTCTTCATCAAGCCGTGTCCTGCCCATCCGTGGCAGGAGGCGGCTTGTTCTCGTTTCCTGCAAACCGAGCTATAATAAGGAGATCAGGAGGGTTGCCTTATGATACGCATGTTACTGATCTCTTTCATCGTGCTGTTGCTGTTCGTAGTAGGGGCAGGCGCATATGCAATTTGGTACGTAAAACCTGACGAAGAATTGAATTTAGACTACGCCGAGGTGCCGATCATGGATCGCGCGCTTACGATGGTTCGTCATTTGAAGACGGATCTTGTGCTCAGTGAAGCGGACGTCAACAATATTGGCAAAGCATCGATCAGTCAGCATCCCGACTACAGTCCGGACATTCGGATCACGGGTGCAAGGTTGGAGTTATTAGGGGGTAAGCTCGTCGCACATGTGAATGTGAAATACAAGAAGCGTTTTCCGGCAGCACTCGTCATTACCTACGGGCTGCAATGGAACGAGCCTAACTTGATCGCTGTTCCGGAGGAAGCGAAGCTTAAGGGGATCACGCTGAAGAAGGAATATTTTGAGGAGATGGTCATTCCGCTTGGTTCCGAAGTGCCGAACTTCGTCCATATCCAGAGGATTGCGATCAAGGGGAAAAGTGTGGTCGTAAGCATACGAAAGCCGACACTGCGAGATCTTCGAAGTCTGCTTGAGCAGGAGTTGAAGAAACAGGTCGGCTGACAGATTAATATGAGTTCGGGTACTAACGGAGTTTAGGCAGCAGCGGGCGAAGTGTTCGGATGAGCAGCGTCGCTACAACTGCTTTCACCAAGTCGCCAGTTAAGTATGGATAACATCCGGCCACCATAGCTTCTTGGAATGAATAGTTCGCCTTATAGGCAAGCCATGGCACGCCGCCGATATAAGCAAGAACTACGCTGAACAGGACAAGGCTGATGAACAATAGGATCACTTGATTGCGGGACAAAGACTTGGAACGTGCGAACAAGCGGTCGCTGACAAGCCCGATCAATAGCGCGGAGATTGGAAACATCCAGATGTAGCCGCCGGTTGCGCCGAAGATCGTTGATAAACCGCCGTTGCCATGCAGAAGAGGCAGCCCTGCCGCAGTCAGCAGGACGACGATCGCAATGCTGTAAAAGCCGTAACGGGCGCCGAGCAGACCGCCTGCGAGCATGACGGCGAACGTCTGGAGCGTAATCGGCACAGGCGTGAAGCCAAGATTGACGCTGACGTAGCCGAAGGCGATGAAGAGCGCTGCAAACAGTGCGGTAAACACAATGCCGCGAATCCAGTATGTAGTTTCAGATTGTTTGCTAGCCGATATTGGGGAATGGCCGGCAGTAACTTTAGTTGGTTCCATTGTCATTTCTCCTCTCAAATGTTAACCTTGTTATCTAGTTGAGGTTAACAATTAGAATGTATCACGTGAATCCATTTTTGGGAAGAGGGAAGTTTGTGACTGTGCAGGATGCAGTGGGAGGCTTGATTCTAAGTGACGTCAATATGGAGCGTTTTCTGGAATCTGGAGAGGTTTCTCCGCGGTTAGATCATATTGATTTCTCGCTTGCGCCAGGCGAGTGGGTACATATAGTTGGAACAAACGGGAGTGGGAAATCGACCTTAGCGAGATTACTCGCAGGGTTAACAATTGATGGCGTTCAAGGGACATGGAATCGCGGTTTCGCCGGAAACCGTCCGATGCCGTATGTGATGCAGCAGCCAGATTCTCAGCTGTTTGCGGAGACGCCGCGGCAAGAAGTTCGGTTTGCGCTTGAGTGGCAGGGGGTTAGCGCCGATGAGATATTGCATCGTACGGAGGCCATTCTCACGCGCACGGGGCTTCTCTCCATCGGTGATGTTCCGTGGGAGCGGTTATCCGGCGGACAGCGCCAGCTCGCGGCTGTTGCGGCTGCGTCTGCGGCAAGCGCGCCTCTCATCGTCTTCGACGAAGCGACATCGATGCTGGATGAGCAGTCTTGTACAGAGGTGCTGCGTCTCGCACGGGAGCTGCACCGGCAAGGGACTGCGGTCGTCTGGGTAACGCAGCGGCTGCAGGAGATAGAAGGCAGCGGGAGGGTCGTTGCCATGCTCGATGGGCGCATCGTGTTCGATGGATTAGGAAGCGACTTCTTGTATGGCTCGGAAGCAGAAGCGGAAGCTGATGCCGATGCTGATGCTGATGCTGTTGCTGGTGCCGTGGCGCTGCGGACACCTCATACTTTGACTCCCTGCCAAGCATGCGGGCTGCGGTTGCCATATTTGCCGGCACTCGCGCTTGAGCTTGGCCGGCAAGGGAAGCTTAAGCGTCCGTACCCGGAGACAGCAGCTGAATGGGAGCAGGTGTTGTCGCAGCTATGACGAAGAATAAGAAAGATCTCTCGATTCGAGGATTGAGATTCACGCAGGCAGGGTTACATATAGAGATGGACCGATCGGGAGAACATGCCTCGATCTCTGAACCGATCGTGCTATCGCAGGGTGAAATTACCGTCATTCTCGGCGCGAATGGTGTGGGCAAAACAAGGCTGATGGAGATCAGCGCAGGCTTGCGAGAGCCAAGTGGGCTTGCCATACAGTTTGGCGCTGAAGAGATGTGGACGAGTTCATCGAGATCGGGATCGACATCGCTGAAGCGCAACCAGCAAGCGCTGCTCGCATATAGCTATTCCTGCCAATCACCCGAAGAACAGCTCTTCGCACGATCGGTCAGGGATGAATTGCAATACACGCTGCGGCCGTACGGGCTTCACGAAACCGAGCGGCATGAGCGCATGGCAACAGCGCTCGCTGCCGTCGGTTGGGACAAAGCATGGCTGACGCGCGATCCTTATTTCATGAGCGGCGGTGAACGGCGAAGAACCGCGCTAGCCTGTCTATTCGCGCCTCCCGCTGCTTGGCTGCTGCTCGACGAGCCGACCGCAGGGCTCGACGCCGACGGCCAGGCGCAGCTTAGCGAGCAGCTCAAGCGAGCAGCTGCGCAAGGGCAAGGCGTGCTGCTCATCTCACACGAGAGCGATTGGGCGCTGCAGCTCGCAAGCCGCATCCTGCTGATGAAGCAGGACGGCAGCGCGGTGCTCTGCACAAGAGAAGCGCTCCTTGCTGAGCCGGACTTGCTCGCTCAAGCCGGGATGGACGTGCCGGACTGGCTGCGAATCGCGCATCTTTTGCAACGCAAATACGTTGGCAATGGTAATGGTGATGACATCCCAAGCGATGCATTCTGGAGTCCGGCCGAGCTGGCACGCGCACTTCCATCTCAGAAGGCGCATACACCTGCGCCAACCAGCACGTCACCGACGGCTCAGACTTCACCGGCGCAGCAGCAGCCGACAAGCCGAACACCTTTCCAAGCACGCGCCACCGATCAGAAACCTTCGCCGCTGACGAAGTTTGACCCACGGTCTGTCTGGCTAACTTACATTTTGCTATCCGCTGCTATCCTTACACAATCGACGTGGCTTGGTGTTGCAATCATGAGCATCCTAACAGCTGTCTGTATTTACTTCGGACGCTTCCCTCTAAAACGATGGAAGGGCGCTATTCTAGCGCTTGCGTTCTTCACGCTTACGCTATCCGTCTTCGCTGGGGTAGGACCGAATGGGCACGGGGGCTACTTCAGCTTAAGCAGCTTCCTGGTATCGCTGCAGTCGCTCATCCGGCCATTCATAGCGATGCTGCTTGGTTTCGGACTTCCGCTCGCCATTACTCCGCTGCGGCTGCGCAGATCGCTTGAGCAATTGCTGGGTATTTTCGGGAAAGTGCCGCTCTGGGGGACCAAGATGATCCTCATCGTCACGCTCCTCCTGCGGTTTATCCCGGTGCTCTTGTCCGAGTGGGAGCGGTTCGGCCGTGTCACCATGGCACGAGGGAAGCAAATACGCCGCTCGGGGCGCAGTGCGATAAGGCAAATGCGCGAAACTGCCGTACCTTTCATGCTGGCGCTATTTCGCCTCGGGGAACAAGTTTCGGATGCGCTCGAAAGCCGCGGCGTCGGTGTAAATCAGCAACCGACCCTGCTCGTCACGGAGAAGTGGAAAGCAATAGATACGCTGCTTGTGATATGCGGGGCTGCGATTTTACTTTTAATCCGTAAGTAGAAAATAGGATTTTGCTGAAGAATCAGCTATGATAGAGGTACCCGAGATTAGATAAAGGAGTGCATGGAAAGCTATGAGTACATCGCTTAAACCGAATTTAGACCGTCATTATACGATTCAATTACTGCAGCAACTGCTTTCCACTCCTAGCCCTAGCGGCTTCTGCATAACCATCATGCGCCTGATTCAGGAAGAGGCGTCGAAGCTTGGGTATGCGATGGAATTGACGCCGAAGGGGAACGGGATTATTACTATTCCGGGGTCTAATCCGAGCGCTGATGAAGTGATTGCACTAACCGCGCATGTCGACACGCTTGGCGCGATGGTGCGTTCGATCAAGTCTAATGGCACGATCCGATTCACTCCAGTTGGCGGCTACGCGATGCATTCCGTTGAAGGGGAGTACTGCCTCATCCATACGCGTGATGGCCGAACATACGATGGTACGGTGCTGACAACGAAGCCGTCCGTTCACGTGTTCTCCGATGCGCGCGATCTGAAGCGCGAAGAAGCAAACATGGAAATTCGCATAGACGAGCCTGTCAAGTCGAAGGACGATGCGCTGAAGCTGGGCATTGGCGTTGGCGATTTCATCTCATGGGATGCACGGACGCGTGTGATGACAAGCGGATTCATTAAGTCGCGGCATCTCGATGACAAAGCAAGCGTTGCTGCCATCTTCGGTCTATTAAAATGGCTGAAGGACGAAGGCAGACAACCGGTTCGCACAGTCAAAATCATTATTTCGACGTACGAAGAGGTTGGTCACGGCAGCTCCTATATCCCGCAGGATATTACCGAAATGATCGCAGTCGATATGGGTGCGATGGGCGATGACCTGTCTACAACAGAATTTGACGTATCGATCTGCGCGAAGGATTCTACAGGCCCTTATGATTATTTGATGACTTCGGCATTGATTGATCTTGCGAAGCGGGAAGAGCTTCCATATGCAGTCGATATTTATCCGCATTATGGTTCCGATGCTTCCGCAGCCATGCATGGCGGCAGCAATATCAAAGCAGCGCTTATCGGTCCTGGCGTACACGCTTCGCACGGCATGGAACGCACGCACAGCAATGCGGTCATGAATACTGCAGCTCTGCTGCTAGCTTACATTATGGAGCCGCGTGCCTAACTGAAACCGCGAGCCCCAAAAAATTACGAGTAGACAACTCGGAAACGATCATTATATGATGAAGGACGGGTGATTATAGATGACAACTAATAATGTAGAGAATACAAATGAGACAGAACCGCAACCACAAGCTATTCCGGATGAGGAATTGCAGCGCCTTATTCAAGTTCTATTGGATAACGGGATGAAAGCACTTCGATTTAAGTTTGAGAATGATGAAGTCGATGGACAAGTCATGATGCACGAGCTTTATGGCCCAATCTTTGTTTTCAAGCTCGAAGTGAAAGATGGCAATAACTTAGTATGCGGATTCTTCATGCGAGAACTGTTGAATGTATTCCAGAACAATGAAGACCCAGCTTTGTGGATGGCTTCCTTCTTCTTGGATTTGATGGATCGGGGCGGCGATCAATTGCTCCCAAGTCCTCCGCAAAACGAAGAATTGGCGAAAGCCGTTATAGACAGCTATCTTGTTCCGACTTGCGCAAAGGTTATTCGCGAAGAGTTTCCGGACGAGCAGGTGTATGTGGATCTAGATTTCAATGAAGAGCATGGTCCAGTGCTTGAAGCAGGGTTCCCGTCCATTAGTGACGGCAATAACATCTGTGCGATGCCGATCCATATTATTATGGCGCACTACCTGCTCAACCGCGATTTTGCTGAACCCATTATCCAAGGCTTGTACCGCATTCGCGAAGAGCACGGCTTGGAATAGTTTCAAGAACATGAAAAAAAAGCCTGAGCAATCAGGCTTTTTTTATTTGGCTAATTAGATTACGCGCTAATGGGCTGTTCGGCGTTTTGTTCCACGGGCGGCGGCTGTTTCTCCGCTCGCATGTAGAGGATAAGACCAATGATGATAAAAGCGCCGCTAACAAGCTGGAAGCCGCTGATCATCTCGCTAAACAGCACCATACCGAGCAGACTGGCTCCGACAGGCTCTGCAAGCACGGACATGGAGATCGTCGTTGGTTTCACATACTTGAGCAGCCAGTTGAAGATCAGGTGGCCGAACACTGTCGGCACAATCGCGAGCAGCAGGAATACAATCCATTCACGCTGCGCATAATCCGTCATCGAGATGCCCATCGTAACATTGTAGATGAAGAAGCAGATCGTCGTCACGCCGAACACGATGCAGCTGTACAAGTACGAGGAGACGCGCTTCATGATCTGTTTGGCAAGCAGCATGTTGATGGATACCGCAAGTGCGCCTAGAAACGACAGCATATCGCCGTAGAAAGCGCGCGACGACAACGCAATGTCGCCCGAACCGATGCCCATTGCGCCGATTAACGCGATGACCATGCCCATGATGGCAAACTTGTTGGCGCGGTCACGGAACAGGAAGTAGGCGCCGACCATGACGAAAACGGGCTCAAGTGCCAACAGAATGGTTGAACTCGCAATTGAGGTGTACGTCAGTGACGCCATCCAGAGCAGAAAGTGAAGTGCCAGGAAGATGCCGGCCAAGACGAGAAGCAGCCAATCTTTCCTTGAGATCTTCCGTACAGCACCTAGCTGTTTTGTACCGAAAGGCAGCATCAGTACGAAGGTGAACAGCATCCGGTACATGCCTTGAACAGAAACTGGCGCGTGTGAGTAACGGACCAGGATCGGTGCGAATGAAATGGCGAGCATGCCAATTAGCAGCGGGATGACAGGAGAGACGGGCAGTTTGGATGATGATGAAGGTCCTTGTTTCAAGCTATAGTTTCCTTTCTTACACGAGATCATGCTTAATACTTATCAAATCGCCTTCATCATTATGCACTTAAGCACAGGGCTGCTGCAATAGATAGAAAAAGTCAAAATGTGTTCATTTGTCGAACCAGAGGGCTTCTGTTATGCTTTATTTATGAAGCGACAAGCTATCCCTGCAGGTAAAGGAGAGAGAATAGGATGGGTGTACCGACAGGAGTTTGGATTTCGGCTGCAATTATTGCCATTCTTTTAACATGGATGACCATTTGGGTAACCAATAAAGCTTATTCGCGCAGATGGGAAGACCACGGCATGGAGAATGAGCAGAAGAACAAGCAATAACCGCCGATTGACATGAAACCAAAAGGTGTCATATAATCAAAAGCGAAACCAATTGGGTTCGCTTTTTTTAATTAGATGGGCTATACACGGAAACAATAAGACTACACTGTTGAAGCAAAAGGAGCTGCTCATTACGATGGAAACGCAAAACACACTTCCGGATATTGTTCATACGCTTACTTTCAAAGCGCCGATTCTTAAAGTTTGGGACGCCGTCTCGACTTCTAACGGGCTTAGCGCCTGGTTCATGCCGAATGATCTTGAAGCGGTTGTCGGGCACGAATTTAAGATTGATGCAGGTCCGTTCGGCATTCAACCATGTATCGTGAAAGAGGTTGAAACGCCAAACCGCATCTCCTTCGGTTGGGGGAAGGATTGGACGATTACATTCTTGCTCAAAGATCTTGCCGACAATCAAACCGAGTGCACGCTCATTCATTCCGGCTGGAATGCGGACATCATCGAGCACGGTATGCCGCATGCCGTTATCCGCGAACAGATGAACAACGGCTGGGGCGGACTCCATCGCGCGCTTGGCAAATACGTTGAGGCTTAATATGGCGCTGCCATCCGGTAAGCATGATGTCTTCCAAGCGATTGCGGACCCTACCCGCCGCGAGGTGCTGAAGCTTCTTACTGACCATGAAATGCCGGTATCTGCTATTTCAGGCCATTTTCCGATTACACGTACAGCGGTTTCGAAGCATTTGCGCATTTTGGCAGAGGCTGGACTTGTGAAGGAGCGGAAGGTCGGGCGCGAGACGCGCTACCGCCTGGAGACACAGCCTTTACAGGAACTTAAGAGCTGGCTGAACTACTACGAACGCTACTGGGAGAACAAGCTTTCTGCTCTGCAGCGGTTCGTTGAATCCGATGAAGAATAGTCACAATCAGGTAACCCGCGATTTACGTATCGCGGGTTTTTCTGTTACCCTTAAGGAGAGAGGAGCGTGCTAATAAGTATGAAAGAGGAAACAGCCGCGATTCAGTATATTGGCCAAGTTGGCTTCATCCTTCGCCGCAATGGATTTACGGTCGCCATTGATCCTTATCTAACCGATTCGGTGGATCGTCTGGTCTCCGAGCCGGCAGATTTCTGGAAGCGCAATTATCCGCCTCCGGTACAGCCTGGCAGCTTAACCGACATCGATCTCGTTCTCATCACGCATGAACATTTGGATCATATGGATCCTGAGACTTTATTGGCTATCGCAGATGCTTCTCCGCGCTGCCGAATAGCCGCTCCACGTATTTGTATCCCGATGCTCCGGGAAGTTGACATTGAGGAACACCGGCTCGTGGCGCTCAAGCACGGCGCACCTATGCTATGCGAGTCCGGACTGATCATCCGTCCGATTCCTGCCTGGCATGAAGCGCGCGAAGTCGACAGTGACGGCTGGGATCGCTTTTTGGGCTATATGCTCGAATGGGACGGGTTCACGATCTATCATGCCGGCGACACGCTTGCGACCGAGCAGCTGATTACCATTTTGAATACGTTTGACATTGATGTCGGCATGCTTCCGATTAACGGCAGAGATCTATTCCGGGAACGGGCAGGCGTCGTCGGCAACATGAACGCACGTGAAGCGGCGGCGCTCGCATGGGAAGTGAAGATGGATATGGTCGTTCCATTGCACTTCGATATGTATCCGAACAATAGTGAAGGCATCAGCGGCTTCGTAGAGGAGCTTTACACGAAGTACCGCGGGCTGAAGTATCATATTTTCCAGCCTGGCGAGACGTTGGTTTATTATAAGAACAGTCCTCATCATTCCAGTCGTATATAAGGGACAATGATTTTTCGTAAACGGTACAACATGACGCATTACCCGCTCGTCTGCCACGTATATTGAATGTACGGTAATTGCTTGACCGCGCTTTAGATCATGTGGAGAAAAGGGGCATTAGCAGATGGAACGGGGACCGATTCTTATTCTTACAGGCGATTATGGTTCAGGCCATGTTCAAGCTGCGGGAGCACTTCGCAATGCGATAAAGGCCGCTCATCCGGAGCTTGCTACGATGGTCGTCGACTATATGGTGCAGGCACATCCGCTTATGCATCCGCTGAGTAAATACATGTATTTGAACGGTGTGCAATCGTTTCCCCGTGCTTATGGGTACTTATATAGTAAGACGCGCGGACAGAACCGTTTGTCCAGCAGTCTTAAATTTATGCATGGATTCGGCTTAGGCAAATTTCTCGCTATGCTCGAACGGGTCAAGCCATCGGCTATCATCTCGACGTTTCCGCTTGCGGCTGGCGCTGCTTCGTTTATGAAGGTGAACGGATACTGTCACGTGCCGATCATTACGGTCATTACAGATTTTACGGATCACAGCTATTGGCTTCATCCGCAGACTGATCTGTATATCGTCGGTTCCCAGGAAGTGGCGCACCGCTTAACGAAGGTGGGCGTTGATTCAAGCCGTATCGCGGTTACGGGTATTCCGATTCGTCCTGAATACAGCCGTTCCTATGACAAACAGGCGATTCGTGCTGAGCTTGGACTGCGAAGCGACCTGCCGACGCTGCTGGTCATGGGCGGCGGAGACGGGCTCATGGGGCAGGAAGTGACCGAGTCGTTGTGCAGCTGGGTGCAGAGCCACGAGCGTCCGGATTTGCAGATGATCATCGTTTGCGGGCATAATGAGAAATTGAGGCAGCAACTATTGAAGCTGCGGGAGGATTCCTATGTGCCGCTTGTCGTCACAGGGTTTACGGACCGGATTCCGGAGCTCATGGCGGCTTCGGACATTCTGATCACGAAGTCAGGCGGGCTAACCTCGTCTGAAGCGCTAGCATCGGGACTGCCGATGCTCATCTACAAACCGCTGCCTGGACAGGAGATCGACAACGCGAACTTCCTGAGCCACTCCGGCGCAGCCCTTCACTTGTCGAGCCTCGATCAGCTGAAGCGGGCTGTTCGTGTTCTGCTGAAGAACAATTCGCATCTAGAGACGATGCGCCGCCAAGCGCTTCGTGTCAGCAAGCCTTACGCTGCCGAATCGGCAGCTCATATCGCAGCAGCACTTGTCTATAAGACGAACAAAAAAACCGTATAGAGGGAGCAGTGTCCTTATGAAATATCGGAGACTTGGCAAGACAGAGCTGAACGTATCGGTAATCGGTATCGGAACTTGGCAATTCGGAGGCGAATGGGGCCAAGATTATTCGCAGGATGAAGCAGATGCGATTCTTGACCGCGCAGCCGAGCTGGGCATCAACTTGATCGACACGGCGGAATGCTACGGCGATCACCTGTCGGAATCGTTCATCGGCGATTATCTTGCGCGTCGGAAGCGGGAGGACTGGATCGTCGCGACGAAGTTCGGCCATCACTTCCATGAGCGTTTCTCGCGTACGGATAAATTCGCGCCGGAGGATGTCGTGCATCAGCTTGACGCTTCGCTGAAAGCGCTCAAGACGGACTACATAGATCTCTATCAATTCCACTCGGGTCCGGATGCCGTATTCGATAACGATGATCTCTGGACAGTGCTCGATAAGCAGGTGCGAGCGGGCAAAATCAGACATCTCGGCACATCGATCGGCAGCAACCGCAATATTCATCAAGTGGATGCGTCGACGAAGGTTGGCTCGCAAGTGATCCAAGTGGTGTACAACCGTCTGGATCAAGCGCCTGAGGAGGAAGTATTCCCATCCTCTATCCGTCAGGATCTTGGCGTATTGGCTCGTGTTCCGCTTGCAAGCGGCTATCTCAGCGGTAAGTATAAGCCAGGCGCTGTGTTCGACACAACGGATGTGCGTCACCGCCACGACCGCGAGAGCACGCAGCTCAAGCTGCAGGAAGTGGAGCGTATCGCGAAGGAAGAAGTGCCGCAAGGCGTCGATATGGCGGCATGGGCGCTTGCATGGTGTTTGAAGCATCCAGCCGTAACGGCTGTTATTCCTGGCTGCAAAAATCCGGCGCAAGTAGACTCCAACGCGAGCGTCGTATCGCTCCTCGAAGATGGTCATCCGCAAGATGTGAAGCAATAATCAACATGCAAGGGGCTGCTTGATGTGAAGCTGAATGGCTTCCATCTTGCAGCCCCTTTGTCAGAGGACGGCAAAACCGGTTTCACTTACATAAAATAATAATTGAAGTGCTACCCGTCCAGATGGTACGTTTATAGTTGATTATCGTTTTATGCGAAGGGCTCTGGGAGGTTGTCACATTATGCTTAGACTGCGCCGAACAATCTGCTTCAGTGCATGTATGCTACTCATTCAATTATGTTGTTTTGCGCCGCCTTCGCATGCGGAAGGGCAAGGGCTATCCAAAGATGAGCCGAAGATTGCTTCTGAATCAGCTGTACTTATGGATGCCAAGACTGGGACCGTTCTGTTCGCGCAGAACGCGGAGAAGGAACAATTCCCAGCGAGTATTACGAAGATTGTAACTGGCATCATAGCCTTGGAGAATGAAAGCGTTTTATCCGATATTGTGACCGTCTCGAAGGAAGCTCGCGGCGAAGACGGCACTCGTGTTTACCTGGCTGAAGGCGAGCAGGTGACGCTGGAGAAGCTGCTGTATGGGATGCTGATGAATTCAGGCAATGATGCGGCGACCGCGATTGCTGAATATATTGATGGTACAAAGGCTAAGTTCGCGGAGCGGATGAATGCTTTTGTAAAAGAGAAGGTTGGTGCGGAGCATACGTTCTTCGTCAACCCGAGCGGCTTGCCCGACAAGGCGCAAGTAACGACGGCGCTCGATATGGCCAATATCGCGCGGTATGCGATGCAGAACGAGAAGTTTAGGCAGATCGTCGGTACGAAGCGCTTGCCGTGGGTTGGCAAGGAATGGACATCCACGCTCATCAATCATAATGAGCTGTTGAAGGATTATGAAGGTGCGACAGGGATTAAGAATGGATATACCGAAGCGGCCGGTTTCACACTTGTTGCTTCTGCCAAGCGGAATGGCATGGAGCTGATCGGCGTGCTGTTGAAGTCGCCTTCCAAAAATGCGGTGTACGACGATATGCGCCATTTGCTCGACTATGGATTTGCGAATTTTCAGCTTCAGCAGGTGGTAAGCGCGAATCAAGCTTATCCGTTTATGAGCGAGGAGCCTCCACATTTCATCGCGCGAGAGCCGATGTGGGCGGTGCTGCGTCAAGGCGATATTCCGAGCGTTGGCGTGACGGCGAGCGGAGATGTGATGGTTACCAGCACGATTGGAACGGTTAAGGCAGGTACGATGGAGCCGGTGAAACCGACCATCGATTCAGTAATTGCCGAGTCTCCAGAAACGGCAGCAGTCATCGCTGCTGCAGCTGGCGCTGAGCAAGCCGAGAAGGCCGCGGAGCCGACGCGAGGTCAGAAGCTGTCGATTTTCTTCGTATGGATGGGCTTGCTTGCCTATTTGGCGATTCTCGCTTATATTCGATTGAAGCGTCAGAAGCAGGAGCGCTGGCGCGGGTTATAAGATCGATTTTCAAATCTTAACAAAGAGGTAATTTGGTGTCCGGTGGCGTATATATTACATGTAACCGTATCCAAAACGAGGAGATGGACGCGATGAGATTAGTGGTAGAACAGTCGGCTGCACGCTGGTACATGAGAGAGATGGAATTAACTAGTGGCGATCATTTGCGGATTTTCGTTCGGTTAGGTGGCAGCGGCAGTGTTCAACCTGGCTACTCGCTCGGAGTGATGAAGGATACGCCTCGAAATCCAGGCCTTCATCAGGTTGTGGAAGGGATTACGTTCTACATGGAAGATGATAATTTGTGGTTCCTGGATGAGAAAGACTTGTATCTGCGGTTTAACGATCATGAAGACGATATTTTGATGGAAATCGGATAACAAGGACAAGGCAACTTCAACGAAGAGGGATTTGAGCTGTACGATGCGAATGCTGGCTATTGCACGGCTACGAAGGAAGTGAAGCCGATCTCGGTCGAGCGGATGGATGATCTGCTTGGCTCGCTTGTGGATGCTGGTGTGGAGCTTCGCGTGACGCCGGGATTGAAGCAGCTTCGAGATGCGGTTGTGGATTCGACGGTAGGCTTTTCCATGATACGGATGAAGAATGCGATGCTTTCTTAAGAATGTAAGGGCAGGCTGCTGAGGCTTGCCCTTCTGTTATAATGCAGGCTATAATGATTCATCAACGATTACAGGGCGTGAGTACGATGGATTTCAAGAAATATAAGACATTCCAGGTGGTCGCCGATACGCTGAACTTGACGCGGGCAGCCGACATGCTTGGGTATACGCAGCCTACCATCACGCTTCAGCTCCAGTCGCTCGAGAGCGAACTTGGCGTGACGCTGCTTGACCGGGTAGGGAAGAAGACGTATCTGACTCCCGCAGGCAAAGTGGTGAAACAATATGTGGATCAGATCTTTGCGCTTTCGGATGAGATGGAGACGGAGCTGCGGAAGCTGGAAGACCCGCATGGTTTGCTTACCGTGGCAGCCCCTGAATTTTATTGCACGCAATATTTATCGCTCATCATCCATTCCTACATTTCGGAAAATCCGAAAGTGAAGCTGCAGCTGTTCTCCTGCGACAGCAACGATGCGATGAAGAAGGTCGCCGTTGGGGAAGCGGATCTCGCCATCATCGCAGGTCCGTGTAATTCGCCGCAAATGGAAACGATGCCGCTCGGCAAGGAGGATCTTGTGCTCGTGACGACTCGCGAGCTGTTCGAGCAGCATGACACGCGGGAGCTCTTGGCGTCGTATCCGTTCATCACTTATAAGACCGGCTCCAACATTCAACGGCTCGTGAACGAATGCTTGCAGGAGTACGGCATTACGCCGGACAAGTACATCGAATGCGTGTCCGATGAGACGATCAAGCGGACCGTGATGTACCATACCGGCACGGCGCTGCTTGGCTCAGCGCTCGTCGAGGAGGAGCTGCGCAAAGGCACGCTCGCCGAGATCCACCGTTTCCCCGGCAAAATCGAAACAAACATGGTCATCCTCAAGAAGCGGGCCGATGAGCAGAATATCCGTTCCTTCTCCGAAATCGTGCAGCGAATTTGGAAGGAATGGGGTTGAAGGATTCGTATTGGTGTTAGTTTTAGAGCGAAGGTTTAGTTTTAAGTTTTAGGCAGAAGCCTCCAGTTCTCGTATGTGTGCGGGGAGTGGAGGTTTTTTGCGCATCCTGCAAATAGGACGCGTGGAGGCTATGTTGGGGGGGACCGATTTACGATATGAGTCGGATAATCCGACTCTCAGTCCAAGAAAGGCTGCATTTTCAAATCTGAGAGACGGATAATCCGACTCTCAGTTCAAGAACAGTTGGGATTTCTCTCCGAGAGACGGATAATCCGATTCTCAGAGCCTGAATTATGGCGAAAATGAGGTTTGGATATGGTGAGAGACGGAAAACCCGACTCTCAGTCCAAGAAAAGCTGTGATTTCTCTCCGAGAGTCGGAAAATCCGACTCTCGGACCCTGGAGTATGAAGAAAAAGTCTCTCTCAGTACGCCAAACTAACCCACGAATGTGTTTTCCGCTGCTCGAAAGCGGGAAAAGCCTCTTTCAAGTGACGATGTAACTAATCCGGGTTCCAGATGCCGAACCATTTCCCCCCCCCCTTGGAAGCATAAGCCCTTTCAATTGTTATCATTGATTTATTTAATTTTTTCGTGAAAAAGGGCTATGTTACAATACATGTACACGAGAAGATGGAAGGAGTGCTGCTCATGAACGCGGTGAAGAATAACAACATTTCCATTATTGGTGTACCGCTGCAATACGGCGCAGACCGCAAAGGTGTCGATCTCGGACCGGATGCAATCCGCGGCGCGAACTTGCATGAACGATTGAAAGCGCTTGGCTTTAACATAGATGATCTAGGCGATTTGGGCGTACAACGCATGATGACTGTGCCTCAAGAAGGCGAGAAGCTGAAGCATCTCAGCGAAATTAAGCGAGTGAATGAAGAGCTGTGCGACCGAGTCGCCGGCGAGATGGGCAAAGGCCACTTCCCGCTCGTACTGGGCGGTGACCATAGCATTGCAATCGGAACGATCAAAGGCGTGCTGCAGCACGTGAAGCGTCTCGGCGTCATTTGGTTTGATGCCCATACGGACGTGAACACGCATGAGACCACGCACTCTGGCAACATCCATGGCATGTCGCTCGCAGCGGTGCTCGGATATGGGCATCCCGATCTGGTCGGCATTGGAGGGGCAGAGAACAAGCTTAATCCGGAAAATGTCGTCATTATCGGCGCGCGCTCGATTGATCCAGGTGAGCGTACCTTCCTGAAGGAGAAGGGCATTCGCGTCTTCACGATGCATGACATCGACAAGTGCGGCATGAAGCAAGTGATGGAGGAAGCGATCGAGATCGTCACGAACGGCACGGATGGCGTCCATCTCAGCCTCGATCTAGACGGCATGGACCCAGGCGTGGCGCCAGGCGTGGGTACCCCGGTAAACGGCGGCATGTCGTATCGGGAGAGCCATTTTGCGATGGAAATGCTGTTTGAACGTGATATTCTCGTCTCCGCGGAGTTCGTGGAAGTGAACCCGATGCTCGATCAGCACAACATGACGGCGATCACGGCTGTCGAATTGATCGGCTCTGTTTTTGGCGAACGTATCCTGTAAGCGCATAGAATACAGGAGATTAGTATAGAGGAGAGTGGCAGAATGGAAACGGCAACTAGCCGCATTATTGAACAAACGGAGCGTTTCGGCGCGCATAATTATCATCCACTGCCCATTGTTATTTCGAAGGCTGAAGGGGTATGGGTGGAGGACCCGGAAGGCAACAAATTCATGGATATGCTGAGTGCGTACTCCGCGCTTAACCACGGGCATCGCCATCCGCGCATCATCGCAGCGCTGAAGGAGCAAGCGGACAAAGTGACGCTCACGTCGCGCGCGTTCCATAACGACCAGCTCGGCGAGTTCTATGAGAAACTGACGAAGATAACGGGCAAAAGTATGATTTTGCCGATGAACACAGGTGCGGAAGCAGTAGAAACCGCACTCAAGGCGGTTCGCCGCTGGGCATACAGCGTGAAGCAGGTGCCGGAGAATCAAGCGGAAATTATCGTATGCGAAGGCAACTTCCACGGACGAACGATTACGGTCACTTCGTTCTCATCCTCGGATGAATACAAACAAGGCTTCGGACCATTTACACCAGGCTTCCGGATCATCCCTTACGGCGACATTGATGCGCTCAAAGCTGCGATCACGCCGAACACGGCTGCCTTCCTGGTCGAGCCAATACAAGGGGAAGCAGGCATCGTCATGCCGCCCGAAGGGTTCTTGAAAGAAGCAGCTGAGCTCTGTAAATCGAATAACGTACTGTTCGTAGCGGATGAAATCCAGACTGGCTTCGGCCGTACGGGCAAAATGTTCGCGAGCGACTGGGAAGCTGTCACTCCGGATATGTACATCATGGGTAAAGCATTAGGCGGCGGCGTGTTCCCGATCTCGGCTGTCGCGGCGAATGAAGACATTCTCGGCGTGTTCAGTCCCGGCTCCCACGGCTCCACGTTCGGAGGCAATCCGCTCGGCTGCGCGGTTGCTATTGCGGCGCTCGACGTGCTGGAGGACGAAGAACTGGTGAAGCAATCGAACGAGCTTGGGAACTATTTTATCGAGCAGCTGCGCCAAATCAACAGTCCGGTGATCAAGGAAATTCGCGGCCGCGGCTTGTTTATCGGCGTGGAGTTACACGGTGAAGCACGTCCCTATTGCGAGAAGCTGAAAGAACTTGGTATTCTATGCAAAGAAACGCATGAGACGACCATTCGCTTCGCGCCTCCGCTTACGATCACGAAGGAGCAGCTGGATTGGGCGATCTTACGCATTAAACAGCTTTTCTAAGGAGAGGACGGTGCAGATCATGACAGAATCGACGAACACAGCAGACCGCACGATGAAGCTAAGCTTAATTCAGGTGCCTTTCGGCCTTGGAGCCGGCCGTCCGGGGACGGAAGAAGGACCGGAGAGCATGATGCAGATCGGCCTTATGCGGCAGCTCCGCAAAACCGCTTACGAAGTGGCAAGCGAGCATAAAGTGAAAGTAGCTGCTCATCCTGCAGCAGGAGCTGGCGAGCAAGGCAGTCTCAAGTATCTCGCTGAAGTGAAAGAGATGGGTAAGCTCGTTGCTGAGCAAGTGTCGGAGGAAGCAAGCAAAGGCCATCTTCCCCTTGTGCTTGGCGGCGACCATAGTGTGACGATAGGCGTGCTAGCCGGAATGGCTGCGCAAGCAGGGAAGCTCGGCGTAATTTACTTTGATGCGCATCCGGGCTTGCAGACGGAAGAGACGAACAAGGCAGGAAGAATCGGCAGCATGTCGCTTGCAGTTGCGCTTGGTCAGGCAAAGCTGAAGCTGTCTGAACTGAATCGTGATGTGATCGAAGATGCGATCAACAAAGCAAACGTGGTTCTGATCGGCGTTCGCGATGTCGAGCCGGAAGAGCGCGCACTGATCTTGGGTGAAGGCATTACCGTGTTCACGATGCATGAGATCGACCGTATGGGCATCGAGAAAGTGATCTCGAAAGCGGTAGAAATCGCCGGTAATGGCACCGATGGCATTCATGTCAGCTTCTCCGCGGACTGCCTCGATCCGATCGAAGCACCTGGTGTTGATATACAGGTTCCGGGCGGACTGACTTACCGCGAAGCGCATTTTGCATGTGAGCTGCTGGCGGAGACTGGACTCATTCGTTCCATCGACGTGGTGGAAGTGAATTCCAAGCTTGATGAGAGCAGACGCACTGCTCGTCTTGCGATTGGACTTATTGCATCGCTGCTGGGCAAACGGATTCTCTAGCATGTAAGAAAAAAAGCCGTTACGGTGCAGATCCCGCGTTTCTCGCGAGGTCATCACCGGTAACGGCTTTTTAATGGACTTTGAGTTGGGTTGAATCAAGTTGAGTTGAATCGAATTGAATTGAATTGAGTTGAGTTGAGTTGAGTTTAACTCTACTCTAATCCGTATTCTTTCATCTTGTTATAAAGGGTACCACGGGATACACCAAGCATCTTCGCTGCAGCACTTTTGTTGCCGGCAGTCTTTGATAGCGCATCGTTAATGAGCGACAGCTCATCACCTTCATTCGAAGCCGCTGTGCGAAGTCGGTTCTCGAATCCGGCGCCAGTTGCCGCGAAGAAGGAATCGGCATCATTCGATTGCTGCGGCACTAAGCTCGGCTGCTTCGCTTGCAGAATCGGCGGCAGATGCTCCAGTGTAATGGTGTCGTCATCGCACAGGATCACACAACGCTCCAGCACATTGCGCAGCTCGAGAATATTGCCCGGCCAGCTGTAATTCGAGAATGCGAGCATCACTTCCGGCGAAAGGGAAGAGAGCGGCTTCTGATATTGCAGCGAGAACTGCTTCAAGTACATCTGAATCATCGCCGGGATATCTTCGATTCGCTCGCGCAGCGGCGGGATCGAGATCGAGACGACATTAAGCGCGTAATAGAGGTCGGCGCGGAACGTGCCTTTCTCCACTTTGGCCGCGAGGTCTTGCGTCGATGCTGCAATGATGCGCGTGCGCAGCTCAATCGGCTTACTGCCTCCAGAGCGCACGATCGTCTGCTGCGACAAATAATGATACAGCTTCGCTTGAAGCTCGAGTGACAGCCTGTCGATCTCATTCAAGAACAGTGTGCCGTCCTTCGCGAGCTCCAGCTTGCCAGCTTGTCCGGATTCGCTGCCGGTGAAAGCGCCGCCCTGGAAGCCGAACAGCTCGGTCTCCAGCAAGCCCATCGGCATGATGCCGCAGTTAACGGAGAGGAACAGCTGCTCCGCCCGCGGGCTGGAGTTGTGAATGATTTGCGCCAGCTGCTCTTTGCCGACGCCGGATTCGCCAATAAGGAGAACAGGGGTGTCAGCAGCTGCAACTTTGCGCGCCCATTGAATGACGCGGAAGATGGCAGGACCTTTGCCTTTTACAATCGAGAACAGGTCCGTATTCGCCGCACGATGCTGATGCGCGTACGTGTGAGCGCTCGTCAGCTGTTCATTCAGCTTCACCAGCTGCGTGATGTCTTGCTCAGCAGCGATGCCGCCGATAATTGTTCCTTCCGCATCGCGAACAGGGGACGCATTAATCAGAACATGCGTATCCGAGCGCGGGCGGTGATACGTATTGCGAATGAGTCTGCCTTCGTCGAGAATTTTGAGCACCATTAGCGTTTCTTTCTCAAAATGTTCCCCGATTCTACGGCCAAGTATGTCCGCCTTCGGCAAATGATAAATGTCCTCCGCAACCGGATTCCAGCAAATAACCTCGCCGCTCCGATCCACGACTGTGACTGCTTCTGTAACAGTCTCCGCTAATGACCGGAAATAGGCTGACCAACGCTGCTGTTCTTTCATACTGTAGCTTAATAAGGCATGTAGCGGCACATAACCCAGTATCTCGCTGTCATTATCGTCTGTAACAACTAATGGACGATCGTTAATCATTTGTTCCCCGGTTTGAAGATCCGCAGAAATGCGGCACTTGCTTGAACTGAAAGGGAGCTCCCGAAGTGCCGGAGCAGCCGCATCATTGCGATTGGGCAGGCAGCGTTCAATAAGGACGCGTTCTTCAGATTGAATTAGAATGGCGCGATCACTTGCAGAACCGTCCGCAATTTCAATGATGACTGCGGAATGCTTAGTGAGCGCATCGATTACTTGCGCAATGCTAACGTCAGAAGGAAGCAGAATGAAATTGGTGTTCAAGTAGTGCTGTTCAATTTTGAACATAGATGTCCTCTCCACTTGAGTGATTTGCACTAAATTTACCATACACATAACGGTTAGATCAATCGTGTCAGATGAACAATTGAACAGTGTATAAATGTCCAAACAGGTGGATAAACATGAATTTTGAACACACACTGTTCAAAAACGCTGTCATATTGTATAATCCAAATAGACAAATTGAACAACATTGTACAACTCCACGGGGGAATCGAGCATGGAAATGATGCTACGCAACATGTTTCAAGCGCTGGGCAAGAGCCGGTCAGCGAACCGACTTGCCAAGAAATACGGCCTGCGCTTTGGCGCAGCACGTTTCGTTGCAGGCGAGACGATTAAACAATCGATCGACGCCGTTCGCAAATTGAATGAGGATGGCCGCGTCGCAACGCTGGACCATCTCGGTGAATTTGTATTTAGTGAAGCGGAAGCAGCGGAGTCCGCTGATATGTGCATTCAGACGCTTGATGCGATCGCAAGCTCAGGCGTGCAATCCAACCTGTCGCTGAAGATGACGTCGCTTGGACTTGATATTAGCAGAGACCTTTGCGTCAGCAATATGAAGCGCATCCTGAACCGGGCAAGAATGCACAACAACTTCGTGCGTATCGACATGGAAGACTACGCGCACTGCCAAGTCTCGCTGGATATTTACCGCGAGCTTCGCCAAGAGTTCGATAATGTCGGTATCGTTATTCAAGCTTATTTATTCAGAACAGAGCAAGATATTGCCGATCTGAACGAGCTGAACGCGAACCTTCGGCTCGTGAAAGGCGCTTATAAGGAGTCGCCTGAGGTTGCTTTTCCCGAGAAGAAAGACGTGGATGACAACCTGAAGAAGATTATCAAACAGCATTTATTAAACGGCAATTATACAGCAGTCGCTTCCCACGACGAAGCGATCATTAATTACACGAAGACGCTTGTGAACGAGCATGGCATCGCGAAGGATCGCTTCGAGTTCCAGATGCTGTACGGGATCTGCGAGGATCTCCAGAAGCAGCTCTCGCAAGAAGGCTACAAAGTACGCGTGTATGTACCTTATGGCGTGGACTGGTTCGGTTATTTCATGCGCCGCCTGGCGGAGCGTCCGGCCAACGTATGGTTCGTGCTGAAGAACATGTTTAAATAATAAACCGGGTAAACGGAGAGGAGCCTTACTATGACTACAACTTACACAGAAGTAAAACCATATGCAAATGAGCCGTTCACGAATTTCGCTCTCGAAGAGAACAAGCAAGCGCTGCAAGCCGCAATTGCGAAAGTAAAGTCGGAGCTTGGCCGTAACTATCCGCTTACAATCGGCGGCAACAAGATCGAGACGGAAGCAAAAATCACATCGATCAATCCAGGTAACATTGACGAAGTTGTCGGTTCTGTAAGCAAAGCGGATCAACAGCTGGCTGAACAAGCGATGCAAGCCGCACTCGCAACGTTTGAAACGTGGAAGAAGGTTCCTGCTCGCGAGCGTGCTGAATACTTGTTCCAAGCAGCGAAGCTGATGCGTGAACGCAAGCATGAATTCTCCGCACTCATGATGGTCGAATCCGGCAAGAACTACGTAGAAGCTGACGTGGATACAGCTGAAGCGATCGACTTCCTCGAGTTCTATGCACGTGAAGCGATCCGACTGAGCAAAGTGGATCAGACATTGCCGCTTACGAAGATTCCGGGCGAAGACAATAAAGTGACGTACATTCCACTGGGCGTTGGCGTTATTATTCCACCGTGGAACTTCCCGCTCGCAATCTGTGTCGGCATGACAGCTGCAGCAGTTGTTTCGGGTAACACGGTACTCTTGAAGCCGGCATCGACAACTCCGGTTATCGCACATAAATTTATGGCTCTTATGGAAGAAGTGGGCTTGCCCGCCGGCGTAATCAACTTCATTCCAGGCAGCGGCGCAGAAGTAGGCGACTACCTGACGACGCATCCGAAGACACGTTTCATCAGCTTCACTGGCTCGAAGGAAGTTGGTCTTCGCATCAACAAGCTTGCGGCAGATACGGTTCCGGGCCAAATCTGGATCAAGCGCGTCATTGCAGAGATGGGCGGTAAAGACGGTATCGTCGTGGACGAAACGGCAGATCTGGAAGCAGCTGCAGCGGCAATTGTCGCATCGGCATTCGGTTTCCAAGGTCAGAAGTGCTCCGCCGGCTCCCGCGCGATCATCGTTGAGTCGGTTTACGATCAAGTTGCTGAGCGTGTCGTTGAATTGACGAAGCTACTGCAAGTCGGACCGCAAGAAGAGAACTTCGCGGCAGGTCCGGTAATCGACAAGACGTCGTATGAGCGGATTCTGAACTATATCGAGGTTGGCAAGCAAGAAGGTACGCTGCTTGTTGGCGGCGACAAAGCAGAAGGCAACGGCTACTATATTCAGCCAACTGTCTTCGGTGATGTGAGCGGCAAGGCGCGTATCATGCAGGAAGAGATCTTCGGACCTGTATTGGCACTGGCAAAAGCGAAGGATTGGCAAGAAGCGATCGCGATGTACAACGATACAGAGTTCGGCCTGACGGGTTCGTACTTCTCGACAGACGAAGCGCGCATCGCAGAAGCGCTTGAGACTGTACACTGCGGCAACCTTTACATCAACCGTAAGTGCACAGGCGCACTTGTAGGCGTGCATCCGTTCGGCGGCTTCAACATGTCCGGTACGGACTCCAAAGCCGGGGGCTACGACTACCTGCTTCTCTTCACACAAGCGAAACTGACTTCCCGCAAAATGTAATGAGCTTTGCGGCCCTCTACCCAGCTGGTTAGAGGGCCTTCTCTATGCCAAAGTAGCAGTCGCAGCAGCAAGGTTTTCCATAAACCCAAGGGGGATATCAGGATGCTTAACGTCAAAGAAAAAGAAAATGTCGATGTACTCGCAAGAACGCAGCAAGTGATTGAAACGGCTCTAACTAAGCTCGGATATGACAGCGCTTACTACGAGCTGTTGAAGGAGCCGCTGCGACTTTTGACTGTCCGTATCCCTGTTAAGATGGACGATGGCAAGGTGAAGGTGTTCACTGGCTATCGCGCACAACATAATGATGCTGTCGGCCCGACTAAAGGCGGCGTTCGGTTCCATCCGGACGTTACGGAGGAGGAAGTAAAGGCGCTCTCGATGTGGATGAGCATCAAGTGCGGCTTGACGAATCTGCCATACGGCGGAGGAAAAGGCGGCATTCAGTGCGATCCGCGCACAATGTCTTTTGGCGAATTGGAGCGTCTGAGCCGTGGTTATGTACGAGCAATCAGCCAGCTCGTTGGTCCAACGAAAGACATTCCCGCGCCAGACGTGTTCACGAATGCGCAAATTATGGCTTGGATGATGGACGAGTACAGCCGTATCCGCGAATTCGACTCGCCGGGCTTCATTACAGGCAAGCCGCTCGTGCTTGGCGGTTCGATCGGCCGCGAATCGTCGACGGCGCAAGGCGTGAGCATCGTGCTGCATGAAGCTGCCGCTGTTCTTGGCATCCCGATTCAAGGCGCGCGCGTTATTATTCAAGGCTTCGGCAATGCAGGCAGCTATTTGGCCAAGTTCCTTCACGATGCAGGCGCGAACGTGGTTGGCATCTCGGATGCCGCAGGCGCGCTGTACAATCCGAATGGCCTCGACATTGACCATTTGATGGATCGCAGAGATTCGTTCGGCTGCGTGACGAACCTATTTCCGAACCGAATTACAAATCAGGAATTATTGATCCAAGATTGCGATATCCTAATTCCAGCGGCTATCGAGAACCAAATTACCGAAGACAATGCCTATTTGATCAAAGCGAAGCTGCTGGTCGAAGCGGCGAATGGCCCGACGACACAGGCGGCGACCGAGATTTTGACCAAACGGGGCATTATGATTGTACCTGACGTGCTTGCAAGCGCAGGCGGCGTCGTGGTGTCGTACTTCGAGTGGGTACAGAACAATCAGGGGTTCTATTGGACCGAAGAAGAAGTGAACACGCGGCTCAAGAAGATTCTCGTCGACGCGTTCAATAACGTGTATCATACTTCGCTCGAGAAGAAGACAGACATGCGTTTGTCTGCATATATGGTAGGACTTAAGCGCACAGCTGAAGCTGTGAAATGGCGGGGGTGGGTCTAAAATGGCAAAAACAAGCATTATCTTTCGACTAGAGCTGGATCATAAGAAGGTGACCTTCGCGGATGTAGCGGCGACGCTAAGCAAGACAGGAGGAGACATCACGTCCATTGACGTGATTCGTCCAGGTCATGAAACTTCTACGCGTGACATCACGGTGGATCTGCCGGATAAGAACGAAGCGGCGACGGTTGAAGCGCTGCGTAATCTGGATGGCGTGACTGTCATTAACGTCTCGGACCGGACGTTCCTTGTTCACTTGGGCGGCAAAATCACGATCCAGCCGACGCTGCCGATCAAGAACCGCGACGATCTCTCCAAAGTGTACACGCCTGGCGTGGCCAAGGTTTGTGCGGCGATTGCGGAAAATCCGAACAAGGCTTATTCGCTCACGATTAAGCGGAACACCGTAGCTGTCGTATCGGATGGCACAGCAGTGCTCGGTCTGGGCGATATCGGTCCGCATGCAGCGGCGCCAGTGA
Organism: Paenibacillus taihuensis; assembly: GCF_003386535.1. Lineage (GTDB taxonomy): Bacteria > Bacillota > Bacilli > Paenibacillales > Paenibacillaceae > Paenibacillus_Z > Paenibacillus_Z taihuensis. The sequence goes on from NZ_QTTN01000019.1 coordinate 31,844, forward strand.
TGGAAGGGAAGGCGATGTTGTTCAAGCAGCTAGCCGGCGTAGACGCATTCCCGATCTGTCTGGATACGAAGGATACGGAGGAAATTATCCGCACGATCAAAGCGATGAGCCCGATCTTCGGCGGCATTAACCTCGAGGATATTGCTTCTCCGCGCTGCTTCGAGATCGAGACGAGGCTCGCTGATGAGCTGGACATCCCTGTGTTCCATGACGATCAGCATGGTACGGCGGTGGTTGTTATCGCAGGCTTGCTCAATGCGCTGAAGGTAGTAGGCAAGCGGATGGAGAACATTCGCGTCGTTGTGAACGGCATCGGTGCAGCAGGGGTTTCGATCTGTAAAATGCTGCTGCAAGCCGGCGTGAAGCGGCTCGTGCCGGTTGACCGTGACGGCGCAATTGTCCGCGGCGGCAAGTATGATCATCATCCGATGTGGCAGTGGCTTGCGGATCAGCCTCAGGTTGAGGCGAACGAATGTGACTTGAAGTCGGTTATCGAAGGTGCGGACGTCTTCATTGGTGTCTCACGCGGCCGATTGTTGAATGGGGACGATGTGAAGAAGATGGCACCAGGCAGCATCGTATTCGCGATGGCGAACCCGGAGCCGGAGATTTCGCCGGAAGAAGCGCTGCCGCATGTTGCCGTATTCGCGACCGGCCGCAGTGATTATCCGAACCAAATCAACAACGTGCTCGTGTTCCCTGGGTTGTTCCGCGGAGCGCTAGACTGCCGTGCGCGGCGTATCAACGAGCCGATGAAGATGGCGGCTGCCCGCGCTATTGCTTCAGTCGTTTCCGGGAGCGAGCTGAATGCGGATTACATAATCCCGAGCATATTCAACGATCAAGTCGTCGCGAATGTACGCAAGGCGGTCATTGAAGCGGCGATCTTGACGAACGTCGCGCGCAGAACGCCGCCGGAGTTCCGTTAATAGTCGTTAAAAGTAACATGCCGCTGTTAACTGAAACAGCGGCTTTTTTGTGTTTAGTCATTTGGAAAATAACGGTCCTAGGAAATTCGAAGTGGTAAGGAGCGAATAACGCACGCTATAATGATAGGCAGAGAGGGGCGTGCGGGAGTGACATACAGTTTAGATATTAGATTCAAACCGCTTTACGAAGTCATCAGCAGCTTGCATGCCTATATTTGCAAGAAATCGCATAAGAAATTGGATTTGACGGAAACATGGCCTAAGCAGGCAAGACAGAGGTTTACGCCTGAGTTAGTGGAAATACTAGATAGTTTGAGCATCGACGGGGATTGGAAGCTTACCTATCTGCTCGTTTTTTTATGCCCGAATGAAGATGCTGCCGGATTTGCCGAGTGGCTCAGAGGACTGACGGCAGGTGCATTGTATGAATTGATGTCGCCATACGGCAATCAATTTCCCGCGAATATGACCGTGTTTCGTGATCGGACTGCGAAATTGTTCGAGCTTTGGGACAAGCAATATTTTCAGCATATCGATACGGCACTCATCAATCGGCTGGACGAAGACGTGCGTATTCGCAAGCAAGCGCTTCCTTCGTTGGACCCGGCTCAATTCGTGGACGAGACATCGAACGGGTTATACTTTGAGCCGGTAAAAGGACTTGAGAAGCTGGTGCTCATGCCTCAATATCACTTTCAACCGTTCAACGTCGTTCATCATTACGGAAGCTTAACGGTCTGTCATTATGCCGCAAGAATTGATATGGACGAAGATGACTTTCTGTCGACGCATGAGTATCGCATGATTCGCAGCGTGGCGGAACGGAGCCGGCTCAAAATATTGCGGTTTCTGCACAAAGGACCGCGCTCGTTTATTGAGATTGTTCGCCATCTGGAGCTCTCGAAAGGCATTACTCACGACCATATTGCAAAGCTGCGGCATGCCGGCATGTTGACCGCTCATTTCGAAGGCGAGACGCTAACGGTATACAGCTTACGAATCGGCGCGTTGGCTCAGATGTACGGCAAGCTGATGGAATATATCGAGAGAGCCGAATAGCTATACCGAGAAACTTATAAAAGAATTAAGCCATTTTCACATCGTTCTTGACGGTGCGGAAATGGTTTTTTTATGATTTGCGACAGGGAGCGAGGGGTTGGGTTTCCAAACTTTCCGAATAATTCTTTTCTTAAAGAAATATTTATATAGTTCTCTATTTACAGAACTGATACACAGTCCTATAATAAGGGCATCAACAATGTTGAGTAATTCAATCGGAATTATAAAATATTGATTAGATCCATTTATTTCGGGAGGTTGTTCAAAGATGAAGAAAAGAGTCGTTACATTATCCACCGCTATACTTGTTTGCGCGATCTTGTTGACTGCTTGCGGCAGCAATAGCAACAATGCAGGAACAGCAAATAATGGAGCGCCTAGCACGAACCAGGCTGCTCCGAGCAATACGGCGTCTAACGCGGGCACGACACCGGCAGCAGATGCGAATGGACTGTACCAAGCAAGCGATATGTCTAAGCTACCGGATACGGCGAAGAATCGCACGGACACGATCATCGTTGGGTTGACCGATCCAAGCGGAGCATTCACCCCTTATTTCCAACAAAGCGGTTATGACGGCAACGTTTCGTCGCTGCTCTATACGCCGCTTCTGAGCGTGGATAATAAAGGGCTTCCGATTCCGGGATTAGCCGAGAAATGGGATGTTTCGGCAGATAACCTGACTTACACCTATCACTTGCGCAAGGACTTGAAATTCAGCGACGGATCGCCGCTTACTGCTGATGACGTCGCTTTCACATGGACGATCCTTCACGATAAGTCGTATGACGGCGATTCCCAAGTAAGCACGCTGCACGTAGTAGGCGGCGAGGACTATAAAGCTGGCAAAGCTACGAGCATCTCGGGTATTAAGGTCATTGATCCGCAGACTATCTCGGTTACGCTCGAACAGCCTAACGCAAGCGCTCTGACTCTGCTAGGATCCGATGTACTATCCAAGGCTTACTACGGCAAGGAGTATAAACAGGGTCAGCTGGACTACATGAAGAAGCTTAGCAGCAGTCCGCTCGGCAATGGTCCGTATAAGCTGGAGAAATTTATTCCGGGACAAGAAGTACGGATGATCGCAAACGAGAATTATTTTGGCGGCAAGCCTAAGACGGAGCACTTTATCTATAAGACTTCTGATGGAGACACATGGCAGTACTTGGAGACTGGCGAAGTCGACTACGCTTCGTTCAGCGCAACGAAAGAAAACATCGATAAGCTCAAGGAGCTTGGTTTCGTGAATGTTCAGGCTTATACGCCGAGCAACTACGGCTATCTTCAAGTGAACCTTGCGCACCCGGCGCTTAAAGACAAATTAGTCCGCCAAGCGCTAACGTACGGGTTAGACCGCCAAAGCATCTATGTGGAAGCTAGCCAAGGCGCCTACCAGGTTGCCAATATCCCATCGTCGCTGATTTCATGGGCATACACGGAGGAGGGCATTAATCCGTACAAATACGATCCGGAGAAAGCGAAGCAGCTTCTGGATCAAGCGGGATGGAAAGTCGGCGCAGACGGCATTCGCGAGAAAGACGGCAAGAAACTGACGATTCACTATCTCGGTTCCAAGAAGCCGGATACGGATGTGTTCATCGCCGTAGCTAAGGAAGATTACGAAGCGCTTGGCATTAAATTCGAGCCGGAGGTCTTTGCGGACTTCAACGCACTCGTTTCCAAGGTCGAAGGCGGGGACTATGATCTCGTTTCTTTCTCGACATCGCTGTTGACCGACCCTGCGGACGGATTGCTCCAATTCGTCGATGGCGAGATTGCCGGCTATGATAATCCGAAATTCAAAGAGCTATATGCAAAAGGTTTGGCTACTTCGAACATCGACGAGCGCAAGGAAATCTACAAACAGATCTTCCAGCTGTTGAATGACGATTTGCCTGTCATCTTCACCAGCTACAAGAAGAGCGTGTATGCCTATAACGGACGCATTCAAAACTTAAGCATCAGCCCATTCAACGGTCTGGCTCCAAGCTTGCCGAATTGGACGCTGAGCAAATAAGGTATTATGAATCGCGATTCCCTGTCCTGTTGCGGACAGGGAATTGCAGATTAAGGAGTCGATTATGAGCACGTACATTACGAAGCGGATCTTATATATGATCATCATTTTGTTCGCGGCTTCCTTCTTGATTTTCTGCCTGTATGCCTTGACGCCAGGTGACTTCATCACGGGGAACATCAAGCTCACGCCGGAACGCAAAGCGGAGCTTCGAGAAATATATGGATTGAACAAGCCTGTAATCGAGCGGTATTGGACGTGGATGAAGAACGCTTTCCACGGCGACTTCGGCTACTCGCTGGCTCAGCAGAAGCCAGTTCTGACGCTATTCAACCAATACATCTGGAACTCGTTCCTGCTTGCGATTATCTCCACGTTCCTGACGTGGTTCATTGCGGTTGTTGTCGGCGTGTTCGTCGCCTACAAACAATATTCTTGGATCGATACTTTTGTAATGTTGTTTCTCTTCGCGGCGATGTCTATTCCGTCCTTCTTCATCGGGCTTTTCCTGATCAAAATACTCGCTGTTGACTGGAAGTGGCTTCCTCCGGGCGGTATGCTTACGACGGGGAGCAACGCGACGGGGCTCGCTTATGTCAAGGAAGTCATTCACCATATGACACTGCCGGTTATCGTGATGACATTGCTCGGCGTCGGATCGCTTACGAGGTACTTCCGAAGCAACATGATCGATGTCATCAAGCAGGATTACATCCGCACGGCTCGCGCCAAAGGACTTAAGGAACGCAAGGTGCTGTTCACGCACGCATTGCGAAATGCCTTGCTGCCTGCCATCACGCTGGTAGGCTTCGAGCTTCCGGCCCTGTTCGGCGGATCGCTCATTATCGAGAAAATTTTCAATTGGCCGGGGATCGGTCAGCTTTATATGCAGTCTTTCACGCTGCGGGATTATCCGCTTCTAATGGGATTTACCATGTTTATCGCGATATTGACCGTCATCGGCACGCTGCTCTCGGACATTCTGTACCGAGTCGCCGATCCACGGGTCCGATTGTAGGAGGTCAAGAGAATGTCAACGATTCACGCAGAAGAAGCGGGAGCCGCCAAGGCAGTGCCGGTTAGAACTGCGCCACACGCTTCAATGTGGCGGCAGTCGCTCCGGCGGTTATTGAAGAACAAGCTGGCTATGCTCGGATTCGCCGTCGTGGCGTTCATGTTCGCAGCCTGTTTCATCGGCCCGCTGTTCTCGCCGTATACGGATAATAAGATTAATATGGCGGTTATGAATAATGCGCCTAGCCTTAAGCACTGGCTCGGCACGGACGCTCTTGGTCGGGATGTGCTGGCGCGTGTACTGCTGGCTGGACGAATTTCATTAACAGTCGGTTTGGCGTCCATGGTGCTGTCGGTCTTCGTCGGCACATTGTTAGGCGTAATCGCCGGCTATTACCGCGGAGTCGTCGATCAGCTCGTCATGCGGCTTGCGGATTTGCTGCTGACCATCCCGAGCTTGCCGCTGCTATTCATCTTCGGGGCACTGCTGTCGGAATGGAAGGTGCCGACCGATTACAGGATGTATATCGTAATGCTGATGCTAAGCATCGTCGGCTGGCCGGGGCTTGCCCGGATGGTTCGGGGCCAAATGCTGAGCTTGCGAGAGCGGGAATATATGCAGGCCACCGTTGTACTTGGGCTACGCGACCGCCGCAAACTATTCAATCATCTGCTGCCGAACCTGGTACCGCTTATTATCGTCATCGCTACATTCAATATCGGCGGTGCCATTCTCAGCGAGTCGGTGCTTAGTTACTTCGGTCTCGGCGTTATGGCGCCGACGCCTACATGGGGCAACATGATCGACGCGGCGAACAATATGATCGACTTTCAAGATCATCCGTGGCTTTGGATTCCGCCGGGATTCTCGATTTTCGCGACGGTCATCGCCATTAATATATTCGGAGACGGCTTGCGGGACGTACTGGATCCCAAGCAAAAAAGGTAGGTGCAAGCTAACATGAGTAACGTACTTGAGATTGAGCATCTAAGCACGCATTTTCATACCGAAGAAGGTGTAGTGCGGGCAGTGGACGATGTCGGGCTGCAGGTCCGGCAAGGAGAAATCGTGTGTATCGTGGGCGAGTCCGGAAGCGGCAAGAGCATTACGGCGATGTCTGTCATGGGTTTGGTAGAAGGACCTGCTGGGCGCGTAGCAGGAGGCCGGATCGCGTTTGACGGCATTGATTTGCTGAAACTTGGTCGCAATGAGCTTCGTACCATTCGCGGCAACGAAATCGCGATGATCTTTCAAGAGCCCATGACATCGCTGAATCCGGTACTGAAGATCGGCGAGCAGCTGATGGAGCCGCTTATCGAACATCGGAAAATGAGCAAGAAAGCGGCGCGCAAGCGAGCCATCGAGCTTATTGGCGAGGTTGGCATTTCGCGGGCGGAGCAGATCGCGGATTCTTATCCGCATGAGCTCAGCGGCGGTATGCTGCAGCGCATTATGATTGCGATAGCGATCTCATGCGAACCTAAGCTTCTCATCGCTGATGAGCCAACGACTGCGCTCGATGTAACGATTCAAGCGCAGATACTGGATATGCTGCGCCGTTTCAAAGAAGAATCAGGCATGTCGATTCTACTTATCACGCATGATCTAGGCGTTGTGGCCGAAATGGCGGATTACGTCGTGGTGATGTATGCGGGAAAAGTCGTGGAAGAAGGCGAAGTTGTGGCCTTGTTCGAGAACCCGCAGCATCCGTACACGAAAGGGCTGTTGAAGTCCAAACCGATCATCAATCAGCGGCAGGACGAGCTGTACTCGATTCCGGGGCAGGTACCGAACCCGTTGGAGCTTACACCGTCCTGCTACTTCCATGATCGCTGCGCATATTGCATGGATATTTGCAGGACGCAACAGCCGGTACTGAAGGATGCGGGTAACGGGCAAAAAGTCGCTTGCTGGTTGAACGAGGAGGTGACCCCTGTATGACAGAGGCTCAAGCACTGCTAGAGGTAAATGGACTGAAGAAATATTTCCCGATTAAGTCAGGACTGCTCAGCCGCACGGTCGGACATGTGAAAGCCGTCGACGATATCAGCTTCTCGATCAAACGCGGGGAAACATTCGGGCTTGTTGGAGAGTCCGGGAGCGGCAAAAGCACAGTCGGCCGAACGATTCTACGCTTGACGGACAAGACGGCCGGCGAAGTGAAATTCGGCGGCGTCGACTTGTATGACCTGCAGCCGGACGAGCTGCGCCGCCTGAGGCCGAAGATGCAGCTGATCTTCCAGGATCCGTACAGCTCCCTCAATCCGCGCGTGCGAATCGGCGATGCGATCGGCGAGGCGCTGCTTGATCACGGTCTGGCTTCGCCTACGGAGGTTCGCGGCCGTGTGCTGGACGTGCTGAACGCTTGCGGGTTATCATCGTACCACTTCGACCGGTTCCCGCATGAATTCTCAGGCGGACAAAGGCAGCGCGTCGGCATTGCCCGCGCGCTCGTCTTGAATCCGGATCTTATTATCGCGGATGAGCCTGTTTCCGCGCTTGACGTGTCGATTCAGGCGCAAATCATCAACTTGTTTCGCGGTATGCAAGAGAAGCAGGGGCTAACCTACTTATTTATTTCGCATGATCTTAGCGTCGTCGAACACTTATGTTCGCATATCGGGGTGATGTATCTCGGTACGATGATGGAAACGGGGCCGCGCGACGAGTTGTTCCGGGATCCTCTACATCCGTATACGAAGGCGCTGCTCTCAGCCGTGCCGGTTCCGATTCCGAAGCTGAAGCGCGAGAGGATCGTTCTGAACGGTGAACTGCCGAATCCCGCCGATCCTCCGCCCGGGTGCAAGTTCCACACGCGTTGTCCATTCGCGGTTGCGCGCTGCCGTGAGGAAGTGCCGCTATTCCGGGATGTAGGCAACGACCGCAAGGTAGCTTGCCATCTCGTGTAATTAAAGAGGCCGCAGTAGTCTGTCTAGGGCGGGCAGCTGCGGCACCCATGGGTTGTCGTCGCATGGTCCTTGTTAATGCCCGGATTCGGAAATCTGCTGCTTGGGCAGTATCTCTTGGGCTGGATCTTATTTGTCTGGGAAGTGCTGATCAATGTCCATTCGCGATTTAATGTTGCGATCCTGTATGCACTCACAGGTCGTTTTCAAGATGCGACGGAAATTCTCAAGCATACACAAGTCGATTATTGGATATTAACTTATGGTTCTGTCTTTGTTTTTACAATTTTCCACAGCTACAAGAGTGCCGTTGCTACCAATGAATTAGTCGGACTCGTCAACACAGAGAATGCGCCATTGAATACGTTCTTCATCAGTCAGTTGGAATGGAATTATTTGTCCAAACTACTCGTATGTCATCACCGTGGAACGTAATATGCTTTTTGACAAGCTTAATAAGCATTTCCCATTACGTCTAGAGGATGATCCGAACAATATGCGCTTTATTGCATCCTTCAATTACTCCCTGTACTTAGAAAAGGCGATTACTGCATTAGAGTCGCTTGGCGTTAATCGGGAAGATATATTTGTTGCGCCTCTGGAAGAGAAGGGGAGCGGAAAAACGCTTTCGTTTGACACGATTGAACGGTCTGATGGGAAGAGTTTATTCGATGGAATTGCTCTGTTTGCTGCATTCGGATGTTTTATGGGCTCCGTTTATGGCCGCTGTGGGCTCTCCGAAATCGTCGCACCTATTTTGAGAACATGATGCCCTTCACCGACATTCATAACTGCGTGGATGCCGATTAGCTTCTGTAGCCAGCATCAACTTCACCGGAAGCGAGCGAGTGAGCACACAGGTGGCTATGTTGGATAAATCCACTCATTTTTGCCAAAACAACTGCTTTTCAGAGGCTATGTTGGATATTTCCACTCATTTTCGGCGGAAAAGGCTAAAACAGCCATTCTCTATCTGAAATGAGTGGATTTTTCCATTATAGAGTGAAATTTTGATTGTTTTAGCAGTTCTAGAGTGGAAAATTCCAATATAGGCAACAATTAATCTAAGACGTGACCCTTACAGGTCACGTCTTTTTTGCAGAGTCTATATGCTATCGACCTTCGCAATAATGACTTTTACGCCTCTGCTCTCAATCTCCTCAATCACATCAATGGACGCTTCCTCATCAGTAATGAGAATATCAATCGGTGTAATCGGGCCAATCTTAACGAACGCGTCAATGCCAAGCTTCTCATGAGGAGCGAGGCAGATTGTTTTACGCGAAATTTCAATGGCGCTTCTGCCAAGGCTTGCTACTTCTGGCGTTGCAGTGCTGATGCCGTTTTTCGAGATAGCCCCGCCTGTTATGAAACAGATATCGAGCGAGAATTGACGTAGAAAATCATAGGCGAGCGCATCTGTCATGTTGCCAGACTGCTTGACCTTGCCTCCAACAATATAGGTATCGATATGGGGGAGATCCTTAAGGCAGTCCGCGATTCGAATGGCATTCGTGACAACTGTGAAAGGAAACGTCGGGAGATACTTCAGCATGCCGTAATGGATCCCAGTGCCTGAGATAAAGACGGTGTCGTTTTCATGAATATAGGAGGCAGCTTTCTTGGAAATAGCGTTCTGAAGCGGCGTACCTTCCCCATAGCGAGTGGGGAGTGACTCTGGCGTAATCGTATTACGGACTTGGCTGGGTGGAATAGCGCCGCCATGCGTGCGCTTGAGCAAACCCTTCTCTTCCATGATCGTCAAATCTCTTCGGATGGAATCGATAGACATCTCAAATCGATCTGCTAAATCCTTCGCAAGTACGCGGCCTTCCGTTTCGAGCATCTTCAGTATTTCAGTTCGCCGTTCCTCAGTGAACATGGTATAAGCCTCCGAAAGGGAATTTTCACCATTACTGATGATGGTTCCATTTTATTCGGCTTTATTCGGTTTTGTCGACGAATATCGCGAGAATACTTACGGTATTTTACGTCTTATTGCTCATTTACTCATGAAAACCGCACAAACGCGCCCTCAACCCCTCCGATATCCCAGTCATCGGCAGCCGCACCGCGTCGCTGTTGATCAATCCCTGTCTGGCCAGCATCCACTTCAACGGAGTTGGATTGGACTCTTTGAACAGCAGCCCGATAAGAGGGGAGAGTGATTGGAAAGTCGCCTCCGCTCGTGCTGTATCACCAGCCTGGTAAGCCCGATATACGTCCATGAAGTCACTCGTTCTCAAGTTAGCCGAAGCAAGAATGCCGCCTTTGGCTCCGCTGCCCAGCATCTCATAGAACCCCGCATCCTCCCCGCAAAGAATCGGCTTCGAACAGCCTGACTCCATCAATTGACGGATGAGCCGCAAGTCGCCTGAGCTATCTTTTAGACCAATCACGCCATCAATCTCCAAGATCTTCCTCATCGTATCTGCTTCGACTCTAATACCGGTGCGAGCGGGCACTTCGTATGCAATGACGGGGATGCCTACACTAGCTGCGCGCTCGAAATGCTGGAGGATTCCTGCCTGTGAAGGCCGGCTGTAATAAGGCGTAACTACCAGAACTGCGTCAGCTCCAAGCTGTGCAGCCTGCTCCGTACGCATTATCGTCGAGCGTGTATCGTTTGTCCCAGTTCCGATGACGAGCGGGAGCTGCTTCCCTGTATCCCTCAGAAGCTTAGAGGTTAACCTGACAATCTCAGCAACCTCATCCCAAGTAACAGTCGGAGCTTCGGCAGTCGTCCCGTTTATCACCAGACCATCGATGTCATGAGACAGCAGGTTCATTAAATACCGCTCATAAGCTGCAAAATCAATCTCCTCGTTCGCCAAGAAAGGCGTCACGACCGGGACGTATATACCTTGCAATTGTGATTCTGTCAGCATAGGAAGACCACCTCATTAGTAGTTGTTGAACTTACTTTAGCATGGCTTTTACTATTACAGTTATCTATAATTAGTAATAGCGATTATCAATAATGTTAATGGGAGGGCGGAGCTTTGGAACTCGCTTACTTTCAAACCTTCCGTGAGGTTGCACTGCGGCAAAGCTTCACGCGTGCAGCGGAAGAACTCGGCTACGCGCAATCCAGTGTGACGATACAGATTCAGAAGCTTGAGAAAGCCTACGGTGTTCAGCTGTTTGAGCGATATGGGAGAGGGCTTCGATTAACGTCTGCAGGTGAGGCGCTGCTGCCGATCGTCAATCAAATGCTGGATCTCTTCCAACAGTCGAAGGAACGGCTGACTTCGCCGAGAGGGGGAAGCCTGACCATTGGCACGATAGACTCGCTTGCTTCCTACTATCTGCCACCATTCATTGGGCAGCTCAGGGAATTCGACTCCGAGCTCGCTGTACGGCTGCTTCCTGACCGTGAATCGACGATTATTAATCACGTTAAAGATGGGACAGTCGATATCGGATTTATTTTGGAGAGCAGGCCTCCTGAAGATACGCTAAGCTGGATCAATATTAGAGAGGAAAAGCTCGCTCTCGTTGCAGCGCCTGACCACCCATTCGTGAAGCGGGATCGAATAGAGCTGGAGCAGCTGGATGGCGCAGAGTGGATTTTGCCAGAACCGACTTGCAACTATCGCATTATGCTGGAGAGGCTTACTAGGAAGCATAAGTTGAAAGCGAGTATCGTGCTGGAGCTCGGGAACCCCGAAGCGATTAAGCGTTGCGTGAAAGCAGGGACGGGCATTTCGCTGCTGCCTCGTATGGCAGTAGAGGAGGAGCTTCAAAGTGGAGCGCTCGTCGAGCTTGCTTTTCACCATCCGGAGCTGAAATTAAACCTGTACGCGATCATTCATCCAAACAAGTGGCTCACGCATTCATTAGAATATTTTATATCATTAATAAAAAATCAATAACGTTCGCAATAAAGGAGATGCGCAATTAAGGTCGAAAGTTTACGATAGCGAAATATAGATACAACAAGGAGCAAGGAAGTGGAGCAAATGTTGCGGGATAAACTATTAGCAAGAAAACCTGGGCTCATCTCATACGGCATGACGCCGCCGAAGGCAACGCATACGCCCGAGAAAATCGCGGAAATCGCGCAGAAGCAATGCGAACGTCTGCGTGACTTGGATCTGGATGCGCTCATCCTCTATGATGTGCAGGAAGAGGCGGACCGGATCGAACAAGAGCGTCCGTTTCCTTATTTGCAGACGGTATCTCCGGATACATACAGCAAGCAATACTTGAACGAGCTGCATGTTCCGAAAATCATTTATAACTGCGTGGGCAACTATTCGCGGGAAGCGTTTATTGACTGGGCGCGAAAAGACGCCGATCAGGACAGGTACTCCGTATTTGTCGGCAGCAGCTCGAGCAAGCAGCAAGTGCATTTAGGCCTTTCGGATGCCTATCAGCTGAGTGAGGCGCATAACGATAATCTGATCTTCGGCGGCGTTGTCATTCCTGAACGGCACTTGAGTAAGCAGGATGAGCATTTGCGGGTCGTGAGCAAAATGAAGAACGGCTGCGATTTCTTCGTCACCCAAGCGATCTACAACGTGGAAGCATCGAAGAACTTCCTGTCCGATTACTTCTACTATTGCAGCGAGAACGGCATCGACATGGTTCCAATCCTGTTCAATCTGGCGCCGTGCGGCTCGACGAAAACGCTGGAATTCATGAAGTGGCTTGGCATCAGCATTCCGAAATGGCTCGAGAACGACCTCAAATATTCGAGCGATGTACTGGATCAGTCGATCCGTCATTGTCAGAAGATTTTCGAAGAGATCTTGGAATACGGCATCGAGAAGGGCATCCCGATCGGCTGCAGCATCGAGAGCGTATCGACCCGCAAGGTCGAGATCGATGCTTCGGTGGAGCTGGTAAAGAATATTAAGTCGCTGCTCGGCAAGAAGCTTGGTTCGAGTGTGGTTTAAGCGGTAACCTAATAAATTAAAAAGCCGTCTCAGGTGGATTAAAGTCCCCTGGAGACGGCTTTTTTCGTTAACCGGTAGACGGGCTATTCGGCACATGGCCTTTCTGGTTACGGTTGCGATCGGTAGACCCTGCGACGTCATTCTCGGCTTGGCTGTCCTTCATTTCCATCGCCTGCATCTTCGCTCCAAAAGGCTGGTTTTTCTTGCGAGCCACGCTGCTTCCTCCCTTCACAAGCGTCAATTCTTGCTTATGACAAGCTTTTCTAGATTGCCCAGCCCCCTTCGAATCCACTCCATAGATTTGAAAATCGGTCCTGATCGGAGAGTTTATTGTCCAGATCAGCCATGAATTGAGCCGTAGAGACTCGTATGATGGGGATAGAAACCGTTTCCATGGCAGTCCCAAAACCATCCGTAACGGAGGGAATGTATGAAAGAGACGAAAGGCGTTGGCGTGCTTGGCTTCGCCCATGGTCATGTCAACGTCTATTGCGAAGAATGGAAAAATGCGGAATTAGGCGTCAAGGTTCTGGCAGGATGGGACCATGATGCTGCTAGGCTGGAAACAGCCAGAGGTGCATTCGGACTCGAGGGTCATGAGGATGTTAACGAGCTGCTGCAGCGTGATGACATCGACGCTGTCGTCATCGGCGCAGAAACGTCGAGACATGCCGATCTGATCGAGCTGGCCGCTTCTCACGGCAAAGCGATTATTGTGCAGAAGCCACTCGCGCTAACGATGGCGGAGGCGGACCGAATCGTTCAAGCGGTTGAGCGGCATCAAGTGCCGTTTACGCTAGCCTGGCAAATGCGCGTCGATCCGCAAAATGTACAGATGAAGGAATGGATCACAAGCGGCGAGCTCGGCCAAGTGTTCATGGTGCGCCGCAGACACGGGTTAGCTATGGGGCTAAATGCTGATTTTGCGAACTCCTGGCATGTCGAACCGGCATCGAACCGCGATATTTGGGCTGATGATTCGTCGCATCCGATTGATTTTATCCACTGGCTGCTTGGCGAACCGGAGAGCATTACCGCGGAGCTCGGCTCGCTCTATAATCCGCGCATCCCGAATGACAACGGCATCGCCATATTTCGGTATCCGAATGGCCCGATTGCCGAAGTCAGCTGCTCATTCACCTGCAGCGCCGCGCAGAACACGACTGAAATTATTGGCGAGCGCGGCACGGTTGTTCAGAACTACGGCGATGCGGTCAGCTGCAATGTGAAGAGGCCGACTGAGGGAGCAGGTCTGCTCAAATATACGGCATCGACAGACGAGTGGACAGCGAGCGAGATTGCTTCACCAGCCAATCACGTTGCGCGGCTTCGAAATTTAGCGAGACCACTAGCTGAGTTTCTGCATGGCGAGCGTCCGCCGATTGCGACTGCAGAAGAAGGCAGAACCTCGCTTCGCATGGTACTTGCTACATATGTTGCATCACAAGAAGGACGCCGCGTCGGGCTGAGTGATGCGAAGATTGAATCCGTATAAACCAGTTCGTATAATCATAAACCCAATTCGAGGAGGAACTATTAATGGCGGTCAAAATCGGAATTGTAGGCATGAACGGAATCGGAAATCATCATGCCGTTTGTCATAAGGAAGATGAATTGGCGGATCTGGTCGCAGTGTGCGACGTTGTGAAGGAGCGCGCCGATGCGGCAGCGGAGAAATACGGCGTGAAGGCGTACTACAGCTTGAAAGACATGATCGAGAACGAACCGGATATCGAAGTGATCGATGTAACGACTGGCGGGATCGACAACGGCAGCTGGCACTTCGAGCCGGCGATGGAAGCGATCGGCTACGGCAAGCATGTGCTCGTAGAGAAGCCGCTTTGCCACGATATTCGCGAGGCGCGCGAGCTTGTTGCGTACGCGGAGAAGCAGAAGGTTTATCTCGGCTGCAACCTGAACCACTATTTCACGGAGCCGGCTGCACGCGGCAAGCAATACGTCGAAAATGGAGAGATCGGCGAGCTCGTATACTGCCTGGCGAAGATGGGCTTCAACGGCGGGGAAGCGAACTACGGCCTTGCAGGCTCGGATAAAGTGAAAGGTCATCCGTACTTCCACATGAAGGCGTTCCTGACGCATCCGCTCAGCGTTATGCGCCACTTCTGCGGCGACATTACGCATATCCAGACGTTCTCGGACCGTCCGGGCTTCAGACGCAACGCCGGCGACGTGATGGCTTCGATCAACTCCATCCATGTTCGTTTCCAGAACGGCGGCGTCGGGTACCTGCTCAGCCAGCGCGGAGATGCGGTGTATGGACTCGGCGGCTGGTGGAGCCTTGAAATGGCTGGTTCCAAGGGCACGTTCTGTATCGAGAACTGCGTTGAGAAGATCTCGTACTGGAAAGCGGAGAAAGGTGTACCTGCCATCAGCACGCCAATTGTGCCGGAAGTAACGGATTACGGCACAACAGACTTCAACCGGACATTTAACAACCGTCTCCACGCATTCCTGGAGGACGTGTCGAACAAAGTGCCGTTCGATCAATTGCGCGCGAATGGACGTGATGCTCTCGCAGTCTTGGAATATACGTTTGCGGTCATTGAGTCGTACGAACGCGGAGGCGAAATGGTCAGACCTCATCCATTGCCGCCGCTGCACGGCGATCCGCTGTTCTTGAGATAACCATAACCATTCGAATCCGAAAAATAGGAGGCTGCTATCAAATGATTCAATTAGGCGTAAACTCGGTCTTATTCAAAGAGTACGACTTCGCGCAGGCAGCGCGTTCCATCGCGGCTTGCGGCTACGATGGCGTTGAAATATCGGCCATTCAAGGGATGTGCGAGCATCTCGACCTTAGCCGCTGGAGCGAACAGAAGGAAGAGCTGCAAGCGATTATGCAGGAGAATGGCCTGAAGTTCTTGTCGATGGAGGTTGCTTCGCTTGATGAAGGGCGGCTCCGGCTTGCTTTTGAAGCGGCGGCGGCAATCGGCATTCCGATCGTCAATATCGGGCCTGGCGGCAAGTCAGGCGTAGAAGAAGACTTGGCAGCATCGATCGCAACACTGACGAATCTATCGGAAATCGCTGGTTCATACGGTGTAACGCTTTGCGTGAAAGCACATGTCGGCAACGCGATCTATAACACGCCGACAACGCTTGCGGCGATGGATCAAATCTCCTCTTCGTCATTCGGCATCGATATGGACCCGAGCCATATTCACCGCTCCGGCGAGAACGCTGAAGAGGCGCTCCCAGCGGTAATTAACCGCGTTAAACATATTCATATCCGCGATTGCAAAGGCAGAGCGCAAGGACCTGGTCCAATTGATCTGCAAGCATGCGGCAGAGGCGACATCGACCTCTACGGCTACTGCGAAGCGATGGTGCAAGGCAGCTATAATGGTCCTGTCGTTCTCGAGGTCATTGGCGCGCAGCCTGCACATGCGCTTGATCAAGTGACAGCCGTTGCAGCTGAGTCGTACGGCTATCTGAACGCTTGCTTGAAGAAGCTCGGCGCACGCTAGCTCGTGCCCACCGCCATAACCACCACAATCACCATCAGCCAACCAAATCTAGGAGGCGAACTTCCACATGTCCGCGAAAAAACCTAACGTTATCTTTTTCGGTATCGACAGCTTGCGCCGTGACCATATGAGCAGCTATGGCTATCACCGACTGACAACGCCATATATGGATAAACTTGCTTCGCAAGGCGTGCTGTTCGAGAAGCATTTCAGCCCGAGCATCCCAACGACGCCAGCATATGCGTCCATGCTTACGGGCATGGACGTCTTCGGCACAGACGTGGTCGCGCTGCGCCACCAAGGACCGCTCGGCGGCCATGTGCTGACGCTCGCAGAAGTGCTGGAATCGAACGGCTACAACACAACTTGTATCGGGTTCACAGGCAATCCGTCGGCGCGCGGCTTCCAGACGTACCTTAACTACGAGTCTTGGCTGCCGGAAGAGGAGAGCGGGCGCGCTCCGAAAGCAGAGAGCTTGAATAGCGTTGCGATTCCTGAGCTTGAGCGTCTCGCAGCGGAAGATAAACCGTTCTTCCTCTTCATGCGCCACATGGATCCGCACTCTCCGTACTTGCCGCCTGCGCCATTCGAGCGGATGTTCTACGGCAAGGACGAGAAGGACCCATCGAACGAATCGATGGAGCCCGTGTACAACTTCAAGCCGTTCGGCGATTACCTCGCTTCATGGATTCCGGAAGGTACGACGGATCACGAGTATGTGACGGCGCAATACGACGGCGCGATTGCGTACATGGATATCGCGATTCAAACACTGTTCACGAAGATCGCAGACATGGGACTCGAAGAAGATACGCTGATCGTCATTACCTCCGACCACGGCGAGACGCTGTATGAGCATGATTGCTATTTTGACCATCACGGACTATACGACTGTACGCTTGTCGTTCCGCTGATTCTCAAGTTCCCGGGACGAGTACCGGCTGGCCGTAGAGTAGGCGATGTGAGTCTGATCTCCGACATTATGCCAACGGTGCTGGATTTACTGGAAATCCAGACGGAGATTGCTTTTGACGGTCGTACGCTCACGCAAGCAATCGCTGGAACTGCGGACACCGCTTCACAACTGAGCGAGTTCTATATTACGGAATGCACATGGATGCGCAAGCATGGGTGGCGCACGCCGGAATGGAAGCTCATCTGCGCGCTTGAGCCGGATTTCCACTTCAAGCCGGAGATCGAGCTGTACAACTTGACGAAGGACCCGCTCGAGAACGTGAACGTCGCGGAGCAAGAACCGGAAGTCGTCGCCTTCCTGACACAGCGCATGCATGACTATATCGCCAGACGCGAAGAGCAGACAGGTCGCACGAATCCGATCTATACGAATACGAACTGGCACGGACAGAACAAGATTTTCACGTCCTCTCAAGAGGCGTATGACTCGCTTTATATTGGCTCCATCAACTTCGCGCGCTCGCTGCAATCCAAGGACAAGGAGAAAGTGGAAGCGCAAGCCGAAGAGAAAGAGCCGGTGGAAAGCAATGATTAGAATTGCTGTCGTCGGAGTCAACAACATCGGCAAAATCCACTGCGGGGTTTATAAGCGGCACCCCGATACGGAGCTTGTCGCGGTATGCGATCTGATGCCGGAACGGGCAGCGGCTGCGGGGCGAGAGCACGGCGTGCCGCATTATACCGACCTGAGCACACTGCTCGAGCGCGAGGCTGTTGACGCTGTCATTGTCGCAACAGCAGGCGTAGAGAAGGGCAGCCATCACTACGAGCCGGTCATGACGGCAATTGAGGCAGGGAAATCGGTCTTCGTCGAGAAGCCGATTTCCAACAATATCGAAGAGGCGCGCCGCATGGTTGCCGCTGCCAGGGAGAAGGGCATACGGCTCGCGTGCAACTTGAATCACCGCTTCACGCCAGCTGCGTACAAGGCGAAGGAGCTCGTCGATGCCGGGAAGCTCGGCACGACGCTCTTCATCAACATGCGGCTGACGATCCGCAATCCGCAGGAAGATACGGAGTGGCTGCACATGCGCGCGCTGCATCCGCATTCCATTGACGTGATGCGCTACTTCGGCGGCGATATCAAGCGCGTGCAAGCCTTCATGACTAAGGCTCCGGGTCGCAGCTCTTGGTCGACGGTGAGCATTAACATGGAGTTCGCCTCCGGAGCGGTCGGCCATCTGACGGGCAGCTACGATATGTCGATGCGCCATCCGATTGAGTTCTGCGAAGTTGCAGGCAACGCTGGACGGATTGTCGTAGACAACGTTTACGAGAGCATGACATACTATCCTCATGATTCTGATGAGCTTACCGTCGTCCGTAACCCGCTGTTCGGCGGCATGAAAGGCTTCGACGATACGTTCGATCAGCGCATTCATCGTTTCATCGAAGAGCTTAAAGCAGGCGTGCAGCCTGAAGATATAACGGCGTCAGGCGCGGATGCGCTCGCGGCGCAAGAGGTTATCGAAGCTGCCATTCAGTCGCACCAGCTTGGCGGCGTTCCAGTTACAGTCCCTGCCTAGGGATGCAGATGGAGGGGAAACGAGCATGAACAGCACCTATGGCTCGGTATTGTGGTTCACCGGATTATCCGGAGCAGGCAAGACAACAACTGCCAAGAGCGTCGAGAAGAAGCTGCGCGAGCGCGGACGGCGCGTGGAGCTGCTCGATGGCGACGAGCTTCGCACGACGGTATGCAAAGGGCTCGGCTTCAGCAGAGAAGATCGTATCGAGAACGTGAAACGTATTGCCTATATTGCGAATCTGCTCTCCCGCAACGGGGTTGATGTGCTGGTCTCAGCCATCAGCCCTTACAAGGAGATGCGCGATTACGCAAGGCAGCAAATTCAGAATTACATCGAAGTGTATGTCAAATGCCCGCTTCATGTTTGCGAGATGCGAGATGTGAAAGGGTTGTATGCGAAGGCGAGAGCAGGCGAGATCAAGAACTTTACCGGCATCACAGATCCGTATGAAGAGCCGGAATGCCCGGAGCTCACGCTTCTCTCGTCCAGCGCTACACTGGATCAGAACGTCCAGACGGTAATTACTTACTTGGAGCAAGCGGCAACGTCGAGCATCAAGAAAGGACTCAGCCTGCGATGAAAATCATCCTCATTTCGCTCGATACGCTCCGTGCCTCCAGGCTGAGCGGCTATGGCTACGGGAAACCGACAAGTCCGCATCTCGATCAAATTGCGCGCGACGGCGTGCTGTTCGAGCGTGCATACGCAGCAGATATACCGACAGAAGTTGCCCATACAGGCATTTTCACAGGCAAAATCGGTCTCACTACCGGCGTCGTCTCCCACGGCTCCGATCTGACCCATCTGCCGAAGTCGGTCGAGTGGCTGCCGAACCTGCTTCGCTCGGCAGGCTTCACAACCGGCGCGGTCGACAATCTCTATCAGCTCAAGGAGTGGTTTGCCCGCGGCTATAATTATTACATCAACACCGTCGGCGGCAATCGGTGGATTGACGGCAGCAAGGTGAACGACTTGGCGCTGCCTTGGATCGAGCAGCATCAGGGCGAATCGTTCTTCCTGTTCCTTCACTATTGGGATGCGCATACGCCGTATTTGCCGCCGGAATCGTATATTCCGCAGTTCTACGATGAATCGAAGGACCCGTTCGATCCAAGCAATCAGAGCATGGAGCCGGCCTATAATCATACGGCTTATCCGTTCTTTAAGCATCATCACTACGATCTCGTCGGCAATGTGACGGATACGGATTACTATGACGCGCTGTATGACGCGGAAATTCGCTACTTGGACGACCGATTGAAGGAGCTGGACGATCATCTCTGCAAGCTCGGCATCCAAGAAGATACGCTGCTTGTCCTGTTCGGCGATCATGGGGAGAGCTTAACCGAGCATGATATTTATTGGGATCATTGCGGCTTGTATGAGCCGACCGTTCATGTCCCGATCATCATGCGCTGGCCTGGCCGAATCGATGGCGGACGCAGAGTGCCAGGGCTTGTGCAGCAGGTGGATCTGCTGCCGACGCTGCTCGATGCGGTGCGGCGTGAAGCGCCTGCGGGTATCGATGTGAGCAAGCTGGTTGATCCGGGAGGACTCGACGGCATTAATATGTGGCAGGCGATTGAAGGAGAATCCGAAGGCACGCACGAAACTATTTATCTGAGCGAGTGTGCATGGCAGGCGGCGAGAGGCATTCGAACAGATCGGTATAAATTTATCCGTACGTATGACCCTGGCCCGTTCAAGCGTCCACCGCGCGAACTCTATGATCTGCTCGTTGATCCGGGGGAGAAAGTGAACCTCGCTGAAGCGAATCCGCGGCTAGCCGATGAGTTCGAGCAGCAGCTCAATGAAGTGGTCAGCCGCAAGCTCGGCGGTAGAATCGACCCGATGGTGCAGCAGCTTCTGGAGCGAGGCCTCCCGTTCAGACGGAGAATCGAGCAAATTCTCGCGGAGTACGGGTTGAGCTGGGAGGAATGGCAGCAGAACCCTGACCGCGAGCTGTTCGATCAAGCTGCATTGGCACATAGCCATGGGCACGCGAAATAAGCAGCAGCAGTCAGCCTGACATACTTGTCATAGAGGGTGAGCGTGCATGAAAGATATTTTGAGCAGCAATCGGTATATGAAGGTCGAATTTCCTTTCTGGATTACCCGAACGGTACAGGGCTCGATAGCTGAGCATGGGCATGAGTTTGTTGAGCTCGTGTATGTCGTTCGGGGCAAAGGGATGCATGTATTCCAAGGGACCCGCTACGAGGTGCACGCCGGGGACGTGTTTATTATCAATCCTGGCGAAACGCATGCCTATGAGGTGGAGAAGGGCGAGCAGATGGAGATTATCAACTGCTTGTTTATGCCTTCTTTTATCCCCGACGCGCTCTTGACTGAGCTTGAAATTACCGGTTCGATGGACTACTTCTACGTTCACCCTTTTCTTGATCACGATGTTCGCTTCAACCATAGGCTTAATCTGCACGGACAGGATGCCGTCGGCGTGCTGAATCTGCTCGAGAATATGATCCGCGAAATCAATAACCGCTCCATCGGCCATACAACGCTTATTCGTCTACAGATGATTGAGCTGCTCGTGCTGTTATCGCGCTATTACACGATGATGTCTCAGCAGCGGATTCATCCATCTCCGCGCCAGCTGGACCGCGAGATGACCGCGAGGCGGATTTATGGTTATCTCGAGCGTAACTATGAGAAGAAGATTACCTTGCAGTCGTTGTCGCTGCTGTTCAATGCAAGCATTCGGCAGCTGAATCGGCTGATGCAGGAAGAATATAACCGCAGTGTCTTCGAGGCGCTGCACGAAATTCGGATCGAGCGCGCGAAGCATCTGCTGCTGGAGACCGAGGAGAAAGTTATCGTCGTTGCCACGATGGTCGGCTATGAGGATCAGTCGTTCTTCAACCGGTTGTTCATGCGGCATGTCGGCTGCTCGCCTAAGCAGTATCGGGTGACGGGCTGATAAGAGGGAGGTGGAGCATTCATGAATATCCAATCACGATTGCAGCCGAATATATTGTTCATCACTGCCGATCAGCTTCGTTATGACTGCGTCGGCTACAGTGGCAAATATCCTGTTCAGACGCCGAACCTCGATAGCCTGGCGGAGCAAAGCACCGTGTTCCATCACGCGTATTCACACTTTCCTGTCTGCAGCCCAGCGAGACAATCGCTGCTGCATGGCAAGCGGCCCGAGACATTCGGTGCGCTGTGGAACTACAATTCTTTCTTGCCGGTTGGCTATCTGCAGCCGGAGCAATATACGTGGTCCAAGCAACTGGAGGAGGCGGGATATCGCTCTGCCTTCCTCGGCAAATGGGGGGGCAGTCCCGATTTCGACCCAACCGCGTTCGGTTATGAGTCCTATGTAAGCGAAGCGGACTACCGTGCATTTCGGCAGAATCGATATCCGGACCTCAAGTACTCGAATGGATTTTTTGGCGAAAATAATCCGGTGGCACTAGCTGATGCGGAGACGCACTGGTTCGCGGACCAAGCCATTGAAGCGATGGAGAACTTCAGCCAAGGAGATCGTCCTTGGCATATTGCGCTTCACTTTGCCGAGCCGCATCTGCCTTGCCGCCCTTCGGAGCGGTTCGCGGAGATGTACGACCCGGCGGAAGTGCCGGAGTGGGATGGCTTCCGGGATCATTTCCAAGGCAAGCCTTACATTCAAGCCCAGCAGCTGGTTAGTTGGGGCGTGGAATCGTACACATGGGAAGACTGGGCGCCGATTGTCGCTAGATATTACGGTGTAATCAGTCAGCTGGATGATGCGATCGGCCGAGTCGTTGCCGCATTAACGCGGACCTTGCAAGCTGACAACACGATTATCGTGTTCACAGCGGATCATGGCGACATGTGCGGGTCGCATCGAATGATGGATAAGCATTATATCCTCTATGATGACGTCGTGCGTGTGCCGCTTATGATCTCACTGCCAGGCCAGGTCGCAGCTGGGACTGAACGGGAACAGCTCGTCTACAACCTGCTCGATATTGGTCCGACATTGCTTGATCTCGCAGGACTCGAATACCCGGGAGATTGGTTTCATGGGAAATCTCTAGTGCCTCTGATCTCAGCGAGTGCAGCAAATGAATCACCTGCGACGAGCGATTGGCGAGAGCAAATCGTGGCGACATACAACGGCCAGCAGTTCGGGCTGTACACGCAGCGGATGATTCGGACGAAGGAATGGAAGTACGTCTGGAATTTGACAGACGTCGACGAGCTGTATGATCTGGTGAATGATCCAGCCGAGCTGCACAACGCGATCGCGCTGCCAGAGCATCAAGAGCTCATCGCCGAGCTTCGTGTCCGGCTCTATGAACAGCTGCGGCAAGATGGGGACCCAGCCATCGCGAATGAATGGACAAGACGCCAGCTGCTTACCGGAGCGAAAATGAATCATCGAGCCTAAACAAAGGACCATCCACGGACTGGATTGGTCTTTTTTTCATGGACGCGGATAGGTATCTATGTTAGATTATGTTACATAGAAAATCTGAAGGGAGGCTTGCCGTATGCGTAAACTATGGAATCATCGCAAAGCTTGGGCTGGTTACGCGTTCGTCATTCTTGCCTTGCACATTGGCGGCATCATTGGGCTTTCGATTGCGGGCCGGAACGATCCAGCCTTCTGGAGCCTCGGCTTGCTCGCATACTCGCTCGGTATGCGGCATGCCTTCGATGCGGATCATATCGCCGCCATCGATAATACGGTGCGCAAGCTCGTACAGCAGAAGCACAGCCCGCTCGGCGTTGGCTTCTATTTCTCGCTTGGCCATTCGTCGGTCGTGTTTCTGATGGTGCTCGGCGTCGCTTTTTCCGTCAAATGGATCCAGCGCGAAATGCCGTCTCTACAGGAGACCGGCAAGCTGATCGGCACATCGGTATCCGGCATTTTCCTCATTCTTATCGGCATTCTGAACCTGATCATTCTCGTCAACCTGTTTCAGCTTTTCCGCAAAATGAAGTCAGGCCACTACAAGAACGACCAGCTGGAGCAGCTGCTCGAGGCAAGAGGGCTGTTCTCGCGGATCTTCCGTCCGCTGCAGCGGTTTATTAGCCGGAGCTGGCATGTCTATCCGCTTGGTTTCTTGTTCGGTCTTGGTTTCGATACCGCATCAGAGGTCGGTCTGCTCGCATTGTCTGCGGGAGCTGCGAAGAGCTCGGTGTCTATGCTCGGTATCCTTTCACTCCCGCTATTGTTCGCTGCTGGCATGAGCTTGCTCGATACGGCGGACGGCATGTTCATGACGAAAGCCTATCGTTGGGCATTCCACACGCCGCTGCGGAAGCTGTTCTACAACGTCACCGTGACGAGCGTGTCCGTCGTTTCCGCACTGCTCATCGGCATGGTCGAGCTGCTGCAAATTATGGAAGAACGGCTGGAATGGTCATCGCCGTTCTTCCGATGGATCGCTTCGATCGATCTTGGCGATCTCGGTTACGTGCTTGTCGCGCTCTTCATCGCAGCTTGGCTTATCTCGGTGATGGTGTGGAAATCGCTGAAGGTGGAGCAGCGGTACTAGAAGGCTGGAACTGAACTTGCTATAATGATTGCATCTAATACGAGGTGATCATATGGCAAAGAAGATGAAGAACAGAGCGGCGCAGCACTATCAGCTTGCCGCGGCGAAGGAAGAGAAACCGGCTACGCTGGGAGATATGCTGCGTCCGGAGATGCTCGATAAGCTGAAGGCTGCCGGCCAAGAGCTGAAGTCCGCGGAAGAGGCGCGCAAGGAAGAAGCTCGAAAACGCGAGGCGGAAGCGCGTGCGGCAGAGAAGAAGCGGCAGGAGAATGACTTCGAGTATTTGCTCAACAATACGAAAATGGATTGGCGCTCGCACAAGAGCTAAACTCGGCTAAGCTTCGAAGCGATTTGGTGATAAGTTGATATTCGATCGTGTCTCATTTCAGTTCCCGCTTGGCAGCAAGATTGCGGTTTCCGGCCAGAATGGCTGTGGCAAAACCACATTGTTCAACATGAATTTCGACCGAGAGGATGGCATCGTCCTATCCCCAAAAGCAGAGATTGGTTATTTTCGCCAGTGCGGATATAAGTTCAAGCTGAACCTGGATGTCATAACGTACATGCAGCGGGACAGTGATTACTCTGTTTCGGATATTCGCGCTGTACTCTCGTCGATGGGATTCAGTCATCAAGATGTGCGAAAGGAGCTATCTGTATTAAGCGGAGGCGAGATCATTAAACTGCAGCTTGCTAAGCTGCTGCTTGGTCGCTACAACATTTTCCTTATGGACGAACCGAGCAATTTTCTGGATCTCATGGCTTTAGAAGCGCTTGAAGCGATGATGAAATCGTACACAGGTGCAGCAAACGCTCGACCTATCCGCTGGAACTGCTGGTCTTACACGGGTAGAGTTTACAGGCGTATGCGCGGTTCAACTGCCGCTTCTCCCGCTTGCAACGAATATAACCGTTTTCGTAACCCGAGGACTGACCTCAGCAGATGTTAACGTATTCTCGGCTTCACAGAACCTGGACCTTAGTATTCTTGGTGCACAGTTGATTTCGTTCTCCGGTTCGGACTTCAATGCGCCAAATATTGCCAACCAAGCCTATTCCGTATTTATTGAAGCCTCCGCGCTCGGCACGATTCGCGTAGGTCCTGAGAGCTTTAACTTCACTGCGTACTCCGACTAATTTTTCCCATTTCGCAAAATAGAGATGTGCACAATCAGTACCTGCATGCTATAATGGGGTATCTTGTAGTTGCTTAGGAGGTATCCAATTAGACATCATGTGGACTTAATTCCCTTGTCGTTCATGATTTTCGATATGACGATTAGAGAAGCTCAGCCTGTGCGCTAGAGCGGAATTGGTTACGTGTGTCTATAGGAGCTGACTCCTTATACTACTCGATCCCTGTGACGACATTCTCGCAGGTGTATTAGAGTTTATTTACACACACCATTTCTGTTCATTATTAGCCGCAGGCGCATCCTGCGGTTTTTTTGCGTCGTCCGAAGATCATCGCCCTTGTCAGTAGTCAAACTCTAACTAGAAGTGGTGATCCGTATGACACTATTAACAATTCGCGCATTAAAGAAAAGCTTTGGCGATAACGCCGTACTAAATCAGGTCGATCTGGACCTGGCAGCACGAGAGCGTGTCGGTCTCGTTGGGATGAATGGAGCGGGCAAGACGACGCTTGCGAACTTGATCTTCGGCACGCTGCAGCCGGATGAAGGGAAGCTGACCTATCATCGGGAGCAGCTAAAGATCGGCTACTTGCTGCAGTCGACGTCCTATACCGTAAATACGTTCAGCAGCATGATCGATGATGTGGAGCATTCGCGCGAGGCTGAACAGTTCCTGCAAGTGACGAGCCATCTTGGCTTGCGCAAGGTGAAGGAGTGGGACGGCGATCGGCTTGCCGGATTAAGCGGAGGCGAGAAGACGAAGCTGGCCATCGCGCATATTTGGGCATCGAAGCCGGATATTTTGCTCCTTGACGAGCCGACGAACCACCTGGATTTCCAGGGTGTCGACTGGCTAGTGGCGGAGCTTGAGAAGTTTAATGGAACGACGATTATCATCTCGCATGACCGCTATTTCCTGGATCAGACCGTTGATCGCATTATTGAACTGGACGATGGCAAGTCGATCAACTACTCGGGCAACTACACGTTTTACCGTGAGGAGAAAGCCCGCCGTTATCAAAGCCAGCTGCACCAGTTCGAGGAACAGCAGAAGGTTGAGCAGAAGATTGAAGCGGAGATGAACCGGCTCAGGAACTGGTCGGATAAAGCGCACCGCGAAGCCGGGAAGACGGGGAAAATGGCGGAGATGCGCGGGGTCAAAGAGTTCTATCGCAGCAAGGCGAAAGCAATGGATAAGGCAATCAAGTCGCGTCTTCATCGGCTGGAGAAGATCGAGCTCGAAGGTGTGAAGAAGCCGAAGGAAGAAGCGAAGGTCTCGTTCGGTTGGGACAATCCGGAGAAACGCGGCAGGCGCATTGTGGAGGCATCCCGCATTAGCAAAGGATATGGCGAACGGAAACTGTTCCATGACAGCTCGTTCTATATCGGTCGCGGCGAGAAAATCGGGCTCATCGGGCCGAACGGCAGCGGCAAAACGACCTTCATCGAAATGCTGCTCCGCGAGAAGTCCGTTGATGCTGGTCAGCTGTGGCTGAGCCCTACAGCGAATGTTGCGTATTTAACGCAGGATGTGAACGATCTCAGCCAGAATCAGACGGTCTTGGAGCTGCTGCAGGAAACGCATGAGCTTCGCATTGATGTCGGCAAATCGAGGACGCTGCTGGCGAACATGGGCTTCGATGCTTCGATGCTGCAGAAACCGATTCATCAGTTAAGTCTAGGCGAGCGTACGCGCGTAAAGCTGGCGCAGCTCATGATGCGGGAACAGGATATGCTCATCCTCGACGAGCCGACGAACCATCTCGATCTCGCGAGCCGTGAGCATCTGGAGGAGACCCTTGAAGAATATCAAGGGACGCTTATTATCGTTTCTCACGACCGTTATTTGATCGACAAAATTTGCTCGAAGCTGCTCATGTTCCAGGACGGTGCGATCAAGCGAGTCGAGAGCGGCTACGCCGAGTGGCGGGAGCGGGAAGCAGGGCCGGCTGTCTCAGCGGAAGCGGAGGCAATGCAGCTTGAGGAAGAGAAGCTTATCATTGCGAATCGGATGACGTATTTGCTTGGGGAGCTGAGCAAGCTGAAGCCGACAGACGCCGGGTACGCGCAGCTCGATGAGGAATTCAAGCAGCTCGCTCAGCAGAAGCGGAATTTGAATGCCCGCTGAAACTTTTTGGAAATTTGCTTCGTAAGGAGCTTTAGAGGAGGCGGTTCTAATGAAGCTCTATTTTCGCGACAATTTCTTTAACGCCGGACAGACGGAGATTCTGAATGGGCAGAACGATCGCGTCGGAGAAGTTGACCTGCGCAGCATGTTCGGTTCTGGACTTGATGTATATGACGGCAGCGGCAATCCTGTATATAGCGGCAGCTTTCCTTTTCTGTCGGGCAAGTGGTCGATTTCCGGACCATCCGGAGAAGAGGTAGGCTTGCTCCGTGCAAGAATGTCCTTCTTCTCCAAGAAATTCGAATACGAAGCCTACGGTCGCGGCGTATACGAGATAATCTCTCCCGCGTTCTCGCAGGAATACGAAGTGATTGATGAGAACGGCGCGCTTGCTGCTTCCTTCGCAAGAGTCAGCAACTGGTTCGAGTCGTCTGCGTATTGCCTGGAGAACTTCACTCCATCGGTTGACAGTTATGAATGGATTACTGTCATTCTCGGAATGCACGAAATACAGAAGCGGCAGAGGTAGCTCCTGAATATAATGAGGTATCGTTTGCAGCAGTGAATGAATGACAACGTATTCACCGCCGCATACTAATCGCTACACGGCTGTGCAGTCTGCATCAGCCTTCAGACAACAGGGCGGTGACGACATCATGTATGCAGATGTTACCTCGGAATGGGATGTTTACTTATTGGCTGGCGTCGGTTCAAGAAGGACGATCTTCAGCGAATGCGTCAAGGAGCTGCAGCACAGGTTAACCGATAACGGAAAGATCTCCGCGATTCGCGAGCTGTTCCCTTACGGCGACCATACGCATAATTTCTTTCAGCAGCTGCTGCAAGTCCGCAAGGATCTATACCGTCTCCGGAGGGCGGTACAGTTCGGTGCGAGGGCGGTTGCCGCACAGGTGCGGAAGCTATCCGCCGGCAGGCCGGTCATCTTCATCGGCCATAGCGGGGGCGGAGTTGCCGCGTATCAAGCGGCGGTCTTGCTGAGCGAAGAAGGCTGTATCACCGATTGGCGGGTCATCCAGGTCGGTTCACCGAAGCTGCCGATTCAGCGGGAGCATAATCATAAGGTGCACTATGTGGTGGCTGTGAATGAGGACGGCGAATGCGCGGATTATATTACGCGGCTTGGAAGCTGGGGAGGCATCTGCCGAAATCGGTTCGGGATGTGGTATTGGAACCGGTCGAAGTATGCGCCGAAGCATATCATTCCGCTGACGCTCGTCGGCGGGCACCAGCATTATTTTCGCAGAGAAGCGCCATATGTGCATCCGGAACGCGGGTCGAACCTCGTCATCACCATCGATACGATATGGGATCGTGTACTGCGCGAGATATGCTTGCCGGCGTCCCATGTGATATAACAAGTAACCGCGGTCCTGATGGACCGCGGTTTTTGCATTTATTCGTCTGCGTCCAGCTCTGGAGCTGGTGTCGGCGAAGCGGCTGCTTCTGTTTCTGATGCTTCCGCTGTCGCTGGCGGACTTGCGCGCATCTTGCGGGGCTTGGCCATTTCGGCATCGAAATACGCTTGAAGCTCCGCCACTTTGCGTGGATCCTCCAGGGATACTTTGCCTTCAAGAACGTGCCGGGCGATTGCGGTCCAGGTAGGCGTTACCTTCTGCTGCGCGATAATACGGATGGCGTTCTTGACAAGTTTGCGTTCTTTGGCATTCGAGTAGACGTCCTTGAATTGCTGGATTCGTCCGAAATCAAGCTCTTGGAACACTGCGCGGAAGATGTCTCCGGTCATCCGTGCATCTTCAAGTGCCCGGTGCGCGTTGTTGTCTTCGCCGCCAAGCCCGAGATCGGTCAGGGCGGCCTCGACGCTGACGTCATTCGTGACGCCTTTGAAGTGAATATATCCTTTAAGCAGGTCATAGTACTTCGCACCCATCCAGTAGGCATCATCCATCTTATGCATGCGCGTATCGAACACGATCCGCTTCATATCTTCGCCGCCCCAAGTGACGATGAGGAAGTCCTCGTAGGGTCCGAGCCAGCTCAGAAATTCGGAGATTACCTTCGGGAAGCTGTCTGCGGCATCGATCCCCTCTTGGGGAATGCCGGTTTTCTTCTTAATGAATTCATTCAATTTGGCAAAATAAACCGGTTTAATTAATGCCGTAAATTCATCGACCGGCGTAAGCGACTCGTTAAGCCGCACTGCGCCAATCTCGATGACCTCCATCGGCAATTCGCTTGCAAATTTTCGTCCGTTAAATTCGATATCAAGAATAATATAGTCCACGCAGTGCCTCCGGTGTTTACCTGAAATTCGTCGTACTACTTAAGTCTAACGCTGCTGCGCGCAAAGAGCAACATTGGCATTTCGATCTGATTTAATAGATAATGAGAGTACTGATTTTTAGTGATTTCAGGCGCGGCGCCTATTGAATCGGAGGGATTTCGTGGTTACTTTTCTTCAACTTAATACGATATTTCTAAGCATGATCATGGAAGCCATTCCGTTCATCCTGCTTGGTGTTATTGTGTCGGGACTTATTCAGACGTTTCTATCAGAGAGATGGATCTCGCGGCTGCTGCCGCAGAACCGGTATCTAGCATCGCTGCTAGGCTGCGGGGTCG
This sequence comes from Paenibacillus taihuensis, assembly GCF_003386535.1. Classification (GTDB taxonomy): domain Bacteria; phylum Bacillota; class Bacilli; order Paenibacillales; family Paenibacillaceae; genus Paenibacillus_Z; species Paenibacillus_Z taihuensis. Next base: position 62,044 of record NZ_QTTN01000019.1, read on the forward strand.
GATTGTTCTTCCCTGCGTGCGAATGCGGGATCGTACCGATTACGAGGCGGCTTATTCGTAAAGGCGTTCCGCTCCACGCGGGCATCGCGTTCATGCTGACCGGGCCGATCATTAACCCAGTTGTGCTGTTTGCTACATATATCGCGTTCGGCAATGATTGGCGGATGGTGCTAATCCGCGGGGGATCTGCCGTCGTCGTTGCTTATGTGACCGCAATTGTTATCTCTTACCTGTATCCGAAGCTGCCGATGAGGCTGCATGAAGCTGCGGTTATGGAAACTGCAGCCGGCGATGCGGGTTCTGCAGCTGCTGCGCATTCTGGACATGCTCATAGAGCCGAACGCGAGCCGCTCCACCGTCGCTTGTATGATGTCATGCTGCATGCTATTGAGGAATTCTTTTCGGTTGGAAAATATCTGGTGCTCGGCGCTTTCATCGCTGCATCCATGCAGACATTCATTCCGACATCTTCGCTCATGCATATGGGCAATAATCCGGTTACGGCTTCGCTGGTTATGATTGGATTGGCCTTCGTCATGTCGCTCTGTTCGGAGGCGGATGCGTTCATCGCTTCCTCGTTCCGAAGTACGTTCTCGGTCGGCGCGTTGTCGGCTTTTCTCGTGTTCGGTCCGATGATCGATATTAAGAATACGCTGATGCTGCTCGGCGTCTTTAAAGGACGGTTCGTGATTGTGCTGATCGCACTCGTCGCGGCATGCACACTCGGTACTTCGTTACTCGTAGGGAGGCTGTTCGGATGATACGTCTTTATATTTTGGCGGGATTCTCCTGCTTGTTCCTTATGATGCACTTGAACGGCAATTTGAACAAATATATCAATACGAAATACGCCTATTTGTCTGAAAGCGCGATCGTGCTGCTCGTCACCCTGTTCGTCTTCGAATTCATTCGACTGTACGCCAAGGAGAGAGAGGCGAATCGGCGCAAGACGAAGGAACTGCTCGGAGATGAAAAGGTGGGCGGGGATGATCACGCGGCACACGGCCATAATCATGCTCACACTCACGGTCACAGCCATAGTCATGACAGTCACGACCGTGACCACGAACATCATTTGCACCATGCTCATCACGACCACGATCATCATGGACATTCGCACGATGAACCGATCCGGTGGAAGAGGTATCTCGGTTATGGGATTCTTATTTTCCCCCTGATTACAGGGTTTTTCCTGCCTGTTCAGACGCTCGATTCCAGCTTTGTTAAGGCAAAAGGCTTCTCGTTCCCGAACTTCGACGCATCCGCAGACAATCCGGGATTCCACCAGTTCCTGAAGCCGGACACAAGCGTCTTCTACGGCAAGCAAGGCTATGCGAAGGTGTCGAAGAAGGAGCTCGAAGAGTTCAGCAATATGAAGAACGTGGAGCTTAATGACATTAATTATTTGAAGGGGCTCGAATCGATTTACAATTACCCGACGACATTCACGGGGCGCACGGTCAGCTTTGACGGGTTTATTTATAAAGGCGAGCAGGTAGAGGGCAATCATTACTTCGTATTCCGCTTCGGCTTCATCCACTGCGTTGCGGACTCCGGGGTGTTCGGGATGCTCGTCAATTTCCCATCGGACGCGACCTTCCATGACGACGATTGGGTTCATGTCACGGGTAAGCTGAATTGGACCTTCTATCAACCGTTCAAACAGACAATTCCCGAACTGACCGTTGAGAAGTGGAATTCGATTCCGAAGCCGAAGGATCCATATGTTTATCGCGCTTAGTTATTGAAATCCCAAATCATGGAGGTATCGATATGAAGACAGAGCATTCTCAAGTGCGAGCGCAAATGCAAGATCAAGCGAAGGTTCATCCGATTCTGCCCTATATGCCAACGATCTTCTTCCCCGTACGTGACTTGAAGCAATCCATCGAGTGGTACACGAGACTGTTTGAAGTGTCAGTCGAGCCGAAGCAGGACGGCGGCGGTATCTATTACTTCACCTTCGAGGGAACGGACATCATTCTCGACAGCAATATTTGGGGCTTCCCGCCGACGATTATGTTCGATGCGAGCGACATTGACGAAGCATATTCGTTCTGTCAGCGCAGCCAGCTGCCGATCACGAGCGATCTGTTCCGGTATGAGCATGTGGCGTTCTTCAACGTACAGGGGAACATGCTCTGTCAGCATGTGCGCCAGCCGAAGGATAAGGATCGGCAGATGCACCCGCTGCTGACGCGTATTGTCCGGGTCATTGCTCATGCGAATGATCGCAAGGAAACGGAAGACTGGTACAGCCATTTCCTCGAGCTGCCCGCTAAGCCTGATTCCAAATTCGCAGGGCTGACTTCATTCCGTATGAAGAGAGGCGCGGATTTGCTGATCGATACGAACGAGCTTGCACAGACGGAGAAAGTGCATTACGACAGGCTTCAGCTTGATCTTCGCGTCAATCCGATCGTTGTCATTGAGACACCGGATATTGCCAGTGCTCTCGAATTCGTGCGCAGCAAAGGAGCTGAAGCTTCGGAGGGTATCGTCAATCGGCTCGGTCAGCAGGTATTCACATTCTACGATCCCGATGGGAACGGGCTAATGGTCGTACAGCGATAGTAAATCATAAAAAGGCTCTTCACTCACAGCGACATGTTACATGCGCTGCTGAGCGGAGAGCCTTTTTACATGAGTGAATATGGGTAGGTGCTACTCATCATGCGTCTCAATGAGAATGACGACTTCGTTCGAATAGACCGTATTCGAAATTTGAACGCCGTTCACCTCATATGTAATTGCAGCACGGATTCGGAATCGGATACGACTCTGGAAGGGGGGATCCGACAGCTGGAGCCGGTACGTGATAACAACCGTTGCACCAGGATCAAGGATGCCGATAAACACGCCTTCACCTGGGATAACATGTACTTCGCGTCCATTCACATAGATAACGAGCCCATCGAGCGACGTTTCATACGGAATGAGGACGTAGAGCGTGACTGCTGCAGCATGATTCCCCGAATTCGTCAGGCGTACCGTGACAGTGCCGAGCGTAATGCCATTATCCGGATTCGCATACGGCAGCGGTCTGCCATTGATGCTTGGCGCTATATTACCGAGCTCGATACCTACCAGTGTATGGGATGAGATCTGGCCGGGGTCCGTACGCTTGCCCACAGGCACAGCAAAAACGTGCAGTATTTCTATAGAAGAAGCGCTGCACGCAAAGGGCCTAAGTTTATCGATTAGATGACACGACGTGCCGTGATGTACGTCTTGTCCCAAATGCTGCCTTTGAACGTCGAGATTGTGACGCCGATCCCGACGCGATACGTTTGAAGCACTTTGCCATTACCCATGTAGAGACTGACATGGTTGATTTTTCCATCGCGGTTCGTATCCGAGAAGATCAAATCGCCCGCCTTCAGATTGCTCTTGGACACACGTGTGCCGACATGAGATTGATCGCGAGAGGAGCGGGGCAGCGTAATGCCATTTCTCTTGAAAATATATTGCGTAAAAGACGAACAGTCGAACGAGCTCGTAATGCCCGATTTTGCGCCGAACTTATAAGGTGTACCTAGATAGTGTTTGCCTGTTGCGATGATATTATTAACAAGTCGAGTGTCGGAAGCCGACGAAGCGTGAATCGTCTGTGGCTTAATCATCAGCCCGCCCGAGCAAAGGATCGCTGCGCTAAGCGTGATGCCGAGCAGCTTCTTGCCGAAACCCTTTTTATTTAAAGTTGTCGTGATTGTATTTGTAGTTGTTGTAGTAGTTGTTGTAGTTGTTGTAGTTGTTGTTGTATTCATGTTGTGATCCTCCTGCATGGAAAGTATTTTGACATCTGCCGTGTGGTGTTGACCTGTAACACTATAGCACGGTTATGATTGCCACCACTTTCCAATGTGGATGAAATCCCAGTAAATCCGCTGTATTGGCTGCATTTGTTAAAACTTCATGAGAAAAGCTTCATGATAATGGAATTGACAATAAGAAAAAGCCAATCCAGATATGCAAGCATATCCAAATTGGCTTTCACGATGGAACCCTATGTTATTTAGTAGTGCGGGAAATGAGTTTGAAGTCATCATAATGAAAGCCAGGTGCTACCACGCAAGAAACGAAGACGGGTTCATCGCCGAGCGGCTTCGCTTTCTGCCATACGTTTGCAGGAACGAGTGCTTGCGGCCGTTGACCTTTCGAAATATCCGGACCGACGATGATTTCCTCGGTCGTATGCGGATCTTCATCCGAACCGCCAAGCGTCAGAAGCAGCGGACTGCCGGAATGCCAGAACCACAGCTCGTCCGACAAGACGACATGCCATTCTGACTGGCGGAAATCTCTTGTACACTAAGAAACCGTACACTACTACACACATCAAGGCTTTCACGCCTTTTGCTGTGTGTAATTTTTTATTAATGGTGTGTAGAAGTCAAGTGAATTCTTCCTTCCTTATTTAATGTGTAATATGTGTAAGAAATGCAGGAGAATGTAACTATTTGTCGAATGTAATGTATAACGAAGATGATCATCCGATGGGGGACACAGCCTCGTATTGAACGATTGGGTGTGGGTAACTCGAAGAGTTATCCACGCCCAATCGTGAAATAGAGGGACATTACAATACAAAACGAAGGTGGATACATCATAAATGCGCTCTTTGAAAGCTGAAAGAACCCTTCGTGAGGATGGAATATATTCGTATGTGGTAATTGACGATGATTACAACATCATTGAAGAAATAACGTGTTTCTTGGACTACCTTGAGACAAAGGGGCGTTCGGAGAATACCATTGAAACATACAGCCATTGCCTTGCAAAGTACTTCGAATGGTTAAATTCGGAAAACTTGAAATTCTACGAGGTCAACAAACGGAAAATGATCTCGTGGGTAAAGTACTTAAAATCTGACGATAAGAATATGGCAGCGGTGACTGTTAACAAACACCTAGCGGCAGTTGGTTCCTTTTACAATTACTATGAAGGCATCGGCGGTTTCATAAGTGAGAATCCGTTAAAAACCAAGGTAGAACGGGAAAGCAACTACTTCACACATACAGTGTTAAGAAAGGAGTTGGATATTGGCTTTTTTCGGCAGAAGGTTACGAAGAAAACTAATAATTTGCGATTATTTCCAAATCAAGTCGAGACTCTCTATAACACGATCGATGAATTAGAGATGAGCGACGATTTAAAGATGCGGGGAAAATTGCTCTTTCGTATTCTGTATGAAACGGGATGTCGTATCGGTGAAGTTCTAGGTTTACGGTTAATGGATTATACAGAACCTGATCTAGGAAGTAAGATTGGGTGTATAAAAGTCCAGAAACGTGATCCTTTGTATCATAAAGATCACAAAATAAAGACATTGGAACGTGAGATTCCCGTTTCAATGGATTTGATATTCGCAATTGATGAATATGTGTGCTTCTCACGTCCTGAGAGTCCTTTTGAGACGATATTCGTGCAACACAGCTCTTCTGATAATGGAAAATTTCTAACACGAAATACACCATCGGAATTGTTTGAACAGTTGTCATTAAGAAGCAACATTAAATGTACACCGCATAAATTGCGCCACACACACGGAACGGAACTTACAGAATTGGGTTACAACTCTGTATATGTACAGCACCGTCTCGGACATAGCTCCATCCTGTCGACTAGCAAGTATCAACACCCATCATATGAATCGCAGCGCGAAGCATATGAACGAGTAATGGCGCGAAATAAAATGGCGGTGCTAAAATGACTGTACTAGATATCGGCAAAATAAATTTAAAATCCGATAGATGGGATTTGCAGAACTCAAGCAGCCTAGGTGATGTAGTCACATTTTTCTTTGATTTCATTCCGAATCAATGGGTAAAGAAGACAATTAAAGAGCTAACCATTGATTCAATCGCTCTGGGAAAGCCATCTCTAATGACCCTGATTCGTTATAATACGTCCCTGAAGCATTTCTTCGCTTTTTTAAAGGAGTACTCTATTGAGTTAAATAGCTTTGCCGACTTGACCAATCGGCACACAGAGATGTTTGTGTTTTATTTACAACAAAGTGGCATGGCTAACTCTACATGCAGTATTGCAATGTCCACTCTGAAATGGATAATCGAATATGGTCAATTCTTTGATTACGATGGTTTTCCAGAACGAGAAATCTTCGACGGACAAGAATACTCTAAGCTTAAGACGGAAGATGTTTTGAAAACAAAACATATTTCAGACGAAATTATGATTAGAATCGAATCTGCTTTAGTAAACGATAAAGATACCATGCTTAAGTGTCTGATAGAGATCGGAATCGACACGGGCATTAGGTTATCTGAGGCGTTGGAGCTTGAACGCGGTTGCATTATTGAAGATTTTACAGGAAAGCCTATTTTGCACGTAGTATCAAAGAAAAACAATACTGAACGTTTTATACCTGTATCTGTTCGCGTGAAGAAAGCAGTAAATACTCTGGAGACACTTTCAGAAGAGGCTAGGATTGGACTCGGTTCAAACCTAATTACGTGTTATCGGATGAAAATAACTAAAGGCTATAATAGAATGACACAAGCTTATTTCAGAAAAAAACTTAAGTACTTCATTAAACGGAATGACTTATATGATAGCGATGGTGGTTTGTATCCCTTAACCTATCACGCATTACGGCATACGCTTGGCACTAAAATGTTGAATTGTGGAATGACCATTTTTGAAGTTCAAGAATACCTGGGGCACCTTTCTCTGCATTCGACAGCAGGCTATGCGAAAGTCTTGTCCGAAACGGTAAGTCAGGAGTACAACAAATTGGGTTTTGTTGGAAAAATTGTTGAAGGAATTAATCAAAAAACGTTGGGCGAGGATAAGCGCTTCGATCCTGAGACGCTTAAATCAGCTGCATTACCTGATGGTTCTTGTGTGAAGCCAATAAGCAATGAAGGCAAGATATGCGCAAAATATAACATGTGCATCATTTGCCCTAAATTCGTAACTACGCCTGATCATCTACAAATCCACAAAGATCATCTAGCACGGATATTGTCTGATAAGGAGGCTTATATGGCTGCCGAATACATTGGTACCTCAAACCACTTACAAGTCATTGAGACCGCTCTGAAAGCGGTTATAGAGCAATTGGAGGTAATGGTGGTTGGCAAGCATTAAAAGCAGAATCGAATTGTTTGACTACACTCCCGTAAAGCCTGAAATGGATTTTAGATGTGGGGCCAATAGATTTTCAGACAATGTCTGGGATTTCAACGGTTTTGTTCCAATCGAACATCTACGAGGAAAAAAATTAATGCTCGATTTTGAATTCGCGATTCATAAGCCTCGCATGCTGAAAACGATAAAATGGTTTATGCATCACGAATTAACAACAGGTAGCTTTCAAACCGCGAAACGCAGCCTTGACGGGATTATTCGGTTTGTTAAATATACAAACGAATTCTGCCCAGATATTGAAAGTTTTTCTGAAGTCAATCGATACTTTCTGGAAAAATACTTCACATATGCGTTGAATGCGCGAAGTGAAACCAACCCAGGAAATCGATTAAGCATAACCAGTATCAAGAAAATCGCACTGGCTATCAAAGATTTGTTATTGGTCGGGAATGTAAAGCAATGGGATGTACCCGACAATGTGAAATTTGTCATGCCACTTTATAAAGACAAAATCATCGAGAACAAAAATCTAAAAGTCAACAAAGCTGTTGAGGAGCAAAAGTTCAAAGAAAAGCTTGGGGATGAACAAATAATTGACCGGATTATAGAGATTGCATTGAACGACTTAGACAAACAAGAGAATGTCATCGCTGCTTCTGCGGTTGTTATTATGTCGCAGTTAGGATTACGAATATCAGAACTGCTAATTATTCGTTCTGCTCTAATTGAGGAGTTTAATGGACAGAAGCAATTCAGTTACGTGACTGCGAAACTGAATCACGAACCTGTTCGGGTTTATAAACCCGCAAACGAGTTGGTTGTAGAAGCAGTCCGCGCATTAGAAGCCTATACAAAGTCTTTCCAATCAGAGTGGGATGGTCCATCGTACCTTTATCTTCATAAAAGAGTAGAGAAAGCTAAAGTTGATCGAGTTTCCCATGGAAATTTCAACAAAAGCTTCATTCGGCCATGGATAGAAAAACATCACATTAAAGATTCAAATAACAATTCGATTGACTTCACCGCGCATACATTCAGGCATGCATTTGCAACTTATGCATTAAAGGGCGGAGCAAGTATAGAAGTAATATCTAGAATTATGAATCATAAATCGATTCGTGGCACAACTCATTACTCCCACGTAATTGAAAACGAAGTAAAACAGAACTTCGCCAAGATATTGCACGAAGGTGCGATTATTTCAGGCAAGAAAGCTCTGCAAATCAAAGAAAAATTGAAACTTCAAAATCCATTCAAAGGTAAAACCATTGACCAAGTGGATAAAGTTCGCAGGGCCATGAAGATTCAAATCTTGTCACACGGCTTGTGTCTGCATCATCCAATGCGCAATGAGCCATGTACAGGTGACGGTGTTTGCCTGGGCTGCCAAAACTTCCTGACTACGCCTGAATACTTGGGAGTGCACAAAGGTCGTTTAGAAAAAATTCAACGAGAACTGTCTGCCGCACCACCAAATGGTCCTTACGAATCAAAACTGAAAACTATGGAATCGTATTTGATTGGTGTAATCAACGACTTGGTAACGCAAATGAAACACAGCGGTCAGGTTGATCGGTCGGAATACGTAGATGTTGTGAGTGTATGGGGGAGTGGCATGTAATAATGAGTACGGATATATCGAACCCAATGCTAGAAAAAGTTGATAGAGCTATAACCAACTTGAAACGTGGTAATCATAAATTAACAATAGCTGGTATAGCTAAGAAAGCAGGGATTGAACGAAAGACCATTTATAACCGTCCAGATCTTAAAGAGCGCTGTACGCAAGCAATTGCAATACAAAAAGAGCTCGTAAAAGGACCGCATGAAGTAGACGATGGAGTGAAGCTAAAGAGTTCTGAGAACTTAGCAGATCAGAAAGATCGTTTGAAGCGCGAGCTTGAAAAGGTTAAAAACGGTAACGCAAAATTATTGGAAAATAATAGAAAACTTGTTTTGGAAAAACATGAGCTGCTTGCACAGATTGAGTCAATGCAGGAGCTTATAAAAGAACTGCGAAATAAAAAAGTTGCAGTGCTTTAATAAAAGATGCTCGCTATATAAAGCAACATTTCTAGCCTTAGTATTTAACAAGGCTAAGAGATGTTGCTTTCATTCTTGGGTCCCGCAAACATTTTAACGATAATATACAAAAATCTACACTAAGTATTCTCGTTCTCCCCTGCAGCTGTAATTTTATCGCTCGAGATCTAGCCCCTTGCTTTTTTTTCTGAATTGACTGAACACCAAGCTAGGATCGCAAACCACCGAGAACAAAAATGTTCAAGTTTTTGCGTGTCTTTCTAGAATCAAGTACTAAAAAAACGCAAATCTATTGATTTCGACAAATCCGTACTAAAACGTATGATTGAGGCTGTATTAGGTATATCTTCCTTCATTCCGCTTTTAACGTAGCGAGCATGCTGATTTTCATAGGGTTGTTCCACACGTTCAAACCGAAGTAAAGCATACGTTTGTTACTTGTAGGAACGGGAATGCTTCTTGTTTCCGCGTTGCTATCGATGATCATCAAGAATTCACTGACAGAGATCATCTTTGTCGCACTAAACCTCGCTAATGCGGTTTTCCTTTTTTTCTGGGCAGTACCACAGTTATCTAAAAAAGGCAGGCAGCTATAAACTAAGCATTGTACTAGCATTCCCCTCCCTTCAACCCAAGGAATCTTTCCAATCTAAGTATGATTATAATTCAGACCAGCAGAAAGCCTTTCCGTTCTAACAAGCGGGCATGAAGCTGGGGATCAAGCTTTAAAGTTAGGAGCTCGAATTCTTCGTGGATAACATGGGGGTTCACTCGCTGCCAGAAGATAAAGCGAGTGCTTTTATTAATGTTGTTCCGGATAAGCCTGTTATAGGTAAGAAAAAGATCATTGAAAGTATAGTTCACTTTTACCAGAAGTTCATTTTGAAATCAAAATGTATGGAAATGTAATACTTTATATCCACATTATACTGCTTACCTGTCAACACTATGGCTGATATAATCGATCAAGTCTGCCATTAATCATTCACATTATTGGTGAGTTATTGGGAGGGAATGAACAATATAGAAAGGTGGAACTACTTATTTCAATTGTTGAAAGGTTTGAAATTGTTTTACTACATACTACATTCATCTTTTTCTAGCTGGGGGACTGATTGCATCAATGGCAAAAGTTAAAAAGAAGTTTTTCCGTGTTTCAACCTTACTTGTATCACTTGGATTGGTGTTTAACTGTTTATCTTCGTCAACCACAAATGCTGTTCCTATTGATGCGGAAGGTAATCCAGAACTAATCAGCGCTACAGAAGTTAGTGAGCTACCTACCAAACTGCCTAAAGACAAGCAGGAGCTAGTAAGTAAACGGACCAAATACTCTACCCGATATTTGAACCGTGATGGTAGCTATACTGAAGAAGTCTTCAAGGAACCGCAATTCTATCTGGACAAAGTGGATAATAAGTGGAAGAAAATAGACAATACACTCAAGAAGAGTGGAAAGAAAAATAAAAAATTTGAAAGTGCTGCAAATGACATTATTTTTTCATTTTCTGAAGAGTCTAGTCCTTCCGATACGGAAGCAGTAACGGATCCCGATAACATTGAACAAGAATCGGGGACGAATCCTAACAATACGGAACAAGAAACAAGTACAGGTTCGGACATTATTGAACAAGAGCCTAACACGAATACGGAAAACACAACAACACCTGTTGAGCAAGAAAATACAGAGCTTCCGTTACAAGAGGAAGCAACTGATATAACAACTCAAACTGAAACAGATATGGCTGTTTCTTCTGATCAAGAAGGAACAGTAGAAACGGAAGCTCCTGATTCTTCCGATCAAGAAATTGTTATTACAGAACCTGCATCACCTGTTCAGACAGAGCAGGGAGGAAGTAAGGGCGCTTCGGAATCTGTAAAACAAACGGATAGCCTTGTTTCCGTAGAAGAGAACGATAACAGCGTTGGCTTTACGCCAGTAGGTGCTGAGCAGGTTCAAGGTGTAGTGAAGGATAATCAAATTACCTATCCAAATCTATTCCCGGCAACCGATGCTCGCTATACTACAAATGGTGATTCGTTGAAGGAAGACTTGATCTTGCATAGCTTTACGAACAACATCTTCTCTTTCGAACTTAACCTGAATGGCGTTACGCCAAACATGGAGAATGATGGCACAATCAGTTTTAAAGATTTAAATGGCGACACGAAATGGTATTTTGATAAACCATTTATGGATGATGCAAATGGCAAGCACTCGGACGATGTGAGACTCGAGCTGCGCGAAGATAATGGTAAAACATACGTCGATGTCGTCGCGGACTCTGCCTTCCTCCAAGAAGCGGATACGGTATATCCCGTAACGATTGATCCGACGATCTCAAATTCGGATGTAATGCGAGATACATTTATCTCCAGTACAAACCCAAATACGGCCTATTCCAGTGCCGCAAAAATGTATACGGGTAAACATAGTACATACGGCACAACCCGAACGCTTGTTCAGTGGTATTTGCCAAGTCTGCCAAATAGCGCAGAAATTTCTACAGCTACCTTTAAAGCTTACCAGTCGAATACAAGTGCAACAACGAACGCGACGATTGACCTTTTCCGGATTACAGACTATTGGACAGGCACCGGAGCAACCTGGAACAACCCCCCAACGATTCCCGCGTCGCCTTATGCATCTGTCACGAGTAATGTCGTGGGCGGGTACTATACGTGGGATGTATCTAATCTCGTAAAAGACTGGTATTCAGGAGCACGGCCGAATTACGGCTTTTTGCTGAAGCAGCAAAATGAAAGCACAACAACCTATCGTAGCTTCAGTTCCGTCAACGATACAGCCAACTTGCCGGTACTCACGATCAATTACAATATCGATCCGATTGGTATTGGACCGAACTGGTTTACAACAGAAGATGGTGTTAATCCAACCAATGGTAATCTTGTAAAGCAGCAAATGGATTTCGATCTCGTAAGGACGTATAACAGCAAGCAATCGTCTATTGCAGGCATATTCGGTTATGGCTGGCTCGTCAATGCCGAGATGCATCTGGAAAGAAACGTAGCAGGTCCAGTTGCTTTGATGGATGAAGACGGTACTCGTCATTATTTCGGTCAGGATGGAGGCTATGTAGCACCTGACGGCATATATGCAGATCTTGTTAAAAATGCTGATGACACCTATATGTTGACTGCCAAGGACGGCACCGTGATTGATTTTACGACAGACGGTAAACTGTCCAAGATAACAGAAACGACCGGCAACACGAAGTCATACGCTTATGGACCGAACGGGAAGTTGAGCACAATCAACGACGCTGCACGTGGAATAACGACTTTTGAGTATGGGACGAATGGCTATGTTTCGAAGGTTACAGATCCCGAAAACCGTAGTTTCAATTATAGTTACGATGCATCTAAAAACCTGCGAACGGTAACGGATGCTAACGGTAATGTGACAGCTTTCGAATATGATAGCGCTCATAACATGACAAAAATCACTGATCCGAACAATACAGTAAGAACCATCGATTATGTTTCGGAACAGGTTACCAAGTATTTCACGACGTTTACGACAGGTGGAGTTGTCGACACAAATACGAGCAATTATAGCTATGATGCAGCCAACATGATGACCTCGGTAACAGATGATGAGGGGAATCGGACCGACTATCACTATAATGCAGATAAAATTATTGATAACGTTACGCAGGTTTCCGCAGACGATCATGTGCCGCCTACGCCAGTTACAAATCTGCGCGCAAGTGCGTCTGGAGCAACAGGTATTACACTGGCATGGGATGCCGCTACAGATAATGTTGCTGTTTCAGGATATGAAATCTACCAAGATGGAACGCTAGTCGGTTCATCCATGGAACCAACTTGGTCAGCCTCTGATTTGACACCTGGATACTCTTATGAGTTCTCGGTTGTTGCATTGGACGCCGCAGGTAATCGTTCGACAGAAACATCAGTAACTGCATCAACACTTTCATATAAAAATCCTGTGTATGAATATGATGCATCCAACCGGCTTATACGCATTACGTATGATACCGGCGCGGTTTACGAGTATTCATACGACAACAATGGGAACTTGCTGAAAGTCACCAAGACAAACTAAGGAGCGATACAGTTGTTCTTCAAAACATCCAAATCAATTGTCAGCATTATTCTTATTGCGGCATTGATCATCGGCTTTATTCCATACGATTCGAAGTCAGTCGCTTATGCAGCTGACAATCAAAATAACAAGCCTACGATCCAGACCATTGTGGACCGCTTTGGATCTAATGCGTCCTTTATTCAAAAGCAATTAGATAAAGGATATTCTTTGGATCAAATTTATGCGGTGTTCGTTAAGGCAAAGATAGATCAAGTTAGCTATGACACCGCTCTGGGAGACTTGTTTCCGAAAGAGATCAATAAATCACAAGAAGCGGCTTCGAAAGTGAATGACCACTTACCTAAATCGGAAATCCGTAAGGCCATGGCGAAAGCTGGTGGCAAATCCAACGGGAATAAGAGCTATTCTGAATCAACCATGATGCAGAGTGCTGTTGCCGGTGAGGAACCTGAACCAGAAGCCCCGCCCGAATATGATAAGAACGCAATGAAACAAGCCCCATACGGGATCGGTTCGATAAATGAGTCTATTTCCAGTATGTCTGGCAGCTTGTCACTAAATAGTGAAGATATAAGTTTGCCTGGACGAAATGGCCTCTCATTTGTATTAAAGAGAATCTACGATTCAAATGCAGCGCAGTTTTATGATATGGAACCCGGTGTATCGACTTCGGGCATCTATGGATACTTTGTTTCCTTTAATGCCATAAAGAAGCCCAAAACAACTCGTTATGATGTTAAATACAACGAGGTAAAATGGGTTCAAGAAGATTATAATGCGGATGGTGCACCGGATTATAATACCATGGTACTTGAAGAAAATAAGAAAACAGCTGGCTCCTACGCAACACAAGAGGAAGCGCAGCAGCATCTCAATATTTCTTACGGCACACCATCAGTTTCCAAAGAAGGAACTGGTTCTCTAACGAGTAAGACAAACAGTTTTCCATCAACGATTTCCTATAATCAAGATGGTTATACCGGGACAATAAGTAAAGACGGACTTTCTACTGTAATTTCGGGATCGTATACGGCTGCTGATACTAAGACTCAATCAGGTACATGTCCGAACACATTACCCGGAAAGTATGATGCTCAGGGTCAGTGGTATGCAACAGGCAGTTATTCGAACACTTGCGCGGATTCCAAGCCATATGATGACGGCACTTATTCAGGTACGCTTTACAGAACGTCTACAGACCTAATAAAGGCCTGTGCGAATCCAGGCACTCCAGGTTATGTCTGTACCAAAGAGTGGAGAGCTAATTACTCCGGGCAAGTTACCAAGCCGGCTGTAGATACTCGAATGTATCAACAAAATTACAAAGGCACCGTCTCGAAGGCGGGATCTGGGAACCAATCGTATGGCGCTTGGAGTGATTATGGTAATGGAACTAAGTGGAGATATGCATATCAGTATAACCCTCCGGCTTGGTATGAATCGGTTACGTATGAAGGATCGCCGGTAAGCTTCCAGGACAAGGTCGGCTATTTTACAGATTCGACAAGCGCAAATGATTTTAAGAATTCAGTCGCTAGTAACCCTGGAGCCCAATATAAATATGATGCCGGGTATAATTATTATTTCGGCAGCAGCCCAAGCCCTGTCGTAACAAATGAACAAATCGGCACTTCAACGACCTACTATAACAACACGACCATGCCAGCGGATGAGAAGAAGTTCCCAATCGGAAAAGGGTGGTCGTGGGATATTCCATACGTCGAGGTTCAAGGTTCGGATAAAACCGTTCATCTTGCCGGTGGTGGAAGTTATAAAGTGGAAGGTAGTAAGCTGAAAGGCTACGACTGGGAGGGTCTAAGTTTTGTAACTGATACTTCCGTCACGGTAGGAGGCGAAACATCCCAGTACGCGCTCGTTCCAGTCGATGGCACGTGGAAGCAGCATTTCTCGTCTGATGGACGACTCTTGCAGATTTCCGATGCTTACGACAATACAATTCAGTTCAGATATACCCAGAATGCGACTTACGGCCGAAAACTGCTTAGCCAGGTCAAGGATGCAATCGGTAATACGCTTGATATTGCCTATTCCCAGACTGAGGTCACGATAACGAAAGGGCAACAGACGGTTAAATATACGAAGTCTACCTCGCAAGGCGTCGAGCTTCTGAATTCAGTAACGGATGCAAAGGACCGCATAACGACCTATTCATACGATCTGAAAGATGCCAAGTTTAATCTGATGTCGTATGATCCAAGCCGAGAAAAATCTAACCCGTATGCGCTTCTCACGCATGTCCAGCATCCAACAGGCGCGATGTCAGAGTACGTCTATGAAGAAAATCCGGTAAAACGGTTTATCGGTGCAAGTTCATTTAACCAAGCTTATCGCGTTTTTTCGCGCAAGGATGACGTACAACTTAGTGATGGGTCGACAGCAACGTATAATCGGGAAACGATGAACTATTTCGGCAATGATTTCGCTTCAACATATAACCAGGATTTTAATTTCCAAACATCGGTTAGTGACGGATTAACTGAAACGATATCTTATTTCAAGAAAGATTACATTGATACCGCTACAGGTGCGAAGTATTTTCTGGATAAAACAGATATGACGTCAGATGGTGAGGTTAAAACAACAGCAAATGCCTATGCCAAGAAAGTCGGAAGCAATACCTATCCTGTTTCTGTACCGACGTCAACGACTCAAAGCGACAATCTGACGGCGGATACAGTGTCAACCAGTAGCCAGTACGACGACTACGGTAATATTGTGCAGTCTACGGATGCCAAAGGTAATACAATCGTGAACACATATGATACCGTTAAGCATTTACTGCAAACGACGCTTGTTCCGGTGGATACCGGAAAGTATAATCATACGACCTATAACCGCAATGCGCAGGGCGATGTCACGCTAGTTGTCGTCAGGGAAAATGATGCCTCAGGCAACGTACTGCAGCAATCCGATTTCGGCAATATGGATTCACATGGGAACTTCAAATCGATTACCATAAAGAATGGCACGAAAAGCATCGTCACCAATATTGAGTACGATGCTGCTTATAATGGCGCGTATCCAACGAGCCAATCCATTACGGCAATGGATGCCGATCAGAATCCGCAGACCGTCACGACAAGAGCGGAGTATGACCTAGCCACAGGTCTAGTTAACGCCAGGGTAGACGGGAAGAACAACCGTACTTCCTTTGTTTACGACAAGCTTGGACGTGCCAACAAAGTAACTTACCCAGGCGGATCAACGTTCAACATTGCTTACGATGACATTCAGAACACGATCACGACAACGAATGAGGTCGGAGCAAAAGCTAAGACAACTTGGAATGCCCTTGGACTCAAGATAGAAGAAGGACTGTTCGACAGCACAGGTTACAGAAAGAAGGCTAAATACGGCTACGATAGTAACGGTCGGATGAGCTGGAACGAAGACGCTGAAGGCAACCGAACTAATCATCTATATGACGGTTGGGGCCGCGAGACCAAAGCGGTATTGCCAGACGGTTCTGAATCGAACACGGCCTATAATGACACATCCCGACAAGTCACAAGTACGGATGCAGAAGGCTATTCCGTCATTCAAACCTACGATAAGTTGGGCATGCTCAGCAAGACGGAAGAAAGAGCGACGCAAAACAGCAACATCCAGCCTGTAGCAAGTTATGTGTACCATCCGGTCTTTGGCACGGTAGTCGAGCAGAAAGATGCAAAGCAGCAAACGACCAAATTTGCTTACGATGCCTTCGCACGGTTGAAAACCGTTACTAATGCCAAGAATGAGATTACTAGCTACGATTACGATAGCGTGGGCAATCTGATCAAAACGACGAACCCGGATAATAAATTCAAAGAATCCGTATATGACGAAATGGGCCGCGTCATCCAAACCAAGGATGAGGAAGGTCGGATTGAGAAGTTGTACTATGATACCAACGGCAACGTTGTAAGGAAACTGGATCGCAACGGTCAAACGATCATGTATGACTACGATGCGCGCAACAGGTTAAAATCTTATAGCAGCGACGAGGTATCGATCGGCTACGAGTATGATGATGCCGGCAAACGTCTCACGATGACGGATGTAATCGGAATGACATCATATCACTACGATCCGTTTACCGAGCAATTGAAAGAAACGATCTACCCAGATGGGCTCAAGGTATCCCTACAGTATGATGATGTGAGCGGCAACCGCAAGCAAATGACAGGGCCGTTCGGAAGCACAACTTATTATTCGTTTGACAATTTGAATCAATTGAAGACGGTTGGTACAGACCCGTTAAAAGCAGATGCATCCTATTCGTATTACCTGAACGGATTGCATGAGCAAACGGATGCATTGAATGGAATAAGCAGCCGAAACACATTCAATGGTATGCAGCTTGAAGGGCTGGACCATGTTCAAAACGATAAACAGATCAATCAATACACGTATCACTATGATGCGAACAAGAACATTGACAATCGTATTCAGAAACAGCTAACGGAAGATGCCTCTTATGATACCAAGACCGACGATTTTACCTACGATGCTTTGAATCGTGCCGAGACTTCGACGGAGTTTGCAGAGTCGTACAGCTATGATGCGCGCGGAAATCGTAAAGTGACCTCATCAGAGCAAAGCCTGGTTCCACCGACTGTCATGGAGAACAAATACGATGACTTCAATCGTTTGACCGAAGTGAAAACGGAAGACAATACGACAGTACAATATCGTTATAATGGTGACGGCCTACTTGTAGATCGCATGCAAAACGGTGAGACCACGCGGTATTACTATGACGGCGACCAGATTATCGCCGAAGCGACAGTCGTAGATGGCGTTCCTCAACTGAAAGCAAACTACATTCGCGGCAATCAGATGGAAGCAATCGAATACGCCGATGGAACCAAAGCATATCCACTATACAATGGACATGGCGATCTAGTTGAGCTAAGGGATCAACAGGGTAATGTGCTCAACAAATATCAATATGATATTTGGGGCAATATTCTGTCCCAGTCCGAAACGATTCACAATCCGTTCAAATACAGCGGTGAGTTGTATGACGATAAAACCAAGCTGCAATATTTGCGTGCAAGATGGTATGATCCAAGTGTTGGTAGGTTTCTTAATGAGGATACTTATGAAGGACAAGTGGATAATCCTCTGAGTTTGAATCGGTATACGTATGTGCATAATAATCCGTTGACGAATGTTGATCCGACAGGACACTGGTGTACATCGGCAGATGGGAAATTCTCTCATGCTGGTGCATGTGATGGTGGTGGCACTGGAAAGCATTATGAGGATTGGGGTGGTTCACATTATTCCGACGATAGTGAACACATCGGTCAGAAAGAAAAAGTAAACGGTAAACCTATTGGAAACCCAATGATGCGAGCAGATTTGGATATGACTCATCATGAAGAGTGTAGCGGTTGCGTGAGTGATCCACTGTCGTGGATGGATAGTAAAGGATTCCATATTCCACTTACTATATTGAGTATGGCAGACGGAGCTGGGGAAGTTGCTTTTACTGCTAAACAAGCGCCTAAAGCAATTGATTTGCTCGTTGACTTAATTAAGCAATCTAAACCATTAGGTAAAAAGGGTAATCAGCTATATAAAGAATTGGAGGATGGTTGGAAAATTATATTTAGAAAGGATGTTGGGGACCATGCTCATCCAATTAGACCGGAATATCCCGACCCAGTCGACCACTTTAATATTGAAATTCAAAATGCATACGGTAATATTAAGTACAACCTTCACATAATAGTGGATGAAGCTGGAAAAGTAATAAAAGCAATAACAAAGTAGGAGGAGCATATGAGCGAAAATCAAATAGTTATCAATTTGTCCGATGATAGTGGCTTACAGTTCCCTAATAAGGATAACGTCGGTCTGATTGAAGTATTAAATAAAGATCGAATAATGATTTCTTTAAGTAAGAACGCAATGATAGGACTAGGGTATCATTTGATTAAACTAGCAAATAGAAATTATGAAAACGGCTATCATATCCATGTTGATGCCTGTGAAAGAGATTATCTCTCCCAAGTATTAGGGTTCTTTTCTCACCCAGATAGTGCTGAATTAATTATATGTTGTTCTGATTTTGATTCAATTAATTCTTATATAAAGTGATAATGCATTAAATTAAAATGAGCTGGCGTCGGTATTCAATCGGCGTCAGCTTGTTCAATTTTTGAACAAATGAACTTGTATCTTTATATGGCGTCGCATAATGCCCGCTGCCTGACAATATCTATCTTCATCCGTTGGACAAAGCGATGACAGAACGAGGCCATCGACTGACCCGTTACGCAGATGACTGTGCGCCACGAATACTTGGCGTGTAAGCACACCAAGCAATCTGAACAAAAAATGAGGGAGAGCCCCTCGGAGCCGCTGCACAGGCGGAGGCTTAAAACCACCTTAAGCTGCTATGGTCAAAAGCCGTCGGTGGTGAGCATTAAGGAAAAGGCAGAGCGAGACTCTGTCAGGTGGATGTTACGGACATCGCTTCACGAAATCTCAGATCCCCCCCCCCAACCGATTTCATGTGTTTTATAAAATGTAGCCACGGTTATGTAAAAGTTACTTGCACAATAAAACAATCCGTGATGGGTACGGTCATGTATTTGATTGTATTCAAAAGAATGGGCGTAAACATCTAAATGGAGCTTGTTCTATTGAAATTTTTTTATATAGAAGCAGACGAAGAAAAAATCGAGCTATTAATACCTATTGATTAACTATCGAAAGTCAATAGACTCTCTTTATTATCTTACAAACGCATAATGACAGCACTTTACCGCCTTATAATACGGGCGGTTTTTCTTTTGGTTAAATATCAACACTATAATTTAACATAGCCTTTAGAATAATGATCTAATACTGTAGACAATCATTTGTCCTATGTTTGATTCTGTAAGAAAAATGTCCCACATAATGGTAAGTTCATTGGCTCCGTTAAAAGGGATGAAAAGCCATAATCTTAGGTTTCTACTGGTTACCTTATAACGTACGAACGAGAAAAAACTCCCCTTATAATACACAGATTATGTGGGGGCCCACATTGATACTGTCAGGTGACAAGAATATTTTCTCATTATAGGTCAGAAATTCGCGGCTATTTTATTTGAATGGTGTCGAAAATTGTATTAATTCGAAATTGCATTGGATTTTCAGGACCCACAAACCCCCTACTATCTCCTCATTTTATAAAAAATGGAAATATAGTGATTGACCTCACGATAAAGTAGGGCTATCCTTTTGGTGTGCCTCAAAATTGTAAGGAATATGTAAGAAAGTGAAGATGAGGAGGAGCAAATAGTGAAATCGAAAAAAAAATCAGTGGTAGCTTTGTCATTAGCAGTTGCTGGGTCACTTATGGTTGCTGGTATAGCTGCAGCAGCTTATGCAACAAACTTTAATAGTTTCCCAACACTGCAGCAAGGTGCATCAGGAGGTTACGTAAGGGCTCTACAGGCGAATTTGTATGCGTTTGGCCAAGCTGCTACTGTTGGTACGATTGATGGAAGCTTTGGTTCAAGTACTAAAACGGCGGTACAAAACTTCCAAACTGCGTATGGTTTAACTTCTGATGGCTCAATGGGGCCAGCATCTTGGAGTAAAATGTCTGCATACACAGTAGCAGAAACAACTTCAACTTTCTGGTTAGATACACCAAGTAGCACAACATATTATGTCGATTACAATAACCCAACTACAAGTAGCCTTGTCGGTAAATTGAAGTATAAGAGCGATAATACGATCGTTAACTCATTTACAGTTTATTAAGGAGTGCATAAAAAATGGTGAAAAAAAAGATTAGTATCGGTTTATTTGCTCTCGCATTAGTTGGTGGTTATGGTTATCACACTTATGCCGCAACAAATGAAAATGACCAACAACAAACGCAAGTAACTAACATAGATTCATCTATCCCAGTGGCGAACCAAACAACTGTCGAAACTCCTCTCCTCCAAGGAACGCCAGATCCAGATGCAGTAAACATTTCAGAAGTTCCTGAGAACCAAATTTTTGTACCTCAGTCAGTTACAATTGGTAACGCTGGAAGATCTATTAATTCTACTTCTATTATGACAGAATCAGAAATTTATGCTCGCGAAACTGACATAGGTCTCTTATTGAGAACAACTTATACTACACCAGAAAATGTTGAAATTACCTTTACTCAGGGGCCAGCGCTACTGGATGAAGAAGGTACTATAGAAAATTTAATAAGTAGGTATAATGGAGAAAATATCAAACAGACTCAGATTAATGGTCACTCCGCAATTGTTGTAGACGGAACGGTTAGAAAAGTCGTGCATTTAATTACAAAAGACCACCTGTTCTCGGCTTCTTCATTAAACGGTACTGTGGATGATTTAATGAATGTAATCAATCAAGTACAAGAATGAATAGAACAAACCTGACTTTAAGTTTGTTTATATTTAACAGACCTATACAGTAGCACATCAACAGGATGCCAATCATCAATTGGCATCCTTTGTGTCGCACATAGTGTCTTTTACTTAAGTATAGTCACCTAGGTCTAACAATAGGAAAAATAGGAAGGAATCAGTTGGTGAATGGCGAATAAATATTATTACGAAACATCACCACGCATTGAAATAGGAATAAGGTGAAGAAGATAATCAAACTTATTAAATTACGTATACTAATGATAGGAGGGATTATTACCCTCCTTTTTATTTTTCTTGTCGGACGAATCTATTGGGTGCAGGTCGTTAAGGCGGATTTCTGGATAGGGAAAGCGAAAGAGGTATGGTCGAAATCGGACACACTGATACCGCAGCGCGGCATGATTACTGACCGTTCTGGCAGCGTACTAGCTATGGACGTGACTGCTTATACTGTCGCCGTCAACCCTCAAGTCATACACGACTTAAAAGTGGAGGAAGTTATTGTAAACAAGCTAAGCTCAGTGCTCGGCATCTCAAAATCGTATGTCCGCAGTGTTGTTGAAGCCAAACAAGCGAACGGTAAGTTTTATCAGCAGCGCGAGCTGCACAACGGCGGCTGGAAGATCGACAAAGCTGTCGCCGATCGAATCTTCTCATTTCGTGAGGATCTGAGTAAGCAAACGAAGCACAAGGACAGCGGTATCTATTTAATCGACGAGAAAAAACGCTTCTACCCGAAGAATACTCTTGCTTCCCATGTAATCGGATACGAAGATAAGGAAGGCAACGCCGTAATGGGGTTGGAGGCGTCACTGGACAGCCAATTAAGGGGCACAGAGGGGCATATCAATTACGAGCGAGATGGCAATGGGGTCATCATCGATAATGGTAACGTAGATTTCAAACCGTCGATCGATGGTAAGAACGTGAAGCTTACGCTCGACATGAACATTCAGTATTATATTGAAGATGCGTTAAAAGAAGCGTTCAAAAAGTACCAACCGAAGAGTATTACGGCTATCGCCGCTGATCCGCAGACGATGGAAATTCTGGGCATGGCGAGTTTACCAAATTTTAACCCTAATACATATTGGACAGCACCTCAGGCAAATTTTTACGACAATGCAATCAAGTCGCTGTACGAGCCGGGATCCACGTTTAAGATCGTGACGCTCGCGGGTGCGGTGGAGAATAACATTTTCGACCCCAATGCTACCTACAAATCAGGATCGATCAAGGTACCAGGGGATACGCTTCACGATATCCATCAGAACTGGGGTACGATTACGTATCTAGAAGGCTTGAAACGGTCCAGTAACGTCGCGTTCGTCAAACTGGGCTACGAGGGTTTGAAGCCGGACAAGTTAATGAGTTACATAAATAATTTTGGCTTTGGTAAGAAGACCGGAATTGAATTACCCGGTGAAGCATCCGGGCGAGTTAATCCTCATTATCCGGTAGAGTACGCGACAGCCGCGTTCGGTCAAGGCAAGGTACAAGTGACACCTATTCAACAGGTTGCCGCCGTCGCTGCCATCGCAAACGGAGGTAAGCTGCTTGTACCTCATTTGGTCAAGGAAATTGAAGATCCTGTGTCGAAGAAAGTGGTCGTAACGAAGCCTCAGCTTGTCCGGCAAGTCGTTACTAAGAAAACATCCGATCAGGTTGACGAATATTTAGAACAAGTTGTATCCGACCAAGAAATTGGTTCAGGTAAGAACGCATATATTGAGGGCTATCGCGTCGCTGGGAAGACGGGGACTGCGCAAAAGGTTATACCAGGTACCAATAGATATGCAGATGACAAGTATGTGCTATCATTCATCGGTTTCGCACCGGTTGGCAATCCGAAGGTCGTGCTCTACATTGTTATGGACGAACCGAACGACCGGCTACTATCAGGTGGTTCCGCTGTTGCACCGATTTTCAAGCAAATTATGTCGCAAAGCCTAAGCCACCTTGGAGTTAAGCCGATATTAACGAACGACGAAAGAGAAGGAGGTTCTTTCAAGGAATTAACCGTCACGGTTCCAGATGTGACAAACCAAACGCTTTCGGAGGCGAAGAAGAAATTAGCCTCAAAGAAGCTAATTTATGTTGACGTCGGCGCAGGCAGCAAGGTACTGAGACAGATCCCGAAAGCTGGCTCCGCCGTCGGACCCAATCAGAAGATTTACTTGCTTACGCAGGAGCAGAGCAAGCTTGAAGTACCGAGTATGAAAGGTTTACCTCTTCGAGATGCAATGCAGATATGCTCGATCTTACAACTCCGCTGTACTGTGAGTGGCGAAGGTTTCGTCAGATCACAAACGAATGTGAAGTTAAATGGGACCCCAGTGCTGGAGTTGAATTTGTTGCCGCCGGATAAGGATTAGCTTTTTAAGGGGGAACGTGTCCGCTGAAGGCAGGAATATTATTATGGTCACAACAACTGAACTGGGGGCAAGCTGAATTGAAGAGATAAAAGGTAACAATTTCAGGGATTCGTAGCAAGCCGGAGAAAAAAACGGATCAGTCCACAGGAGACTGGTCCGTTTTTTATTTATACGTACTGCTTAACCAATTGGATGAGCTTTTGTTGTTTACCCTTGGGCTTGATTGTTTCTTTTGACCACGTCTTATTTTGCTTTTAACTAAAAGAAACACAATGGGTCGATTGTGAAGTTTACTTTGAATATAAGTCGGCGAAATATGCCGATGACTACGGTTGATGCTAGGTCCTAATCTAGATCACTATCTAGAAAAGCATCTTATGCAGTTACATTCGCTGGATCCCATTTCCTAGCATAAGGGTCTTGTACATCAGAAAAATATTGTATTATTACACAGGAAATGATGTGTAAGGAATAAAAAAGCCAAAAAAACAAGAGAGAATGGTCTATCTAGTCTTATTACACACTTTTCGACAAGACAGAACTTCCAATCTGATACTTCATCGGGGTGGAGTACAAAATAAATCGACGTCGCTGCGGCACGATTACCGGAATAACGATCGCCGAGAACGGCTTGCGGAATTTCAAACGATGCTTTCCAGAGCTCTCTGTACCAGCCGCCTTCAGGATGCGGCTCCAGATCCAGCTGCTGAACGAGCGGTGATAGCTGTTTTGTAATCATCAGTATGCGGTTCTCCTTTTCGTGCAAGTATGCGGACTTGCTTGGTTCTCTATATCTTTCGGGGCTCCATGGTTCAATGTATATTAGTCGCGCAAAGTTGTAAACGGCCATCGACCGCAAAATACGCGCAATCGATGACCGTTCCGTGAACAGTTCGTTATTGAATGACGCCGCAAGCGATGCGGTCGCCGGAATTGCCGGATGGATCCGTTTTATAATCGTCCTCTTGAGCATGAATGACAAGCGCTGAACCGCCGGCTTTCTTAAGCGAATTCGGCTTATTCGGCTCGAGCGTAACGATCTTCGTCTCGATATCGACTTTAACCGTGCCGTCAGCAGCTACTTGAATATTCGGCAAGTCGCCAACATGGAAGCCTTGCGGGTTATTGAAACCGTGCTGCTTCTTGTTCGGATTGAGGTGAGCGCCTGCAGATTCGAATTTCTGCCCTTCGCATTTGCCAGTCTCGTGGAAGTGAATGCCGTGCATGCCTGGCGGCAAGTTCTTTGCTTCGACATGAAGCCGTACCGCATCGTGATTCTGCGTCAATGTCGCTGTACCAATCTCGGTGCCTTGCGCATTAACGATCTTCACGTTAACCGTCTCGCCGCCTCCATGATCTGCCGCAGCGGGGTGGGTCTTCGCTGATGCGCCTACCGATAGACTGAGCAGCATGACGCACAGTGCGGTCTTGTTAAGTATGGAACCTGTCATTTTCATGGGTCGTTGTTCATCCTCCTGCTATATACGTAGTCAGTCGTTCCCTTGCTTATCATTTCCGCAATCCGGCTCATGCAAACATGGACAATTTGGTTCGCGAACAAACCGGATTTGTCGCCTTTTTGGATTGGTAGCCGCTCTGATTTGTGATAGGTTTAGGGAGAGTCTGACAAACAAATCCATATTGGAGGTTCTAGGGCAATGAGCAAAGTTCGCATTGGCATGATTGGGACGGGCGGTATCGCTAACTGGCATGCAAGACAACTGCTGGAGCTGCCGGAGGCAGCCATCACAGCAATCGCAGATCCGAGCGCAGATAACCGGGCGAAGTTCGTAACCGAGCATAAGCTCGAGTCGGTAAGCGCTTACTCGGATTATAAAGAAATGCTGGCACAGGCCGAGCTGGACGCTGTTATTATCTGTTCACCGCATACGCTTCATTACGAGCAGGCGAGTGACGTACTGAACCGTGGGCTGCATGTCATGATCGAGAAACCGATGGTCTGTTCGTCCGAAGAGGCACGGCAATTAATTGATCTTTCGAATCAAGTAGGCAAATTGATGCAGGTATCGTATCAGCGTCATTTTCAACCCGAATTTCTATACATTAAAGAAGCGATCGAGAACGGTGAAATCGGCAAGCTGACATCCATTACAGCTTCGCTTTACCAAGAATGGAGACAAGGGACGCCGGGCTCGTGGCGGGCGAATCCTGCTCTGTCCGGCGGCGGCTTCCTGATGGATTCCGGCAGCCATATTATCGATGTGCTTCTGTGGACGACAGGTCTCACACCGGTAGAAGTGAAGCCGCAGCTCCATATGCACGGCACGCCGGTTGAGATTGATACCTTCACGTCCATTCGTTTCGCGGAAGGACAAGTGGCAGGGCTTAATCTGGTCGGCTTCTCGCCTTGCTGGCACGAGACGTTCGTATTCTGCGGCGAGAACGGCGGTATTTTCTACGATAATGGTCGCATTACACTCCGTCGCTTACGCGAAGAGCCAATCGTACCCGAGCTGCCGAAAGCTTCAACGAATCAGGATAAGAGCTTCGTGGATGCCATTCTGGGAAGGCATGAAGTGCTCGTACCAGGCGAGTTTGCATTGAAGGTTGTGAAGCTGTCCGAAATGATCTACGAAGCAGCCGGCTATTCGCCGCTTACCGCTGCTAACAATGGGGAGGGCGAGTAACGGATGAACACGCGGATCGGAATGCGCATTCCGCCGAGAATAGGCTCGGGGGGAATTCAGAAGACAGCGGCTTGGGCAGCGGAAGCTGGACTTGACGTGCTCGACGTATCGGAACTGACTGCTGAAGTGAAGGAAGCTTGTTCGGCAGCGGGCATTGGCATTGGCTCCGTCGATGCTCGTTATACAGCTCAGCTGCTCAGCCAAGATGAAGCGAAGCGTGAGCAGGCGCTTGAATTGACGAAGAAACAAATTAGCGGCATCGCCGAGCTTGGCGGCAAAGTGCTGTTTATGTGTTTAGTGCCCGAGGATCATACATTGCCTCGCAATGAAGGGTTCGCGATCTGGAAAGATTCGTTCCCGGAGGTTGTGAAGCATGCGGAGCAGAATGGAGTCTATATCGCAATCGAAGGCTGGCCGGGACCGGCACCGCATTACCCGACGCTCGGTTGTACGCCGGAGATGTGGAGAGCGATGTTCGAAGCGATTCCATCGAAATACTTTGGACTCAACTACGATCCGTCGCACCTTGTCCGTCTTGGCATTGACTATCTGCGTGCGCTGACCGAGTTCGGCGAGCGCATCAATCACGCACATGGCAAGGACACGGAGATTTTGAGCGATGAGCTGTATGAGTGCGGCGTGCTGCCAGCGACTTTCGGGGCTAAATACGGCTTCTCGGAAGGCTCGTGGCGCTACACGATTCCGGGACATGGCGCTGTCGAGTGGAGCAAGGTGGCCGTGAGGCTTGACCGTCTCGGCTACCAAGGCGCCGTCAGCATCGAGCTTGAGGATCACCGCTATTGGGGCACGATTGAAGCGGAGCAGCATGGCATCTTGAAAGCCGCTCATCACCTAAAGCAATTTTTCAAGTAATCATAATGCGATAGTACGATGGGATCGGAAGCGCCAGCAGCGCTTTCCGGTCCCTATTTTCTTTCTGCGTGAAAATCAAGTACACTATCGTCAGGAGGAGTGATGAGAAGAGTGGAGCAACCGATGTTTACTATAGACGAAGCAAATGCCATGCTGCCGCTGCTGCAAGAGGAATTGTTCAAGTTGCAGCTGCTCGCGCAGCAGTTTGAAGAGAAATATGAAGAATTGCAGATCGCGAAAGCGAATCGTGAGTTTGCAGAACCGCACAGAGGTACGGAATCCGACCCTTTCTTCGAACTGGAGAGCCAGCTGGAATTTATGCGGATGGAGATCGATCTTGGCATTGGGAACTTCGAACGCAGGGGTGTTATGCTCAAAATGATTAATCCCGGACTGATTGATTTCCCTTCTCTATTGAATGGTGAGAAAATTCTAATTTGTTGGAAGCAAGGAGAAACTCGAATCTCGCACTATCATGGCTACAATGACGGTTTTATTGGACGGAAGCCGCATCCAGGGTGCTAATATCCGCTGATTTCGGAAGCCTGAATACTCAGGCTTCTTTTTTGTTCGCCAAAAGAGGTGGTTAGATCGACAAAAGTACAATTTTTTTTTGCAGAAGGTTTGACACGCTTTTCATATGATAGCCTTTACAATCTAACCTATATCGGAAAGGCCCTAATAAATACAAGAAAGAGGTGTGTTTATGTCTAGGAGCATCCAATGGAATGTAGTGGCTTACATGATTATCGCGGCGCTGCTCGCGTCGTTCGTCGTTTCGTTTAACCATTCGTTTAACCCGTGGAGTAGCCGTTCAGCCGATATGATTTTACCGTCAAAGTATAGTTCGAGTAAGCAGGTGCTGTTCAATCGAGCTAGTGCCTCTACCGTTATTTATCCCAAGTCCGCATTCCAGCCGGCCACAGTCGTGAATAAGGCGATGCCGATTACGGCAGCCGCAGTCCCAGTATCCGCTTCTGCCACCGTCACTGAGAAGAAGAAGCCCGTAACTATAGCAAGTGTAAAACCCCTCTATACATATAAAGTAACCGCGTTCTACCTCAATGTCCGGGAAGAACCGAATGCGGAGTCCAAAATCTTATACGAAGTCAAACAAGGGACACAGCTGCAAGTGCTGTCCAAGGATGATACCGGATGGCTCGTGCTGAAAGGCGGCGGTTATGTACATGGCGGTTACGCGACCGTAATCGGTGTGCAGCAAGCAGCGTCGCAGACAGCCGTATCTGCCGTATCATCGGCGGTTGCCGGGGTCAAAGCGATGCAGAGCAATTCGCTTCAAATCGATGTAAGACCAAGAATACATACGGCTCCGGTGAAGAAGAAAGAAGTGAAGATTCAATCAGCTTTAGCAGCAGATGCGGTTGCGGCGTCAAGTACGGCATCCAGTGCGAGTGCAAGTGCAAGCTCGGGTTTAAGTAACGATGACGATAATGGCAATCCGGTCAAACCAAGTTCGTCAATTAATCGAGACTCTGGATTATCCTCGGCGCAAATTGCCCAGCTGCTCAAAGGAACGAAGCTGGCAGGCCAAGGGCTGGAGAAAGCGATTTTGGATATAGAAGAGAAGTATGGCATTAATGCCTTCTTCACCATAGCGGTTATGAAGCTGGAGAGCGGCAACGGAAAGAGCAAGCTTGCGAGGACGAAGAACAATTTGTTCGGCCTGAATGCGACTTCGGGCAGTCCGTATCGGAGGGCGTTCACCTTCGCAACCAAAGGGGATTGCGTTCAGAAATTTGGACAATTACTGTCGGACAATTATGTGGAGCGAGGGTATACGACGGTGGAGAAAGTAGCGAGGAAGTATTGTCCCGTCAATTCGAAATGGGCATCCCATGTCCGAACGATCATGAGAAGTGATTTCGGTAAACTGGTGTAAAATAGGACTTATATGGCGGTTGACATTCATAAGCTTCTACTGTAACATTCCAAGAAGTGATCGCAAAACCGCATATGATTCGTATAGCCTCACAGATGGGTGAGGGTTTCTACGGGAAGCCATACTTCCTAACTACGAATACGGAATTATCTCGAACAGATAATTTTGTATTTGCGGTTAGGAATTTTTTTTTGCTCGAAGGAGGGCATCATAGAGATGAAATATTTGTTTTCTGTTTTTCTAGGTGCGGTCAGCTACGGCATTCTGTCTACGATTGTCGTTCATGCTTACGATGCAGGTTACAATCTTGGCGAAGTTGTCGGATCGCAGCTGCTGACCGGATTTGTGCTATCTTGGCTTATGGTTCTGGTCATGAAAGCACGGAGTAAGCGCAAGGCGAAGGAAGCGGGGACTGCGGAAGAGAAGAGTCTCACTTGGATGCAGCGCTTCATGCTCATGTCTGCAGGTATTCCGACTGCTCTGACTGGCTTGCTGTACTATCAGTCGCTTCGTTACATTCCGAACTCGCTCGCGATCGTGCTGTTGTTCCAGTTCACATGGATGGGCGTACTCATTCAAGCGGTCAGCCAGCGCAAACGCCCTAACGGCATTATGCTGCTGACGGTCTCTATTCTGTTCGGCGGAACACTGCTTGCTGCCGGCATTATGGAGCAAGGACTTGATGGATTTAACGTAACTGGCGTTGTACTTGGTTTGCTGGCTGCTGTTAGCTATTCGCTATTCATTCTGTTCAGCGGCAAAGCAGTTCCTTCTGTTCATCCGGCATACCGCAGCGCTTGGATGATTACAGGCGGATTGATCTTCGTCTTCATTCTGTTCCCGCCGACGTTCTTGTTCAACGGCGTAATCTGGAGCAGCCTGCTGCTGTTCGGATTCATGCTTGGCTTGTTCGGCGCATTCATCCCTCCGGTACTGTTCGCCATCGGCGTGCCGCATATTGGCGGCGGCATGGCTGGCATCCTCGGCGCAGCCGAATTGCCAGTGGCGGTAATGCTCTCTGCAGTCGTGCTGCATGAGCATGTAAGTGTACTTCAATGGGCAGGCGTTGCGCTCGTCCTGGCAGGTGTTGCGCTCCCGGAGCTTATGAGAAGCGTGTCTCGCGGCGGCGGCTCGAAACGGAGCCGGAGCTCACGTCTTCCTCAAGCGACGACATCCATCCATTAGAATAACGTGCGAAGCCTGAAAGTGCGAAGCCCGATTCCAGAGTGACTGGATTCGGGCTTCTTGTGATCCAAAAGACTATTCGTTTTCTTCGTTTTGTTCGAATGCGGATTGTGCGCTTGCTGCTGCTTGATTCGCGCCGTTGCTGTTCTCGAACGCTTCAGCTGCTTGTTCAGCAGAAAATTCAGTATCAGCTGCGCCGGCTACTGGCAGCTTGTTCAGTTCTGTGGACTGAACCTCTGCTTTCGAAACACCATTTTGCTGATTAGCCATGTGTTAGAACCTCCTGCTCATGTAATTTTTTTTCAACAAGCGTTATCGTACCCGCCAAGTGGGGTTGAATATACATAATGAATTTGTAAATTTCCACTTGAACCCATTTTGCCTATATGCATATAATTGATGGAAAGGAATGAAATGGAAGGAGCGATGCGGCTTGAAGATGACGCGGAAGAGACCGATGGCGGTAATGGCAGTGGATGTTCAAGTGGAAGTGGGAGTGGAAGCAATCGTTTATATTTATCGAAACACTAAAGCCGTTGCGCTTTAGTGTTTTATTTTTTATCAAGGGAGCTGAGGCGAAGGTGAGCAACAAGTATAAGCGAGTGTTGATCAAGCTGAGTGGCGGTGCCGTGGCGGGAGGAAGCGAATTCGGATTCGATCCGGAGCGGATGGAGCACATTGCCAATGAAATCATGTCCGTGGTGGAAAAAGGGATCGAGGTATGCCTGGTCATCGGCGGCGGCAACATATTTCGTGGCAATATGGCTTCCGCATGGGGTATCGAGCGAGCTGAGGCGGACAACATCGGAACACTCGCCACGGTCGTGAACAGCTTAATGCTGCGCGGAGTCCTGAAGGCGAAGGGCATCCACGAAGTGCGCGTAATGACAGCCATCCCGCTCACCTCCGTTGCAGAGCCTTACATCCGACTTCGAGCGATACACCATCTCGAGAAAGGCTACATTGTCATCTTCGCCGGCGGGAATGGCCAGCCGTATGTCACGACGGATTACCCGTCCGTTCAGCGGGCGCTGGAAGTGAATTGCGACGCGCTGCTAGTGGCGAAGCAAGGCGTGGATGGCGTCTTCAGCTCCGATCCGAAGAAGGACGTCTATGCGAGGAAGTTCAGCTCGCTGCACTATAACGACGTGTTGAAGCATGATCTGCGCATCATGGATCAGTCGGCCTTCATTCTCGCACGGGATTACGAGCTGCCGGTCCATGTGTTCAACTTCGATGAGCCGGGCTCCATGAGCGCCATCTGTGCAGGGGAGCATCGGGGGACGATCATAAGCAGAGACTCGGTGTTCGCGTACGAGGAGTCCGATCTAGAGGTACAAAGCAAAAAAGCACCGTCCTGATGAGAGGACGATGCTTGGGTCTTCCATAGCGCGCTGGCGCTTATCGATGGTTACACTTGAGGTTTAGCAGCTCTTGCCGCCATCTTGCTTGGCGGCAACATTCTCGCTGTCTTCCGCTAATCGTTCCCCATATTGTTCCAAACGTCCGGGATGCGAGGCTGGGCCTCTGTTCTTCGGCTTGCTGTTTCTTCCTGTCATGAGCTTCACCTCCGTCCTTCATAACATGAGCGGGGAGGGGGGAATTCATGCGAGTGGGAGCTGTATTAGCAGGAGCCTCATTATCCCATATCGACGATGTGTGTCTGCGCGTTCGAATCATTCGATGCTTTCGGACGCTTCAGCGTTAACGCCAGCAGCAAGCCGAAGATCGCAAGTCCTGCAAGCGCCAGATACGTATCGTGAAAAGCATGCGACATCGCGTCTGGCATCGGCTTCTCGCCTTCAGCCGCATGGTGATTCGTGCGACTAACAATTAATGTCGTTAATCCTGCAACGGAGAACGATGTGACAACTTGCTGCGCAGCGCTGGTCAGCGACGTAACGCGACTGACGAGATCGCTCGGAGCCGACTGAATGAGATGTGTGTTCAGAGCGAGGAACGAGAGTCCCATGCCCATGCCGAGCATTGCGCGAGGCACGAGGAAGTTCCAGGCGCTGTCGGTAGGATCGATGCGCGAGATCAGATAAGCGCCTACCATTACAATCGTCAAGCCGACGATGACAAGCGGCCGTGCGCCTATGCGGTCATACAAGCGTCCGCCGATCGGCATGAACACACCAGCAGCAATCGCTTGCGGCAGTGTCCACATGCCGGCGTGGAAGGCAGTCATGCCCATCAGCTTCTGCATGAAGAATGGAACGGTGAAGATAATGCCGAACATCACGAATTGAAGCACCCATTGCACAATAATGCCGCGAGTGAAGAGCGGGGAGCGGAAGACGCGAAGCTCGAGCAGCGGCTCTTGTTTGCGGAGCAGCTCAACAATGACAAACCCGATCAGCGCTACGCCGCCGACGACGAGACCGATAATCGTTTTGTCCGACGACCAGCTCGTCGAGCCTTCGCTGAGACCGTAGGACAAGCCGGAGAAAGCGAGAGGACCTAGTATGATGCCCAGGAAATCTAGCGATGTGGACGCCTTTTTCGGCAGCTTTGGCAGAAGAAGTCCGACCAAGACGACGCCGAGGATGCCGACCGGGAGATTAATGAGGAAGATCCACTCCCATTTCACATAGTCGACCAAGTAGCCGGAGATAATCGGGCCAAGCGCCGGTGCGAGCAGAATTGGCATTCCCATGAGACCCATGATCGAGCCTGCTTTCTCAGGCGGGCTGATACGATACGTCATGGCGAATGCAATCGGTGTGACCATACCGCCGCCAAGCCCTTGCAATATGCGGTATGTAATGAGTTGATCCACGTTCGTTGCCGTCGCGCAGAGCACAGAACCGATAGTGAACAGCACGAGGGACAAGAGGAACACTTCCTTGGAGCCGAACTTGTCGGTCATCCAACCTGCGAGCGGAATAACGGCAGCCTGAGCTAACGCATAGCCAGTTACGGTCCATTGAACCATCGATAGTGTACTGTGGAAGTCATCCACGAGCACAGGGATGGCGACGTTAACCGCGGTACTGTCGAGAATAACCATGAAAATTCCGACAATGATGGCGATAAGCGGGCCGACAAGTTGACGCATGGACGTGAAAGGTAAGACTGGAGATTCAGATTGCATAGGTCGTACTGCCTCCTTGGAATATGCCTTATCCTTCCACTTTACCGAAGAGCTCCGGACCCTGTCAAAAGGAATTGAAAAACAGCAAAGGAGAGGCGAAATTCGCCTCTCCTTCTTTATTATTCGCTATCGCTTTGGCTGCGGAAGGCTTGGTTATAGCACCTTCTGCATACCGGCTTATAGTCTTCGTTGCCGCCGATTTGGATCTGTTCGCCTGCGTTGACCGGCTGTCCGTCGCGGAACCGGATCACCATCGTTGCTTTGCGATCGCAGTACCAGCAGATCGTCTTGATCTCTTCAATCTTATCCGCCTGCACGAGCAGGTTGTAGCTGCCTTCGAACAGCTGGTTCTGGAAGTCGTTCTTCAGCCCGAATGCCATAACCGGAATGTTCAGCTCATCCACCACTTGCGTCAGCTGGATAATATGATGCTTCTTCAGAAATTGCGCTTCATCAATTAGAACACAGTAAATTTGCTTCGGTCCGCTCGTTGTGAGATGCGATTTCACGCTCTCATATAGATTCGTCTGCTCATCTACCGGAATGGCCGCCCGCTCGAATCCGACCCTGGAGCCGACAAGCTCCGCGCCGTCTCTTGAGCTGACCGATGGCGAATAGATGAGGACCCGCTTGCCTTGCTCCTCATAGTTATGCGCCACTTTAATGATTTCGAACGATTTGCCGCTGTTCATTGTTCCATATTTGTAATAGAGCTGTGCCACGAAAGAATCTCCCCCAAGCAATATCATCTATACTCTTTTAACATATTCGAGTGTTTGTGACAAGGAAATGATCTGGATTAAAAAAGGCTAGTAACCTCACGCTCCTACAACAAGAATAGTAGAGTTGTTTTGTTGTTGTTTTGCTGTTGGTTTATGATGTGAAAATTTGGTTGTGGCTTCTCCTCGACCTCTCTGCGATCCGTTTTACTAAACGTTCATAAATCGTCTCCAAAGTGATGCTTTCCTTCAACATTGTTAACGGAAAGTTAAATCTTGCAGCAGAGGATTGAATTGCAGAAACTTGCAAGTTATTCTGATTAAAGCAACATGAACACATAATAAAACCACAATAAACCAATTTCCTCGAGGGAGGCCCAATGATGAAAAATATCGTTCTGATCGATCGCAGCAAACCGGTATACAAAGGTAATCTTCATCTTCATACGACTTGGTCGGACGGCAGGCTGCCGGCGGCGAAGGTTGTCGAAGCGTTCAAAGCGAAAGGCTATCATTTCATCTGCTTGAGCGATCATGAAATTTATACACGCACGGATGAGTTCAATTCAGCTGATTTCATTACGATTCCCGGCATGGAGCGCGGCAGTCTTAATAAAGTTCCGGATAAAGATCCCGGCTACCACCTGGGAGCGCTTGATGATCCGACAGAAGAAACGAAGCTTGAGCGCTATGAGCATCTGCAGCAGTTTCCGGTGCCGATTCCGTGGAAAGGCGATCACTCTCCGCAGGATATGATCGACGAGCTGCGCGCGCAGGCAACATCGTTATTTTCAACCATCCGGAATGGCATCTGACGAGGTTCGAAGACATGGTGAACTACCGCGACTTCTTCGCTATTGAAATTTACAACCATGTAACCGAGTGGTCGACTGCAAGCTCCTATGGAGGGGCCTATTGGGACCACGCGCTGCAGAACGGCAAACGCGTCTGGGGCATTGCGGCGGACGATTCGCACGGGCACTATCCAAACTGGCGAATTCCAGAGTACGGCGGCGGCTGGGTGCAAGTTCAAGCGGGTGAGCTGACGCACGAAAGTGTCATTCGCAGCTTGAAGTCCGGTTCCTTCTACTCCAGCTCCGGTCCGGAAGTTTATGATCTGCGCGTCGAAGACGACGGCTACCTGAAGATCGAATGCTCGCCTGTCAAGTTCATCCGATTCATCACGCATCCGTTCAATGGACGCAACGCGTTCAATCGTGATGCTTCGCCGGTAACGAGCGCAGCATTCCGAATCGATGGAGAAGAAAGCTACATTCGTGTGGAATGTGTTGACTTTGAAGGAAATGTCGCATGGTCCAATCCGGTCTTTCCAGGAGAATGGAAGGGCAGCTCGCAGCAATGAGAACGAGCGAGCTCGAACTGCATCAGCAGTTCCGCCGAGAGATCACAAGGCTAGTCATTCCTTCCGTGCTCCAGATGGTCATCGGCAACTCGTTCTCCCTAATCAACACGGTGATGGTCGGTCGCCTCGGCGATACCGCCATCGCCGTCGTTGCTGCTGCGGGGCAAATCGGATTCATCCTCAGCATGATTCTTTCCGCGGTATATGGGATTACGGCTTATATGACACAATTCCACGGAAAACAAGATCAGGAGTCGATGAAGGAAGCGTTTGGACTAATGCTCTTATCGAGCGTCATCATAACGTTAATGTTGTTAATTATCGTGCTCTTGTTCCGCAGTTCGATTCTATACCTGTTCATTAACGATTCGAATGCCGTCCTGCACGGCGTGCAATACTTGTCCGTTCTCATGTTTGTTTATCTCATCAACTCGGTCAAAGATGTCTACGGTCAGGCGCTAGGCTCGATCGGGCGCAATCGGTTGACGCTTGTTGTGGGATTGATGGCGATGTCGCTGAATGCGGTGCTGGACTATGCCTTGATCTACGGCAAGCTCGGCTTCGCCCGCTACGGTATTCAAGGCGCTGCATGGTCAACGCTGGCAGCATCGGTGTTCAGCACGCTGCTCTTACTCGGCTATGTGTATGTGAAGCAGTACTACTTCCACATCACGCCAAGAGAGATGCTGCGCGGATTCAGCTTCTCCTTCGCCAAGAAGTTATTCGCTACGACGCTCCCGCTGATCCTCCATGAAGGACTTTGGTCGGTCGGCATCATACTTTACGCGGTTGCTTTCGGCTACATGGGCGTGTCTGCGCTGGCGACGTTCCAGCTCGCTCGGACGTTGGGCGGTTACTACATGATGGTGATCTTCGGCTTCGCTTATGCCGCGAAGGTCATGATCGGGCAGAAGCTGGCGCAGGAAGATCCTCGGGAAGCGCTCATCTACGCGAAGAAGTTCACGCGATTATCGGTTGCCGCATCCATCGTCGTCAGCGTGTTCATAGTTGCATTAAGCCCCTTGATGCTTAAGCTGTTCAGCTACACTAGCCCGGAAGTTCAGACGGCGCTTCATCATGTGATGCTCATCCAGGCTGCCGTAATGGTGATGTATTTCCTGAACAATGTCTGGATTGTCGGCATGTTTCGCGCCGGCGGCGACAATGTGTACACGATGAAGCTGATCGGCGTGACGACCTGGTTGATCGCATTGCCGCTCGTATTCAGCACCTCGTATCTGTTCCACTGGTCCATCGAAGTCGTTTACTTCATGTTCGCGATGGAAGAGATCGCGAAAGCATGCATCGGCTATTTCCGTTATCGCTCCAATCGATGAGCGAACAATCTGACTCTTACCATGAACAACGAGAAGAAAGTCGCCTAGACTTCTTCAATTAATACCGACAGAAAACCGACAGAATACCAGCAGAAAACCTACAGCTTAAGGAGGCCGCACAGATGGAAATGAAATCGTACATGCGCACGGAGGGGGATATTAACTTGTCCCCGGAGCGCGAGCTTTGGCAGGATCAGCATTTGAGCGAGGAAACGATGGATATTTTGGAAGAGGATAGCCGCTACTTCCTTCATCAATCGATGTCAACGCCGTGCCTGAACGTCATCGTGAATGCAGAAGGCAATTACCTTGAAGATCAAGACGGCCGCAAATATATGGATTTCCACGGCAACAGCGTTCACCAAGTTGGCTACAAGAACCGCTACGTGCTCGATGCGGTCGTGAAACAGCTCGAAGAGCTGCCGTTCCTGCCGCGCCGATACACGAATCCGGTTGCGATCAAGCTGGCGAAGAAGCTGGCCGAGCTCGCACCAGGCGATCTGAACAAAGTGCTGTTCACGCCAGGCGGAACGAGCGCAATCGGCATCGCACTGAAGCTTGCACGCAAAGCAACAGGCAAATTCAAGACCATCTCAACTTGGGATTCTTTCCACGGCGCAAGCTTGGATGCAATCTCAGTTGGGGGAGAAGGCGTGTTCCGTAATCATATCGGCCCGCTTCTGCCGGGCACGGAGCATTTCATGCCATATAACTCCTATCGGTGCATTATGGGCGATTGCATCGGCTGCGGATTGAAATGCCTCGATTACTTGGAATTCATGCTTGAGCGCGAAGGCGATGTAGGCGCGATTATTCTAGAGCCGATTCGCAGCACGGACGTCCAAATCCCGCCGATCGCATACTTCGAGCGGCTCCGTGAGCTGTGTGATCGCTACGGCGTACTGCTCATCCTCGACGAAATTCCGACTGCATTCGGCCGGACTGGAACGATGTTCGTTCATGAACACTACGGCATCATCCCGGATATCGTCGTCATCGGCAAAGGTTTCGGCGGCGGCGTCTTCCCAATGGCTGGCATCATCGTTCGCGAAGGTCTCGATGTCGCGCAAGATATTTCGCTCGGCCACTATACCCATGAGAAAAGCTCGGTTGGCTGCGCGGCTGCACTGGCGACGATTGAGTTTATTGAGAATAACGGGCTCCTTGAACATGCGCAGCAGATGGAGCTGTTCTTGAAGGAGCGACTCTCCGGCATGATGGAGAAACATGAAGTCATCGGCGATATTCGCGTGAAGGGCATGCTTGCCGCGATTGAACTGGTAACGGATCGTGCAACGAAAGCGAAAGCTGTAGAAGGCGCTGAGAAAGTGATGTATATCTGCATGGAGCGCGGACTTAGCTTCAAAGTATCGAACGGCAACGTGCTGACGCTTGTTCCGCCGCTTATTACGACGCAAGAACAACTGGAATGGGCGCTGCAGCAGATTGAGGACGCACTTGCCGCAGTATTTTGCGATTAATATCACATAAAACAAAATTAAACAACTGCCTGTAACGCCGGAAGCGCAAGAAGACCCGCGTTTCAAAGAAATGTCGTTCTATAAGGATCATGCGTACCTCGTTGACTTTACGAAGACTCGTCCGGCGCTGCCTGACTACGCAACATTCGTGAAAGGCTACACACTTGGTATTGATGCCATCTTGACGAAGAACAAGTCGGCTGACGAAGCGTTCGATTACTTCCAGAAAGACGTAAAACAGAATGTGCCGGCTGATCGTGCAGAGATCGAGAAGTAAATTTGAAGCAGAGGCGTGCAGGGCGTATGGATCGTTCGCGCGCCTCTTGATTTTTTTAAAGCGAAGGAAGAAGGTGCGTGTTCGCCCATGAGCAATTTGGAAGCTGCTGTCAAGACGAATACTTATTCCGATGCAGTGAAAGCAAAGCCCTATAAGAAGCCGCTCCGCAAAATTATCTACCCGTATCTGTTCATCGCAACGTTCTCTGTGCTTGTGCTCGTCTTTTCCATATTGCCGGCGGTTGCGACGATTGGCATGTCTTTCACCGATCTGAACGCATCGATGACCGTCCGTCGTCTATGTCACGTTCTGGAAATCCCTGTTTGACCCGACGGATGGCGGTTTCTTGAACGGCGTTCTGATGGACCTTGGCGTTATCTCGGAGCCGGTGTCGTGGTTCACGAAGGGCGCAATGGCAATTGTCACCCTGGCTACGATCGTATCGACGATTTCCGGCGGGATGATTCTGCTCTCCGCAGCAATCAACTCCATCCCGGAAGATCTGTATAAAGCAGCAAGAGTCGATGGCGCAAGCGAAAAGTCCGTCATTCTCAAGATCATTCTGCCGACGCTCAAGTGGCCGCTCATGTACATCACGATCTCCGATCTGATCGGCTTCGTATCGTCTTACTTCATCATCATGCTCACGCAGGGCGGACCGATGCGCGATACGACAACACTCTCGCTATACGCGTTCCAGCAAGCGTTCAACCTGAAGTATTACGGTTATGGCGCTGCGATCTTGATGATCGTTGTACTGATCTCGTTCGTGCCGAAGATGCTGCTCATTCGTCTGTTTGATTTTGACCAGCTCATTAAACCGTCCCGAATCGAGGACTAATCTACTCCGAATGAAGGTGAACACGTCTGTCTTCCAGTACGCTGAAGAAGGCGCTTGTCCAAACGTATATGACGCTGTTTACGCTGCCGATTATCGCCATGATCGTCTGCTACTTCCTGGCGGTGACGATGAATTTCACGACGCATGAATTTTCGCTTGCGAACTTCATGTTCTTCAAAGAGCCGGTGGAATACGCCGGCGTGAAGCTGCCGATGATTTGGCCGATCGTCCTCAATACGCTTATCTATTCGCTGCTTATCGTTGTGATCGAAGTGGGCATTTCGGTGCCGACCGCATATGCATTCTCCAGGCTCGACTTCAAAGGGAAGCGCGCGATGATGAAGTTTCTGTTCCTGATGCGTGCTTTTCCCGGCATTACGCTGATCATTGCCACGTTCTTCATTCTTGTGCAGATGCATCTCGTGAACACGTACCTCGGCGTTATTCTCGTTGCGATAACGGGTTCTCTTCCAGGCCGCGTGTACATTATGAAAGGCTTCTTCGATGAAGTGCCTTGGGACATCGAGTGGGCTGCGATGGTTGATGGGACGACGCGTTACGGCGCGTTCATAAAAGTGCTCGTGCCTTATGTGCTCTCCGGCATCGGCGCAATCTCCGTGTTCGCTTTCCTAGGTGCGTATGGCGAGTGGTTCCTGTTCAAGCTGCTGATCTTCAATGACGACATGTTGACGCTGGCAGGCTACCTGTCGAAGCTCGTTACGAAAGAGAATCAGATCATTAACTATGCTCTCATTACCGCGATCGGCCTGTTCTATACGCTTCCGGTCATCGTGTTCTATATCTTCACGCAGAAGCTGTTTATGAAGGTCAACATGGGAGGCGCGAAACAAGTATGATTACGCTGAAAAATATTGTGAAAGCTTACGATGTCAAGCGCGGAAACAGCGGCGCGAATGCAGTGGACGGACTTGATCTTGAGATTAAGAAAGACGAATTCGTAGCACTGTTAGGTCCGTCCGGCTGCGGCAAGACGACAACCTTGATGATGCTGGCCGGTCTCTTGAAGCCGACATCCGGCGAAATCTACTTCGGCGAACGTCTAGTCAATCACGTCGAGCCGAAGGACCGCAATATCGGCATGGTGTTCCAATCCTATGCGCTGTACCCGCATCTAACGGTGCGTGACAACATCGCATTCCCGCTCCGCGAGCGCAAAATGGCAAAGCCAGCCGCGTACGAACGTGCGAAGGAGATCAGCAAAATCGTGCAAATCGACCATTTGCTCGACCGCAAGCCGGCACAGCTGTCCGGCGGGCAGCAGCAACGGGTCGCGATGGCGCGTGCGCTGGCGAAGAACCCGGAGATTCTGCTTCTCGACGAGCCGATGTCGAACCTCGATGCGAGACTGAAGCTTGATGTGCGCGATGAAATCCGCAAGCTGCAGCGCGACCTTGGCGTAACGACGATTATCGTGACGCATGATCAGGAAGAGGCGCTCGCGATCTCGGACCGCGTAGCGATCCTGAACGGCGGCAAGATTCAGCAGTATGCGCCGCCGCATGAGCTGTTCAGCCAGCCCGTCAACCTGTTCGTCGCGAGCTTCCTTGGCAACCCGCCGATGAACTTGATCTCAGGCGCGGTTCAGGAGTCGAATGGCGATGGGGTGCAGACTGTCGTGACGAAAGGCTTCAACTATGTGATTCCAGCGGCACGTAAGCTGCCCTCTGAACATATCGGCAAATCCGTGAAGCTTGACATTACTCAGCCGTAAACAGGGCGACATGAATTTGACGGATTCGCGCAGCAGGTATTACTAGTCCGGAAAACTTTGCTATAATTGATGTAATGTAGAGTAAACGGGGAGGATAAAAGTCAGTGTCCCTTGCAGGTGAAGAACGGAAGAAAAGCATTATCGCGATGCTTAACGAGCATGGAAAAGTGAACGTAAGCGAGCTGTCCCGCCATTTCGATGTGTCGACAGAGACGATTCGCCGCGACCTTGATGAGCTCGAGAAAGACAACAAGCTGAAGAAAGTATACGGCGGCGCCGTTAAGCATAAAGCGGATATCGAGCTCGCCTACTCGGAGCGCGAAATTATCCACGCCGAGGAGAAACGTATTATCGGCGCGCTGGCTGCGAATTTGATCGATGATAACGACGTCATCGTCATCGACGAGGGCAGTACCGCGATGCAGATGCTCCATTGCCTCGACGGCAAGCGGAATCTAACGATCTTCGTCTGTTCGATTCCGACGCTGACGCTGCTCATTGACTACCATACCCGGGGTTCTTTTGACGGCAAAATCATCTTTATCGGCGGTGAAGTGAATCCGAAGCATCTGCGTGTGTCCGGTCCTATCGCAGAGAAGATTATGGAGGACTTCTACGTGAACAAGTCGTTCATCTCCGTCGACGGCGTATCGCTCGAGAACGGACTGACGAGCTACGATTACGATCGTGCACTGTTCACGCGTAAGCTGATCCGAAGTGCGGAGACGGTCATTGCGCTAGCGGATGGATCGAAGATCGGCAAACGGACGGTCGCGAAGATTGCCGAGCTTGGCCAAATCCAGCACGTCGTTTCGAACATCGCTCCACCCAGCGGTTGGCGGGAGGGGCTTCAAGATTTGGACGTATCGTGGATCAGCCCGAAATAGATCGAAGAGAGAGGCTCCCTGCGCTTGCCGCGCAAGAGGGCTTTTTTCGTTTGCGCCAGCATATAAAAAACAAGCTGTCCGTGAATCGGCAGCTTGCTTCAGTGGTGTGGCATGGAATTGTGTAGGTGTTCGCGTATCCGTTTACAATTTGTTCTTGAGGTCCATGAAGTACTTGAACACAACCCCGAATGCGCCAACGTAGTAAGCAGTCAACATGATCCAACCCGAGTTGTCGAAGGAAGCATCCATGTTCGCCATCATGAAGAGCGGGAGTACAAAGTACAACATGTCCTTAAGGTAAGTGGTGAACATGTCGCTTGTAAAGCTGCCTGCCATCAAACCTTTGTACAGGCCAAGCAAGAAGTTCAGACCCATCATGCCAAGAACAACCCACATGGAATACATCATCCAATCCGTAAGTGCAAATGTCACTTAGAATCACCTCCCCCTGAGGAAGAGTGTTACTGCATACGTTATCATATGTGAGACCGTCAGAAGGGGGACGGGACAATGATGGAAATCGAAACTTTGTACAAGTAAGGTTCGTATATCGTTTCAAAATGAAGTGAGAGGTGGCTCTAACATGGAATCGAACAAAATCATCTCGGCATTATGCTATTTCAGCATTTTCTTCGCGGGCTTCATTGTACCTGTGGTCATCTACTTCGTGTCGAACGATTACGAAGTGAAGGGTCACGCTAAGCGAGCGCTGCTGTCCCATCTCATCCCGATAATCGCGCTGCCGCTGTTCTTTGTGGCGATATTCTCAGGTCATGTCGGGACGATTCTGTTCCTTGGACTGATCTCGGCACTGCTCGGTTTTCTGGTCGTCATCTGGAATGTCGTCATGGGCATTCGAGTGCTGAGCCGGTAGGGGATGAGCCAATTAGAGGAAAAACGCGCAAAATGACGAATACTACCGAGATGCATCATACTATTGGGGACGCATAGGAGGACGGGTGGCATGGCAAACCTATTAGGCGGTCTGTTTGGCAACTATTCAGAAGTATCCGTACAAGAGTTAACGAGCCAATATGGCATGTACTTAATGTCGAATGAGAAAATCCAAATGGGCTTCAAGTTAGTCCGTGACTCGTTCATCATAACGGATGAGCGTCTTATCTTCATCGATCATCAAGGTGTAACCGGGAAGAAGACGAGAGTCGCTTCAATTCATCTCGATTCTATTATCGATGTGACGATGGAAACGGGAGGCACAGGCTTCGACGATAGCGAATTGACGATTCATTACATCACTTCGCCGTATTACAAGTCGAACAATGTGCATGTTGCCAGCTATAAGTTCGAATTCGGCAAGAAGTTCAACTTGCAGCCAATTTATGTGAATTTCCTGACTTTGGCGCATCAGAATCACAAACGTTTAAACGGATAAGAAGGAGCAAGGATCGCATCATGGCAGAACAAATGACAGAACAAATGGCAAAACAAACACTACTAGAAGCTTTTAACGCAGCATCTTATCCACTTACAGGCAGCAGCAGATGGAATGTGAATCAATTGCTGGAGGCGTTCCGGTCGATAGACGGAGAGCAGGACAGCGATATTTACGGCAATGGTGCTATTATTGAGAACTTCCAGGCGAAAATCGCTTCGTATCTAGGCAAGCCGTCAGCAGTGTTCTTCCCGAGCGGCACGATGGCGCAGCAGATCGCGCTTCGGATTTGGAGCGATGGAGCGGGCAATAAGAAGATCGCGTATCATCCGCTCTGCCACTTGGAGATCCACGAGCAGAACGGTCTTCACGAGCTGCATCACTTGGAGCCGCTTCTGCTGGCTGATAAGAGCAGAACGATCGGCCTGGAAGATATTCAGCAGATGACAGAGAAGGTATCCTGCATTCTGCTCGAGCTTCCGCAGCGCGAAATCGGCGGTACGCTGCTGCCGTTCAGCGAGCTGGAAGCCATCTCGGCTTATTGCCGTGAGCGCGGCATTAAGCTTCACCTTGATGGTGCGCGGCTATTCGAAGTGCTGCCGTATTACAAGAAAACAGCTGCTGAAGTATGC
Source organism: Paenibacillus taihuensis (assembly GCF_003386535.1). Lineage (GTDB taxonomy): Bacteria > Bacillota > Bacilli > Paenibacillales > Paenibacillaceae > Paenibacillus_Z > Paenibacillus_Z taihuensis. The sequence continues at coordinate 106,435 of NZ_QTTN01000019.1, forward strand.
CGGCTGTTCGACAGCGTCTATGTTTCGTTCTATAAAGGGCTCGGCGGCATTGCTGGCGCGATGCTTGCAGGCGACGAGTCGTTTACTGCGGAATCGAAAGTCTGGAAGCGGCGTCACGGCGGCGATCTGATCAGCCTGTACCCGTACATCATCAGCAGCGACTACTACTTCGAGCAGCGTCTGCCGAAGATGGAGCAGTACTATCACGCTGCGATTGAGCTTGCTGAGCTGTACAACAGCTGCCAGCATATTGAGACGAGACCGGAAGTTCCGGTGTCGAACATGTTCCATGTTCATGCGGCTGTGCCAAAGGAGCGGCTGGAGCAGCTGTTCAAGGCAGTCTACGCGGAGACGGGCGTCGGACTGACCCGCTACGTTCGTGAAGTGGACGCGGACAATAGCTACTTTGAAGTAAGCTTAGGCGACCGCTATCTCGGCACGCCGAAGGACAAAGTCCGCGAGGCGCTGGGGTTGTTGGGTGCAAAGCTTGCTGAGTTGAAGCAACAGTAGGCGAAGTGTGAATAAGTGAGAGTAGAAGCTGTCCCGAAAGTCACTTGTAGAAGTGGCTGGAGTGGCGGCTTTTTGTGTGAGAGTCGGATTTTCCGTCTCTCAGGCTTGATAAGAGTGGAAGCCGGTGCTGAGAGACGTCTTTTCCGACTCTCAGCCCTGAATTTGGGTCTATTTGGGATGTTTTCAGCAATGAGAGTCGGAATATCCGGCTCTCGTGCTTGGATTCGGGCATTTTAGTGCTTGAGAGTCGGATAATCCGACTCTCAGCACGCCAAACCAGCCAACCGATGTGTTTCCGCTGCTGGAGAGCGGAAACCCGCTCTCAATCCGTCAAGTCTGCGCAGCTTGAAAACCATCCGTCCAGCAAGCCCAAGACGCCAGCCTCCAACCCGCCGCACCTGCATTTACGAATAATTTCCAGCCTCAATTGGCACAATAAGGGAACGGTGGATCGATTCTGAACACGAGGGACGGTGGCAGCTGTGGAATTTTTTCTTCGTTTATACAAGTTACTAACACACCGCCAAGTTGTCATGCTGCGGCAATCCAGAGAAGACCATACCCCGGACCGCGGCACCGTTGCTGCGGGACTGAAAGAGAACCTGGCTGTGCTTCAGTCCATATTCAGCAAAGCTCCGGATCTGATTATCCGCTCGTTCATCTATAAGCAGTCCGGCCAGCGAGCGGCGCTCGTCTATCTGTGCGGCCTCGTGGACAAAAATTCGATCAACAACAACGTGCTCTACCAGCTCATGTTCGAGCCGATTGACGAGAGTCAGCATATGACGAATTTGCCGATCACAATCGGCGATCTGAAATCGACGCAGCAGTGGAGCCAGATCGAGCTCATGCTCCTGGAAGGGCATAGCATCCTCTTCCTGGAAGGGGCAGAGCTCGCATATTCCCTCGATACGCAAGGCTGGCCGCAGCGCGCGATATCCGACTCTCAGATCGAAGCATCGCTGAAGGGGGCGCACCAAGGCTTCATCGAGTCCGGCTGGCAGAATGTCGCGCTGCTGCGCCGCATGCTCAGTACGCGAGAGCTCAAGATGATTGAGCTCTATGTCGGCAGCCGGGTCCGCTGCAAAGTGACCATCCTGTACTTGGAGGATCTTGCGCTGCCTGAGCTCGTTCAAGAGCTGCACAATCGTTTAATGGAGTTAAACATTGACTGTGTCCTGAATACCGGCGAGCTTACAGAGTACCTGGAGGATCGGCCGTTCTCGCTGCTGCCGCAGTTTATAACAACGGAAAGGCCGGATACCGCCGCATCGCAGCTCCTTCAAGGACGCATATGCGTTGTCGTGGACCGCTCATCAAGCGTTATGATCGCACCGGTAGGCATTGCTGCCTTCTTCCAAGGGGTTGATGATTATAGCACCCGTTGGCCGGTTGCGACATTTATGCGCATTCTGCGTTTCGTTGCCTGCTTCATTGCGGCATTCCTTCCGGGGATCTACATCGCTTGTATCTCTTTTAACGTGGAAGTCATTCCGCTGGATCTGATTTTGTCGATCGGTCAGTTCCGGGCAGCTGTTCCGTTCCCGCCATTACTTGAAGCGCTCCTCATGGAGCTCATGCTGGAAATGCTGCGGGAAGCCGGCGTTCGCCTGCCTGCGCCAGTCGGGCAGACCGTCGGGATCGTGGGAGGTATTGTCATCGGACAAGCAGCCGTGCAAGCGGGGATTGTTAGCAATCTGATGGTCGTCGTTGTCGCCTCGACTGCGGTTGCGTCGTTTATCTTGCCTAACTTCGATATGGCCGCGGCCATTCGGCTGATCCGGTTCCCAGTCATGTTCATCGCTTCCATGTTCGGCATCATTGGAATTGTGGCATGTTTCATGACGCTGATTATCCATCTCGTCCAGCTGCGCTCGCTGGGGGAGTCATATAGCACGCCGATCGCACCGGTGCGCATCAAGGATTGGAAGGATGTGTTCATCCGTATGCCGCTCTGGAGCATGAAGAATCGGCCAGATAGCATCCGATCCCTGCAAAAAACGAGAATAGGCCCGAAAAGACGTCTTTAAAAGGTGATGATGTAATAATGGATGCAGCTCTGAAACCAAGCAAAAGCAATCGAATTACAACGCTGCAGTTCATACTCATCATACACAGCATGCAGCTTGGAGTCGGCATCATCTCCATGCCGAAGGACGTTGCCGATGTTAGCGGAACAGACGGCTGGATCGCGATTATTCTTGGCTGGATTCTCTCGACCGCTGCCAGCCTGATTATCGTGCAGGTCATGAAGAAGTATCCGGATGGCTCGATCATCGATTTAATCGAGCATTATTTTGGCAAATGGATCGGGAAGCTTGCTATGGCCCTTTTTGCGGTCTATTTCCTCTTGTACGCGTACTTGATTTTTGACCGTATGGTGCTGCTCACGCAGAGCTGGATCATGCAGCAGACCCAATCGTGGGTCCTGATGCTGCTATTCGTAATACCGGCTTACATGCTTATCAAAGGAGGCGTCCGCGATATCGGACGGTTCGCGGAGATTACGTTTTTTGCCTCCATTTGGATGGTATTTGTCATCTCCACTTTGTTTAAAGACGGCAACTGGCTCCACCTGCTCCCCGTGCTTAAGGAAGGCTGGTTGCCAGTGATACGCACGGTTAACACGACGATCCTCTCGTTCCTTGGCTTCGAGTGTATTTTCTTCATCTACCCGCATCTGGAGAAGAAGCAATCGGCTTCTAAAGGCGTTATTATTGCGAATACATTAACGATGCTCATCTATCTGTTCATCACGATCATTTGTTTTCTTGTATTTAGCCCGGATGAAATTACGTTCTTTAACGATGCGGTCATATCCGCAGTGAAGATTATCGAATTTAGGTTCATTGAACGATTCGACCTCTTGATCCTTTCTATTTACTTGATGGTCATCGCCAAAACATGGATTTCGGCTCTCTTCATGTCGGTATACTGTACAAGCAGACTGATTGTTGGCAAGTACTACGTGCACGCCGGAATTTTTCTCGTTGCGATGGTTATCACAAACTACGCTTTGAACACTGGCTGGAATGAAAGTATTGAAGCATCAGGCTATTTCAGCAAAATAGGATTTGCTGTCGCTTTCATCGGTCCAGTCTGCTTATGGCTTGTCCTTCTGGTGATGTCGCAATTCAAGAGGTGGCAGACTTGAGCCGCGCAAAACGTACGATGCTGCTGCTAATCTCGGTCAGCCTTCTGCTAACCGGCTGCAAGGACCGGTTGAATCTTGAGAATGTGACGCTCATTCTCATGGAGGGCGTAGATCTGGATAAAGACAATCACTTGCTCGTTTATATGTCCAGTCCAGTCTTCAGCAAGGAAGCGAAGAAGAAGAATGAAGAGACGAAAGTAAAGGCGATATCCCCTCGTGACGCTCGCGGTTATTTTGAAGCGAAAGTATCCGCGCTGGTTAGTACAGGCAAGCTCCAAAACCTGCTGATCGGCAAGAAGCTGCTGCAGCACCCGTATTGGTACAAGCTGTTGGATGTATTGTTTCGCGATGCCAAAGTGAGGTCGAATGCACGGATCATTATGGTCGACGGCGATGTAGATGACGTCATGTTCTTCGAGCCTGAAGACAAACGCAGGCTTCCGCTGCATATTGCGAAACTAGTCGATACGGCTCACGAGCGAAATCTTGTTGAAACGACAACACTGTTCACAATGCAGCGACAGATATACGAGAAAGGCGTCACGCCGTATATTACGGAACTGCGAAGAGAACCTGGAGAGATTCGGTTAATGGGCACCGCGCTTCTCAATAAGGAAGGCAAGTACGTCACATCGCTGAATATCGTGGAGAATGAGCTGTTACAAATCTTACAGGATGAGAAATATCAAGACTTGACGCTAACGGTCGTTCTTCCGGAGAAAGATAAGCCCGGCACGGTTTTTCATATGGGAACGGTTAGTTTCTATGTGAAGAAAGTGAACCGTAAAATAAAAACCTCCTATAGGGGCGGGCAGTTCCAGTTCACCTATGAAATTGGGCTTCCCATTCAAATCACGGAGCGATTATTTGATTACAATGTCAAGGACGATGCGCATAAGCTTGAGCAAATGATCAATGAGCAGCTGAATAAGCAACTTAGAAACCTCTTACAGAAGCTCCAGAAGAATAAAGTCGATCCGATCGGTCTGGGTTTGTTTGCTCGGGCATTTGAGTATCGCAATTGGAAGAAGGTCCAGAACGATTGGCCGGAGGCTTTTGCAAAGGCGGAGATTCATGTGAACGTGCATACGAGCATTAAAGATTATGGCGAGATCAAATAAAAAATGATGGCCCAAACCACACTTCCATTGTGCAGCTTGGGCCCTTATTGGTCTAAATATCCATGATTATCGGCAGGATCATCGGCCGCTTCTTCGTCTTCGCGTAGAGGAACTGCCCAATCGACTCTTTCAAGCTTTGCTTCAAGCGGTTCCACTCGTTCACATGCTCTTCTTGCAGCCGGGCAATCGCATCAGCGGCGATTTTGCTGGAGGCAGACATCAGATCCTCGCCTTCACCTCTGGAATAGACGAAACCGCGGGAGATGAGATCTGGTCCAGAAAGAACCGTGCCGTCTGCCTTGCTTCTCGTGACAACGACAACGATGATGCCGTCTTCCGACAGATGCTTGCGGTCTCGGAGCAGCATGCTGCCTACGCCGATTCCGAGGCCATCTACCAGCGTATTGCCCGCACTGATTTTGCGACGCTGTACAGCAGAGTCCGCTGTAATGTCTACGACATCGCCCAGATTGATGATGAAGACTCGTTCCTGTTCTATGCCCAGAGACTCAGCTAACAAACGATGCTGGTACAGCATCCGGTACTCGCCATGAATAGGAATAAAATATTTAGGCTTCATAAGCGTCAGCATCAGCTTCAGCTCCTCCTGGCTGCCGTGTCCCGAGACATGCAGCCCTTTGCCTGGACCATAAATGACTTTGGCGCCGAGGATGAACAAATTGTCGATAATCCGCGCGACAGCCCGTTCGTTGCCTGGTATAGGGGAGGAAGCGAGGATAACCGTGTCGCCGCGATTGATCTTGGCATTGCGGGCGCTTCCGGTCGACAGTCGTGCAAGAGCGGCCATCGGTTCCCCTTGGCTGCCGGTACAAAGGATCGTGACCCGGTGCGGCTTCATCTTCATCGCTTCATCGATCTCAACGATTAGTCCGTCGGGAACCTGCAGATAACCGTGCTCTGCGGCGATTTCGACGACGTTGACCATGCTCCTGCCGAGCAGCGTGACTTTGCGATCCGTCATCGCCGATGCATCTATAACCTGCTGCAGGCGATTCACGTTGGAGGCAAAGGTCGAGACGATAATTTTCTGCTTCGCCCGCATGAACGCTTCCATCAGATGCTCGCCGACTTGATTTTCCGAAGGGGTAAATCCAGGACGCTCCGCATTGGTGCTCTCTGAGAGCAGTGCAAGAACGCCTCGTTGCCCGATTTCGGCCATGCGGTGAATATCAGGCGATTGCCGGTTAACAGGGGTCAGATCAAACTTGAAGTCTCCGGTATGGACGACCGTGCCTAGAGGCGTATCAACGACAACGCCCAAACAATCCGGGATGCTGTGGTTCGTTTGATAGAAGCTTATGGTAAAAGCGCCGAGCGTAAGTATGGAATTCGCATCGATTCGTGCAGATACGGTATCCCGGAGAAGCCCATGTTCCTTCAGCTTCACGTCGATCAGGCCTAATGTCAGCTGAGTCGCGTAGATCGGCATGTTGAGCTGCTTTAGGATGTAAGGGATGCCGCCGATGTGATCCTCATGCCCATGCGTGATAATTAATGCGCGTACTTTGTCTTGGTTTTCCTTCAGGTAGGCGATGTCGGGAATAATCAGATCGATGCCCAGCAAGCTTTCGTCGGGAAATTTGGAACCGCAATCGATGACGATGATGTCGTCTTCATACTGAATGCCATACATGTTTTTGCCAATTTCGTAAACGCCGCCAAGCGCAAAAACGGACAGTGTCTGGTTCATTTCGGTCAAAACGGTTACCTCCTGCACAAGTATTAGCGTTAATGTTTGAAAGAACCAGCCCTGTTATGTATTTTTCCGCGATTCTTATTATTGAGTTGCGTGTCGCTTGACGCTATAATATAACGTGGAAAACTGTGAAAATCTAAAGTCTAAGCAGAAAAGGTGCAATCATGAGCATATTAAACGTAGAACGACTTAGCCACGGCTTCGGCGATCGGGCCATCTTCAACGATGTTTCGTTCCGTCTGCTGAAGGGCGAGCATATCGGACTGATCGGCGCCAACGGCGAAGGTAAATCCACATTCATGAACATTATTACAGGAAAGCTTCAGCCGGACGACGGTAAAGTCGAATGGTCCAAGCGGATGCGTGTCGGCTACCTGGACCAGCACGCGGTGCTGAACAAAGGAATGACGATCCGCGATGTACTGAAGGGCGCCTTCCAATACTTGTTCGACATGGAACAAGAGATGAACGACATGTACGGCCGCATGGGCGAGGTAACTCCCGAGGAGCTCGAGCAGATGCTTGAGGATGTCGGTACGATTCAGGACACGCTGACGAACCAGGACTTCTACATGATCGACGCGAAGATCGAAGAGACGGCTCGCGGTCTCGGCTTGACCGATATCGGTCTGGAGCGTGACGTTCATGACCTCTCAGGCGGTCAGCGGACGAAGGTTCTGCTCGCCAAGCTGCTTCTCGAGAAGCCGGACATTCTTCTCCTTGACGAGCCTACGAACTATCTCGACGAACAGCATATTGAATGGCTGAAACGTTACTTGAACGAATACGAGAATGCTTTTATTCTCATCTCTCACGATATTCCGTTCCTGAACAGCGTTATCAACTTGATCTACCACATGGAAAATCAAGAGTTGAACCGCTATGTCGGCGATTACGACCACTTCATGAACGTGTACGACATGAAGAAGCAGCAGCTGGAGTCCGCGTTCAAGCGCCAGCAGCAGGAAATTGCGGATCTTAAAGACTTCGTTGCCCGCAACAAAGCGAGCGTTGCGACGCGGAACATGGCGATGTCCCGTCAGAAGAAGCTGGATAAGATGGATGTTATCGAGCTTGCGAAGGAGAAGCCGAAGCCGCAGTTCAACTTCAAGGATGCACGCACATCCGGCCGTCTCATCTTCGAAACATCGGATCTCGTGATCGGCTATGACTCGCCGCTGTCGAATCCGCTGAACCTGCGGATGGAGCGCGGTCAGAAGATCGCGCTTGTCGGTGCCAACGGTATCGGTAAGACGACGCTGCTCCGCAGCATTCTCGGCGAAATTCCGGCGATCTCGGGTTCCGTACAGCTTGGCGAGACGCTGCACATCGGCTACTTCGAGCAGGAAGCGAAGGACGCGAACTACAACACATGTATCGATGAGATCTGGAATGAGTTCCCTTCCTTCAATCAGTTTGAAGTACGTGCTGCGCTTGCGAAATGCGGCCTGACGACTAAGCATATCGAGAGCAAAATCGCTGTGCTGAGCGGTGGCGAGAAGGCGAAGGTCCGTCTGTGCAAGCTGATCAACCGTGAAACGAATCTGCTCGTACTCGATGAGCCGACGAACCACTTGGACGTCGATGCGAAGGATGAGCTGAAGCGTGCTCTCAAGGCATACAAAGGCAGCATTCTGATGATCTCCCACGAACCGGAGTTCTATCGCGAAGTTGTAACGGAAGTATGGAACTGCGAGTCATGGACGACGAAGACGTTCTAATATAGGTGCTTTTGAAGCAGCTCTGATGATCTTGCCTGGCCTGTTCGGCTAGCGTTCATCGGGGCTGTTTTTTTATATGCAAATATGAAATTAAGGTAAGCGGCGCGGAATCGCTTGACGGTCCTTCGGATAAAAAGCTACATTGTCAATATGTGGAGAGGGGGACGAGTGACTTGAAACTTCAATATGACAGACCCGCAACCGTGTGGACGGAAGCGCTTCCAGTCGGTAATGGATGCCTTGGCGCTATGATCTATGGAGGTGTCGAGCAAGAAGAGCTGCAATTAAACGAAGATACATTATGGTCGGGGTTTCCAATTGACGGCACGAACCCGCGTGCGCTTGAAGTGCTCCCAGAGGTGCGCAGACTGGTCGCTGAAGAACGTTATGTCGAAGCGGACCAACTGTGCAAGGAAATGATGGGACCGTATACGCAGTCCTACCTGCCATTAGGCCATCTGCGGCTTACATTCGAGTATGGTCATTGCTATACGTCGTATGTGCGTACATTGGACTTATCGGTAGGAGTCTCACGTGTCCAGTATTCGATAGGCTCCGTAGTTTATACGCGCGAGACCTTCGCATCCCACCCAGACGGTGTCATCGTGATGCGACTTGAAGCAAGCGAGCCAGGGCGCCTGTCGTTCCGCGCGCAGCTGGATAGCCTGCTCCGTTACGAGACGAAGGGAGACGGCAGCAGCTATGTCATCGCTGGTGTAGCGCCGGAGTATGTTGCACCAAGCTATTATCCGGTGGATAATCCGATTGTTTATGCGGAGAATCCTGAATCGTCGCGGGCAGTCGCTTGGCATGGCGGGCTTAGCGTTAATCTGGGAAATGACGGCGGCTCGTGGTCAATTGATGCGAACGGGCTTCATGTTGCGGGAGCAACGACAGTTACGCTTTATTGGAGCGCGGCGACAAGCTTCGAGCGGTTTGATCTGGTGCCAGGCAGCGGAGGCAGGCAGCCGGGACTTATTGTTGCCGCAGCGTTGGAAGCGGCAGCTGCGTTGTCTTATTCGGAACTGCGCGAGCGGCATGTTGCCGATTACCGGTCGTTATATGAACGGGTGGAGCTTAAGCTTGGTCCGGCTGCTGCACCAACCGATATGACGACAGATCGTCGCATTACCGAATTCGGAGCGAAAGATGCTGCACTTGTGGAGCTGCTCTTCCAGTATGGGCGATACTTAATGATCGCGAGCTCACGGACAGGGACGCAGCCGGCGAACCTGCAAGGCATCTGGAATAAGGAGACGCGGCCGCCTTGGAGCAGCAACTATACGCTGAACATCAATACCCAGATGAATTATTGGCCAGTGGAAAGCTGCAATTTAGCGGAATGCCATGAGCCGCTGCTCAGCTTTATTGGCAATCTGGCGGTGAAAGGTGCGCGAACCACGTCAATCAATTATGGAGCGCGCGGCTGGACGGCGCATCATAATACGGATATTTGGGCTGGCGCTGACCCGGTCGGGGATTATGGTCAAGGAGATGCGAGCTGGGTGAGTTGGCCGATGAGCGGTGTATGGCTCAGTCAGCATCTGTGGGAGCATTACGCCTTTGGCCGTGATGAAGCTTATCTGCGTGAGCATGCGTATCCGATCATGAAGGGAGCAGCGCTGTTCTGCCTCGATTGGCTGATCGATAACGGTGAAGGCATGCTCGTGACGAGTCCGTCAACTTCGCCGGAGCATAAGTTCCAGACCGCGGAGGGGGTTGCAGCCGTAAGTGCAGGTGCTGCGATGGATCTGGAATTGATCTGGGACTTGATCACGAACTGTCAAGAAGCAGCGGCAGTTCTAGGTGTTGATGAGGAGTTAAGCGCCGAATTGGCTGCCGTGAAGGAGCGGATGAAGCCGCTTCAGATTGGCAGACATGGTCAGCTGCAAGAATGGACGCAGGGCGATTTCGAGGATGAAGATATGCATCATCGTCACGTATCGCATCTGTTCGGCGTGTATCCTGGCAGACAGCTGACGGGGGAGGATGAGCCGGAGCTGTTTGAAGCCGCGAAGCGCTCGCTTGAGCGGCGCGGCGATGAGGGAACGGGCTGGAGCTTAGGCTGGAAAATATCGCTTTGGGCCCGATTCGGCGACGGGGACCGTGCGCTGCGGTTAATCTCGAACTTGCTAACGATCGTTCGAGAGAATGATCCGCTCCGCTATCATGGCGGCGGCGTCTATCCGAACTTGTTCGATGCGCATCCGCCGTTTCAGATTGACGGTAATTTTGCTGCGACAGCGGGTATTGCGGAGATGCTGCTGCAATCGCATCAAGGCGCGCTGCAGCTGCTCCCTGCGCTGCCAAGCGCGTGGCCGTCCGGCTACGTTCGTGGCCTGCGCGCACGCGGCGGATTCGAAGTCAGCCTCCGCTGGGAGGAAGGCCGCTGGACGGAGGTCGAAATCATTTCAACTAGCGGTGAACCGTGCACCGTTGCGATGAATGAGCAAGATGGTCCTGCTGCTCTGTTGTCGGTGAAGGTGAAGACAGCGGTTGCCGGAAGAGAAGTGCCAACGCGTGTTGTTGACGGCAATCGGATCGTCTTTGATACAATTGCTGGCGAAGGGTACGTGCTGATGCGCGTATAACGATTATAACTCTTACAACACTCATAAGAAGAAGTAAGGAGCATGGCCTCTCTCGGTTAGCGAGATGAGGCCATGCTCCTTTTTGTTTCAATGATCAGCGCGTAAACCATATATCGCGGAACCGTACCCAGCCGAGGGATTCGAGCGAAATGCCGCGAATCGAAGGGTGGAACGCGGTCTTCAGATGTTTGCGGTACAGGAAGAGCAGGCTGTGCGACTCCACGAGCTGCTTCTCCAGCTCCAGAAAGGCCGCAGCTCTGCGCGAAGGCGAGCGTTCGGTCAATATGCTTGCGATCTGGCTCTGCAGCAGCTGCTGCATGTGCGGCTTCCTATGATGCTGCATGCTCGTGTACAGATCGATGAGCCGCAGCTCGCGATGCTCGTCGAGCATGATGGCGAACAGCAGCAGGTCTGCGCTGAGCCGTTCCTCGCCTTTGAACTGCTCCGCGGTGATGAGCTTTATGGCGATTGCAATGCCGGCGCTGGCGCATACTTGCTGCACCATCAGCGCGTCTGTCTCGTATTGCGGAATCGTCGCAAGTACGATTGGCTCTCCTTGGTAGCCGGAGCTTCGAACACGCGCTCGGACTGCTTCAGCGTCTGCGATATCAGCGGCGGCATCGCTAGTATGCGGCCAAAAGCTGCTTGCACGCTCGATGACATCGCCGGATAAGCGCGTGATCAGCTCCGAACGGTCCAGCGCGAGATCGACCGCCTCGCGCACGGCTGCATTCGAGAGCGGTCCGTCGCGCAGCTCGTTCACGGTAATGAACTTGCAGGTCATGCCGGAGTGCCGGACCTGCTGCCAACGGCTTGCGGCTGACTTCGATAGCCGCACGTTATGCATCACTTGGAAGGAAGCTAGCCCCGCAGCTTCGTCCAGCGGCTTGCCTTCCGGCTGCGTCCATACTTCAACCCGGTCGAGGAAGCCGCGTCCTTGGAAGTACGAGGGGAACGCCTCGAGTACGAATACGCCGTTCGCATGTTCTGCTAGCCGGAATGGTCCAGTTCCAATCGGACTCATTCCGATGCTGCTATATGGCTGCTGCTCCTCGAAATCAACATCTGTCCGTTCCGGAGCCGGCACGATAGACGCGCGATTCGTTGTCAAGAAAGCGAGGAACAACTCGTTCGGCTCGGACAATGTCATGCGCACCGTACGTTCATCGGGAGTCTCGATACGGAAGATTTTCATATAGACCCAGTTGAATAACCCCTTCGGAGCCAGTGATTGAAGGCGCTCGAGCGCGTATTTCACATCCGATGCGAGCATCTCAGCTCCGTGGTGGAACAGGACGCCTTTACGAAGATAGAAGGTCCATACCGTTCGGCTCTCATCGACTTCCCACGCATGCGCCAGATGCGGCAGAATCGCGTCCGCGGAAGCGCTCATCCGGACGAGCCCGTCATAGAGCTGGTTCACGAGATGGCTCTCGCCGGAGTAATGAATGCTTGCAGGATCAAGCGAATGAATCGTCTGATGCAGCGGAAACCGCAAAATATCCATGCGGCGCTCGCCCTGCAGCTCCGAATGGAAGCCAAACCGCCCCGAAAGCCACTCCTGGAATTGATTCCGCAGCACGCGCGAGCCTTCATCCATCGCCTGCAAATACGAAATCGCGGATTGCAAATCTTGCTTCTCGGCGATTTCCTGCGCCTCCTGCAAAGCAATGTCTTCCTTGCGTGCCACAAATTGCAGCACGGAGCGGTTGCCGCGCCCGCGCCTCGACTCCCAGCTCAGCCACTGCTCCTGCTGCATTCGCTTGAGCAGCAGCACCATATTGCGGTGGGTGCAATCGAGTGCTTCCGCGAGTTCGAGCGTCGTCGTTTCCAGCGGCTCGTGTTCTTTGAACTGCGGAAAGTGATTGCGGAGCGCCAAATAATGGTGCCGAATCTTCATCCCATTCCCTCCTTTGCGGCAGGCTCGATAAAATATGAAATTTCGCTTCGAAATCTTACACTTTTTGTTCTTATTTTATAGGCTACAATAAAAGGGGGAAAATTACAATTTGCTGCCCGTGCAGCGAATCCATAGGAGTGAGAGCATGAGAGATCCAGCACCATGGCAACGCAGATACGAGCGAATTGCTCTGCTGTCGTTGCTATTTGGCTTGATCAGTCAGTATTTAATGATCGGACATTCATTTGGCATCAATGTACCGCTGTTCGTGGCATTGTTCTATGGATTATACTTCTATGCCGTGCAAGGGAGAATCGGCGGCTTCGATCAGTGGCGCGGCCAATCCAAATCCGGATGGCTGCTTTGTCTGCCAATCGCGCTTCTGTCGCTAACTTACGTGCTCTTCGCGAATACGTTATTTCAATCCCTGAACATCGTGGTTCTTCCGGCGCTCGCTGCCGCACAGACGGTGCTGCTCACCAGAAGCAGTGCGAAGCCTTGGTACCGGGCGGCATTCTACCATGATGTCTTGTACGTGGCGATATTCAAGCCGATTACGTATATTTCCGTTCCTTTCGAACTGTTCGCTTCACGATTCTTGCCTAATGGCTTCATCTCAGAAGCCAGCAGTCCGGCTGTTAGCAGGGCACGGCGCATCGTACTCGGGTTACTGCTCGCCGCGCCGCTGCTGCTCATCGTAATTTTGCTGCTTGCATCTGCCGACAGCATTTTTCAAAGCTTACTGAACCGGATTCCGAGCTTGTTCGGCGATGTTTCCATCGGCAACGGCATCGTTCGGCTTATCGCCGCTTTCGCCATTGCGCTGTATGCGTTCTGTTATTTATGGACGCTATTGTTCCGCAGAACAGGGGAACAGCTGCAAACACCTCCGGCACGTTTGGCCAAGGTGCGATTCTTATTCGATCCCATTACGGCTGAAACGCTGCTCATATGCTTCAACCTCGTTTATCTCGTGTTTGCAGCGATTCAATTCTCTTACTTATTCGGTGCTGCTTCCGGATTACTGCCGGAAGGGGCGGCTTATGCCGATTATGCGAGACAGGGCTTCGCGCAGCTCGTCGTCGTGTCGATCATCAACCTCGGATTGCTGCTTGGCGGCCTTCACCTTGTGAAGCGGGAAGGGCAGACGGCGGAGACGGTACGCAAAATCTCTCTCAGCCTGCTGGTCGGCTGCACGATCGTCATGCTCGTATCCGCGTTCAGCAGGCTGCAGCTCTACGAACAAGCTTACGGCTTCACGCAAACACGATTGCTCGTGCACGGATTTATGCTGTTTCTCGGCCTCGTCTTACTTATGTCACTCATCCGAATCTGGAGAGAGCATTTCTCGCTGGCAAAAGCCTACATCGGTCTTGCAGTTGCAGCCTACGTGGTCATGAACTATATCAATATCGATGCAATCATTGCGGAGCAGAATAGCATTCGCTATTCCTCCACGGGTAAAATCGACCTTGAATACTTGAAGACCTTATCTCCAGATGCGCTGCCAGCACTGGTGAAGCTGCAGAAGGAACATCAGAACGATCTTCCGGCACTGACGCCGATTATCGACAGTATCCGTAATGCTGCGATTGAACACGGCAGCTGGCAATCATGGAGCTGGCCTCAGCAGCGAGCACGGGATATAGACGATTAGTTAATGGGGTTAATTAAAATGAATTAGTGTCGTTAATTATCGTTAACTGTCGTCGTTTGGCTAAGCGCTGTAAAATGTGGGGGAAAGAGCGAGTTTCATGTTATTTTATGGCGTTAATTGTAGGATTGAAGAGGAGGGGAACGCCGAGTGAAATCAAGCGAGACGGCGAATACGAATCATGATTTTCCGGCTGGACTTGCGAAGCCGGCGCTCCGAGCGCTTAGCAATGCAGGGCTGCACAGCTTAGCCGACATCTCGAGCATGAGTGAAGCAGAGTTCAGAAAGCTGCATGGGATCGGACCGAAAGCAGTCGATCTGATCGTTGCGGCGTTCGAGGCGAAGGGGCTTGCTTTTGCGAAGAGTCAAGTTGCGGCTCTCGTGACAGAAGACGGAAGATTGAGAGAGGAGAATACACGATGAAGCTTACCTTTCCACTGGTGCATACTGCAGAAGAGATCGCTGAACTCGCTGCGTTTGCGGCAGAGATTTGGCGCGAGTATTATGTATCCATCATTACGATGGAGCAGATTGATTACATGATCGGCAAATTCCAGTCGATTCAGGCGATGACGGATCAAATCCACCACCAGTCCTATGCGTATTATGTGATGCAGCAGGATGGTTCGACGGTCGGATATATGTCGGTGAAGCAGGAGGACGGCAAGCTCTTCCTAAGCAAATTCTATATTGCCAAAGAGCACCGTGGTCTCGGCTATGCAAGTCAAGCGATGACGTTCCTGGAGCAGCTTTGTAAGGAGAGGCAAATAAGCCACATCTGGCTGACAGTCAACCGTTATAATGAGTCCAGTATTGCGGTTTATGAGAAGAAAGGTTTTAAGGTCGTGCGGGAGCAGATTGCGGATATTGGGAACGGTTTTGTGATGGATGATTATGTGATGGGAAAATCGGTTGCAGTGAGTGTTACATAATATTAGTTATGTAAACCAAATGGAGTGATAGGGCCCCACTCTTAGCGAACACAATCAGAAAGGAGCTACCCACTTGGACAGCTCCTTCTTTGTTGTACGCCCAGCATGGGCGTCATCTCTAGGGTGAAAGTCCCGAACGGGGGCTGGCGAACGCCTACCGTTAGCCAAGAGCAAGGGTGTCCGCCGCGAGGCGGAATCTGAAGGAAGCTTAAGGCAAATGCACGAGCCAAGGTACACGAACTGGATTCGAGGCAGGGTTAGCCGGATGAGTCACCAACACATGACGAAATCCCAAGTCGCCAAAGGCTATCTTTGTAAACTCCAGTGGTTGCGGGCAGAAAGATGACGTTCTTATCTGGGGAGGTCTGCGGGAGGGGAAAAAAAAATGCGAAGTCA
>NZ_QTTN01000020.1 GCF_003386535.1 Paenibacillus taihuensis
AGCGTACTATGGCGTCTGCTGACTTCTCATGATAAATCTTGTTTCAACCGTAATTCGAAATGAATCTCCTCACGTCCATGAGACCTCCCACGGTAAGACGATTCACTTTCCTTCCATGCACCCGCATCATTTACATTGGCACGTCCGTGTAGTTAATTGGACTTCGTTATGTGTTGCAAACTCGTCCCGTGTCCTATGCCTGATGATATTCGTGTTCCTCGGGTCGGAATTTTGCCTCCAGCTTCCTTCAGATTCCACCTCACAATGGACACCCTTGCTCTTGGCTAGTGGTTGGCAACTACAAGCCCCCACAGCGGACTTTCACCGCCTAGTTAATCGCCATGCGTGGCACACAACAAAAGAGGATCCCCAAGGGACCCTCTTTCACTCACCACTTAAAACCAAACCCTACTTCACCCGCACCAAAATATCAAACGGATACCGCCCAGCGTTGCGGCCGTACAGCGCCACGCCGCCCCGATCCGCGGCGATCGCGAGCTTGAAGCTGCGGCTGCGGTTCAGCTTGATTGCGATGCGGCTTGGCACCGCAATGCGGCACAGGTAGCCGAACGAGCCGGCGTCGTCGAGCTTGTTGTAGATCTCTTGATATTGCCACGAAAGCACACCGCGGCTATCGGCTGGATCATCCGGCAGCATGAACACGCCGACCTGCTCGCCGTCGATGCTCACCGCAATTTGCGACGGATGCAGCTCATCATCCGTCATATAGTACGTATTGCTGTTGTACTCCACGTTCGCGTTGGCACCGTGCATGAAGTCGATGCCGTGCGCACGGTCACGCGCACCTTCGACGTTGCGGGCAAGCAGACGCTTCGCGCTCGCTTCGAAAGCAATCTCGATATGATGGATGGCGCCCTGCTCTTCTACGCTCGGCAACTCCACATCATACACGAACTCCCCTTCCGAACCGCCGCTTGTTTTGCCTTCCTGAATGGAATTCCACTGGAACGGGAAGCTATGCGATTCGAAGCCAGTCACCGGCACCTGCAGGAACTGTCCTTCCGCCTCATACACGCCGCCGTCCACGCCGCTGCGCACGTCGAACGTCGTGAAGTTGCGCGTCACGACGCGGCCAGCCGCATCAACAAGACGAATTGCCAATACCGCAACCGCATCCTGCTTCGGCATATTCACTACGATTGGCGCTTCAATCGGCTTCACGCCGTAGCCGCCCCAAGCCAGTTCCACGCCACCGCGCTCACCCGTCACGCGCACGCCGAGGTTGTCGTACGTCAGCTCCCACGCAAGCGTGAGCTGCTGCCCGTGATACGAATCGGAGAAGCTCGACGCCAGCAGCGATACCGCAACTTGCTCGCCAGCCTGCACCGTCTTGCACGGTGGTCCGTCGACGACGATAAAGTCCGGCGTATGCAGATCCGCCAGCGACATGCCAGGCACCAGCTCTTCATAGCCAAAATGCTTATCCGTGCCGTTCAGCCGGTAATAGCCGTTGAACTCATTCGTCACGTCGCGGAACTCCGTGAAGACGAATCCGCACATTTTGTCATGGCGGCGGAATTCATTCATCATGTACCAGTAGTGCCAAGCGAGATCGCTGTCGCCTGCTCCGTTCGTGAAGCCCCATACGTTGCCGCACTCGCTGTTCATCAGCGGCGCATCGCCTTGAACATTGCCGTCGATGTAGTTGAAGCCCGAGCCCGGATACGTCTTCTCTACAATCTCCGTCACATGCGCACGAAGCTGCTCATAGCCGTTGATATAAAAATGCCATGTATTCAAGTCCGATTCCACATGGTCGTAGTTGCAAGGCGAGTTATCCTCGACGATCCGCGTCGGATCTAGCTGCTTCGCCCAGCGATACATCCCTCTGACCCACTCCTGCGTCTCCGGCAAATAATTGTGCGGCGCGAACGATTGCGACGTTAAGCTGGAATCTTTTGCATTCGTCTTCAGTCCCCACGTCTCGTTGAACATCACCCAGGATATAATCGATGGATGGTTATAGTCGCGCTCGATAATCTCTCTGGATTCGCTCTCGTAAGACGCTCTAGCCGTCTCGTCCGGATTGCCCCAGAAGCATGGCATATCCTCCATCACAAGCATGCCAAGCTTATCCGCCCAGTACAGCTTGCGCGGCTCCTCCGGTTTGATATGAATCCGGACAAAATTAAGCCCCAGCCGCTTCAGCAAATAAATCTCATCCTGCATCTCGTCATCCGTCGGATACGTAAAATAGCCCGTCTGATGATATGACTGATCCAGCGTACCATTGATATAG
Organism: Paenibacillus taihuensis; assembly: GCF_003386535.1. Lineage (GTDB taxonomy): Bacteria > Bacillota > Bacilli > Paenibacillales > Paenibacillaceae > Paenibacillus_Z > Paenibacillus_Z taihuensis. The sequence goes on from NZ_QTTN01000020.1 coordinate 2,261, forward strand.
ATCGGCTTGCCGTTGAGCGTAATCCAGCGGTAATTCCGATCGCCGAACAACGCGGTGCCGACTTCACGAATGCCGAAATAAGTGGATACCACATCATCGGAAACAGCAGCAGTACCAGACAGCGTAATCGTTCCCTCATACAGATGAGGCGTCTCCGGACTCCACAGCTGCGGATCACTCACGACAAAAGAAGTGCTCACTTCGTTCTCGCCTTCCACGAGCGCCGCAGTGAAAGCATGCCGCACAGCGCCGTCAGCAAAGCTGAACTGCAAGCTCGCTTCTCCCGCTTCGCCAGCCACAATGACAGCTTTTACGCTAATCGTGCCATCAATAGCTGTCGCGAATTTTGCAGATTGAATATAAGATTGCGAACGCGCCTCCAGCCATACCGGCTGCCAGATGCCGCGGATTTCCCCGTAACCCTGCTTCCCGCGCGCTTGATAATCATGGTCGTAATCCGTTGCACTTACGATAATCGTATTCGCTGCATCCGTCCGCCACACAGCCGTAACATCGAACTCGAAGTCGCCGTAACCGCCAGTGTGCGAGCCAATATGCGCGCCATTCACCCAAACCTCAGAGCGGTAATCAACGGCACCGAAGCGCAGGAACACACGCGATCCGCTCACCGCTGGCGCCCAGGTCACGCTCTTCTTGTACAAGCCCGTACCGCGCTCGCCGCGGCCAATTCCCGACAGCGGGCTTGCCCAAGAGAAAGGCACAATAATTTCACTGTCAAAATCACCCGCAGGTGCCTCGAAACCGTTTTCAGCTTCAGCCGAAGTATCGAGACGGAAATCCCATGTTCCGTTCAAATTGAGCCATTCCCCGCGCTCCCAGTCGGGACGCGGATATTCAGGACGAGGAATCTGTTTCAATGCAGACGTTAATGCTTGTGCAGTCATTGCGTATAGCACAACCTTCCCTTAAAGTGGATTTGCCCCCATTTTAGCACCAGTATATAGTTTAATCAATATATATATTACACTTTTACAATATTGCGATTATCGGGTACACTACTTCTATAACTATGATGACTGTCGAAGGGCTGGTTAAGTGAAGCCAATGAGCGAAATCAAACAAGATACGAGTACGAAGGATACGATCAGATACCCCTCTTCCCGCATAGTCGATGTGGCCAAAGCGCTCTCCGGCGATGTTCGGGTGCGCATTCTGGAGGCGCTCGGCGAGAAGTCGATGAGCGTCAGCCAGCTGGCGGAAGCGCTTGGCGTAGCGCAGCCGACAATCTCCATTAACGTGCAAATTCTTGAAAGCGTAGAGCTCGTCACATCCACGACCGGCGCGAACCGGGAAAAGATATGCTCCGTCACCGGACGCTCCATTCTGCTCGAGCTGCCAGTCAAGCTCGGCGAAGGGCTGCATCGCACGGAGGAGCTGCATATGCCGATCGGCATGTATGCGCACTGCTCGATCGAACCAACCTGCGGCATCGCGACGCGAGACGGCGCCCATGTCGGTTCCGTCGACGATCCGCGCGTCTTTTATTTGCCGGAGCGAGTCGATGCTGCGCTGCTCTGGTTCTCCGGCGCGGGATATATTGAGTATTACTTCGCCAATCCGATGCCGCCTGGCGTCACGATTGATGAGCTATGGTTCAGCGCGGAGCTCTGCTCGGAAGCGCCTCACTTCCAGATGGACTGGCCTTCGGACATCTCGCTGTACATCAACGATCAGCTCGTCGGCGTATTCACAAGTCCCGGCGACCTCGGCGACCGCAAAGGCAAGCTGACGCCGGACAAATGGAGCGGCACCGAATACGGCCAGCTTACCGAGTGGCGCATCACCGCTGCAGGCAGCCAAGTGAACGGCACTGCCTCCTCCGCCGTGACGATCGAATCGCTTGGTCTGCAGTACAACAAGCCGATTCGCGTACGCATTGAGGTGGCTGAGGATGCGGTGAACTGCCGCGGTCTGAACCTGTTCGGCACTAACTTCGGCGACCACCGGCAGGACCTGCTGCTGTCGTTTATTCGCTATTCGGACTAGCGCTTGTGATAACAAGAGCAACTGCAAATAAGCGCAAGGAGCGTACTCGGACGCCCCTTGCGCTTTCGTATTTTATTCCGCTTACTCCGATGGAATAATCAGCTGTACAGTCTTGATCTCGAATGGCGCAAACGCGAGCGGAAGGCTGCCATCGACAGCTTCCAGTTGCTCTTGCTTGTTCTCCATTAGATCGGTCAGCCACGCTTCCTCCACTGGAAGGCCAACGCGAAGCGCCGATTGCACGGAGGTACCGCTTGTTTCATACAGGCGAACAATGATCGCGTCACTGTCCTCTGCTTTCTTCACTGCCTCGATCATCACATTCGCATGAGCCGGCTGGAAGAAAGAACGCGCCGACGCGGACTGATCGTTAGCCGCGTCACCTGCGGCGCGCGCTGTTCGGAGCGGTACGTTCAGCTCGTAGCCTTGTTTATATACCTCAGCCGCAACATGATCTCCGGCATGCGGGTAAAGCGAATACGTGAACATATGCTCCGCCTTATCCGCTTCCGGATCCGGATGTGTCGAGCTGCGCAGCAAGTTCAGATCGAGCGTGCTTCCCTCGGCGCGGTAGCCGTATTTGCAATCATTAAGCAGCGCTGCGCCGTAGCTTGGCTCGGACAGGTCCACATAATGATGCGCGCAAATCTCATCCTTGGCATAATCCCACATCGTGTTGCGGTGCGTCTGACGGTTCAAATATCCGAACTGAATTTCACAAGCGGCGCGCTCCGAACGGACGTTCAGCGGGAAGGAGGTGCGGAGCATCTTCTCCGTTTCCTTCCAGTCGACCGTCGTCACGAAGTCGATACGCCGGCTGCCCTCTGTCAGCGTAACCTTCTGAATGATGACAGACTCGCCGAATTGATAACAGTGTATAACACCTGCCGACGGGCCGGACTCGAAGGATGACGTCTCGATCAGCTTGAGCGCCATGCCGCCGGTCTCGCGATAATCTTGGCGGAAGTCCCACGCATCGCCTTTGTCGTCGTACACCTGCAGCAGATTCGCGCTCTGGCCAGCCGCGATAACCTCGCGCTTGTGCTCCTTATCGAAGACGGATACGATCGCGCCATCAGCGCCAAAAGCAACCTTCAGCAGCTCGTTCTCCATGCTGCGATCGTCCATGCACACGCTTGGCGATTCTGGCACACTTACCGTTGCGACCGATGCCGTCGACACCGATTCCGTTGCCGCGATACCCATCGCCGGAACCGTCACACGCTGCCAGCTTCCACCTTCGCGCTCCAGCCATTCGGTACGCTCCCACGGCAACGAGTTGAATACCGTGAGCGCTTCACCGGCTACTGCCGAGGAAGCCGATTCCGAAGCCGCAGCACTCGCACCGGCTGCAACCGCGACCGGCGAAGACGATTGCCGCTTCGCAATTGCCTCATACCGTTCAGCAATCAACGCTTCAACTCGATCCAGCAGCACCGCATACCGCTCCAGCGATTCATCGTACACCCGCTTAATGGACGAGCCCGGAAGAATGTCATGGAACTGGTACAGCAGCACTTCCTTCCAGATTTCCTCAAGCTCAGCCTGCGGATAAGAGACGCCGCACACGACACGTGCCAACACCGCGGCGAATTCCAGCTCGCGCAGCGCTTTCTCCAGCTTGCGATTATACCGCTTGTTCCGCGCTTGGCTCGTCAGCGTCCCTTGATGCTTCTCCAGGTACAGCTCTCCGCGCCATGTTTGGTAGCTCGCCTGCTTCTCGGCGAGCTTCTCGAAGAACACCGCGGATGGCTCCTGCACGACCGGACTGAGTCCAAGCAAGTTCTTCTCCCGCGCAAGCCGCTCCAGATGCTCTTCGCCCGGACCGCCGCCGCCGTCGCCAATGCCGAACAGCATGAGGCAGTGGTCGGAAATATTCTTATCGAGGTATTCCGACTCCGCCTTCACAATCGAACGCGGCGCAGCCGGACTGTTGTATGTGTCCTCCGGCGGCATATGCGTCAGCACCTTGGAGCCGTCGATCCCTTCCCACATGAACGTGTGGTGCGGATGGCGGTTATAGGTGCTCCATGACAGCTTCTGCGTCATCATGTAGTCGACGCCGGATTTGCTCAAGATCTGCGGCAGCGCCGCGGTGTAGCCGAACACGTCGGGCATCCACAGCGTCTTCATCTCTTGCCCGAACTCCTGCATGAAATACCGCTTGCCGTATAGAACCTGCCGGACGAGCGCTTCCCCGCCAGGCACATTCGTGTCCGACTCGACCCACATCGCGCCTTGCGGCTCCCAGCGTCCTTCTTTCACGCGCTCCTTCACACGCGCATACAGCGCAGGATAGTGCGTCTTCATCCACTCGTACAGCTGCGGTTGACTCGCGCCGAACACATAATCCGGATAGCGCTCCATCATCGCCAGCGCCGTCGAGAACGTCCGCGCTCCCTTGCGGATCGTCTCGCGGATCGGCCACAGCCACGCGAGATCGATATGCGCATGGCCGATCGCGCTGATCGTCAGCGCCGGATCTCCGCCCCGCTTCGCCAGCTGCTCGCCGAGCAGCGCGCTTGCCTTCGCGATGCGCTCATCAGTCAGCTCCGTAAGCACGAGCGTCACCTCGTAGAGCGCATGAGCGATCTTCTCCTTGCGCGCGGAGCCTTGCGGCAGCTTCTCGGCGGTTTCCAGCAGCACCTCGGCATCGTAGTAGAGCTGGCGAACGTTCTCGCGGCAGATCGCGATGACCGCTTCCTTGAGCGTGCCGCTGCGATAACGGCCGAACAGATCGTTACAGCCCGCATCGCCCCACAGATCAATAACCTCATCCCCAGCGGACGATTCGCTGATGTGGACAACCCGTTTGCCAGGCAAGCCGAGCGAGTAGTCGAACTCCGAGTTAATGTTCGTCAGGCCCTGCACCGGCGAACCTGCTTCATCGACCAAGCACAGCTCCCCGTTCACATCGATCAACAGAACAATTTTGGCACCGCGCGCTTCTTCCGGTACTTGCCCTGCAAAATGAAACCATGCGCAGTCCCACAGCTCGCCCCACCGAACTCCAGCCGCTACATCCAACTGTCTGCCGGACATTCGCTCCGCATACGGGACAGGCTCCTTCGTCACCCAAGCTGTAACCGCTAATGTCGAGAGCGGACGGTAGATATGTTCCTCCAGTCGCCCAAGCATAGACCGCATCTGATCGAACTTAATTGTTTCGTATGGCATCCGAGTCTCCTTTTCTGCAGCAGCTGCACTGTCCTAGATTTGTCCATCCAAACCTGGAGCAGGATTTAGTAAACGTTTACATTGTTGTGTATAATAATATAATACATATCCAATATATATTCAATATGTATTATTAAATAAAAAAGAACCTTTCTACTTTTTCTAGAAAGGTTCTTTCCTTTTTCCGCGCCACTTGCACCGCTCGCTCCACGCACCATAACTTACTTATCGTTCGACTTCAGCGGACCTGTCGACTGCCGTACAACAAGCTCAGGCTTCATGATCATTTTGCTATACTTATGCTCCGACGCTTGCTTGTCATTAATAACCTCAATCAGCTTGTTCGCTGCCTTATAGCCAATCTCGTACTCGAACTGCTTCACATGCGTAAATATACTCATATCCTCTGCAATCGAGGTCGGATCATCGAAGCTGACAATCGACAGATCGTCCGGCACCGAGAGCCCGCACTGACGCGCAGCCCGATACACCTGCATGCCGAGCTTGCTGTTGAGCGTAATATACGCCGTTGCCATTCGATTGCGAATATACCGATACAACGGATGCTTCTCCTCGACCTCCGAGACCGGAGAGAACTCGGTAATAATATGCGCCGGATTAATGAGCGCGCCTTTCTTCTTCAGCGCGTCCATGTATCCTTGAATCCGCTCCTGCACCGTCACCGTCTGGATCGGCGAGTCCGAACAGATGGCAATTTCCCGGTGACCCAGCTCCCACAGATGATCGACTGCAAGTTCTGCTCCTGCACGACCGTCCCCGGCTATATAATGCGTCTCCACGCCAGGCAAATAACGGTCGATCAGAATGAATGGATAATTGGACAGCTTCATGCCAAGAATCTCGACATTGTACTGCTCCTCGTCCACAGGGAAGATCAGCATTCCTTCTGCGCCCATCTCCATCAGCGTCTGAATCGCTTCATTCTCCACCGACAGCACGCTGTTCGAGAGCATAATCACGGTCCGGTAGCCCTTCTCCATGAGGGCATTCTGTACGCCCTGTGTCAGCCGTGCGGCAAAATAATCATAGATCGAGGGCAGAATGAGCCCGATAATCCCTGACTTCGTGCTCGCCTGAGTCACCGGCTCATGGCGGACTGTCGCATTGCTCACTGCCGTCGGCCTTGTCTCCGCCGCAACCGCTTCTCCTGCTTGCCCGCTAACGAAGCTTCCTCTTCCCGGCACCCGCGTGATGACATTCTCATTAGCTAAGCCAGTAAGCGCATTAACAACGGTAATCTTGCTCACGTTGAAGCGCTCCATAAGCTCCTTCTCGGTCGGAATGCGATCGCCTTCCTTGAGACCGTTCGAGCTGATCAGGCTGCGAATATAATCTTGAATCTTCTGATACAGCGGTACCCGATCCATAGCGTTCATTAAAGCCACCACTCATTCTGAATATTAATATATATTCAATATAGTATATCCTGAAGGATAATGCTTTAAAAAAATTTTAGAATTTTTCTATTGCATCTTTCATCTCTCTTCATAGTAGCAGAGTTTTAGCCTTAACTGATAGAAATTTCGTCAATTTTAGACAAATATGGGGTAATGACTAATTAGCTCTTGTAAGCCTTCTCCTACTTAAGAGTCAGACTGCAAGAATAAGCGTATTTCTATCGGACTAGCACGCTATTCATATGTGGATAACTGGGGGTGTGGATATGTTTACAGGTGCGAAAATATTAACACTTCTGCGTATTACATGGTGTGGGCTATGGGGATAAATCAGTGGATAAGTCCGGATTAATACACAAACCACCGGAGGAGGTCACCTGCAACGAGCTCATGCCCGCGCCTGTTCGGATGATTGGACCAGGACAACAGGTCGGACGGATCACTGCCGTTTGACGCATACGCTGCGAACAAGCCAAAGCTGTCCACAAGCCCGACTTCATACTGCTCAGCCAAGCTCACAACCTGCTCCCGATGTGCGCATAGCTGCTTCCAGCTCTCGCTCGACGGGTCACGGTAAGACGTCTCCCAAGTCGGCGTTAACAGAATGATTTTGCTCCCAACCGCCAGCGATTGTTCAATCATTGTGCACCACGCTGCATGAGCCGCCCCCAAGCCGCTGCCCCGGTCATTCAGTGCATAATAAATCGTGACAACGTCAGGGCGTATCGACAAGACATCACGCTCGAACCTTTCCGCTCCACGGACGGCATGCTCGCCTCCGATCGCTGTAACGATGACATTCGCCACGGCAAAAGGAAACTGTTCCTTCAGCCTCCGGTGCAGCAAATGCGGGTAGGCGTTAAATGTATCCACAACCGGCGTCGCGAAGTATCCCGCAGGCACGGTCACGCAAATAACGCTCTTTCTCTGCCATTGCCATATCCATTCCCCTTACGAATATCGTGAATGTTTATGCCGTTCATTCCTTTCATTTCGCGAGTCGTACATCCTACTCCTTCCGCTGCATGAGACGATATTGAAGCGGTGTGGCACCGAGCTGCTGCTTGAACAATTGAATGAACTGCGAAGTCGTCGAGAAGCCGCAATCCGCGCCGATATCGCTGACCGCCAGCTCAGTGCTAAGCAGCAGGTTCCGGCTCTGCTCCAACCTGCGGCGCAGCAGATAATTGCCCGGGGACATCCCCGTCACTTCCTTGAACAGATGACGGAAGTGGTCCTGGCTGTAGCCGGATATTTCCGACAGCGTCCGTATGTTAATCGGCCGGTTGAAGTTCTCGTCAATGTACCTTCTCGCGAAAAATAGTTTGTCCGCCGCGTTCTCCTTCGCCCGCTTCGATGCGCCTGCAGAGTCGAACCGCGCCAGCAGAATGACAGCCTCGTTCACCATCAGGTTCAGCCTCTCCATATAGTGCGGCTTCCCGCCCAGCAGCTCTTCTCGCATTCGCTCTAGCAGCCAGAGCATTTCTTTGGACTCGTTATCGAAGTAGAGTCCATTCGCAAGCGAAATCGGGTAATCGTCATAGGCAAAGCCGAAGAAGAGCACCTCCGTCTCCGTATCATGCCGCTCATCATGCGTATATAACGGCCTTGTCAGCGTCATGCTCCCTGGCACGTAATCCAGCAGACTCCCGTTCAAGTTCATCTGACCGAGCCCCGCCGCATAATAGACCAGCTCATAGCACTGATGATTGTGGAAATCGACATATGTATCTCCTTCATACGAGCTGTAATAGAAGAACTCCAGCTTGCCGTTCACGGAACCTGCCCCCATTTTCGCCAGATCCTGATATTAATTCACCTAATCCATATATCGCATATCCCCCTCTCCCACGTAAAGTAGAAGCAGGTAATTAACCTTGCATTGGAGGGATTTCGATTGATTAACCAAATCGGTCTCAGCCCGCAGCAAATCGAGGACTACAATAAGGACGGCTTCTTGTTTATGGATGATGTACTAACGCCCGAGGAAGTCGAGGAATTGCGTGAAGCATGCGAAAGCGCGCAGATTACGATGCTGCGTTCCCAGCAGGATTATGAGAACAGCACTGTCCACTCGTTAGGCATTACGGCGCTTCATCCAGCCATTCTTCGTCTCGCCAAACACCCCGCTATCGTTCAGAAAATCATTCCCCTAATCGGTCCAAACATTCAACTGCAGCATTCCAAGTTAGCAACGAAACCACCATCGAAGGGCCGCGGCATCTTCCCATGGCATCAGGATTACGCCTTCTACCCGCATACGAATTCAGATCTGCTGTCCGTTATGGTGATGCTTGACGATGCGACGCCGGAGAACGGCTGCATGAGCATGGTTAAGGGCAGCCACCGCTTCGGACTGCTGAGCCATGAGAAGAATGGCTCCTTCACGCCGGAATGCCAGGAGAACCGCTATTGGACGAGCGATGAATATGAGGTCGTTGACGTGACGCCGCGGGCAGGCGGGATCAGCATCCACCACTGCCTGACGCTGCATGGCTCCGCTGCGAATTTGTCGGGCAAACCGCGTAGAGGTATCGTATTCTCTTACCGGGCGGATGATGCCTATCAAATGGCGGATACGATCTTCGACGATACCGGCATGCTGATCTGCGGAACGAAGCAAGGCGTCGTGCGCTGCGATGTCGGCACGGTATGGCTGCCAGTGCGTCCATTCTGGGGCAATCCGTACGGAAACGCTTGGAATCAGGTCGGTCCGTTCGCCGAAGAAACGAACAAACAGGACGGCTCTTCTCCACAAAAATAAAATCTATTTGCGAACATACGTTCGTTATAATATAATGAGCTTGTCGGCAATAATGAGACAAGTTACCAATTATAACGAAGGAGCGATCATTAATGACATTTAAGTTGGAGCCGTATCTGATGATGGACGGTAATACGAAGGAAGCGATTGAATTTTATAAAGAGGCTATGGGTGCAGAGGTTCTCTTCATGCAAACATTCGGCGAAATGCCGGAGAATCCGGAGTTCCCGCTGCCAGAGGAAGCGAAAGGTCTTGTCGGTCACGCCATGGTTCGCGTTGGCGAAACGGATCTGATGTTCTCCGACAATTTCCCAGGCTCGCCGTTCGCGATCGGCAACCAAGTAACAATTTGCATCTCTTCCACGGATCTTGACCGTTCCCGCCAAATGTATGAAGCGCTGCAAGTAGGCGGCCAAGTGCAAATGCCGTTCGCCGAGACGTTCTTCAGCCCAGGCTACGCGGTACTGACCGATAAATTTGGCGTAACTTGGCAGGTTTACACACACGCTAACAAGTAATCGCCTGCGCTGCCCGGCGCAGCCGGCGCGAAGAAACGGCTCTGAACGCAGCTTTTGCGGGATGAGCCGTTTTTTATATAAAAAATGTCAAATTTTCTTTAATATACGCATGGTAGATTGAGGAAAAACACGCTATAATTGTAGCTACGAAGGTTGTCGGCGCGCATGTGGTGCTGTCATTCCAACTAGAAATTTTAAGAAGGGCGTGTAACATGAAGATTCCGGTCGTTAAGAGATTCAATAAAAAAGAATTTGAGATAGTTTTTATTGATCTTGAAGACGTTCTTCTTATGCGCAGCTACCGCGGAGAGGTTTACTACCAGACGAGAGAAGGACTCTACAGTCAAATTTCAACCTTTGAAGAGCATGAGCGTTTTCTTGTTGGACAAGGGTTCAAGAAAGTGGACCGCTGTTATGTTGTGCAGATGGATCAAGTCGAGTTTTTCGACGACGTGCAGCAGCGGCTTTACTTTGTAAGTCAGCCTGTTAACAGCGACTCGCCAAGCGCACCTGTATCCGGCGCGCATCTAAAATCGGTGGAGAAGCTCATCAATAATCCAGGTTCCAAGGAAGGTTCAGCTTCCGTACGGAACGATCTGTCAGGCGGACTTTCGACCACCTGATGGCGATGAAGTAACGAGGAAAGTAGGAAAGCCGGTCCCTGGGGGGACCGGCTTTTTGTTTGCTCGGAGAGAGGCTTTTCTCCTCTCTCGGGCCGTTTTTATCGAGATTCCGGAGATCGAGAGAGACTCCGCAGAACGAGTCGCTCCGCGCCAGCGCAAACCCTGACGTTGGCCCCGGTAGAAATAACCAGTGCCATTGGGGTTGCTCACCTAGGCGGCACCTGACAGGCCGCTGATCTAGGTGGCCGGGAACTGGAAACACACTATTTACTCCAAAAGCACCGTTTCCCCTCGAAAAATCACCAAATAGGGTTTGTACGGTTCCTTAGAAACTTCAGCCTCCGCCCCCGCTAACCTCGTTTACCTGTATACATAGCGCAGGTGCGGAAGGGATCCCTAATCTTAGCTACGCAATCTGATCTTCGCAGCACTATTCGCGCCATTTTAACGCAATTTATACGCCATGAGCGCCATTTCGAGGCAGCGGCGTTTATCCGCCTCCAGAAAATCTTCCCCTAACAGAACCGCCAATTTGTCCAACCTATTATAGAGCGTCTGCCTGTGAATATTCAGCCGCGCGGCCGTCTCCTGCTTGGAGCCCATGCAGGCAAAATACACATCCAGCGTCTCAATAAGCTGCAGATGATGCTCCCGATCGTATGCAATTAACGCCCCTAAATGATCCTCCACGTAGGAAGCGAGAAAAGATAGCTTCGGCACTGCCTTGAGCAGCTGATAGACGCCCAGCCTGTCATAGAACATGCAGCTCTCATAGGCAGCCACATTCCGCGCCACGTCAATCACCTGCTGCGCTTCCTCGTAGCTTCGCGAGGATTCCGAAATTTGCGCGCGCAGCTTGCCGAAGCCAGCGAACAGCTTCAGTGATGAAGCATGCGACTCATGCGCCGACTCTCTCAGTTCTTCCACAAGCCGCTGCAGCGTCGTTTGAAGGTTCACGTGCGAGTCTTTGTGCAGCGCTTCTTTGGCGCAGAGCATGCAGATCCGGTTATTTTGCATCATGACCAAGCTGTTCAGCCCGTGCTTCTTGAGCAATTGCCTCACTAGAATGAGCAAATCCTGCTTATCCGCCTCAATCGTGATCGGCTCGATGTCCGCCGTATGCTGAATCTCGATGATGCCGCCGGCGAATAGATACTCACCTTTGCTCAGCTGCCGCAGCCCCATTCTCGCCTGCGCCTGATCCTCGTTCTCGATCCGGTTGTTCATAATGTCGAGGATAAACTCGTTATGGTCCCGCGACAGCTTCTCTTCGAGAAACTCCGTGCGCAGCGTAATCGCCGCGACGGCTTTGGTCGTGTAATCGAGCAGCAAGGTCAGCGACTCCGTAATTTCGGGCTTATTATGCAGCAAAATGCCGACATAGGAGAAGGTCTGCCCGAAGCAGATGACCGGCTGAACGACGATGAGCTGCTGCGCATTCATGGTCAGTACCGAGACGTCTTTGGCCGATAGCGCTCTGGCATCCATTTGCCGCTGCAGGAATGACGATATCGGGCTCGAAGCCTTCGAGGTCATCGCGGGATAGAGCACGCTGCTGTGATCGAGCGACGAGAAGTAGAGCACCTGCCGTCCGGACTGCTCATGGAAAGCTCGCAAAATCTGCGCAATGCCCGTGCTCTCGATCGTTAGCCGCTGCAATTTACGGGAGTACACCTCAAGCTCCTTCAAGAACTGATGCTGCCTGTTAATGAGCAGCGCATGAATGTCCTGCGTAATTTCTACGAAGCGGACCGGCTGTTCAAACAAGATCAGCGGAAAATGGTGCAGATCGGCCAGCTCTACGATTTCCTTCGGAATGGCATCAACCGTGGTGCCCATCTCGATGCATAATCCAGCCGCATGCTGGTCAATCAGCTGCTTCATGTAAGCGAACCGTTCCTGCTCATTTTGCTTCAGCCACAGTCCCGTCGTTAATATAAGATCGTTCGGGCTCACGTATGGAGCCACGTTCGTAATTTCAAGCACATGCACCCAGCCGACGGGGCGATGCATCCCTTCCCGGCCGGCTACGAGCTTCGCCGGGCGAAATATCGGCCTAGCCAGCAGCTGGCTAATATCGAATTTCAACGTTGTGTCCATATTTTTTCCCTCCGATTAGACATTTTGTCTATGATGCCTAGCCCAACTATACATAATTGTCAATCAAACCGTCAATTCATTCGATGTTTTGTACGATGTATAAGCTTTCGGCTGATTCTATAATGAAGGTAACAAAGAAGGTTCCTATTACGAATCGAGGAGAGACGATCATGAAGATTGGCGTACCGAAGGAAATGAAGAACAATGAATGCCGTGTCGGCGTGACGCCTTATGGTGTGCATGAATTCGTGCAGGACGGACATACCGTCTATGTCGAGACGAATGCGGGCCTCGAAAGCGGCTTTACCGACGCCGAGTACGCACAATCCGGCGCCATTATTGTGACCGATGCCGCATCCGTATGGCAGCAAGCGGATATGATCGTGAAAGTAAAGGAACCGCTGCCGAGCGAATATCCCTATTTCCGAGAAGGTCTCATTCTCTTCACCTATTTGCACCTTTCTGCAGAGCCGGCATTGGCTCAGGCGCTGGTCGACGCGAAAGTAACCGCAATCGCTTATGAAACGGTCAAAGAAGGCGGCACGCTTCCGCTGCTCACACCGATGAGCGAAGTGGCTGGCCGAATGGCAGCCCAAATCGGCTCGCAGCTGCTCGAACGCTCCAAAGGCGGACGCGGCATCCTGCTCTCCGGCATTCCAGGCGTATCGAGAGGCAAAGTTACGATTATCGGCGGCGGTGTCGTTGGTACTAACGCAGCGAAGATCGCGATCGGTCTTGGCGCGGACGTAACGATTCTTGATCTTAGCGCGAACCGTCTTCGCCAGTTGGAAGAACTGTTCGGCAACCAAGTGCAGACGCTCGTTTCCAATCGCCACAATATCGCACGCAGCGTAGCCGAAGCTGACCTGCTCATCTGCGCGGTTCTTATTCCAGGCGCGAAAGCACCTGTACTCGTCTCCGAGGACATGGTCAAAACGATGAAGCGCGGCGCTGTTATCGTAGACGTAGCGATCGACCAAGGCGGCAACGTGGCGACAATCGATCACATTACGACGCATGATCATCCAACTTATGTGAAGCATGGCGTCATTCATTACGCCGTAGCTAATATGCCAGGCGCAGTGCCACAGACTTCCACTGTCGGATTGACGAACGCAACGATGCCTTACGCCGTACAAATCGCTCGTAAAGGCGCGATTAAGGCCATTCAAGACAGCCCTGCCCTGCAAAGCGGCACGAACATTATTGATGGCAAAGTGACATTCAAAGCTGTAGCCGATGATCTTGGTTATGCATATACACCTCTGGCTGAAGTGCTGGAGCTGCATACCGTTCACATATAAGATTCCGATTTTAAATCAGCTTCAGAACCTGATTTAAATATTCAGAGCTAGAGCCCTTCATCTTCAATTTTTTTAAACCCCATGCGAAACCCCCTTGAGATCTCAAGGGGGTTTTGTGTTGGGGCTGGATGAATCGTTATAATGGATAACAGACATGGAATGCGTCGATAATTAATCCCATCAACTACAACTAGGAGTGATACCGCTTTGAATTGGAGCAATCTATTTTATCAAGCATTAACGATAATCATGATCGCAGCCGTCGTTTACACGGGCGTCAAATTATTGTTTAAGCAGAACAGAAGACGTTAATCAAAGCAGACTTACTTAGCAACGGACAAGCACACTCTTCGGCCCTTTCGCTTCTTCATAAGAAGTCGGAAGGGCTTTTTTAAATCCCATATTTACTTTACTCAGGAAATGGTATATATTCTTTTTGCATTAGACATATATTTTATGTCATTTAAGTCATTTAAAGCTTCGAACTAATCTAAGAAAGAAGGTTAAATGATGAAAGCAAAAAAGACAATCGGCTTTATTGTACTATCCGTCTTATCCCTCGTCCTCCTTACCACGCAAGCATTCGCCGCTCCTTCCGACACTGCGCGGGCCGCCCTCAAGACGAAGCTCAACAATGTAACTGGCGCGGTCGCGAAAAAGTTCAATGCCAAAGACAATCTCGGCAACACGATGGACACAGCTAAAATCATTGCAAACCCCGCGGTGTCCGGCCAGTTCCTGGCGGTTTATCACACGTACACCAGCGGCGTCGCCAAGGTGAATCTTGCGACTTCAACGGACCTCATGAATTGGACCTTCGTCAAGTCGCTCGCCGGCTCATTAGGGAACAACGCGACGCAGCCGACAATCAAAGTCGCATCGGACGGCGGTTATGTCGTCGCTTGGGAGCAGGAGCCGAACAATCATATCAAGGTCGCCTACTACACCACCTGGGCGAACCTCCAGACTGGCACGACTTCCAAGAGCTACAACGTACCCCGCACATTATCTAACTACGCCGAAGGAACGCCTAACCTCTATTCCGCTAGCAGCACAAGCGTCGACATCGGTTTCCACTATTTCAAGAATGGGGACGTCGACCGCCAAGCACGCGGTACACTCGCGAACTTCAATTCATGGACTGCCAGCGCGCAGACGAACGTCGACAACTCTTTACTGTATTGGGGCGTGGCGGGCAACATTGGCGACCGGGATGGCAAACTAACCTATAGCGGCTACGATTTCGGTCTAATCGAAGGCCAATTCACCAAGAACAACTTCGGCACGTTCCGCAGCTTCATCTATGACTATTCGACCGGCAATGCGGAGCAGCTCAACCCGGTCACGCCGAACGGCTCGACCGCCTTCGCGAATCCGACCTTCACGACAGTCACATTGAACGGCGTCACGCGTATCGTCGTCACTCTGTTCATATTCTCCGAAGGTGCAGGCAGCGGGGAAAGCGGCGAGCTCATCTACTACTTCAACGCATAAGCGGGAAGCTTCCTGTCCCGGCTCAATAAGAAAACCGTCAGGGATTCCCTGACGGTTTTTGATGACCTTTTTGATGACCCGTTATTAAACCTTCGACGGCGCGCCAGTCGTCTCTCCGGCGACGAGCACAGGCTGCATGACGATTCTTTGCGGCTTCACCGGCTGACCCTTCGCCTTAATGACGTCGAGAAGCAGCCTCGCAGCCTCTTGGCCGATTTCTTCTTCCGACTGATTAATATACGTGAATGGACTGATGAACTCCGTGTGCGGGCTCGGATTGTCGAACGTCACGATGGACAGATCATCCGGCACTTGAAGACCTGCTTTCTTCGCCACCGACCAGATGTGGACACCGAGGTCGCCATTTAAAGCTATATATGCCGTAGCCAGCTTATTCTTCACGAAGCGAAATAACGGATGCTCCGGATCGATTGCGCCCGGCTTGGCACTAAAGTCGGTCAGGAACAATGCGGGATTGATCATCGCGCCTTTTGCTCGGAGCGCATTGATATAGCCATTAATCCGGTCGTCGACGGACACGGTCAGCTGCGGGGAATCCGAGCAGATCGCGATGTTGCGATGACCCAAGTTCCATAAATGGTCGATTGCCATCTTCATCGCCGTGCCGCTGTCGGAGTGCACGGCGTTCGTTTCCACGCCAGGCAAATAGCGATCAATAAGAACAAAGGGGTAGTTGGCTATTTTCAGCGAAATGATGTCCTCGTTGTACACTTCCGCATCGGCAGGGAAGATAATCAGCCCTTCTACATCGTCCTTCATCTCGCGAATCGCTTCTTTTTCCTTCTCCTTGGAGTCAA
Organism: Paenibacillus taihuensis; assembly: GCF_003386535.1. Taxonomy (GTDB): domain Bacteria; phylum Bacillota; class Bacilli; order Paenibacillales; family Paenibacillaceae; genus Paenibacillus_Z; species Paenibacillus_Z taihuensis. Next base: position 18,484 of record NZ_QTTN01000020.1, read on the forward strand.
ACGTGAACATAAGCACCAAAGAGTAACCGTTATTTTCGAGTACTTGCGTGATTCCCCGAATGAGTCGGATAGCGAAATAGTCGTTCACGAACGGGAACACGAGCCCGATCTTTGGGCGGGATGGTATAGAAGGCGCAGCTGCTTCAGCGACTGCTTTCTCCTTCGGGATGAACGTCTCCGGAATGCCTTTGACATAGCTGCCCCTGCCTGGGATTCGATAAATCCAGCCTTCCCTGGCCAGCTCGTTCATCGCGTTGGCAACCGTCAGCCGGCTGACGTTGAATTGCTCCAATATCTCCTTCTCTGTCGGGATCCGATCATCTTCCTTCAACCGGCGAGAGCTTATGATTTCTTTGAAATGGTTCTGAATTTGAATGTAGAGCGGTTCACGATCTGTACTCATTAGGGATCCTCCAGTAATTCGGACTTCCTATCTACGATATATCAAATATAGCATACATTGGAAGGGGCTCCAATCGATGCGCCAAACCGCGCGCACAACAAAAACCCCGCAGTCACTAATGACCGCGGGGCCTATATAAGAATTATTTTGGAAGCTTCACCGTCACGCAGGTTCCTTCGCCAAGCTCACTTTTAATGCTGATGCCATACCCGCTGCCGTACTGCACTCGAATGCGCTCCTGCACATTGTAGAGCCCGTAGCCCTTGGACTGCTGCACCAGCACCTCGTCCACCAGCTCCCGCGTCATGCCCGGACCGTTATCCTGCACGATAAACACGATCGTCCCGCCATCAAACGATGCGCTAATCTGCAAGACGCCTCTGCCCGTTCGCTTCTGGTCGATCCCATGCTCAATCGCATTCTCCACAATCGGCTGCAGCACCAGCTTTATCATGTAGCAGTCCAGCACTTCATCGTCAATCTGATACACGACGTCGAAGTTGTCATCGTGCATAATGAGCTGCATCTCCATGTACGACTTTGTATTGAGCAGCTCGTCCCTGACGGACATCATATCTTTGCCCTTATTGAGCGAGGTCCGATAGAACGTTGACAACAAACCGGCTACATTGCTAATGTCATCCGAGCCTGCCGCGATCGCCTTCCAGTTAATGACCGACAGCGCATTGTATAGAAAATGCGGGTTAATCTGCGACTGCAGCGCTCGCAGCTCCGCTTCCTTCTGGCTGATCTTGTTCTTGTAGCCTTCCTCGATGAGCAGATTGATACTATTCAGCATTTTGCCGAACCGCAGCTCCAGCTCCCCGATCTCGTCCCGGACAACGATATCAGTCCCCGTCGCCGTAAGTTTTCCCTGCTCCACGAGCCTCATCTTCTGATTGAGCGAATGTATCCGGCCGACGAAGCCCCGCGTGAATAACCAGATGATGAAGAACAAGACCACGAAGCAGATGCTCTCGATTACAATCGTTGCACGGACGATTTTCCAAGGGTTAATCGTTAACGCCTTCGTGGAATAGAGCAGCGAAATCGTCCAGTTCGCTTCCCGCAATGGCTGCGACAGCACGACCTCATCGCCATTCGTCTCGCCACCCGCCGGCAGCTGTGCCACCTTCGGATTCGCATACAACACCTGCTGCTTCGCATCCGAAACGATGATCGAGAATTCTTTGGTGCTCGTATCGGTTAACGAGGTGAAGAATTCCGGCTTCAGCTCCACGTAGACGAGATTCCGCTTATCATAATTAATGTCGCCAAATATCCGTCTAACGCCAAATATCCGCCCGTCCTGCACATACCAATTCGTCTGCGACGACTTCATCACTTCGTCATACCAGAACTCATGCTCAACCGTCGTAATCGGCATAATGGAATTGATGCGCTGCGTAATGTTGTTGCCGGTGTAGATCATAATGCGTTTAATATCGTGATTAAGCATAAGCGTCGTGTCCAGCAGCGGATCAACGTTCTCGCTTAAGTCGGTGTACATGGAGTAATAATCGGTATATTCATCGTTAAAAATGCGGCTGAAATTCGGATTGAACGTAATGAGCTCAATGGCCGAATTAAACCGCTGCAGCTTGTAATTCAAGCTGTCTTCCATCTTCTGCAGGCTATCCTGAAGAACAACCTGCGCCTGCTGCACCTGCATCTGCTTCGATTGCTGGAAGGAATAAGCGCCAAGTATCGTAAGCGGTATCATCATAACCGCCAAGTAAGAAACGAAGAGCTTCCGCTTCATACTCAAGTTCCTGAGCCAGCTCAGCTTCATGGATGCCCCCGCCTCCGTTCTCGTTCTCTGCCGGTTTTACCGAATCATTATAGTAGAAACCGCTCGAGAAAGATAGGATCGAATCGAGCTGCTGAATCTGAGTTACTGAACCTGAGCTACTCCTTCACCGCACCAAGCACGATGCCGCTGACAAAATATTTTTGCAGGAACGGATAGATCAGCATGATCGGCACCATCGATACCATCACCTTCGCGGCATTCAGCAGCTGGCTCGACATGTTGGACAGACGCTTCACTTCCTCGGCATCGGTCGCGTTCATCAACGAGCTCATATCGACGATGAGCTGCTGAATGTACGTCTGCAGCGGCCAATGCTCCTTATGCTGCATCAGAATCATGCCGTCGAAGAACGCATTCCAATGGCCGACGATCGAGAACAGCGTTACCGCCGCAAGCGCAGGCAGCGAGACAGGCACGAAGATCGTGAACAGCGTTTTCCATGCGCCAGCTCCGTCCATATTCGCCGCCTCTTCGAGCTCCTTCGGAATGCCTTTGAAGAAGTTCATGAGCAGGATGACGTTGAACACCGGAACTGCCGTCGGGAGCACGAGCGCCCAAATTTTGTCCAGCAGATGCAGCTTGTTGATCGTCATATACCAAGGGATAAGTCCGCCGCTGAACAGCATGCAGAAGATAATAAACCACATATAAATATTGCGGCCCGGGAACAGCTTACCCGACTTCGACAGCGGGAAAGCCATCAGTACCGTAATGAGAAAGTTAATCGCCCCGCCCAGCAGCACCCGCTCCACCGAGACGCCGAAGGACCGGAAGAACGAACGGTCATGCAGCACCTGGCTATAGGCATTCAAGTTGAAATCGACGGGCCAGAAGTACACTTGACCTGACATGGCCGCCACTTTGCCGCTGAACGAGACAGCGAGCGTATTAAGAATCGGCGCAAGCGACATAAACGCGACCAGCGTTAGCAAGCAGTAGATGAGTGCATCTACGCTCCGGCTATTACCTCGAATCATCAGCAATCTCTCCTAGAAAATACGATAGTTAGCGAACCGTGAAGCAAGTGCGTAAGACAGCGTGATCAAGAGGAAGCTTACGACGGACTTCAGCAGCCCGACTGCGGTCGCAAGCCCGTACTGCGTCTCGAGCAGACCCGCCCGGTACACATACGTATCGATAATGTCTCCGGTCTGATAGACGATCGGATTGTATAGGTTCAAAATCTGCTCGAAGCCCGCGTTCAGCACGTTGCCGAGAGCTAGCGTCGCCAACAGGATGACCGTCGGCATGAGGCTCGGAATCGTGATGTACTTCAATCGCTGGAACCGGTTCGCGCCGTCGATGGCGGCCGCTTCGTACAAATTCGTATTGATCGAGGTTAGCGCTGCGATATAGATAACGGTGCTGAATCCGAATTCCTTCCACACGTCACTGGCGACAACCAGCGGCCGGAACCAGTGGTTGCTCTGCAGGAACATAATTGGCTCGAAGCCAAACAGCTGAACGATTTGGTTAATGATGCCGTCTAGGCTCAAGATGTTAATCATGACCCCGGAGAGAATAACCCATGACATGAAATGCGGCAAATAAACGATGGTCTGAATGGCGCGTTTAAACTTCACGCTGATGACCTCATGCAGCAGCAGTGCGAAGAGGAACGGGACGATCAGTCCGGCGAGGATCTTCATAAGCGCGATAACGACGGTATTGATCAGAATAATTCTGCTGTCCGGCAGGCTGAGCATATAGGAGAAGTTCTCCATGCCAACCCATTGCGATTTCATGATGCCAAGCGTTGGCTGGTAATCCTGGAACGCGATCACGACCCCGAACATCGGCACGATGCTGAAAATAATAAGGAACAGGATGCCCGGCAGCAGCATCAGGTGATAGTTCCATACAGAGGCTCGATTGTACATGTTATCTCCACCTAATCTTTATTAAGAAGGGTATCGCTCGCGGCTTCGCGAGTGATACCCTTTCACCTGTATAGCAGGGCTTATTTCACAGCGTCTGCAACTTCCTTCGCAATGGCGTCACCGCCTGTGCTCTTCCAAGTGGATACGAACTTGTCGAAGTCGTCGAGCGGTGCCGCGCCTGTGATGATGCGCAGGAACGTCTCATTCTCCAGCTTGTCGAGGTTCGCGCCGCGCTTCACCATCGTCTCCGTCTTGCCGTAGAAGATCGGCTCGACCTTCGTAATTTCCTTCGCGCCCGTAACCGCGCCGGCAGTGAAGAACGCGAGGGAATCCGCGAACGCCGGAATGTCCTTCTTCGGATCTTTATTGTTCTTCAGCACCGAATTCACGCGGGGAATGAGGCGTGCCGGCAGGTTCGCCGTGTCGCCGTCCTTGATCACTTTCTCGTAGACAGGAATGTCACGAGCAAGCGCATCCTGGAAGTCAAGCTGCAGGTTGAGCGGATAGTTGAGCCAGCCTACCCCTTTGTCCTTGTACAGCTCGGCTGATGCCGGGTCGATGAGGCGGATGCCTTCATACTCCACGCTCAGCATCTTCAGCGCTGCTTCCGGATGCTCGGCATCCTTGCTCACAACGAGGAACGAGCCTGATGGCGCGGAAGGAACGACGTTACGCTTGCCGTCGCTGTCCAGCGGCGCTGCAATCGGTACCCAATCCGCATTCGGATCAGCCTTCACGCTGTCGGAAATCATCCAGCCCGCGAACCACGGCGCGAACAGAATGCCTGCTTTGCCGCCGGATACGAGACCCGCATTGTCCTCCCACTTGCGAGTGAGGAACTCTTTATCGATCAAGCCATCCTTATACATTTCGCTCAGCTGTCCAAGAGCTTGCTTCGTCTCTGGCGTCGTCGAGCCGTAGACGATGTTGCCGCTTGCGTCCTTGAACCAGCTCTTCGGATACGAATGGTTCAAGTTGAACACAGGGTCGAAGGTGAAGAAGCCGCCGTCGCCCACCAATGATTTGTCGCCGAGCAGGCCGACCGTGTCCGGCTTGCCGTTGCCGTCTGGATCTTGCTCCTTGAACGCCTTCGCAATCGCCTTCACATCGTCAAGCGATTTCGGCAGCTGCAGGCCGACCTTGTCGAGCCAATCCTTGCGCACCCACAGCAGCTGGTAGCTGCCGTCGATATTCGTGTTCGGCAGACCAAGCAGCTTGCCATCGACACGTCCTGTATTCAGAACGCGGTCGCCGGAATACGAGGAGTAATACTCTTTGATAAGCGGGGAGCTGTACTTCTCATAAACCGATGTCAGGTCTGCCAGCAGACCCGCTTGCGCGAGGCGTTTGAATTGCTGCTCGTCGACAACCATAATGTCCGGAATGTCACCGCTTGCAATTGTCAGGTTGACCTTCTGGTTGTACGCATCCAAATCTTCAACCGAGAAATCATAGTTCACTTTCACGTTCAACCGGTCTTCTACGTATTTCAAATATTGATTGTTCTCCAGCGTATCACCGTCTGGCAGGTTGTTGCCGGATACGCCTTGACGTCCGAGTGAAACGGTAACCGTCTGGTCGTACTTCGAGAAAGGACCGTCGTCTTTAACCGCGCTGTCCGTATTTGTTTCCGCGGCATTCGAATTCGCGGAAGCACTGTTCGAATTCGATGATGTCGCGTTGTTGCCGGCTGCGTTCCCTTGGTTGCTGGAGTTGTCTGAGTTGTTCGAGCCGCAGGCTGTCAAGCTTAAAGCCACTGATGCACATAGGACCATACCTAATACTTTTGTTCTCATGTTCATCCCCCAATTTCGCCTTTGAAGTTTACGTGTTCATCATAACAAGCAATGTCTCGCGCCCTCTATGCGAAATTTTTAAGAATGGGCATCAAATTTTTACGATGTGCTTTCGCGGTATTTTGCCGGACTAACCCCATGAAAGTTGCGGAAAATCTGAATAAAATACGAGGAATTGCTGAAGCCGAGCGTCTCGCTGATGTCGATGATTTTCATATTCGTATTCGTCAGCAGCTCAACTGCCTTCTCCATCCGTACCTGCGTAATATAGCGAACGAGGCTCTTCCCGGTCTCCTTTTTGAATAGGAAACTGAGGTAGCTCGGCGTCAAATGGACATGCTCCGCAATGCTCTCCAGCGACAGATCCTGGCTGTAATCCTTATCGATAAGCCGCTTAATGCTCGTAATGAGCTTGCTCGCAGACTCCTCCTTCGCCTCCTCTTGTGCAGGAATGAGACGTTCGATAATCGCGCTGACCAAGCTCTTTAGCTCCGTTAACGAATTGATGTTGAAGATCTGATCGAGATAGACCGCAATGTCCTCCACGCGCTGCTTGTCCGCCTTCGCATAGGCATGCTTCATCACTTCCGAGCAGATGAATTTCGTATAAATGACAGAGAGCTTCCCTCTCGAGCGCAGCGTGGAGAACAGCATCTCGATGCTGTACTGCGCCCCTTGAACGTCAGCGCGGTCGATATAGTCGTAAACTTGCTTGCGAATCGACTCGATCTCGCTCTCATCCGCGGACGATTGCTCAGAAGGCGCATCCTCCGTGAACATAATCGGGTTGCCATCCATGAAAAATTTAAGCTCGAGCGTCTGCTCCATTTCGTTGAACACATCCAGCAGCTGCCCCAGATGATTCACTGTCCGCCCAATAACGATGCCAATCCGAGCCGGATAGACGGTCGACGCCTGCGCAATCATTGCCTCCGCAAGCTCCAGCTGTTCCTGCTTGCTGATCGGCTCTCGGCTGTTCAAGAAGAAGACGCTTTGGTGCTCGTTCAAACTCAAATAGTCGTAGGTGTAACGGATCGGCTCCCTAAGCAAGGCGACAAACTCGGCATTGTCAAAATACCGCCCGCCGCAGTCGACGAGCATCAGGTGTATGAACGAATGGCTGCTCACTTCCTCTCCCTCGGCGGAATAGGTGCCGTTCAATGCGTCCATCAGCTGCTTTTCCCGCTCATAGACAAGCCCGCGGTTATACCCTTCCAGCAGCTCGCTCGCTTGGCTCCGCGCTTCTTCCTTCGCTTGGCACTTCGCGATTACCGTCTGTATGGCGGCAAGAAACTCCGGAATTTGGATCGGCTTGAGCAAATAGTTCGTTACATTCGTCCGCATCGCTCTGCGGGCGAATTCAAAATCGCTGTAAGCGCTGTATATAATCATCTCGATGTCGGGATTCAGGCTGCTCACCTTCTCCGACAGCTCGAGGCCGTCCATGAACGGCATCTTAATATCCGTAATAATAATATCGACCGGCTGCTGCCTTACGACCTCAAGCGCCGCTTCGCCATTCTCCGCTGTCATGATGTCGAGTTCCAGATTATGCTTGCGGATTAAATGCCGTATGCCTTCCCGTTCAATCCGTTCATCATCCACAATTAAAATCCGGTACATGCGATCCATTCCCTTGTTTTGGTTTAGAAGATTCAGCCCACTAGCGTTCAGAGATTAGTGACTAGAGACTAGAGATTAGAGTTCAGCGCAAAAAGGGCTTATCTCATAGATTTCAAGATAACACCCCTTCTGTGCATTGCATAGCTATCTGGAGCGGAAGGAAATAATTTCCGAGTTAAGGCTGTGGCAAATTTGAACCGCTCTTGCGGCCGAGTCAATATGGCTGCCCCACTCCACCGTGTAGCGGAACTCGTAGAACCCGCCTAAAGTCGCTTTGAAGTTCGTCTCCCAATAGTTCGTGAGCGCCCATGCGTAGAGCGGATGCCGCTCGCCTTCTTGCTGCTGCCCTTGAACTTTGCGCTCGCCATAAGCAAGCTCGCCAGTCTGCATGAGAGGCGTATCCGGCGTTGCAATAAGCAGACCGCGCTCCGGCGACAAGACCGCGAGCCCCTCTTGGATGCAGTAGAAGTCGAGGCTTGTGCCCGGCAGCTGATCGACGCCAGGTCTAATGAGTGCCCCTGCTTTCTCGAACCAGAGCTCGCCCTCATTGCTTGTAAATGGCAAGGAGATGTACACGTTCTCCGGATCCCAGACGCTGTCCTTATGCATTCGCACCGCGACTTCGACGCGCGGCTGTCCGCGGAATACTTTCAGGAACAGGGAGAAGTAGCTGAGTCCATTCAGCTTATAAATGAGCTCGACGATGCCATAGATCGGCCCGTTCGTAATATGCTTCACGCCGGTCAATTGGCCGGCAGAGCGCTCTACGTTGATCCCTTTGCGGTTGCGGCCCATAATGCGGCGCACGTCCGCCATTTGCTCCATTCGGCCCGCCGGCGTCACTTCGTAAACAGGCGTGAACGCTTGATGCACGCGTTCAGGGTCGAGCAGCTCCTTGCCGGATTCTTTGTCCAGCCAGCTGACGATGCCCTCGCCTGTCTTCCACTTGATGCGTACGAATGGCGATTCGATCGTATTCTCGCTAATTTGCAGCTCTTGTTTCTGCTGGTGCTGCTCATCGCCGAGGTGAACCAGATTCGGAATGTCGTGGATGCCGTCATTGCCGCGAAGCCGCGTGCTGCTCGTCGTACGTGTCTGGTCCTGCTGCGCCGGTCTGATCGAGAAGAGGCGCTCCTCGTTCGCCTGCAGCGTAATGCTGATCGCGATCTGGTTGCCCTTGCTTACCGCTTCCAGCTGATGAGGCACGACCCCGCCTGTCGTTTCGTCGATAATCTCCATTCCCTGCTTGAAATACGAAGGCTCCCACTGGTCTTCCATGTAGAAGTGAGCGAGCGTCTCGACAGGATAGTTAAAGGAGTTAATGACTTTATACGTAAAAGGACGATTCGGCTTTAATAGTGCATCACCGCGCGCTTTTAAGACCTTATCGAGCGCTGTATGCACGAGTCTGCTGCCGTTCGCGGCATAGGCCTCCTTGCGCAGGCCAAGCTCCTGCACCATTAGATGCCACGGCTCCCGCACCGAGGAATGATAGCCCCACGTATGCTCGGCGTACATCATGAGCTGCTGCTGGGCATCGCGGATTTCGGTTTGGCTTACGGTTTGGCGATTCGGGTCAAGCCGATCAACCATGCTAAGTGTCCGCTGCGCATTGCGGAAAATCTGCGTATGAATCGCCGTCGAAGCGACGCCGTCGGACCACCAGTCCGGCCAGTCGCCTTTGTGAACTGCAATTGGCACGCTTTGAGCTCGCACGAGGTCGAAGTAGCGGTTCAACGTCGTCATTTCAATCTCAACCTGCTCGCCGTGCTTCTCGTTCCACTCTTGGATGAAGCTCATAATCCGGCCGTTCGGCGCGGCGTTGTCACGGAGCAGTCCCATACAGTTTACGAGTATAAAATCATACGGGTAGCTCTCCGCCTGCAGCTGGTTCAAGTAGCGTGAGATCCGCGTCTCCGCCAGCTTCATGTAATCGTCCGGCACGCCCCAGATTGGGGTCTCGTCCTTAATCGTATAGGAGAGCGCGCCGTCAGGGTTAATGCCAAGCTCGTTGCCGAGCATGTAGTGCTCGCCGTTCCAGACGAGAATTCGCTGCCCGTTCGGTGTTTCCCAGTAGAACGGGATTTGCTTGCGTCCGAGCGCGAACATGCCGTGATGCGTGTGCACGCAGGAGAGCAAGTTCTCGATGCCCGCATCCGCCATCGCCTGCGCGTAGCCCCAGCTGTAGCCATTAATGTCGGCGGTCATTGCCGACTTCACTTGCAGCCCGTGCTGCTTCGCGTAGAGTCCCGCACGGGAGAGTATATCGCTGAGAAGCTCATAGTTGGCGAGTTCGGTCATGTTGAGGTATGTGCCGGACAGCTCGATGTCGCCTCTGCGCAGGCAGCCCACGAATTGCTCACGCTCGGACTCGGTCGCTTCCTCCAGAAACTTCTCCACCGCCCAGAACGTTTCGCACGTCCACTTGTAACCAGCCCACTCCTTATGCTCCTCGGTATGCGAGCTGTTGCAGATCGCGATAGCTTGGCGTATGAAATCAACGTGGAACTGCTCGATTTTCTCCTGGCGTTCCGTGTACCCGATGTCCGTGTGAGAATGATGAATGACGTAAATTTTCCACTTCTTGCCGATCGGCTGCATGCGATTTAGTCCCCTTTGTTCTCGATAATCGAATGGCTGTAACCTTACGTTATGTACATTCTATCAACTCTAGAAAAGGGTTCCTATATTGGTTTCTTTCGAAACATGCCAGTTTTTTTGGTTGTTTTGTTGGGGGAGGCGGCTTCGCCGCCATCGCCCCGTCTCCAGGCGACAAGGCTGGAGCAGCAGGCCTAGCTTGCCGCGGGAGCTCTTGTGCTGAGCTGAGAGTCGGATTTTCCGTCTCTCAGACTGTGAAAATACGCGACTTGCCAGCTGAGAGTAGAAAAATCCGTCTCTCAGACTGTAGATCCCACCGGTGCAGCTCCCGCGCTGGACTGAGAGTAGGATTTTCAGTCTCTCAGCAGCGAGAATGCACGTGTTGCCCGCTGAGAGTAGGATATTCCGTCTCTCAGACTTAATATCTCGCCGTTGAAGCCCCCGCGCCGAGCCGTGAGTAGGATATTCAGTCTCTCAGCAGCGAGAATGCACGCGTTGCCAGCTGAGAGTAGGAAATTCCGTCTCTCAGACTTAATATCTCTCCGTCGTAGCTCCGTTGCCGGGGACGGTGATGCGTCTGGACCGTGGCGATGGGAATTTGCGTTGAGGCGATGGTGACGGGGTGGCGGGATGACGGCGATGCTGGTGGGGCGATGGGGCTGTCGTGATGAAGCGATGGCGGTGGGGCTATGGCGACGAGGCGATAATTGCAAGCGAGGGCGGCGGGGCGGTGGCGAGTTGAGCTCACACACTAATGCTTTCTTCTCGCTAGAGAGGCTGGCTTTTTCCTCTCTCAGTAGGCAATTAACATGTTCTCGGGCGGCGAGAGAGGCTTTTCCCTCTCTTTGATCTCGCGAGTCGAGCCGCCGCCTAACCGGCCACAACCAACCATCACAAAAAAAGGACCTCCCCCTCGCCAAGCGCGAGCTGAGAAGTCCTTTCTCCAACCTTCTCTATGCGTCCTCGTCTTCATCGTCCGCATAGTACGTGCATTTGAACCGCTCGGTGCCGGGGTATTTCGCCCCCAGGCTCTCGACGGTGAAGCGGCTGCTGCGGTAGAAGTCGACCGCATCCTCATCCGTTTCCGCGATGAGCACGCTCGGCTTCTCCAGCTCCAGCAGCTCGAGAATGAGCCCTCTGCCGTAGCCTTTGTAGCGTTCGGAAGACGAGACGGCAATATGGTCAATCTCGATCGTGTCGCTGTTCACGTGGTGATAGCCGATCAAGCCGATAACCTCATCTTCGGACTCCAGGCCAAGCAGCTTATGCTCGCCGCCGTTCTTGTACAAGCTGATCGCCCGCTCCAGATGCTCAGGCTCGGGAAACACCGACCAGCCAAGCAGCTCCTGAATCGATTCCTCATCCAGCCTTGCATGTATATCGATCAACATTCCATTACCACCTTTGCTTCGTGTCTCCATGAGCGATCATTATACCACAACTAGGATGCGGAATCGTAGGCGCTGGAGCGGCGGTATCTCATTTAGCGGAAATTCTCCACGCACCATTCCGCCCGCTTCGGCAGCAGCTTGCCGAGCAGATCCGTCGGAATATGCACGATCGCCGGCTCCTGTGCGCCGAGCTCCTGGGCGATGGTCCGCCAATACTGGTCGTACGTCATCCACTCTTCGCCCGTCACATTGTACGCCTTGCCGAATGTCCGCTCATTGCCGATGGCCGCAACGAAAGCGCGCGCCACGTCGTCGCGGTGGCACGCCACCCAGATGGACATGCCATCACCGTGTACGATGATCGGCCGACCTTCCCGCAGCCGCTTCATCTGGTAATTGCCATCGGCTACAGACGGCACCGCAGTACCGCTGCCGCCATACGTCTGCGCCGGCCTCATAATCGTCACCGGAAACCGCCTGATATCATGCGCGGCAAGCAAAATATTTTCGCTCAGCACCTTGTTATACGCATACGGAAAAGACGGACTCGCATCCCGCTCCCCGTCTTCCGTAACGGGATAAGTGTTGCCCTGCTTGCTGTACACATCCACAGTGCTGCAGTAGATGTAGTGCAAGGTTCGCCCACTGAACGCACGAATCGCGCTCTCCGCCTCATCAGCATGGAACAAGGCCATATCAATGACGCAGTCGAACGGTCCCGCTTCCGCCATCTGTGCCTCGAACAGCGCAAAGTCCGTCCGGTCGCCATGAAGTGTGTTCACGCCAGCCACACCAGACCGCTTCCCGCGATTATAATGCCACATCCATATCACCACGAGCTAGCAGCTGTTTCGTACTCGCCGTGCTGATCAGGCCCGTTCCTCCGATTATAAGCACCCGCTTCGTCATGGACGCATTCGCTTCCTTGGATTTACTGCATTTGTGGCATAGCCTGCTGCACTAAAAGTTCCAGGGCGATCGGTTTGTTGATCAAGTAGCCTTGCAGGCCCCAGCATTTCATCTCTTTGAGCATCTGATACTGCGCCGCATCCTCTACACCTTCGGCAATCACCTTCATGTCCAGCGCTGCCGCCATCATCAGCATGGCCGAGAAGAGCGACTGATTCATATCGCGAATGAACGAGCGGTCGATCTTCAGCTTATCAACCGGAAGCGACGTCAGCATGCTAAGCGACGAGTATCCCGTGCCGAAGTCGTCGAGCGCAATCGTAAACCCGACCGCACGAAGCCGATCAAGCGTCTGCTCCACCTGCTGGAAATTATGTATAACCGAGCTTTCGGTCAGCTCCAGCTCCACGCCGTGCGCGGGAACCCCTTCATTTCGGGCGATCTCGATCACACGCTCTACAAAATCCGGCTCCGACAGCTGCACGCTCGAAATATTCACCGACACCTTAAAGCCGCTGCCGTAATGCCGGGTCAGCTGATGCCAGTCGCGGCATGCCTTCTGAATGACCCAATAGCCGATCGGGATGATGAGTCCGGTCTGCTCTGTAATCGGGATGAAGTCCGCCGGCGATACAACGCCTGCGCCTGCCCGGTTCCAACGCAGCAGCGCTTCCGCGCCAACGACCTGTTCCTGCTGCGGGCTGTAGATCAGCTGATAATAGAGCTCGAACTCCTCCTGCTCAATCGCGTTTGCAAGCGCGAGCTCATGGATGAAGTTCTCGACATGCGCATACCTCGACGTCGATTCGTAGATGTGGTAGCCTTTGCGGCCGGCGCCTTTTGCCTTATAGAGCGCAATGTCCGCCTGCTTCAGCAGTGTCGGGATATCCTCATCGTTCTGCCTGGCGGCGACGCCCACGCTAACGCTCAGCTTAAGCTGCTGCTCCAACACGACAAAAGGAGGCTGGAACAGCTGCATGATCTGCACCGCCGTCTCTACCGGACTCACCTGCTTGCTCGCCGCAACGATGAACTCATCGCCGCCAAGCCGCACCAGCGTATACTCCGGACCGAATGCCCCGTGCAGACGGGTCGCCGCCTCGATGAGAACGGCATCGCCGGCATCATGGCCGAACGTATCGTTAATGTTCTTGAAGCTATCGAGATCGAGCAGGAACAGCGCCTCCGCACTCCCCAGCTGCTCAAGCAAATATCTGCGATTATGCAAGAGACACAGATCATCGTGATAGGCATAATGAATGAGCAAATTCTCGTAATTCTTGCGATCGGTAATGTCCCTCGTAATGGAGAAAATATAAGCAATATGGCCGGTTTCATCATAAATAGGCGACAGCACCGTCTCGCCGCTCATCGTCCCGTTCGGCATGACAACGCCGTCTTCGTAACGGATGACCGTTCGCTCGGTCAGCACCCGGATATATTTTCGATAGAGATAGTCCGCCATAGGAGCGTTCTTCTCATAAAATTCGAAAAAGGTTTTGCCCGCCTCTGCCATCGTAATGCCCGTCAAACGTGTCGCCGCGCGGTTTATATAGTAGTAGGTTAGCTCCATACCGTCTACTTTCATAATAAAGACGGTATCTGAAATTCCATCCAGCATCTGGCCAATGTGCAGATGAAAGCCATGATTATGCATCCAACGTTCAGCTCCTTATGCGTCAACACCTGCAACTCGTAAAGCTGTTGTAAACATTCTGCAAACGCGAGCGAATATCCTCTCTATTAGCACGTCGATTTTTAATGAATTTCCCCGTATGGAATAGGAATAAGGAAGCCCATGTCGTCTGTTCCGAGTTCCATGGCGACACCGCTCTTCAAGAGCCTCTGTGTTAGGGGCAGGTTCGTGCGGATAGATTGCCGCAACACGATCTCCTCATTCGGATTTACCGTAAATGGCTGTGTCTCGTGCCTATCGTCTGTTGTCACTTCCAGTCGTTCGATACCAGTAGCTTTGATTAGCCCAGGATAGAGCATCACAACTTTGCCACGAATATGCTGCACCTTATTCGACTGATTCACGACAACCGTGTATACCTCGAGCAGTTGATCAGCTTCATACCAGCGGACATAGCTACTTTTAGCAAGTATTAGCTCCTGTTTCTCCTTATTCGTGCAGGAAACTGCCAGCAAGAAAATAACGATTACCCCTAAGACACAGCCTATTCGTCTGAACAAAGTTAACCTCCCCTAAATTTACCTTATTTCTAGTCAAGCATTATCGCAAAGAAACAGCTGCCCCCAGCTCACAACGCCTTGATGCAAGCTCGCAACTCTCGGCGCTCTCCGGGCAACAGCCTCCGCCGAGCAGCTTGCTTGAACGAGGACGCCTGATGCGTCGTCGCCCACAGCCGGCCAGACACGTTCGCCGGCATCGTTCAGCGGCAGCACGCCGCCGGTGATGAACCGAAGCGCGCGCGACAGCGACAGCTCGTCCGACATATGATACAGCTCCGCGAAGCGCCCAGCCTTCTCCAGGTTATCTCCATTGCCAAAAGGCGACCAGTGGTCCGTCAGGCTGTCTGTCGCCAGCTCGACCTTGACGCCTTTGCTATGCAGCATCGGCAGCGGCATGACCATCCGGCCGATCGGCACCGTAGAAGCGATCGAAATGCCCGCTTCCGCGAACCGTTCCGCCAGCCGCTCCGCCTCCGCCGGCGTGCCGCCGGCAAAGCCGAACGCATGACTGACGGTCACTTTGCCCTGCCAGCCGGCGTCCAAAGTCATATCGGCTAGCCGGTTCATAATGGCATAACCAGCCGAGCCCTGCTCGTGCAAATGCATGTCGATGCCAGCGCCGGTTTCGGTCGCGATGTCCATCATCGCATGCAGCGACCGCTCCATGTCGCCATCGACTGCAATCGGGTCAAGCCCGCCGACATGCGTCGCGCCAAGCTCGATCGCTTGCTTCACTAAGCGGCGCGAATCGGATAGCAGCAGCCCGTGCTGCGGGAACGCGACAAGCTCGCAGCTCAGCCTGTCCGCGTAATCCGCAAGCGCCTGCTGCGCCGCCTCGAGACCGCGCATGCCGCTCGTCGGCTCGATATTGACATGCCCGCGTACGGAAGTCGAGCCGTTCCGAAGCAGCAGCTCCAGAATCTCACGAGCTTTCTCCGCTGCCGTCGGCAGCAACTGCGGCAAGAGCTGACGCTCCTCTTCGATCCGATCGAATATGCTGCGAGCCGGCTTCACCGCCTGCCAAGGCCGGCCGTAGTACGTCTTGTCGAGATGGATATGCGCCTCTCGAAATGCCGGCAGCAGCAGCGCTCTCTTCGCATCCCGCTTCGGCAGCGTATCCCCTGCAGCGATGGGTTCGAACGTAACGGCTGCGACCTTGCCGCCCTCAATCTTGATATGCCCGGTTGCAGTTTCCGTCGCCGTTACGCGCCCAGCCTCCACTTGAAATCCCGTCTCCAGGGTTACATTTTCCAGCCAGTACGATGATTTATGGTTCATCTATTTAACGCCCCTTATTAATTCCAGTTCTTCTAACTTTATCATAAGAAAAACAAATCCAGACGCTTAATTACGCCTGGATGCTAGGTTAATATCATTAAGCCCCGAACAAATCTCACTTCTTATCCACTTGAAGCAGCGAAACTTGTTTAACGGAGAAGGTATCTTTAATTTTCTCTTCGGATAGTTTGTTCAGCTTGACCAGAGAGGCGATCTTCGAGGAGTCAGGCTTCGAGATCAACCGCCACACCTCTAGATCCGGGATCGCTTCATACAGCTTGTCGTCGTCGTACTCTTTGCGCTCTTGATGAACAACCTTAACGGAATACCGCGATGTCTCGAGCTCCGATACGCCCTGCGACGAACAATGGTTCAGTATCTCGCTTCGCAGCTCCGAAAGCTCCTGCTCCAGCTCCTTCTGCTTCTTCTTCAGCTGGTAATACCGCTTCACAATCTTATTATCCACTTGATACTCACGCTCCCTCTACTCCATGTCTATGCAGAGGAAGCGCCGATCAAGCCTTTAGCATTTCAATTTCTCGTGCTGGATGCCGGCCGTCTCCACCTGGATCGTGGCATGCTCAATCGAAAATCGTTTCGCGAGCAAATGAATCGCCGACTGCAGAATCGTCTGGCTGTCTTTGCCGTCCGCAATTTGCAGGTGGCAGCTCAGGGCGTCGAAGCCCGAAGTAATCGTCCATATATGCAGGTCATGCATATCAGTTACACCGTCAATCGCAAGCAGCGCTTCCTGCACTTCCTGCTGATCGATCGAATCCGGCGTTCCCTCCATGAGGATGTGCAGCGTATGCGTTATAATGCCCCATGCGCTCTTCAGAATGAGCAGCGCAACAAGGACGGAAATGATCGGATCGGCGGCATACCAGCCGAACGCCATCATGACGGCACCCGCGAGAATCGCGCCGATAGAGCCAAGCGCGTCGCCGAGCACATGCAGGTAGGCAGCACGCAGGTTCACGTTGTTCTTCACATCGCCTTTACGCATGAGTGCCCACGCGCTGCCGAGGTTCGCGAGCAATCCAATCGCGGCGATGATCATCATCGAGCCGCTGGCGACCGCCGGCGGATCGTTCAGCCGCTTGATCGCTTCCACGACGATGACAGCAGCGATGACGAAGAGCGCGACGCCGTTGAACAGCGCGGCGAGAATCTCAAAGCGATGGTTGCCGAACGTTCTGCGGGCAGTCGAAGGCTTCGCCGCCAGCCACAGCGCCAGGAGGCTGAGCGCAAGCGCGCCGGCGTCGCTCAGCATGTGGCCGGAATCGGACAGGAGCGCAAGGCTGTTCGTCACGAAGCCGCCGACGAACTCGAGCAGCATAATGCCGAATGTAATGATGAGTGCAATGGCAAGCCCTGTTTTGTTGCCCTCCCTGCCATGGTCGTGATCGTGATGATGGTGGCCATGATGATGGTGGTGGCCGTGATGACTATGTTTTTTAGGCTGATGTTCTGAATGATTGCGGTCGTGAGAATGATCGTGGTCATGATCATGGTCGTGATCATGACGCTGGTCTTGCTTCTGCTTGTGATCGCGCATCGTGCTAGCCTCCTACTACTTAGTGGTCGCAGTGATTAATCGCTTGATGCAGCAGCGAGACGACATGCTCATCGTCGCAGCTGTAGAACACATTCGTGCCCTCTCGCCGTTTCTTCACCAGCCGAATATTGCGCAAGAAACTAAGCTGATGCGAGACCGCTGATTGCGACATGTCCAGCACTTGGGCGATATGATTCACTGCGCACTCCTCTTGGGACAGTAAGTACAGGATTTTCAAGCGGGTTGGGTCTGCCAGCGCCTTGAAGATCTGCGATATCGAATCGACTTTATCGTCGGTAAGAAATGTATGCTCACTCACTTTCATCGGTGCCCGCCTCCTTTGATATCCTAATATGAACATATGCTCATATATAGATTATTGCCGATCTACGTAGTATGTGTCAATCCTGGGCTTGCATCCATTTTCCATCCAAATTGTAAAATTAACTTGACATTATGTTTGGTATATTATACATTTTGTTCAGAAGACTTGACTTGAAGTAATGGGAGGGTATACAGCAGTATGACCTATCAAGAGAAGAAGAGTATCGTATCGATTGTCGCAGCGATTCTGATTTTTGGGCTGTATTGTGCTTACAAGTATGCGAATTATCCAGCAGAGGGACTTACGACGGACGAGACATTTCATTATTGGGGCGCTTTCGTCCTCGTCCTCATGCTCGTGTCCATCATTGCGCATATCGTGATCAGCATTATTTTCAACATCATCTTCCGGATGACGACCGGGGAGAAGGAACCGAGGTTCGCGGATGAGCTTGATAAACTGATCGAGCTGAAATCGAATCGGAACGGCTTCTTCGTCTTCATTCTCGGCTTTCTTCTTGCGATGGGCTCGCTGGTCATGGATGGGCCGGTTCAGAACATGTTCGTCATAATGATCGTCGCAGGCTTCCTGTCCGATGTCACCGGCTCCGTGACGAGACTGTATCACTACCGGAAAGGAGTTTAATATGGCCAAAAATCTTGTCGGCAATCACATCCGCAGACTACGGTTCAATCATAACGAAATGACTCAGCAGCAATTGGCTGACAAGGTGGGCGTCACAAGACAGACCATCGTGGCGCTGGAAAAGGGCAACTACTCCCCTTCTCTCGAGCTTGCTTTTCGCATCGCGCATGCGTTTGGGCTGCCACTGGAAGAGGTTTTCTATTACGGGGAGCATGTCGAGTAATGAGATCAAGATAATGGAGGTAAGTGGACTATGAAACCAACTGCTAATGTACCAAAAGCAACTGGCGTATTCTTCATCCTTGCGGCAATCTCTTCGATTATCGGCCTAAAAATGTACGACCCGCTCCTCAGCGGCTCCGATTACTTGGTGAACGGAGCCGCGCATGCGAACCAGATCATATGGGGAGCGTTGATGGAGCTCATCCTTGTCATATCTGCGGTCGGCACTTCCGTCACCTTGTTCCCGTACCTGCGACGGTACAACGAAAGCATCGCGCTCAGTCACCTTTGCTTCCGATTCATGGAGGCTGCGATCATCGTGGTTGGCATTATCAGTATGCTGTCGCTGCTGACGATCAGCCAGGCGTATGTAGCGGCGGGTTCGCCAGATGCTTCCACCTATCAAGCTTCCGGTACATTGCTGAAAGCCGTGCACGACTGGACGTTCCTGCTCGGACCGAACTTCATGCTCGGCATTAACACGATGATGTACAGCTATATTTTCTACAGAACCGGGCTTATCCCGCGGTTTATTCCGATCTTGGGCATGACAGGCGCGACGCTCGTGTTTATCGCCGCCCTGCTGGAGATGTTCGGCGTCATTGAACAAATTTCCGTTTGGGGCGCTGTCCTCTGTCTGCCTGTTGCCGCGAATGAAATGACGCTCGCCGTGTGGCTGATTGCGAAAGGCTATAACAGAAAAGTGCTGTCGTCGATGACGGTGGAGAAGGCCATGTAGGCGGAGAAGTCGGTGTACAGGCGGCAGAACCGCGAGGTCCCTGGCAGTAGCTGAAAGCTCGAGGTCCCCGGCAGTCGCTCGGCTCGGCGCTATAATGGATTTTTCCACTCATTTTCGAGCGATTGGGCCGTTTTTGCAGGCTATGTTGGATTTATCCACTCATATTTGCTAAGAACCGCTGATTTCGCACTAGATACGGGAAAATGAATGGATTTTTCCAATATAGCTCAAGAAAATCGCATTTCCCCTCTCTTTTCAATGGAAATATCCATTATAGCCCTCAATGCAAAGAGTGATTATCTTCAGCTCCGTTGCTTAATTCAACAGAAGACTAGTCCCACTTTCCGTTTATTTTCAGAGAATGCTATAAACGAGAAAGAGGTGATTCTTATGGCTATTCAAATTCTTGACGAGCGAATCTCGATCCACAACAACAGCTTCGGCGGATCGGAGCCGCTATCCACTTTGCTTTTATTGATTGGAGACATCGGTCTTCAGGTGGTGGCTGCCAATCCGCTGAATACAAATAACGTCCGCGTGTCGCTGGTAGGTACGGCAAACATTGACTTTGCACCGCCTACTGCCGAAACTCCCGAATCCGGCACCATCTCGCTTTTTCTGGAGCGCGGCGGAGACGGAACGCCTGTGGTACAGGCGTGACGATTTGGCAGGAGCAATTCGATATTCAACCGAACTCATCCTTGTTTCCAATCAGTATAACCGCTACCGATTTCCCTCCGGCAGCTGCTGTCTTAACCGGACAGATCAGGTACTCGCTGTTCATCGGTGCAGACAGCCCTTTCAGCCTGGTCCTGTCCGGTCCAGCCGTCTTCAATGGCAGCGCTTCTGCCGGAACGACTTAGTTTATTGGTAATTAACGGTCCAGAGGCTCTGGACCGTTTGTTCTTTGTCAAAGCCGTTGTAAAAATAAAGTGCCGAAGCATCCTATGCAGGATATCATCGGCACTGTAATATGATTATTTTGTGATTACAGCAATGACTTTATTGACTGGGATATAGATTTTTGTCCCTAGCAGCGTCCTTAATACGACGATACCATTGTTTACTTTCAGGATTCTGCCTCCGATTTCTTCAGCAGAAAGCGTCTTAAGCACAACAAATCTCCCCCGAAAACGGTTTAAAAGGCTAGCTATAGCAATCCCCCCTCGTAGACTTCTACTCTATTACTATGTTAAGTTTGCGTCGTGGTTCGGGCTTGTACATAGGGAGTGGGAAGATTGTTTGGGGAGAGTCGGCACTAATCAAACTTGGTACTTATCAACACTTTCATTGTGGTAGATAATGTAAGGATTGAACGTTCAATAGGAGGATACCCATGCTTGCTCTACTATTCTGGATCCTATATCTACTATTTTATTTGCTACTGTATGGGGTCTTTCCATTTTGCATGCGAACAGCATGGGACTAAGAATTTCCAATGAAGCCGAGCCGCCAGGGTGTGCCTATGGGATATTTCTCCTCATGATTTCTATTCCTAGCGTCAGCACTAGCTCCCCTTCCGAAACAACACCAGCAAAGATAGCATTAGAAATCGAGGCAGCTTAGGCCTCTTCGGCTCAACCTGAATGTACTTCCAGGCATATTTGTCGACTTTTTTCAGCTCCCAATTGTTCAGTCTCATCTGTTCTTCATAGAAGTAAGGATGGTTTAACAAATGAATCACGTCCCTCTAAAGATAAATGGTGATCGATCGAACGTGTTCATTATAAAAAAAGAAGTATGACAGCATAGTGTCACACTTCTTCATAGCGGTTCATCATTTTTCCAATTTTATCTCTTATCCTTTGCCTGAGCACTGGGGGTTCGAGTACGACTGCGTCCTCGCCAAAACTGAGCATCTTCTCAATAAGCCAGTCCGTATCGATCCTCTTCACTATCGTTAACGTAAGCGTGCCGTCTTCATTAAACTGCTTCTCATCCATATAAAATTCATCCAGCACCTTAGCAAGCGTACCCGCCGCAAAATGAATAACGGCATGTTCTGTATACTCGTGACTCTCGCCGCCTCCGGTGAAAATATCCTCGGTATGTATGTTATGATGGCGCTCGAACAATTCCGGTAAAGCCGTCAGCTCAGACATTCTCGTTAGCTTGAATACGCGATAGTCGTCCCGAGAGCGGCAGTAGCCATACAAGTACCAAGAGTCATATTTGAGCAAGAGACTCACCGGTTCGACAACTCGGTCCTGACGTTCGTCCTTGGCATTCATATAATGAAAGCGGACAAGCTGACGAGCATTAATGGCGGAGTGAAGCGTCCGCAGATGAGTAGTATACGATCTCCAGCTGCCAAGATCCATAGTCAGGCTCGGCGCTCTGTTGTTGTCCGTCTGGACGGTCTTCAGTCGCTGTATCGTATCATGGGCCCGTTCATCGTCGAACACGGTTGTTGTACTGTTGAGCAGGGTAATGAGAGAAGCAATGTCGTCAGAGTTAAGCAGACTCTTATCCATCTTGTATTCCTTCATTATTCCATAACCGCCGTTTGCGCCTTGATACGATACAATGGGAATGCCTGCAGCACAGATGGCCTCGATGTCTCTGTAGATCGTTCGTTGCGAAACACCGTATTTGCAAGACAATTCCGATGCAGATACCACTTCATGATTCAGCAGCATGTAGGTAATGGATATTAATCTTTCCAGTTTCACGCCAATCACCTCCTCAAGGAATGGAGTCCAAGTATTTTTATTTCATTTTTTCTCGGTTTGGGCAGGTTGAATCATGTAGAACATATGACCGAATACACCTTTATTAACTCTACTCTAATGAACGTTGTGGATTTGGGCAATATTGCAGCCTTCATTCCTTTCGGCTTTTTGCTTCCATGGTTATACCGGATCAGCTTTGCTCGATTTATTACATTGTTTTTCCTATCCATGCTCGTAATTGAAACGACGCAGGCATTAACCTTGCTCGGCAGTTTTGATCTTAATGACGCCATGATCCGTATGTTCGCTTAACGGCAGCATATTTCGTAAGCATATCGGGTACAATACCTCCAAAAATGGGGGTAAGTTACAGGATGAAAGGTACTTCAGCAAACTTCACACCATATATCGAGGACAGCTTATGAAGTGGCTCTGGATGACGGGGATACTTTGGCTGCTCCAGCAGGAGCTGGGCGATCATGCCGAGCATTTAACCGTGACGCATGATGGTCAATCCCTTGTCGACATCAACCGTGCCGATTATGCTTCGCCCGGATTCACGATGGTGGATTTGGATAAATTCGATCGGCTTGTCAAAAAACTGGACCAACAAAGCTTCGAAGCCCCTCGGAACGCGGTCATTAATGATTACGGCGGGATTAAACCCGAAGAGCTTGGTCACCGACTCCATGTGAAGGCGTTCACCGAACAGTTTTTCGAATTCTTCTACGGTACAGGCTCGTCGACAGTTGATATGCCGCTGGCCAATGTCTATCCGCGTGTAGACCGCGAGTTGCTGGCGAACATCAAGGAAAGACCGATCGGTCAATATGCGACCTACTTCAACACCCGTAACAAGAACCGTTCGCATAACATCCTTCTAGCTGCAAAAGCGATTAATAATACGGTCATCTTCCCTGGAGAGACGTTCTCTTTCAATAAAGTTGTCGGGCAGCGCACAAGAGAAAAAGGCTATCTGGATGCACCGGTCATCGTAAGAGGTGAGCTATCGGAGGGGATCGGCGGCGGGATTTGCCAAGTCTCATCTACCTTGTTCAATGCGACCGACCGTGCGGGTCTCCATATCGTAAAGCGTTACTCGCACAGCCGAAACGTACCGTACGTAAGACCGGGGCGCGATGCTACGGTTAGCTGGGACGGTCCTGACTTCGCCTTTCAGAATCGCTATAATCAGCCGATCCTGATACGAGCTCAGGTAGTTCCCGGGAAATTGTTCGTTTCCATCTATTCCTCGGACGTCATCGAGTACAAGCCGCGCCATGTACCTGGTATGATATTCGGACATCTGCCAGAGGAAATCTCTGCGTCGTCAGAAGAGAACGAGATCATTATTCCTTTGCACTGAAGTTGGATGTTACTTTTCACCAAAACGGAGCCTGTAAACCCGCATGGCTCCGTTGTTGTTTCATCGTTAGCGGACATACACGCATACAGCGGAATAATTCTTATGTAACTTTGATAAGCGTTTAAGTATTCAAAAGTCAAATTAAAGTCCTGGAAATGTTCCATATCTTTCTTGCTATAAACAAATTCAGAACGAGGAAAACCTTTCAAGCTGCAGGTTTCACAATCACTTGCAGCATAATGCTCATATGGTTCACAGCGAACCTGATGCCCAAAAGGTGGTAAGATTTTTTTTATCACCAACTGACCACATCCCGATTCTTATAATCACTAGCTGGAAGAATCTCATAGCCAACTAAGTTGATTGCTCTCAATTACCCCCTTCGCGTACTCGGTAATTATTAGTTCAGGTCTAATGTGAACAAAGTGGCGTTTACCAATCTTCTTCACGTCCAGCATCAATTTAGAAGCCTGAACTTTACCACAGCGCTCACAGCGAGGATTCTTAATGTACTTTGTCCCATGATATTCTGCATCCTTGAGAACATCATGCTCCCATGGATAGAGAACGCCTACATGAAAAAACGCAGCTTCCTTCAATTCTTGTTTTGTGTACTCTCTTGATTCAATAACACTATGATTGATATGCTCTGTTTCCAAAAGCCGCAATAATTCAATAAACCCAGTTGTTGCTACATCTGTTGTGACTTCTAAGCCAGTTGGCAAAACTGTAATTTTGTCGACTTCATCAAGAAATTGACCATAAATTTTTTTAGAAATATCGTTATTTACTCTTATCTGTACTAACGCAGTTCGTTTCATCTTTACCCCCTAGTCAAACATTGACTCCCATTACTTAAACTATTGGCTTTAGAATGTCGCTCGCTTCTTGATCGATGATTGTAACACGATTGACACATTAGCTTCATCTTGGTTTAATAAAGGGCGTCTATAATAAGACTCAACCCCCTTTATTAAATATACCTTAGACCCCGCAGCCCGAAGCTGCGGGTCTCTTTTTTAATTATGACAACGGGGCGACAATTGCAAGGCGAATGCAACCACGCGGAAAGCACAACCGTATAATCTACCATACAAACGGACAGGCTGTTGATAGATATACTATTATAGGAGGATACGTGATATGAAATGTTTGAACTGTAACTCGAATGATATCGGCAAGATCGGAAAACAGCAGTACTATTGCTGGAACTGCTGTATTGAGTTTACGATAAATGGCGAGAAACTGGATTTGTTTCAGGTGGAGAAAGACGGCACTGTAAGCTCGCTGAACGATTTGTTCTTCGATGTAGATCTGCCGCCTGAAGAGGTTATTGCCCCTAATCCTGATCAAGCGAAAGCCATTTAATTGACGCGGGCACAATAGGCTTTAAAAAAACGTGGCAGACCATGACTTGAACTCAAGTCGTGATCTGCCACTTTTTTCGCATTCTCCCTCTACTCCGCCTCCAGAACCTGCTTCACCAGCCGCTTCGGCGCGGCGCGCAAGTACGCTTCCTTCAGCAAGGTCGCCATCTCCGCCCAATCCTTCGGCTCATGGATGCCAACCCAGCCGCGATGGCCAATATATGGTGGCCGGTGGAAGCG
Source organism: Paenibacillus taihuensis (assembly GCF_003386535.1). Taxonomy (GTDB): domain Bacteria; phylum Bacillota; class Bacilli; order Paenibacillales; family Paenibacillaceae; genus Paenibacillus_Z; species Paenibacillus_Z taihuensis. Next base: position 43,505 of record NZ_QTTN01000020.1, read on the forward strand.
TCCATCCTGAACCAGCACCTCTTGCGTCTCCAGATCGGACTTGAACGTCATTCCGTAGTCGCTCATCAAGAGGAACGACTTATCCTTCACTTTAAACGTCGTATGACCATGCCCGTCGATAAGCTCCGTCACCTCGGGCAACGCCCCGCAGATGCGGCGCACCTGCTTCAGCATTTCTTTCCCTTTATCGGTTTGCATTCCCATTGGATGTGACATTCGCAGCTGCCTCCTTTAGTGCGCCTTGATATTCCTCATGCAGATACACTATCATTTCGCGCCTCAAAGCCGCAACTCCTCCCGCCAATCCCCCTCGCTACCGCTAACGCTGCTGCTACATTGGAAGCTCGATCAAATTCACTTCCCTCACCGGCTGCTCCCGGTCAAGCGGAATGAAGAAGGTCTTGATCTCGCTGCCGCCGAGCCGCGCTGACCACTTTCGGTCCAGCAGCGGAAGATCAATCTCCGCCTCACAGCCCACACCGCTCGTCTCGCAGCAGCGCAGGATGTAGCCGTCTCCGTCTTCGGAAGGCTTAAACGCCGTCGCCACGACGCTGCTCGCGGAGATGCGAATCCCTTCCGCCGTCTGCGGCAGCGTGCCTTTATGATACGTCTCCACGATATGAATGGGCGGCACGTTCAGCTCGTATGCCCGCTTCGGCACATTCCCATCGCGCCAGTCGCCCGCATGCGGAACGAGGGCATAACGGAACTGCTGAAGCCCTTGATCCATATACTCGCAATACTCATCCCGCTCGCCGTAATGGTCCGCATAGATCGGGCTGCGCACGACCGTCATCCGCAGATCGTTATCCTTGACATCGAAGCTGTACTTGGCGTCGTTCAACAGCGCAAGACCGTATAACTGCTGCGCACTCCCGCTATCAGGCGCAACAACAGCATCCGCCACAGCCGTTCCGGTCACATCTAACCACTGCTGCCCCGGTTCCTCTTCCCCATTCACCGGCCGCTCGATATAGCCGTACGGAATTTCATAGGTCGCACGCGGGTTCGCGACGCCGACCGGGAACGAGAGCTTCAGCATCTTGTGCTTTTCATGCCAGTCCAGCTTCACCTTCACTTCGATACCCGGCTTGTCGCGGTACAAGATAAAGTCCTGCCGCAGCACGGACTGATTATACCGATTCGTCACTCGCATCACCGCACGCAGCGGACCGCTCTCAAGCAGCCTCACCTGTCCGTCCGCGAAAGCGCCAAGCTCATTGCGGAACTCGAACACGCCATGCGCCCATGTGTCGCAGTGATGCTCGTCGATAACAACGGGGACCGCGCCTTTGCCGCTAAGCACCTCAATGCCATTGACTTTATCGTACAATCGGCTCACGTAGCCGGTATGCGGCTCGAATTCGAGGCGATACCAATCGTTCTCGAGCGCAGCACTCTCCGCATCCGCATGCAGCATTCGCTCAGAAACCGCCGCCGCGCCAACCTCGCGCTGCTTGTAAATCCAATACACGCGGTATCCCATCGCCGGAATACGCGCCATGAATGCCGTATCGTACTTATCGTCGCTGCCGTTCGTCCGCGAGCCGCGCACAATCTGGCACTCCACGACAGCGCTTGTATCGTCAGTCACACTCGTGACCTGCTTGTTCACTTGAACGAGCGTCTCCACTTCCCATGACAGCGGGTTGAAGACGACTACCGGAATGCCGGCATCGTTCTGCTCCCACAGCACCCAGTCCGAATCTTTGCTTAAGCTCGCGATCTCGTCCTTCATCGTGTCGATGGACCAGGAGATCCGCTGCAAAGCCGCATTTAGCGACACCGCCGCAATATTCAGCGATTCCCCGTAAGACTCCCGTGCATCGTCGAAAGCTTCCTGAACCGAGCAGCCGCCCATAATGTCGTGGAACTGGTTGAACATGACGTTCTTCCAGCCGCGCTTGATCTCCTCCGCCGAGTAGTTGAACCCTGCAATCAGCTGCGCCACTGCGCCGAATTTCTCCGCCGTCAGCAGCCGGTGCTCCGCCCTCCGGTTAAGCGCCTTCGACTCCGAATGCGTCGAATAACAGCCGCTCGCATGATGCTGCAGATCGTCCGCGAACACCGGAAAATGCTGCCCGCTCCCCAGCATCGCCTCGAAATACGCATTCGGCGAGCTCGGCTCGAACCGCTCCCGGCCGAACTCCTCCCGCAGCCTGCCGATCGACTGCAAATTCGCAATCGTCGGACCGCCGCCATGGTTGCCTACGCCATAGAAGAGCATCATATCTTGCTCATCCTGAGCCGCGGCTTCCGTCATCTCCAGCGCTTTGCCGTACACGGGGTCCTCTTGGTTCTTAACCGACCAATTGCCATAGCTGATCGGGATGCGGTACGTCAGCACCTTGCTGCCATCCTGGCTTTGCCACCAGAACAGGCTCCTTTCCATATGCTTCTCATGCTCGCCCGGACGCATGTAGACGTAGGCATTCATCCCGCTTTTCTTCAGAATTTGCGGCAGTATCCCGCTATGCCCGAACGAATCGACGTTGTAGCCTACTCGCGCCATCACCCCGAACTTCTCGGCGAAATACCGCTGGCTGTACAAGCCATGCCTCGCGAACGACTCACCGGAAGGCAAGTTGCAATCCGGCTGAATCCACCATCCTCCGACAATGACCCAGCGTCCCTCACGGACGCGCGCGCGAATCTCTTCGAACATCTCGGGCGCATTCTGCTCTACCCATTCATAATAAGCCGCCCCTGCACATGTGAAAATAAAGTCCGGAAACTCGTTCATCCGGTCGAGCGCCGAACGGAACGTTGCCTTAATCTCGGCATAACCCTCCTGCCACTGCCACAGCCATACCGGGTCCAAATGAGCATTGCCGATCATATGAAACTTCATTTGACTCATTATGCATTCTCCTTATTCATTGTCCTGTCCAGATAGACAGATAGAGTATCCTTGCCGCTTGTCGCCAGTATCTTCCTTTAATGTAGTTCAATTCATATGCATTTGTCGATGGTTCTACTCGTACAAAAGTGGCTATACGCAACAAAACGCAGCCAAGAGCGGCTACCTGCTCCTGACTGCGTTTCTCTTTATGCTGCGATGCCTATGAATCAACGCGCCATCCATCCGCCGTCTACGCATAGGACATGACCGTTCATATAGTCCGAAGCTGCCGAGGCGAGGAAAACAACCGGCCCCTTCAGATCTTCCGGACGACCCCAGCGTCCTGCCGGAATCCGCTCGAGAATCGACTGGTATCGCTTCTCGTCCGCGATAATCGGAGCCGTATTGCGCGTCTCGATATAACCGGGCGCAATCGCGTTGACCTGAATGCCTTTGCCCGCCCATTCGTTCGCCAGCGCTTTCGTTATGCCAGCCACCGCGTGCTTGCTCGCGGTATATCCGGGCACGTTGATCCCGCCTTGATAGGAGAGCATCGAGGCGATGTTGATGATTTTGCCGCTGCCGCGTTCGATCATATGTCTGCCCGCCAGCTGGCTGAGGAAGAAGACGGCATTGAGGTTCAGATCGATAACCGCATGCCAGTCCTCAGGGGAATGCTCAGCCGCAGGCGCTCGCCGAATCGTTCCCGCATTATTCACGAGAATATCGATGCCGCCGAATAGGCTCTGCGCCCCCAAGAATACATCCTGCAAACCATTAAGATCGCTAAGATCCGCCGAGATTTGCTCGGCTGTTCCGCCAATGGCGCGAATGGCCGCAACGGTTTCATCGCTGTTCGATGCCGATACACAGACGACTGAAGCGCCGGCCTCTGCAAGCGCAATGGCCATCTCTCGGCCGAGTCCCCCGGATGTGCCCGTTACGAGTGCCGTCTTGCCGGTTAGTTGAAATACCACCCTGCATCATTCCTTCGCTCCGTTAATAATTAATCTCACGCCAAGCTTCTGGTACTGTTCCTCCGTCTCCTTCGAAATGCCGGAGTCGGTCACAATCGCTTCGATCTCCTTGAATTCGGCAAACGTAATTAACGCGCCTTGCCCGAATTTATAATGGTCCGCCACCACATACGAGGTGCGCGCCGTCTCGATCCAAGCGCGCTTCAGCTCCAGCAGCTCGCCTGTATAGATGGTGAAGCCGTCATCCGCATGGATGCCCGTAGCGCTTATAAACGCTTTGCGAATATTGAGCTTGCGTATATAAGCAACAGCTTCCGCTCCTGCGAGCATATTGCGTACCCGATAGCCGCCCGGCACGACGAGACGGATGGCATCCTTATGCGCCAGCTCGCTGATGATCATGACATCGTTGGTTACCACCGTAATCGGCTCGTTCGGAAGCTGCCGCGCCATCTCCTGCGTCGTCGTTCCCCCATCGAGCGCGATGATATCGTTCGGTTCGATGAGCCGCAGTGCAGCCGCGGCAATCTCCGCTTTCTCGGAGCCGTGCTTGACCGGGCTTCGCATGGACAGGATGCCGAGCTGATCGGCATGCGCCAGCATCGCGCCGCCATGGACGCGCTGCAGCAGCCCTCTCTCCTCGAGCTTCGCAAGGTCTTCCCGGATTGTTTTGCCTGTAACGCCAAGCCGTTCGCTGAGCTCGCCCACCGTTATTTGGTTGCTCGCAATCAGCAGCTCCATAATACGCTCATATCTCATTAAAGAGTTCATCGTAAATCGGAAGTCTCCATTCAATCGGTTTTACTTCTACTTTAACGCTTGCATCGGGACAAGGTCCATATCCTCGAATGTTTGATTCTCGCCGGCCATTCCCCAAATGAAGGTATAGCTGCTCGTTCCTACGCCGCTATGGATGGACCAGCTTGGCGAAATAACGGCCTGCTCGTCACGGACGACGAGATGGCGGGTTTCCTGCGGCTCGCCCATGAAGTGAAACACCGCTCCGTCATCCGGCATATCGAAGTAGAAATACACCTCGGAACGGCGGTTATGCGTATGGCACGGCATCGTATTCCACATGCTGCCTGGCTTCAGGAGCGTCATGCCCATCACAAGCTGACAGCTTTGAATGCCGCCGGAATGAATATACCGATAGATCGTCCGCTCATTGGAATTGGTAAGCGACCCCAGATGGTTCGGAGAAGCCTCGCTGATCGCCGCTTTCTGCGTCGGGTAGGTCTGGTGAGCCGGAGCCGAGTTCAAATAAAACTTAGCCGGGTTCGCCGAATCCACACTCGTGAACACCACTTCTTCCGCGCCTCGCCCAATATAGAGGCAATCCTTCGGGGACATCGTGTACGTATCGCCATCCACCGATATAACGCCGTGACCGCCGACATTAATGATGCCAATCTCGCGGCGCTCCAGGAACGTCGCTGCCCCGATCGTCTTCGGATCGGCTTCCAGCTTAATAGCACCTTGAACCGGCACCGCGCCTCCCACAATAAAACGGTCCACATGCGTATAGAATAGCGTCAATTGATCCGATTCAAACAGCTGCTCGATTAGAAAATGCTCCCGAAGTTCCTCTGTATCGAAGGTTCGAACCTGACTTGGGTGGTGTGCATACCGGATTTCCATATAATCGCCCCTAACGTTTGATTTGTTCATCGAATAGATCTAAACGTCTTCAACTCGGTTCACTAATGTTTATATAAGTTCATTTAGGTTCATATTAGTTCATTCACACCCATTCCGCAACACCTTTATGCGTAAAATAAAAAACCCCCTTAAGCCGCAATTTCCGCTGCCGCTTAAGGGGATCCTCTTGTCTTGCCTTATTCAAACCTGCTTAATCAAGACCCAGCAATTCGCTGACCGTCACAATCCGATAGCCCTGTGATACGGCTTCCTCCAGCAAAATCGTAACCGCCTCGAGCGATTGCGACCGATCTCCGAAACCGTCGTGAAACAGCAGAATGCTGCCGCTTCGCATCGCTTCTCTTGTCGTCGCCAGGATATGCTCCACGCCAGGCGTGTCCCAATCGTTCGAAGCAAGATTAACGCCGTGAATAACCGCATAGCCGAACTCGCCCGCGACTTCAAGCAGCTCGTCGTTCACGTCGAGATAAGGCGGCCGGAATGTGTTCACGCGCCGACCCGTCACTGCGGTAATCAGCTGCTCAGCACGCTGCAGCTCCTCCCTCTGTGCATCCCGATCAAGCTCCGGCAGGTGCGGATGCAAGTAACTGTGATTGCCGAGCTCATGTCCTTCTTCGACAATTCGTCTTGCGATGTCTGGATAGCTCTCCATATTGGTGCCAAGAACGTAGAAGGTCGCTTTTCCGCCAACCTTCTTAAACGCATCAAGGAACTGCGGCGTCCATTCCGGATTCGGCCCGTCGTCGAATGTAAACGCCAGCAGCTTCTCTTCCGTCTTCACTTCATTGTAGATTGTCGCTGCAGTTGAAGCCATGAAGCTCACTCCTTATCGGGAGAATAAGTCCCTTCATTAATTGCCTTAATCATCGCTGCCGGCACTTTCGGCTTCCGGTCATACGTCAGCAAGCCGTTAATCTCTTGTTCGACGTCCGTCAGCTGCGTATAGCAGTAGCCTTGCACGACGGGCGATCGCAGCATCGGCTTCACGACATTGTTCAGACGCTCCAAATATTCCTCGTCCGTCGATGCGCCGGAGTAGCCCCAGCCTTCCCAATCGCTCTTCTTGAAAGCAATTCCGCCAAACTCCGTAACGAGAATCGGTTGGCCTTCATAGGAGAAGCCGCCTACGCTGAGCCGCCGGTTCGCCGGCATCGCACTTACTGCTTTCTCCACGGACGAGTATCTTTCCTGCAGCACTTCGTTTCTCCACTCATAATCGTGAATGTTGAACAGGTCCGTCTTCACGAGCTCCCAGCCGTCATTCGAGACGACCGGTCTTGTCGCATCGATCGACTTCGTCATGTAGTACATCGCAAGCGCATGCTGCTGCTGCTGAACATCGATCTGAATATTCGGCACGCCCCAGCTTTCGTTCAGCGGCACCCATGCGACGATAGATGGATGGTTGTAGTCGCGCTCCACCGCTTCCTGCCACTCTTTCGCGAAGCGCTCCGCATATTTCTCCGAGTAATCGTACGCATTCGCCATCTCGCCCCAGACGAGCAGCCCCAGCTTGTCGCACCAGTACAGATAGCGCGGATCTTCGACCTTCTGGTGCTTCCGCGCACCGTTGAAGCCCATCGCTTTCGTGAGCTCCACATCCTGCTTGATCGCGTCATCGGACGGCGGCGTCAAGTTGCCATCGGGGAAATACCCCTGATCCAGCACCAGCTTCATATAGTATGGACGGTTATTCAGACAGAACTTGCCGTTCTCGATCGAGACTTTGCGCAGGCCAAAATAACTGTCCACCTTATCGACCGGCACCCCATCTGCGAGCAGCGTAAACGTAACGTCATAGAGATTCGGATGCTCCGGCGACCACAGCCGCCCCAGTCCATGCTCATTGAAGTCGCGAAGCTTGATCGTTCTCGACTCGTGCTCGGCGAAGAGAGAGTATTGATCATCCGCGACTCTCTGGCCGTCTGCTGTCACCGTAACGCGCAGCTGCAGCTGCTGCGACGGGCTGAAGCCGGTCAGGAACGACCGGATGACAACCTCATTGCGATCCACATCAGGCGTCATGCGCACCCGCTCCAAGCGGACCGCCGATACCGCCTCCAGCCAGACCGACTGCCAGATGCCTGTCGTTCTCGTATAGAAGATCGATGCGGAATCGTTCAGCCAATACTGCTTGCCGCGAGGCAGCGTAATGTCTTCGCTATAGTCGACCGCCTGAACGACAATCCAGTTCTCATCGGAACCAGCCTGCAAGTAATCCGTAATGTCCGCATGGAACGGCGTATGGCCGCCCTCGTGGCGAACGACAAAATGCCCATTCACCCATACGGTAGCCTCGTAATCGACGGCGCCGAAGTGAAGAATCGTTCTAAGGTCAGCGAATGCAGCTGGAATCTCTACTTTCCTCCGATACCAGACACAATCATGAAACGCAGGATCTGCGATGCCGCTCAGCCTGCTCTGGAATGCAAAAGGTACCTGAATCCGTTTCGACAATGCCCGCTTCCCCGAGAACCAGTGCTCCTTCTGACCAACACGTTCATCGTCGAATTCAAATTCCCATTCTCCGTTCAAGCTCTCCCACAGCTCGCGGGCAAACTGCGGGCGCGGATAATCCAATCTTGGCGTTGATGACATATGTAATTCCTCCATTAGCTCGTCTTGTGTTGGCTCAGATTCATGCTCTGCTCGCGATAGTCCTTGGGCGTCATGCTTGTCTCCGTCTTGAATACCCGGTTGAAATGGCGGATATTCGCAAAGCCGGTCCGTTCTGCAATGCTCGTTATTTTCTCTTCGGTCAGTAGCAGCCTGCGCTTCGCTTCCTCGATCCGAATGCCTGACAGATGCTCCACGAACGTGCTGCCCGTCTTCTGCTTGAACAGCGTGCTGAAGTAAGCCGTGTTCAGAAAGACATGGTCCGCGATTTCCTTGAGCGTAATCGGCTCGGCGTAATGCCGCTCCAAGTATCGGATCGCTTTCTGAATCGGATCGCGCTCCACATGCTGCTGCCCGGATGCAATGCTCGCCGTTAACCGGCCGAACAAATCCTTGCAGTGCGCAATCAGCTCATCCTGCGAAGAGATGGCGCATACTTCGATGATGAGCGTCCGAATATCTTGCGTACCAAGCCAGCTTCTGGCGATGCCAAGGTCCTCGGACAGCTCGTAGTAATGAATGAACAGCTTGCATATATGCTGATGGACGGTCTCCGGCGTCTGTGCCTGGCTGCATAAATCAGCGATTGCAGTCTCGACACAGGCGCCGATTTCGTCCGTTCGTCCGCCGTTAATGGCTCCCTCGAGCGCTTCCCATTTCCACTTCTTCATGCTCGTCTTGAAATGATTATCCTTCGACGTATGCTCATAGTCGAGCACCTTGTCGCCGCCGACGACGAGTCGGTACAACAGTGCGATCGACGCCTCGCCGAATGTAATCGGGACCAGCTCGAACCCCTTCACGGGACGGCCGACGCCAATCGTGACCGTCATATTGGAGAGCGACTTGATTTGCCTGCATATTGATTCTGCGATTTCAAGCAGCTTCGTGCGGGAACCGTCCGGATCGGGCAAATTAACGAATGCCACGACCTCCGTATCCGAGTAGACGAAGCTGAATCCTTTGCACCGATTGTCTAATATCTCTTGCACGAATTGCTGAATGTAGAGCTGGAACAGAGACGGGTCCGAGCTGCTGTACCGCTCGCTATCGATCGATTGTTTATCGAGCTTAATAACTAAGCTGGCGTAATAGGGATCGTCGAATTGAATGCCGATTCGAGCCAGCAAATCGAGGTCCTGCTGCCCGACTTGGTTGCGATTGAGGCTCGCAACGAGATGGTCACCGGTATGGCGCCGAGCTTGATAATCATCCTGACGTTCATCCGCAGCAGCGGCGGAAGGCTTCTGTGCTGCCGCCGACTTCAGCTTCTCCTGCAGCCGGTCCAATACCTGGAACAGCTCCGCCCGCTCCACCGGCTTCATCAAGTAATCGATGGCCCCGTGGCGAAGCGATTGCTTCACATAGGTAAAGTCGTCGTAGCCGCTGATGACTACGCACAGCATGCCTTGGAAACGGTCGCGGACAATATTTTGCAGCTGAATGCCGTCCATGCGGGGCATCCGAATGTCGGTCAGCACGATGTCCGGCCGCAGCTGTTCGAGCAGCTCCAGCGCCTCGTACCCGTCCCGGGCGTCGCCGACCACTTCCCAATCGCCGTCCTTCGCCGCGATCATGGCGCGCAGTCCTCTGCGAAATACCGTTTCGTCGTCCACAATTAATAGTTTGGGCACCTTCGGTTGTCCCCCTTTCAAGCAAAACAAGTTGCATCATTTCATAACGGGCAGCGAAAGGGTCACGCGGAGCCCTTGATAGGGCATGCTTTCGAGCGTGATGCCGAATGACTCGCCATAGTGAAGCACGATGCGGCGATGCACGTTGAGCAGCCCATTGCCGCTCTTGCCGCCAAGATCCTTCGATGTATACAGCCGATCCTTCAGCAGCTCAAGCTCATCATGCGTGAGGCCAATCCCGTCATCCTCGATGGTAATCGTGAGCAGCCCATCCTGAGCTGAACCGCTGACCCGGATCAGACCGGTGCCAACGCCTTTGTCCAGCCCGTGATTGATTGCATTCTCCACGATTGGTTGGATCATGAGCGGAATAACGTTGCACTCCAGCGCCTCTGGATCGATCTGCTGCTCATATTGAATCCGCTCTTCGTAGCGGATTTTCTGAATGCTCATATAACCGGCGACATGCTCAAGCTCATCCCGCAGCGTCACCGTTTCTTTGCGGCTGCTAAGGCTGTACCGGAGCAGCCGGCTTAAGTTATTCGCCATCGTCACAATCTCGCGGTTATTCTCAAGCTCCGCGAACATGCTGATCGAGCCTAACGTGTTATATAGAAAATGCGGATTGATCTTACTCTGCAGCGCCGCGATCTGAGCGTCCTTCTCGCGAATCTCCGTCTCATATAATAGATAGCCAAGCTCGCTCAGCTTCGACACCATCGTATTAAAAGAACTGCCCAACCGCCCGACCTCGTCGCTTGCCGTTACCGGGAACATCACCTGCAGCTCCCCTTGCTCGACCTTGCGCATTAAGCGGCTCAGCTTGCGAAGCGGATTCGCAATGCGGAAGGCGATGAACACGGACAACAGCATCGCAAGCCCGATGCAGACGAACATCGCGACAGTCATGGAGTTGCGCACCACGACGCTGTCCTTCATCAGCTCCCGAACCGGAACGGCGCTCAGCGTCGTCCAGCCGGTTACCGGAGAAGTGACGTAGGCAACCAGCAGATTGCCTGATTCGCCGGAGCCATTCACATGCGTGACACCTTCCCCTTGCAGCTTGCCCCAGTCTGCAGAGAGATTGGAACCATTTTGCTCGATAACAGTGCCGCCGCTTGGATTAATGATGTTAAGGGCTTCCTTCTCGCCTAAGCTGACCTGCGACAAAATATTGCGTACTGCGTTCGGATCAATATCGATGACAATATAGCCGATCGTCTTGCCCGTATCGAAGCTTCTCAGCTCGCGGGCGATGGAGAAGACGTTGTATTTGGTCCCGCTCGTCGACTGGATTTCATGGGTCGTTATGAACGTCGGCTGTCCGAATTGCGACTTCGTCTGCTTCAGCCATTCGACGCTCTCATCCAGCTTGTACGTCGTCATATACTGGCTGTCCGGCATGACCACATACGATGCACCCCTCTCGCCGTACAGCGAAACGCCCATAATGTCGACACGGCCGTTAATGAAGATTTTCGATACAAAATTGTTCAAATGCGAGATTTCATCCAGCGTCAGCGGCTGTCCCGCCGTTCGCGATGAACCGATATAGTCGAGAATTTCCTTGTACTGATAGGGAGATAAGGTGAGCCGATTGAGCTCATTCATATAAGTGTCGATATTAAGCGTCACTTGTTTGATCGTCTGCAGCTGGTAGCCGCCCACATTCGTTTCCATCGTGCTCTGGAAGCTCGAGAAGGAGTAGATCCCCATCGCCGACAGCGGCAGCACGACCAGCATGAAGTTAACGAGAATCAGCTTTCGTGCAAGCCCCTGATTCCTGAACCATTGCGATATCGTCCCCAGCCGGCTCATGCGTTTGTACGCAGTGCCGCATTGACTTTGTCCGCTGCTTTGCGGAGCGCTTGCTCGGGCGTCTGCTGGTTGTAATTCATTTTCTCGAATTCCCCGATAAGGATCTCGATAATCGACCATTGCTTGACGTTGCGCGGCCAATAGGCGACATAGTTGGCGACTGCGGCATAGTCGCTCCGGTATTTGAGCTCGTTAAATGCCTTATCCTTCACGACCTTGGTCATGCTCGGCACATGTCCCGCTTCCGCCCACATCTCGCCGTGCTCGACCATCCACTTGATGAACGTCATGATCGCCTTCTGTTTCTCATCGGACATATCGCTCTTCTTCGGAATGGCAAGCGTATGGGAATCGCCCCATGCGGACGGCTGATCGTACAGCTTCGGAACCGGGATGACGCCAAAATCCAGCCCCTTCACATGCTCCAGCGCACCAGTCGCCCACATGCCGAGGAAGAGCACCGCCGCCTTGCCGTCCGAGAACAGCTTGAAGGAATCATTGATGTTCGGCGGAATCAAGCCTTCCGAATTGAGCTGGTGGATGAACTTCAGCGCTTGCAGCGACTTCGGATTATCGAAGGCTGCCTTCGTTCCGTCCGCGCTATACATCGCGCCGCCGCCCTTCATCTGGTTGTACAAGCTCCACCAGAGCCAGACCGAGTCAATGCGCGTGCTTGGTTCGGCAAGCGGCGCTACATCGGATGGTACGCTCTTCTTGATCTGCTGCAGGAAGGCGTGGAAGCCCTCTGGACCTTGACCAATGACTGGTTTATCCGCATCATCGAGCAGCCCTGCCTGTCTGAGATACGCTTTGTTGTAATACATGACGAGTGCATGCGTATCCAGCGGTACCGCGAAGGAATGCCCGTTATATACCGTGGACGCCAGAATATTCGGATTGAACTGCTTCCAATCGAGCCCGACTTCCGCCGCAGGCGCCGTCAGGTCCTCGATGTACCCGTTCTGCACAAATTGAGGCATGCTGGTCGTATGAACAATAGCAACGTCCGGCGCATTGCCGGCCAGAATCGCCGTGCGGAGGCGAGAGTAATAGTCGTCCAGACGCGAGTTGGTCTGTACGATCTGAATACCCGTCTGCTCCTCGTTGAAGCGGTTGACCATGGCCGTCATAAACTGATTGTCGCCGCCGCTGAACGGCGTCCAATAGTCGATTCGAATAGCGGCAGCCTTGCTCGGCTGCGCCTCCTGCTCTTCATCATGGCCTCCGCAGCCGCTAAGCAGACCGCCAAGAATAGCCATTATAGCGCCTAGATGAAGCCAGCTTCTGCGCGTAAATCGACGTGCTGATTGTTCTTTGTTGCCCTGCACCTTCGCATACCTCCGTCTATCAACCCGTAATGTCTATATAATCAATGCTCAGCTTGCCTGTTACCGCCTCAAGCTTGATCGCGTGAACGCCTGCCTTCAAGCTCGTTGTCACATCAACAGGCACGAACTCGTTCCGGCCCGTTGGTTTCACTTCCACCGTCTGCGCCTTGCCGTCGTCGATGGTGACTTTGAGGGAGGCGGATTGCTCGCCAGCGTTCGAGACTGCTATTCGCAGCGTATAGTCGCGCTTCTCGGGAACGGCAATGTTCGTGAACTTTACCGCGTCGGCAGTGGATGCCGACTTGGGATCGCCGTTATTACGATCGGAATTGTCAGCACCCTCGCCAGCGCCTTCGCTTTCTCCGCTTGGCGCTAGCTTCGCAACGCCCCAGCCGGACGCGAACGGGTTCTCGGTCGCTTCTGCTCTCCCTACAGCCTGCGCATTCTCCGCTTCGTAGCGAGGAATTTCAATCGCCTCGATCGTCACCCCGGCCAGCTCCGCCGGCAGCGAGATGACATTATTGTTCGATTGCGTGAGCGCTGCCCGCGCGTACGCATATCCGATTCGCTCTGACTTCGTTGGCGCAAGCTCAACCGCCGCCGCTGCCTTCTCGCCATTCACGGTCAAATCCGCAGACAGCGAATCTCCGCTCGTATTGCGATAATGGATAAGAACCGGCACTTCCGTATCAACCGTCGCCGGAATGCCGTCGAACTCCAGCCGCTCCCCGGCTTTCTTCGCGTGCTCCGCCTTGATCACTCCGGCTCCTGCAGGCGCGGCAATCGCTGTATCCAGCGACAACGGTTTGCCGAACTCCGGCATGCCGTCTGCGTTCCAGCTCACGCGCTGCGCCCTTGCTTTCCGGTTGTTCCAGCCGTCGTCGATGCCGGAGGTCGCGTGATAGACGATCCAATCCTCCGTCCCATCCGGCGAAGCGACGAAAGAGTTATGTCCCGGCCCGAACACGCCGGCTTCTTCATCCATCTGCAGCAGCGGCTGTTCGGACTTCTTCCAGTTCGCCGCGACGAGCGGATCCGTGCCCGGCTCAAGAGCCAGCAAGCCAAGGCTGTAGAACGGCGTCCAGCTGCCTGCTCCCGAATAGACGATGAACAGACGTCCATCCTTCTTCAGAATCGACTGGCCTTCGTTAATATAAGGCGGTCCTCCCGCCTGCTCCCAATCAAGCGTCGGCTCATTCAGCAGCACGCGCGAACCGCTGATGGTCAGCGGATCGCTCATCGGCGCGATGTACGTGTTCTGCTGCACGTTCACATCGTCGTCCCAGCCGGACCAGACGAAGTACAATTTCCCTTCGTGCTCCATCGCCAGACCGTCGATCGCCCATTTATTCGTCTCGTCCTTGACCTGCCCTCTGAACGTATAGGATCCCATCGGATCCTCTGTATCCGCTTCCAATACATACATGCGGTGATTCTCGTTTGCGCCGTCGTCCGCTGCGAAATAGATATACCATTTACCCTGAATATATTGAATTTCAGGTGCCCATAGATTCGCAGAATATGCCGTATCGGCCGGCGGGTACCAGACGGTCTCGCTCCGAGCCTGGCGGAAGTCGAGCGTTCTCGACTTCATGACCATCACGTCCGCGCCGTTATGCGTAAACGTCATATAATAATAGCCATCTTTATAAACAACGCTCGGATCCGGCGTATCCATCTCCGCGAGCGTATTCTTGAACGTGCCTCCGTGTCCATTATAGACGACGGGCGCGTCCGCTGTCCCCTTGTCCATCCGATCCACTCCTATCCAAATGGCTGCAATCGCCGCGATCAGCAAGCAGGCTGAGAAGAGCAGAATGCTGGTTCGCTTGCCGTTTATTTTCACGTCTGTCCCCCTCTTCTCTACTCTACTATTTAATGCCGGATTGCGTAACTGCTTTGACGAAAGAACGCTGGCCGACAATAAAGACGAGCAGTACCGGAAGTGTCGCAATGACCGTCATCGCCATCAGCTTGCCGTAAGACTGCGTATAGCTGCCTGTCGCCATAAGCGAAATGCCCGCCGTAATCGTGCGCATCTCGGGCGAAGTCGTGACATAGAGCGGCCAGACGAAGTCGTTATAGATGCCCATGAAGGTGAAAATACCAAGCGTCACTAGCACCGGAATCGAGGATGGAATGAGAATGCTTGCGTAGATGCGCCATTTGTTCGCCCCGTCGATGCGTGCCGCCTCTTCGATTTCTTTCGGGAACGACCTGTAAAACTGATAGAGCAGGAAGACGCCGAACGCCCCGCCCGAGTAAGGCAAAATAAGCGCGTAGTACGTGTTGATGAAGCCGAATTTGTTAAACTCCATATACATCGGCAGAAAGGTGAGAATGCCCGGAATCATCAGCGAAGCGATGAACATCGCGAACAGCGTTCTGCGGAAAGGCAGATCCTTCAGGCGCGCCAACGCATAAGCAGCCATTGAGTCGATCAGAAGAACAATCGCCGTCCCTGCTATGCCGGAGACGAGCGAGTTCGATATCCAGCGCACGATCGGTACGTTCATCAGCTCGCCATTCAACCCTTGCTTATAATTGTCCCAAGTGAGCTTCTTCGGGATAAAATGCATCTGGCCGGACAGCGCTTCGAAGTCGTTTTTCAGCGATGTGGACACCATCCATACGAGCGGCAGCAAGAAAATAACCGCGATCAGTACGGCGAGTATCGCGATGATGAAGGTGTTGGATTTACGCATCTTGTTGCTCCTTTCCTGCATTAGCGAGACGGTATTGCACGAGCGAGATGAGCATAATGAAGATCGCCATCGTAATCGCCATCGCCGAAGCGGAGCCGATCGCTTTGCCCTTGAACGCTTCGTCGAGCACGTTCATGAGCAGCACCTTCGTGCTGTCCCCAGGTCCGCCGCGCGTTAACAGGAACGGCTGGGCAAAAATATTAAACGACGCAATCGTCGACGTAATCAGCACGAACAGCATAACCGGACGAATCGACGGCAGCGTGATGCCCTTAAACTTCTGCCATGCATTCGCGCCGTCAATCGAAGCCGCTTCGTAGTAATCCTCCGGCACTTCGTTCAGCGCGTTAATGAAAATAACCATATTAAAGCCGACCGTCCACCAGATCGTCGTCGATACGAGGGATAGCCAAGCCCAAGGCAGGTCGGTCAGCCACGGGACCGGCGCGATCTCGATCTTCTGAAGCAGACTATTAATGAAGCCGGCGTTCGTATCGAACATCATGAGCCAGATAACCGCCATAACCGAAGCGGAGATGGCGAACGGCATAAAGTAGACGGTGCGGAACAAGCCGCGCAGCCGGGCAGGAAGGCGATTCACGAGGAGCGCGAGCCCAAGGCCGACTAGCAATAAGAGCGGCACGGAGTAAAGGACGAATTGGATCGTATGCCAGAGACCGTGGAAGAATTCCGTATTCAGATAGGAGCCGACTTTGAAAATTTCGATGTAGTTGCTAAGGCCGACGAACTTATGCTCATCGGACAGCAGCTCGAAGTCGTGCATGCTGATATAGACGCCGTATCCGATTGGAAACAGCATGAACAGTGCGAAACAGATGGTGTAAGGCAATGCGAATAATGATGAGCTAAGCCGGGACTGCCACGATGTTCTCAAAATGTACCCCTCCTGCAAATAAGAGGAAAAGACGGGAATCTCTCGTTCCCGTCTGCCTCTTGAATGATCGATTACTTCTTCATCGCTTGCTTGGATTTCGCTGCAGCGTCGTCGAGCGCTTTCTGAGGGTCCTTCTTGCCTAGCAGCGCGCTGCTCAGCTCGCCCCAGATCGGGTCGGAAATTTTGCCCCAGTTCAGTACGTTCGGCGCGAATTGCACATAGGAGAAGCTGTCTGCGATCGAGCTTTGCGGCAGCGCTTTGAAGTCCGCGCTTTCCAGCATCGGCTTCGCTGCGAGCGCCTGGCCGGATTTTGCCCAGTCGAGGGAGTTCGAAGCCACATACTTCAAGAAATCGCCGATACCGGCGAGCACATTAGCGTCGGTAACATCCTTCGGAATCGCGAAGTTATGGGAGCCGGCGAAAACCGCTTGCTTCGCTTTACCGATCTGCGGAACAGGCGCGATACCGTAGTTCAGACCCGCTTCGTCGAATTGGCTCTTCATCCACGGACCGTTGAATTGGATCGCGTTCTTGCCTTGCAGGAACAGCGTGTTCTCGCCGTCTTGCTGAACGTTTCCTGGCGAGATGCCTTTGTCGACCATGCCGCGCATCCACTGCACCATCTCAACGGCTTCCGGCGAGTTATACGAAACATCGCTGCCGTTCCAGAGCTCGCCGCCATTTTGCCATACAAGCGTTGGGAAAATAAACTGCTGCGGCCACAGCGTCGGTACGACATAACCGTATTGCCCTTTGCTCTTGTCCGTCAGCTTCTCGACGTCGGCATCGAACTCGGCACGGTTCGTCGGCGGCGCCGTAATGCCCGCTTTCTCGAACAGGTCCTTGTTGTAGTACATCACGAGCGGGTGAATATCGAGCGGAATACCGTACCACTTGTTCTCGATCGTCGAGTATTGAACAGGCGCATCCACGTAGTCGGTCTTGTTAATGCCTGCTTTTGATGCAATATCGTCAAGCGGCTGCAGCTGACCTTTGCTCACATAAGTTGGAATTTGGTCCACGTGCATGATCATCAGATCCGGACGTTCCTTGCCTGTGCTGAGCGCAACATCGAGCTGCTTGTAGTATTCGCCGTTCGGCTGAATGACGAATTTGATTTTATATTGATCTTGAGCGGCGTTGTAATTCTCAACGATCTTCTTCATGAAGGCGCCGTCGGCACCGGAGAATGGCGTCCAGAACAGGAACTCGGTCGGCTCGCCCTTCGCCTCGGCCGGCTGTTCGTTCGCTTGCGCATTCGAGTTCGCGTTTGCCGTCGTATTGGAATTGCCGGAAGCCGCTGTATTGCTGTTGCCGCCGTTATTGCCGCCGCCGCAGCCAGCCAGAACTAGCGCGGAAATATTCAACATCAGGAAAAGCGTGCCGAATCTTTTTACCGATTTTCTCATTCTCTTGTTTCCCCCTGGTCGATAGGTTGAAAGACGGATCGTCTTCCTGAAACTCATCTTATCGGGATCGGGAGGCGGAAAAAATGACATCCCTTTGGATGAGACGGACATATTTTTGGATGAATGAGGGAGCTGATAGGCTTGGTTGTAAATGTGCAAAAATATGTCCGCGAATGCTGTAGATAGGTCCTGTTCAAGACGCAAAAAAAACGGCGGCGCAGTCTGAATGGCTGCGCCGCCGTTTTCGAAAGTATTATTGCCCTCTGAAACGGAAGGACGAAAACTGTGTGCGGCTTCCCTTGTCGGTCGCAAAGCCGACCATGCCGTTCAAGTAAGGCGCGTCCTTATCCTCATAGCAGAGCAGCATGGTGCCATCCACCGAGATGTCAAAAGCGTCGCCTGCCGCGTTAATCTCAATCGTATAGCATTGTCCGAGTGACCAATCGAACATGGTGCTCGCAAGCTCTCGGTAACCGTTCTCGTTCTTGTACAGGCAGAACCGTCCGCCTTCTGAGAAGCCTGCAGCGTAAGAGCGGATGCCGCCCTGCACGCGGAACAGCACCCGATGCTCGCTGCCGGACTGCGGAATGACCGATGCCGAGAAACGATAGTCGTCCCACTGCAAATCGCCTGTGTAGCTTTCGGCGGAGTCGCCATAGAAGCTGCCGACCAGCTTGCCCTCGTCCAACGTCCATAAGCCCCGCAAATACGTCAGCTGGCTGACCTCGATATGAGTGCCGTTCCACTTCTCCAGCCGTTCCTTCGCAAAGTCGACTGCGTAATCCGGCTTCCCGGAGAATCGCATATCGTCCACATAAGCGATCAGCGGCCCCCAGCCGCCTTCAGGAATCCACTCGATGCCCGCTTCCAGCAAGCACACGTTGTCCATTGGCGGGATGGAATATCGCAATTGCTCCCACTGGCCAGGCGTAAGCGTCAGCTTCTCTCCGTAATGACGAACGTCCGTGTTGCGGTCCCTTACGTATAGACGAGCCTGGATGGTCCGCTTCTCCGCCTTGGGCAGCGACACCATCGCTTCGATCGTTTGTCCTGGGTACAAATTCGGCGAGAAACACGGGTCGTAGCGGCTGTCGTTGAAATCCTCCGGACGGTAGTACGTTTGCCTGTAGGTCCGGTAGCCTTCGCCACCGCGGGCGCGGTCGAAAACGACCTTCAACGATCGCTCTCCGCTGGCCGCGGCTTCCGTCGTATTCTCGACGAAGCTGGTCACCTGATGCTGACGGTCGTCGCAATCGGTGCGGAATGCATGCGTTGAGCCAGGGAGCTCGAAATGGAAGTTCGATTGGCCACCGCCCAGAATCGCCTTCCATTTCTCCACAGGCTCAGCTCCGGCGATTCGATAGCCGATCCCGGCGATGTATTGGGCGCACCACGGCAGATCGAGCGCATTCAAGGAACCGATGACGCTTGAGCAGCAGAGGAAGTCGTTGATCGGCTTACGCCATGAAGGGTCGATGCCTTCCAAGCCGACCAGCACGCCCATGATCGTGCCGACGTTGCCGACGTTGCAATCGGTATCCCAGCCGCACATGTTGCAAATATTGATCGCTCTGGAGTAATCCCCCTCAGCGTACAGCAGTGACAAGACGATGACGGCGGAGTTCGGAATAATGTGGCAGACGCCTGGATACCGGTCATAGCCGTAATTGTCGAATACGAATTTGAAGCAATCCCGCCAGTTGCCCGGATGCTCGCGATAGAATGCAATTACGTCGTTTGTCATCCGGGCATATTCGCAATCCGACGGAATGACGGACAAGCCCGCTGCGATAATCGCTTCCGCGTCCTTCTCCGTAAAAGCAGCTGCGATGCAGGCCGCGATGAACATGCCGCCGTACTTGCCGTTGCCGTCATGCGATACGCTGGCGACTTTCTCCGCATAGTGGGCAGCCAGTGGCGGATTGCCCGGCGCGATCAGGCCCCACGCGTCAATGAAGATTTGCCCGCCTATTTGCTCCGCGACAGCGCTTCCATTCATTTCGATCGAACCGGAGCGCGGCGCCATAATGCCGTTCTTCAAATTCAAATATGCCGTATGCTCGGTCGACTTGCCGTATCCGCCCCACCAATAGAAGCCGTGGCCGTCCGGCGCATAATTGAGCCAGGTGAGTCCCATCTGCTCTGCCGTTACATCGGTCGTATGCGTATAGTCGTCAAGCGCTCGCAGGAAGAACAGCGGTCCGTTCGTGTCGTCATCAGCCGCGAAGTTCCGGAAGTGGTGCAAATAACCTGTAATTTCGCCAAAGGTGCGTTCGAGCTGCTCATAAGACCAACCTTCGACGTTGCCGCCATGACGAACGCCGATGACTTTGCCTACCCATCCTGCATACACCCGTTCCATGTAATCCTCGGGTATCGTATGATTCACTAGAGCCTGCCGTTCGGAAATACTCATCGCCATCGTTTCCCCTCACACTCCGTTTGCTCATGTATCCGTGCCCGCAGCGCTGCCGAGGGCAGTGGAATCGTCCTCATCATACCTTAGGCGTCTCTGCCGAAAAATCACAATAACCGCACATTTATGTCCGAAACCGCTCTTTTATTCAATCAGATAAGGCAAGCGAATAATGACCGTCGTACCTGCACCGGGAATGCTGTTCACCGTCAGGCCGTAATCCCGCCCGAAATGCAGCTTGATTCGCTCGTTGACATTTCGCAATCCGTAGCCGCTCCTCTGCGCGGCATGCGCTTGCTCGCCAAGCAGCGAAGCCGACACTTCATGCGTCATGCCTATTCCGTCGTCGATGACCTCAAGCTGCACGGCACCGTTCCGATAACCGCCCTTGATCAGAATCGTAATCTGCTCCTTCTCGTGCCCAAGTCCGTGCAGAATAGCGTTCTCGACAATCGGCTGAAGAATCAGCTTTAGCACGGACGCGTCCATAATCCCGTCATCCAACGCATAGATTGGCCGGATGCGGTTTTTGAGGCGATATCGCTGAATGTCGATATAAGCCATAATGCATTCAAACTCTTCCCGCATCGTGATAATATCCTTCCCTTTGCTTAAAGAGATGCGGTAGAACTTTGCCAAGCTCTCCACGATTTCGCATACGTCCTCGTTGCCGTTCTTCCTTCCCAGCCAGCTGACCGTGGACAATGTATTGTAGAGAAAATGCGGATTGATCTGACTTTGCAGCGCGGTCAGTTCCGCTTCCTTCTTCTTGATGCTGAGCGTGAATACTTCGTCGATCAAATATTTCATGCGCTCCGCCATTTGATTGAAGCTATGGTCCAGAACGGCGATTTCGTCCTTCCCGCTGACGAACCGCCCGGTCTCGATTTCCCCGTTACGCATACGCTGGATCCGTTTCAGCAGAATCATCATACGGGACAGAATCAAATTGGAAACAAGAACGATAAGGACCACGGACAAGACAGCGCTGCCGATGATAAATAACAGGCCATAATTCCGCATGTCCTTTGTTTCCTGAAGCAAACGGTTAACCGGAATCATATACACCATTCTCCAGCCGTTGGACAATTCGTTGTACATCACCTTCACATGGTCGTTCTCGCTTCGGTTCAGCAGAAAATCGCCGCTTGCCTTTCCTGTAATACGGTGCATTACATCTCCAGCCATTTGCTTGCCCAGGCTCGCCCGGTCATTTGACGTTATAATCGTTCCGTCGGACTCGATGAGATAGATCCCCTTGTCCATACCCTCCTTGGCCAGCAGCGAATACAAATCCGACTCCTTGATTTCGATCGAAAGCAGACCTACGGACTGATGATCCGTATAGAACTCCAGCGGCCGGTTATAGCTGAACACGCGGGTCGTTTTTTCCGTTCGTCTTAGCTCGACATCCCAATATACGTTGCCGTCGGGAACGGACTTCACTCTGCCCCAATATCCCTTATAACTTGAAGCGGAAGCTCTCTGAAAGCCGAGCTGGCTCGTAATTTTATCATCGGCCAAAGTCAAATAAGGCTTGGCGTTATATAGAGAAGGATTGTGAAAGTAAATACTGACCGTGCGCAGGTCATTCTTGAACTTAAGCAGCACCTTTACCCGTTCGATGAACTCCCGTTCAACTTCAAAGATATCCACATTCGTGCTATCGCTGTAATCCTTCTGAAGGTCCAGATTTAAATTCGTATCGAAGTAGAAATGATTGGATAGCTCCTCGTAGGAAGCCAGCCTGGTTTCCATGTTGTACATCAGCTGCTGCATGGAGATGCCGTAAGTCCGGTTGGTCTGGTTCTCGATAATTTGGTTCGCCTTGTGCATCAAGAAGAAGCCCATGCACAGCAGCGGCAGAAAAGCAGCGACCAGATAGGAGGCGATCAGCTTCGGTTTCAGCCTGACCCGATTAGCCGTCAAATCCGGCAAGCTTCTAAGCCAGGAAATGATACGCATCTTTAAATTCCCCCGGTGACAGGCCGTAGAAGCTTTTGAAAACGGCGCAAAAATAGGATACATTCTCATAGCCGACGGCGGCAGCGACTTCGTTAACTTTGCGTTCCGGCTGACGAAGCAGCTCGCTCGCGCATTTCATCCGGGTTTGCACGATATATTCCTTAAGCGTCATGCCCGTCTGGTTCTTGAACAGCTTTCGGACGTATCCCGGTGCCAGAAAAACGCGGGATGCAATGGAATCGATCGTTATGTCCGTCATATATTCGCTTTTGACCCACTGCTTGATGGTTTGCACGATATGCTCGTGTTTGTTGCCTTGATTTTTACGGATCAGCTCTGAAATGTTTTGCACATAAACGATGACCCACGATACCAGCGAATCTATCGTCTCCATATGCATTAATTTATCCCATGGCGCCTTCTCCTGCTCGAATGCGGCCTTCATCAGTTCTCTCTTCTCGGCCAGCGTATGCAGCGCCGTCGTCAGGAGATCGACGGCGACGAACCACGCTTGCTCCTTCTTCATAGCTTTATTTTGGAAGCAAGCACGGATGATCGCTTCGATCTTTTCCGTATCAGAGGTTATAATCGCCTCCGTCAGCTCTTCTTTGGAACGATGCAGGGCAATCGGGAATTCGTCCCGGCTGTCTTCGTGATCTTCGTGCCACATCACGCTCGGCACATCCGAGTACATGCTGCGGCTGGCCGCCATTCTTGCCAAACGGCAATAACGGTGGCAGCTGCGAATGCCGTCCTCGGCCAGAGCAATGCCAATCGCGTACGTCAATCCCGTTGTCCGATTCAGCTGCTGCATCCAGCTCGCAGCCAGCTGTTCCACATGCTCCTCCGCTTCTTCCGGCGACAGAATCGGCGAACTGGGGACAAGCACCGTATACTCGCCCTCTCGGGTCATGACGGCGGGCAAGCCCGTCTCCTCCTGAATGATCCGGCTCAATTCCCGATGTACAGTAACCGCTTTAAGCGGTTCTGCTTCCTCGCTGTCCGGCGAGAGCTCCTTCACCTTCAGTATCATAACCGCGGTTCGGCTCGTCGGCAGCGCAAGGCCGAACGATTGCGCCTGCTGGATCGTACGTTCGCCGTCAACCGGCTCGATGCCGAGCAGCAAATCCCGCAGCAGCTGCTCTCTCAGAACCGGCATGTTCTCTTCCACCTGGTGCCTCAGCTTATCCCCTTCCTGTACGCGATGCTTCTCCTCCTCGATTCGGCCGATCGCTCCCGCAATCGTCTGCATAAGCGTCTCTTTATTGATCGGCTTCATTAAGTAGGCGACGGCGTTAACATCCACGGCGTTGCGCGCCGCATCAAAGTCCTCATACCCGCTGATGAAGATGTATTTGACATTCGGGTACATGCGCTTCAGCCTGCTGGCAAACTGCAAGCCGTTCATGCCAGGCATCCGCACGTCCGTAATAACAAGGTCAGGCTCCTCATGCTCAAGCGCTTCGAGCGCAGCATGGCCGTTCCACGCCTCCCCGATCACCGTCACGCCGAATTGCTTCCAGTCGAATAACGAACGAATGCCCTCGCGTTCCATATCCTCGTCGTCAACGATAAATAATTTGATCACGCTGCTCCCTCCCAGCCCTAATTGCATATGGGCGTAAGAGACTCCCGTCGGCGCAACCGGAGCCTCTTCCGCCCATATGCAATCTTATTTCCAGCTCGCTTTACGTTCCTGATACAGCTGGTTCATCGCAGCCTCGGCTTTGCCGATGCCCATGTCGTCCGCTTTTTTCAAAAATGCGTCGTAGCCCTTGTCGAATTCTGCATCATTTGCGGATAACAGCAGCTTCACAATGGTATTGTACGCATATTGATTCACTTTCGTCGACGCGATGAATTCGTCGCTCTCCGGCTTGAAGTTCAGGCCCGAAATATCGGAAGAATCCCAGCCTGTGCTGCGTCCTTCCTCGATCCAATCCGTCCCTTTCTCGCCGAAGCCTTCATTGGCACGCTTCTGCTCGTCGTCCATCCACATCGAGAAGTCCAATTCCTTCTTCGAGTAATGGTACGTGAAGCTCGGATGCTCGTTCATATCCGTGCTGAACGTCAGGAAACCGAATGTGCCGAGGCCGCGCTTCGTCGCGAACAGCTCGTCATTCTGCCAGCCGTTCACTTGGAAGGTCGTGCTGAGAATGACCTTCTTTCCGTCTTCTACGGACGTATAGTAATCGTAGCCCTCTTTGTCTTCGCCATCATAGTTGATGACTCCTTTTTGCAGCAGGTTGCCCTCCTGGGTGTTGAGGTAATTGACGAACTGCATGAAGCGCGCAGGGTCCTTCATTTTCTTCGTTATATAGATGCCCGTATCGTAGTTTGCACCGTATTCGTCATAGGTCGTCCTCGCGACGTTTGCATCCGCTTTCAGCAAGAAATATTTAAAGCGGAACGGCTTTTTATCCTGCGTGAAGATGCTGTTCGCCTCGTACATATTGTCAAACCAATGCCCGATGGAAGAGAATACCTTCTCCGACGCCATCTTGGCCTTCAAGCCGTCCATGTTCTGAACCGCGGATTCCTTGTCGAGCAGCCCTTGCTGATAAAGCTGGTTCACCCACTGCAGCGCATGGCGGATGCCCGGATCCTTGAATTTATACATCAGCTTGTCGTCCTGCGTCCATACGTAATCGCCGTATACCCGCACGCCTTCGGCGCCGGCGAGTGTCTTGATCATATTTTGGAAGAAGCCCTCGGCTCCCAGTGCCAGCGACATCGGAATGTACTGCGGGTACTTCTCCTTCACTTCTTTCAGCAGAGCCGTCGTATCGTCGAACGTCTGCGGCTTGTACCAGCCTTTGGCCTCCAGGACGTTCGTCAGAAACTGGAAGCTAAGTCCCGTCTCCAGCATGCGTTCCGCGCCAGGCATAATATAGCCGGAAGGAATGCGGTAGATCTTGCCGTCCGGGCTCTTCAGCTGATTCCAGGCCGAGCTCAAGTTCTCCTTGATCTGTCCGCCGTACTTGTCGAACAATTCATCAAGGGGAATGACATGGCCCGCATCGATGAACTTCTGTGCCATTGCCGGATTGGTAATGACAAGGGCGTCCGGGTATTCCCCGCTTGCCAGCATAATGTTCAGCTTCTCATCCGCGTTGGAAGGCGGCACCTCAAGCTTCAGATGAACCTTCGTCTTATCGTACACCTGCTTCACGATCGGCGCGTCATCCGCAGCGATCTGCGTATCCGGGTAAGGAAGCATCACGCTGAACTCCGCATCCGGCCAAGTGGACATATCGCCCTCGAGCGCAGGCGCGTTTGTATTCGCTGTGCCGCCAGAAGTATTGGATGGCTGCGCGTTGTTCGTCGTTCCACTGTTGCCGGAGCAGCCCGCCGCGATGGTGAGCATCATGCATGCGCTCAACAGCAGGCCAGACATTTTCCTTCCCCGATTGCTTGCTTTTCTCATATGAAACCTCCCCCAAGTGAATAAAAGCATCCTTTGCTATTTACAGCCCTCTGCGAGGACGAACAGCCTTATTGCGCCAGCCTAGCCTTTGACGGAGCCGATAAGCATGCCTTTGACAAAATATTTCTGAATGAACGGGTAGACGCACAGAATCGGCACTGTCGCCACCATCGTAATCGCCATCTTCACCGCATCCGGCGTAACCTTGACCATGCCGCGGCGGGCCAGACTAGCCTTCATCTGGTTAATCATCGCTCCGGCTTCGGTCTGATTCAATATTTTCATCAGCACATATTGGAGCGTTTGCAGCTTGTCGTTCACGGTGAAGAAGAGCGTATCCTGCCAGGAATTCCATTGGCCGACGGCGACGAACAAGCCGATCGTGGCGAGAATAGGCGTGGACAAGGGCAGAATGATTCGGAAGAACACGTACAGATCGTTCGCGCCGTCGATATAAGCGGATTCGATCAGCGCATCGGGAATCGTCTTGAAGTTTGTGCGGAGCAATATCATGTTGAACGCGCTGATCAAGCCCGGAATAATGTATACCCAGAACGTATTGTAAAGGTGAATCGTCTTGAACAGAATGAAGGTTGGTATAAGGCCGCCGTATAAGAACATCGTCAGAATAAAGAACGAATTGAAAAACTTGAAGCCGAGCAGTTCCTTCTTCGTGAGTGAATAGGCTAGCATGGCCGTGCATAACACCGAGGATAACGTGCCAGCTGCGGTGCGCAGCACGCTCATGACGGAAGCGTCAATCAGCGCATCGTACCGGAAAATAACGCCGTAGTTCGCGAACGTAAATTTCCTCGGCCAGACCGTTAGACCTCCGCGCATGGAATCGACGGCATCGTTCAGCGAGAACGCCAGCACATGCAGAAACGGATACAGCGTCACAATCATCAGCAGCGTAAGGAAGCCGATATTGCATACATCGAACAGAGTATCTTGCCATCTTTGTTTCATCGCTTTCGCCCTCTCTTCACAGCACGTTTTCTTCGCCGAGCTTCTTCGCGATCCGGTTGACGAGATACAGAAGAATCAAGGATACGATCAACCGGAACAGGCCGATTGCCGTTGCGTAGGAATACATCGCGTTGCCAAGACCCATGCGGTACACGTACGTATCGATAACCTCGGAATACTCGTATACCATTGGGTTACCCAGCAAATAGGACGGATCAAAACCTGCACTCAAGATCCCGCTGGTGCTGAGAATGAGCAGCACGACAATGGTCGGGCGAATGCATGGGAGCGTAATGTGCCACATTTTTCTCCATCGTCCCGCGCCATCGACGCTGGCCGCGTCGTACAACTCGGTATCGACCGCCGACATCGCCGCAATGTAGATGATGGCATCCCATCCGATGCTCTTCCAAACGTTTATAAACACGACGAGAAACCAGAATAGGTGCGGCTCCCCAAAGAAGAAAATCGGCTCGTCGATCAGGCCGAGCTTCATCAGAATCCGGTTTACCGTCCCGTCCGTCGGGGAGAGGAGCGTCAAGAACAGGTTGGCGACGACGACATACGAGATGAAGTAAGGCAAATAGGATATGGTCTGAACGGTCCGCTTGAAGAAGACGCCTTTCACTTCATTTAGCAGCAGCGCAAGCGATACCGCTCCGATCGTTCCGACCACGATATTCAAGACGCTGATTGCGATCGTGTTGCGCAGCAGTGTATACAGCATCTCTTCCTGGAAGAACGTCCGGAAATGCTTCAAGCCGACCCACGGGCTCCCCATAATGCCTTTGCCCGCATTGTAATCCTGGAAGGCCATGATCCAGCCCCAAATCGGCGCATAGCAGAATATGGCCGCCCAGACGGCGAACGGCACGCAGAACAGCAGCAAGATCTTCTGCTTCTTGATCTTCCTCCAAGCACTGCTTTGTTGTTGTGCTCTCGGAGCACCTGGCACCAGTCCGCTCGGAACATGATTCATCGTTCGGTCATCCTCTCTAGTTCCTCTCTAACCGCACAGTCTACTTCCAAGCAGAAACCGATCTGCGCCAGCCTTGTAAGCGGATTCAATTTGATGTATTCATCATAGCTCACTCTTTTGCGAGGGAACATCCAAATTACCGGACATTCGTGCTTGAAAACGTTCTTTTTTGGGGAACACATCCGTCTCCTTGGCCGTTATGGCCAAATCGAGCGAATCGCCCACACCTGCAGCGACCGGAACGATACGCTGCCTTTCCTCGCGAATACAGTGACTCTGTCGCTCTCCTCCAAGAGCGGATACATTCGTGCTGACAGACAGGAGTCATAGCCTGCAAAAACCTCGAGCAAGGAATAATCCAGCAACATATGCACCTTCACGGTACTCCCCGCCGCCCAATCGATCTCCCCTCGAAGCTCCGCCTTATGCGTCGACGGCGACAAGCTTGAGCGAGTACGATCCACATGAAAGCTGCGCTGCTCCGGCTCGAACACGATAACTGTGCACTCTTCATCATTATCCGTGTGCAGCAGCTTGAACCCGAAGGATGCATTCGCGTCGATAAGCTCAATCTCCGCAAGCAGCTCCAATGCCCGCCCTCTCGTTTGCAGCAAGCAGGCGGAGCCCGCGTTGGCGAGAGCAGCGTCTCCCTCATCAGCACCTGCGCAAAGGATCAATCCGCTTAAGCGCTCGCATGGTCCGCGCAGCCGCTGCAGCTCCGGCACCGGATCCATACGGAGTCTGCCGTCCGCTGTCAGAGACAGCTGCCGCGGAACGGTAAGCGCTCCAGCCCAGCCTTTCGCGTCTTCAAACGCTCCGCGCGCCACTTCCGGCATCCATGCCCACAGCAGTTTTCGCCCCTTGCCGTCCTCCATGACATTCGGCGCGTAGAACCCTTCCCAGCCGCCGGGGTCGAGCACGCCATGATGCTCGGGCGTGAACGTAAAGTCGTCGTTCAGCGTGCCCGTATAATAGCGAACGGCATCTTTAGGCGAAACTTCGACTGCATTCTCATTGAAGAAGAATTTGGTCACGGCAAGCCCGACCACTTCATTTATCAACATGCGTTGAATCAGCTTGACACTTGCGCCGACGAAACCTGGATGGTCGGCGACAATTACGAATGGGAGATTGACGCTCCCCAGCAGCTCGGCATTCGGGGGATATGGGTCAATCCCAGCGGAGAAGCCAGACGCAATGCGGAGGTTCAACCAGCCCCGTTCCGAACGATACGTGCTTTATGCGAGCTTCGCGCGATTCTCGCAGATCAAGACTCGCAATAGAAGGGAGTGATTCGATACTGCTCCATATTGAAGACTTCATTCACGAGTTTTTGCACGAGGACCTACTGAGCCGAACGAACGTAGAGACCGTTATCCTGTGTGGTTCCTATGCTACCGGAAAAGCAACAATGCTCAGCGACATCGACTTGTGCTATATCGGTTCATTCGCAAGCTTCCAAAGGGAAAGCATCGCGTATCAGGGTCGCGAGTTCCAGCTAATGCTCGCGCCGTGGTCATGGTATGAACATGTCGTTAATGAATATGAACGCAAAGGGAACTTGGCAACGATTACCGTCATGCTTGCTACCGGCACATGCTTAATTGGTGATAGCGATCAGTGGAGAGGCTTGAAGCAATTAGCTGATCAACTATATTACGAAGGTCCTCAGCCCCCCTCTACCGAGGAATTGAGAAAAATCAGAGTACAGCTCACCGACATATGGGAAGATTACTGCGATAAAATCGACACTCAGGAAAGACTGTGGCTATCGATAGCGATCCTGCAAAATTGCATGGAAGCTATATTCCGGATCCGTGGTTGGTGGTCGGTAAAGCCCAAATACCAACTCGAAGAAATATATGCTCGTGATTCCAGAATGGCAGAATTGCTTGAGCAGTGTCTTTCTTCAATCGGGACTCAGAACGAATTAGAAACGATTTGCCGTTATGTTCTGGAGCCTATTGGCGGATGGATGAAGGAATCATGGAAAGCCTAGGCACAATCAGGAGAATAAAAACGCGGCCGTGAACCGGCTGCGTTTCTTGCGTTTCCCCTACGGGTCGATCGTTTGGATCGTCCCGTCCGCATTGTAGCGCAGTTCCGTAAACTTTATACCGAAGAGCGAAGAGCTATCATACGGTCCTACCTTTCCGACTATCCGCCCCTTCCATGCGATCTTTGCTTTCCCGACCGCCTGTCACTCCCGTGCCCATCCTCGCTTCCCCGAGCGCCAGCCCTCCATACCATCTTAGCTTTTCGGGCCAGCCGCACGCCCCTCCCCCTGCGATATTTTCGGCAGTCCGCCCTCCTTCTACCTGCGAACTCGGAGGCTATGTTGGATAAATCCAACATGGAAAGGCGATGTAGGCAGTTTCCGGTAGCTATAGTGGAAAAATCTAAAATCCACTCATTTTTGCTCAAAAAGCGGCGAAATCGGCCCATTCTGCCGAACATAAGCGGATTAACCCAACATAGCTTCATAGTTACCCTAATATCTGGATGTTGGGGACCGTAGATGACATCGGCAGTCCCGAAGTAAACTTGAGAGTCGGAATATCCGACTCTCAGCTATAATCCGGCGCTTCTCGGGCGCGAGAGTCGGATTTTCCGACTCTCGCAACTGAAAAAGAGAGCGAGATACGCCTGTGTACACCTGAGAGTCGATTTTCCCGACTCTCAGCTCTAAATCCGGCGCTTTTCGCCCGCGAGAGACGGATTTTCCGACTCTCAGCCCCGCCTCCGCCGCCCCCAAACCGTACAAAAAAACGCAGCCGCGAAAACGGCTGCGTTTCTTGCTTTTTCCCCGCGTACGGGTCTCGTCCCATCCATCCTTCATCCAATTACCCTTTTACGGATCCAGCCGCAATGCCTTCCACGATCCGATTGCTCAGCAGGAAGAAGATGACGAGTATCGGCAGAATGCTAATCATCAGCGTCGCGCCGATCGCGCCCCAATTCGTCGTATACTGGCCAACGAAGTTCTGGATGCCAACGGTCAGCGTCTTCTTCGAATCATCGCTCAGGAACGTGTTGACGAATATGAACTCGTTCCAGTTATAGATCATGTTAATAATTGCCGCCGTCACGCTTACGGATGCGGTCATCGGCAGAATGATCCGGAAGAACATCCGGTTCACGCTGCAGCCGTCCATGATCGACGCCTCTTCCACTTCCTTCGGGAGCGCCATGTAGAAGCCCATCAGGATCATAATCGTCAGCGGCAGGTTGAACGCGATATATGACAGCACGATGCTGAGCTGCGAATCGGTCAGATGCACTTTCTTAAATAAGCTGAACAACGGTATAAGCGTCGAATGAACGGGAATCATCATGCCGATCATGAACAGCCCGAGCACGATGCCGCTCAGCTTCCACTTCATCCGCGTCATCGCGAACGTCACGAAGTTGGCGAGCAGAATCGTAAGCACGACGGATACAACCGTAATCCACAAGCTATTGAAGAAATATCGGCCGATGCTGCCCTGCTCCCAAACGGTGGAGTAGTTGCTCCAGTGCAGCGTCTTCGGCAATGCAAACGGCGACAGGTTAAAAATCTCTTGGTTGTTCTTCAGCGAGAAGAGCAGCAGCCAGAGAAGCGGAAGCAGCTGCAGCACTGCAGTCGCCGCCAATACGACATAGAGAACGCCGTATCCAATCGAGCTGCTAAGCGTTCGTGCGGAGACTGCTTCTTCCGTACGGGGACGAATCGCTGTACTCATGCTTGGCAAGTGAATCGCCTCCTGTATTATGAATATTGAATGGTATCTTTCGTCGCTGTCAGACGGCGAATGACCCAAGTTGCAACCAGACAGATGATGAGCAGGAAGAAGCCAATCGCGCTGCCATAGCCAAAGTCAAACTCGCGGAACGCTTTATGGTACATGTACGATGCCATCACTTCACTGGCCTGGTTCGGACCGCCGTCTGTCATGACATAGATGAGGTCAAAATATTTCAAAGAGCCGACAACAGCCAGCACGATCGTGACCTTGATCACCTCCGAAATCAAAGGCAGCTTGATGCGCAGCGCCACCTGCAGCGCGTTCGCGCCATCGATCTTCGCCGCTTCCACGAGCGAAGCCGGGATATTCTTAAGCGCCGCGTAGTAGATCAGAATGTAGAAGCCGGCGAACTGCCACAGAATCGGGATAAAGATCGCATAGAGCACAATATGCGGATCTGCCAGCCATTCCGGCGTATGATGAAAACCAAGCTTCTCCAGAAGCCCGTTCAATATGCCATTAGTCGGGTGATACACCTTCAGCCACAGCTGCGCAATCGCGACGGAAGAGAGCAGCATCGGGATCAGATAGATTTTACGAAGCAGATTAGCTCCCCGGATCTTCCCGGATAACACAAGCGCAACTGCCAGGTAGAGGATCAAACATAGAGTGGAGAGCAGCGCGAACAACAACGAGTGAAACGTGCTGTGCCAGAACACGCTGTCATGCATAAGCGTCTTGTAATTCGCGAGCCCGATATAGCTCGGTTTGCCGATGCCGTTCCAATTCATTAAGCCGTAATATCCCGTCAATACAATCGGTACATAGATGATCGCAAGAATGAGGAACAGGGACGGCAGGACGTAGAGCGCAATAATTCGTTTATTCGACATGACTGTATTCATCGCTGTCATGGCCTCCTGCTGTTGTCCATGCATGGGAAAGGCGCAGCCGCAAGCTGCGAATGCGCCCTTCCTAAGCATGACGTTCTTTTTATTAGAAAATTACTTGCCTGCCTTCAGTGCTTCATCTTGCTTCTTAATAAACTCATCCGGTGTTACCGCTTTGCCGAGCAGCGCCTGCACCAGGTTATGATGCGCGTCGGATGCGCCAGGTTTCATCTGGGTATCGAGGTAGAGCGTGACTTTGCTCGCTTTGTTCAACTCGTTCAGCAGATCGATGAACATCGGCGGAAGCTTCACAGTAGACGTATCGACTTTCGTAGCCGGGATAACGCCAGCGTCCGTTACGGAGTGCTCGCCCCACTTCTGTACGAAGAAGCTGACGAATTTCTTCGCTTCATCCACATGCTTCGAGTTCTGGGATACGAACAAACCTACGCCCGGTCCGCCTACCCAATCATCCACATTGCCTTTGCCGCCATCGACGGTCGGGAACTTGAAGTAGCCGATCTTATCCTTGAACGCTTGCGGTACGTCCGGCGAAGTGGTGTAGTTCGGCACTTCCCATGTACCCATCGCGAACATCGCCGCTTTCTCGTTCATGAACAGCGCCTTCGCTTCTTCGTTGGACAAGCCGTTGTAGCCTTTGACGAACGCGTTCATGTTCACAAGCTCTTGCGCTTGCTTCGCCGCATCGAGCAAGGCTGGATCGTTGAAGTCGTTGCTCGCAACCGCCTTATCCATCACGTCCGGACCGCCGATCCGGTCAGCCAGGTACATGTACCAGAACGAGGACGGCCAAGCGTCTTTGCCGCCGAGCGTGATCGGAGTCACATTGTTGTCGTTCAGCGTCTTGATGACCGTCTTCAGCTCATCCAGTGTTTTTGGCGCTTGCAAGTTATATTTGGCGAAAATCTCTTTGTTGTAGTAAACAGGAACGATGTTCAGCTCCACTGGAAGCGCGTACGTCTTGCCGCCGAAGGAATAAGCTTCGGTTGTGCCCGCTACGAACTTATCCTTCAGTTCGCCTTGAAGCAGATCGTCTACCGGTGCGAACATGTTGCCGTTTACATAAGGGTCCATGAAGCCGGCCGCCCAAGTGAAGCCGACATCCGGAAGGTCGTTCGATGCGGAGAGCACCTTCAGCTTGTTCTTGTATTGTTCGTTCTCAAGCACTTCGGTATCGATCGTTACGTTCGGGTTCGCTTTCTCGTACTCGCTAATAATATCCGTGACCATCTTGTTCTGCGCGGAGTTGCTGCCGTCCGGCCACAGGTGCATCATCTTCAGCGTAATCTTCTCGTCCGATGCTGCGCCGGAATTCGAATTGCCCGAGGATGCATTCGCATTCGACGAATCGGATGCGCTATTGTCCGTGCCCGCGGAGCTGTTAGCCGCATTATTATTGCCCGAGTTGCCGCCGCAAGCGGTTACAACAAGCGTCGTAGCGATAAGCAGGGTGCCAAGCGTCAAAATCTTGCTCTTCATAAGATGAAAATCCCCCTTAAACGTGTATGAAGGATGTATGCGCTTTCCTTCTGGATATTAGTCTATCATCGGTGCGGGTAGGGGATAAGGGTACGGCGTTTGCGTAAACTTCCACTATTTTTGGGTATTCTCTTCTTCCCGTTTCATCTCGGAGCGGTACTGCCCCGGACTCATGTCCTCATATTCCTTGAATACCTTGTTAAAATATTTGGCCGTCTGATACCCGATCCGCTCGGCAATTTCCGCAATGGGCAGGTTTGTCCGAAGCAGCATCTCCTTCGCTCGCTGCAGCTTCCGGCGTGCCACGAATTCGCTGAACGTCATCTGGCTCTGCTCCTTGAACAGCGTGCTGAAGTAGCTGGCGTTCAGATGCACATGCTCGGCGACGTCCTTCAGACTGACGGCCTCTTCAATATGTGCGTCTACGTATTGCATAGCGCTGCGAACCGGATCGCTAAGACCCGCTTCCGAATCGGCAACCGCCATCAACTGCGGATCGCTCATCTTCGTCATGAGCATCACTCGGTCCCGTTCCTGCACTGCCTCGAGCGCTTCTTCTACGGCTGCAATCAGCTTGTCCTTGCTAATCGGCTTGAGCAAATAATTGACGACGGACAGCTGGATCGCCTGCTGCGCATATTCAAATTCGGCATGGCCCGAGATTAGAATGACAGCTGGCCGCCGCTGCATGTCCGCCTCCTTCATCCGACTAACGAGACTAAGCCCGTTTATCTCCGGCATGCGAATATCCGTAATCATCAGATCGACCTGCGTCTCCTCCAATATGCCCAGCGCAGTGAACCCGTTTTCTGCGGTCAACAGCTCGTATTGCAAATCCGCCCAAGCGCCGAGCATCTTCTTCATGCCTTCTCTCGATCTTGGCTCGTCGTCGACGATAAGAATGGTCCGTGTTCTCATAGTAGAGCTCTCCCCCTGTCTGCCGGAATCGTAATGCTAATGCGCGTTCCCTTACCCTGCTGGCTCTGAATCGAAATACGCGAGACTGCCAAGTCTCCTTCACTTGGAAAATAGAGCCGCAGCCGCCGCTGCACATTCGCGATGCCGACGCCGGAATCTTTCGTTGACTGCACTTTCCCGCTCTCCAATCCTTCAATAAGCTGGCGTAGGCTCTCCTCGCTCATGCCCGCTCCGTCATCCTCGACTGTCACGATGACATCCTCTCCGAACTTCCGAGCCGTAACCTCTACGCGTCCTGGTGTAACTTTGCTCTCCACGCCATGCAGAATTGCATTCTCCACAAGCGGCTGAAGCAGCAGCTTCGGCAGCTGAATAGAGGAGAACTCGTCCGATACGTCGATGTGCCAGTCCAGCCGATCCTCGAAGCGCATCTTCATGATGTTCAGATAGCGTTCGATATGCTCAAGCTCCTCGCGCAGGCTGACCCATTCATCCTTGTTCGGCTTCGTAATCGTATAGCGGAACAGATCGCTCATGTTGACGACGTAAGCCGCGAGCTGTTCCTCGTCCTTATCGAGCAGCGACCAGTAGAGAGCGTCGAGCGTATTGAACAGGAAGTGCGGATTGATTTGCGCCTGCAGCGCTTTCAGCTCCGTCATGCTTTGCGACAATTCTTTCTCATAGACAAGTTTAATAAGGCCGTTTATATTATCGACCATCTGATTGTACGAGTAGTTAAGCTCCCGGATTTCTATGGTCGATGAGACGATATCCGTCGGCTTCAGAATGTTGAGGCGCGACCCGCGCATCGTCTTGATGAGTCTAAACAGCGGACGCGTAATGATCGTTGATAGGAAGAAGGAGAGCAATATAAACAGAATCGTGCCGATGCAGGCAGATACGATAATGGTCGTGCGGACGACCGAGATTCCCTTCGTAATCGTGTTGACCGGCGTCAGAATGAGCAGCGTCCAGCCGGTTACGGAAGAACGCTGTTTGACGACGATGAACGATCGATTGCCGATCTTCACCGTCTGGTCCTTGGAAGCCGCGAGTACTGAAGCCTCCAGGGCAGTTATCGATTTATCGTTCGAGGTAATGAGCTGGCCGTCCTTCGCGATAAGCAGCATCGTCTCCGCTTCGCCTTCGCCGGAGAGCGGACCTTTGAGCGCGAACTTGCTGCGGTCAGCCCGAATCAGCAAATAGCCGCCCGTCGAGAAATACTTATCGATGAGGCTTATTCGGCGAATCGCCAGCAGCGACGACGGATCGGATGGATCGATGCCGAACCAGACAATGCCGCCCTTCTTGGCATTCGCCTGCTCGATCCAGTCCTCGCTCACTTTCACGCCGAGATTATCGCCGTCCAGCGGATAGAGCCGGACGCGGTCTTTATTATAAAGCTCCACCGACTTGATCCCGTCCGTGTACATTTGCACGAGATTGATGATCGGCGGAAGCGCTTGCCGTTCTGCGAACGTCGAATGATGCCCTTTGGTCTCTCGAAGCAGCAGCTGCTGCACGTAGCCGTTCGTGGACACTAACGTCGTTAAGGAATCGATCTGATCCAGTACCCCCTCAAGACGCCCATTCGCTTGAACCGCCGTTTGGCCGATATGCTTCTCGGCGTTATTTTTCAGCAGCGTCGATACGGAATTGAAGGTAATGCCGCCGACAAAGGTCAGGATAATCATCATCACGGCTATAAACCCGAACAGCATCTGGTTTCGCAAGGTGTTATAGTTCAGCAGCTTTGGCCACACGCTTGAATCCTCCCTCTCTAGCACAGATACCTCCCACCATATCATTTTTATGGATGAATAGGAATAACAATAAGGCGTTCAAAAGCAAGCACCGCCTGCCCTCGAACGCCTCTCTACTATCTACTACAGCACTTCTTCCAACTGCTTGCGACTATGTGCATCAAGCTGCTGCCAATCGGTAATCTCGCAGCGTTTGCCGCTGATGTCCGAGAGCAGTACCCGCCCGCCTCCCGGATATTGCATGAATTCGTGCAGGTTGCGCATGACGATGCGGGTCGCGCCAAGATGCGTCTGCAGCTCCCATATCCATAGGTCCGACTTGAACTTCACGCTGTCCACCCGCGTTACGCGCGGCATGAAGTAGCGGAGCTGCAGCTCCTTCTCTAATTCCACCGCACTCTCCTCGTAGAGCTCCTTCACATCGGCAATGATTCCAAGCTCGTCGCCCTTCGTGGTCCGGATCGAGATATACTGCGTGGCATACAAGAACGGGAAGGCGCGGTACACTTCCAGCTCCTTGTACGTTTTGCCATCGATAATACCTTGAAACACACCGCCCTGGCCGCGGCTGAAGTAGACGTCATCCGGCGAGAAGAGCCGGATATCGTACGGATCCGTCGTTATCGTCATTAACCTTCAACCCCCTTAATCTTGGACAGCTCGCGCTGCGCATCCACCAGCTTGCGGTACACGCCGTCTTCCTTGTCCAGCAGCTCTTCATGCGTGCCGACCTCCACAATCTTGCCCCGCTCAAGTACGACGAGCCGGTCGGCATTGCGAAGCGTGGACAGACGATGCGCGATTGCGAACGTCGTCCGGCCCTTAACGAGACGCGAGATCGCCTCCTGGATCTGGCGCTCGGTCTCCGTATCCACGGACGCGGTCGCCTCATCCAGGATGAGAATCCGCGGATCGTGAATGACCGCGCGGGCAATCGCGACCCGCTGCTTCTCCCCGCCGGAGAGCTTGTGGCCGCGCTCGCCGACCCGCGTGTCGTAGCCATCCGGCAAACGCACGATAAAGTCGTGCGCGTTGGCGATCTTCGCGGCGCGCATAATCTCGATCGGCGTGGCGTCAGGCTTGGAATACGCGATGTTCTCGGCAATCGTGCCGTCGAACAAGAAGGTTTCCTGCAGGACGACCCCGATCTGCTTGCGCAGGTCGATCTGGCTGATGCTCCGCAGATCTGTGCCGTCAATGCGAATTGCGCCTTCGTCCGTGTCATAGAAGCGGCAGATCAAGTTAATGAACGTCGACTTGCCGGCACCGGAATGGCCGACTAGACCAACCATTTCCCCGGCCTTCACGGTCAGGTTCACGTCTTTCAGAACAGGGTGATGCTTCTCGTAGCCATAGGTCACTTTCTCGAACACGACCTCGCCTTGGATGACGCCAAGAGGCACTGGATTATGCACGTCCGGCACGTCGGACGGCGTATCCATAATCTCGAACACGCGGTGCGCGGCCGCCATCGCATTGCTGGCCCAGCTGATCATCTGGCTGATCCACTGGAGCGGACCGAAGAGCATGCCGAGGTAAGAGATGAGCGCCATCAGCACGCCGAGCTGCATATTGTCATGCAATACTTTGTTCCCGCCGTTGTACCAGATCAGCAGCGTGCCAAGCCCCGCAATAAAGGCAAACGCCGGAAACATAAACGACCATAGCCCTTCCATGCGGATGTTCCGCCGGACCACTTCTGTATTCGCATCCGCATAACGGGACAGCTCATCCCGCTCGCGGCCGAACGCTTTGACGACGCGAATGCCTTGCAGCGAGTCGCCGACAAGCGTATTGAGCCGGAAGATCGAGCGCCACTGCTGATACCAGCGCCGTCCGATCTTCGGCCATATGGTCATCGATACCGCAACCATTACCGGTACCGGAAGGATGGCATACAGCGTCAGCTGCCAATCGAGTCCGAACATAATGATAAAGATGGCAATAATCCGCAGCAGCTCCGCCGACATGAACACGACGCCGTCCGTCATGAACTGCCGCATCGCCTCGGAATCGTTGTTCACTCTGCCGATGAACTGCGAGGTCTGTCGCCGATCGAAGAAAGCCAGCGAGAGCCGCATGAGCGAGCTGTACACGTCCTTCCGCAAATCCCCCATCAGCTTGGAGCCGACCCATACGCCGATGAGACCGCGAATGGTCTGCATCACCGACATCAGCAGCATCGTAGCGCCAAGTCCAAGCACCACGAGCAGCAGCGTCGAGCCGAGATCCTTCGGTCCCAGCACATCGTCGATAATAACCTTCGTTAAGTAAGGCGGTACGAGCTCGACCAGCGTGGTCGTAATTAAGAGGCACGCCGCTGCGATCATGTGCATCTTGTAAGGCTTCGTATACCGCAGCATCCGCGCCGCTACTTTCGAGTTATCCTTGCAGAACTGGCATACTTGGGTCCCCTCGGACAACGGATGGCCGCAGCTAGGGCAGTTACGCGGAAGCTCCCGCTCCGAAACGACCGGCCGTTCTTCGCCCTTGGCAAGTGCGCCAAGCAGCTTGGCGGCGAAGCCAAACATCGGCGATAACGCTGCCGTGTACCGCGCAATGACGACAGGGCCTTTGCCGGTATCGGCAAGCAGCGTACCTCCGCCAACAGCGCTCGCCGCACGCGCATCTGTAAGTTCCGATACGGCAAGCTGGAGCAGCTGCGTACCGTCCTGCTGCCATACCATGATCTGCCCTTCCGTAATGGCCAGCCACTGTTCCCCGAAACGGCCATTCTCCAGGAGATCGGTCTTCGTGCTGAACAACAGCTCAGCCTTCAATTGCTTCCGCATGACTTCCGGAAGCTGACTTTCGATCGACGACATGGTTTCCTCCCATTCTTCAATCACTTGTTGTGAGCAGACCGGGACACCTCAACCACCCCATCCGCCTATACGAATATATGTTCGTCAATCATCCATTATATCCTGCTTGATTTGTAAACTTTACCCAAATATTTTTACTGTTTCGTTCCGGCCGCCTCTTTAACCGCCCCCAATAACAACAAAAACCCAAGCGAGTTCTCACACTCGCTCGGGTCTCTTGCGAACCTTCTCCGCATAATACAAGCCGCTTTCGGGGAAGCTACCTTTTGCCTTAGGCGGATGGCATCATTTTCCTAAACTCATGTTGCATTGCCAGTCTCGGGCTGCTGATTCTGCTTCTTATGCGCTATATATTTCTTAACCATCTTCTTCCCCGTGATGAAATACCAGACGATCAACGGCGAAATAATGTTAATGCCCAGGACCACACATACGATGATCCACATAAACCATTCCGTATTAATCACTTTCTGATAGATCCATGAGTGATAGAAATCCATACCGGCCTGGCTCCTTTGCCCTGTAATGTCTTAACTCATATAGTGAACAGGCGAGCAGCCGTCTATACCAGGCACGAGAAAGGATGGAGTGAAACATGCCAGCAGACCAAGTAGCCAAAGCAGACAAAGCAGACAAAGCAGCCAGAGAGCAGGAGGAGCTATTAAGCGCGACTTTCACGCCGAAGCTAAACGATAATATCGCCATCATCGATGCCCTGCTCGGGAAGAGCGCGGATCTGCAGCAGCGGGAGTTCCGGTTATGCGGCAATCCGGATTTTCCGGGCGTCTGCTTTTTCGTCGACGGGCTCGCGGATACGCTCGTTATTGAAGCGATTCTGAAGGCGCTCATCGTGTTCGGCGAAGATCTGCATCGCGATCCCGCTGCAATTCCATCGGCGGAAGAACTGCGGACGACGCTGCTCGTGAACGCTTCAGCGAAGACGGCAACCCGGATGAAGGACGGCATTGCCGCCGTCGTGTCCGGCGATACGCTGCTCCTCGTTCAAGGCATGAAGGAAGCGCTTATTGTCAGCTCTAAAGGCTGGAAGGATCGGGGCGTTGAGGAGCCTTCCGCCGAAAATAACGTCCGCGGTCCGCGTGACGGCTTCAACGAGAGCATCCGCACCAATACGGCGCATGTGCGCAGGCGTATTAAGGACCCGCAGCTGCGTTTTGACCCTATGATTGTCGGCACCCGCTCACAGACGGACATCAATATTGCGTATATCCAGGATCTTGTGAAAGAAGGACTTGTCGACGAGGTCAAAAGAAGGCTGCGAGGCATTAAGATCGATGCGATTCTCGAGAGCGGCTATATCGAAGAGCTGATTGAAGACGCGCCGCTGTCGCCGTTCAATACGATCCAGAGCACGGAGCGGCCGGACAAAGTCGCTTCCGCCCTGCTCGAAGGCAGAGTCGCCATCTTCATCGACAATACGCCGGTCGTTCTTATCGTACCGACGTTCTTCTGGCAGTTCATTCAAGCGCCGGACGACTACTATAACCGCTACTGGGTCGGCTCGTTCTTTCGCTGCGTGCGCTATCTCGCGCTCATTATCAGCCTCGTGCTGCCGTCCATCTACGTCATGCTCGTCTCGTTCCATCACGAGATGATTCCAACCGCGCTGGCACTGACGATTGCCTCCGGCCGCGAAGTGGTGCCGTTCCCGGTCATCCTTGAGGCGCTTATGCTCGAGATCGCCTTCGAGCTCATGCGCGAAGCCGGCCTGCGAATGCCGAAGCCGATCGGCCAAGCGGTCAGCATCGTAGGCTCGCTCATTATCGGACAAGCCGCCGTGCAAGCGGGGCTCGTCTCTCCGTTCATGGTCATCGTCATTGCGATTACGGAGATTTCATCCTTCGCCATCCCGAGTTATTCCTCATCGCTCGCGCTGCGCATCTTCCGGTTCCCGCTCCTGATCGCGTCCGGCGTGTTCGGCTTGCTCGGCTTTGCGGTCGTGTTCTTCGCCCTGCTGCTGCACGCGATGTCGATCCGCTCCTTCGGCGAATCGTACTTGGCGCCGGCAAGCCCGTTCCGGCCGGGCGATCAGCGTGACATGGCGATTCGGATGCCAATCTGGATGATGAACGAGCGGCCGGATTTTGCTCAAGATTCACAGCGGCTGGGCGAGAATCAGATGCCGCAGCCGCCAAAAGGAGGCACGACCTAGCGATGAAACGTGCTGCAGTTCTATTACTCAGCCTCCTCTTACTGCTATCTCAGACCGCTTGCCTGGGGCTGCGGCAGATTAATGAACTTGCCCTTGTCACTGCCGTCGGTCTTGATATTGGTGATAAGCCCGATACGGTCCGGGTATCCGTCCAGATTATCCGGCCTGCCGATGCGCGCGGACAAACCGGGGCGCCTTCGGGCGGAACCGGGCAGCCGATTTACTCGATTAGCGCCGAGGGCTCGACCATCTTCGATGCGATCCGCAACTTAGGGCGATTCTCTTCGCGGCGTGTGTACTGGGCCCATAATTTTGTCATCGTCATGCACGAGGACTACGCCAAGAAGGGTATCGAGGAGATGGTCGATTTCTTCACCCGCAATCATGAGCTGCGCATGAGCTCTTGGGTGGCGGTTACACCGGACCGTCCGGATGAAGTCATTGCGACAATAACCGGTCTTGAGGTCGTGCCCGGCGAGGCCATCGATCGGCTCTTCCGCAATAATCACATTGTCGGCCGTGCGCCCGCGAGCAACATGATGAATCTTGAAGAGGCTTTCCTGAGCAGTTCGACGGAGCCCGTACTAGCTAAAGTATCCTTGAAGCCCCGGGGCATCTCCAACAAGAAACCAGAAGAGCACGGTTCCCTGGAGCAGGTAGAACTCGCCGGCGCAGCGGCATTTCACGGCGACAAAATGGTCGGCTGGTTGAATTCGAAGGAGGCGCGCGGTCTTCTCTTCTTCTTGGAGCGTCTGAGCAGCGGCATCGAAGTCGTGAGATGTCCGAACAATAACAGCGAGAAGCTGTCTGTTGAGTTCAAGGAGGCCCGGACGAAGGTGACCCCGAGCTTCCCGAATAATAAGCCGCACTTCCGGATTCAGATCAAGACGAATGCGGACATCGTCGAAAGCGGCTGCGGCATTAATCTGGATCAAGAGGTGCGCTTGGAGACCCAGAAGAAGCTGGAGAACCAGCTGAAGCAGAATATTATGAGCGTCATCGACAAAGCGCAGAATAACTATCATTCTGACTTTATGAAGTTCGGAGATGTATTCCGAAACAAATATCCGACAGAGTGGCAAAGCTCCAAGAAGAATTGGGATCTCATGTTTGCGAAGGCGACGTTCGATGTAGAAGTCAAGGCGAGCATCAGGAGCGGCGTAGTTAAAGCAGTTGGGACTGAAATTCGATGAATATGAAGCTAAAGATGCAGCGGGTGTCACAGCAGGCCCGGACGTCCAACCAGCAGAGCAAATTTCAAATTACGAATGGCATGTTCATTGCGATGATGGTCAATCTCATCTTCGTCAAGGCAATCGGCGTCACGCAAGGCGTACTCGCCCGCTCGATCGGCCAGGATATGTGGATCACGACCATGCTAGGGATGTTCCAGGGGATGGTTGTGATCTACATCACCTACCTCGTCCTGCGCAAAACGCCTGATCTTGATTTCATGTCGCTCGCACAGCGACTGCTTGGCAAATGGTTCGGCAAGCTGATCGCGCTTGTCATCTTCGCGTTCTTCATGGCCGGCTTCGGGCCTGTAATGCTGACCTTCGTGTATCATATCCAGGATTACTTCTTACCGGAAGCGCCGCTCATTCTGTTCTTCGTCGCGCCGCTGCTCGTCGGCGCGCTTGGCTGCTACTATGGACTTGAAGTAATGGCTCGGCTCGCGCTTGTCGGGATGCTGTTTATATTTCTGTTGAACGTGCTCATCATTATCGGCTCTACGAATGAATTCGATATTCGGAATTTGCTGCCCGTCTTGGAGAACGGGTTTCCCCGCACCTTCATGGCCAGCTTGAACTACGACACCGATTGGGCGTTCGCGACGATGCTCGCAGCGATTGTCATGCCCTCTCTTAAGAATGCCGGCAAGATCGGCGGCACGACCGGACTGATCGGCATCGGAGCGAGCGGACTGCTGACGATGATCTGGTCCATTCTCGAAGGCGCCGTTTTGTCCTCAGAGGTGACGAGCCAATACACCGTATCGTGCATGAAGCTGGCACGCAATGCGCACATCGGCACCTTCCTGCAGCGATACGAGATGATCATGATCGCCTTGTACTCCATCCCGATTCTGTTCGAGGTGATGTTCTTCATCTATGCGACATCGGTGTGCGCGACTCGAATCTTCGGACTGAAGAGCAATCGAAGCATGATCCCGATTGTGAGCGTCATTCTCGGTACGTACGGCTATTGGA
Source organism: Paenibacillus taihuensis (assembly GCF_003386535.1). Classification (GTDB taxonomy): domain Bacteria; phylum Bacillota; class Bacilli; order Paenibacillales; family Paenibacillaceae; genus Paenibacillus_Z; species Paenibacillus_Z taihuensis. The sequence continues at coordinate 87,148 of NZ_QTTN01000020.1, forward strand.
TCGTAGGCGACCATTACCGAGCGATTAATTATCTCGAGGAGACTTGGCCGAGGATCGCGCTGCCGATTGCTTTCGGCCTGCCGGTGCTGCTGCTGATCTTGCGCCTCATGCTCGGCAAGAAGCTGAATAAACAGAGTTAACGATAAACCCCCGCAAAGATTAGATAGACTAATCCTTACGGGGGTTTGTTTTATTTAGGAGGATTCTCCGGTGTCGGTACGGCAGGCCCAAATATAGCATATGCCTTACGAGAGTTCGTATATTCAGCGTAGTTTAATATAGGGTTTACAATAGACATAGAAAAGCCGGCAGCGAACGCTGCCGGCTTTCTCGATTTTTTTATTAGTTATTCCGATACAGCTTCTCCAGCGCCTCGCGCTGCTGCGGCTTAATATCGATTCTGGAGCGGATATTCTTCGCTCGCAGCTCCGCATCCTCTAGCGTGTCGCTGATACCCAGATTGATCAGCGTTCCCGCTGCAACGACTCCTGTGCGGCCTCCGCCCCCGTTGCAATGAAAGGCTACCTTTTTGCCGCTTTTATACGCATCCACCACGTGGTTAATCGCCTTCATGAACAGGACGTCCTGAGGCTCCGGGGCATTGTCGCCCAGCGGCACTTGAATCCACTCGACGTTCGCCTGCGGATACTCGCAGCCGCTCGCATCGCCGCGAAGGTCAACAACCACATCGACGCCTTCATTCTTGATCATCGCTTCTACATCCGCTGCCCCGCCCATGAAGATCCGGTTCTCGTGTAGGGACTGGTATTTCTTCTCCACGGTCATTGCTTCATCCACTCCTCCGTATAGTTGACCTGATTATACATCCGATCCAGCAGATACGTATACAAGTACATCCCGCCTATACAGATGAAGGAAGCGGCCAAGAACCACCCGTCTTTCAAGGTGATAAGCTGCAATTGCTCCATAGCCTTAAGTGCAAGAAACAGCAGCACAATGACCACCAGCTTCCACCTCCATCTGATTCTAGAGAAATAGAGGTATATGGTGATACTGCCAAGAATGAGCGTTTCGGAAGCCGAGAGAATGACCATACTGCGGTCGCTGCCAGGTACTAAGGTCGAGCTGTATCTCCGAATGCCAGCAAGCTGAAGCACCCACGTAATCGAATGAATGTACAGCGTCACCAGGCCAAAGAGGATAAACGGATAGCGCCAGAAGCGCCACTTGGAGCTGAAGCAGACGTTGTATGATTTTGTCGCGATCCAGAAGAAAATGAGCAGAAACACGACGGTCATCCAGGTACGATACCAATAGTGCTCGTATATGCCTAAATAAAGAAACAGCTCCTCGATGCCCCCATATACGAGTGCGAACAGGATGCACCAGTAAAATCGCGGTCGAAACAACGCAAGAAGTGCGGCTGTCGCCGAAACGGAAAACTGAGAGAAGAGATTGCCCGCGATCGCATCGTTGGGTGGTGATTGCGGGATCAGCATCGGTTTGTACGTGTATGCGTTCAGATAAGAGAGAACGACCATCTCGAAGCAGAAGCTCATGCCTGTAATTGTAAAATAGAATGCCAGCATGAAATAAGGACGTTTCGCTCTCCTTAGAAGAATGGCGAGTTCAATAAGCGTCGTGATGCCGAGTAAAATAAACCAGATTGTGTTGGTCCAAAAGGTTTCGGGCAATTCCTCACTTCGTTTCCTCAGGTGATACACAAAGTATTTCCATATGAGGGGAAGTTAGTCGCCGATTGACACCTCGCCTGCCTGTCTTATACCAACGTCAATTTCCAAAAGGCAATTCGGTCCCGCTTCCATGTGTAGGTGATGTACAGCTCATTGCCTTTAGACACGATGGCCGGGTACGAGTATTCCCCCGGTTCGTTCTCCAGCACGAACTCATCGCCCCACGTCATACCGTTATCGTGCGAGAAGCGCACCACAAGCGGCGTTCGCGGGCTATCCGTTGCATAGCCGCTCACCGGGTTAAAGATCAGTGCAAGCTTGCCGCTATCCATTAGCGCCACATCGATACCGCTGTTGTTATTCGGCAGCGCAGCCTTGTAAGCTTGGCACCACGTCTGCCCGCCATCCTCCGAATCGCTGCGGAAGATCCAGCCTTCGGTGCTGCGCAGCAGCATATGTATATGCCCTCCTCCGGATGACCACAGTGTCGGCTGAATGAGCCCTTTGGCAAACCAGTGGACTGCGCCTACATATGATGCCAGGTCCATTGGTACAAGCTCGCTCTTCGTCCATGTCTGTCCGTTGTCGCGCGAAATATCAACGAACGCCTCCCAGATTTGCTTCCCTGCGATGTCCGGATCATGCCGTTCCACGGAAGCCGGTGCCAATATCGTACCGGACGCATCCGGCAGCATAATCGGCTTATTCCGTACAGGACCGCGCCCCCCGATATCTCCCGGAACCAGTTCCCGAGGTGTCTCCCAGGTGATCCCGCCATCCTCGGAACGACTTACACGCGTGAACCATTCCGTAATTTCGCGGCCCACTTTATAGAACAATACAAGCGAATTCCCCTGTGCGAGCAGCACCGGGTTCCAGTGCGCAATCCCCTCTTCGTCAGCCGCTTTGTACGGCGCCGACCAGACGCCCTCCACGCGCCGCGACATCCAGATCGCTACATCGCTCGATTTTTCATGCTTCCCTGCAAACCATGCCGCTGCTGCATCGCCATTCGCGAGCACCGCCACTGTCGATGCATGACTGCTCTGAAACGGCTGCCCCTCTTCGAAGATATACTGCTTCTCCGCAATGATTCGGTTCCCATTTTCCATGATCCATTCACGCTCCTTGCGAACAGGATACCTACTGTCATGCGGAGAGATCAATTCACTTCTTTCGCTGACTTCACGATTTTCTATAAAAATTTAATATGTTTCGTTTATAGATCAAGTAGGAAAGGAAACCCTGATTAAAGAATGGAATAAGGAAGACATATCTTAGGAGGACATCAACGTCATGGGAAGAGTCGTACATTTCGAGGTTCATGTTGACGATATGGATCGCGCGAAGAAATTTTACGGTGAAGTATTTGGCTGGACGTTTGAAGATTGGAGCAGCTATGCGGGCATGCCTTATTTCGGAGCAGTGACCGGCGATGCTGACGCAATGGGCATCAACGGCGCCTTGATGCAGCGCATGGGTCCCCCGCCTGCGCCAGGGCAAGCGGTGAACGGCTTCGCCTGCACGATGGGCGTAGGCGACTACGATGCGACGGAAGCGAAGATTCTGGCGCTTGGCGGGAAAGTCGCGCTGCCGAAATACGCGCTGCCGGGGATGGCGTGGCAGGGCTACTACATCGACACCGAAGGCAATATTATCGGCATCCATCAGCCGGATGAGAATGCCAAATAAACAAGAAATCCCGACCGGAATGGGTCGGGATTTCTTGTTTGGAAGCTCACGAATTCTTCGCCTCATGATAATCGGCCCACAACCCCTGCTACGTCTTCTTAAGCTCCCCTGTATGCTGGATATTCACATGAACGTCAATTCGGTTCAGCGATGAGGGAGTAAGGTCGATATCCTTCCAATTGCCATACCTCTTCTTGAACAGGATATTTCTGAAGCTGTACATATCGGCTTTTATGCGGACTCCATTTTCATAGGTCGATCGGATTTGTTCCATCTTGTTTCGCGATCGATATCTTCGGTCTAGTCTGAACTCCCGATATCATTTTAAATTGTCGAAGTATTCGTCGCCTCCTGCCCGAATGGCACTTTCGGTGAACAGAAAGGCGCGAAAATGACTCCAGAACAGCCTTCTTTGCATCAATCGTAAAGGTAGTATCCATATATAGGAGCGTGATTAAGTGCAAAAAAGCCGCCCTAATGAAGAGGACAACCTTCAGATTAATGGATTCAATTAAATGTTAAGTGGGCTAAACGCTCTTCCAATATCACGCGCAGTTCATCAGGAATCCGATCGTACACGACCCCCTTCCCCAGGAACAACAGCCAATCCGCGTAATACGCCAACGCCTCGGCATCGGTCACATCCAGTTGAACATGGAAGATCCCGCTTGACTGAAACATCCCGGTAAACGACAAGATGATCCCCGGCGGATGCATGCGCTTAAAGCGCTGAATTCCAGTATGATCAAGCCTCACAACCAGATTCGACTCGCGCGCGCGAAGCAGCTTCTTGCTTAATATCTCTTGCTCCGACCACTTCATCTCCTGTTCAGAAATGGCCGAATCACGCAGCAGCGCAACAGGCAAATAACGAAACTCCTCCGTATCCAAATCAAACACCTCGACCAGCCACTGTGCGTTCGAGTTGAAGATATGCAGCACATAAACGTCCAGCAGCTGCGGCCAGCCCAGACTCAGCTCATAAGTCACGCGAAGATGCTTATCTCGCACAGCAAGCGAAATCAACTGGTTCAGCTCCGCAGGCGCCGCATCGTCGAGCTCCAGAAGATTCGGATTAGCAGGATTTGTATTCTCGAACAGCAAAATATGATTCAGTTCGATCAGCTCGTCTTGCTGGGTTTGCGACGCGATGCCGATGAGCTTCTCCGTAATCGAGCGGCGATTCTGCAGATAAGGCAGCTGCGAATTTTTCGAGGCGATAAAGCTGATAAAGATCGCCTTCAGCTCTTCTGGCGTGAAACGGGCGGCGGGCAGGTAATGATTCTGCAGGACATTGTAGCCGCCGCCGCGCCCAAGCTCGGTCGTCAGCGGAAAGCCCATCTCCTGAATCTCATTAATGTCGCGAATCGCCGTCGCGCGGGAAATCTTGAACTCCCGCTGGATCTCGGAGATCGTAAAGTGCGCTCGGTTATTGATGTAGCGCATAATCAGGTTCACTCGTTCTGTTTTTTTCATGATTTTATTGTATCAAAAATGCAGCAAAGAAAAGGTATCATTTTTTGATACATTCGGGAATTAGAATCAATCTTGTAAAGAATACAACCACTAAGGAGAGAATAATATGTCTAACTACGCTATCAAAACCATTTCGGAAAACTACAAAATGACTGCCTTCGGTGTTACCTTTGAAGACTACAACGACTGGGCAGGCAATGCAGCCAAAACGGCAGCGAAAAAAGCTGAAATCACGGAAAACGGCAAGTTGGCTGAACTTCTCGCACTCGCTGACGGGCAAGAATATCAAATCAATTACAACATCGACCGCAAGCCTTGGCGCGGGTTCGGCGTGATGGGCGAGTTCGACGTGGAAGGCGCGGTTGTCCTCGACTTCCTCGCTGGGGAATACCTCGTCGTTCCAGGCACTGGTGCTGACAAGGACCGCCTTGCCGACGAAATCACAGGCAAAGTGTTCGGCGGCCTGCTGCAAGAAGTCACAGGCTACAACTACGTTGGTCCTGGTAATGCAACGTTCGTCAAAGCTGATGAGAACGGTGAATTTTACGGCGAAATGACGCTTCGCGTTAAGAAAGTCGAAGGCTAAATCTCGGGAACGAAAGGAGCACTCACATGGCAGATTACACACTTGAACATAAGAAGTCATTCACCTTGACCGCTTATGGCTTCTCCATCCAGTCCAATTTCCAAGACATGCCCGCGATGCAGAAAGAAAAATCCGAGTTTTGGGGCAAACTGAAGGCCGACGGGCGATTTAACAAACTCAAAGACGCCGCAAAGAACGATCGCGAATGGTCCGTCAACGAGGTCTATCAAGGCAAGCCGTGGAATTATTTCGCGGTTGAAGCTGGAAAATCCGTAACTGACGCAACGCGCATCATCGAGTTTCCAGATAGCGAGTACATCGTAGTCGCAGGAAGCGGAGAAAAGGAAACGTTGTTTGATCAGCTGACTTACCGCGCATTCGGCGAAGTCCTGTCCCAAATCACGGATTATGCTTACATCGGCGGTCCGAATGCGACTTATCGCACAGATAACGGCGACGGCACGTTCTACGGTGAGTTTTGGGTGCCTGTGGTTAAGCGATAAAGGTCTGGACAGAAAAAAGTGGAACCAACGACCAACGTGAATGCGCTGGTTCCACTTTTTTTAATGTAAGCATTCAATGAGGAGTAATCCTAACCATCCGCCAATTAAAATGCCCGCTGTAACCGATAAGCCTCCTCTTTCTTTCCAGGCAGGTCTTACCATCTCAAAAATGGCAATATACACGATTGTCCCCACCGTAATGCCTAACAATAACGATTGGCCCTCCGGAATGATCATCCCGAATACATAACCTAAGCATGCACCAAGACCTGTAGGAATACCTACAATGGCAACGATCAGCAGGACCATATGGGACATGTTGGCAAGGACGAAAGGAAGGATAAGCGCAATTCCTTCGGGAATGGCATGTGTAATCATCGTTATACTTAGACTCTTCACAAGCTGCGGACTATTAACGAGGCTGCTGCCAAGAGCGATGCCTGCAGGAAAGTTATGTAAAGCAACAGCGAAAGTAAAGAGCAGACCAGCGCGCAACCACGAATCCGTACGCGTACCCGTCGTAAACGTGATGATCCGATGGGAAATGCGTTCAAATTGCCTGATTCCGTACAGCCCTAATAAGATACCTGCTATGGTTAAAGGAAATCCCCCAATGGCAATGCTCTCCGGGATGATATCCAATACGATGATTATCATCATCATTCCTGCAGCAACATGAATGACGAAGGAAGCGATTTTTCGACGAACACTCCCTACGATTAAGGCAATTATCGCCCCAATTCCAATTCCGCTTCCGCCTAATATAAGCCCCAGCAACCCCGCTTTAAATACATTTATAGTGTCATTGAACACACCTGCGCCTCCCCCTTGTCCCAGTCCCATACTATATGTGACCATAGGGGATGGTATGATTAGTCGCAGGAGCGAAATCCGTTCTTAAATTTAAAGAATGGCGTTGGCATGAAAGGCTTATATTATGATTGGGAAGACGCTAACCATTCTTAAGGAGGCTACAATTTAATGTCAAATGCAGGTCATCGCCATAGAAGCGGCGAGAAGGTAACGGAATCCGGGCATTACATTGATAATGATGGCGGACATGTCGTTCTTCAAGCCGGGGACACGTTCCCTAACTGTCCGAAGTCAGGGAAAGCAACCACCTGGAAGCATGAATCCACTCTCTGAGCTAGCTTACACGTTCAAGTGCCGCCTGGGTATCCAGGCGGCACTTATTTATTTGCCTTTTCTAATTACGCTGGCGAAATAACATGAAAACCAATGCAAGAACTGCGATTGCGATGATGGATGTCCAAATGTTCTTCTGCTTAGACCTCGCCGATCGCCCCGCCTGCCTTGTTCAGTGACTAATAAAAAAGAGGCAACCAGGCATTGCTCCACTGGTTGCCTTCTTTGTCATATTGGAAACCCAGTTATCATGGAGCGGCATTTGTTCCATTCGTTTAATTTCCCTTCTTGTATGCGCGCACCGCGAAGAAATAAGCGACTACGAGTATCCCTAAGCACCATGCGAGAGCGACCCAGATTTCATCGCCGACCGGTTGAGTCGATAATAACGCGCGAATGGCTTCTACGATCGAGGTAACCGGCTGATTCTCGGCGAAGGCGCGTACGACCGCCGGCATCGATTCTGTCGGAACGAATGCCGAGCTGATGAATGGCAGGAAGATCAGCGGATAGGAGAACGCGGTAGCGCCTTCCATCGAATTCGCGGCCAGTCCGGCAATCGCCGCGACCCAAGTCAAAGCCAGCGTGAAGAGCATGAGTATGCCGGCTACGGCAAGCCATTCCAGTATCCCCGCCGATGAGCGGAATCCCATGATGAGCGCGACGAGAATGATCACGACAACCGATAGGGCGTTAGATACCAGAGAAGTCAGCACGTGTCCCCACAGCACGGCGGAACGCGCGATCGGCATGGAATGGAATCGCTCGATTATGCCCCGTTGCTTATCCTGGAACAGGCGGTAAGCCGTATAAGATATCCCGCTAGCGATCGCCATCAGCAAGATGCCGGGCAAGAGATAGTTCACGTAGTTGTCCGTACCGGCCTGGATGGCGCCGCCGAGCACGTAGACGAACAGCAGCAGCATGGCGATAGGCGTGATGCACACCGTAATGATGGTGTCCATGCTTCGCATAATGTGGCGCATGGATCGTCCGAGCATGACGCTCATGTCGCTGAAGAAATGTTCATTCATCGTTACGCCCCCTCCTTATAACCAATAATTGCGAGGAAGATCTCTTCCAACGAAGGTTGTTTCTCCACGTACTCCTTCTTGGCGGGCGGAAACAGCTTCTTCAGCTCCTCGAGCGTGCCGTTCGCGATTATTGTACCCTTATGCAAAATGGCAATTTGATCGGCAAGCTGTTCCGCTTCGTCCAAGTACTGCGTCGTCAGAAACACCGTCGTGCCGCCGTCCGCCAGTCCCTTGACGAGCTTCCAAGTCTCGATGCGCGCCTCGGGATCTAGACCTGTGGTCGGCTCGTCGAGGAAAATGAGCTGCGGGCTGCCGATCAGGCTCATCGCGATGTCGAGCCTGCGGCGCATGCCTCCCGAATAGGTGGACGCCTTGCGATTGGCGGCATCATTCAAGCCGAAGCGATTCAACAGCTCATCCGCGACAGCTCGCGGATTGGGCAGGTGACGCAGCTTGGCGATCATGACCAGATTCTCCCGGCCGGTCAAAATCTCGTCCACGGCTGCGAATTGCCCGGTCAGACTGATCGCTTGCCGCACCTTCTCGGGCTCGGATGCGACGTCGAAGCCGTGTACGGCGGCGGTGCCTCCGTCTTGCTTAAGCAGCGTGGCGAGAATTCTGACGATTGTCGTCTTGCCCGCGCCGTTTGCGCCCAGCAGGGCGAAGATCTCGCCCCGCTTCACTTCGAAGTCTACGCCCTTTAGCACTTCCGTGTCCTTGTAACACTTTCGCAATCCTTTCACTTCTATTGCTTTATCCATACTGATATCCCTCCTTTTACTTTATCAGCCGGAGCTTATTTCTTGTTCTTCTTCTCATCAACCGACTCTTGATAGAGGTCGGCGTATGTCTTCGAATCCTTGATGAGCTCGTCGCAGAAACCCGCCACGTCACTGCCCGTCACTTCAAGCACGCCCTTCCCCGAAGCCGCGCCTTCTTCGAACAGGTCGACGATGCCCGAGAGCAAACCCCCTTCGGTGAGGTCGACAGGTCCGACTTTGAACAGATATTTCTGAATCTCTTTATACACAATCTGATAATCCTTAGGGAGCGCTTTGACGCGCGCCACGTGCGCTCGCCATTCTTTTTTGCCTTCGATGATTTCTCGGATTCCCATATCAATCACTCCTATTTGCCTAATTTTTTGGCGATATTATCGTTGAGCTGCTTGCGCCACTTGTCGCGATAAGACTTAGCTCCTTCATTTCCGGCCAGCGCCGAACAGAAGCCTTTGATATCGTCACCCAGAACCTCTTGCACGCTCTGGCCGTCCGCCGCCGTCTCTTCGAGCAGACCAAGAACGCCGTCGAAGATGGGCATCAGATTGCGACCGGTGAAGTCCGTGTGCGGCCACAAATGGACATTGATTTCTTTCCATGCCGCTTGATAATCGGCAGGCAGCTTGTGGACTCGCGCTTCAAAAGCTTTCATTTCCTTCTTCATGTCGTTGCCGGTAATTTTGTCCCAGAAGTTCATTGTTTTCTCTCCTTTAACTCGCTCATTTTCGAATTGACGAATTCCCACTTCTCCCAGAACTTCTCCAGCTCCTCGCGCCCCGCTTCGTTGATCAAGAAGAATTTTCGCGGCGGCCCCATATCAGACGGCTTCTTGGTGATCTCCACCAACTTGTTCTTCTCCAGCCGGAGCAGGATCGTGTACACCGTACCCTCCACCACATCCGTAAAACCAAGGGCGTTCAGCCGCCGCGTGATTTCGTACCCGTACGTTTCTTCACGGCTTATAATTTCGAGGACGCTGCCCTCGAGCACCCCTTTGAGCATTTCCGTCAGATTATCCAACACGATCACCTCTCGCTATTCTGTATCACTGGTATTCAGTGTTACTGGTATTCAGTGTTACTTACTACATCTATAAAGTAACACGTAGTAGTGTTCGTGTCAACAGGTTTTGTTATTCGAATTGAAAAATGGGCAACCGGAATGAATTCCTGTCATAACAAAGAAGTTTTGTTAAGCTTGCTTTTCCAAGTGAGTCGTTTACCCATTGATTACAATTCCGCTTACAATGCTGATTTTAGGACCACGTCCTCATGCTGTCGACGAAAACGAAAAAACTATTCCGTTTTAAATTTTTGCCACCAAATTCACTGGATCAAAGGTCCATCTTCTACTAAGAAGAGTCCGTCAAAGCGGGCATAAAAAAGGGACTATTGGCCAGACTATGATAATGCCCCTAAGGCATTTTCTTTAAGAACTTTTCCTTCGGAGGTACATGAAGGCAATGAAGCCATCCGAACAATTCGATATCCATTCACTTGAGCAGCTTTTTTCCATTGTCAGCAAGTCCAATGATTTTTCACGGATCAGTTTGGAGATCGGGCAAACCAGCCTTACCGTCAGCTTCTATCCTTCTATGTCGGATACTGGAGAGATTCATGATCATTTACTCCCTTGCCTGCACAAAATTGACGAAGAAATTCAACGCTTAGAGGAATTGAAGAAATGGCTGCCCTTCGACGAAATAACTTGCGAGACTGTGCCAAATCAAATCGCCAATAAACTTCAACAGGGCTATGTTGTGCTTCAACTTCAGGAAGCAAGAAATGAAGCACTTCTCATTAATATCTCACATGAAACGATGGGACATCGTACAAGCAATGATACGGAGAACGAATTTAGCGTAATCGGGCCTAAAACGGGCTTCGTTGAGAATTTGTCCATTAACTTGCACCTCCTGCGACAACAAATTGCTATACCACAATTGATCTTTGAGGAACTGACGATCGGATCATTGTCCAAAACAACCATTGTCGTCGCCTATATTGAAGGACTTACTAATCCTGAAATCGTTCAAACTATGAAGAATAGGCTGAAAGGCGTCGACATGGACATCGTTTATGACAGTTCATTTCTTGAACAAGTCATCAGCGATAACACCAATACGCCATTCCCGCTCTTTCTGACCACCGAGCGCATCGATCGGATCGCATACGTCATTTCCTCTGGTCAAATCGCCTTATTTACCAGCGGCTCACCTTATGTTTTAGCTGGCCCTTCGACATTTATGGATTTCTTTATTTCACCTGAAGATTATTATTTGAACTGGATTACAGGCTCTTTTTTTCGCGTAATTCGATTGATGAGCGTGTTCTTCTCGCTATTTGCATCGCCGATTTATATCGCCGTATTAACTTTTCATTACGAGATGATTCCTTCCAGACTACTCCAGCCCATTATGATGTCAGGCCTTCATGTTCCATTTTCGCCTGTCATTGAGGTCGTGTTCTTAGAAACGACCATTGAACTGTTGCGTGAAGCAGGCGCAAGGTTGCCCGCAAAAATCGGCCAAACGCTCGGAATCGTCGGGGGCATTGTCATCGGCGAAGCTTCGGTTCAAGCTTCTCTGACTAGCAATATCTTACTGATCATCGTGGCTCTGTCGGCCTTGGCTTCTTTCACGACGCCGATCTTCAAGATGGCGAATACGATTCGCGTGCTCCGGTTCCCGCTCATTCTTTTCTCGGCTCTCCTTGGCGGGCTCGGAATCGCGATCGGATTCACGCTATTGCTTGCTCATCTATTGCGGCTAAAAAGCTTGGACACTCCTTACATGGTACCGTTTTTTCCATTCCGGAAAGGCAATCTCAGCGATAGTCTAATTCGAGCTTCATATCAATTCACCACTAATCGAATCCTGTACTTGAACCCGCTTCGCACCAAACGCTATCAGCCCGACACGAAGAAAGAAGATATCGAACATGATGATTAAGGTCACATTGCTCCGACTGGTAATAATTCTGTTCTCTCTGTTGCTGCTGGCCGGGTGCGGAAATGAAAGCATCGTGAACCGAATACGGATTCTGTCCGCTGTCGGTTTTGACCGAGAAGGAGAGCTATGCAAGGGAACTGTTGCGTACCCGAATTACATCCAACGGAAGGGAAGCTTGGCCATCTTAAAGGGGCAGGGCAAAGAACCGAAGCTGATCATGGATCAGTTCGAACGCGAATCTCCCCGCAAAGTGAAATACAACAAAGTCAATTCCATCGTTTTCAGCCAGGCGATTGCAAGAGAAGGCATCTACACTGCCGTTTCAACCATTATTCGAGATCCAGATCTCGGTAATACACTCCTCCTCGCTGTATCGTCTTGCTCTGCTGAGAAGTTGATTGAAAGCTTGGATCATCAAGAATTGGAGAACCTCCCTTTTAATATCGTAAAACAGAACATGGCAAATGGAGGCGTGCCTCCTTCCAATCTCCATCTATTCCTGCACGATTATTACTCGGAGGGAAAAGACCCTTCCATGCCGAGCTTATCGTTGAACGAGCAGCGCCAAATCCAAATCCATGGGTATGCACTATTTAAAAAGGATCGCCTGAGGATCGTCCTGAACACGAATGAAATGACGTTATTCGGATTGCTGCAAGGTAAAAAGGTAAGAGGCGAATTGGCCTTCAACTATAAGGAACATCAGTATGTGCTTTCGCTTCTTGCCGGCCGTTCATCGAGCAAGACGCAGATGCGTCCTGCGGCATTTCGCTACGATATCAACGTTGACGGGAACATCCGTAACCTAGAGGGCAATCGAATGTCGATGGATCCGTCTGAAGCCGGCGCTTTGTCCTCATGTATCGAAGGCCAGCTGAAAGCTCAGCTTCTAGCCTTGCTCAAGAAAATCCAAGCCAATGACATGGATTCCTTAGGAATTGGAGAACGATTTCGGTCGGAGGATCGAAATTGGAAAGCATCCGTTTTTTACAAGAAGGTTTACCCAACCTTGCAATTCAATGTGAATGTGAACGTTCATTTAAAAAATTCAGGTGCCGGAGAATAAAACGACAATGAGCTACCAAGCTTCCCTTTCCAAGACGGTTTCGCCCTACCTCCTCTGGTTCTTGCTGCACAAATCTCAGACAGGCATCTCCATGCTGAATTTTCAGCATGCTATCACTCCAGGAGCCGGTCATGATGCTTGGATTTCTGTCCTTGTCACCGGCTTGTCGATACACGTAGTCGTTCTGCTGATTTTTTACATACTCAAGCATGCAAGCAAGGGAGACATCATTTCGCTGCATGTTCAATTGTTCGGCAAGTGGCTGGGTTCACTGCTTAACGGCGCCTTCCTTCTTTATTTGCTCATGCTTATCTGTTTTCAGCTGATCTCGTATTCGCAAGTCATCCAAACACTCGTTTTCCCCGAAATGAAGGCGTGGCGTATCGCGCTGGTGTTTCTTCTTATGTTCGTTTATATTGTACGCGGCGGCTTTCGCGTCATCACCGGTATCACGTTTTGTTTCGTGCTCATACCTTCACTGTTAATCGTTACGCTGATTTTCCCGCTTCAATATGCAGAGTGGCGAAATTTTCTGCCGTTCCTGAATCACACACTTCCTGAATTCACTTATTCCGCTTCTAGAAGTGTGCCTCTCTATATGGGCGTTGAGCTGCTTCTTATTTATTTCCCCTATATAAGGGACAATGCTAAGTCAGCCAAATGGGCTCATATTGGGGTGCTTCACACCTATGTGTTATATTTAATCATCGCGTGTACCACGTTTGCCTTTTACAACCAAGGGGAAATAAAGCATGAGATTTGGCCGACGCTAAGCTTGTCCAAAATCATCTCTTTTACGTTTCTGGAGCGCTTTGATTATTTTTATATTTTCAATTGGGTCTTCGCTATTACTCCGCCTTGCTGCATCGTACTCTGGGGGTGTACGCGCATTCTGCGATCTTCGACCTCTCTATCCGCGAAAACATCGTTATGGATCGTGGTTATCGTTGTGTTCATTATCGTTGCTTGGCCATATAACGCCCAGATGATGCAGGTAGTCGAGGACTGTATTCGCTACGCCGGATCAATCCTCTTGTATGGCTATATTCCGTTGCTTGCCGTTTGTGTGTTTATAAGTAATCGGCTGCAAATATGGCGCGCTGAACGCGCGTCTTAGTCTGCGGCATTCGTATATTTTACTTCAGGTAATTCCGTTCGATTTCGCTTACTGAAGGGGACTTCAGTATAAAATGGGTTGGACTTCAAAACTCATGGTACAAATGGTATCTACCATTTTTTAACGTGAGTGAAAGAATGAAAATCCTGCTTGTTATCAATGCCCCTGCCACCGTGGATTCCCCCGCTTCTGTGAGCCTTGAGGTTGGCAACCATTTTATGAATAACTATCGCAAAATGAATCCTAGCGAAACTATCGGGCAAATCGATTTGTATAGTGAAGAAATTAATGAGGATTACCAAATCATTCGAGCCCAAGGCACAAACCTACTAGATAAATCAGAAGTACTGGATAAAGCAAAGAAAGAAGCTGAAAAAGAAGCTGCATATCTTTCAAGTAAAGTAACGGTCTAAACATATGTAATACCTCAATAACCGCAAATAAGGTGAAGCGATCGTTCCTGAATGGGAATGATCGCTTCACCTTTGCCCGAGTTACGCCAAAACCAGGAGATAGCCGGCCGTGATCTACAATACAGTTTCCATAATCTTCGCCCTCCGACGATACGGCCATCACCGCTGCACTCCTTTCAGATCTTGCAGCCATCCGTTTCGAATTTTGAGAGCCCCTCTACCATAACCCCCCTGTAAATGCCGCCCTTCAATCGATGCTGAAGAGCATCTTGATAAGCGGGACTGTAATACCACGCTTTTGCTTCCTCCATGTTCGGAAATTCCAGCACAGCCACACCTTCCACATCCGGCCCCTCAATGACTTCATGCGTTCCATACATAGCAAGAGGTTTCAGCGAATGACCGGCAAGACCAACCGGCGCTTTAGACGCGTAGATACCCAGCTCTTCTATATTATTTGTTTTTTCTCTGATAAAAACAACGTATGCTGACATTCGAATATCAAATCCTCTCCATGTTATTTCAGCAGTCACTTTTCTATTAAAAGAAGAGATTGCTGCTTTCATGAAACAACTATAGTCACGAGAGGTTGATCTGTATATTTTATATTTTTAATAAAACTCATTAATATAATTAATGATAAAGGCGCGATCCAGCTAACTTCCTAGATATAATGAGACTCAATTGAACTTTTTTTCAAGATAGCTGACGAATCTTTGGGCAGCCGGTGAAAGGAACCTGTTTTTTTTGTATTGCAGACCAACTTCCCAAACCCAACCTTTATCCCGGATCTTGATCCAGTTTAAACCCTTCAGCTCCAACCCTGCTGTTCTTGGCAATACAGACACTCCGAGTCCTGCCGAGACAAAACCCGCTACTGTCGGTAAATCATCAGCATCGTACGTAGAAGCCAAAGTGAAATTCATATGATGGACCCGAGCCAGGAGCGAATCCTTTAGTGAACAGTTTTGCTTTAAGCCTACGAACGGCTCTCCGTTTATCTCCTTCAAGCTAACGGATTCCCGGTTGGCAAGTGGATGACTTGAAGAAACGACAAGATATAGGGGTAACGAAACAATCGGCAGCCATTCAAAGGTCTCTCCTTCGGGTCTTTCAGAGGTAATCATTATATCCGAATCGCCACTCTCAATCTGTTCTACTATTAATCCTTTGTCACCTTGCGACAATTTAAACGTAATTTTGGGATTGGCTTGCTGATACTCTCGGATGATGCGTGGAATTAAATCAACTCCCAAGATATTCAAATACGAAAGATGAATGAAACCTGAATTCGGATTTGAGCACTCTTCGATTTCCTGTTTCCCACGCTCTACCTCCTTCAGTATTTTCTCCACGCGCTTTGCAAACATTGTACCGTATCGGTTAATTTTCAGATTTCTTCCCTTTCGTTCAAATAAAGGCACACCGAGCTCCGCTTCTAGTTTTGAAATCGAGTGGCTTAGTGCAGGTTGCGTAACCGATAGACTTTCTGAAGCTTTCGTTAAATGCTCCATTCGGGCAACGGCCAAGAAATACTCCAACTGTGTAAGCTCCATAGAATCCCCCTGCGTACTTTTTTGTTATTATACATGAAAGTAAATTATATAAACCATAGAAATCATGCATTAGACTCATGGGACATAGGTTGTTATGATTCAGATGTTCAGATTGACCACACACCTTAGTCGCATCTCACAGAAAGGAAGATCACATATGTTTCAGTTCTATTATTGGTTGCCCCATTAGCAATAGGGTATGCAAACGATTTGCTAATTAATGAAATTTAGGAATGGGTGAATCGGTACCAATACTTGATATAAAGGGGAACCAACATGTCAAATTCATTTAAAATTATACTTCTCGCTCTTATTACCTTCTTCGTAGGGACTTCAGAATACGTAATTGCAGGATTTCTGGATATCATCGCAAAAGACACAGGAATATCCGTTGCATCTGCTGGTCAGCTGATTTCAATCTTCTCACTCAGCTACGCAATCGGTACACCAATTCTTGTCGCATTGACCGCTAGAATGGATCGAAAAAAACTTCTGCTTGCATCGCTTATTACTTTTGTTATCGGTAATGCCATGGTTATCTCATTGCCTGGATATCTGCCCCTGCTTCTCTCAAGAATTGTCCTTGCTCTCAGTGCCGGCATTTTTCTTACGGTATCAATTACTATGGCTGCTAAGTTGGCAAAACCCGAGAAAATCGGCAGCGCAATTTCCACAGTCGTAATGGGCTTTAGCACTTCCTTTGTCATCGGCATCCCTCTTGGTCGACTGGTTGCCGCGAATATGAATTGGAAACTAAACTTTGCAGCATTGGGGATACTCGGATTGGCTTCTATTTTCGTTTTGATGGCTGCTATCCCGCATACGGAAGGCGAAGAACCGATACCGCTAGTCAAACAACTGGCTTTTCTTAAAAATACAAAGATTCTAATGGCGCTTGTTGTGATTTTCTTTTGGATTCTAGGTTACTCGATCGCTTTCACCTATATTACCCCATTTCTTCTGAATGCAGCCCACATGAATACCAGCACCATTAGTGCAGCTTTGTTCATCTTCGGGGTCGCGAGCATGATTGGCGCAAAAATTGGCGGATCCGCAACGGATAAATGGGGAGTTCGAAAAACATTGCTTTCTGGTCTCATTATACACGCCATCTCTCTCGCTCTTCTTGCGCTTAGCGTTCACTCTGTAGCCGCTGTCTTCTTTGTTCTTGTGCTCTGGTCTTTGTCACTGTGGTCCTCCGGTCCAACCCAGCAGGTTAATCTGGTGAGCCAAGCTCCGGAAGCATCCAGCATTATGATCAGCTTGTATTCGTCAACGCAGCAATTATCCATGGCAATCGGCGCCGGTCTTGGAGGTATTGTCCTTCAGAACACGTCTATCAACAAAGTTGTATGGTTAGGATCGCTTGGGGTAGCAATTGCTGCAATCATCGCGATCCGTGTTATTCGACCTGAAGTCAAACGAGGCCACTAAGAACTTCCGTTCTCTTTACATGAAAAATAGTAATTAAATTTATTAAAATTATAGATTAGATTCATATTTGTAACCAGGGTATACTACTGAATGTGATTGTAACAATTAATTTCAACCCGCAAGGAGGATATATAAGTATGAATTTCGCTTCGTATGAGAATGAGTTTCAAGGCAAACGGGCATTGGTTACGGGAGGAACAAAGGGAATGGGCTATGCAATCGTGAAGCGGTTGGCCCAAGCGGGAGCCAAAGTGCTTACAACGGCGCGTACAATCCCGACTAACTACGATATTTCTGGAGTCCATTTCATTCAAGCTGATATTACAAAGCCAGAAGGCACCGCGGTCCTTGTCGAGGCTGTTAAAGAGAAGTTAGGCGGTATCGACATTCTAATTAATACGGTCGGAGGGGCCTCTACCCCTCCAGGCGGGGCATTAGCTTTAACCGAGGAGGATTGGCTGGAAACGTTGAACATGAATTTGCTTGGTTCTGTCCGTTTGGACAAAGGTTTACTGCCTATGATGGTAGAACAAGGGAAGGGCGTCATCATTCATATAAGCTCCATTCAAAGAAGATTGCCTCTGTACGAAACGACTTTGCCATATGCTGCTTCAAAAGCAGCGCTAACTAACTACAGTAAAGGACTGTCAAAAGAGTTCTCCCCAAAAGGAATTCGAGTTAATACGATTGCGCCTGGCTTTATCCAAACAGAAGCAGCGGATAGGATGATTGATCGAATCGCAACGGTCGCCGGCAGCCGTGAAGCAGCGTTGCAGGAGCTTATGAACTCGCTCGGAGGTATTCCAATTGGTCGTCCTGGCCTGCCTGAGGAAGTCGCAGAGCTCGCCGCTTTCTTGGTTTCTGAACGCTCAGCATCTATTACGGGAAGCGAGTACACCATCGATGGCGGTACAGTGCCTACCGTTTAATATTCACTTTTGCTTATAAAATAAAGGAGGAATAATTATGATTCAATTACCAAACTCCGTTAAGGCTTATTTTAATGCATCGAACAATGAACAACTGGATTCGTTTCTTGAAGCATTTAAAGAAGATGCACTCGTCATTGACTTTAACAGGGAATTCAATGGTCTTGAAACTATTCGCAACTGGTGCAAATCAGACATATTGGGCGTGCACGTTCGTTTTGATATCACCGATGCTTGGGAGCAAGACGGTGCATATGCTGTCATCGCGTCTCTAGATGGGGAGTTCGATAAAACAAATCTCCCCGATCCATTATTATTGATTCATACTTTCAAGTTGGCTGACGGCAAGATTCAAGAGTTGCATGTCTCACTGCCCTAAACAGATATAGATAAGATAAATAATCGCTCTCTACTAGGCATTTCAAGCCTTGTGGAGAGCGATCATTTAAATGTATGTCCTTCTTAAACCCAGAATCGCCGTTCACAACCCGTAATTTCTGCAACGGTAACCGGTGTTGCCGTCTTCCAGGTGACCATCGTATCCACAGACGATCCCGCGATTGCCCTGCCACTGATCTCAACCATCTTGATTCCAACCAATTACATGATTCCGGAACGTGGCACTACAAATGAACAACGCGACGCTGCTCGCACTGTACACCATCGTATACGCATTACTTGGCGCCATCGTCTTTGGATGGGAGAAGGTGATCGTGCGATGAACAAAACGCTGTTACTCGGCTTGATCATTATAATTTTCATGCTTTGCGCTTCCCTATTCGGCAAATACGTCGCGCCTCACGACCTGAACGAGTCCGCACAGGTAAGTTCCAACGGCGGCGAGTTGATCGTTCCGCCGTCCCCGCCGTCTAAGGATCACCCCCTCGGTACCGATAAATACGGATACGATATCCTCGCCAAGCTTCTCGCCGGATTGAAGTACACCATTTTTGTCTCGGTCCCGGTTGCCTTCTCCCGCACAGCGATCGGCCGGCCCTTGGTCCATATTGCGGAGACATATCTTGCAGCATTTGAAGGAAAGCTTCCTGATCCTTTTCGTGCAGGAAATTGTGCTCATTCTAGGCTTGACCGGGCAGTTCGCGATTCTGAACATTTTCGTCGGCGATACTAAATAGCTCAGAGATCCGCTTGAATACATCAGCCGGACGAATGAATGGAGCGGACGGGTTGGAGAAGCATTACCGCAAGACATACGCAAAAGTATCGCAAATATAAGGCATTCGGGTACAAACCTCTTGCTTAGTCCAATTAAAGTTTCTGCTGAAGGTTTAGTTATATCTTTTTTTCGCTCAGTCTTCCTGGATGCGGAGAATTCGACTCGAGTCATCTCATTCAAATTGCGTATTCTTTTCACACGAATACCCGATTGTCTCCGAGATATAAGTTCTCCTTAATAAAAAGTCCCGATGACTAAGTGTCATCGGGATTTTTTAAATACCTTTATTCCACCGTAACCGACTTCGCCAGGTTACGCGGCTTATCAACATCATTACCGCGAGCCAGCGACGCATAGTATGCGATCAGCTGCAATGGCACGACAGACAGCGCTGGCGCCAGCACCGGCAGCGTCTTCGGAATCGCGAACAGCTCGTCAACGGACTTGCCTACTTCGCCTTCCAAGCCTTCGTTCACAACGCCAAGTACATGCGCGCCGCGAGCTTTGACTTCCTTAATGTTGCTAAGCGTCTTCTCATACAGATCCTCTTGCGTGATGAGCGAGACAACCGGGATACCTTCCTCGATCAGAGCCAACGTACCATGCTTCAATTCGCCTGCTGCATACGCTTCGGAGTGAATATACGAAATTTCCTTCAGCTTCAGCGAGCCCTCTTGCACGACTGCAAAGTCAACGCCGCGGCCGATGAAGAACAGGTTGTTATGCTTCGCGAGCGATTCCGCCAATTGCTTCAGCACTGGCGCTTTCTCCAGAATGCGCTCCACTTTCTCAGGCAGCTCATTCATCGCTGCAACGACTTCCGCGATCGCATCCGCATCGCGCGTGCCAAGCGTATCCGCAAGGAACAGACCGAACAGGTAGAACGCAATCAGCTGCGATGTGTAAGCTTTCGTCGATGCTACGGCAATCTCAGGACCTGCTTGCGTGATGATGACATCATCCGCTTCACGGGCAACCGAGCTGCCTACGACGTTCGTGATCGCCATTACGCGTGCGCCGCAGCGCTTCGCTTCACGAAGTGCCGCCAGCGTATCCGCTGTTTCGCCGGATTGGCTGACCACGATAACGAGCGTATCTGGCGTAATGATCGGCGAACGGTAACGGTACTCGGAAGCAACGTCCGTCTCAACCGGAATGCGAGCCAGGCTCTCAATAACGGTTTTGCCTACCAAACCAGCGTGCATCGCTGTACCGCATGCGACGATTTGGATTTTGCGGATGCCGCGGATTTGATCTGCAGTCATGCCGATTTCTTTCAACACTACGCTGCGGCCATCGTCCGAGATACGGCCCATCATTGTGTCGCGGTATGCTTTAGGCTGCTCATAAATCTCTTTCAGCATGAAGTGGTCGAAGCCTGCTTTTTCAGCTGTAACCAGATCCCAATCGACACGGAATATTTCCTTGGAAATAAAATTCCCTTCGATTGTCATCAGTTCGACAGCGTTCTTCGTCAGAATCGCCATCTCGCCGTCATTCAGGATGTACACATCACGTGTATGCTCCAGAATCGCTGGAATGTCCGAGCCGATGAAGTTCTCGCCTTCACCAACGCCGATAACGAGCGGGCTTGCATTACGAACCGCAACAAGACGATCCGGTTCAAACTCCGTCAATACGCCAAGTGCATACGCACCGCGCATACGCTTCACTGCACGCTGAACCGCTTTGACGATATCGCCGTCATACTCTTCCGCGATTAGGTGGGAAATAACTTCAGTATCTGTCTCCGATACGAACTGCGCGCCTTTCGCGATCAGCTCATCCTTCAAATCCAGGTAGTTCTCGATAATGCCGTTATGCACGACGGAGAACTTATGCGAGTTGTCCGTATGCGGGTGAGAGTTCACGTCAGACGGCTTGCCATGAGTTGCCCAACGCGTATGGCCGATACCTACAGAACCTTCAAGCGGCTGTCCGCCCAGCTTCTCTTCCAGGTTCGCGAGACGTCCGATCGACTTGCGTACTTCCAATCCGTTCTTCGTGAATACAGCGATACCGGCGGAGTCATAACCGCGGTACTCCAGCTTCTTCAAGCCTTCGATCAAAATATCCTGCGAATCACGTTTACCGATATATCCTACAATTCCACACATATGAATAGACCTCCGAATTTGGGTAATATTCCCCGCTGCAGTCGGATGCCTCGATTTTTATGCATGGCGGCTCAAAGCCGCCTTATCGCCGGCAACGTCCTGCCAAGGGGTGAACTTGAATGATGAATGAAATCATACAGGGAAAAAGACAATAAGAAAGAAAGCGCACGCCCTGCATGCAAATGACAAAATAATCCTTACAATCGTGTACAAAAAAAAATAGAAGCAGCCCTTAAGTCTGCTTGAAGCCAAGACAATACACGACAGCCTCCGTTGCCGCATGTAAAGCCTGTGTAACTATGGAGCATTCTACCGACCCTTTGTCAGACCAGTTGCCCAGTCTATTTGAGTATCGGCTTACGGTCAAATGCAATACCGGGAGGTCCCCGCCGAACATTTCGAACACCTCCACCTCGTCAGCTTGCCGATTCATACAGCCGGTGAAACGCCGCGCGTCCATTTCCATTATGGACGATTCGCAGCAGCCGCATAAACCCGCGCAAGCTCTGGCGCTTAGTGAAACCTGACCTCGATCCTCGCTTTCCATTCCTGAATGTACTTTCTTACTATATTCATTTTTATGCGATGGTGCAACAAATAATTTCCGCGAGCGCTTACAAAAAAGAGCAAGGTTTGTCAACATTTTGTACATTTTGACGTTTACAAAAAAACAACCCTAGATGCCGCTGCTGCTGCACATCCAGGATCGTCTCAACACCTGATTCATCGAGTTATTTTACCAATAATTACTCTGCGCCAAGTTCCGCACGAACCGTATCCACGATCCGATTCACATACGCTTCTACTTGCTCTCTATCCGGTCCTTCCGCCATGACGCGGATCAGCGACTCTGTGCCGGACGGACGAACGAGCACGCGGCCGTTGTCGCCGAGCTCCTGCTCAACCTCTGCAATTGCAGCTGCAATCCCGGCATTGTCCTTATACGCGCTCTTATCCGCAACACGCACGTTAATGAGCACCTGCGGGTATTTACGCATCAGCGTCTTCTGTTCACTCAGCTTCTTGCCGGAAGCGACCAATGTATTCGTCAGCTGCAACGCTGTCAGAATACCGTCACCCGTCGTATTGTAATCGAGGAAAATAACATGGCCGGACTGCTCGCCGCCCAGGTTAAAGTCGCCGCGACGCATTTCTTCCATGACGTAACGGTCGCCAACCGCAGTTTGAGCCGTGTTCAGGCCGATCTTCTGCGCAGCTTTGAAGAAGCCGATGTTGCTCATGACTGTAGTTACTACCGTGTCGTTCTTCAGCTTGCCAGCCTGCTTCATCGCGTCGCCGCAGATACACAGAATAAAGTCGCCGTCTACTTCTTCGCCGTTCTCATCAATCGCAATCAGACGGTCAGCATCGCCGTCGAAGGACAAGCCGAGATCTGCGCCGTGCTTCAGCACTTCCTCACGAAGATACTCCGGATGCGTGGAACCAACGCCATCATTGATGTTCAGGCCGTTCGGCTCAGCGCCTACCGTAATAATTTCCGCGCCAAGCTCGCGGAATACCGTCGGAGCAATTTCATGTGCCGAACCGTTCGCGCAATCAAGGACGATCTTCAGACCTGCGAAGTTCTGATCGACGGTTGTTTTCAAGAAGTCGATGAATTTGCGCTTCGCTGTCTCATCCACGGTTACTGTACCGATATCGCCGCCTTCTGGACGAGGCAGCTCATCGACCTCAGCATCCATGAGACGCTCGATTTCAAGCTCTGTATCGTCAGACAGCTTAAAGCCGTCCCCACCGAAAAATTTAATGCCGTTATCTTCAACCGGGTTATGCGAAGCCGAGATCATAACGCCTGCATCCGCACCCATCTCACGTGTCAAATAAGCGACTGCCGGCGTCGAAACGACGCCAAGGCGTACTACGCTCGCGCCGATCGACAGCAAGCCTGCAATCAGCGAGGCTTCAAGCATCGGTCCGGAAATACGCGTATCAAGGCCAATAACAACCTTCGGACGCTCTGCCTGTCCTGCAAGCACATATCCGCCGCAGCGGCCAATTTTATAAGCAAGCTCCGGGGTCAATTCGCGATTCGCGACGCCCCGCACACCATCAGTACCGAAATATTTTCCCATCTGTAATTATTCCCCTTTAATGTATCCATAGTAAGTTGCAGCGCCATAGTCCGGCTTCTGCTATTGCGTTTCATCGTTCTTATTCGTGCTGCCGGACTTTCCGCCGCTGCTGCTCTGGCCAGTCGACGCCCCGCTTCCGCCTGCAGCGGTTGAATTATCCCCGGCAGGCGCTTGATCAGACGTCCCGCCAGCCGCACCGGAACCGCTCGCCGCGTTCCCGCTTCCGCCGCCATCAACCGCGCTGCCGTCTCCCGTACCGTCCGGCGTCGTACCGCCGCTGCCGTCACTCGGCTGCCCATCTGCAGGCAGCGAATCCGTCGGCCCCACAGTAGATGTTGCCGTGGCATCTGTAATATCCACTGTTATGCTAAGCGGCGCATTCGGTGCCTGTTCCACAAATCGCGGCAGATGCATCTCAAGCGGCACGACATGGCTGCCTGGCCCAAGGCCGCTTAAATCAGCAATGAGCTGTACATCCTTCACGCCAAGCGCAGACAGCGTATTCGGCGCACCGCGTACAATCGCATCCACGATGCCGGTCGATGGCACCGCTATATTCGCTTTCAAGCCATCTGAGAGGCCAATGAGCGTAACAGGCAAGCCTGCTATAACTCGTGACTCCTCAGGCACTATCGTATATTCAATCGTTACTTTAACAGGATCTACTGAAGCGATATCGTTGTTAGGAACGACATCGAGATCCATCGTACCCGATTGTTTCAACTTCGACAAGTCAATTGTGATACCGTCATAGTACTCGTATTTATCGAGCACGTCCTGCGGTCCATACACCGTGATTTGATCCACGCTCTGTTTGAAGGAGGCGATCGCGAGCCCCTCCGGCAGCTGCCCAGTGAAGCCGATCTGAAGCGGCAGCTTTTTAAACGGCTTCGTGATCGGGACCTCGACCTCCACCACGCTCGGACTTATTACCGCATCCGTCAGTTCGTTTCCGTCTTGATCGAATGCGGCCAGCTTCATTTTCTTATCGGCGACGGTCTCCTCTTCGCCTTCTACCGAGATGGTTCCTCCAACCGAGGCCACAAGGTCCATCTGATCCTTCGGCAGCGTGACATGCACGCGGTTCGGCTTCACGACCGGCGTTCCGGTCTTGTACCCTTTGCCTGGCCTGCCCTCGGTATGTATCGTCACATCATATTCTTTCGTAAGCAGCCGTTCCAGAACGACCGTGACGTTGCTTGGCCTTACTTCAATAAGCTCTAGCCCCCGAGGCAGATTTACCTTGAGCGGGAGCACCTTCCTGCCTTCTGTCGCTTGGCTTAGATCGACCGTAACCTGATAATCGTTATTGCGTTCCGCGAGAAGGAAGTCCGATCTTGATCCGCTTACCGTGAGGTGCACCTCGCCCGGGTCCAGCAGACGCAGCGCGAAGTTCTTATCATCCATGCCGATCGGCTTCACCTGAACCGCGTCAATCTCACGCGATTCCGTCAAATTCGCAACCGTGTTCGGCGATTTCTCCGAGTCAAAATGGACAACAGCCCACATCAGGATCCCGATCATCAGCGATATGATTTTGATCGCCGTCGGATGGCTTAGCCACTTATCCATGCTGACTGCCCCCTTTCCGCTTCCAGAAAGGTGGTTTCGTATTCTTTTGGCCTACACGCGCCTTCGAGTTCGGGTTCAGCTCTTCGAACAGTTTCGAGATGAGCGACTCATCTTTAATGTCGCGAACGATCATGCCGCCAACAGCGAGGGAGACTTGTCCCGTTTCTTCCGACACGATCACCGAGATCGCATCGCAGACTTCGGTTACGCCAATTCCGGCGCGGTGACGCGTGCCAAGTTCCTTACTGATGAATGGATTCTCCGACAGCGGCAAGTAACAGCCTGCGGCCATAATCTGATTGCCTCTAATAATAACGGCACCATCATGCAGCGGCGTATTCGGAATGAAGATATTAATGAGCAGCTCCGAGCTGACGAACGACTCCATCTGGATGCCCGACTCAATGTAATCGGAGAGCCCCGTACTGCGTTCAAACACGATCAGCGCGCCGATTTTACGCTTGGCCATATAATTAATCGACTTAATGATCTCATTAATCCGATCACTTATATCCCGCTCCACAACGGAAGAACGGCTGAACAAGCTTCCTCGTCCCAGCTGCTCGAGCGCCCTGCGAAGCTCCGGCTGAAAAATAATAAGGATCGTCACGACGCCGAATGTGAACATCTGATTCATGAGCCATTTCAGCGTGTACAGGTTAAACCACGTACTGAGCGCCCAGGTCGCGACAAGCACGATGATCCCTTTAAGCAGCTGCACCGCCCGGGTTCCGCGAACGAGCAGGATGAGTTTATAGATAATATAGCTAACGATCGATATATCGATAATATCCTTGATCCAACCCTTCCAGGTCAAATCCGCAAAATAGTTCATCCGTTATTCACCCCCCAAACACCATCTGCCCTAGGTATCATTAATCTCATTACCCTTTATTCTAACCTAATTCTTTTCTAGAAATGGGGCTGCAAATCCTTTTTTCTCACAAAAAAACCTCCCTGAGTAGGAGGTTAGCCATGCAAATCAGTACGCCAAACTGCTGATGGAATGAGACACTTTGTACCAAAACCAGTCCAGCGCCTGGTCAATCTGCTTCACTTCTCCGGATATATGGGCGGTCGATGCTTGATACAGTGATCCAGAGATGACCGTTACATCCCCATCCACTTCACCGTATACATTCGCTTTGCCATTCTCAACGACCAAGTCGCCTTTCACGTGTGCGCCTTCAGGAACAGTCACCGTATCGCCCGAAATGACGACCTGCGCAAGATCTGAACCGCTCACCGTTAGCTCGCTATCCTGCTGCCACATGGCAAGGAAGCTCGAGAACATGACGAGTACAAATACCGCTGCGACGGAGATCGCCGGATGACTGCGCACCCAGCTTGCGAAGCCAGCTCTGCGCCTCCGCTTGAAAGGAACCGAATCCATAATGCGTGCAGTGAGGGCAGAAGACTGCTCGGCCGTCATGACTGGGCGCCGCTTATCCATCATGGTCCCTGTGAGCGCCTCGGTCCGTTCGAGCTGCTCCAGCCTTGTGCGGCATGCCACGCAGGAATCTATATGAAGCTTTAGTTCAGCTTGCTCATCACGAGACAGCTCATCATCTAAATAATCATGCATCAGCATGACGGCGACGTTGCAATTCATAGCAGCCAATCCTTTCATCAATATAATCTTCAGTGTTATACGTTACGTTTCACTGGCCGAGATGTTTCACTTTTTTAAGGGGTTCCCCTGTAAAAATATGACTTTCCACTCTCGCCCATCTGCTACAGCTTATGCTCCAATTTCTTGCGAAGGAACTCCCGGCCCCGATGGACACGTGTCTTCACCGTCGTAACGGGCATCCCCAGCACATCGCCGATTTCCTGCAGCGATAGCTCCTCCAGGTAGCGCAGCACCATGACGGATTTATATTTAGCCGGCAACGTCTCAATTGCCTGATGAATGATTCGCTGTGTATCCGATAGCAGCAGCTCGCTCTCAGGCGTCCGGTCATCGCTTGGAATCATCGCATAACCGTCAAGCCCTTCGTGGTCCGACGACTCGGCATCGAGCGAATAAACCGCCTTGCGCTTACGAAGTCGATCGATACACAAATTCGTTGCGATCCGATAAATCCAGGTCGAGAACTTCATCGTGTCGTCGTACCGTTCCAAGTTCCGGTACACCCGCAGGAATGCTTCCTGTACAACATCCTCTGCTTCTTGCCGGTTGTACAGCATTCGGTAAGCCATATGATAAAGCTTGTCCTGGTACATCTCAACAAGCTCGGCAAAAGCCCGCTGATCGCCTTTCAAAGCTAATCTTGCTAACCTCGCCTCAACTGATTTCAACGCTTCTCCTCCAAACGGCCAATCGTTATACAAACCATAAAAACGAATCGTACCTCCATGATTATACATGGAAATGAAGCAATATGGCAAAAAACTACTAATTCTGCAGCAATCATATATTTAAACAAAAAAGCCGGACTCGAAGCAGCAGTGCTGCCCGGTCCGGCTTTTCTTCTCGAAAATATTCGTATCAGCCCGTGTTTCTCAGGCCAGCTGCAATTCCGTTAATCGTAAGCAGCACTTCACGCAGCAGCTCTTTGTCGTCTGCTTCGCCGTTTGCGCGATTCTCGCGCAGCTCTTTCAAGAGCTGAACTTGCATGTAGCTGAGCGGATCCACGTATGGGTTACGCAGGCGGATTGACTCTTGGATAACCGGCAGATTGTCCAAAATTTCCGCTTGTCCGGTAATTTCCAGAATCAACGACGATGTCATCTTGTATTCGTTCTCGATTTGCGTAAAGATCCGATCGCGAATAGCTTTATCTGAGATCATGCCCGCATATTCTTTGGCGATCTGAAGATCTGCCTTGGCCAGCGCATTCTGCAGCGTATCGATGAGCGTCGTGAAGAATGGGAACTTCGCATACATTTCACGCAGCGTCTCCAGACGCTTCGCGTCGCCGCCCACATAGCCCTGCAGCGCCGTGCCTGCCGCATACCATGCCGGCAGCAAGTAACGACTCTGTGTCCAAGCGAATACCCAAGGAATCGCACGCAAGTCCTCGAAGCGATCGCTTCCTTTCCGTTTTGCCGGACGGGAACCGATGTTCAGCTCGCCGACTTCCGACAGCGGCGTCGACTCTTTGAAGAATGTCATGAAGTCCGGATCGCGGAAGATCAAATCTTGATACTTGTTCAGCGCCGTCTCCGAAATGCCTCTTGCGATATCATCCCACTCTGCAGTTGCTTCCGCTTCCTGCTCTGGATACTTCGCCAGACGCGATGCTGTCACAAGCGCCCAAGTCGCCTGCTCCAAGCTGCGGTATGCAATACCCTTCATCGAGTAACGGGAGGATAATACTTCGCCTTGCTCCGTAATCTTGATTCCGCCGCCCACTGTGTGTGGAGGCTGAGCAAGAATACTGCGGTTCAGCGGCATACCGCCGCGACCCAATGCGCCGCCGCGGCCGTGGAAGAACTTCAGCTTCACGTCGAACTTCTTCGCTGCGCTTGTAATGGCATTAAGCGCTACGCGCAGCTCCCAGTTCGCCGTTACAACGCCACCGTCCTTGTTGCTGTCCGAGTAGCCAAGCATAATTTCATGCTGGTTGCTGCGTGCTTCGACTGCTTGACGGTAGATCGGCAGTGCAAACAGCTGCTCCATAATGCCAGGGGCCGCATGCAGGTCGTCGATCGTTTCAAACAGCGGTACCGCCTGCAATGTGCAGCGAACGGTGCCGTTAGCTTCCTTGCGGAACAAGCCGACTTCCTTCGCGAACACCATAACCTCGAGCATGTCGCTCGCGCCTTGAGTCATACTGATCAGGTAGCTGCTGATGCAGTTTACGCCGAACTCCGCTTGTGCGCGGTAGATCGTGCGGTATACATCCAGACATTCCTGCGTGCTATCCGAGTATGCAAAATGCGGCGATGTCAAAGGACGCGGATCTTTAAGCAGCGAGTGAAGCAGCTCAATTTTCTCTTCCTCTGACAATGCAGCATAGTTCTCTACAATGTTCATGTTCGCAAGCACTTCAGTCATCGCATTCTCATGCTCTTTGCTGTGCTGACGAACGTCCAGCGCTGCCAGATGGAAGCCGAACAGCTCCACTTGGCGAATCAGCTTACGGATATGCGTATCCGCAACATAATCGGCGAAATGGTGACGCAGGCTGCGGTCGATCACATACAGATCTTCCTTCATTTCATCCGCGCTGTTATAGCGCTTCGAAGAGCCTTTCAGCGTATCATCCGATGTATTCGCCAGCTTCTCCAGCATATAGCCGAGCTTGATCTTGTACGGCTCTTTCTCATTGCGCCACAGATCTACGCTGCGCGTCTCAATGATTTCGCGATCTTTCTTGATCGACTCTTGAAGTTCATCCGACACCGAAATGATGTTCGTGCTGAAGCTGAGCTGATCCATAACTTCCTTGAGCAGTTCCTCATACTTCTTTAGCGCAAGTCCGCGCTGAAGCGTCAGGGTCTCCCAAGTGATTTTAGCGGTAACAGACGGGTTGCCGTCACGGTCGCCGCCAATCCACGAGCCGAAACGAAGGTAAGTCGGAACATGCCATCGCTCAGATGGATAGTACTTATCCAGGCAGCGCTCAAGCTCTTCATATACGTTAGGCAGTACTTCAAACAGCGTCTCGTCAAAATAGTACATCCCATTGCGCACTTCATCGATAACCGTTGGTTTACGGTCACGCAGCTCATCCGTTTGCCACAGCGTCAGCACTTCGTTCAGCAGCTTCTCACGCAGCTTCTCGCGCTCACGGTAGGTCAGGTTCGGATTATCAAGCTCCATCATTTCAGCAGCGATACGCTGATGAATATCGAGAACAGCACGGCGTGTAGCTTCCGTTGGATGTGCAGTCATGACAAGCTCGAGTGAAATATCACCGATGATTTCTTTTACATTGTCAACTGAAATGCCCTTTTCCTTCAGGACCTGAATAGCACTCTCGATTGAGCCAGGTTGCACTGTCTCGCCTGCAGAACGTTCGTAATCACGCTTCCGGCGAATCCGGTGATTTTGCTCCGCAATATTAACGAGTTGAAAATAAATCGCGAATGCGCGAATGACCTGATGGCGCGTCTCCGGGTTCAAAGCACAAATGACCTGCTTGAACTCTTCATACAGCTCCGGCAAAAATTCAGCGCGAAGCGCTTTGCTCATTTCGCGGATCTTCTCAACATTCTCCAGTAGTGCGTGTCCACCCTGATGCACAAGTACATCTCCAAGAATGTTGCCAAGGAAACGCACATCGCGGCGCAGCAGGTTGTTTGATTGCGGCCGGTTGGTTGTAGCAACAGTTCCAGCTTGTTCCGACATTCTAATCCTCCTCAAGGTTTTGCGAAGAAAGCTACTTCGTAAAGCATGTACTTAATTTTTTACGAAATTCATGCATGAATTCTTCTTCAAACGTTTTTTTATTCAACCTGATTTGAATATAACTTCCCACATCATACTACAAAATGACATGCGGTTGAAGCTTTTTCATCCGAGTCTAAAAAATGGAAGCAAAAGCGAATATAAAAAAAAGCCTTGGTTACCCAAGGCTTTGATCGTCATATAATGGAGCGGGTGATGGGAATCGAACCCACGCTATTAGCTTGGAAGGCTAAAGTTCTACCATTGAACTACACCCGCAGAAGAAATGGTCGGGATGACACGATTTGAACATGCGACCCCCTGGTCCCAAACCAGGTGCTCTACCAAGCTGAGCTACATCCCGAGATATGTATCATTCTGCATTAAGAAGAAATGGCGTGCCCTGAGAGATTCGAACTCCCGACCTTTTGATTCGTAGTCAAATGCTCTATCCAGCTGAGCTAAGGGCACAAATGGAGCGGAAGACGGGAATCGAACCCGCGACCCTCGCCTTGGCAAGGCGATGCTCTACCGCTGAGCCACTTCCGCATTTGTATGTCGTCGTATTTCCTGAGCGACAAGTAATAATATATCATGCCCAACATAAGATTGCAAGTCTTTCGTGAAAAAATTTTTCGCACTCGCCATTTAGACCGATAAACTCATCATCACCGGTTCTGCCACCAATTCGTCCGTCATAACTGGGGATGCCTTGTGAGCCAATGCGTAAGGCAAACATAGCGGCACGCCTGTACGCGGATCTAGAATAATATCCGCCTCGATGCTGAATACCTCGCGCAATACATCCTTCGTCATAACCGCTTCCGGTGTTCCCTCACCAACAACCTTGCCGCTCTTAATCGCGATCATGTGCTGCGCATAGCGGGACGCATGATTCAGATCGTGAACAACCATTACGATCGTTCTGCCTGCTGTCTCATTCAGGTGAATAAGGAGCTCCAGCACTTCAAGCTGGTGCGTCATATCTAGGAACGTTGTGGGCTCATCCAGGAACAGCATATCCGTCTGCTGTGCCAATGCCATAGCGATCCACGCACGCTGTCTCTGGCCGCCTGAGAGGCGATCAATAGGCCGGTCAGCGAATTCCATCATGCCAGTCTTCTCAATCGCCCAGGAGATGACAGAACGGTCAACCTTCGTTAGAGAGCCAAACCCTTTCTGATAAGGGAATCGACCATAGGAGACAAGCTCAGAGACGGTAAGGCCATCTGGAGCTGTTGGGTTCTGTGGCAGTATTGCGAGCTGCTTCGCTACCTCCTTTGTGGACTGCTTGTGAATAGACTTCCCGTCCAACATAACAGTTCCTCCAGAAGGCGTCATCAAACGAGCCATCGTCTTCAGGATCGTTGACTTCCCTGATCCGTTCGCACCTACAAGCGCAGTAATCTTGCCTTTAGGAATTGCGATATTCAAATTCTCGACGATGAGACGCTCCTCATAACCGATATTCAGTTTAGATGTTTCGAATGATTGCATCTTGCGACAGCCCCTTATATCAAAAATTCCGTTGCTGATAATATTTCTCAATACTATATATGATAATCATTCTCAGTTAACGCGTCAAGTGATAACTGTTTCCTTTCCTTTAATCCGGCTGATATTTGAGCAAGTTAAGCAGCATTGTGGAACATTTTCGTCACAATTGTGGATTGATGACCTGAATGAATACAGTTCCATCAACACTCTCATAACGTTATGCACAAATTTGCACACAAAAAAAGACCCTTATTCAGGGTCACTTTGTTTGATGCGCGTAGAGGGACTTGAACCCCCACGGTCGCCCGCCAGATCCTAAGTCTGGTGCGTCTGCCAATTCCGCCATACGCGCGCATCGTAAAATCCATCTTCAGAGAGTGAAAATGGTGAGCCATGTAGGACTCGAACCTACGACACCCTGATTAAAAGTCAGGTGCTCTACCAACTGAGCTAATGGCTCGTACAAAAAATGGCTGGGGATCTAGGATTCGAACCTAGGGAATGACGGAGTCAAAGTCCGTTGCCTTACCGCTTGGCTAATCCCCATTAGTTTAATGGTGGAGGCTGACGGGATCGAACCGCCGACCCTCTGCTTGTAAGGCAGATGCTCTCCCAGCTGAGCTAAGCCTCCGTATATAGAAGAAAAATGGTGACCCGTAGGGGACTCGAACCCCTGTTACCTCCGTGAAAGGGAGGTGTCTTAACCACTTGACCAACGGGCCGCGCTAAAAAGTTCACTGGAGCTCTCAACCGGGATCGAACCGGTGACCTCATCCTTACCATGGATGCACTCTACCGACTGAGCTATGAGAGCAAATGGCTCCCCGAACAGGACTCGAACCTGTGACAACTCGATTAACAGTCGAGTGCTCTACCAACTGAGCTATCAGGGAACATTATAGATGTTCGGGTACTTGACACCCTGAAAACTGGATACGAACCTTTGCGAAGTTCTTGCTTGGATGAACTTGTTTAGGATAAGCCCTCGACCGATTAGTATTCGTCAGCTCCACACATTGCTGCGCTTCCACCTCGAACCTATCAACCTGATCGTCTTTCAGGGGTCTTACTAATTGGGAAATCTCATCTTGAGGGGGGCTTCACGCTTAGATGCTTTCAGCGCTTATCCCGTCCGCACTTGGCTACCCAGCTATGCTCCT
>NZ_QTTN01000021.1 GCF_003386535.1 Paenibacillus taihuensis
CATGATAAATCTTGTTTCAACCGTAATTCGAAATGAATCTCCTCACGTCCATGAGACCTCCCACGGTAAGACGATTCACTTTCCTTCCATGCACCCGCATCATTTACATTGGCACGTCCGTGTAGTTAATTGGACTTCGTTATGTGTTGCAAACTCGTCCCGTGTCCTATGCCTGATGATATTCGTGTTCCTCGGGTCGGAATTTTGCCTCCAGCTTCCTTCAGATTCCACCTCACAATGGACACCCTTGCTCTTGGCTAGTGGTTGGCAACTACAAGCCCCCACAGCGGACTTTCACCGCCTAGTTAATCGCCATGCGTGGCACACAACAAAAAACACACCTGCCCAGCAGGTGTGTTCTCCCTCTCCAAAACTAACTCTTCGTGCTCTCTGCAATCACGTACTCCACCAGCTCATCCAGCGGTACAGTCGCCAAGCAGATCGCCGTGTCTGTTGCGCCGTAGTAGATGTACAGCATGCCGTCCTTCACGACGTTCGCTGTCGGGAACACGACGTTCGGGATGAACAAGCCGAACTTCTCGTAATACGTCTCCGGCTCCATTATGAAGCCCGGCGCACGTGCGACCACTTTCTCCGGCTGCTCCAGGTCCAGCAGCATCGCGCCGACGCGGTAAATATGGTCCGGGCCGACGCCGTGGTAGAGCACCAACCATCCTTTATCGGTCTTGATCGGCGGTGTCGATCCGCCGATCTTCTTGAATTCCCACTCCTGCTCCACCTTGGCGAACAGGATTGCTTCTTCCCAGTGGATCAGGTCTTCGGAGTACGAAATCCACATCGCCGGCTTCTCCGTGCCGTATGCTTCACCAATATACTCTTCCGGACGGCGAAGCAGCGCATATTTTCCACCAATTTTCTCAGGGAACAAAATATTGTCGCGATCGTTAATTTCAAGCGGCGTCGTGTCGCAGAGGAACTCCCAATCGATCAAGTTCTTCGACGTTGCAATGGACGAGCGCGTCCGCCAATGAACCTCTTCCTCGCCCCATCCGTCCGGGTACGACGGCCGAGAGTTGTTCGGAATACCCACGCCTGTCGGATAGTAGCTCATCGAGCAAGGACGCAGCGCATAGTTCAGATAGAATGTATCGTCGATCTTCACGACGCGCGGATCCTGGATACTGCCGTACGGGAAGCCGAACTGCTCCGGATGGATGACCGGCTTGTCCAGCACATGCTTAAAGTTGACACCATCCTCGCTCTCCAGCAAGCCGAAGAAGCATTGGAACGGATCAAGGCTGCCCGCCGTTCGCTCCATCATATAAAATTTATCGTTCTCAATAATGACAGCCGGGTTGAAAACCGTAGCTTTACGCCAATCGTACAAGCCGGGAGTGACAATCGGGTTTGATTCGCAACGTGTAATTTTCATCTAGGCTCAATCAACCTCTCTCATGATATTCACCCCACTATAGCATGCATATCCGCGCTCTGGAACGGGATTCGGGCAAGTCCAAACAAAAACAAACCAAGTTCAAACAATTTTCTCCCTTTAAAATTTCAAAATCGCTCAAATTCGAGCTAATTATGACGTTCTAATCGCATACGTGCGATAACGATGCTTACCTCCGGCTACAACGAGAAGCTTTCGCAAGATCCAGATAACGGTAGCCGTTATTGAAATCCCGTACCTCCCACTCCGCATGAAGGTGATCAAAATTTTGAACGGCCGGATACCAGACAAGACGGAGAAATTCGTAGGTGCCATGACCGAGTCCTTTTTCAAGCCATTCTCGTCTTCGGTGGTTGGATTCGTTCGTCAGTTAATGGTGCTGCCAAGCGTAGTAAGCTTCTTTGAACAAGAGCATCGTGGAGTTTATCCTTTCTTCCAATAGGCCGCTGGGCAGACGCAAAAAAGCCGCCTTGCTTACAAAATCACCTGATGAGGTGACTCTGTGACAAAGCGGCGTGTGCTTCACGATCTGTTTTTTCCAGTATAGCCGAACAAGCGGGAGGCTGGCAATTTTGTCGTCCCTTACTGTCGCTCTGAGCCGATCGTTCTGCCTTGGTAAAACATGTGCGCGGGCTTCGCTTCATTTTCCTTGGCGGTGATGGAGGTGGAGATGAGCTTGTAAACGGCAGTCTTGCTCCCCATCGATGACACGTATTTTTCGAGGTGGCTCTGCGGCAGCGGTTTGTCATAGTAGCCCGGGACGTACTTGTTCAGCATCCCTTGCATCGCTTCAGTTGCTTCGACGTTGTCCGTTACTTTAACGATGGTGCCATCAACAATAGCGCTCATGTAGGCAGTGTCAGTGTGAGCTGGGATAGGCGACGCAATTGTGCCGTATTCTTCGCTGACTGTGAAGCAAGCGCGTGGATTGCGATCGATCATTGTGATTTTGCGGCCTTCAGCTGCTCCATGGAAGTAGACGGCACCATCCGACCAGTAGTAATTGAGAGGGACGACGTAAGGGACGTCATCTGTTGTGAGGCCGAGAAACCCAATCCGGGCGTTCTTAAGAAATTGCTGGATGCGTGCATCATCGGTGCAGGCGAGCTTGGACATACGTATTGGAAACATGCGAATTCTCTCCTTCTCCTGTTGCTGCCAGGTCTGTTGTGTTATAGTCATTTTAGACGGAAATTGTCCCTGTCTGAAGTGACAGTTTCACATAATTTTATGGGTACAGATGGTGAGTGAAGATGATCAGTTTAACGCCTGAGCTGGCAAAAGAAAGCGAGACTCCTCTATACGACCAGCTCTACCGGTATATCCGAAAGCAAATTGAGGGAGGCGCGCTGCCGATGGACGAGAGGTTGCCTTCGATTCGGCAATTGTCGGCCCACTTAATGGTGAGCAAAAATACAGTCGAGGCCGCCTATCAGCAGCTGTTGTCAGAAGGATATATTCAGAGCCGGCCGCGGAGCGGGATCTTTGTACTTCCTATGGAGCAGCTTCCAGAAGTTGAGGGGGAGAGTGGAAGCGTAAAGAATCGTCGTTTTGAAAAAGTAAAGCAGGCTGCAGGTGAGCGTGGTCGAGCGGATACGATAGATTTCGAGTATGGCGACGTGGAGCTGGGGCTTTTTCCGGTGAAGGCGTGGAAAAAGTGTTTGTCGGATGCGATCGATGAACGGCTGCCCGAGGTCATCGGCTACGGGGATCGGCAAGGCCACCTTGGACTTCGCGAGGAAATTGTGCGCTATTTGTACCAGTCGCGTGGCGTAGCGTGCTCAGCTGATCAGATTTTTCTGTGCGCAGGAACTGCTCAGGCGATCAGCTTGCTGTGCCAGCTGCTGCCGCTGACGGAGCGGATTGCGATGGAGGAGCCCGGATACAACGGGGTCCGGGCGGTATTCACGAATCATAAGAAGGAAGTCGTGCCGATTCCACTAGAGGAGGACGGTGTATCGCTCGAAGCACTTCGGCAAAGCGGGGCGAATGTGGTCTATGTGACGCCTTCGCATCAATTCCCGATAGGCATTGTCATGCCGGTTCAGAAGCGGGGGAAGCTGCTGCACTGGGCGTATGAACAGGGCGGCTATATACTCGAAGACGACTACGATAGCGAGTTTCGCTATCAGGGGCAGCCGGTTCCGGCGTTGAAGGCGCTTGACCGTTCCGATCGGGTAATCTATTTGGGGACGTTCTCGAAGTCTTTCTTGCCAGGGGCAAGGCTGAGCTATGTCGTGCTGCCGGAATCGCTCGCGGATACCTATAGGGAGGGCCTGCAAAATTACAGCCAGTCCGTGTCGCCGCTCATCCAAACGGCAATGTACTTGTTCATGAGAGACGGCGCATTCGAGCGCCATGTCCGTAAGATGCGGAAGCTCTATCAGACGCGCCATCGCGTACTGCTTCGGGCGATTTATGAGCAGCTTGGAAGCCGAGTCGGCGTAATCGGGCAGAAATCGGGGATGCATCTGCTGCTCGATGTGTATGGATGCGACTGTGCGGAACTAATCGAGCTGGCAGCGGAGCGGGGCGTCCGTGTTTACTCGCCGATGAGGCATTGGATGAACCCGGCTGAATGCCCGCGATCTTATGTGATGCTTGGTTTTGCAGGGTTGAGGGAGGAGCAGATCCGCGAAGGGCTAGAGCGGCTGCGGCAGGCTTGGTTTGGATGAATGGAACGGTGAGAAGACGTGTTAAGACGGGGAAAATAGTGCTTGTTCAGCACAATAGGCGCGTGCTATAATTTCCTTTGTAACACGCTTTCATGGGGCCATAGCTCAGCTGGGAGAGCGCTTGCATGGCATGCAAGAGGTCAGGGGTTCGATCCCCCTTGGCTCCACCATAATAAACAATCAAACCACGTCCTAGGACGTGGTTTTCTGTTTATTATAGTGGAGCGCTACAGGGAGGCGAACCCCGTGGTTCGTCCGCGCGGACGGAGCGGTAGCGGAGGAGCACGGCGTCTGAATCTATCGCTGAAATACAATCAAGATTCGGACATCCCTTGACGGATAGACGAACATGTCCGAGTCGAATCCCCTTGGCTCCACCAAAAATCTCTAGACGCAACCTGTTTTTAATAGGTTGCGTTTTTTATTTGCTGAAATACCAAGGGCATGAGAGCCTAAGTAAAATACAGTACAGTCTATACTTTCTCTGGTCAAACGCTTTCATTCTGCGCGTTATAATGAGTCATGGTTTGATTTAAGCGCTGTGAAAGGAGGTCTATTCCGAGGTTATTGTAAGCGCTTTAAAAGTATGTAAACTTGGAGGGGACATCAGAATGAATCGACGGTTCAAAAAAATAATAATGCTGCTGCTGGCAGCCGCATTATTCGTACCGCAATTATGGTCAGCGCCTTCAGCGGAGGCGGCAGATAACAGTAACGGCAGTACGGTTGTTTGGTCGATTGACGCAAACCAGTTGGTGGTTCCGGGCACGACGGGCAACGATCAGTATCTGGGTAATGGCAATTATCAACCGGGCGTTCAACTGGCGGACACGGGCTCATCGAAGATGGCGATGTATGCTGACGGCTCGTTAGGGATTAACCCGTCGGGCGGCACGTATAAGGCGATTAATATCCAAACTGGAACCGCCGTAGGCGGAACTAATTATTACACAAACAGCGGTTTTGTTGCTGAAGCGAACAAGACGTATACGATTACGTTTAACGCCTATGTAGCAGACGGCACCGGTCAGGTGCGCGCGAGGGGCAACAACTCCGGCGATTGGGCGTCAACAAGCATTAGCACGACTCCTACACCGGTTACGTATACTTGGACTCAGGCCGCCACTGGCGGTAACCTGCAGATTGATACGGGCAGCACGGCGCAAGATACTGTCGTGTACATAACCGATATGCAGATCACCACGCCAAGCACGGATGACAGCGGTGGTACGACCGAGCCAGGCACAACCGTTTATGACATGCAGACGGACGCCGCCTTGGCGAACGGCTGGGGCAGTAGCACAGTGTTGAAGCAGGCTGGAGTCGCTGCTGTCGTGAGCGGCAGCGCGGGTTCGTACATTCTCTCCCTTACGGGTAGAGGGGCCGATTGGCATGGCGTCGACCTCTCCAAAGTCGGCTTGGGCATCTCGGCTGGCACAGATTACACCTTCACCGTAAACGGCACCACCTCGCAGGGTACAATTGTGAAGCTCGCTCAGAACGGCGGCAACTATACCACTTATGCCAGCCAAACAGTCGGAGCAGATGGAAACTACTCGCTGACGTTCACAAAGGCAGGTGCGGACATAACAACGGACATTCGTGTCCAGACGGAGGGTAGTACCCCGGATTTCACGATCTCAAGCATCGTCGTCACGTCGAAGCCCGGCGATCTGCCGCCGCCTGCGGCAATACCTGGACTTGGCAGCGTACCTGGCTTAACGATAGGTGATGGGAGTTCTTGGGCAGGTGCGAACCTCATGATGGGCATCAACGCTTCCCAGTGGCCTTTCTCGGCTGGCACCTTAGCGGCTTTTACACCTGCGAAGGGCGCCACGTATCACCTTTCGTTTAACGTGACTTCATCGGGCGCAACAGGTTTCCGCGTGCGCTGGATCACGAAGGATGATGGCGGTACGTACACGCAAGCCGATGTTGATGCTGTTAACGCTCACAAATATACGGCGGATCAGACCGCTTCGGTGGTTCCCGCTTACTTCGAAAACACGATATCGGACGGACAAACGCAGACATACAATGTTGATTTCACAATGGACGGCAGTCAGGCTGCGGGCGGGCTGATCGGCAGCATCGGAATTCGCGGGCAAGCCGGAAGCAAAGCGTTCTCAATCAACACGCTCACCGTCAAGGATGCTGGCGGCAATACGCTGGTCAACTATGACAAGAGCGGTCCGGTCCCAGCGGGATGGGCGCTGGACATGACGAAAGTGAACCCTGCGTACGCCTCCACGCTCTCCGACGCGAGCGCAGGTCTGACTTCCACCGATGGGACAACTTACGTTCCCGGCGTAACCCTAGTCAACCCTGCAGATACGTTACTCGCGGTTAGCGGAAGCGCGTTTCAATTGTGGGCGCCTACCGGCAAGAACAAGTATAAGGGCGCTAAGTTCGCGACCGGTACCGCCGCAGGCGGAACGGCTGCGCAGGACGGCTTCATCGCCTACCCTGGCCTGACATACACGGTGTCGTTTATGGCTTCCGTGGATGATTCGGCTTCCGGTCAGGTGCGCTTCAACCCGAATAACACGTCGAATCCCGGCGTTTGGCCAAGCACCGCTACCATTAATAGAACGCCGAAGTTGATTAAGTTCGCTTGGACGCAAAAGTCCGGAGGCGGCGACTTCCTGCTTGAGACGGGCAGTACGGCAGAGGGCAACAAGCTATCCATCACCGACTTGAAGATCGAGATCGGTGACACTGCTAACGTCTTCAACCCTGACATCGCCCTATTGGATAAGATTAAGGCGAGTCCGATTTATTCCGGTTACTTAATGGGCAACATCATTAACCCGGCTTTCATGAACGACCCGTTCATGTCCGTCCTGAAATCCCAGTTCAGCGTTGTGACGCCTGAGAACGCGTTGAAGCCAAGCTCGCTGATTGGCACCAGCGACAAGACGAAGAGCGTCGAGCAATTGAACTTTACTGAAGCGGACACGGAGCTTCAGAGCGCGATCGACAATGGCCTGCTCATACATGGGCATACGCTCGTGTGGCATGATCAGTCGATTCCATGGCTAAACAACGATAAGATCTCCGACTCCGACTCGACTCTGTCCAACCCAGGTCTAACCGCGGCTGGGGCGTATGCGAACATGAACGACTATATCAAGGCGGTTCTCACGCATTTTGACGGCAAATTCAACGCGAGCACACAGAACATCATCTCGTGGGACGTGGTCAACGAAGCGATGGGGAACACCGTTCGCAACAGCAATCTGGATCCGAAAGATTGGCATAGCTACCTGAAATCCACCCCGTGGCTGGCGGCGACGGATGTGAACTACGTCGAACAGGCGTTCAAGGACGCCCGTGCGGCGGAGCCGAATTATGACGTTCTGTTGTACTACAACGACTTTAGCATGGACGACCAGACCAAGGCTGGGGCAGTTCGCGACATGGTGAAGGACATTAATGACCGCTGGGCCGAGGATCACCCAGGCAAGCAGCTCATTCAAGGGGTTGGCTTACAGGAGCACAACGGCCTCGGAACCAATCCTGGCAATACGCGCAAGACGCTTCAGATGTTCAAGGATATCGGCGTCAAAGTCTCGATCAGCGAGCTCGACATCT
Source organism: Paenibacillus taihuensis (assembly GCF_003386535.1). GTDB lineage: Bacteria > Bacillota > Bacilli > Paenibacillales > Paenibacillaceae > Paenibacillus_Z > Paenibacillus_Z taihuensis. Next base: position 7,684 of record NZ_QTTN01000021.1, read on the forward strand.
CAGCCGGTTCTGGCGGACAACAGTCGGTAACGCAAGCTCAAGATCAAGCTGCGCAGTACGCTCGGTTGATGCAGGTGTATACCCATCCCGATTTCGCGAATACGGTGCAACGTATCTCGATCTGGGGACTAACGGACACCGCCAGTTGGCATGCACCTGAATCTCCGCTGTTGTTCGATGGGAACCTGTATCCGAAAGATGCGTTTAGAGCCGTGATTAACCCGGCCGAATACCTCGCGTATTACGCTGCGCTTGAGCATCCGAAGAAGCCTGAAGGCAAGCTCGCAACGGCCGCAAAAGGAACGCCGGCTGTCGATGGAATCATGGACGATATTTGGACGACGACACCATCCATACCGATCAACGTCAAGCAGGCAGGTAACACGAAGACGGGCACAATTATGCCGGCCGCTACCGCCCGCATGCTGTGGGACAACGCGAACCTGTACGTATTCGCGAAGGTGACCAAAGATCCGTCCGAACCGCTGGACAAGACGCCAACGAACGCTTACGAGCAGGATTCATTCGAAGTGGTCGTTGATCTGCTGAACGGCTCCAGTTCCACGTACTCGGACGCTGCCGGACATTACCGCGTTCGGTATGACGGCGTTGCGTCGGTAGACTCGGGCATGTCAGATACTCAGGGCAAAACGACGACGGTGACTTCCTCAACGACATTCGACGAAGAGACGAACTCCTACACCGTAGAGATGAAGATTCCGTTTGTCCAGATATCGCCTGAAGTTGGCACTCAGATGGGCTTCGACGTTCAGGTGAACGACGCGAAGGCCGGTTCACGTATTGGCGCATTCGCTTGGAACGACGCTACCGGAACGGCTTATCAGGATCTATTCAAGATCGGCACGCTGCAACTCGCAGCTGCACCATCAGCAGGGCCATCTACGGGGCCTTCTACGCCAATCATTCCGAGCGAGCCTCCTATCGGACAATCTGACGGTAAAGTCACGATAACTCCGACGGTAGAAGTGAAAGACGGAAAGGCTACTTCAAGCATCTCCAGCAGCAACTTGAATAAAGCGCTGGAACTAGCGCCTGTAAATGCCCAAGGCAAGAAACAAGTTACGGTGGAAATCCCGGCACAAGCGGGTTCGACTTCGTATGAAGTGAAATTGCCGACTTCGAATTTGAAAGATTCTGGTACGACCGTACTCTCCATCAAGACGGAGAACGGTACGATCGATCTTCCGGGTAATATGTTGTCTAATACAGATGTAGGCAATGCAGACGCTGTGGCGGTTCACATGTCCAAAGCTTCGACGGCTGGGCTCAGCGATGAGATTCGTAAACAGATTGGTGATAAACCTGTCATTAATCTAGAAGTTTCGGTCGGAGACAAAGTAGTAGCTTGGAACAATCCGAACGTGCCTGTTACGGTATCCGTACCTTACAAGCCTACGGCAGAAGAACTAAGCAACCCGGATGATATTATCATCTGGTACATTGACGGAAATGGTGTCGCTACGCCGGTATCGAACGCTCGTTACGATGCGGCGAGCGGGACGGTCATCTTCAAGACGACGCATTTCAGTAACTATGCAGTTGCTTTTGTGGAGAAGACATTCGAAGATCTTGCTTCCGTACCTTGGGCGAAGCAAGCGATTGAATCGATGGCAGCACGCGATGTCATCAAGGGAATTTCCGCGAACAGCTTCTCCCCTGCAGCTTCGATCAAGAGAGCGGATTTCATCGCGCTTCTTGTAAGAGTGCTTGAATTGAAAGGTACAGGGAACAATGAAGCAATGTTCAGCGATGTGAAGAATACCGCTTATTATATTAATGAGTTGGTCATCGCGAAAGAACTAGGTATCACCACTGGTTATGGAGTCAATACGTTCAAGCCGGACAGCGCGATCACCCGTCAAGAAATGATGGTGCTGACGACACGCGCTCTGGCTGCAGCTGGCAAGAAAATCGCGGTCTCGGGTAATTTAGATGCATATGCTGACGCGGCGAGTATTTCAGGTTTTGCAAAAGACAGCGCTATGGCTCTGGTTAAATCCGGAATTGTGAACGGCAAGAACGGCAAGATTGCGCCGAACGATTCGCTCACACGCGCTGAAGCGGCAGTCATCCTGTACCGCATTTGGAATCTGTAATCCATTTGATTGCAAACGAATACAACAGCCATCTTTCGAGGTGGCTGTTTTTCGTGTGGAGCGAGCGCGCCTGCGCCAGAATTCTGGCGTGTTTTTTTGTGGACCCTTCCCCAAGTATAAAGAAATTAATAAATATACAATCGCCCTAAACTTTCTTAACAATCGAATGGTATGGTAGAGTTCATAAATCCAGTCGAGGTGAACTGTCTTGCTTGCTTTCTCAAAACGTAAAAGCTTAGTATTATCCACCACTATTATGCTGTCAATTCTCTTCGTAAGCGTGATCACTGTTATGGTATGGATGCTTTATACGGAACAGAAGAATGCGGCGTTCGATAATTTTAGAGATATCGGCGAAAAACTCGGTGCTCAGGCGCAAGTCAGCAGTTCATCCATCGACTCTGTAGCTCAAGCCTATGTCAAGAGCTCGGTGCTATGACGGATGAAGGCCGAATAACAAATGCCTATTATATGTCCACGAAGCTGTTCGAGAAAGGCGGCGAACAGAACCTCATTACGATGATCCAATCCAGCCAAAGCAGCGCCGGCAGCAATGATAACGGAACGGACTATCCGCTCGATGATGTGTTTCTGGACAGCTACACCCGCGTGATGGCAGGGGAAGCCGTATTAACGGAGCCTTCGCGTAACGATTCGCCCCCTTCGATTGCTGGCAGCTGCTGCCGGGGAAGCCGCCAAAGGCAAGTTGACGATTACAATGCCAAACACGAGCAACAACGAAATCGGTCAAGCTGCAGCCTCTTTCAACGAGATGATTCAAAGCTTGCGAGAATTGACTGGCAGCATCAAATCAACCTCGCATGAAGTGACAGAGTCATCGCTTCACTTGAAAGAAATCGCAAACCAAACTGCCCATGCCACGCAAGAAATTACAGTTGCCATTCAGTCTGTCGCTGCAGGCACGGAAACGCAGCTGCGCAGCTCGCAGGAGTCCGGGCGCGCAATGACGGAGATGGCAATCGGCATCCAGCGGATTGCCGAATCTTCAGCCTTTGTATCCGAGCTGGCGCACCATACTACCGAACGAGCCGTAGAAGGTGAACAAGCGATCTCTCGAACGCTGCAGCAAATGAAAACGATGGAGACGAACGTCTTTACCGCCGTGAATACGATGCACGAGCTGCAAGCATCTAGCGGGAAAATCGGCGAAATTCTTAGCCTAATTGCCGATGTCGCCAATCAAACGAATCTGCTGGCCCTGAATGCGGCGATCGAAGCCGCCCGCGCTGGAGAACACGGCAAAGGGTTCGCGGTTGTTGCGACAGAAATTCGGAAGCTGGCCGAACGTTCGAAGAACTCTTCCGATGAAGTCCGAGAGCTCCTTCAGGCGATCGAGGCACAAACCGCAGAAGCGGCTTCCAAGCTGGTTATTTCCGCCGAAGATGCGCGTTTGGTTACCGAGATAACGGACGCAACAGGCGAGTCGTTCCGAACCATTCTCTCCTCGGTGGAACAGGTATCGGAGCTGGTGCAGGAAGTATCGGCAGCTTGCCAACAAATGTCCGCAAGCAGTCAGCAAATTACCGCGACACTAGAGGAGCAGACCCGCATCGTCGATACGTCTGCGTCCCATACGCATCATGTAGCGGCCTCCTCCGAGGAACAGCTTGCTTCCGTCGAAGAAGTAGCTCGCGCATCCGAGCAGCTCCGCTTAATGGCGAGCAAACTGAGCGAAGCCGTCAGTAAATTCGAGCTCGAATGATGGCGATTGCAGGCCATGAACTTGTCTTCAAAGTCAGGAAAGGTTAAGCTATACACAGGTTTTACGGAAGAGGAGGTAAACGTAATATGATGCAGCCGATCAATCCATCGGATGTTCAAGCAAGAATCGATGCATTCAAGGAACAAGAGCTTTATATTCACCTCGAAATGACCACTGGAGCGTATGCCGCACATTTTGATAGCACGAAGCATCCCGGATCGATCTTCATTACGAACACAATGGTGAGGTATTCGCATGGTTCTATCTCGGGAAACGGCCCATTTCGGGTCGGCCTGAAGATGGAACGAGGCTGGATATACGCGGAAGGTCTTACTTATTATGAAGAGCAGGAGAAGGAACGATTGATTATGGCCGGCCATGACAGCCAAGGAAAGCTGATCGTTGCCTTGCAGCTAAGCAAAACCCCATTCTAATCCAGAGGGAGGAGACTTGAAGTGGAAAAACATATTCTGGTTGTACTGCCTCATCCGGATGACGAGGCGTTCGGAACCGCCGGCACGTTGGCGATGCACATTCAGCAAGGTACCAAGATCACTTATGCTTGTCTGACCTTGGGAGAGATGGGGCGCAATATGGGGATCCCTCCCTTTGCTAACCGAGTAACACTGCCTGACATTCGCAAGCAGGAATTAGAAGCATCCTGCCGGGCAATCGGCATACATGACTTGCGGCTGCTCGGCTTCCATGACAAAATGATCGAATTCGAAGATAAGCAGCTGCTAGACAGTCGGATCGAGGAGTTGCTGAAAGAACTTCAACCCTCACTTGTCATTACATTCTATCCGGGGTATAGCGTTCACCCAGATCATGATGCGTGTGGAGCTGCCGTTATACGCGCAATTGAGAAGCTGCCTGCAGATAAGCGCCCTGTCGTTCATTGCATGGCTTTCTCCAAAGATCACGAGCAAGCGATCGGGCGACCTGATGTCGTGATCGATGTTAAGAGCTATTTGAAACAGAAGATGGCTTCCATTCAATCGCATCGTTCGCAATTCCAAGCCGCTGAGCTAATGGGCAGAAACAGTTTGTCGGATCAAGAAATACAAGCGAGATTCGGGACCGAGCGCTTCTGGACGTATCGCTTCGACTAATCTAACCAAATATCCGAGCGGGCAAAAGGCCGCCTCGCAAGCCCATGTTGTAATGTGGCTTGAGGGGCGGCTTTGTTTGTTGAGAGTCGGGTTTTCCGACTCTCAGCCAGCGAGAGAGGGGAATCCGTCGCTGAGAGTCGGCAATCCCGTCTCTCGGAGATGGCGCCGCCGCGATTGTGGGCTTTTGGCGTTGTGAGAGTCGGATTTTGCGACTATCGTGTTTGAAATGGGTTAGTTTTACTCATGAGAGTCGGATTGCCCGACTCTCAGAGTTTATGGGGGCAGGTTAAGTAAACGAACGGGGAGGTGGCATATGTGCTACAAGGCAGCGATGGCGGGGCAACCTCTAACCCTTAACACCACCAGCAGTCAATCCTTCAATGATCTGCTTCTGCAGGACGGCGTAGATAATCATTACTGGCAGGATGCTGAACACGATTCCCGCCGACATTTGGGCGTAGTTCGTATTATAGATGTCGCGGAAGCCGACCATCCCGACTGGGAGCGTCCGCAATTCGTCGGTGGAGATGAAGAAGTTCGCCAAGATGAACTCATTCCAGTTGCCGATGAAGTTGATGATAAACACGGTTACCAATGCAGGAACGGTGATGGGCATAATGATTTTCCAGAAAACGCCCTTCGCACGCAGACCATCCATCACAGCCGCTTCTTCGATTTCACCTGGAATGGATCGCATGAACGCCGACAGAATAATCACTGTAAACGGAATGGCCCCTGCAGTGTAAGGCAGGATGAGCGCCATATGGGTTCCCAAGATCGGGTGACCGAAGACGCCTTCCATCTTGTTCAACATGATGAAGATAGGCAGCAGTAAAGCATTTCCAGGAATGAGCAGGCCGATCAGGATGAATTGGTACAGCCCCTTGCTCATCTTCAGATAGCGCATCCGCGTAATCGCAAAAGCTCCCATGGAGGCAAAAATAATGGTAGCGACCGAGCATAGTGTCGAGATATACAAGCTATTTAAAAAGTAAACACTGATTTTCGCATTCACCCAAGCCTCGTAATAATTCTCAAAATGAAACGAAGAAGGGAACCCGAACGGATTGCTCGCAATGGCTTGATTATCCGATTTCACAGACGAGAAGAGAACGAAAATGAACGGGTACAGGGTCACGATCAAGAAACCTAGCAAAAGAATATGGGGGGCAGTTTTTTTCATCGATCTCAGTGTCATCGTCATTAGTATTCGACCCTTTCGACTCTTCTAGCAAATAAAACTTGATACAATGCGGTCAGAATGAGAGAGAATAAGAAGATCAACACCCCGATGGAGTTGCCGTATCCGTATTTCGCATTCGTAATCCCGTATTTGATTAAGTAGGTGGCCATGACGTCGGTGATCCCGCCTGGACCGCCGTCGGTCATAACGATGATAATATCAGCAGCTTTCATGGCTCCTGCGATAGAGAGCATGATAACAACCGAGATGACCGGCATAATAAGCGGCACCGTAATTTTGGTTGCGCGTTTGAAAGCGCTGGCTCCATCGACGATAGCGGCTTCGTCTATTTCTCTAGGAATCGACAAGATTGCAGCGAGAACCATTACAATATAGAATCCCGTCCACTGCCATGCATTGGTGAGCAAGATCGAGAACATCGCCCAATGGGAGTCGGACAGCCACATGACAGGTTGTAAGCCAATTCGGGTCAGGATGAGATTAAACAAGCCGATATCCGGTTCGTAGATGAAGCTCCACAAGATGCCGATTACAGCAGTTGACATGACGGAAGGAACAAATACGGCCGTTTTATATAAACCTCTGAGTTTTTTTACGTTGCTGATTAAGAGCGAGAAGAATATGATGATAGGGACTTGCACGAATACCGAGAACAGAATGAATTTGCCGTTATTAAAAACAGACTGCCAAAATTTATCGTCATTGAACGCATGCTTGAAGTTAGTCAAACCATTAAAGTGGGGCTCGGTCAGACCGTTCCATTTCATGAAGCCGGTGGTGAATGCAGAGATCATCGGATATACGAAAAACATGATATACAAAACAAGGAGAGGCAGCAAGAACAGGACATAGGTCCAAGGGTTTCTTAATGTTTTATTCATCGTTTCCTCCGTGATAGTCAGACATTTGCTGTAAGCATCGATTTTATAAAAAAATACCACCCACGCTGAGGAGGGTGGTATTCTTTTAACGGATCAAAGTGTCGAGTTTAGAAATCTTCGTTGCTGTTTGCTGCGTTTTGAGCTTTTTGTACCGCATCCAGCATCGCTTTAGGTGTCGTTTTCCCAGCGATCAGCTTTTGAATGCCTTCGCTAAGTGCCGTATTTACGTCAGGTTGAACGAGGGAGTCGAAGGCAGGGAATGCGCCGCTTGCTTTGTTGCCGACTTCAATGATTTCTTTCACCAGACCTGATACTTTAGCGTTAGCCAATTTGCTGCTGCTTACTTTCATGGAAGGCAGTACGCCGTCTGCTTCAAGACCGCGAATTTGCATTTCGTCGTTGTACATGTTCTTGATGAACGATTTGACGAATGCGTATTGCTGCTTGTTATTTTTCACTTTCGATGAGAAACCGTAGCCGTTGGAGAAGCCGCCGTTAACAGCCGTTTGGCTGCCTTTGCCACCGGATACCGACGGCAATGCGAAGTAGCCTACTTTGTTCGTTAAGCTGCCCGCTTGTTTAGGATCCGAGAATACGCTGGAAGCCCATGATCCGTCATACATCATGATGGCTTCGCCGCGAATCAGCTGGTTGCGTTGTTCCGCATAATCCAAACCGAGCTCGCCTTGTTTGAAGTAGCCTTTCTTCACCCAATCTTGGTACTTCGTGAAAGCGGCCACCATTTGCGTGCTGTTCCATTTTGTTTTGCCTGTTGTGAAGCCATTCGTAATATCCGGGCCTGCATAACGGGACCAAAGCGTATTCGCTGTCATCAGCGGTACCCATGCAGCTTTGGAAGCTTGCGCGAATGGTGTTTTGCCGTCTTTCTTAATCGTCGCAGCCAAGCTCTCAAGCTCGCTCAATGTTTTTGGAACACTCAGGTTATGCGCTTTGAAGTAATCTTTATTGTAGAAGTAGCCTTCTTGGTAGCCGCCGATAGGCAGGCCGTATACTTTTCCGTTCACTTTAAATTCATCGAGCGAGATGAATTTATTCGACAGGCCGAGCTCTTTCAGAATCGGAGTCAGATCGAGCAGTCTGTTTGCTTCCACATACAGCTGCGTGTCCGTGCCGCCGAACAGATCGAAGATTGCAGGAGCTTTGTTAACGACCATTTCGGAACGCAATTTCTCTTTACGGTTTACGTCCGAATCTACGCCGTCCAGCTTGTATTTGACTCCTGGCACTTCTTTGGATACTCTTGCCAATACATCTTTTAGGATATTGAGACGTTGTTGTTTCGCCTCGCCTAATTGTGTATGTCTGATCACAATGGTATCCGTCTTTGTTGCAGCACCTGCTGTACTTAACACAGTTGTCGTTGCTAGGACTAAGCTAAGCGATGAGACCAGAACACTTTTCTTCATGAAGTGCAACCTCCCAATAGGTTTTATGTACAACTTTAGGATAAATTTATTAGTAATTTCTGAGTAGGGCTACAATTCAATGATTGAAGGATACATTTGTATAATAGTGGAAGACTAGTAGGTCACGAATTGCTTAATAGGGGTAATTTCTATACGAAACCCCGTTCTGCTGACCCAGGACAAGTGTCCCCTGGTACTGTGTTTCTGCCGATTAACTGGTATAATCAGTCTCGATTCTATGGGAATGAGTTGGTGATATTCTTGTGATAACTAGATGGAATTTATCTTCGAAGAAGCAAGTTGTCTTGATTATGATGATTTTTATTATCCCGCTCGTATTGCTGCTAGCCGTCTATAATTTCTATGTCGTCAACGTCTTGAACAGCAAGATCGAGACGACGAATCGCAACTCCATCATGCTCTATCAGGACACGTTCGAGAAGAATTTAAGCAATGCCGATGTGTATATGTCGAATTTGGTTTCGAACGATAACAGCTTCAAGAAACTGATGTTTAAGCAGGATCCGATCGATTTGCAATTTTACGCGCAGGACATTATGAATAACTACCAGGGATACTTTCGAACGAATGAAATTGTCGGGGGCATGTTCGTCTATTCGATGGCGAATGCGCTTTTCTATAAAACCTATAGTCAAAACTATTCGCATAACATTCGCCGAGACGCCGAAGCTTATTTGAAAACGATGTTTAAAACGAAAGAAAACTATCGCTCTTGGGGATGGTTCCCGCATAAAATCGCGGATAAATACTATCTGTTTCGTATCATGGGGAATCGTGATACGTATACGGTTTCCATGATCGATTTCGATAACGTAATCGTGCCCCAGAGCTTCAGCCAAAGCCAAGGGGACGGCTTCTTCGCATTCGCCAATCAGGAAGGCGTGCCGCTGACCTCCATCGCTGCGATCAAGAAGGACGGAATTGCCATTCAGCGTCAGAACGAATCCTATTATATAGCTGGCAGCGCTCAGAAATTTTTTGTCGTACAGAACTACTCGGCGCAGGCGCATTTGCACTATTTGTACATCATGCCTTATCGCGGGTTTATGTTCTACCTGGACAAGGTTCAGATTGCCTTCTTGGTCGGCTCCGTGTCTATCCTGCTCTTGATGTTGATCTCGTTCCTATTGCTAGAGCGTTCTTTCTTTAGGCCGCTTAAGCGAATGATGGCTACGATGAAAAAGATCAAGAACGGACATTTGAACGCCACTATGAACATGGACTCCGGAGTGAATGAATTTAGGCAGATGAGCAATACCTTCAATGAGATGATGGCAGAAATCAAAGATTTGAAGATCGAGAGCTATGAGAGCGAGATGAAGAAGCAGCAGGCCGAGCTTCAATTTCTGCAAATACAGATCAAGCCTCACTTCTATCTGAATGTGCTCAAGAACATATTCGGGATCGCGGAGCAGAAGAAATACGATCAGATTCAGGATATGATCATCCTCTTGTCGCGGCATTTAAGGTATATGTTCCAAGAGAACGATTCCTTGGTTCTTCTTGAAGATGAAATCACGAACGTGCAGAACTATATTCAATTGCAGCGAATGAGCGCCTCGCATGAATTGATCTGCAAAGTAAACGTGGACGAGCGTCTGAAGGATTTCCGAATTCCGCCGATATCGATCTTAACGTTCGTAGAGAACTCCATTAAGCATGCCGTTGCCATTCACAAACAGCTGATCGTTTCGATCCAAGCAAGCTTGCTGGAGAACGGGGACGATAAATTCGTTAATATTACGATTATGGATAACGGGGCTGGATTTTCGGACGAAATGCTGGCATTGTTAAATGATTCGAATCCGTATGCGCATGTGTCGAAGGACAATGTCGGTATTCTGAATGTAATCCGAAGATACAACATGATTTTTCTGAATAAATGCACCTTCCTGTTCAGTACGTCGAACGGTGCGCGCATCGATATTTTTATTCCATATCGGACAGATGAAGAGACGAGGAGAGTATGAACGTGAAAGTACTCATCGTAGATGATCAGACGCAAGTGGTGAACGGATTGTTCTTCGGCATCGACTGGGCGAACATCGGCGTGGAAGAAGTGTTCAAAGCTTACAATGCATACGAAGCACGTGAGCTCCTGAGCAGCCACTCCATCGATATTATGCTCTGCGATATTGAAATGCCGGCCGAGAGCGGACTAAGGCTCTATCAGTGGACCAGAGAACAGAAGATCGATATCGAATGCATTTTCTTGACGGCGCATGCCGATTTCTCGTATGCGAAGACGGCGATGCAGTTGGGCGGCTTTGATTATATCCTACAGCCCGCAAGATACGAGACGATTGAGAATACGATTCGGAAAGCGATCTCTAAGATCAATCAGAAGAATGAAACGAAGAAGTACTACTCCTACGGTAAAATGTTTCAGAAAAACAAGGAGATCCTGCTCGACAATATCGTCAAGGATTGGATCTATCGCAGAAATAAAGATTTGGCGCGATTCATGCAGGATTTGAGCCAAATTCAGGTTACGCTTGCTCCGAAGGACAACCTTTATCTTGTGATGCTGGACGTTTTTCGTTTGAAAGAAGCAATGGAATCGTGGCGGGGCGGCTTGCTGAGATTCTCGATTGGCAATATTGCCAAAGAACTGTTCGCCAGATATGGCCAGCATGTACTGGTTGTCCAGCTTGAGGACGAGCGATTGCTGTTCTTCGTCTACGCCCCTGAGGGGCAGTTGATTGATCAAGAGGGAATTATACGGCAGCTTGATAAATTGATTGAGGTTTATCGCGCCTATTATGGGTGCGATATTGCGTGTTATACCGGTGATGCAGCTTCGATTGTTAATGTACCTGAGCAGTCGGAGCAGCTTATTGAATTGATGCAGAATAACGTCTCGCATATTAGCAAAGTATTCCGGCTGCAGGATCGAATCGAACAACAGAGCGTCTCGTCTCCCATTCCGAACATGAAAATGTGGAGTAAATTGATCGAGCAAGGCGATGCGGAGGTTGTTCGTGATCAAGCAAGCGAATTGTTGAACCGGTTGGTGATCGACGAGGCGATCGATGCCGAATTTCTGAAGCGGTTTTATCAGCAATTTATGCAGATGCTGTACACGACTGCCGAAGCGATGGATATTCCGCTTGATCGTATTTTTCAAGACGAGCAGAATCTGAGGAAATGGTTGAGTTCTTATTCAAACGTAGATGAGATGAAAGAATTTATCGCGTATGCGACTCAATTCTTCAAGCAATTTCCGAGTTCCGACGAGGAAATGAAGAATCAGGTCGACGTCATCATTCAGTATATACGCGACCATATCGACCAAGACATTCGGCGTACGGATATCGCGAGGGAAGTTTATTTGAATCCGAACTACGTTTCAAGGCTGTTCAAGTCGGAAACGGGAATGTCGCTGAAGGAATTTATTATTCTGGAAAAGATGAAGCTTGCGCAAGCGATGCTGAAATCAACCAAACTGCCGATCAGCATTATTGCAACGAAGGTCGGTTACTCGAACTTCTCCCACTTCTCGCAGGTGTACAAGAAGACCTGGAATGTCACGCCAGCCGAGGATCGCCAATAGGAAGACAACAAGGAATGCCCTCCGCATGCGCGCAAGCATATGGGAGGGTATTCGCTTTGAATCGCTGCTTTGTATTCACAAAGTAACAAATTCGATAGCGGCAGGATACATTTTCAACAATGCGGATTTTGCCGTCTTCTTACAGGATTAAAAGTGATAATAACCGTAACAAGTTCGGTAGAGCGCTGCTTTCGTAATCATTAAGATAAAGATAGTTCCACATAAATAAAGTTTCGAAGGGAGTCTACAATGCAAAAGAAAAAGATGCTTGGTCTACTCACGGCGGTCGCGATGTCGACGACGCTCATTACGGCTTGCGGTGACAACAACGGGAACAGTGCAAACACGGCGAACAGCGCAAACAGCGCGAACAGCGGCACGACTGCGAGCAATAACGCCGCAGCTCCTGCTGACAAGAACGAGAATGCAAGCTCGGAGAAGCCGTATACGGTTGATCTCATGATGGTAGGCGATGGAAAAGCGGAAGATATTAAAGCGGTAAACGAAGAGATCAGCAAGATTACGAGACCGCTCATCAACGCGGACGTCAACATTACGCGAGTCGGCTTCGGTTCGTTCCAACAGCAAGCGAACCTGGCATTGTCGTCGGGCGAGAAGATGGATCTGTTCGTTACATTCGCGCTGGATATCAGCTCGCTGGCAACCAGCGGTCAGATTCTGCCGATGACGAAGCTGCTGGAAGACCACGGTCAAGACATCATGAAGAACTTGAGCGAAGGCGATCGCCGCGCGGTATCGATCAACAACGAAATCTACGCGATCCCGACCGCCAAAGAAAAAGCGACGAACTACGGCTACATCATGAGAAAAGACATTGCCGATGAAGTCGGCTTCAAGCCAGAAGAAGTGAAAACCTACGATCAGCTTGAAGAGATCATGACCAAAGCGAAGAAACTGCATCCCGACATGTACCCAATCGGTCTTGATTTCACGAACGTATATCGCCCGAACACGGAAGATAACTTGGGTACTGGCCCAGGGGTCATCGATGCCATGGGAGAAAGCACGAAAGTCGTTAATATGATCGAAACGGACAGCTACAAGGACTTCGTAAACCATATGTACAAATGGTCCAAGGCCGGCCTGGTAATGCCGGATGCAGCGAACAACTCCGAGAGCAGAATCAGCTTGCTCAAAGCGGGCAAAGTGATGGGCGGCTTCAGCGGATTGAATCCGGGCAACGTGGATGACATCGCGAAGCAAGTGGGTCAACCGTTCACAGTCATCGAGCTGACGAAACCATTCTCCATTACGGGCCATGTTTCCGGTATGGGCTGGTCGCTTGCGAGCGGCAGCGAAAATCCGGAGAAAGCCATTGAATTCTTGAACTTGGCACATACGAATGCCGATATTTCGAACCTGCTCGTTAACGGCGTGAAAGGCCGCAACTATGTCATGGTCGACGAAGCGAAAGGCATTATCGACTATCCGCAAGGCGTAGATGCGAGCAATACGGGCTGGATGTCCCTTCCTTGGGCGACGCCAAACGCAGCGATCTCGTACCTCTGGAAAGGCGAGCCTGAGAACAAATGGGATTACTTGCAGCAATATAACAGCTCAGCGCACCAGTCCCCGGCGAAAGGCTTCCGTTTCAATCCGGAGAGCGTAGCTAACGAAATTGCAATGGTCAGCAACGTTGACGCGAAGTATAGTCTCGCACTGGAAACAGGCACATTGGATCCTGCGAAGACGCTGCCTAAATACCTGGATGAGCTGAAGGCTGCAGGCGTCGACAAGGTGATTGCAGAGAAGCAAAAACAGCTTGATGAGTGGCTGGCCGCTAATAAATAAACGAGTTGGTGGATTTCGAGGATAGAAGATAGATGGAGGTTACCATGACTTTGCTCAAAAAAAAAAGCTAGATAAGCTGAAACAATTTATTCCTCTTTATTTGATGCTCATTCCGGGATGTATTTATATTTTTATCAATAACTACATCCCGATGGGCGGTCTTATGATCGCCTTCAAGAAGATCAATTATCGAATCGGGATCCTGCACAGCCCGTGGGTCGGACTGAAAAACTTCGAATTTCTGTTTAAGACCAAGGAAGCGTGGACCATTACCCGGAATACGATTTTGTACAATTTAACTTTTATCGTTATTGGAACCGTAATTGCAGTCGGCGTTGCCATGCTGCTTAATCAGATTCGGCAAAATGGGGCAAGGAAGTCCTATCAAACGATCATTCTGCTGCCTCATTTGATTTCAATCGTTGTGGTGAGCTATCTTGTTTTTGGTTTTCTAAGCACGGAATCGGGCTTTGTTAATAACAGTATTTTGGAACCGCTGGGCATTGCGCCGATATCATGGTATTCCACCGCGAAATTTTGGCCGTATATCATCGTTATCGTTGCCATTTGGAAGTCCTTCGGCTATAGCTGCATTATTTATTATGCGACGCTAGTTGGCATCGACAAGTCTTATTACGAAGCCGCCGTCATTGATGGAGCGAGCCGCTGGAAGCAGATGAAGCATATCACGCTGCCGGGACTGAAATCCATCATCATTATCTTAACGCTTATGAGCATCAGCAAAATCTTCTATTCCGATTTCGGATTATTCTACCAGGTTCCGATGAATAGCGGTGCGCTGATCGATATAACGAATACGATCGATACTTACGTGTATCGGGGACTCGCGAAGCTGAACAATATAGGGATGGCATCTGCGGCTGGATTTTTCCAATCGATTGTCGGGTTCGTCCTCGTCATTCTAGCAAATTATATCGTCAAAAAAATAGATGAAGACAGCGCCTTGTTTTAGCGGAACGGAGTGGATCGAGCTTGGTCGACAACAGTAAAGGCTTTCATGTTTTAACACATTTCATTATGATCTTTTTGGCAATATTTTGTTTGCTTCCATTTGCGCTTCTTCTCATCTCTTCGATAACAGGGGAAGATGCGCTTATCCATAACGGGTATTCTTTTATTCCGCGGGCCATTGACTTTACGGCGTACAAGTATCTGTTGACGGATTCTCATTCCATCGTAGGCGCGTACGGGGTCACTGTATTCGTAACGGTAATCGGTACGGTAACGAATATTATACTAACCACCTTGATGGCGTATCCGTTATCGAAGAAAGAGCTTCCGGGAAGAAATGTAGTTTCATTCTTCATTTTCTTCACGATGCTGTTCAGCGGGGGGCTAGTGCCGTCGTATATGATGTGGACGCAATATTTTCATATCAAAAATACGATTTGGGCATTGATCGTCCCGGGGATGCTGCTCACAGCGTTCAACATTATCATGATGCGTACCTACTTCACGTCGAACATTCCCGATGCCGTCGTAGAAGCTGCGAAGATAGACGGGGGAAGCGAGTCGCAAATTCTGACGAAGGTTATTCTTCCGATGTCGATGCCGATTATGGCGACACTCGGCTTGCTTGTTGGCTTGTCCTACTGGAACGATTGGTTAAACGGGCTCTATTATGTCACGAAAGATAATTTGTTCAGCATTCAAGTTCTCTTGAACAAAATGCTGCTCGATGTCCAGTTTCTAATGAGCACGGCTTCATCGGGGATGGGCAGCGACTTGTCGGCGAAGGTACCTTCCACGGCAATCAAGATGGCCGTCGCGGTGCTCGGCGTATTGCCGATCATGGTCATCTATCCGTTCTTCCAGCGATTCTTCGTGAAAGGGATTACGGTAGGCGCGGTGAAAGGTTAAGCAAGGAGATAGAGTCCGAACACCTTGGATTGGAGAGGTGTTCGGATTTTTTGTTTGTGCAGGGATCATCTAGCAACCCAAAAGCAACTTTGGAGTCTAACGATTGTGACAGCGGCTAACATGCTCACAATGCCACTCATTAATTCTAGCGGTTGCCAGAGCGCTTATTTGGAAATTTCGAATAAGATTCGGCGATATTAGATCTAATAACGTCAGTCACAACCGCTAGAGCTTCGAATCATGCTATTTTTGGGAAATAACCACTCTGACAACCGTTAAAAATCGAATCTGTCGGTTATCTTGTTTGTACGAGTCGATAAGCTCGATATCTCTGATTACCGCTAGCTACCTCCAGAAGTTTTTCTTCAGCAGGCCGTCAGAAAGCTGCATGTGACTAACTATCTCGGTTGGTGTGAAGGGACGCAGTTGTCGATGTGCATACCGTATAATCTCGACTTCAGCCCAAATCAATCCCTTGGAAGCTGAACGGGAGAGAAACTTCCCAACGAAAGAGAGGACGAGCTGCTTGCACATGCCAGGGTCATCTCGGATGGATAAGTAGGCAACGGGGAGGAACTGCCAGTCATCAAGTACAATCAGAGACTGTTTCATACATAAATCTTTGAAACGGCTGACCTCGATATCTCTGGCATGACTTCGGTAATCTTGAATTTCTATGCAGCCTTTCGCATTTCCTGGCAGGTACGCTAGGTCCAGATAACGATATCCGTTATTAAAGTCCCTGACCTCATATTCAGGCAATAAGTGCTCCAGATTGCCGATGGCAGGAAACCAAATGTAGCGCAAAAAGTCAATCGTTCCACGGCACAATCCTTTCAACATCCGCATCACACCTTACTCGGAGAATAAAAAAAACCGCCCCAGTATGTCGTTGTAAACACAACAAACATACTGAAGCGGTATGTGCTTCATACCGTAAATTGGATGCAATATACCATGTCGGCCGGGAAACTTCAATTGAATTCTATTCCCCTTGAAACGCCTGCTCCAGCACCGCAAGGTCAAACTTCTTCATCTTCAGAAACGCTTGCGTGACCCGAGCGAGCTGTTCCGGCGTGCCTTTGGACATGAATTCACTAAGATTACTCGGAACAATCTGCCACGAAACACCGAATTGGTCTTTCAGCCATCCGCACTGTTCAGCCGCAGGAACGGCAGACAGCTTGTCCCAATAGTAGTCAATTTCCTCTTGATTCTCACAGCTCACCATTAAGGAAACCGCTTCGTTGAATTGGAACCCATGGTTATGCGCGCTATCCATGGCCGCGAACCAGCTGTTCTCCAGCATGAAGTCCGTGAACATGACTGTCCCTTCGGTATCCGGTGTCATGCCCGGGCCATATCGGATGATAGGACCTGGTCTAGTCGTACGGAAGACGGAGAGATAGAACTCGCGCGCCGCTTCTGCTTTTCCGCATTTATCGCCTACAAACAACAATGAAGTTACAATTGCCGGCCTTGGCTCACCATCTGGATTCGTCAACATCAGCTGCCATGAAACACCGAACTTGTCCTGAATCCAGCCATATCGTTCGCTGAACGGGTACTTGCCCAGTGCCATCAGCGCGGTTCCGCCATCGGACAGTTTGTTCCATACTTCGTCGATCAATTCACGAGAGTTCTCATCCCGAGACGGATCGAAATTGACGATAAAAGAGATGGAAGGATTGAGTTTGAACAGAGGCCCGGCTGAGATGGACATGAACGGGTGTCCGAATACGTTGAACGACACCATATCGCAGTCGCCTGACGGTGTATCTTGCAGCTTCGCCATGCTTGTAATCGAAGAGTCGGGGAACACAGAGCAATAGAATTCCGCGGCTTGCTGCGCCTCTTTGTCAAACCATAAGTGAGTCGTGATGGAAGAACCGTTTCTGGAGTTGCTCACGATCATTACCTCCATTATCCAATATTGGTAGCATGTTTTGATTATAACATAACCAGTATAAGCCCTCAGCACGTCGAAATGTTCCCCTGGTCTTGCTATAATAAACTATAGGCACTATTAATTTGTAAGCGAGCGAATGGTACAAGTACAAGGAGAATCTATGATGACCATCACGAAAAATAATTTTCAATTGAAGCGGGAAACGACTTACAAAAAACTCGTCGAAGCAGGAATGAAATGTTTCTCGGAGAAGGGGTACGTGGGTACGACTTTAACAGATATCGCCCTTCAAACCGGCCAAACGAAAGGCGCTTTCTACGGTTATTTTGCAAGTAAGGAAGAGCTGTTCAAGCATGTTCTTGAGTACCAGATGGAATTAACCCGCGGTTGGACGGATGTGCCGAGGAAGTATAATCCGGCGAATACGACATTGGAAGAAGTCTTGACATATACGCTGATTGGACTATCGGAGATGCTGAAGGATTGCCCGGACTGGATTATGGTTTTGGTCGATTTCTACCAGCAAACGAAGCATGATAAAGAGATGCAGGATATGCTGAAGAACAAATATCGCGAGTGGGTTATTGGCATCGAGCAATTAATTATCGTGTTGAAAGAACAAGGCTTTATTTCCAAGGATCAGGAAACTCGAATGACTGCCATCCAAATCATAGCGTTTAATGAAGGCTTTACGATTAATTCGGTCCTATTCGGCGGCTTCAATCTGCAAGCGCTTATTCAAGGCTTGGTTAAGCTGCTGAGGTAGTTTCGAACCTCCTTGACGGCGTGGACTACGCATAGAGAATGAAAAGCACGCCAGCTTATGGCGTGCTTTTCATTGGATTTTGATCGCATTTACGCAGGATTCACCGCGAATAAGGAATGTACATTTCCTTCTGGGTCTCCGAAGAAGGCAGCCGTATGTCCCCAAGATTTGATTTGTGGTGCTATGATGTCGAGCGCGCCCTTCGAAACGAATTCATCATACAGCGCGTATACCTGCTCAGGCGATTCGCATTGGAAATTCAGCTCGACAGCCTGTCCTTTGCGACTTTCTTGGAAAGAATAATACGCATTGGTGTTGTCCGCCATCAGCGATCTGGAGCAAATGGCTAATCGTACTCCAGGGTTGCTGAATTCGACGTAATGTTCCTCTTCTACAACGATCGCAAATCCCAGAACTTCTTGGTAGAACCTCGCCAAACGAGCAACATCGTCGGCAAGCATTGTAATCCCCTCAAGCTTTACTAGATTCATGGTTACTCCTCCCCCTAGACTGAGTGTAGCACAATTTAAAAAGGCAGCCTATCCGGAGCTTATTCACCTGATACATGCTCAATACCCGCGGCTAATGTTGACTGCTTGACTAAGCTGCTCTTCTCCGCGCTCGAGATAATTAAGCACCGTGAGGAAGCCGTCGACTGCTTCATCCACGCCCGTTACCGCAGATATATGCGGGGTAATGATCACGTTTGAAGCTGTCCACAAAGGCGAAGCTGCGGGCAATGGTTCTTCTCTGAACACATCAAGAACAGCCTTCCGCACTTGGCCTCGCGTTATCGCCTCGACAAGAGCTTCTTCATTCACCGACGCTCCGCGGCCAACGTTAATGAATCCGGCCCCGCTCATGTACGAGAACAGATGACTGTCGAATAATAGTTCGGTGGCTTCCGTCAACGGCAGCGTGTTTATGACCCAGTCTGCGTGCGGCAGCATCGAAGCAGCCTCGGCAATAGGAAGCACGCTATGGAAATGCGCGTTCGGTTCGCCGCTGCGAGATATTCCGCATACGGTTACTCCCAATGAGCCAAGGATTCTTGTTACTTCTCGTCCAATCGTTCCCGTTCCGAATACCACGATTTTCAGCTCGCTCATTAGCTTCGGCTTGGAAGGCTGCCATTCCCGATTTGCCTGAAGCTGCCCAAATCGATCCTGATCTTGTACATCGGAGAGGATGTAGCTCAAGCAATATTCGGCTATTTTCTGGCCAAAGCTGCCGATTGTCCGCGTCAACAGCACATCTTGTTTCCATTCCCGGTTGTTCAGGAAAGCATCTACGCCGGCGCCAAGCGCATGAACCCACTGCAGCTTACCAAAATGAAACGATGCCGTCGGTTTAAACGCCACGTACGCATCTGCCCAGTCATAATGGCTCGAGCTGACTTCCTCTTCTGGCAGAAACAGATACTCTCTCGTTGAGTCTAGCGTAGATAATGTCTCCAGATCTTTGTACATCCGCCCGGTGACGATAATTTTTCTGATATCCATCTGTGTTTCTCCCATCTGAATCAATAACAATCCATATCCCCTATTGTACAACGGTGAAAATAGGTTGTCGCTTCGAATTTGCCTCTTTACAGGACACCTAATGGTGTCGTATTATCGCATCCGTTCAGCTAAAAGAATTATCGCCGAAACACGCCGCTCGCTGGTGTGTTTTTTTATTATTCACCCCGGTTTTAATAAATTTTTTATTTTTATCCAACTTTATTTTTTAGCTTTCTCTTTTAAGCTAAGTAAGGTAAAGGAGGAACGGAACATGATGAAAATAACTGTTGTCATGATGTTGCTGCTCGTAGGTGGCTTGATCATATTTGGGTATCGGGATGCTGCTGATCATAACGAGGCAGTCTTGCAAGGGCCAGACGCTGCACTGCCCCTATCAAGCGCTGAACAGCTGAAAGTGCTTAACGTAGAAAAGGATGATATTTATAAAGGTGATTTACTTCTCGTGAATTCGCAGCATGCCGTGCCGAAGGGACTGAAAGTGCCGCAGGTCGTCAACTTGTTTGATCATCAAGAATTGCTTGACGGATTCGGTATACTGGACACTAGCATCGAGCTGCCGCTGGAAATGCTGGAGCGATTCGACGACATGATCGAAGCTGCACGGGCTGACGGTGTCAGTCATTTTCAAATTAATAGCGGATACAGAGATAAAGCGAAGCAGGCTGAACTTTATGAGAAGCTTGGATCGGACCAAGCAAATCCGCCGGGCTACAGCGAGCATAATTTAGGGCTGTCGATGGACATCGGTTCATCGCAGGCTGCCATGAAGGATGCGCCGGAAGGCAAGTGGCTGAAGGAGAACGCCTGGAAGTATGGGTTTGTATTGCGTTACCCGGAAGATAAGACGGACATTACAGGCATCATGTCTGAGCCGTGGCATTTTCGCTATGTAGGGCTGCCGCACAGTGCAATTATGGCGCAGTACGGCTTTGTTTTGGAGGAATACTTGGCTTATCTGAAGGAGCAGAGTACGATTCATGCTGAAGTCGGCGGCAAGATGTACACGATCTCCTATTATCCAGTCCAAGGCGAGCAAGAACTATCGCTGCCGAAGGATGGAAGCTATTCGATTTCGGGGAACAATATGGACGGCGTTATTGTAACGACCTGGGAGAGCAAGGGGGCTGCAAAGTCATGAAACAGCGAGATATTCTAGTGCGTGTCTGCCTGGCTGCCTACTTATATCTGTTAGTGAAGATCATTCTGTTCAAGGGCGGGTCTATCGACAATCATAGTTACATGATGTGGCAGCTCCAGGAAAGCTTGAATCATCCTGCTGAAATCTTGATGAAGATGAAGCGTGGGAATCTGATTCCATTGCATGAAATTAGGAGAACCCTGCATGATATGACGAGCCATGGATTAGTGAACCTGATTGGGAATATTGCGATATTCATGCCATTCGGCCTATTGGTTGGGATGCTGGGCTCGCAGAGGCGGCTGACCGTATTTGCTGCAGCGGCAATATCTTGTGCGTTAAGCTTGCTGCTGGAACTGTCGGAGGCTGTACTCTCGATCGGAAGCTTTGACGTGGACGATATTATTTTGAACACAATCGGGGGCTTGGCTGGATTTACGTTGTATTGGATGTATACCATCGTGCTCGGTCACGGTGAGCGGCCTGTTCGACGAAATGCAGAACAAGTAACACCTCCTGGACAAATCTGTTAAACTAAAATGAATCCAGGCAACGAGGAAGGTACGAATATGCCCATTACGATACTGATTGCAGACGATGACGCAGAAATTGCGGATCTCGTTGAGCTGCATATGGTGAAGGAAGGCTATCGCTGTATTAAAGCGCTCGATGGAATAGCAGCAATAGATGCGATTATGAAGCACGAGATTAACTTAGCCATTCTCGACATTATGATGCCGAAGCTGAATGGCTACGAAGTGACAAGGCAAATTAGGGATAAGTATCACTTGCCGATTATTTTTCTCAGTGCCAAGACGTCCGATCTGGATAAAATAACCGGCCTTGTGCAAGGTGCGGATGACTATATGACCAAGCCCTTTAACCCGATGGAATTGGTCGCGCGCGTGAATGCCCAGCTCAGAAGATCGCTTCAATTCAGCCAGCCTGCTATGACTTCCGACAAGCCCGTTGTTGAAGCGGGATGTCTTGTTATTAATCCGGAAGAACGTTCCGTCCTCGTGGAAGGCAAGTTAATCGCGCTGACTCCGAAGGAATTTGATATTTTGTACATGCTAGCCCGCCATCCGAAGAAAGTTTTCAGTACGGAGCAGATTTTCCAGCAAGTGTGGGGCGAAGAATACTACGAAGGCAACAACACGGTGATGGTGCATATTCGTACGCTGCGGAAGAAGCTCGGCGATGACGTGAACAAGAATAAGCTGATTAAGACCGTATGGGGAGTCGGTTATTCCTACCATGGCTAATTTATCTCGAAGCTTCAGATTCAACATGATCGTGCTCGTAGGTCTCAGCATGCTATTCTCGGGGGCCATAACGTTCCTCATCTATAAGCTCGCGCAGCAATATTACCATACGCTCAAGTATGAAGATCCAACGCGTGTGGTTCGCCAATTCATCAAGCAGATCGGGGACGTTAATTTCTTCCTCATTTTCTTCATCCCGTTGTCGATCTATTTCTTCTTCCTGCTCACCAAGCAGTACGCGCAGTACTTCCGGGATATTTCAGGCGGAATCAACCAGCTTGCATCCGGAAATTTCGAGACGAGAATCGTCATTCCGTCGTCGGACGAATTCGGAGATATCGCGCGGGACATTAATCTGGCCGGGGAGAAGCTGCGGGAAGCGATGGAGCGGGGCGATTTTGCAGAGAACAGCAAGGAACAGCTCGTGCTGAACCTAGCCCATGATCTCCGGACGCCGCTGACATCGGTCATTGGTTACCTCGATTTCATATTGAAGAACGATAGCTTGCCGCCTGAGCAAGCGCGACATTATACCTCCATAGCCTACACGAAAGCGCAGCGTCTGGAGCGGCTGATCGATAAGCTGTTCGAAGTGACTAGAATGAACTATGGCAAAATGCCAGTGGACCGGGAGCACGTTGATCTCAGCGAGCTGCTGCTCCAATTGAACGAAGAGCTGTACCCGATGTTCGAGAATCAGGGCTTGACCTCGCGGCTGCATGTGGCAGCTGGCTTAACCGTACGGGGCGATAGCGAGCTGCTGGCACGCGTATTCGAAAATTTGCTCAGTAACGCGGCCCACTATGGCAGCGAAGGCGAGTATGTCGATATTTATGCCGAGCTTGCCGAAGAGGATGTCCGGATTCGGATCGTCAATTACGGAGACAGCATTTCCCCCGAAGATTTGCCGCATATATTCGATATGTTCTATACGAGCGACAAGGCGCGTACATACCACGAAGGCAGTACGGGACTAGGTCTGTTCATCGCGAAAAATATTGTGGAGCAGCATCAGGGTGCGATTACGGCGGAGAGCAGCGTGATAAGCACGGTGTTTGAAGTGCGTTTGCCGCGTGAGATTGCGATTGAGGAATGATAGAAAACACAACAAACCCCATGTCCTCCGTTCAAGGACATGGGGTTTGTTGTTTCGTGTTTCTTGGTCCGAAAGTTAGAAGTCCGCTTCCACAAGATCCGTGTTTACTGCAATCGCCGCTTTGCAGCCTTCGCCGGCAGCGACAATAACTTGAGCTGGCGGTTGGAAGGACGTGTCCCCAGCGACATAAACACCAGGAACACTCGTCCTGCCAAAATGATCCTTCACAACGGCGCCCATCTCATTCGTCTGGCAGGCTAGCATATCGACTAATGGGGAGGCATGCGTCCACCCTGGGGTGACGAAGCCGCCCGCTCGATCAACGGCAGTTCCATCCTCGAACTGGATTTGCTTCAGCATGCCGCCCGCACCAATGAGTGCTGTTATTTTCTGCTCCATAACGCGGATTCCCCGCCTGTAGAGCTTATCTTTCTGCTCGAAAGTCAGTAGAGGGATACCGTTAGTGCAGAACATTAGATCTCTGCTCCACTGGTAAACCTTCTTCGCCAAGAAAAATGCGCTCTCATGATCGGCGATCAGAACGAGCGGTTTATCTCGAAGCTCCCAGCCGTCGCAGTAAGGGCAGCTAAATAAGCTTTTGCCATAATAATCATGAATGCCTCTCACTGCAGGGAGTGTTTCTTTGAGCCCCGTAGCAAGAATGACGCTGCGAGCATGAAAGCTGTAGCCTTGCTCGCTTACGGCTTGGAAGACGCCATTTATGGGCTGGACTGTCGTTACTCTCTCCTGCCTTGTCAGGATAGAAGGGTACTTCCGCAAATCTTGATGCGCGAATTGCCGAAATTCAGTCGGGGCGATTCCGTCCCGCGTTATAAACCCGTTGGATTGGTGCGTAACGGCGTTTCTTGGTTTGTTGTCGTCGAATATGATGACGTTTCTTCTCGCTCGGCCTAGAACAAGAGCTGCGTTAAGTCCAGCCGGCCCTCCTCCGATAATGATGCAATCCAGAAGCATACTCATCCCTCCTATCCTAGATTTATATGGCTCCAGGCTGCTTGCCATGCCGTATTTTACTTAAGTAAGCATAAGAATGGCGTTTTAGTTGGAACTTAATGGTATACCATCCATGACGCAAACTGGATCTCAAAGGAGAGTTTCTTCACATGCTCAGCGTTTCAAGTATTCGTTTCACACTAATAGTGACTTTGATTCTAGGAGTGACGGCGACGGCTGGAGGCGCGAAAGCGCAGGCGGGAGCGTTTCATGCTTACGCATTTGTTCAAGCTCCTTCAGAGCAACCTCAATCGGAGTCGGACAAGACCGCCATTCGACCGTTTCAGCTGCATATACCGGATGAAGCGCTTGCCGATCTGCGCAAGCGAATTCTTGCGACAAGATGGCCCGACAAGGAAACGGTCCCGGATCAAACGCAAGGTCCGCAGCTGGCAACGATGCAGAAGCTCGCGAAGTACTGGGCGAACGATTACGATTGGCGCAAGTTCGAGACGAAGCTGAATAGCCTTCCGATGTTCGTCACCAACATCGACGGGGAGGACATCCAGTTCATTCATGTGAAATCGAAACATGAAGGTGCTCTGCCGATTCTGCTCATGCACGGCTGGCCAGGCTCGATTGTCGAGATGCTGAAGATCATCGATCCGCTCACGAATCCGACGGCTTATGGCGGCAAGGCATCCGATGCGTTCGATGTCGTCATTCCATCGATGCCTGGGCACGGGTTCTCGAGTAAACCGTCCACAACCGGTTGGACGCCCGATCGCATCGCGAAGGCATATGCGGAGTGATGAATCGCCTCGGCTACACCAAATATGTGGCGCAGGGAGGCGACTGGGGGGCGGTAATTGCTGACTTAATGGGCGTTCAGCAGCCGAAGGGCTTGCTCGGCATTCACACGAATATGCCAGGTGCGGAACCTGCTGCAATTGCGCAGGCCATCCAGGATGGCAAAGGCTGCCCGCCCGATCTAACTGGCGATGAGAAGCATGCGTGCGAGCAGCTGGCTTTCTTGAATACGCAGCTTGGATATGCGGAGTTAATGGGGTCTCGCCCGCAGACGCTGACTGGACTTGCAGATTCGCCTATCGGTTTGGCAGCCTTCATGCTTGATCATGACGCGAAGAGCTTGGAGCTGATCACACGTGTGTTCAACGGTCAAACCGAGGGGCTGACGAGAGAGGATATCCTCGACAATATTTCGCTCTATTGGCTGACAAACACAGCGGTCTCTTCAGCGCGTCTCTATTGGGAGAACAAGCATCCGTTCTTCAGCGTCAAAGGCGTCAAGCTTCCAGTTGCGGTCAGCGCTTTTCCCGATGAGCTCTATCAGGCGCCGAAGAGCTGGGCAGAGCGAGCCTATCCGAATCTCATCTATTACAACAAGCTGAACAAGGGCGGGCATTTCGCGGCTTGGGAGCAGCCGAAGCTGTTCGTGGATGAGCTCCGCAACGCCTTCCGAACACTCCGCTAGTACAAGAGCCAGCCTCATTCCGATCGGGAATGAGGCTGGCTCTTCAACCGATCACATACAGATAATTTCATATTATGTCAACCACCATTTTCGAATAATTGGGGGTTTTGTATTATAGGTCATTTTCCTGCAAAATCCTGCTATACTAAAAGTGGAATTTCGACATGAAGGGGATTGCCTAGTGAACGAACGATTGCTCTCAATAGATACAGTGACTCCGCAGTTAGGCGATGCTTATATGAGATTTAGCCCGCGCACCTGGCGTTTCTTCGAGCGAGGTCAGGTGATGAAGCGGATCGAGCAGTGGCAGGCAATCGCCCTGAACGGCCACGGGTTAAGAGGGATCGTAGATTGGACCGAAACCGAAGGCGAGCTTGTCGCCAGACTGACGCCGCCCTCCGAAGGCTATGTTTCGTTTGAAGCATTCTCTTCTATGGATGGACTTACAGATTCCGATCGTGCGCAAGTGATGACTTCGCTCATGGATACGCTCGGGCTCCTGCATGCGAATCAGTTCTATATCGGCTTCTTGTCGCCGGATATGATCAGCGTGCATCCGAAGCTGCTTAAGGTCATGCTATGCTTGCAGCCATTTCCATCTGTATATCCGTTCTTGGACTATTATATAAAAGACTATCCGTTTGAACTATTCAGTACATATTGCCGGACGCATACGATTGGTCGTGCGTCTGACTTCTTCGCGGCAGGGACGATCATGCGCGAGCTGTTCCACGGGCATTTGGTTTATCCGCCGCTCAAAGTCCTCTATGAGCGGTTAATCGGCGAGCCTTCGTTCTTGTTTATCGAAGAGGCTGCAGATGAGATTAGCCGAATTTATGGGCTGCCGCGCGAGCAATGCGAGCCTGTGATTGGCCCAGATGCACATGCATGGCTGTATCATTCAGAGCCGCCTATATCGCAGGAGAGCCAGCGCCAATTCAGACGCTTCCTTCGTTCTGAAGGCGCGAAGCAGATTGCGCTCATTCATGAGGACGAATCGCTGATCTCCGAGGTGCTCCGCTTCCATATGAACGAAGTGCTGGAGAAGCAATCGTTTGTGACGATCAAATGCTCCGACGTGCCGTTCTCGACGATCATGGAGATGGCGAACAAGGTCAGCACCTCGCTAGTTACGCTATATTTTCCGGAGGCTGAGCCGCAGTTTCAAGCTTTGGCCCGTCGTCAGCGCCAGCTGGTGCAGCATTATTATTTTGGCAAAAATGTATCCGAAGCGTTTGGCGAATGGATGCTTCGCTTCTATCAGCAGCTGATTGCGCTCATTCCTGCCGACAATATCTTCTTGATCTTTGATGATTGCTCGAACATGGATCTGGAGTCATTCCAGCTGTTCAAATATACGTGGAATCGTTATGCCGAGCAACTGCCGCGGCTGTTCGCGGTCTTCTGCGGTAAAGCCATGGTGGAATCGGAATTGAATGAAGATATGTATCATATTCAGTTTCTTCCTCGGAACGCCGCGTCCTACAGCGGGCTGATGCGCAAGAGATTGTGCCGGGTCGAGCAGCAAACGCTCCACAAACTCGCGAATTGGTTGTCCGACCAGGCAATCGATCCGAAATATACGAGTATGATGCTGGAGGCCTTCATCGACCAGGGACTGCTTCAGCTGACGCCTTCAGGATGGGTAACCGGTGAGCGGCATCTTCCAGCGGAAGGCACAAATCCGATTACGATTGTTGAGCGTAATCTGGATCAGCTGAGCAAGGAAGAGACGGAGCTGCTTGCGCTGTTCTGCTGCTTGCCGACGCCGATTCGCGCATGGAATTTGTTTAATTTGAACAAGCTGCCGCTCGGTCAGCTCTATGTTACGCTGCATCGATTGGCGAAGCTTGGACTTATCCTGTTCTTCCATCAGAACAGCGTATTCGTTCACAACAATGTGAAGGTGCGGCTTGCCCTCCGTTATGATATGGCGCAGGCATGCACACGCGCGGTTGACTATATGCTGAAGCTTGAGAAGTATCCGTCGCTCACGATGCTTAGTCTGGTGCGCAAGTCCGGCGATAAACGGCGGGAATATGCGCTGCTGATGCTCTTCTTCCGCAGGAACCGCAAGGCGCTGTCCTCCGAACAGAGCCGGCTTCTGCTTGAGCAGTTGATTGAGCTCCATGAACAGCTTCGGCGCCCTGCGATGCACTGCTTTTATCGGCTGATTCTGCCGGTGTACAACGGGTTCCGTGAGATGAAGCGCTGCGAAGAAGTATGCATGAAGCTCTATGAGCTGCGAGGACGGGACGGCGACCGATTCAAGTGGATGTTCTACAAGATGCTGCAGAATGAGCTGGATCTCGCTGATCACAAGGAGGAGCTGTTCGCCTACCTCGAGAACCCGAATCATAAGCTCAGCGATAAGCTGGATGCACTCTGTCCGCTCGTTGCGAACCGTGTGTATTTGAACCTCGAGCAGCATGAGAAGGAGTTTATTAAGGAGCTGTACATCGGGCAAATTTACCCGAACCGGCACCTGATTCCGGAGTGGGAGTTCATTGACTCTTCGTATTACTGTATCGCGTTCATATTTGAGAATTTCCCTCAGCTGAACACTTGGGGACTTGCACTGCTCAACAAGGTCGAGTCGATGCTTCACTACAGCTTCTATCCAGACCTCATCCTGCGCGTGTACAACATGTACATTCATCAAAATAATGCGCGGATGGCAAGGGGCTACATCGAGAAGGTCATCACAGGGGCAACTCAGCTCGGGCATCCGAATATGCTCGAGGTTGGCCATGCGAATGGGATGGAGGTATCGCTCATTCTTGGCGATATGCCCGCGTTCCATTATCACTGGCATCAGCTCGTCGATATTAAGCGCCGAGACGTCCTTGAAGGCGTTCGCGATATGATTCGGATGTATGCTTGCGAATCCAGGCAGTGGGAGCTGCTTGACCGGATGGGCCAAATTCCGGACGCGAGCGACTATACGAAGATGAGGATGGAGTTATATCGCATCTATGCGGCTCATCGTAAAGGAGAGCGGATTATTCCGCGGTCAGATATTCAGGAGGAGCAGCCGGCTCTGTTCGTAGGCGCGCTGCGCCTGCTGCAGCTTGGCTCTGTGGAGGAAGCTTGCCGCCAGCTGCAGCAATGTATTCTTCATGCAGAGCGTACCGCAAGATTCCCGGTGCTCGAAGGGTGGATTTTCCGCGAGCTGCTGCTGGCGATGCTTAGCATTCAGCCGGTGAGCGAGACGATAACGATTGGGGAAATCGGCGATTGGCTCAATCGATTCAAGGAGTTTATCGAGACGGACGCCTACGATATGTTCTGGGCGGACTATTATTATATCTCTGCGGTGCGGGAGCTGCGTCAAGGCGCGGTGACGAACGGGATGCTGCTGCTGCGCAAAGCGATTAACGCCTACTATTTGATCCAGCAAAATGAGCGGGCCGAAGAAGTGAAGCGGGAGATGGAAGCCTATATGGTGCCGGTAGGGCTGCCGGTCGGCTGGGAGCTGGCGGATAACGCTTTTGTCGCCCAGATCATGAATGAACGCAGAAGCTTCTTGGAGCAATCGCTCGACTACTTGACGACGATTCGCTTGTTCGACCGTCTGCCGGATACGCTTAATCTGAGCATGGTAATCGATCGTGTCACATTCGCGCTGTTCGAATATTATCCGGTCGCTTACGCATCCATTCTGTTCGATCTGCCGTTCCATAAATCGCAGAACTATTATTCCGCGTTTGGTCCTATCGGCCGCAACATGCTGGATGAGTACCGCGCCGGCGAGAACCAGCTGCAGCGTGTCAGCTTCACGCTGTTTGGCGCGAAGCACCGTTCGATTCGGATGGACGTATACTTGCACCAGCTGAACGATAACGTCGGACATCAATTGGATCAGCTGCTGCACATCGTCAAGCCGCATATCGCGAATGCGGTGCTGTATGAGGAAATGATGATCGACAGCTTGACGGGCCTCTATTTGCGCCAGCATTTTATGGACAGGCTCGTGCAAGAGGTTGAGATTTCGCAGAAATATGGCCTCGATGTCTCCGTGCTCATGATTGACTTGGACAACTTCCGCAAAGTCAATGAGCTTGGCCACCAAGTCGGCGATGAAGTGCTGCAGAGGATTGCCGACACGATCCGGTCGCTGCTCAGCCAGCACGATATTCCTGGCCGATACGGCGGCGAAGAGATGCTGATCATCCTGCCGAAGACAGACGGGAAGCATGCGCTGCAGCTCGCGTCGGATATCCGCAAGCAGATCGAGCTGGAATTCGGCAGCGGCGTCGGTCAGCCGTACAAGGTAACAGTCAGCATCGGTGTTGCATCGATGGAGCTGTGCCGCGCCGAAACGGCGGAGGAGCTTATTCGCTGCGCGGATGATGCGGAGATTAAGGCGAAGAAGACCGGGAAGAACAAGGTCGTGGCGGCTTGGTTGATGGGTTAGGGGGAGAGTGAGAGGAAGAGGAAGAGCGTAGTTCGAGAATTTGCAGCTTTAGGCTGTCGGCTAACTAAGCTTTACCTAAGCTCGCGCCTAGGCCAACCCCGCACTCGCACCAGCGCCCGCGCCGTTCCTGCATGTACGTCCGCGCCACCACCGCGATTACGCCACGCCCTCGCTATAGTGGATTTATCCACTCTAAAACACTAGAAACTTCCAAATTTGACGACTATGTTGGATTTATCCACTCATTTTCGGCTTAACAGGCGAATTTAGCTTGTTTGCTTGAGAATGAGTGGATTTTTCCATTATAGGCATAGAAAAGCTCCTAAATCGCTTATAGTTGTTGGATTTATCCAACATTGCGCAGAAGTAGACGAACATCAGCGGATCTAGAGGCGTTGATGCTTCAGCATCTCCATCTCCATCTCCATCTTTCCCCTAGTTCGCCCGACTCCGCACGCGCTCCTTCATTTTCTCCATCAGTTCAATGTTGTCCGGATCGTTGTAGAATTCGATTTTCTCATCGATCAGCTTCAAATTCTGCTGCAGCTTCTCGATTTGGCGCGTCACCTCAAGGCGATGCTCCGTCAACATCTGCTTCCGTTCATCGATCGTTTCCGCTCCTAATGTCGCCCACTGGCTGTAGGTCTTCATTTCTTTGATCGGCATGCCGGTATCCTTGAGGCAGCAGATCAGCGCAACCCAGTTCAGATCCGCATCCGTGAAGACCCGATTGCCGGAAGTTGTGCGCTCGATGAATGGAAGCAGCCCTTCCTTGTCATAATAGCGCAGTGTATGTGCAGAGAGTCCGAATTTCTGTGCGACTTCATTGATTGTATAATTCATAATTTTTTCGATCTCCTATCGCTTGACTTAGAGTTAACTCGAAGTGATATTCTCACTTTAGACCTCACGGGCCGCTCGGTCAAGAGGCCAATACAAAGACAAACAGAGGAGAAATTAAACCATGAATCATACAACGAAAATCGCACTCGTAACAGGCGGAAGCCGTGGACTTGGGAAGAATGCAGCACTCGCGCTTGCCGGCAAAGGAATCGGCGTCGTTATTACTTATCATACCCAGCAAGCGGCAGCTGATGAGGTGGTCCGTGAAATTGAGCAGGCAGGCGGTACAGCGGCAGCCATTCAGCTGGACACGAGTGTGGTGTCCTCGTTCGATGGCTTCGCAGCAAGCCTTGGTGACGTGCTGAAGACCAAGTGGGACCGCGACAGCTTCGATTTTCTCATCAACAATGCGGGCATCGGCAAGAACGTACCGTTCCCGAGCATGACAGAAGAGGTGTTCGATACGTTGATGAACATCCATTTCAAAGGCGTATACTTCTTAACGCAAAAGCTGCTTCCGCTGCTCGCGGATAACGGCGGCATCGTGAACGTATCGACGGGACTCGCGCGATTCGCGATGGAAGGGTACAGCGCGTACGCATCGATGAAAGGTGCCATTGAAGTACTGACGCGCTACTTGGCGAAAGAGCTTGGCAAGCGGGGAATCCGCGTCAATGCCGTTGCTCCTGGCGCAATCGAGACCGACTTCGGCGGGGGAACGCTGCGTGATAACCCGCAAGTGAATTCACACATCGCCTCGATCACGGCGCTAGGCCGTGCAGGTGTGCCTGACGATATCGGCGGCGTCATCGCAGCGCTCTGCACAGACGATATGCGTTGGGTGAACGCGCAGCGCATCGAAGCTTCAGGCGGCATGCTGCTGTAAGCACAGCACACCACAACACAAAAGGACATGGCTGCTAAGCCATGTCCTTTTCAATAAAAATCATTCGGCAGCCTAAGCTGGCCTCGGTCTCTGAACCGATGCCAGCTTTTTTAATTCCGCTATGATAGTACTAGCGGTCCTCGATGATATAGCCTCGCTCCAGCTCGATTGGACTAAAACCGGCCATTCGACTCTCCTGGAATCGGATCGGCTGCTCACTTCCTACCATGATGATGTTCCTGAGTTCAGGCATATTGGCTGAAGGCAGCGCGAAAACGCGCGTATAAGCAAAAATCGCTTGCAGCGTCGAATGGACGGCGGTTGTAACCGTATCTTGCCCACCTTTGCCCATCACATTCAGGATGACCGCGCCGCCTTCTGCCAATTTGGCAGCTGTCAGCTCGAAGAACGCCCTTGAAGTCAGATGCTTCGGCGTTCCTTTCGCTGTGAAGGCGTCGAGCAAAATATAGTCAAACGCGTGGTCCGGCTGTTCCTCCAGAATAGCTCTGCCGTCGCCGATTCGCACATTGTCATCGCGGCAGCCGAACAGCTCCTTGCTCAGCTGCACGACTTGTCCATCCAGCTCGGCCGTTGTGAAACGAACGCCCGGACAGCTGCGTGCAATTGTACCGATGCCGTGCCCGATCAAGAAGACATTTACATAGGAGGGGTTATTGCTCGTCATCAAATGGATCATTGCGCGCGGATATTCGAACAGAATCCGCTCCGGGTTGTCGAGGTCCATTGCGCCTTGCATGGCGTTCTCGGCAAACTGAAGTACGCGGAAACGGCCGCGTTCGCCGCTTAGCTCGGACGTATCATAGACCGTAATTTCGTGCTGGCCGGTTACTTCAGAGAATAATATTTGCACGGTTTTTAACCCCTTAGCGTGTTCATCTAACTGTTCATATTCAGTTCATAGAGTCAGGTTAAGATGCGTTTAGTCATTAGTCAACTAGGAGGATTTGAAAAATGAATGGATATAGCATAAAGCCGAGCAACGGCGATTTGGCAGTCGAAGCACAGGGTCTCGTCAAAGTGTTTGGCGAGAACCGTGCAGTAGATGGTGTTGATCTTCAAGTGAAAGCAGGCTCGATCTACGGCGTGCTTGGACCGAACGGAGCAGGGAAGACAACGACGATTCGGATGCTAGCAACGCTGCTGAAGCCCGACGCCGGAACAGGCCGCATCTTCGGATACGACGTCGAGAAGGATTCGCAAATTGTCCGCCAACTGATTGGCGTAACCGGACAATACGCATCGGTTGACGAGTCGCTGAGCGCAACGGAGAACCTGGTTATTTTCTCCCGTCTGCTAGGCCTTGGGCGTGCGGAATCGAAACGTAAAGCAGCGGAGCTGCTCGAGGAGTTCGGCCTTACAGAAGCGGCGAAGCGTCCGCTCAAGAACTTCTCCGGCGGTATGCGCCGCAGACTCGACCTCGCGGCAAGCTTGATCGCGCAGCCGCCGCTCATCTTCCTCGATGAGCCAACGACCGGTCTCGATCCGCGGACACGCGCACAGATGTGGGAAACGATCCGCCGCTTGGTGAAGACCGGCTCGACGGTGCTGCTCACGACGCAGTACTTGGATGAAGCCGATCAGCTGGCAGACCGGATAGCGGTTATCGACCGCGGTCACGTCGTAGCAGAAGGGACAGTCGATGAGCTGAAAGCATCCGTCGGCACATCGTCTCTGCAGCTGCGGGTGCAGCAAGCGTCGGATATCTTGGAAGCACGCCGCATTGTCAATCATGTGCTCCAGGTACAATCGAATGTTTCGTCGGAAGCAGCGAAGATCACGGCGCCGATGGCAGATGCTGACCGTGTTACTGACCTGCTCCTCGCACTGCGCGAAGCGGGTATCCAGCTATCGGAAGTTAGCGTGCAGAAACCGACGCTCGACGAAGTATTCTTGACCATAACAGGAGAAGGTTTGAAAGAGGAGGCTGCGGCACAATGAACAGCACGATGAGCAGCGCAACACTAAGAACGGGCACGAACCGCCCTTTACGGAGACATTTAAGCTTTAGACAAACGATTCGCAACTCGTTTACAATGGCATACCGGGGACTTTTGAAAATCAAGCGTACACCGGAGCAATTGTTTGACGTCACGCTTCAACCGATTATTTTCACACTGATGTTCACATACATCTTCGGCGGCGCGATCTCAGGCGATGTGGCGAGCTACCTGCCGGTCATTATCCCGGGTATCTTGGTGCAGACGGTAATTACGACATCAATCGTGACAGGTGTTCAGCTTAGGGAAGATATGGATAAAGGCGTGTTCGACCGCTTCAAGTCGCTGCCGATCGCAAGAATAGCGCCGCTTGCAGGCGCGCTGCTCGCTGATACGATCCGCTATGCCATCGCGACAGTGCTTACGCTCTCGATGGGTTACTTGATGGGGCTGAGACCGGAAGGCGGATTCGAAAACGTCGTCTTGGCTGCTCTTCTCGTCATCGTCTGTGCATGGGCTATGAGCTGGATCTTTGCATTCTTCGGCGTAATTGCGCGTACCGCTTCCAGCGTACAGGGCATCTCGATGCTCGTGCTTTTCCCGCTCACGTTCCTGTCGAACGCATTCGTTCCAACGGACACGATGCCGAAATGGCTGAAATGGTTCGCTGACGTGAATCCGCTCTCGCATATGATTTCTGCGGTCCGTGACCTGATTAACAAAGGAACTGCCGGCTGGGATCTGGCCTTCTCGCTCATCGGCGCAGCGGTTATCGTATTGATCTTCGCGCCAATTACAGTTCGTGCTTACATGCGCCGGACATAACTTGGAAACAATTCATCATTGCATTCACTCAACCCTTGAGCAATCAAGGGTTTTTTAAATTTTGGCTATGTTCATTTCGCGGCTTTCAAATTAGAATAGCAATAGAGCATGGCATAGCACAACTGGAGTGAATGAGATGAAGTCTGTCAACCGCGTCCTGCGGCAAAATATTAAACATAATTTATACAACGGCATTGCATGGTCCATCGGATTTAACTTCGTGACGCCGTTTATCCCGATACTGGCAGCAAAGCTCGGCGCGACGAACAACGACTATGCGCTGCTGTCATCGGTTCCCGCGATACTTACGATCTTATTGACTTTCCCGGCTTCGATGCTGATCGGGAAGTTCCGGCAGCAGAAACGGATCATTTCCGGCGTCATCCTGTTAAGCCGATTCTTTTATTTTCTGCTATTCTTCCTGCCGTATTGGCATGCATCGCCGATCGTAGCATTAATTGCATTGGTGAGTGCCTATAGCGCCACCAACACGGTCATTGCCGTGTCCTATCAGTCGATGATGGGCGAGATTATCCCTTCGAGCTACCGGAACAAAGTTTTCGCGCAGCGGAATCTATGGATCGGGATCACCGGTATGGTGACGGCGCTCGTCGCGGGCTATGGCATTGACCATTTGACCTATCCATACGGATATCAGGCTGCGGTCGTTCTCGGATTCCTCGCTTCGATCGTCGAGACCTGGTTCTTCAGCAAGCTGCGCATTCCGAGCGAGGAAGAGGTAGGGCAGGCGCAAGCACATGAGCAATTGAAGCAGCCGTCAGCGGCCGAGACAGCCGAAGCAGCAGTGGATAGCGGGCAGCGACAGAGTCGTTCGTTCAATCCCGCACAAGCGTTTCGCAAAATATTCGCTGTCGGCGGCGGATGGCCATTCATCTTATTTTGCGGCTGCGCGACGCTCTATACGTTCGCTTGGATGGCCGCTTGGCCGATCTATTCGAAGTTGAAGGCAGACGTTCTGCATGCAACGAATACGCAGATGAGTATCGATACGGTAGTCGGCTCGATCGGTTCCTTGCTCGCCTTCGGCCTGTGGGCAAGGCTGGCGGACCGCAGAGGGAATGGCTTTACCGTATTCGCCTCGTCGCTCGCACTCGGTCTCACGCCATTCTTTTGGACGCATGCCCCTTCAATGAACTACGTTTATGTGTATGATTTTATAGGAGGCTTCGTCACAAGCGGCTTCCAGCAGTCCATCTTCAATCGGCTTCTCGAAATCGCGCCGGAAGAGACGCGGCGTCCGGCTATATCGCTGTACACCACGCTTTCCCAAATATCCGCGGTCTTCGCCCCGCTCGTCGGGATGCAGCTCTATAGCTGGATCGCATACGTGCCAAGCATGACGACAATCGGGAGTATCCGAATTGTCGCTGCCGTGTGCTTCCTCTTGATATTGCTGCCGAAGCGAGAGACACGGGTAACGAGAAGCTTGAAT
The DNA here is from genome assembly GCF_003386535.1 of Paenibacillus taihuensis. Taxonomy (GTDB): domain Bacteria; phylum Bacillota; class Bacilli; order Paenibacillales; family Paenibacillaceae; genus Paenibacillus_Z; species Paenibacillus_Z taihuensis. The sequence goes on from NZ_QTTN01000021.1 coordinate 43,943, forward strand.
CAATAGTCTGGAATCAACAGTCAGGAGTCCTAATCCTGGCTGTTTTTTGTGCCCGAAATCGTCATACAGTAGCACCAATCGGCGAATTCTGTGAAAATGTTAATGAAACTTGTGTAAATAGCTGTGATATAATCTGGCAAAGAAAGTGGATTGGGAGCTTAAACCAAACGCCAACCAAGGAGGTACACATGATTAAAGCAATCAAGCCTGCTAACGGGCTTCTTCTCGCAATGATTCTGGGGTTACTTCTTAGTTGCACGATGCCGCTCGCCGTTGCAGGCGCGCAGGAGGCTGGTTCCGATCAAGCTGTATCTGTTCAAGTGAATGGCAAGCTTGTCAAGCTGTCGGAGCGGGCAACCATTATAGACGGAAGAACCTACGTGCCAGCCGCTCGCATTGCGAAGCTGCTCGGAGCATCCGTGAACTGGGATAATGACGCTGAAGAATTAACGATACATACTGCATTAAGCGATGAGATTGTAGTTGGAAACCGTGTCCCGGTCGTTTATTTCAATGACGTCCGTTATCGGATGGATGCGCTTCCATTATTGCGGGACGACAGGCTCTATATGCCTGTTCGCCAACTGGCTGATATGCTGCATGCTGAGCTAACGGTAGATGCGCAATCAGACACCGTTGAAGTAGCGTTGGCGCAGCCCGCGTTCGTGACAGAAGAGAAGGGCCTCGATGAAATCAGCCAAGAGGCAGGCATTAGCAAGGCGCAGCTGTTGAAGCGCAACGGCCTTAACAGTGAAGCTGACGCACCGGATGGAACGAAGCTCAAGGTCGTTATTCCTTCATTCTTCAGCAAGCCTGCCGCAGCTTACACGGAAGCTGACCTGACGCTGCTTGCGAAGATTACGATGGTGGAAGCCGGCTATGAGTCGTACGAAGGGCAGCTCGCGCTGGCGAATGTCATTCTGAACCGTGTGAAGGATACGCGATTCCCGGATTCGATCAAGGAGGTCATCTATTCAGGCAGGCAGTTCCCGCCGGCTCATAACGGATTGCTCGCGCGCAGTACACCGCATTCGCTCGCGCTGCGAGCTGCGAAGGATGCGCTGAATGGTCGGAACAACATCGGCGACGCCGTTTATTTCTACAATCCGCAAGTGACTCGCGGGGAGTTTTGGTCGAGCCTCGACGTCGTCGTGAAGATTGGTCATCATAGCTTTGCTAAATAATCGATTAAAGTCCGCGGATGAAATGGCATCTGCGGGCTTTTTTTATAGTTGGCTCAACTCTAAAATCTAGTAAACTTTGGTTTCTTCTGACACGTTATCTGGTATAATAGTCCTGTTACTAGGGTGAAAGAACTACTTAGTGGGGGCGAACATAATGAGGCTCGTTACGAGATCGGATTTCGATGGATTGGTGACTGCAGTATTGCTCAGAAAGCTTGGTATGATTGATGAAATGAAGTTCGTACATCCTAAGGACATGCAGGACGGTACAATCGAAATCACGAAGAACGATATTTTGACGAACATCCCGTTCGTTCCAGGCTGCGGACTATGGTTCGACCACCACGCCAGCGAGCTGAAGCGGTCGCAGGAAGAGAAGTTTGAATTCGAAGGCGAGATTCGCATTGCGGATAGCGCAGCCCGAGTTGTGTATGAATACTATGGCGGCCGAGATAAGTTCGGTCCTTTCTTCGATAGCATGATGGAAGGCGTAGACAAAGCGGACGCGGCTAAATTCAACAAAGACGATATTTTGAAGCCGGAAGGCTGGGATTTGTTGTCCTTCATTATGGATTCCCGCACAGGGCTTGGCAGATACCGCGATTTCCGGATTAGCAACTACCAGCTGATGGAGAAGCTCGTAGGGCTCTGTCTGGAGCAGCCGTTAGAGCAAATTATGCAGGATGAAGATGTGAAGCAGCGGGTTGATCGTTACTTTGAGCTGGATGCACTGTTCCGCGAGATGCTTGCCGAGCGCACGCGAATTGAAGGCCATGCGATCGTGACGGATCTGAGAGGCGTCGAGCAGATTTACCCAGGCAACCGATTCCTTATTTACGCGCTCTTCCCGGAGCAAAATGTTTCGTTATGGATTGTCGACGGCTTCCAGAAGCAGAACTGCGCAATTGCGTGCGGACACAGCATCTTGAACCGGACCTGCGAAGTTCCGGTCGGTTATCTGATGCGCGAGTTTGGCGGCGGTGGTCACGAGGCGGCAGGCACTTGCCAGGTGCCTTATGCTGAGGCTGATGCGACGATCGCGGAAATCATCAAACGGTTCAATTAATAGAAAATCCCGCTCGGGGGCAAGTTCGCTGTTGGCTAGGCGCGCTTGCTGGAGCGGGATTATTTATTTGTTTATGCCGCCCTGCGGCGTCTGCTTAGGCTCGAAGTTCAGGCAAGGTTTGCCGGATGAGGCGAGGACGGCAGCGCTTGGCATCGCTGATCCTTTGAACTTGAATGCTCGGCAGCCTCTCGGGAAGTTCTTGTCCCAGGTGACGTAGTAATGGCGGCATTTCAAACAGTCGATCCGTGCTTGCTCGTTCGTCATGGTGCGTGGTACTCCTTTTGCTGCTGCTGTTCTAAAGTTTCAATAGTGCTTTGTATAAACTGATTCTGCTCGTATGCAAGCCTTCGTGATAGTAGGCGAAGCCAACAAACTCGCCGACCGTTTCCATCGTAAAGCCCGAAGGCGTAGTGAGCGGCGCGAGCGCTTGCTCTTGGAACCGTCCTTCCAGCGCGGCATGAATGCGGGCAGGTTGTTCGCGCAGCATTGCAATAAGCTCCGTTAATGAGGGAATCGGTTGATCCGTCCAGTTCAGCGGAGAAGTTCCGTTAGCGAACAGCTCGGGAAAGTGCGGAGGGAGCTCCAGCGACAAGCCAGCGGAACGCATCGTTGCACGTTCATGAACCGTGTAGATATGACCCAAATGCCATAGAATATGATTGCGGAACCCTGCTGGAATTTGAAGCGCAGCGTCTTCTACAATTCCTTCTGCCACTCTTAAAGTACTTCCCCGGGCGAAAGCCAATTGCTTCAAAAAAATTTGTTCCATCCCATGAATCTCTCCTTTTCTACTCTATATAAACTCTTTTCATTATACCTTATAAACTGTAAGTTTTTGCATTGTTCGTTTATAGATTGGATGCTATCATTGATGTGGTTTTATGGCGAATTTTGGCGAAAAAGATCGAATGGACAACGATGAATCCAACTACTATGACGAGGTGAGCATGTGAATTTGAAGCGTAAGTTCCAATTCTCCAACATAGCCAACACGCTAGCAATCGTACTTTTTATCTTTATTTTTGCTATTTTCTCGATTCTGGGGACCGTAATTTATAGCAATACCCGCAGCGTTATCGTTCATCAGCAGGAGCAGATGATAGAGGCGAAAACACAAGCGATCGTCGATCAAATCGACGCGCTGTTCCGCGAGAAAGGCAGTATCGTCAAGCAGATGGCGACGAATTCGTTGTTCCTGCGGTATGTGGAGACGACGCCTTCGCTCGCGCAGGCCAAAACATCTACATACGCAGCAGAGGCTGAGGGTACGCTCATGTCTGTCTTCAAGACCGACCCGAATCTAGCAGATATTTGGGTGGCGAACATTCCCGGCAACATGTGGCTCGAGCATGATGGCTTAACGAACAAGCAGGACTTCGATATGAAGAGCCGGCCATGGTATAAGCCAGCTTTGGAAGCGAACGGGGTGTATTATTCGGATCCATACATCGACCAAGTTAGCGGCAACGTGCTATTCGGTATTTTCTATCCGATCAAGAATGCCAAGGATGAGGTCGTCGGATTCACGGCCGCTGACATTGCGATGAAGGATATGCCGAAGATCATGCAGAGCTACACGCTCGGCGAGACCGGTTATTCTTTCCTTCTTTCGAAGACGGGCGACATTCTCTACCATCCGGACAAAGACAAGGTTCTGAAGGAAAAGCTCAATGAGAGCAAAGGCGAGATGGGCGAGATCGGGAAGAAAATGGTGGCAGGCGAGTCCGGTCTGCAGTTGATCGACGATAACGGCGTGAAGCGGTACGTCGGCTATGCGACGAGCAAAGAAACCGGCTGGTCCGTCGGTCTAACCATTACGGAGAAAGAAGCGATGGGCGAGTTCAACAGCGTCACGGATTTGACGATAGGCGGTTTTGTAGTGAGCCTGATTGTGCTTGTCCTCATCACATATATCACATTACGCTACATGCTTCGCAACATTCCACAGCTTCTAGCGAAGCTCAAGCTCATTGAGAATGGCGATTTGACGGTTCAGTTCGATCTGAAATCGAAGAATGAGATCGGTCAAATTTCCGAAGGGCTCGCAAGCATGGTGCAGCAAATTTATAAAATGATCTCGACCGTCTCGAGAACTTCACAAAGTGTCACAATCGGTGCGGCGGAGATATCAGCGACGACAGAGGAAGTTGCCAAAGGCAGCATGAATCAGGCGGTATCGGCGCAGACGGTATCCGAACTTATGAAAATATTAACGGATACGGTGGACGTTGTTGCCGGCAGAGCCCAAGAGGCGGTCGAGCTGACGAAGAAGACGAACCAAGGCGCGCTTACAGGCGGAGAGTCTGTCCGTACGACGATTCTCAGCATGGAGCGGCTGTCGCAGAAGATGTCGGAGCTCGAGAAGGATTCGACCCGAATTGGAGATATCATTCAAGTTATTAACGACATTGCGGAGCAGACGAACTTGCTGGCGCTTAACGCTGCGATTGAGGCGGCGCGTGCTGGCGAGCAGGGAAGAGGCTTCGCGGTCGTAGCGGATGAAGTGCGCAAGCTGGCGGAACGCAGCGGCGAAGCGACGAAGCAGATCGTCAGGATTATTACGAGCATGCAGCACAGCACGCAAGAGAGCGTTCGGGCAGTTGCTGAGACGGCTGCATTGTCCCAGCAAACGGGCGAAGAGCTCGATAACATTGTGCGCATGGTTGGAGAGGTAGCTCGCCAGTCCGAAGAGATCGCACGTGCGAGCCGCGGTCAATCTGCTCAATCGATGGAAGTTATGAGAGAGATTGAATCGATTGCAGCTGTTAGCGAAGAATCGGCGGCAGCGGCAGAGCAGACGGCAAGCTCGTCCCAATCGCTCACGTCGATTGCGCAAGATTTGACCGATACGGTAACGAAATTTAGGTTGCAATAGTGTGGAAGCATAAATGAAGGTGCAAGCAGGGAGTCCGCGATTTCGATCGTGGTCTTTTTGTGTTATGTTGGATTAATAAAAGATTTAAAGACATTTTACTGCTGGTGTCTGTAAGTGGAGGAGGAGCAGCGATGCAGAAGAGCATTAATGAAATTGCGGCAATGCCAACCGACGGTGGTGAAGAGGGGACGACAGCTGCTGCTGCGAGAGGGATATCGATCGGCATTATTGGCACCGCGCAGCTGGTCGATCGGATACTGAAGGTGCTCAAGGCATTTCCGTCCTTCCGTCCCATTCCGCTCATATATGAGCAGGACGAGGATGCGCCGCGATTGGCAGAGGAATTGGAGGATTCGGTCGAGGTGCTGCTCGCTTCCGGACCCGTACCATATAATCGGATTCGCGAAGAAGCGAATGTGAAAGTGGCGCTGCATGTGGTGCCATTGACGGATACGGGCTTCTACCGTGCGTTGTTTCGATTGAAAAATACAGTTGGCGTGGATGCGAAGAAGCTGCTGCGAGTTTCCATTGACACGCTCAGCAAGCAAATGGTGCAGAAGTCGCTCAGCGAGATTAATGAAACGAACGTTGAAGCCGTTTACTACGACGGTCCTGTCTATGCTTCGAAGGAGCAGTTGATCGCCTATCATCTGCGGTGCTATGAATCAGGCTCCTGTGATGCGGCTTTGACGGCGGATGAATCGGTGGCACAGGAGCTTGCGGCGCGCGGAATTCCGATCGAATGGATCATCCCGACGGACGGGAATATTACAGTCGCGCTGGAGCGGGCGCTGCTCTCGACGGAAACACGTCAGAGCCGAGAAGCTCAGGTCGTCGTCGGGCTTGTCAATCTGGATCAGTTCGAGAAGCGGGTCCATGTGCATACGTCCGAACATGAAGTGCAGAAGCTGAAGCTCGACATCCACCGAATGCTGCTCGATTACGTCGAATCGCTCGACGGTTATTTGACGCCGCTTGGCGGGGATGAATATCTGTTCTTCACGACGCGCGGTATATTCGAGCGGGTCACAGGCGGCTATAAGTCGATTTCGCTGGGCAAAAGCGTCTATCAAAAGTTCGGGCTCTCCCTCAGCATTGGCATGGGCTTCGGCCGTTCAGCGAACGAAGCGGGTACGCACGCCCGTATCGCGCTGCGCAAGTCCAAGGAAGCAGGCGGTGACACCTGTTTCATCGTAGGCGAAGACCGAACATTGATCGGTCCGCTCGCAATGGCAGATCCGCTGGAGTTCGCATTGTCGCTCACTGATGCGGAGCTAATCAAGAAAGCAGAGGACGCCGGCATGACGTCGGGCTACTTGAGCAAGCTGATGGCACAGGTCGCGCGCACCGGTAAAACGGACTACATGGTGCATGAACTGGCAGCAATTCTAGACATTAGTGTCCGCAGCACACACCGCTTGCTGCTCCAATGGATGGACCACAGTCTGGTCGCAATCGCCGGCGTGGAGAAGGTGCCGAAAGGCAGACCGCGCCAGATATTCCGGCTCTCGTTCCTGCGGGATAAGGCGGGGATATAGGGGGAGGGGGGGCTGAGAGCTTCCATGTGGATCTCTCAGCTGAAAAACGGCGCGAATTTTGTCCTGAGAGATCCGAATGAGGTCTCTCAGCTCGGCGGGTTGGCGAAGTTATTTCGTTTGAAGTGCTGAGAGATCCAAAACGGAACTCTCAGCTGAGAAATGACGCGAACCTGCTGCTGAGAGCTCAGAATGAGATCTCTCAGCTCGCCGGGAGAGTGGATGTCGTTGGTTTAGTTGCTGAGAGAGCATAATGATCTCTCAGTCCACTTTTGGCGCGAATTTGATGGTGAGAGAACGTATATGGTCTCTCGGGATGCCGGACGAGCGAAGGTGGCTGGTTTTAGTTACTGAGAGAGCAAATAGGATCTCTCAGTCGACTTTTAGTGTAAATCTGATGCTGAAAGAGCGTATTTGATCTCTCAGCTCTCCGGGCGTACGGAGCTGGTTTCTCCGCAGCATCAGCCGCCGATTTAAAGACAATTAAAGGATTTGTCTTTTAATAAACTCCCCTCTAAGATGAAAGTAGATCTTATCACTCATTCATGGAGGGGAGCCCTTAGCATGAGAACGATTGAGGAGTTGGAGGCAAAGCTGGCCGAACCGTCGGAGGCGCTGATACGGGATGTGAAAGAGATTCAGGGGGACATATTGCTGCTGGGTATCGGCGGGAAAATGGGACCGAGCCTTGCGCGGCTGCTGCTGAACGCCATTCGCGATGCTGGTGTGGACAAACGCGTGATCGGGGTATCCCGATTCTCGGAGCCGGGCTTGCAAGCACAGCTGGAGGCGGACGGCGTGGAGACAATCGCGTGCGATCTCTTGAACGAAGAAGCGCTTCATGCGCTGCCCGAAGTACCGAATGTCATCTACATGGCAGGGAACAAGTTCGGCACGACAGGGAACGAGTCGTTCACATGGGCGATGAACGCGTATCTCCCGGGCCGTGTCGCTGAGAAATACCGCGATTCCCGTATCGTCGTGTTCTCCTCTGGCAACGTCTACCCGTTCACGCCGGTTGGCTACGGCGGGGCAACCGAGGCCGTGTCGCCGTCACCTGTCGGCGAATATGGTCAATCATGCTTGGGGCGGGAACGGATATTTGAGCATTTTTCGAAGCGGAATGGGACGCCGATGCTAATCTATCGCCTCAACTACGCGATCGATATGCGTTATGGCGTTCTGCTTGAGCTGGCACGATCGGTTAAGGCAGGCAAACCGATCAATCTGACGATGGGTTACGCCAACGTCATCTGGCAGGGCGATGCGAACGAGATTGCCATTCGCTCCTTGCTCGCTTGCGAATCGCCAGCCGCATTCATGAACGTAACCGGGCCGGAGACGGTGTCGGTGCGCTGGGCGGCTGAGGAGTTCGGCAAACGACTCGGCGTGGAGCCGATATTCGAAGGCACTGAATCTAGCGATGCGCTGCTGAACAATGCGGCGAGATGCCAGCAACGCTTCGGCTATCCTCGCGTTTCGCTGCTGCAAATGATTGATTGGGCAGCGGAATGGGTGGAAGCTGACGGACCTACGCTCGCTAAGCCAACACACTTCCAGGAGCGAAAGGGGAAGTTCTAACGATGAGTCAGCGAAAAGCATTGTCCCCCGAGCAGCAGCGCGCACTGCACGATGGTCTCGTTATCCCTGCTCATCCGCTCGCGCTTGATGAACGGCGCCGTCTCGATGAGCGGCATCAGCGGGCGCTCACTCGTTATTACGTTGCCTCGGGAGCCGGCGGCATTGCGGTAGGCGTCCACTCCACGCAGTTTGAAATTCGCGATTCGTTGCACAACCTCTACGAGAGAGTGCTGCGGCTCGCATCGGAAGAAGTGGAGCGCGCTGATCTGCAGCGTCCGTTCATTCGCATCGCGGGTATATGCGGCCCTGCAGCGCAGGCGCTAGCAGAGACGGAAATTGCGGCGTCACTCCATTATGACGCAGGGCTGCTCAGCATGGGCGGGCTCGCGGAGCTGTCCGAGCTCCAGCTGCTGAAGCGTACGGAGCAAATTGCGGAGCAAATTCCGGTGGTCGGTTTCTATCTTCAGCCCTCGGTAGGCGGCAAAATACTAAGCTATGAGTTCTGGCGTGCTTTTGCCGATATCCCAAACGTTGCTGCAATCAAGATGGCGCCATTCAACCGGTATCAGACAATCGATGTCGTCCGGGCGGTGTGCGAATCTGAGCGCAGAGACGAGATCGCCCTCTATACCGGCAACGACGATAACATCGTGAACGATCTGCTGACGCTCTATCGGTTCCAGGTGAACGGACAGACAGTTGAGAAACGAATTGTCGGCGGTCTTCTTGGCCATTGGGCCGTGTGGACGAAGCGAGCGGTGGAGCTTCTTGAAGAGATGAAGCAGGTCAGACAGCAGGAGCATATAGCTGCGAATTGGTTGACAAGAAACATTGAAGTGACCGAGACGAATGCTGCTTTCTTCGATCCGGCGCATCATTTTGCAGGCTGCATTCCGGGAATACATGAAGTGCTGCGCCGGCAAGGATTGATGCAAGGGATATGGTGCTTGAACCCGCATGAGACGCTTTCGCCAGGACAGCTGGAAGAGATTGACCGGATGTACCTTGATTATCCGCATTTGAATGATGACGAGTTCGTAAGAGGGCACCTGCAAGAGTGGCTTTCCTAGCAGCGTTTAGTAGAGTGAATATACCCGTTAAAATGCGGTCAAATCCGCCATTTTAGCGGGTTTTTGCTATATATTACCTAATTCAACGCACATATGACATAAATCGACAAAATGCCTTTACATATTCGCCGCTCATTCAATACAATGGTGGAAAGTGAGGAAACTTCTTTCCTATGAATAAGCAGGGAGGGCGGAGCGAGCAAATGACCAGCCATCGCACGACTGGATTGAAACGAACGATTCTACTAGCTCTTTTCGCGCTCATTATGATGTTCATTACGGCAGCACCTTATAGCTGCGCAGCTGAAGCGGCGCCGCTGGCAACGGACCATAAAGTACTTATCCTTCATTCGGCGGCACCGGATTATCCGACGACGAAGCTGTTCGCGGATGCGTTCTCAAGCGAACTTAAAGCGCATGCTGATGTGACGATATTTCAAGATTATTTGGATTTGACCAGATACGGCTCGCGGCCAGGTTATGAAGATACGATTAAGTCGCTTCTTAAGCAGAAGTATGAACATAATCAGCCGGACTTAATTGCGACGACAAGCTACGCCCTGCTGCCTTTTATGAAGGAATACGGTGAGAGCCTCTTTCCCGGCGTTCCTGTTATTTACACTTATAGCGAATTTGAGGGAGCCCTTCCGGATGCGATGCCTCCTCATTATTCCGGCGTTATCGGCGACTTCGAACTGTCTGGCACGATCGATCTCATTCTGAAGACGAGACCGCGGACAGATAAAATTTATATCGTCATCGGCAGTTCATCTAACGAACAAAGAGCAATTCAAATGGCTAAGGCGGAAACAAGCTTATACAGGAATAAGGTAATGTTTGAATATATGAATGGCTTGGCGTATCCGCAGGTGCTCGATAAGCTGCGGCGAGCAGTTGGCGAGCATGCGGCAGTCCTGTATGTTTTTCTGTTCAAGGATCAGACAGGCAGGTCGTATATTCCCGCCGATGTTGTGAAGCAGATTCTGGATACGGTACATATGCCTGTCTATTCACCTTTCGCCCAATTCATGGGGAACGGGATTGTCGGCGGGGCGTTGCACAGCTTCACCAATCTTGGCGTGACAGCTGCTCAGCGAGCCGAGATCATTCTCTCAGGGGAACAATCGCAAGAGGTGAAGACGGTTTTTAGCGAAGCGAATTCAGTCCAGGTCGATTGGAGAACGCTTGCAAATTGGGGCATCAATGAGCGGGAGCTACCGAGAGACATCGAGATTCTATATAGAAATCCGACCATGTGGGAGCAGTATCGTTGGTACATTATCGGCGGGATCGCGCTTGCTGTCCTCGAACTTGTGCTCGTTATGGTGCTGCTCCTGACAAGGTCGCTTCGCGAGAGGGCGGAAGAAGCGCTTCGGGAACACAAGGATCATCTGGAGGAACTCATCGATGATCGAACGGAAGAGCTGGAGCTGAAGAATGTCCAGCTGATTGAAGCCAAGGAGATCGCGGAGAGCGCAAGCCGGGCGAAGGGCGAGTTTCTTGCCAATATGAGCCACGAAATTCGCACGCCGCTGAACGCGATCGTCGGTTACAACTATCTGCTGCAGAAGACGGCGTTGTCTGATAAGCAGCTCGATTATGTCGATATGACGATTCAATCGGCGAAAGGCTTGCTGACGATCATAAATGACATTCTTGACTTCTCCAAAGTAGAAGCCAAGATGATTGCTCTCGAGTATATTGATTTCGATCTGTACGAGGTGCTGAGCAACATCTCGAATATGGTCAGCTTCAAGGCTTTTGACAAAGGGCTGCGCATGCGTATCGCAATCGACCACGGCGTGCCGCAAGTGCTGAACGGCGATCCGTTCCGACTGAATCAAGTGCTGCTCAACCTGGTCAATAACGCGGTCAAATTTACGGAGCATGGTGAAGTTTCAGTCGCCGTCAGCGTACTGGAGCACCAGGCGAAGAAGATCAAACTGCAGTTTAAAGTGACCGACACGGGCATCGGCATCTCGCAAGAGAAGCAGCTGCATCTGTTCAAGACATTCTCGCAAGGGGATATGAGCACGACCCGCAAGTATGGCGGAACGGGATTAGGGCTTGTCATCAGCAAAAGTCTAGTCGAGCTCATGGGTGGTACGATCATGCTCGAGAGCGAGGTTGGAGCTGGCAGCTGCTTTACGTTCAGCGCGATGTTCAAGGAAGGCGATTACGATCTATTCAAAGAAATCCGGCAGATGAATTCAACGTTCCTGCGCGTCCTGCTCGTATGTGAAGACAAGCAGATGCAGCTTGTCATGAAGCAGCAGCTGGAGCAGTTCCAGTACATTGTCACGATTGCTACTTCTGCGACGGAAGCGTTCGATAGCATTCATAAATACGGCAGCTACGATTTGGTTCTTATGGATTGGAAGCTTAAAGACCATGATGGAACCGAAGTATTCAAGCAGATCTACGAAGCATTCCCGTTCTTGAAGAAGACAATTGCACTTATTAGCGATACGCATAACTATGAATTGCAGCGGCATTTGGACGATACGGATCTGGACAAGGTGCTTCCTTATCCAATTAGCCAATCGCAGCTGTATAACGAAATTTCTTCGGTTATCAGGCAGAAGCCGATGGCGGTTGCGGGCAGCGCGGTACAAACGGAAGGGATGGAGAAGTTTGCCATGCTGAACGCCGCGCGTGTATTGCTCGTTGAAGATAACGAGATAAATCAGCATGTCGCGAGGTCGATTCTTGAAGAGACCGGCGTCATGGTCGACATCGCGGAGAACGGGCTGCAGGCCGTGGAGAAAACAGCAGCGGACCATTTCGATGCGATTCTGATGGATGTGCAAATGCCGATTATGGATGGCTACGAGGCAACTCGGAAGATTAGGGAAGCGGAGCATGCTGCGGCAACCGAACACCGCATTCCCATTATTGCAATGACGGCTGACGCGATGAAAGGCGTTCACGATAAAGTGCTCGAAGCAGGCATGGACGGTTACATTACGAAGCCGTTTGAGCCGATTGAATTGTTCGTTATGCTGCAGAAGCTTATTCTGCAATCGAAGACGGCGGTTGTGCCAGCTCCGGTACAGCAGCAACTGACTGGCGAAGTACGGCCATTGCCGGACCAGCTTCCAGGGCTGGATATTAGCGGGTTCCTTGAACGTTATCGCATGAAGCCGGAATCGTACCGGCATATTCTAAGCCAGTTCGCGGCGAAATCGACGGGAGCAGTGAAGGACATCGCTGCTGCATTCTCGTGCGGGGATATCGATCGAGCGCGGTTCCTGACACACACGTTAAAAGGCGTTGCGGCCAACATTGGCGCAAATCCGCTGCATCAGGCGGCGCTTAGGCTGGAGACAATGATTCACGAAGGCAAATATGCGAAGCTTGAGGTTGTACTGGATACGCTAGAGGAACGGCTTAAGGAAGTGCTCGACTCAATCGCAAGTTTGCAGTAAAACTCCAATTGATTGATCGAAGAAGGCGGTTTTCCGTTGCTGCTCGTGGCAGCAAATAGCTGGAAAACCGCCTTCCTTATAAGGACTATTTGGTTTGCTCCGTTTGTGGAGCCGTAACGATCGTTTCCAGATGCGCTTGCAGATCGTCTGTGCAAATACCGCCATGATAGGCGATTACACGATCCAGCTCAAGCGCTTGGAATTTCGTGATGGATTGCAGCGCAGTCGTCTGATCAGGTGTAAATGCAGGATTAAACGATTGCAGTACGCCGTCTTGTGCCGTAAGAGCATCGCCGGCTATAAGCGTTTTGCTCGGGATATGGTACAAGGAAGTGTGATCCGGCGTATGTCCAGGAGAGAAAACAACCTTAATGCCGCCGGCATAAGGCAGTACATCTCCGTCATGCAGCACGACATCGACGTGAACCGGTTCGGCGTGAGTCTTGCTTTTCACGAGCGGCACTTTGCCCGACAAGAACGGAACGGCGATTTCATGCGCAAGGATCTGCATTTGCTCGCCGAACAAGCGCGCAAGCTCCGGCAAGCTGCCGATATGGTCGCGGTCCTGATGCGTGATGATAATTTTCGTCAGCTTGTCAAACGGGACCGAAGCTTTCTCGAACGCTGCGCGGATAAGCTCCACTTGGCCGGGAAGACCCGTATCGACAAGAATAACTTCCTGCTCATCCCATAGTACAGTCGGATAGATGACGAATGGATTCCCTTGAATGGACATGCTGACTTCGATGGCTTGAATGCCAAAGCTGGATTGCGTCACAATAAACACCGCCTTATTCATCAAAGATATATACGACACTATTATTCATCGGAAACTGCCTGATAGCAAGTTTTGGTCGATGGATTCACACAGAAAGGGAGGGTAACATTGGTAAAAGACGTTGCCCTTAGTCTGTTTCTATTAACCTTCTTCCTAATTCTTTCTAACTCGATTCTTCTATTGGTTTCGCACCGGTACGTAGCTGAATATCCGGAAAAAGCTGATTCTCGGCGTGGTATGCGGTATTCTGGGCATTCTGCTGCTGTACAACAGGGCCGCGTACAACAGCTTCGTCTTCGATGTGCGGTCGGTTGCGCTGCTGCTTGCCGTTCCTTTCGGCGGGCTGACCTCGAGCTTAACCGCAACATGCTCGAGGAGTGCACCTCTGATCTCATTCTTATGGACGTGCATATGCCGGAGATGGACGGGATTGAAGCGACGCATCGAATCCGCGAACGCGCCTGCTATGAGCATGTACCGATCAGAGCGGTCACCGCGAACGTGATGGAGTCGGATCACCTCACCTATTTGGCAGTGGGCATGAACGGGATTATTACGAAGCCGTACGATGATGATTCAGGTCATAACGGAACAGCTGCATAAAAAAATGCAGTAATAAAAAGAGGCTGTCCAGCATGCATACGATGGAGATGCGGCGGGCAGCCTTTTCTTCGCTTTCACCAATAAACTCCTCCTGTCATGGGACGTCAATAAAATCGTGGATTTTTTGTCAAAAAAATGCGGATTTTGTCGATAAATCTTGATATACTCGTAGCACGGGATGATGGGGAGCCGCATGGCTCATGACAACAGTTGAGGGAAGTGTCCGCGATGCATTCATTGAAGAGCAAATTTATTCTAATCGCCGTAACCTTAGTTTTGGTTCCGCTTCTCATTACGAATCTATTTCAATACGTCATTGTGACGAGAGAATATGCTTCCACGATTGAGGAGAAGAACCAGGCAGTTGCTTCTTCCATAGCCTCCAGCGTGTCGTTCTATATCGACGGGGCATTTGACGTTGTGAGCGAAATCGCGGACGAACCTGCAGTAACTTCATTCGATCGGCAAGTGCAGCGCTCGATACTGGAGCGGGCGGTACAGCGGAATCCGGAATTCGATCTGCTCTATATCCAAGGCAATGACGGGATGCAGACGGCGCGCTCCGAAGGCGTTGTCGCGAACCGGAAGGACCGATGGTGGTTCAAACAGCTGCAGGCCAGTCAAACGAGCTTTGTCAGCAAATCCTATTACTCGCTGTTTACGAAACAACCGATCACTTCCATATTCGTTCCGATTGCCGATGGGAAAGGGACGATTATCGGTTCGATCGGCGCGGATATTCAGATGAATGAGCTGCAGGAGGTTGTCGAGCGCAATTCGTTCGGCAAGGGCAGCTACAGCTTCATTATAGACGGCGAAGGCGTGATCGTAGCCCACCCGAATAAGCAATATGTACAGGAGATGTACAATCTCAAGCAGCTCACGAAGACGGTTTGGCTGAAAGGCAAGAACGGTCAAGAGCTTACAGACGAGCAAGGCAATGAGCTGACAGAGGAGCAATCGATCGACCTTAGCCCAGAGCTGAGCATATTGGCGAAGCGGGCGCTGAAGGGCGAGACGGGAACCGGAAGCTATGCGGATAGCAGCAAGGAGCGCTTCGTTGCGGCGTTCAAGCCGGTTAAGCTGCCAGGCTCCTCGGAGCGCTGGGCAGTCATTTCGGTGCAGGATGAGCAGAAGGCGTATGCATTCGTCTACGATATTCAGAAGAAAGTGCTCTGGCTGTCTCTCGTGCTCGCAGTCTCTGCCAGCCTGGCCATCTGGTTCTCATCTTCACTGCTTATTCACCCGATTCTTGGCCTTGTCCGTTTCATGGAGAAGGCGGCGCACGGAGATCTGACGCATCGCTCGCAGTACAAGTCGAAGGATGAGATCGGCCAGCTGACAGCGAGCTACAATGAGATGATGGATCGCATCGGGAGCAGCTTGAAGGATATTAAAGCGGCCTTCTCTCGCGTATTCTCCGCGTCCAATGTGCTTGCGGAAACGACGCAGGAGACATCACAATCCGTTACGGAAGTGGCAAATTCGATCATTGAAGTCGCGGAAAGCGCAGATGAGCAATCCAAAATGATGCAAGACGGAGTTCAAGTTACCGAGGAGCTGCGTGCCGTGCTCAGACAAGCTTGCGATGGGCTGAAGATGGCTTGTTCGGCTGCTGAGGAGACGGTCGCCTCCTATGAAGAGAGTGCTGCGGCAGTACAATCGTTCATGGAGCAGCAAGTCTTGCGCCGAGATGCTGATGACGAGGCAGCTGACGCTTTGGGGTCTATATCCCGGAAGGCATCGCTTGTACATCATAGGATGAAGGAATTCACAGACCTCGCACATGATGCGGCGCAGGCTGCGCTTGGCGAGGAAGCTGCAGACACAGCGCTCCGAAGGGTGGCGGCTCATGCGCTCCATGCCAGTCGCGGTATGCAGGGGCTGGTGGAAGAGATGAATGATGAGCTAAACGAGCTTCAGCGCCGGATGCTTGCTGCAAGCGCCGAAGCCTCGGAGCATGCGGAAGCAGCGAATATGCGCAGCAATTTCGAGCAGCTAGCTGCCGGCTTGGAGCCAATCCGCAGCCAAATGATCAGCGCCTCAGTCAAGCTTGGACAAGCGGGCGACAAGTGCGGGCAGTTGTCTGCTATGATTGCGGGCATCGCCACCGTTTCCCATAGAGCATCGGATACGGCCAAATCGATCAGCGCTGAAACGCAGCAGCAGGCTGCCGCGATGGACGAAATCAGTCATTTGAGCGATTCTCTGAACAACAGCGCGACGCTCGTCGCCGAACGAATAAGATCGTTCCGTATTTAGCCGTGCTTGGGGGAGAGGAGGGAGGTCATGAATGGTTTTTCGTTGCGCGGATGGGTCATTTCACTTCTGATTGGATTCATGGCTATCCTGGTATGCGGTATCATTGCGATCAGCTATTTCGTCTTCTTAAGCCAGCAGGAGCAGAAAGCACTCCAAACGAATGCGGAGATTGCTAGAAAGCTTGCAGACACGATGGATATCACATTAGCTGAAATGCAGCGCCAATTGAAAGCGATGGCAGCCAGAGTAGCAATCAATGCCGATCATACAAACCGAATTGAGCAGACGTTCTCCTTGCAGGAACAGAGCAATTTCTTCAATTCTGCCGCATACGCCGACGAGAACGGGCACTACGTGGCGAGCTATCCGAACATAAACATCGTGGGGAAGAAATCGTCCTTGAACGATGGTGCTTATAATTTGAGAGAGCCGTTTATTTCGCCGCCGTTCAGGGCGATAACAGGCAGGCTGGTCGTCGTCATGTCGGTTCCGGTCGTCAGTGATGACCGGAAGTTCCATGGGAATCTGATCGGCACCATCTATCTGGAGGGAGACAATATTTTCTCCCGTATGATTGGAGAGCAGAGCGGTGACGCAGATGCTACCTATCGCGTCATCGATAATGACGGGTATTTGCTGTACGATCCCGATCATGACCGTGTCGGGACCGATTCCCGGCAAGACAGCATTGCGCATCATTTTCTGGAGGGAGAAAGCGGGAGCGAGCGTGCTGTTCTAGCGGATGGTACGCACACGCTTGCGGGCTATGCTTCCATCACATCAACCGGCTGGGGAGTAACGTTGCAAACGCCCGATTCGGCGATCAAAGCATCGGCATTGGCGGGGGCATGGAGGTTGTTCTTATTTACCTTGCCTGTGCTCGTCAGCTTGCTTCTGCTTGCTAGATTCATAATTATCAAGCTATTCACCCCGCTCAAACAACTAGCGGCATACTCTTACTCGCTATCCGACGATGACGCTGTACTGGATTCCATTCAAACCATTCCAGCTTGGTATACGGAAATTGATCAAGTGAAAAGAACGATTGGTTATTATGCGGCCGCCCTTGAGCACGAAGTGTCCGAGCTGAAGAAGGAATCATTGACCGATAAGCTGACAGGCCTAGCGAACCGCAGACATATTGATCAAGTGATGCAGCAGTGGGTGGATCAAGGGAGAGCATTTGCCATCGCGATTCTCGATATTGATCATTTCAAGAAATTCAACGACCAATATGGGCACAGTCTTGGTGACAAAGCACTGCGCCGCGTTGCGGAAACACTGCAGCATATCGCAAGGGAAGAGGACCTATGTGGTCGTTACGGCGGCGAAGAGTTTATTATATTGCTCCCAGAGGCTGATACGGATACGGCGTCCATAGTGCTCGAGCAGCTTCACGCAGCGCTTAAGGAGACTCCAGTTGTTTCCGGCCGGCATGTTACCGTGTCGATCGGAGTTGGCCATTATCCGGAGCATGCTCGGACGCCTAAGGCGCTGTATGCGCTCACGGACGCCGCATTGTATCAAGCGAAGCACGAGGGACGTAACCGAACCGTGCAAATTGCCCAAAACTAACCATCTTTGCTGGATTGGCAGCAGGGTTACTAACAAAAATTTAACGATTAATTGTCAACTTTCTTAACAAGTACCTCCTATACTGAAGCTGATCTAACTCTATTTTGAACAGCGTCGAACAACTTGGAGGTTAAAATGGAGCCCACTAGTCATACGTCATTATCCGATTTTGACCATCTCGTTAAGCTAAATCTCATGAGAGAGAAAATGATTCAAGGACAACGGCATGTGCTCAAGCTCATTCTGAAGGGCGAGCCGCTGGGGCAAGTTCTTGATCATGTTATAGAAATTGTAGAGGACCTGATTCCGGGCTGGATCTGTTCCATCATGCTGCTCGACCAAGAGAAGAAGTCGCTGTATGTCATTGCGAACCGCAGCTTGCCGCAGCACTATGTGGATGCGGTGAACGGCAGCTTGATCGGAACGGCGGCCGGATCTTGCGGAACGGCGGCATACCGCAACGAAACGGTCATTGTCCACGACATTGCGCATCATCCGTACTGGGAGAAGGAGAAGGCAATCCCACTTGCTAATGGGCTGCGTTCTTGCTGGTCCTATCCACTGCGGTCATCGGATCAACAGGTGCATGGGACATTCGCGATCTACCAACATGTTACAGCTGCTCCTGGGGAAGTGGATGAGGAAGTCGTCATCACGTTCACGCGTCTCATTGAACTCGTGCTTGAGCAAACGAAATTGCGGCTTGAGAACATCCAGAATGAGCAGCGTTACAAATGTTTATTCGAGAACAATACGGATTCGGTGTGCTCATTCAATCTTGGCGGCTACTTTCTATCTGCGAACCAAGTGATGCTTGATATGCTCGGGTATACGCTAGAAGGCTTGCATTTGAGAACAGGCAGAAGCTTTGTTGTGGATGATGATGCTGCACAAGTGGCGAAGATGATTCATGATGCATACGGCGGCAGCTCGGTTAACGGGGATATCCGAATTATGAACCGATTCGGAAGAGTGATACCAATCAATATGACCTTGATACCGATTATTGTGAACGAGAAGATTGAAGGCCTCTTCGGCATTGCCAAAGATTTCACCCGAATTTATGAGCAGCAGGCGAAGATTCAGAGGCTTGCTTATTACGACTTATTGACGGGATTGCCGAATCGGCGCATGCTGATGGAACGTCTGTCCGAAGCGCTGACGGATGCGAGAGCGGCTGAACGTGAACGCACCGTGTCGCTTATCTATTTGGATATCGACCATTTCAAGGACGTCAACGATCGTTTCGGTCATCATGTAGGGGATGCGCTGCTGCAGCAGGTAGCGGAGCGGTTGAACGGTTGTATCGATCAAGATGAAATCGCAGCTCGAATGGGAGGCGATGAATTTACGATTCTTCTATCTGGAGAACATTCGGCAGATCGTGCGGTTGTGATCTCAGAGGCCGTGCTGAGAGCATTCGAGGAACCGCTTCAGCCCCATGGCGTCGTGCTGACTGTCACGCCGAGCATCGGCATTGCCACTTCACCGCAAGGCGGTTACGATGTCGATACACTAATACGGAATGCGGATACGGCGATGTACGCGGTCAAAACATCGGGTCGAAGGAATTACCATATCTATTAAAGCAAGTAAAGACCTTCCATTTGGGAGGTCTTTATTCTATTTGGTAGGTCATAATTCGATTCTCCTTACAATTTCTTCATTCTTCTCTGGAATCCGTTATTCCATTTATCTAATAGTTTGCTTACATCGGTTTCGGTACTATCTTAACATTTATCTCCTATTCTTAAGACACGTTGAAGACGAACAGGGGGATATCAGTTGAATTCAGTCCTAGCAAAAGCATCAGATATGTTTACATTCCGCAAGCTCCGCAATCGACTCCTTAGTGTGACGCTGCTCATCGTAATCGTTATTGTAGCGGCGATGTCGATCGCACTCTTCCTACCGAACCAATCGCTCTACCACGAGCAGATTAACAAGGAACTCGCACTGACAACGGCAACAATATCGGAGTCGTTCGATCAGGATTTGAATCGAGAGTTGACCAAGCTCGAGACGATGGCGAGGTTCGCTCAGCAGTTCGGCAATGACGCTTCCCGCCATTTGGAAGCCATTCAAGGACTTGTCTCGACGAATCCCGAGTTCTCGCAAGGGGCAACGTACTCGCTCGATCTCGAAGGCGCTCATGCGGTGTTGAATAGCGGGAAGCCGCTCGATCTATCTGGACGTGCTTACATACCTTTAATGAAGCAGGGCAAGTCTGCGATCGCTTCGCCAGCTTATTCGAAGGTGGATCCGACTTCGATTATCGTTCCGATTGCAGCGCCGCTGATGAAGGATGGAGCGGCATACGGCTTCTACTCCTCTGCGGTACCGATTGCGGAAGCTACGAAGATCATTCGCGATACGAGGATCGGCGAGACCGGGTATGCGGCGCTGCTGGATATGAACGGCAACTTCATCTCTTACCCGGATGAATCTTATATTATGAAGAAGAACATATCAGATATCGGAGTTCGTCAGTTGGCGCAGGCTTATGAGAATGCAAAAACAGGCAAGCCATCGAACTACTCTTTCGAGACAGCGGACGGTGTGAAGTCCATTGGTTATGCCTACGCAACAGAAACAGGCTTTGTTGTGATGCTGGCTGTTCCGGAGAAGGAAATGACTGCGCCGATCAGCCGTATGATGTCAACGACGCTGCTTGTTGCCGTCATTGCTTCGATCGCTGCGCTGGCGGCCATTATTGTTTTCTCGAATCGGTTGGTCAGACCGATTGTCTATATTACCGATGTCGTGAAGAAGCTGGCTACTGGAGACTTTAGGCCGCGAATTGCCGTTACGTCCAAGGATGAGCTGGGCACGCTTGCCGGCCATATGAATGAGATGCTGGACGGGTTATCGAGCATGATTGAACAAGTGTCGCGTGCTGCTGTCAATGTCTCGGCGACAGCGGATCAGATCTCGCTGAGCACCGATGAGGTGGCCAAGGGCAGCGTCGATCAAGCGACGCAGGCGAACAAGATGACGGAGCTGTTCGCCAGCCTGGATCAATCGATTAAGGCAGTTGCGCACGGCGCGAAGGAAGCGAAGCAGATTTCTGCCGAGACGGAGTCGATCGCGATTGAAGGCACGGACCGCATCAACATGACGCTTAGTCAGATGGATGAAGTAAATCGCCATATGGAGCAGCTGGAGAACGACTCGAAGCAGATCGGCGACATTATCTTCGTCATTAACGAGATTGCGGAGCAGACGAATTTGCTTGCGCTGAATGCAGCGATTGAAGCTGCGCGGGCGGGTGAGCAGGGCAGAGGCTTTGCCGTTGTAGCGGACGAAGTGCGTAAGCTCGCGGAACGCAGCGGCGATGCGACGAAGCAAATTGCGGACATCATCAAGGGTATGCAGAGAAGCGCTGTCAAGAGTGTTCAAGCTGTGGGCGATAGCGTCGTACAGTTCGCGCAAACACGCGATTCGTTCGGCGAGATTGTGGGCAACGTGAATAAGACAGCGAATAAAGTGGAAGAGATTTACCGCGAGAGCGAAGGTCAGGCGGAGCGCGCGAACGATGTGATGTATTCCATCAGCTCGGTGGCTGCAATTAGCGAGCAGTCGGCGGCAGCCGCGGAAGAAACGGCAGCATCGTCGATCGAGCTGTCCTCCATGGCGGGGCGGTTGAACGGATCAGTGGAACATTTCAAGTATAAGTAAGCTTAGCTTGGTTCAATGAAATAGGCAGCAGGGCTCCATGCACCCGGCTGCCTATTCTCTTTAACCTTCAATAATCGGCAAATAAATGCTAAAGCATGTCCCTTCGCCAACCTTGCTGCTAACCTCGATTTCCCCGTTCATCCCTTGAATCAGGCTGTAGGCGACCATCATGCCAAGTCCGGTCCCTTTCTCCTTCGTCGTGAAGAACGGTTTGCCTACACGCTTCAGCATCTCTGCATCCATACCAGTGCCGGTATCGGCAATCTCGATATGCGCGATGCCGTTGGCTGAGCCGGTACACGCAAGCCGCAACTCCCCGCCGCTCGGCATCGCTTCAATGCCGTTCTTGATCAGGTTGATCAGCGCCTGACGGAACTTCTTGGTGCTGCCGAAGATCTGAATGCCTTGCGCTTCATTCAGCAGCTGGAAGCGGATATCTCGGATGGTGGCGTAGGGAATCATCATCTTGGCAATATATTCGAGCTCGTCGTAGAGGAAGAACGGTACCGTTTCATCGATAACCGGCTTTGCGAAGCTCAAGTAATCCGTAATGATACCGGCTGCCCGGTCGAGCTCCTCGAGACTGATCTTGATATAATCTTTCTGTTTGTCGGTCGTTAATCCAGGCGTAGTCATCAGCTGCAGAAATCCCCGCGTAACGGAGAGCGGATTGCGCACTTCGTGGGAGATGCTGGCGGCAAGCTGGCTTACGGTGGAGAGATGCTCCACACGATTGATGTCATAACTAGAGGGCTCTTCGGCAAAATAAATCGGGAGCGATGATAGTTTCGTGTACGTCGTCAAATAAAAGGTTAGTGCTTGCGCTGGCTCGGCTTGAGGCACGAGCATGATGCGAAGTGGTGTAGGGGCTTGTCCATTTGCAGGCAGTTTCAAATCGAACAACTGAGCTTCGCCTAACGAAATCGCTTGCTGAATGTGTTTGTGAAGTACGGGCAAGTCCTCTTCTGCGAATAACGTATGTATGCGGGTACCAAGGAGTGACTGTAAAGGAGGACGTGCGAATGCTTGTACGGCAGCGGGATTGGCATAGTCGATGCAAGCTTCCAGATCAGTTGCGAGAATGGCCTCAGGGTGACGGTCGAATAGAATCGGATAAAGAAGTGAAGGGCTTCTTGGATTCATTTCTCTCACCTCAAGCAATTATTTAGTTGTCTCGTTTGTAAATAACTACCATTATGATAACATATGGCGAGCTTACCGTGAACTAATTAAGCTGCAGCATCGTTATTTGCGCCCGCCGGCGCCTGTGAACAGCTTCTTGACGAACCATACCGGACCTACGAGCAAGTAGATCGGATTGGAGAAGAAAGAAGGCTTCTTCCCTTCAAACGCATGGCCGATGAATTGCAGAATCCAGCCGAGTACGAATAGCAGGATCGCCCATTGCCAGCTGAAGATCAGAACTGGAATGGAGATGACGATCATCGGGATGCCGATCGTATGAGTCAGCTTGTTCATCGGATGCTGGTGATCCTCTTTATATTTTTGCAGAAATGATTTTTTAGCCATGCGTGTGTGCCGCCCCCTCTAGGTATCCTCATGCTGCGTATTGCTAACATCAGTATATTCGATAGCTTGCTGGCGCTTTCCTCCTTCAGCTCCGATATGCTATCGTTATAGCTAATAACAGGAAGAAGGCGAGGCATCAGCGAGATGAAAGTGCTGCTATTCGGAGCAACAGGCATGGTCGGTCAAAGCGTACTGCGAGAGTGTTTGCTCGATCCGGAGGTGGAGCAGGTGCTTGCCGTCGGCAGAAGCGAGACAAGCAAGTCGGATCCCAAGCTGACCCAGATCGTTCATTCGAATTTATTGGATCTATCGGCGATTGAAACGCAGCTATCGGGGTACGATGCCTGCTTATTCTGTCTCGGCGTCTCCTCGGCAGGCATGACAGAGGAGAAATATCGCGCCATTACATACGATCTGACACTTAGCGTTGCGAATACGTTGGTTCGCTTGAATCCTGGCATGACGTTCATCTATGTCACTGGAAGCGGGACGGACTCGACGGAGCAGGGACGCAGCATGTGGGCTAGAGTGAAAGGTAAGACGGAGAACGACTTATTGAAGCTGCCCTTCAAGGGAGCGTATATGTTTAGACCGGCCGCGATTATACCGAAGCATGGCATCAGGTCGAGGACAGGATGGTACATGCTGCTGTATGCGTTTATTCGGCCCTTCGCTCCGCTGCTCGAGCGTGCGTTTAAGAGTTCGGTCACGACATCGGATCAGTTAGGGCGCGCGATGTTGAAAGTAGCCAAGCACGGGTATTCGAAGCCGCATATCGAAAGCCGCGAGATCAATCAAATCTAATCGAATCGAATCGAATCGAGTTCAGTAACAAACGCGCAAACGCAGCCGATACCGACTGCGTTTTTTTGCATGCATGAAGACTTAAGACTCGATCTGTCCGTAATCTTTGACCTTTATATGCAGCGATACTTTGATTTTCGTCTTCGGATACACTTGCTCCCAGTTCAGCTGCTTCCACGCACTATAACTGCTCATGCTGTTACGCACGGCGATGCCGATCCCGAGCGAATCGGTTCCAAGCTGCTGCAATCGTTCCGCAATGGCTTGCAGCTCAGGCTGCAGCTGCTGTGTCAGCTGCTGTGTCAGCTTCAGCTGCTTAAGGACAGATTCGTGCTGAGGGATTCGGTGAAGGAATCCTGCGGACCGCTTATGACGGTCTCGGTATGGGCGGGGATTTAGCGATGAATGAGGTCGGAGCATTGCTCGAATGCTTGCATCGTTTGCGTCAGTAAGCTCGTATCCGCTCGTTCCGGTTTTTAGCGCATCTCACGATCCACTCCTTCGCTGCCTTAATCTGGATTAGTATGTGCAAAATAGTGCTGCCTGCATTCGTTTGACCTGCCTAAATCGTGGTAAACTAAGACCAGAATAGAGATTCAAAGGGTGGGAGTATGCGACTATTAAAATTTATGGTACCGCTGGCGATTGCGCTCTGCATCGCGGCGGCAGGGGCAATCTATGCTTCGTCGGCCAGCACGTCCAAGGTGAAAGAGATGGACGCGGAATGGGCGTTCACGCAGGCGAATCAGCAGCCGGATAAGCTGCTTATCAGCGTCATTAATGAGGCGACGAAGACGCTCGATATCGCGATCTACAGCTTGACAAAGCCGGACATCGTCGATGCGATCAAGCAGGCGAAGAAGCGCGGCGTAGCTGTGCGGGTTATTACCGACCGGATTCAATCGGGAGGCAAGACGCAAAAGGAAGCGCTCAAGCTGCTCGGCAGCGCCGGCATTCCGCTGAAGATCAACAAGCACAGCGGCTTGATGCATTTGAAGATGACGATTGTAGACGGGAAAACGGCGACGACAGGCTCGTTCAACTACTCGAAATCGGCGAGCACGGAGAACGATGAGATCCTCATGGTGCTGCGCAGCGAAGAGGTTGCACAGTCGTTCGCGTCTCAGTTCCAGGAGATGTGGGAAGATACAGGCGCGTTCGAGGCGATTACGCCGATTATTGCCGAAGATGCCGTCAAGGTGACGGGAGATGCGGAGTCTGACGAGGAGTCGGCAGTGCCGGCATCGCAGTCACCTAGTAAGTCGTCGTCCGGCGCATCCGTGACCGTGGCGTACAAGTGCTGCGCCGAAGTCCGCAAGGCGGGCAAAGCGCCGCTGCATAAAGGCGATCCGGGCTACAGCCGGAAGCTCGATGGAGACGGTGACGGGGTTGCTTGTGAAGTGAAATAACGATGAAGAGCTCGCGAAATGCGAGCTCTTTTTTCTTTTTATCTGGTGATCGTAATACTTCCGCCATGTTCGCTGCCGTAATTATACGCGATAATCAAGTTGTTCCCCACGAAGAGCGCTTGGCTTCAAAGCTGGAACTTCTGCAAAGTTCCGCAGTGCTTGGCACGTGTGCCGAAGTATGCTGAAGATCAAGCAGCGCCGGGAACTCCAATTATAACGAGGTTCGATTCCTCACTCGCCTGCTAAGCGATCTATGGTGTAGTCAACTTATTTCATCAGCATGAGGAACGTTCACGCCCGCTTGCCGGGCACGATGGAGATGAGCTTAGCAGCTCGCGGATACCGATTGGAGCGAGAGTACGCCGCGCAAAGCTGAAAGTGAAACGAGATTATTGATGAAGCTGCCTGCATTCGGGGCATGCGGCGCACAATCCGAACACTTGCGGCAGCAGCGTGCGCGGAAGCTTCATTCTTAAGCGCAGCTCCGTTCGTCAACTCTCGCGAGCGTTCCTGGCTTGATGAACCACATGGCCGAAGTATTTATGATCTCGATAGGGAGGTTTTTATAGATGTTCAAAACAATGATGATTCAGAACGACCAGCGCGGCCTGCTCTTCACGAAAGGCAGCTACACGCGTTATTTATTGCCAGGGACATACCGGTTCTCGATCTTCTCGGACGTAAAGGTGGAAGTGCTCAACGTGACGAAGCCGTTCGAGGTGCCGGGCAAAGATTTGCAGCTGTTCCTGCAGGATGAGCGATTGCGCGATGCACTTGAAGTGATTGATGTCCGTGACTCAGAGTACGTACTGCTGTACGAGGATGGAAAGTTCGCGAGACTGTGCAAGGCAGGCAAATATGCATTCTGGAAAGGGATCAAGGAGTACCGGGCAGTGCGAGTAAACTTGCTCGAGCCGGAGCTAGCTGCGGATATTGATCTGTCGATCTTGCCTAAACTCGGTAATATGGTTGTCCAAGTGTATGATGTCGCTGCAGAGGAAGCTGGCCTGTTGTACTATAACAACCAGCTCGTTCGCCGCCTTGCGCCGGGCAAATACTATTTCTGGCGCGGTCCGGTTGCTGTTGCGGTGAAGACGATCGATCTGCGCAGGCAGCAGCTGGATATGACGGGGCAAGAAATGCTGACGGAGGACAAAGTACCGCTGCGGCTGAACTTCGTCTGCCAATACCAAGTAACGGATCCGCTGCAAACGGTACGCATTCGATCGATGGAGGAGCAGATTTATGTAAGCCTGCAGCTCATCTTGCGTGAGTATGTCGGCACGCTGAAGCTGGATGACCTGCTGCGCATGAAGCATGAAATCGGTGCGTTCGTGCATAATCGTCTCAGTGAGCAGCAAGAGGAATACGGCGTGCAGTTTCTGTCCGCAGGGGTGAAGGATATTATTTTGCCCGGGGATGTGAAAGACATTCTGAACACGGTGCTCATTGCGGAGAAGCGTGCGCATGCGAACTTGATTACGCGCAGGGAAGAGACCGCGTCGACACGCAGCCTGCTGAACACCGCGAAGCTGATGGATGAGAACGCGACGCTGATGCGGCTGAAGGAGCTCGAGTATCTCGAGAAGATCTGCGAGAAGATCGGAACCATCTCACTCACGGGCAGCGGCGGCCTTCTGGAGCAGCTCAATACTTTGCTCAAGCCGAGAACGGATTGAACGCAAAAAAAGGTGGCATGAAGGACGGATACGAATCCGAGTTCCTTGTGCCACCTTTTTTATGCTGTGCCAAACGTCACTTTGCGAACCAAATACTCGATTTTGTCCATCATCTGAGTGTCATTAATCGAAGCGTAAATGTCCGGCTTAAACAGCTGGAGCTTCTTGATCTGATAGTAGTCGCTTATTGCACCACGCAGCGTCAAGTTATGCTTCATCAAGTACATCGGGTCGAGCAGATGTCGGAACATAAGCTCGTCCTCAAGAATCAGCAGCGTTGCATTGAGCGGATTCAGATAGCCCTCGGCCATTCCGCGCTCATAAAACTTGCGCAGCTTCTCATTCCGCTCGCTGATTGCGACTTCGATGGAAGCCATTAATTGCGGATAGATTTCGCGCAGATCTTTGAAGAAAATCTCGGTGCCATAATTGGCGATCAGCAGTGTCTGGCCGAACGTCGATTGGAAGCCTTGAATATAAGCTTCGCTGCTGCCTTCCGCAAGCGTAGCCTCGGAGCCTGAACCGACGACATACTTCACGAAGAGACTTGTCAGACGCTCTAAGATCTCGTCCCGGGAAGGGAAATATTTGTACAACGTCGCCTTCGACAGATCCATCGCCTTGGCAATATCGTCCATGCGCAAATTAGCGATGCCGTTCAACTTAATCGGGTGAAGAAGCTTCGCTGCGTATTTATTAAGAATAGATTCATCTGTATACCGGCAAATCGGTGTTTCGCTGCCTGTCGTTTCCATAGCGCTCACACTCACTTTCTTTGTTCACAGTATACACAATTAAAAAAAATAAATAAACCATTTGGTCAAACTAAACTAAATTTAGCTAAAGCAGTTTACTTTATCTGAGGTTTGATATATGATCATTTTTACATAAGCCCAACTGGGCAAATAGGATAGGAGTAGATGATCCAATGAGTACAACAACGACGGCCGCTCCGAACATTCGGTTCTGGCCGATTATGATCGCCATCTTCTTCGGCGCTTTTCTCAGCATTCTGGGCATCAGTACCATTAACGTGGCGCTCACGATTTTTATGCAAGATTTCCATACTTCACTCAGCACCGTTCAGTGGACGCTTACCGGCTTTATGCTCTCGCTCGGAACGATAGCGCCGCTAACCGGCTACCTGGGCGACAAGTTCGGTTACAAGAACGTGTACCTGTACGCGATGGTCGGCTTCGTCGCTTTCTCCTTGCTGTGCGGCTTCGCATGGGACATCAATTCCTTGATCGTCTTCCGTATTCTTCAGGGTCTGTTTACTGGTCTGGTCGTACCTGCGACGATGACGATTATTTTCCAAGTTATTCCTAAGGAGCGCCAACCATTCGCAGTAAGTATCTGGGGTTTGTCGGCGATGCTTGCTCCAGCGTTCGGTCCGACGCTAAGCGGCTGGCTCATTCAGCAGTTCAGCTGGAGATGGCTGTTCTTCATGAATATCCCAATCGGCATTATTGCGATCATTTTCATTATTGCCATGATCCCGAGCTACCGCATCGGCTCAGCGAAAAAGCTGGACCTGTGGGGACTCATCACGGTTGTACTTAGCAGCGCATCGCTGCTTGTCGGTCTTAGCCAGGGCCGCACATGGGGCTGGGATTCCGCGCGCGTTATCGGGCTGTTCGCTTTCGGCGCAGTCATGCTCGTGCTGTTCATTATCCGTGAGCTGATGGCGAAGGAACCGCTCTTGAATTTGCGCGTATTCGGCAACGCCCGTTTCTCGATTACGCTCGTAGCGAACACGATCATTACGATCAGCTTGTACTCCGGTACGCTGCTCGTGCCGCTCTTCCTGCAAAATGTTCAGCAAGAAACGCCGATGGACACGGGCTTAATCCTGCTGCCGGCTTCGCTTATTATGGCGCTTGCCATGCCAATGGCAGGGAAGCTCTATCCGATTCTCGGACCTCGCTTGATGACGATTGCAGGTCTTGTCCTGATTATCTTCGGCAGCTTCGAGCTGACGCATATGCATAATGACAGCTCTCATATGTACATCATCCTGTGGATGTCCATCCGTAACCTTGGCGTATCGTTCGCTGCTGCTGCAACAAGCACGGCGGGTATGGAAGAGATTCAGCCGACCATGGTCGGCCATGCATCATCTGTTACGAACTGGGTGCGTAACGTCGGCGGTTCGTTCGCCATCGCACTATTCACTTCGCTGCTCGCATCGCACACGCTGACGCATGTGGCGGAGCTGACGCAAGAGGGCAAAGAAAGCGCGAAGCTCATCCCGCTGTTCTCCTTCACGTTGAGCGTAAACGATGTATTCATGGTCGCTACCTACATTGCAGTTGCCGCGATTCCGTTCACACTGATCGTTGGCAAACGCAAAGCCCGCGCCGTTGCTGAATCGGTAGCCGCATAAGCTGCTTAATTTGAACAAAAAGCACTCCTGTCGCTGGACTTAGCTTAGTAGCTGAGGACGGCGATATGGAGTGCTTTTTCTGCGTTTACTTCTCATGTACGGGGTTCATTCTTGTACGCACGTGGACTTACTTGATGCCGCTTACGGAACTGGTTTGCAAAATGGTTATAGTTCTGAAACCCGACGTCGAGCGCAACCTCGGAAGGATGACGGTCCGTATGCTCGAGCAGCAGAGCGGCTTGGCGGATGCGCATGTCATTGAGCGTATCGACGATGGATGCCCCGGTCGATTCTTTGAACAGATGCGACAAGCGAGACGGAGACAAGCCGACTGCTTTCGCCAGCTCTTCGATCCGGATAGGCTCTTGCATGCGGGTCGCGAGCAAATGCTGAATCTCTTCAATGCGCGGATCAAGCTGCTTGGTCATTCGCTTGGCGAGCAGCAGAATAATGTGACGCATCGTATTCTCGCACAGCTCGTTCCAGTACATGCCGCGCTCAATGGAGTCGGAGACAAGGCTGCGGAATGCGCGAAAGAACCGCTTGCGCAAGGAATCGCTGTCGATCATATGGACAAGCAGCTTCTCATTTGGCAGCAAATTCGTCTCCATAATACGGGGGGAGAAGTGGGCCCAGATGAAATGCCACTGGCTCCCGCGGCGCGTCCCGTATTGATGCGGAACACCAGGCTGCATCAATGTAACTTCACCGGTTTGGCAAAATCGTTCCGCGCCATCGATGATAAAATACCCTTCGCCGCCGAGCGTGTACGTGATCAACCAGTCACTCATGCCTTGCGGACGCTTGATGACATAGTTGTCCGGATAGTTGAAATGATCAGCAATGACCGTGTTGCCGCCTTGCTCTTTGATGTATGAATACAGTTCGTCGCCCTTGGCATTCACCTTGCAGCACTCCCTTCACGATCGATGCATATAGGCTCATTATAGCAGGATTGTTGTAGTAATCAGCATAATTGTTACTTTTGCAGCACCTGACTGAACTTTACAATAAAGCTATAAGCCTGGGGGCGAATTTGATGATCAATAGGGGGAAGATGAACGATGACGCAAGCGCTGCGCGTACTGACTGAAGAACAGAAGAAGCAGTTTGATGCCGACGGTTATTTGATTGTAAAAGGGTTGTTTACGGATCGTGATGTGACTGAAATCGTGGATACGTTCGATAAAATGAGCCATGAGACGATTCCGGGTTATTTCGAGCCGAACTTGGATGCTGACGGCGCCGATCCGCTGCAGCGTTACCCGCGCGTGATGCATCCGCACCGCTTCAATGAAACGGCGAAGAGATATATGCTGCATCAGCCGGTCTTGGAAGTGCTTGCCGATCTGTACGGCGAGGAAGCTTATGCTGCGCAGAGCATGTTCTACTACAAGCCGCCGGGCTCGAGAGGCCAGGCGCTGCATCAAGACAATTTCTACTTGATGGTGGAGCCGGGCAACTGCATCGCGGCTTGGACAGCGATTGATGCAGCCTACGAGGATAATGGCGGCTTGCTCGTTGTGCCGAAGACGAACACGCACGAAATTTCGTGCCCCGATACGGCAGATTCGAAGGAGTCGTTCACGACGCATTATGTGAAGCCGCCGAAGGACGGCGTTGTAATGCCGGTCATTATGGATAAAGGCGATGTGCTCTTCTTCAACGGCAATCTCATTCACGGCTCGTACCGGAATAAGACGAAGGATCAGTTCCGCCGCGCATTCATCTGCCATTATGCGAACGCATCCGCAACGAAGATCAGCGAGCATTATAATCCGCTCTACAAAGCGGACGGTACACAAATTGTATTGGAAGGCAATCCGGACGGCGGCCCTTGCGGCGTCGAGGTTGGGCCATCCTTCTATCATTAATCGTAGTTGTGATCGGAGCCGCAGCCGGCGAGGGCTGCGGCTTTATTCTTGGTACCGAAGAAATGCATACTTTATCGGTGAAGAAGAGGAGCGGCCGTGAAGCGTAATAGGGATAATGGGACCATACGAAATGAAAGCCAATATCCTAAAGGAGGCTGCTTGCAATGTCTAACATCGCAAACGGTAAATTATCGCAAACCGAGATTGAATTTTATGAGAAGAACGGCTACACCCTCTATAAGAATCCGCTGTTCAGCCCAGAGAAACAAGCGGAGCTGACGGATATTTTCGAAGAACAGTGGAGTGTGCTTGGCCGACGTTTGAACAGCGAGCTCGATACGCCGCACTTCCGCGACGAGCGTCTGCTTAAGTTTCTGCTGAGCGACGAAGTGCTCGATCTCGTGGAGCCGATTATAGGGCCGAACATCGGTCTATGGTCGTCTCACTTCATCTGCAAGGAGCCGCTGATCGGCAAGCCGACGCCTTGGCATGAAGATTCCGCGTATTGGAAAGGCCGCTTGACTAGCTACGACAAAATCGCTACCGTATGGCTCGCGATCGATCGCAGCACGAAGGAAAACGGCTGCATGCGCGTTATTCCTGGAACGCACGGGGGCGGCTTCTCCGACTACGAGGATGTCGACACGGACGATGATATTTTCACAATCCAAATTAAAAATAGCGACGATGCGAATGCGGTCTACTTCGAGCTGGAGCCGGGCGAGTGCTCGATCCATGATTCACGTATCATTCACGGTGCCACGGCGAACAAGAGCCAGTTCCGCCGGTGCGGCTACACGATGCGCTACTTCTCCACAGAGGCGCGCGTCATCCCTGAGAAGAACTCTGGTCACAAAATTTGGCTAGCTCGAGGCAAGGATATCGCGGGAAGTGACTTCGTTAACGTATAATAAGGGAACGAAATCACAGCAGCGCGGGGGGAAGCAAGAGATGAGCGTCTATAAAGGGCCGGAACGCTTGACAAATGACCGCTATATGACGCTGTCCGCTCCTTATCGCTTGTTCAAGCATTCGGTCGACGGGCTTATCGATACGCATTGGCATGAATTTTTTGAAATGGGTTTCGTGGTGTCCGGATCGGGCACGCACATATTAAACGGAGTGCCGCTGCGCCTGGAGCGAGGTGCCGTATTCCTGCTCTCGCCTGCGGATTTCCACAGCTTGGAGCCGGATCCGGGCGAGACGCTGCAGCTGTATGATCTGATATTCAACGATCATTTCATTCGAGAGCCGCTCATGGAGCTGTTGTTCGATCACCGGACGGAGTATACCCATTGGTATGCGGAGGAGCAGATGGCAGAGCTTTTGCAGGAGTACGAGCGGATATGGGACGAGTCGATGGACTTGCAGCCGGAGAGTGAAATTCTCATCCAAGGCGCTGTCGAGCGGCTGCTCATTGATCTGTTCCGCAAAAGCCGTACTGCATCACCGCAGCTGGGCGAGGAAGGCAAGCGGCATCAGATGCTGCAATCGGCAGTGCGCAAAGGGCTGATCTACATTCAGCATCGCTTCCGCGAGCCGCTGTCGCTTGAGGAGGTCGCATCGTACTGCGGGCTGTCAGCCAATTATTTCAGCGAATGCTTCCGCAAAGGGACAGGCTCCACGTTCCAGAGCTACCTGCAGGAAGTGCGGCTGCAGTTCGCGCGTTCACTGATCAAGACGACGCAGCTGCCGATTACGGAAATCTGCTTCGCTTCGGGCTTCAACACGCTCCCGCATTTCGAGCGGGCGTTCAAGAAGCGGTTCCAATTTCCGCCGAGGGAGTATCGGAAGCAGTAATGGGATCGGGATAGTTTGCAGTTTATGAAGAGGCCGGACCTTTAGGAGGTTCCGGCTTTTTTGCTATAGTGGGAAAGAGTATTGTATGATTCGCTCGGAAAAGGAGGAGCTTCGATAAGCATGCGAACGGAACAAGAAATGATGAATCTCCTGATCGGTTTTGCCGCGGCTGATGATCGCATTCGATTGGTCACGCTGGAAGGGTCTCGTACGAACCGAAACATACCCCGTGACGACTTTCAGGACTATGACATCTCTTATTTTGTAACGGACATGGAGTCCTTTAAGGCGGATGATGCGTGGCTTTATGCTTTTGGCAAACGGATCATGATGCAGAAGCCTGAGGATATGGAGCTTTTCCCGCCGGAGCTGGGCAATTGGTTCTCCTACTTGATGCTGTTTGAGGATGGGACGAAAGTGGATTTGACGCTCATTCCGCTCGAAGAGGTGGAGGAGTATTTTGAGAAAAGTGACGGTTTAGTCCAACTGCTGCTCGATAAGGACTCACGAGTCAAAGATGAATCAACCGCGAGTGACCGTCAATATTGGATCAAAAAGCCGACCGCACGAGAGTTCGATGACTGCTGCAACGAATTCTGGATGGTGTCCACCTATGTGGTTAAGGGGCTCGCGAGACGGGAAATTCTATTTGCGATCGATCATCTGCACCAGATCGCGCGACCTAATTTATTGCGAATGATGGCTTGGTCAATCGGCGAAGAGAGAGGCTATACCTTCAGCATCGGGAAAAACTACAAGTTCATAGATCGATACCTCCCAGAAGAAGACTGGGACAAACTGCTCTCGACCTTCTCGCAAAATGGATATCCGGAGATGTGGCAGTCACTGTTCACGTGCTATCAGTTGTTCAGAAAATACGCCAAGGCCGTATCGGACAGCTTCGGATATTCCTATCCAGATTACGACAGAGCCATCACCGAGTATACAGAGCGAATACGCTTCTTCTAGTGCATGTTAAACATGCAACACGAACAACCCTGCGGTTATACGAAACCGAAGGGTTTTTTGTCGCTTTTATCGTTCTTATCGCTATTATTTCTTAGCTGCCAGTGCATCGCGATCAGCTGCTTGCGGCGGCTGCTCCAGCCATTCATGCTCAATCAGGATATTAGCGCCGTCCTCGACATAATCGCCGACTTGAATAAGGAAGCGTGCGTATTTGGCCGCAATATCATGTCTTGCGCTCATGGACAGGGCATTGCCGTATGTTCTGATCCGCATCGTGAACATGTCGAGCTTGTGAAACAGCATCAACTTATCCGAGAAGGGAGAAGTCGTGGAGGTCGTCACAAAATGGTCTATGATCGGCGGCGCAGCCAGATTCTCCTTCTCAAGGAACCGGGTGAACTGGGCATGGTGCTTCTCCGCTATCTCTTTTCCCCGCAAGAAATACGCCTTGGCCTGCTCTGAGTTGGCAACTTGGCTGAATGCAATGAGAACAGCTTTGCTCGTCGCCGTATTCTCGATATTATCGTACAAATGCGTGATTTCCATCGCTTGAAGCGGCCTTACATCCCCGAAGAAGCCGTTTAAATAGCTTTGCTTCTGGATAAATTCGGCCCGTTCCGGATAGGGGGTATAAGGCGGCTTCGCCATTAATCCCTTTGCGATCAATCCTTCGTTGACCAGGTTCATCAGCTCGAGCGTTTGCGTCACACATTGGGTGAAGAATGTGCGTACATCGGATCTTGAAACTAGCGGCACCGCGATGGAGTACATGCTTAATCCGGCTTTACCCACATATTTGAGATAATGCAGGTAAAACTCATCCGCGAACAAGCGCGGAGCGCTTTTAACGAGATCTGCCTCCGTAAAACCGATGGGGACCGGGAATTCCTCCTTCATCAGGATATCTTTGGTCGTCTGGCTGAACTGATTGGATACGTTATGCGCTTGTGTAAGAATGTCCTTGATGATGGGATCTTCAACATGCAGAAGCATATGGGTCAGCACGCAATGCGCCATCGTGTTCCCTAGATATGTGGCCCAAAGCTTTCCTTGTTCGGCTGCCGTCAACGCCTGTCCGATATCACTTGATGGGGTGACTTCCGTCGACGACCGGGCGTTGTCGATTGGCCTAGTGACTTCAACCGCCGCAGTCGGTTTGATGAATTTCATTGGTTGACCTCACCTCGGTAATTTTTCCATTAATATAACCTATCGCAGGTTTTCAATTCCAAATGCGAAATGGCAGCAAAATCGCATTTTATCTATGGAATCGGTATACTAATAGAAAAGATAGATTTGCAGATTTGCAAACACTTGGGGGAGGATGTATGGCTGCTCGATTGATCATGATTTTGACGATTTATACAGGGCTGCAGATTTATATTGGCTGGCATCTGGACTTGTTCATTAAGGAGACTGGCGGGCATGTGGCGAGCGCCGTGTTCTGGCCGGTATTTGCACTCGTAACATTCTCGTATTTATTCGCCATGCTGCTTCGCAAAGCACTGCCTAAGCCGGTAACCACGCTTTTCAAATGGATCGGCTCGTATTGGATCGGTCTCATGCAGTACAGCGTGCTGCTGCTGCCAGTTGCGGATTTGGCAGTTTGGGGGCTGCGCGCAGCTTCGGTTTCGCGACCGGACTCGATCCTAATTACAGGCTGGGCAGTCATTGCCGCACTTGTGCTTATTATGGCACGAGGTTCGCGCAACGCATGGAGCCCGGTTGTACGGGAATTTGAAGTGACGATTCCGAAGTCCGCAGGCAGCTTGAAGGAGCTGCATATCGCTGTCGCTTCGGATCTGCATCTTGGCATGACAGTCGGACGGAAGCATCTGCAGCGGCTCGTGGATGGAGTTAATGCGTTGAAGCCAGACATCGTACTGCTGGCAGGGGACGTGCTCGATGATGCCGTTGAACCATTCATTCGGCATAACTACGGACAGCTGCTCGGACAGATCAAGTCGAAGTTCGGCACCTATGCGGTGCTTGGCAACCACGAATATTATGGCGGCGGTATCGAACGTTACCTTCCGGCGATGGAGAAGGTTGGCATTCCGGTTATGCTTGACGAGCATGTACGGATCGCAGACAGTTTCTATCTCATTGGCCGCAAAGATAAGACGGATCATGCCCGTAAAAATGCAGCCGCGTTAGTCGAAGGCCTGGACAAATCGCTGCCGCTCATTGTTATGGACCATCAGCCGAGTGCGATCCGTGAGATTGCGGATGCAGGTGTCGATCTGTCCGTTCACGGCCATACGCATCGCGGCCAGATGGCGCCGAACCATCTCGTGACGCGCCGCATCTTCGAGCTTGATTACGGGTACAAGCACATCGCAGATCGGCTGCACGCATTCGTTTCTTCCGGGTTCGGTACTTGGGGACCGCCGATTCGGCTTGGCAGCCGAAGCGAAATTTTGTCGATCACCGTTAAGTTTGCCAGCCATAACAACAAATAGCTGTTGGTCGCGTCTCTTATCCATCGTATAATCAAATAATATAGCTTTCTATTATGATAGAGTAGGAGCCCGATATGGACCTAGAACTCATACCATCGATACCCGCGCCGCCTGCGCGCGGCAGTGTGTGGAAGAGAATAGCGCAGCGGCTCCTTGACCGGGGCAAGGCTTCGCTTGCGTTCGATAATGCCGTATGGAAAGCGGCAATTGCCGGCGTATGGCTGATCTGCAATGCCGTGCTGATCATTGCTGCGCTAGGCATGCCTACTGGTCTTGGCATTCTGGTCGATTGTGCCATTGCCGTGATGCTGTGCACGATACTGATGGGAGCGGCATCGCTCGTTATCGCATATATTCTTGCTCTATGTTATATCCCGATTCCGCGTCTCACCGCGGGAGCGAGTTTGTTTACAGGGTACGTCATCTGGTATATCTGCAACAAAACGGATCTTGGAGACCCGTTGACGCTCATACTAGCTGCCAGCATCACTGGAATTGGGTTGATCGGCGGACTCGTCATGGGCTTGCTGCTGCACCGCCGCGTTCATGTCGCGGTCAAGCTCACGCTTATAGCCGCAGTGGCAGCGAGCGTCATCAGCTTCCGCTACTGGCCGATCAATGAGCCGGATGCGGTTCCGGCAAGCACCGGCGAAACAGTGGTAGAAGAGGCGCAGATTCCAGCGCTCCTCGCGGATGATCCTGCAGAGCCCGGCCTATACCGGGTAAAGAACTTCACTTATGGCAGCGGCGACGATTCCCGCCGCGATGAATACGGCAAAGATGCAGCGCTCATCTCGGAGC
This sequence comes from Paenibacillus taihuensis, assembly GCF_003386535.1. Lineage (GTDB taxonomy): Bacteria > Bacillota > Bacilli > Paenibacillales > Paenibacillaceae > Paenibacillus_Z > Paenibacillus_Z taihuensis. The sequence goes on from NZ_QTTN01000021.1 coordinate 81,292, forward strand.
CTGTCGATGCTTCCGCATATATTTCGCGGTGGAAGTGGCTGCGCTCCTTGTTCTGGGGCTTTGACGAGAACGCTCTTCCGATTAACGGCCGCGTCTGGATGCCGGAAGGCGACGGGAAATTCCCGCTCGTGCTCATGGTGCACGGCAATCACCTGATGGAGCAGTTCTCCGACGAAGGCTACGAGTATCTCGGCGAGCTGTTGGCAAGCCGTGGCTTCATCGCTGTCTCCGTCGATGAGAATTTCTTGAACTATTCGTATTGGGGGAATATCCCGAACAACGATATGAAAGTGCGGGCATGGATGCTGCTGAAGCATTTGCAGCAGATTGCCAAGTATAACGAACAGGCGGGAACGCCGTTCTATCACGCGGTTGATCTGCAGCAGGTCGCGCTAATAGGCCATTCGCGCGGCGGTCAGGCTGTTGCAATGGCAGCTGATCCGTCCAAGTGGTTCGCGAACGACAAGTCGCTGGCTAGCTTGAACAGCGATGGCGTCAAGATTCAAGCGGTCATCGCGATCGCGCCGACCGATAATGTGGTCGACAAGACGCAGGCGCAGCTGAAAGACACCTATTACTTGTCCCTGCAAGGCGCAAGCGACGGTGATGTTGATACATTCAATGGCGAGCGGCAATATATCCGCTCGACGTTCTCTGCTGGCTCGGACCGTTTCAAGTCCACGCTCTATATCGGCGAAGCGAACCACAGCCGGTTCAATACGGAGTGGGGGACAATGGACGACAGCTTGCCGGGCGGGTTATTCCTGCGCCGGGCAGGCATGATGGATGCCGATGATCAGCGTGAAGTCGCAAAAGTATATGTGTCGGCGTTCCTTGAAGATGCGCTGCTTGGCAAGAAGGAGTATACGCCGCTGTTCGCCGACTATCGGACAGGCGCCGCATGGCTGCCGCAAGCGACCTATATGAACCGTTACGAAGACGGCAGTTTCTTGCCGCTTGCTCGGAGCGAAGAGGACTATGACAAAGCGACCGAGAACAGCGGTGTTACTGCAAGTGCCGACAAGCTGCTTTGGACGGAGGAAGCGGCGAAAGACCGCGACGGGAAGGACAAAGGCACACGCGGCGCGGTGCTGCAATGGAAGCAAGGCGATGGCAGCTACACGTTGAAGCTGCCTGAGACAATGACTGCGAAGCTGGAGCAACAGGATGCTTCGGCATCGGCAGCTGCGCCGGCAGCGAAGCAGCTCACATTCGCCATGACGAATCTGTCGAAGGATTTGGCAGTGGACGCGAATGGTGCGGCGGCTCCGCTTCCGAACATTGACGTCGAGCTTACGAGCAGCAATGGAGCTGCAGTGAGGCTGCCGCTTGCGCAGTTCAAGGCGGTTCAGCCGCTGCCTTACACGACATTTACCCGCTTCCCGTGGACGGAAAAAACGATAAAGGACGGCAAGTATAAGGTTCCCTCCGAAGCCGTGTTTCAGACGTTTAGTTTGCCGTTTGCGCAGTTCCAGGCAAAGAACGCTGACTTCAACCCGAGCGAGCTGACTCGCGTGACGTTCTACTTCATCAGCGACCGGGGGAAAGTGATGCTGGATGACATCGGAATTAGCACCGTCATCAGTGCCGCAGCCCAAACTTAAGTAGCAACAGAAAAACACCGCAGCACTCGCGCTTGTCCATTCAAGCGCGAGTATATGCGGTGTTTTTATCATAATCTAGCTCGACAATAACTGTCGTCTGAGCGGCTATTTCCCGAATAGAGCGGCCTTTGAAATTGTAACGGTTATGACGGCGGCTATTTGAAGAGACGTGGCCGAAGTGGAGGGACGGTTATTAGGCTATACGTCAAGCCGCTTCACAGACCGCCTTACAATAAGCTCCGGCGGCAGGACAACCTTCTTCCAAACGGTCTTATCCGGCACTTCCCGCTCCCCGATCCGGTCAATAAGAAGCTGCATCCCGAGGTAACCGAACTGATACGCTTGCTGAGCCGCCACGGTGATGAACGGGTCCATCTCCGAGTAAAGTCCGAAGTCATCGAAGCAGACGACCGAAATATCTTCGGGAATGCGCAGCCCCCGCGCCCGCAGCAGCTTAATGATAACAACGGCGAGTACATTGTTACCCGACATAATCGCGGTTGGAGGAGGATCCATCGCAGCAATCCACTGCTCCATCGCATCCACGTCCAGCTCCGGCCCGAAGCTGGTTTCATGCACATACCGTTCATCGAACGGCAGATCATTCAGCTTCATCGCTTCCTGAAAGCCCGCAAGCCGAAGGCGCGCGCTGCTGATAGACGCCGAGCCGTTCACAAGCGCGATGAGCCGGTGCCCTTGCTCGACCAGATATTCGACTAATCGGCGCGCACCGTCCCGGCTGTCGCCGAGCACGATATCGCAAGAGATGCCCGGCACTTCGCGGTCGAGCAGCACGAATGGAACGCCATGCTTGCGCAGCTGTTCCAGATGAGGATGCGAAGGATCGCCGGCCGGCGCAAGGAGCGCGCCGTCAACACGGGTGGTGAGTATCGTGTTGATGTACTCGCCTTCTTTCTCCACGCTCTCGTCGCTGTTGCCGAAGAGGAGCCGATAGCCGTTCTTCCGCGCAGCATCCTCGGCACCGCGGGTAAGAGTCGTATAGAAAGGGTTCATGATATCCGTAATAAGCAGAAACAAAATACGTGTCTGCTGAAGCACGAGACTGCGCGCCATCTGGTTAGGCACATAGCCGAGCTCATCCATCACTTTCTTCACTTTGATACGCGTTTTCTCGCTGATCTTGCCGGTGTTATTGATAACTCTAGAAACGGTCATAGCCGATACATTCGCTTTGGCTGCGATATCGTAGATGGTCACCATAGTTTAAGCTCCCCTTAGAACTAATCATGCATTTATATTACATAACCTTTTGATTGACAGCAAGCGGTATCATTGTTATTTTAGAGTTATCGGTAACATTTTATAACCATCATTCATTTGGAGGGATTCGTTCGTGGCAGATATTAGCACTCGTTATCAATCCGCATTCCCTAAGATTGGCATTCGTCCTGCAATTGACGGCAGGCGTAAGGGCATCCGTGAATCACTTGAAGAGCAAACAATGGAGATGGCAAAGTCGGTAGCGCGACTGTTCGCTGAAAACTTGCGCTATCCGAACGGCGAACCTGTTGAATGCGTTATCGCAGATACTTGCATCGGCGGCGTAGCCGAGGCAGCTGCTTGCGGCGAGAAGTTCTCGCGCGAAGGTGTAGGCGTTTCCATTACGGTAACGCCATGCTGGTGTTACGGAACAGAAACGATCGATATGGATCCGTCGATTCCGAAGGCGGTATGGGGCTTTAACGGCACGGAGCGTCCGGGCGCGGTTTATCTGGCGGCTGTATTGTCCGGTTATGCGCAGAAGGGCTTGCCTGCATTCGGCATCTACGGCAACGAGGTGCAAGACAGCGGCGATACTACGATCCCAAATGATGTTCGAGATAAATTGCTTGGCTTTGCCCGCGCTGGTCTAGTTGTTGCTCTTATGAAAGGCAAGACGTATCTGTCGATGGGCTCGGTGTCCATGGGGATCGCCGGTTCCATCGTGAATGACGCGTTCTTCCAAGAGTACCTCGGTATGCGTACGGATTACATTGACATGTCCGAGTTCGTTCGCCGGATGGATCAAGGCATCTACGATCCGGCCGAGTACGAGCGCGCGCTGTCATGGGTGAAGGAGAACTGCGTTGAAGGTCCGGACAACAACCCGCCGGCGATTCAATCGACGCGCGAGCAGAAGGATAAAGACTGGGAGACAGTTGTCAAGATGACGCTCATCGCGCGCGACCTCATGATCGGCAACCCGCGCCTCGACGAGATGGGCTACGGCGAAGAAGCGCTTGGCCGCAATGCGATCGCTTCGGGCTTCCAAGGACAACGCGCATGGACGGATCATTTCCCGAACGGCGACTTCCTCGAAGCCATGCTGAACTCTTCCTTCGACTGGAACGGCATTCGTGCACCTTATATCGTTGCGACAGAGAACGATAGCTTGAACGGCGCCGTCATGCTGCTGGGCAACCTGCTCACGAACACAGCTCAAATCTTCGCAGACGTGCGTACGTTCTGGAGCCCGGATTCCGTAGAACGCGTAACGGGCCACCGCTTGAGCGGTCATGCGGAGAACGGCGTCCTGCACTTGATCAACTCCGGTCCGGCAACGCTTGACGGAACGGGCCAACAAGAGCGTGACGGCCAGCCTGTGATGAAGCCGTTCTGGGAGATCAGCGAAGAAGAGGCGAAGAAGTGTCTCGACGCAACTTCGTGGCGCCCAGGTTCCCTCGAATACTTCCGCGGGGGCGGCTATTCCTCCGACTATCTGACACGCGGCGGCATGCCGATGACGATGTCGCGGATCAATCTCGTGAAGGGTATCGGTCCTGTGCTCCAAATCGCCGAAGGTTATTCGGTCGACCTGCCGGAGGATGTGCATGATACGCTCGATAAGCGGACGGATCCGACTTGGCCGACAACTTGGTTCGCACCGCGTCTGACAGGAAGCGGCGCATTCCGTACGGTATATGATGTTATGGATAACTGGGGCGCGAACCATGGCTCGATCAGCTACGGCCATATCGGCGCCGATCTGATTACGCTAGCTTCGATGCTGCGCATCCCCGTGAATATGCACAACGTGCCTGCGGAGAATATCTTCCGTCCGCGCGCATGGAGCCTGTTCGGTACGGACAATACGGAGAGCGCGGATTACCGGGCATGCGGCAACTTCGGCCCGCTCTACAAGTAATCGGGTAGCATATTAGGAGGATATCAACTATGCTAATTGGCATACCTAAACTGCTTTCCCCGGACTTGCTCAAGCTTCTAATGGAAATGGGCCACGGCGACGAGATCGTCCTCGCGGACTCGAACTTCCCTGCTGCAAGTCATGCCGAGCGGCTCATTCGCTGCGACGGGCATGAAATTCCGGCGCTGCTGGAAGCGATTCTGCAGCTGATGCCGCTTGACCAATACGTCGACAAGCCGGCTGCGCTCATGCAGGTCGTTCCTGGCGATACGGTAGCGACACCAGTCTGGGAGGTCTACGGCCGTATCATTGGAGAACGTGCAGGACTAGAAGCGCCGTTCGATATGGTGGAGCGGTTCGACTTCTACGATCGTGCCCGCAAAGCGTACGCGATAATAGCAACGAGCGAGACAGAGCGTTATGCGAATATTATTCTGAAGAAAGGCTGTGTCTTGTAACTTCTGAAACGCAGCCCATTCCTTTCAAAACCGGTCTCTTCGAGCCTACTGCTCGGAGAGTCCGGTTTTTTTATGCGTCTTTTGGTAAAACTATGCCGAAATGGAAAGGAGGACGCATGCCAGATGAAAGTGAAATCGCTCGAGCTCGGCTTCTGGCCGGTCTTTATGATGCTGACGCTGTCGGTTGGCTTATCCGCGCATGTGCTTGTCCTTCCGACGGTGCTGGAGGTGAGCGGCAGAGACTCATGGATGTGCGGCCTCATCGGGTTTGCCATTGTCCTCCCCTGGACGGCGATCTTCGTCACGGGGACGATGAAACGAACGAAGCAGATCAACCTGCGGGAATGGCTGCGCACAAGAGTGTCTCCTTTCGGCGCGTGGCTTATTATTATACCGGTCATCATCGTGCTGCTCCATTCGAGCTTCCAAACCTTTATTGAAACGGTCGCATGGACCTCTTCCACATACCTTCCGGATACGCCGCTGCTTGTCATCATGCTCAGCCTGTTGCTGCTTACCGGTTTTGCGGTATATAGCGGACTGAGAGCGATCGCCTATATGTCCTGCCTGCTTCTTCCGGCAGTTGTCGTGCTTGGCGATTTTGTCATGAGCGCCAACATGCCTTACAAGAACTACAGCTTGCTGCTTCCGATGCTCGAGGGCGGGTGGACGCCGGCGCTGCACGGCTCCTTGTATGCGATCAGCTGCTTGATGGAGTTAGCGGCGCTGTTATTTATTCAACATCATTTGAAGGGGCGAATTAAGCATTGGCAAATGGTGCTTCAACTTGCCTTTATTACCATGCTCATGTTAGGGCCGACCATCGGTGCCCTTACGGAGTTCGGGCCAGCGGAGGCTGATAAGCTGCTCTTCCCGGCGTTCGCCCAGTGGCGGCTCGTGACGATTGGCAAATATATCGAGCATGTTGATTTTTTTGCCATTTACCAATGGCTTTCGGGAGCTTTCGTGCGCGTATCGTTAGGTATAGTGATAACCTTGGAGCTTCTCCAGATCCGCAAGCCGCTGCACAAAGCGATTTTCATCCTGGTCATTTGCATCGTTTATATGGTCTTAGCTACGCTGCTGCTTACTTCGGTCAATGCTTCCGAAACCGCTATTCGATACGTGTTTGCCATTGATATATGCGTGTTTGGTTTAATAACGACTCTGATATGGATGTTATCGTTTAAAGGCGTTCCGAAGGAGGGCGGTGCCGATGAGAATCAGAAGCCAAAGCAAGAGGACGGAGCAATCAATAACTTATGAATGGCTGCTGGATGCGGTGAGGCCATGCGGCGACGTCGAGGTACACTCGCTATCCTATGAGCTTGAAGACAGGATGGATCGCGAGCAGATCGAAGTCCTGTATTGCACCAACATGGTGGATACCCAACTTATGCAGAAGCTGCTGCATCCAGAAGGTCTTGGCGTTCGAATCGATCCGGAGCAAAGTCCGTTTATTCAAAGCCTTGATCCCGGAGTCGAAGGCAAACAGCTGTTCAATCAGCTGTTCGCAGGCTACATCATCGTTTGGAAACCGTCGAACGGGCAATTCTACGCAATGGATTGCACGCAGCCGCCGAGCCGAAGTCCGGAAGAATCGACGCTGGAGCTGTCGATCAAAGGGCCACGCGACGGGTTCGTTGAGGAAATCGATACGAATTTGGCGTTAATCCGAAAACGGCTGCGCACGCCGAAGATGCATGCCGAATGGTTTACGGTCGGTTCGGAATCGCAGACGAGGCTGTGCCTAATCTCCGTGGATGGCGTTACTTCGCCGGCTGTGCTGGAGGAAGCGAGACGCCGCATCCGGGGCGTCGATATTGCGGTGCTTCATGGCGCGGGCGAGCTCGAGGACATCATTGCCGATAAAACGATCTTGCTTGTGCCGCTGATCGATTATATCGGACGGCCGGATGCCGTCATTCAATCGATTATGAATGGAAGATTCGCCATTCTCGTGGACGGCTCGCCTGCCGCCTTAATCGCGCCGGTCAACGTATCTCTATTGGTCAAATCCCCGGAGGATGCTTATCAACCCTACTATTTTGTCGTCTTCGAGCGGACTTTGCGCTTGATTAGCTTCTTCTTGGCCGGCATTCTGCCCGGCTTCTATTTGGGGCTGCTGGCCTTCAATAGCGATCAGCTTCCATTTGCGCTGTTAGCCACCGTAACGATGAACCGGATTGGTCTGCCGTTCAGCCCCCAAATGGAGCTTATTTTGATGATGCTGATGTTTGAGATCTTCCGCGAAGCCGGCGTTCGTTTGCCGCGGGCGGTCGGCCAGACGGTAACCGTCGTAGGCGGCCTGATTGTCGGCGACGCTGCCATTCGGGCAGGGTTGACATCGGCGACGATGCTGGTCGTTACTGCGGTAACGGCGGTATCTACGTTCACGCTCGTGAACCAGTCGCTTAACGGTTCCGTTACCGTCATTCGGTTCTATATGATGATCGCATCATCCTTCCTGGGGCTGTTCGGCTTCTTTATCTCGCTGTTCTCCGTCATGCTCTATTTATGCACGCTGGAGTCGTTCGGGATGCCTTACCTGAAGCCGCTCGCTCCGTTCGAGTTCAAGAAGATGCTAACCGCGGTATGGCAGCTGCCGTGGAAATATCGCGCAAAGCGGAACCTGCCGTGAGGGCGAGCCGCCGGGAGCTTCTTCTGCTGCTTACGCTAGTCCTGTCAAGCGTATTATTGAGCGGCTGCAAGGGGCGAGCGGACACAAGCGATCTAAGCGCGCAAGCGTTCGTGAAGGCGATGGGCATCGATTACGAGAAAGGGCAATATGTCGTTACGGTTCAACTGATGGACTTCTCCGCAATCGCGAAGACGGAAACGCCGAAATCCCAGAAGCCCAGCGTCTGGATCGGCATTGGGCGCGGCAAAAGCATCAGCGAAGCGAATAAGCAAATCGCGGTGACGACTCAAAGCCGGCTTAATTTCGACCAGCTGAGCGTGGTCATCGTTCGGGAGCCCGCCATGGATAAGATGGCCCAAATTCTCGACGCCGTAAACCGGGTTCGCGTCACCAGGTATACCTCATGGATTTATGGCACACGAGATGATCTGAGTGATATCTTCACCGCAAGCGCTTTTTTCGAGCTGTCGCAAACGTACAGCTACATTTATAATCCCCTTACACTCGAGAAACAGAACAGCTCCGTACCTCCGTTGACGATGCAGAAATTCGTTACGGCTTTCAATGAAAAGGCGATGACCGCGCTGCTGCCGAGCGTATCCGTGTCGAGCAAAGTATGGCGGGAGAACAAACGGCCGATCATGGTTCAGGAGCTGGATGGCGTGTTTGCCTTTAAACTGAAGCGCAAGCCGGTATACCTGCCGCTGAAGCAGGTGATCGGAGTACGGTGGTCGAAAAATCCGCTCTATCATGCGCAGTACACGGTCCAGGCAGAGGGCCATCAGGATGCGGCAAGCGTCTGGATTACGTACTCGAAGGTAAAGAAGAAAGAAGTGAAAACGTCAAAAGGCGGACCGAAGTTCGTGCTTCACGTGAAGGCGTACGGCGATTTGATCGAGATTGGCGGAAATTTGACGGTGGCCGAAATTGAAAGCAAGGTGCGCAAGCTGATCGAGGACGAAATCATGCTCGCCTATACTTCGGGCATTCGAAAGCATATAGATTTGTTTAATTTGGAAGAAATTATGTACCGATATCATTTGGGAGAGTGGAAGAAAACAGCGCGAAACGGGGACTGGCATCCTGGCGAAAATGATCTGAAGGTGGAACTGTCCTTTGGTATTCGGCGAGCAGGCGTGTTCGAGATGCAGTAACCAAAACAGACATCCTACATTTCTCCATATGACTGCGTCAAGCGTCCATATTGATGATGGTTAAATCCTCCTATACTTGAAGACGACAAGCGTGTTTTATTCGTTTTGAACACGATGATTTAGAGTCGTTTTATCCATAAGGAGGATGTATTCAGGATGCCGATCATGTTCGATGCCGAAACGGGGCTCTTTCATCTGCAAACCCGCAATATGAGCTATATTTTTCAAGTGCTGCACGGTTATCCGGCACATCTATACTGGGGACGCAAAATTAGCGAGCCTAGCAATCCGGCTCGTCTGCTGCAGCGCATTGAGCGTTCTTCGTTCTGTCCGAATCCGGTTCCGGGGGACCGGACTATCTCGCTGGATACGCTGCCGCAGGAATATCCAGGCTACGGTTCCAGCGACCTGCGCAATCCGGCCTATGCGGTCGGACTGCCGAATGGAACGACTGTAACAGAGCTGCAGTATGAATCCCATGCAATTGTACAAGGGAAGCCTGCGCTTGAAGGGCTGCCGGCTGTGTATGCGGAGCAGGAGTCCGAGGCGCAGACGCTCATTATTACATTAGCGGACAAGCTTGCTGGGCTAACAGTTGAGCTTTCCTATACGGTATTTGAAGCCTTCGATGCGGTCATTCGCTCCGCGCGTATTACGAATACAAGCAGTGATGTCGTGCAGCTGACGCGGGCGCTTAGCGCTAGTGTGGATCTTCCGCATGACCGCTTCGACATGCTGCAGCTATCCGGCGCGTGGGCTCGCGAGCGGTATGTCCATAAGCGCGCGCTAACGCCGGGCTTGCAGGCGATCGAGAGCCGCCGCGGCTCTAGCAGCCATATGAACAATCCGTTCTTCGCGCTGCTGTCCGAAGGCGCAACCGAAGATCACGGAGATGTGTACGGCTTCAGTCTTGTGTATAGCGGAAGTTTCTCCGCAGGCGTTGAAGTGGATCAGTTCCATACGTCGCGCGCTTTTATTGGGATCAATCCGTTCGATTTCTCTTGGCGTCTTGAAGCAGGCGAGTCGTTCCAGACGCCGGAGACGGTTATGGTGTACTCGGGTAACGGTCTCGGCGCGATGTCGCGCACGTATCACGAGCTGTACCGGACACGCCTGTGTCGCGGTGCGTTCCGCGATGCGGTCCGGCCGATTCTGGTCAACAACTGGGAAGCAACGTACTTCAATTTTAACGCGGACAAAATCGAATCGATTGCCAAAGCTGGAAGCGAACTAGGTATCGAGCTCTTCGTGCTTGACGACGGCTGGTTCGGTCGCCGGGACAGCGACAACTCCTCGCTGGGAGACTGGGTCGTCGACGCGAAGAAGCTGCCGCGCGGCCTTGAAGATCTAGCGGAGCGGGTGCGCAGTCACGGCCTCGAATTCGGCTTATGGTTCGAGCCGGAGATGGTGTCGCCGGACAGCGATTTGTACCGCGCGCATCCGGACTGGTGCTTGCACGTGCCTGGCCGCCGCCGCTCGGAAGGCCGCCAGCAGTTGATCCTTGATCTTTCCCGCACCGATGTGCAGGATTATATTATTGAAGCCGTGAGCTCGGTGCTGCGAAGCGCGCCGATTACGTATGTGAAGTGGGACATGAATCGGAATATGTCGGAGATCGGCTCGGCACTGCTGCCGCCGGAGCGGCAGCGGGAAACGGCGCACCGTTATATGCTCGGTCTCTATCGCGTGCTGGAGCAGATTACTTCTGCATTCCCGCAGGTATTGTTCGAGAGCTGCTCAGGCGGCGGCGGACGGTTCGATCCCGGCATGCTCTATTACATGCCGCAGACGTGGACGAGCGACAACTCCGACGCGATTAGCCGGCTGCGCATTCAGTACGGCACGAGCATCGTCTATCCGATCAGCACGATGGGCGCGCACGTTTCCGCTGTGCCGAACCACCAGGTTGGCCGCAATACCCCGCTTAAGACGCGCGGTGATGTAGCGATGTCCGGCAACTTCGGCTACGAGCTGGATTTGACGGTGTTTACGGATGAGGAGAAGGAAGAGGTCAAACGCCAGGTTGCGCTTGTCAAAGAAGTGCGCGAGCTTGTCCAATACGGCTCGTTCTACCGGCTGCTCAGCCCGTTCGAGGGCAATGAAACGGCTTGGATGTTCGTTTCGCCGGATCAACGTGAAGCGCTCGTCGTGCATGTGGCTGTACTAAGCGAGGCGAATCCACCGCTTAGCCGCTTGAAGTTGAAGGGACTTAGTGCTGATCTGAGCTACGAATGGCTAGGCACAGGTGAAGTCGTCGGCGGGGACGAGCTGATGTTTGCCGGTATTGTGAAGCCGCTGCCGCATGGCGATTACTTCAGCTCGGTGTTCCGTTTTGTCGCGGTCGAGAGCTAAAGCAGAGCCTGCCTATCTTGTACACCTAAAGGGACAACCCACATTTCTCCCGCATATGATGTAGTGCAGTTGCATCTAGAAGGGAGGGGTGTCGATCGTGCCACACACCGTCGTTTGCAGTATTACCGCTGTGCTCGGATCGCTGCTCACGTTCTCCTTTGGTATGTGGCCGGAGTCATTGACATTACTCATCGTGGCAATGGGCGTAGACTACGCTACCGGCGTTACAGCCGCGGTAAAGGAGAAAGGACTAAACAGCGAAGTTGGGTCTTGGGGATTGGCGAAGAAAGGCATTATGCTGCTTGTTATCCTGCTTGCTCACCGGATTGATATTATGCTTGAGCTTAACAACGTTGCCATGGGCGGAGCCATTTATTTTTATTTAGCGAATGAGCTTATCTCCATTACGGAGAACTTGGGTCGGATCGGCGTTCCAATGCCGGATCGGCTACGTCAACTTATCGAGGTATTGAAAGATAAAGGCAAAGATAAGGATAAGAAGTAACTTTACGCGTATAGCACTCTTCAATTGGGGTCATCCTTTTTTAGGATGGCCCGTTTTTCTTTTCCTCTCTCGTGTACAACCCCTGCCGGTTGCATCGTGAAGATGGCACTGTTATAATAAGAACAAATGTTCTTATCGTGCAAAGGCTTGGAGGGGTTACATGTGGCTGTGGAGATGAATCAAGCAACGCCGCCCGTTCAAATCGGCAAGGAACTGGAGCTTGTGAAGCGCTATGTGCTGCTAGGCGTCGTAAGTCAAATTCTCGATCATGATATTCGCATCGTTGGAGCGGCAGCGACGAAGCTGCCTCGCTTGTATGAGTCGATGATGCGCGGGCTGCAGGATCGCGTGCTGTTGGAGCTTGCCGCGATACGCAGGCAGTTTCGGGCATGCAATATCAACCTGTATCAGGAGAAGCGTACGACGGAAGGGCTGACGGCTTCCTATAGCTGTATGGGCTATCAGCACCATTTCTCAATGCCTTGGACGTTTGTGAAAGCGGAGGCGGAACGGCTGCTTCGGAACTATTTGGCAAAGTAGACGTTCATCGTTTTGTCAAAAAGGTGAAAAAAGTTTAATTGCCGACACAGTTTAAGGTTGAGAAGAACGGACGATCTTATGTAATATAAGGAGTAGACATTTGATGAAAAGGGGAGCAAGAAGCAATGCATAAGTGGATCATGTTCATCGTTTTCGCAGCGGCTTCGATTTTGGGCGTTGTTTTGCTGACGACACAGCTTCCGGGCAAGCCGGTAGACGAGGCAGCATCTTTGCCGCCGGGCGTTACTCTAATGAAGGTGGAAGCGTCCGCCGATTTCGTCTTTGACAAGAAGGAATACAAAGTGAAGAAAGGCGATAAAGTGAAGCTGAAGCTCGTTAACAAGAGCGGCGTTCACGGCCTTGCAATTCCTGATCTCGGTATCGATCTTCAAGGCGACAAGATGGAGCAAGACGTTACATTCGATAAGCCAGGCAAATATGAGATGCACTGTGCCGTTATGTGCGGAACAGGCCATCAAGATATGAAAGCCGTTCTGATTGTTGAATAAGGATGAAAAGGAGCCGGGATGCGGCTCCTTTTTTTGCAGGCATTGCTTACCACTCTTTTGGCATATGGGCTCGGTTGTCGGTTGAACGGTTGTTAATCGTAGGAACGGCGTCTGCCGCGTGTTCGTGCAATTATTTGGTCGCAGATGTAACCAAGCAGCGCGTAGCTGGCGATGGTCAGGATGTACATGAAGTAGACATTCACATTATGAATGTCCATAATCATATCCGCGAACCAAGCTGGCACGCTGAACATGAAGAAGACGAAATTATGCGGATCGTACCCTGTGGAGTTATAGAGGCATAACAGGAGTCCGATCAGCGAGGCTGCAATGGTAACGGGATATCGCATACGATGCACACACCTTTGCTGGAAGATTGCCGAATGACGGCACCTTGGGTTATTATGTGACAAAAGGATGTTTCTCAAACCATTACATTGACGAGGGAGCGGTTCGAGTTATGATTACGCATATCGTTTTGTTCAAGTTGAAGGATGGCAGCCCGGAGAGCGTTGCGCGCACGGTTCAAGTGCTGAAGAATATGGAGGGCAAGATCGATGAGCTGCTCTCGATTGAAGTAGGTACAGATGTGCTTCATTCCGAGCGTTCTTATCATATTGCACTCATTACGAAATTTGAATCGATGGAAACGCTTGGCGCTTATCAGGTGCATCCTGTACATAAAGAAGTTATCGCACATATGACTGAAGTTCGCGAAGCTTCCGTGAGCGTAGACTTCGAATCGTAGTAAAGGACGGCTAACAATGGGTGACGTATTTGAAATGATGACTTATCTGATCGTTGTTATTATCAGTGCGATTGTGATGACCTTGTGGCTCAAGCGCAAAGCACGCAAGAATAAGACAAAACGGTCATAAGCATAAGCAGAACAGGAGATTTTGCAGTATGTATTATGTAAATCGTGAACAGTTGAATGTACGCTTGCAGGTCATTCCTGAAGTTGTTGAAGCGCTCGTGCTGCTGCAGCAAAGCTGGGACGGCAGTCTGCTGCAAGGGCTTGCGCAGGAGCGGGCGATCCATCTGGCCATCGAAGCCGTAACCGACATCGGCAGCTATCTGATCGATGGCTTCATTATGCGGGATGCGAGCAGCTACGAGGATATCGTTACCATTATTGCAGGTGAAGACGTATTCCCGGCGGAGCTGCAGGAGTCGCTGCTCGAGCTTGTTCGTCTGCGCAAGCCGCTCGTGCAGGATTATTTCGAGTGGACGCGAGGCGAGCTGCATCCGATGACGGCTGTGCTTCCGAAGACGTTAGCCTCGTTCAAGTCTGCCGTCGAATCGTATTTGGTACGGGAGCTCGGGAAGTAAGCTCTAGCGGAATCTGCACTTTCGTCGATTTACGAAACGGTCAAAATGCGTTACATTTGTGGGTAGAGGCTGGAACGATTAAGGTGGTGATTGGGATGGAACAGGATGGAACGCCGTTTTTGCAGAAGGAGCAGGCATTCCGGCAGGAAGGCTCGACACGGCAGACCGTGCTTTTTCTGCTGAAGACGAACGGACAGATGAATGCAGGCGAGCTGGCCAAGCAGCTGCAAATTACGGAAATGGCTGTGCGGCGGCATTTGAGCACGCTGGAGCGTGACGGGCTTATCGTACCGACCGTTGTTCGCCAAGCGATGGGCAGACCGACACATATGTTCAGTCTGACTGATCAAGCCGAGCTCTTGTTCCCGAAGAACTACCACGTACTTGCACTCGACTTTCTGGAAGAGCTGGAGGACGACCCGGAGACGGCGCTTATCGTTGACCGGTTGTTTGAAGGCCGCAAACGGAAGCTCATTGACCGGTACGCGTATCGTATGGAAGGCAAGACGCTGGAGCAGAAAGTAAATGAGCTTGCAGCGATTCAGAACGACGGCGGCTACATGGTGCAGGTCGAGACGGACGGCAATGGGATTATGCTGCATGAGTACAATTGTCCGATTGCCCAGGTGGCGAATCGTTATCAGCAAGCTTGCGGCTGCGAGCTGGCGTTGTTTCAGCAGCTGCTCGGCACGGACGTTGAACGGACGGAGTGCTTGGCAAAGGGCGGGGGCAAGTGCAGCTATCGGATCGGAGAGGCGGGGGCTGTCCTTTAGAGGACGGCCTTTTTGTTTTGGGAAAAATGAGAAAACATTGAAAGCCTCGAAACACCTCGAAAACCACTCCCGCTTCGCAGTCGAATGTTCTTTCGATCGCTGTTGTATTTGGATTCCATTGAACAATATAGAATGTGGTTGGAATCCAAATACAAAGGCGCAAATGATTTAGCCTTGGTTAGACCACGCAAATCATTTCGCCTAGGCGACCGCTAGCGCTTATCCAGAATCATTCGACTGCTTCTCTCCTGTTTTTCGACCGGCGCGAAGCAAAGGACAGCCCCCTTTGGGGGTAACAGAGCCGACCTTGGCTTACCTTAAGGTCGACTATCCAGCAAGCTGGATAGGAAACTGGCTATAATGGATTTTTCTACGCCTGTTGATTTACCAGTATCTAGGTTACGGAAAAGTGAGATGGTTCACCAAATAGACTATCCATTCGGGTGGCAATGCAGCAAAGCTGATGAGTCGGTCAAACTCTGCAAAAGATAACCGTGCACTTGGGTGGACCTGGCTATTTCCTTGCATGTACACGAACTGAAGTAGCACGTACACAATCAATGCGGTGTACAACTGACCATATACAGCGTTCGGTGTCCTTCCAAATAGCGTAGGCACATTCAAATGCTGTTTAATCCACCGGAAAAACACTTCAATTTGCCAGCGTTGTCGGTAGATTTCAGCAATCCGCTCCGCAGAAGGACGGTGTAAATTGGTCGCTAGAATAACGGGATTCCCGTTTGGATCTTTCAACTTCACGACCCGAAATCGGTTTCGGGTCAAGGTCGTTTTCGATCCAATCTGGCAAGTCAAATCCTGCTCAATCGTATGTTTGTAAGGACGTTTTCGTTGACGATAAACAGGCTGATGCAACACCGTGTTGTTCTTCAGCCGGATGACAAAATATTGCGGCTGTTCTTGCTCCATGTAAGCATCGAACTGTTTGTGTTTCCCATATGCGCGGTCCGCAACCAGAATGAAATTCGAGTCTGTCACCGCACTGCACTTGGTTGAATCGTGCTGTTTGCCCGTCGATTCCGTGACGCGGTGGAGTTCACCGGTCTCCGTCAACAGAGATACGTGAAGCTTAATGCCCGACTTCTCGCCTTTGACGGATGGTGCCCATGGTAACCGATTATGCCCGGCAGAGATCGTAGTTGAATCGACCGCAAGCAGCTCCTTCGGAATTCGAAGGCGTCTGCGAGTGGGGCGATTGCATTTTTCAATTAGCAGGTGCAGCAGTTGCTTAAAAACGCCGAATGGAACGTCTTTCGCTTTCTTAGAGATCGTGGAATGATCCACTTTAGACAAACCACAGGCAGCCATTCGCTTTTCTCCGTCCCGGTAGCCATCCCACTGTTGAAGCGCAGCTTCAGCTAGAAAGACAAAGAGTTCGTAGACAGTAAACTTTCTCGCTGTATCGACATAATTGGCTTGCTGCAACAAGATTTGTAGTTCTTCTTTTGGAATGATGGATTGCAGAATAGGCGCTAACATTGTACGATGTTTCATGAGACCGTCTCACCTTCCGTAGAGTTTGTAGGGGTACAAACACTATACAGAATTGAGCGGTCTTTTTGCTACCATTTTTTAGCTAATCAACAGGCGTGGATTTTTCCACTCATTTTCGCCGAAATCGCCCCTTTTTCGATGCTATGTAGGATAAATCCACTCATTTCTTGTTAAAACAGTCGCATTTCGCACAAATCACCAAAAATGAGTGGATAATTCCAACATAGGCCAAGCAGAGAGCGAAAATGGACATTCTAGAGTGGATTTTTCCAATATAGAGTCAAGTGAGCGGCGGGGCAACTGTACCGCAACAGCATGGGCTAATGCCATACGGGCATTAGCCTATTTTTTTTCGGAACGCTGTGTCAAGCCAAGCCCATGCTGGGTATTATGACAGTAAGAAAATGGGCATTTGCCCTAGGGGGCATGGTGAAGGAGGTGCCATTCGATGGATTCGATTTGGCTTGAGGCGATTGCGGTGGCGGCTTTTGTGGCGCTAGTTGCTGGGATTTTGCTTTGGCTGCGGGCGGCGGACCGGAAGCTGGCGAAGCTGCTCACGGCTGCGGAGGCCATGGAACGCCATACGGCGGAAGCCAAAGAGCAGGTATGCGAGCTGCTTGATCCGATGACAGCGTCGATGCGCAATGTGCAAAAACAGCTGGAAGGTGTGTCCCGGCTATCGGATGCGACGCGCCGCATTGGCGATTCCGCTAACCAGCTGTCACTTACGGTGAGCCGGCTGACTGCTGAGTTGAATGAAACGGTTGAGCGGCATGCTGCGAAATCCGGCGATAAGCTGAGGCACCAAATTACAGATGCAATGGACTGGGCAGAGGTAGGCTATTCGGTATGGCAATTTTGGCAAACGAAGCGAAAAGAAAACCGCACTTCTGCATGCTCAGGACCTGACCTAGGGCAGGATACTACTATCTAACTTTAAAGGAGCGTATTGAAATGGCAAAGAAAAGTGGAGCAAAAAGTTTCGTATATGGCGCGATTGCAGGAGGCGTAATCGGTTCCGTAACAGCACTGCTGTTTGCACCGAAAGCTGGACGCGAGCTGCGTAAGGACATCTCTGACGGCACGCAGGTGGTATCCGAGCATACAGTACGCATCGCGTCCCAAGTGGGCGAAAGCACAACGAAAATTGCGAAACAAGTAGGCAGCGGCGTATCGACAGCTGCGATTAAAGCAAAAGACGGCGCAATCCATGTCATCGACAGCGTGCGCGGCTGGCGTTCCGGCAGCGACGACATTGATTTGGTCGAAGAAGCGCAAGACGTTGAGCTGTCGCAAGAAATTGGCGCTGAAGCTGCAGAAGATAAAGCAGAAGAAATTGCATCCGAGCGCCAAGAAGAGCTGCAAACCATCGGCTAATCGGCGATTGGTTCAGAACATGTGAAAAAGGCTTCGCCGATCAGTTATCGGCGAAGCCTTTTTCACTTAATGCGAGCCAGCGGTTTCCAAAGCCGCTTCCTTCTTCTCTTCCTTGGAGCGCTGTGTCAGCTTCACTTTGCCGATCAGCAGTGCCAGCAGCGCGCCTACGACGATGAATACGAGCGCGTATAGGAAGACGCTGTGCAAGGAGTCGACAAGCGTTGACTTGAGCACCGGAACCATCGTCTCGACGGCTTCCTTAGGCAGCTGCTTGAGCGCATCTGGATTCAACAGCGAATTGTACAGGCCATGCGGATCGGTATGGATCATATCGATAATTTTGGTTTTGAAATTCGCCATTTGATCCGGCATCTTCGTAATAATCGGCGTCAGCTTCGTATCGAGCTCGCTGCCCGACACATGGTTCATAATGGCGCCGAGGATCGTAATGCCGAACGTACCGCCGATGGAGCGGAAGAACTGGGCGGAGGATGTGACGACGCCGAGCTCCTCGCGTTTGAAGCTCTCCTGAAGAACCAGGGTCAGCAGCGGCATAACGAGACCGATGCCGAAGCCCATAACGACCATATAGGAAGAAGCGAGCACCCGTGTTGTATCCTGGCTCATGGTGGAGAGCAAGTAAAAGCTCACTGCAGCGATCAGCATGCCGGTGACCATTTGCCGGCGTGGTCCAATTTTGTAGACGATTTGACCGCCGACGATGCTGGCAAGAATCAGTGCGATCATCATTGGCATCATGACGGTACCCGATGCGGTGGCACTAGTACCGATAATGCCTTGCATGAACAGTGGAACGAATACGACCGCGCCGAACATGCCAAGGCTTAGGAAGAAGCCGACGCCGTTAACGGTCGAGAAGATCCGATTCTTAAACAATTGAACCGGCAGGATGGGTTCGCTTGTTCTGGCTTCAATTCGGACAAAAGCAAACAATGAAACGATCGCGAGAACGAACAAACCGATAATTTGCCAAGATGTCCATGCGTAGTCTTTGCCGCCGAACGATAGTGCGAGCAGCAGGCTGACAACGCCGACAATCATTGTAACGATACCTGCGTAGTCGATCTTAGGCTTGCCAACCGCCCGATGCTTCGGAAGACCGCGGATAATAAAGACGAGAGCGATCAAGCCGACAGGCAAGTTGATGTAGAACACCCAATTCCAATTCCAGTTATCGACGATGAATCCGCCGATTTGCGGTCCGATAACGGAAGAGAGGCCGAAGATACCGCCGAATACCCCTTGCCATTTGGCACGCTGCTTACCTGTGAACAAGTCGCCGATAATAATCATCGCCATTGGCATCATGACGCCGCCGCCGATCCCTTGGATACCGCGGTAAATAATAAGCTGTTCCATGGAGGTTGAAATGCCGCAAAGCGCGGAACCGATGATAAATATGATAATGCCCGTTACATAAATTAGCTTCCGTCCGAACATATCGGCAAGCTTACCGGCGATCGGAACGACAGTAGTCGAGGTGAGCATGTAGGCTGTCGTTACCCATGTTAGCAAGCTTAGTCCGCCGAGCTCGCCGATAATCTTCGGCATGGCCGTACCAACGATGGTATTGTCGAGCGCTGCGAACAGCATCGCAATGATGAGACCCGTGATGAGCATGCCGCGATGCTTGAAGGCTGCCTGAGATTCCTTCACTTCCACTGATGTAGCAGCGGCTTGTTGAGACATTAAGTATCACTCCTTGTGTGGTGGATTCTGGCTGATCTGGTCGTTTAACTTCACAGCTGCGGCAGCGATATATTCAAAGGATTGCACGAAGCGATCGATTTCACTCTCGCC
This sequence comes from Paenibacillus taihuensis, assembly GCF_003386535.1. Lineage (GTDB taxonomy): Bacteria > Bacillota > Bacilli > Paenibacillales > Paenibacillaceae > Paenibacillus_Z > Paenibacillus_Z taihuensis. The sequence continues at coordinate 101,015 of NZ_QTTN01000021.1, forward strand.
GAGCTGCTGAAGAAGCTGGTCGAGAATACTCGTATAATTCGTCCGCACCTTCGCGAGCGCTTCCGTACCTCTGTCCGTCAGCTGAAGCAGCGTCACCCGGCGGTCATTCGCATCGGGAATCCGCGAGACGAACCCGTTCTGTACGAGCCGGTCGAGCATAACCGTAATCGCGCTTGGCTTCACTTCCATCTGATCGGCGAGCATGGAGGAGGTAGCGCGCTTCTCATCAGCAATGAGTTTCATTAAGAAGCACTGCGGTCCCGTCAATCCATCTTCGAAGCTGTGGCTGACCATCGCTCCGATCTTCCGGTTCGTTGTCGTGATTGCTTTCTGGAATCGTTCGGCATAGCTGCTAGTCATTGGACGCATCTCCTTTCGCGAATAATGATTTCACTATTTAATAGTTAAACAATTTAAGTAAATGATAAAAAAGAACAGCTCATCTGTCAAGAGCCGTCGATTGGAAGCGTGTGAACGTGCTGAAGCAACATGAGGCGGGGCTCCGCCGTCGTTATTTTGCCCATGTTCATAATAAAAGCGGAGCGGGACTTATTGGCTGTGCGCCTGCAGTCGGTATTCGGAGGGCGATAGGCCGAATGTTTTGCGGAATTGCTTGGAGAAGTAGAGCGCATCGGAATAACCGACAGATGAAGCGACTTGGTCGATGGACAGGTGAATCTCGCCGTTCAACAGTTCTTTGGCACGCTCCATCCGCACTTTCAGCAGAAACTGCATGGGGGAGATACCCGTCACCTGCTTGAACATTTTGGAGAGATGGGTTCGATGGTAGCCCAGACTGCGCGCGAGATCTTCAATAGAAATCTGCTGTGCATATTGATAAGAAAGCCAGCGGACGGCCTGCTTGATTTGACGTTCAATATCCGGAATTATCGCAAGCGAGTTGAAGGCCAACTTCCCGGCATTGTGTTGACCAAGCTCCTTCAGTAACACGCGAAGCAGACCTTCGGCCTCCAGATCGGCTAACTCGGGAAAAGGCGTCTGTTCAAACGTACCCCGAATTTTGCGGTACAGAGACACTAGCGAACGGATGTCATCTGCATGGACGATCGGATTCGCAGGTGTAATACCGAGGCTGAGCAGCAGATGATCGGCAATATGACCCTTAAAGGCAACCCACATATAATGCCAAGGATCGGCGTCATCGGGGATATAGGTGAACAGCTCGTCCGGAAAAATAACGAATGTATCGCCCTTCGCGCACATAAAGCGCTGCCCGCTGATCTCGAACATGCCGCGTCCGGAAATCACGGTATGAATCAGATAATAGTTATGTACAGCGGGACCGTTCGTAAGCCCAGGCATCGGCTTGCCTTCGCCCGCAAACATGACCGACAGCTCGCCTTGAGCAGGCTGCGTATTGTTGACGACGGAGAACTTGTAGTGGTCGGACGTGCGAGCGTTAAGTTTGCTCATCGCAGAAGAAGCCTCGCTTTCATTACCAGTTTGCTACAAATAGTGTAGTTCAAAAAACTACAAATGTACATATAAAACATGCATTATATCCTACTCAAACCGTTCATTTATGGCGTATAGTAAGCATTAGGAGAAGACATTAATCCGCTTACAATGCGAAACTATTTTGGGAGGATCATCATGCCGAAAATTACGTTTATTGGTGCAGGAAGCACAGTTTTTGCGAAGAATGTTCTAGGTGACGTACTACATACGCCAGCACTTCAAGGTTTCGAGATCGCGCTTTTCGATATTAACCCGGAGCGTCTTGCCGACTCTGAAACCATGCTCAATCATATTAAGAACACATGCGGAAGCACATGCACGATCACAGCTTACTCCGACCGCAAGGAAGCGCTTCGCGGCGCGAAATACGTGGTCAACGCGATCCAAGTTGGCGGCTACGACCCTTGTACAATCACTGATTTCGAAATCCCGAAGAAGTACGGTCTGCGTCAAACCATTGCGGACACAGTCGGCATCGGCGGTATCTTCCGTAACTTACGGACAATCCCGGTCATGCTTGATTTTGCCAAAGATATGCAAGAGGTTTGTCCGGATGCGTTGTTCCTGAACTACACGAACCCGATGGCGGTTCTAACAAACGTTATGAACACTCACGGCGGCATCCAAACGGTCGGTCTCTGCCACAGCGTTCAAGTGTGCGTCGATCATCTGTTCCATGATCTGGGTATGGAAACAACTGGCGTGAAGTCGAAGATCGCCGGTATCAACCATATGGCATGGCTGCTTGAAGTAAGCAAGGATGGCGTTGACCTCTATCCAGAGATCAAGCGCCGCGCTCGTGAGAGACAGAAAGATAAGCACCATGACATGGTGCGTTACGAGATGATGCTGAACTTCGGTTACTACATTACGGAGTCGTCCGAGCACAACGCCGAGTACCACCCGTACTTCATCAAGAAGAACTACCCGGAGCTGATCGAGCGCTTCAACATTCCGCTGGATGAGTATCCGCGCCGCTGCATCGAGCAAATCGACAACTGGAAGAAGCTGAAGGCTGAGCTTGTTAACAATCCGGAGCTGCAGCACAAGCGTACGCATGAATATGCATCGTATATCTTCGAAGCGATCGAGTCGAACGTACCGTTCAAGATTGGCGGCAACGTGATGAATACAGGCCTTATCACCAACCTGCCGAAAGAAGCTTGCGTCGAAGTATCGTGTCTCGTGGACCGTAACGGCGTAACGCCGACGTTCGTAGGCGATCTGCCGCCGCAATGCGCAGCGCTGAACCGCACGAACATCAACACGCAGCTGCTCACGATCGAAGCGGCAATTACTGGCAAGCGCGAGCATATCTATCATGCTGCAATGCTTGATCCGCATACTAGCGCCGAGCTGTCGATGGACGACATCAGAGCAATGTGCGACGACTTGATCGAAGCGCATGGCGACTGGCTTCCAGCTTACAAGTAAGCTTTAATGAGAATACCGCCTAAGCTACCCTGCTGCCCCGTTGCAGTAGCGCTGCTTAGGCGGTTTTTTTATTGGCATGGCTGTTTTCTAAGAGTGGATCCGCGGCTGTCTTGGAGGGGGACTTTGTTGAACCTTGTCCTATTTTGCGCTAAGATGTAGGTACCTTTTAACAAGAGCATTCATATTCTATTGAAGTCCTGCCAAAACGTTCAAGAAAGCGGTGTGTCTGTGCAACAACCGATCGCAATTTTGGATTCTGGCGTAGGCGGTTTAACAGTCGTCAAGGAAGTTATGCGCCAGCTTCCCCGGGAAAAAATCATGTATTTCGGCGATACTGCACGTACTCCGTACGGTCCGCGGCCCGCTGAAGAGGTGACTCGGTTTACTAGGCAAATCGTTGAGTATTTGATCCAATACCGTCCCAAAATGATAGTCATTGCCTGCAATACAGCTACAGCCGTCGCGCTTGAAGATATTCGCTCCCGCGTTGCAATTCCCGTTGTCGGCGTTATTCATCCTGGTGCCCGTGCGGCGAACGGCCGAACGCAGACCGGCATGGTTGGCGTCATCGGCACGGAGGGTACGGTCCGAAGCGGAGCTTACGAGCAAGCGCTTAAGCAATTATCGCCATCCACACAAGTATATAGTCTGGCATGTCCGCGTTTCGTGCCGCTGGTAGAGCGGGGCAATTTCCGTTCGAAGGAAACGTTCGATGTCGTGGAATCCTCCTTGCAGCCGCTGAAAGAACGCGCCATTGACACCCTCATCCTAGGCTGTACGCATTATCCATTCCTCTCGGAGACGATCGCGAGCGTAATGGGCAAGGATGTAGCGCTCATCAGCTCGGCAGATGAGACGGCCAGAGAGATTAGTACGATCCTGCATGATCGCAACCGATTGACACGGGAAGGGGAGCTGCCTGTGCATCAATTCTTCTGCAGCGGAGATCCCCGGATGTTTCGGATGATCGCCCAGGAATGGCTGGGTGAGCAGATTGAACTTACACCTGTCGTGTGGCAGGTTCCGAAGATCGTATAACGCGATTATATGTCTTTAGGCAGCCGTCGTTCTTATCCCAGGATGAGAGCGGCGGCTCTTTTTGCGTTTGCTCGGGAGTGTCATGCAGCAGGCTTGAGCGGCATAGCATGTGACTAGAAAGGGTGATCACATGCTACCTTATATCGTCCAGAAAGGCGACACATTGCTGCGCATTGCTCGTACCTATCATGTGAATGCGGCTTCCCTCTTGGCTGCGAATCCTGGCATAGCCGCGGATGAACCGTTGGTGCCAGGGCTGCTGCTGCACGTGCCGGCTCAGCATTATTTTACGTATCGGGTACAGTCCGGCGATACGCTGCTGCGTATTGCTGCCCGGTTCGCTGTGACGACTTATGCGCTGAAGGCTGCGAACCACCCGCAAGATTTGAAACCGCTTCAAGAAGGGCAGCTGCTGACCATTCCGAATACGGGGAATACTCGCGTCGTCGATGCAAGGGCCGAATATGGCCAGCGCGAGCTGCAAAGTAATATCGAGCTGCTGCTCGAGGCCTATCCGTTCTTGCAGAGTTATTCAATTGGCCATAGCGTGATGGGGAAACCGATTGCTGCGCTTCGTCTTGGGGACGGGCCGGTGAAGGTGCATATGAATGCAGGCATGCATGCGAATGAATGGATTACGGCGCCGCTGCTCATGACATTCATTGAAGATCTATGCAAGGCAGCGGCCGCAGGCGAGAAGCTGTGCGGTGTCGAGGTGAGAGCACTGCTGCGGCGGGTATCGTTATGGGCTGTTCCGCTCGTTAATCCCGATGGCGCCGAGCTCGTGCAGGAGGGACTTTCGCGGGAGCATCCATTCTATAATGAGCTGCTGCAGTGGAACAATGGCTCTCACCGGTTCCAGAAGTGGAAGGCAAATGTGCGCGGCGTCGATCTGAACGATCAGTTCCCCGCATTCTGGGAGCAGGAAGCCGAGCGGCGCGATGTGCCAGGTCCCGGACCGCGCGACTATACAGGAGAGAAGCCGCTGTCGGAACCAGAGGCGCAGGCGATTGCCGCGCTGACGCAGGAGCAGCAATTCGACCTTGTCGTGGCGCTGCACACGCAGGGGCAAGAAATTTATTGGAACTATCGCGGCTACGAGCCTCCAGAGGCGGAAGCGATCGCGGTGAAGCTGGGCAAAGCAAGCGGCTACAAGCCGATTAAGCTGACCGGCAGCGACGCCGGTTACAAGGATTGGTTCATCCTGCATTATCGCAAGCCTGGCTTTACGATTGAGGTTGGTTATGGCGTGAATCCACTTCCGGTCGCTTCGTTCCCGGAGCTGTATGATGAAGTGCGTCCGCTTCTGATCGCGGCGTTGGAGGCTGCCCTCTAGCTTGTGCTATAATGAGCGCAAGTAGAAGGAGGGCTGCATCATGCGCAAGCTGCTGTCGCTTCGCCACTGGCGGGCGGTGTTTGTCCGGATCTTCCGTTTGCTCGCTGCAAAGGAAGTTCGGCTGATAGACAAGCTTCTCTATGTCGTTCCTGTGCTGCTGTACTGGGTATTGCCCGATGTGATGCCGTTCATGCCGATTGACGACATCGCGGTTACGATGATTGCGGCAGAGTGGTACACCCGTTATATGGAGCGCAAATACAGCGAGCATTTGAAATAAGGTGCTGACAGCGGTTGAACAATGCGCCGCGTTTCTTTACAATAGAGAGATGATGGTTAGACGAGTCGTGCCTTGGCGCTGCTTGCTGAAGCGGGCAATCCGAGGCATCATCCATAAGGAGATGAATGGACAATGAGTGTCAAAATCACACGCAATGCCGCGAAGGTGCTTCGTGAAGAGATCGATAAGCCAGAGAACGAAGGCAAGTTTCTGCGCGTATTTATAACGCATTCGCACGGCGACCATGCCCACTACGGCATGCAAATGGACGAGCCTACCGATAAAGACGAAGTCTTCGAGACGGATAAAGACATTAAAGTCATTATTGAGAAGGGTGTAGAACTGCTGGACGGCGTCAGAATTGACTATTTCTATGTGCCTGAAGAAGGCTTCATGATTTCTAACCCGACCAAAGGCAACCACGGCGATCATTAATTTGTAACGGTTAGGGAGAGAGTCATGTCAAACGATATTCGCATTTGCGACAAATGCAAACATATCAAAGTGAAAACGATGGTGCCGAAGCTGGAGCAGATGGCGCCTGACACGGAGATCAAAGTGGCGTGCAAGTCTTATTGCGGCCCGTGCTCGCGTTTCGCTTTCATCTTCATCAACGGCCGCTACATCACAGCGCCGACTGAGGACGAAGTCATCGAGAAGGCAAGCAAGTATGTGAAGAAGAAATAGACGCGTAAGTGAAAAGAGAAAGAGAAAGAGAAAGAGACTAACCTGCCTGGTCATCCGAAGGGATGATGGGCGGAGCTAGTCTCTTTTTTTGTTGCGCGGTTTAGACGGCTAATGCAGCTGAAGCACAAGGTTATATTCAACGACAAGGTCGGAAGCTTCCAGCTCTTTGCGCGCTTCCTGAGCACCGGTGTGGCAGACACTCTGGTCGGTTAGCTGCGCATGCTTCGTTCCGGTAGCCCCCGTACCCGTGATCGAGTAGCATTTGCTATGCTCAGGCAGTCCGTCTTCGGCTGGCAGGTAGAGTACGCTGCCGTCCGTATAAGCGCCGCTTCGGAACACCACTTTCTTATCTGCTCTCGGTGGAGCGGCTGTAATAAGCGGTGTGCCGATCATGACTTTGTCACTGCTTGCAATGCCGAGCAGGTGTAGAATCGTTGGCGTTATGTCGAGCTGCCCGCCAGGCTGCTCATAGGTTCCGGCACGGGCATCGTCCGGTAAATGAACGATCAACGGTACCCCTTTGAGAATGCGGAAACGCTCGGTTTCATCCAAGGACTGGCCAAGCAAGGACTCGAACGGCTTCCAATCCGAGATCGAATTGTCGTGATCCCCATAGAAGAGGAAGATCGACTTGTCCCATAGTCCCGCCTGCTTCAACGCATCTATCATCGTGCCAAGCGATGCATCGACATAGTGAACCGCTTCAAGATAATCGCCGAACATCGTCCCTTTGAACTGCTTCGTATCCAGCGTCTGCGCGGATTGCGGCAGCTTGTAAGGATGATGGCTCGATAGCGAGATCATGAAAGAGTAGAAGGGCTCCTTCTCTTGCGTCATCTTCTGCACGGACTGCTGGAAGAAGGACTTGTCTCCGAGCGACCAGCCGATCGGCTCGTTCATCGTGAAATCTTTCTTGCTGTAAAATTTCTCATACCCCAGCTGATCATACATCATGTTGCGATTCCAGAAGCCACCGTCATACGCATGGAATGCGGCTGCGGTATATCCGTTGTCTCTCAGTGTTTGCGGCATGCTGTCATACTGATGCTGTGCATACCGGATAAACACGGAGCCAGTCGGCAACGGCTGCAGGGATACATTGGCCGCCAGATCGGCATCGGACGTGCGTCCTTGCGCAGTCTGGTGGTAGAAGTTTGGAAAATAAAGCGATGACTCCAGCAGCTTATTCATATTCGGTGTAATTGGGACGCCGCCGATGGAGCTGTTGATGACGAAGTTTTGGAACGCCTCGAGCTGAATCATAATGACGTTCTTGCCTTTGTACTTGCCGAATAATGCGTCGGACTCCAGTTGCCCCCGCACTTCGCCCCGAGTCTGGAACCACTGCTTGGCCTCGGTTTCTTGCTCGGCGGTAACGGTGCTGTTATGCAGCCAATGCTCATTCGCATAACGGTACAGGTCGTAGCCGTGAAAGCCGAGAACGCCGGTAACGTTATACAGCGACAGGTTCCACCAGTTGCCTGTGAACAGTTCAGCTGCCCATGTTTGTTTAGCCTTATGGACAGGTACATAAACGAGCATGAAGCCGATTAAGAAGACAATTATCGATGCTGCGAGTCTTCGAAGTGCAATCGTCATCCAGCGCGGTTTGTTGAACGACAACTCTGCGGAGCGGGTGCGATTTCTGCGTGCTCGTATGATTGTGTAGATGAAGAGTGGCAGGAGCAGCAGCCAGTCGGCGAAGAACCACAGATCTCTTGGGCTTAATAGTGAATCGATGCTCTCTCCAAGAGCGCCAACTTGCCCGGCTTGCATGAGCACAGGGACGGTTATTAGATCCTGGAAGTAGCGAAAATAGATCAGATCCGCGTATACGATTGCTGTCAGCAGCACATCGAGTATGATGAGGGCGAGTAGCCGTCCGCGAGCTGGCAGCCACAGCGTCCAGAAGGAAATGACGATTAATGTGCCGGCTGCGGTCATCCAGTCATCGCGAACCATTGCCATGTTTGGGACATGGATAATGCGGTCGAACAAGTTCAGCTTCAGGAGCATGATGGCGACGAACAGGATGAAGTCCAGCCGTTGAAGTAGAGCAATGAGAAAAAACGGCGCCTGCCGGCGCCGCGAATAGTGAAATGGTACAGCCATTTTCGTGTAATCCTCTCTTACGTTATTCTGATTTCTTATGTGGAGGCATCGGGCCAAAGAATTGATAGTACGTACATTCAATCCGACCGTTGAACAGCTTCCGTTTCTTGTCCGCTTTTCGTCCAATCGTATCCTCGAACGTCCGGGACTGCGTTAATGCGAACATCGACCAGTTCGGCAGATACAGTGCGCTTAAGCCGAGCTGGCGGATCGCTTTCTCCGCATCGTCCTCGTCACCGAGACGAGCACCGTACGGCGGGTTGGTAATGATGCAGCCGTAGTCGCCTTCGGGCTTAATACGGGAAACCGCCATCTGCTGCAGCTTAATATCTTTGGCGAATCCGGCCTTCTTCACTGCGGCTGCGGCAATCTCGAGCGCTTGCGGATCGATGTCCGAGCCGGTAATGTGAAGCGGAATATGATCTGTTACGGAGTCAAAAGCTTCCTCCCGCGCGCGTTCCCACAGCTCCTCCGGCACCATCGGCCAGCTCTCGCTGTTGAATGTGCGGCGCAGTCCAGGCGCGATGTTCCAGCCGATCATCGCTGCCTCGATCGGAATCGTACCCGATCCGCAGAACGGATCGTAGAGCGGGCGCTCCGGGCGCCATCTGCTGAGCAGCACCATTGCTGCTGCCATCGTTTCCTTGAGCGGTGCTTCCGTAACGAGCTTGCGGTAGCCGCGCTTGTGAAGCCCCGGTCCAGTCGTATCGAGCGTTATCATGGCGATGTCGTTCAGCAGCCATACTTCGATAACGAAGCGCATGCCATTGTCTTCGTGGAACCATTCGGTCCCGTAGGCAGACTTCATTTTCTCAACGACGGCTTTCTTCACGATACTTTGGCATGCTGGCACGCTCGATAGCTGGGACTTATGGGAGCGTCCCTCAACCGGAAACTCAGCGTCTTCGGGAATCCAGTCCGGCCAGTTGATCGCTTTGGTCCCTTCGAATAGTTCTTCAAATGTAGTGGCAGGGAACTCCGCCATCTTAATGAGTACACGATCCGAAGTGCGCAGCCACAAGTTAGCGCGGCAAATATCTTCAGGACCGCCGGTAAAAATAACGCGGCCATTCTCTACTTTCTGATCGTGGTAACCAAGATCCTTCAATTCCCGTGCGACGACCGCTTCAAGCCCCATTGGAGCAGTTGCGATCAGCTGCAGTTTTTCCATTATATCTCACTCCGCCTTCACGACTCTGGTTGTGTCTAGTCTATAAAAATCATACAATCGATTATGGAATCAAATCTTGTGCTCATCAATAAAGATTCGTTTCTGTACAAGTATAGGACATCTAAGGGAATAATTACAAACATTACATGAGACAAACGTCGAAAGGAGCAGGAGAACATGTCTACGGAACAGTATGTAGAGCGGCTGCTTGGGGAAGATGCGGATTTGGAGCGCGTCCATCAGACGATCCGCGAAAAAGGAATGCCGGAGATTTCCATCGCTTCGGGTTACGGTCGTCTGTTGACCATGCTTGTCCGCATGTCGGGCGCGCGCAATGTACTGGAGATTGGCGCGCTTGGCGGATACAGCGGGATCTGCTTGGCAAGAGGACTGACTGACGGCGGACGTGTTACATCATTAGAACTGCTGCAGGATTATGCAGATGTGGCGCGAGGCAGCTTGGAATCGGCAGGCCTGGGCGACCGTGTTGAGTACCGCGTTGGCGATGCGAAGGAGAGCTTGGCTGTGCTGGCTGAAGAGGGCCGCAAGTTCGACTTCTTCTTCATCGATGCGGATAAAGAGAGCTACCCGCTCTACTTGGAATGGGCGATCAAGCTCGCGAATCCAGGTGCAGTCATCACAGGCGATAACGCGCTGCTGCACGGCAGAACGATCGATCCCGACAAGAACGGCCCGTCGGTGCTCGCGATGCGCCAGTTCAACGAGTCGATGGTGAGCGACGAGCGCCTCATCGGCACACTGCTGCCGGCTTACGACGGCTTGGCGGTTGCGGTTGTGAAGTAGATCTTGGTTTGGTTAGAGAGAGGCGCATGGTGGTGCGCCTCTTTTTGTTGTGTGCCACGCATGGCGATTAACTAGGCGGTGAAAGTCCGCTGTGGGGGCTTGTAGTTGCCAACCACTAGCCAAGAGCAAGGGTGTC
>NZ_QTTN01000022.1:0-84776 GCF_003386535.1 Paenibacillus taihuensis
ACGTAAACTTAGGAACCGCCGTATACCGAACGGTACGTACGGTGGTGTGGGAGGTCGGCTACTCAACTAATGGGTAGCCTCCTACCCGATTTGTTCAATCTTATTTAGTGAAGCTTGGATCTTCGATATTCGTTGCAATCCAGCCGTCTTTCTCAATGAAGAGACGAACTGCGATAATCTCACGGTTATCCATCAATGTGAAGAAGTGCGCTCTGTTCTCAGGAACGGAGATAACATCGCCAGCTTCGAGTTCAACGTCGAAATAGCCTGTTTCTTCATCGCCTTTGATAATGAAGATGCCACGGCCAGATACGATGCCGCGAATTTCATCTTCTGTATGCGTGTGGATTTGCTCGAACTTCTTCAAGAGCTCCTCAATGTTAGGCGTCGCATCCGAGAGAGAGATGACGTCCCAGATTTGATAGCCGCGGCGCGCTGCGAGATCACGGATCTCACTATCGAACGTCGACAGGATAGTTTGCTTCTCTTCGTCGGAAAGAACGAATTTGTTATGCAGTTCAGCAGGAAGCTTGCTTGCATCCCAATGTTCATAAAGCACTTCTTGATTGTCTAGAAACGCGCGAACGTTCTCTTCGCCGGAGATGCGTTCGTTCGTGCTGCGAATACGAATTTCAGCCATCGTTCAATCCCTCTTTTCACTAAATCATGAATACCAATAGGAATAATTATAGAACAATTTGGTTGCCATGTCGACAGCACTCCCTTGTCCCTTCAAAAGGTTCTTTGCACTTGCGGTGAATTCTGGTAGAGTATAGGGAAATGATTTTTTTCGCGGAAAGGAAGGCATCCATGACGAAACCGACGATGAAAGAAATGCTCGAAAGACGCATTCTTATACTAGATGGTGCAATGGGAACGATGATTCAGCAGGCTGACCTCGGGCCGGAAGATTTTGGCGGCGAGGAGCTCGACGGCTGTAACGAAATGCTCGTTCTGACGCGTCCTGATGTCATTCAAGGCATTCATGAAGCTTACTTGGAAGCCGGCGCAGATATCCTCGAGACGAACACGTTCGGCGCGACGGCCGTCGTACTGGCGGAATATGATATTCCGGAGAAAGCACGGGAAATCAACCTTGCGGCAGCGAAGCTGGCACGCGCGGCTGCAGATAAATTCTCGACGGCGGACAAGCCCCGTTATGTCGCTGGCGCGCTTGGCCCAACGACAAAGACGTTGTCCGTAACAGGCGGAGTCACGTTCGATCAGCTCGTAGAGGACTATTTTGAGCAAACTGTTGCCTTGATCGAAGGCGGCGTCGATGCGCTTCTTCTGGAAACTTCACAAGATACGCTGAACGTAAAAGCAGGTACCATCGGTATCCATAAAGCATACGAAGCGACCGGCGTAACGCTGCCGTTGATGATCTCCGGTACGATCGAACCGATGGGAACGACGCTTGCAGGTCAGAACATCGAGTCCTTCTATATTTCACTCGAGCATATGAATCCGATCTCCATTGGACTTAACTGTGCGACAGGTCCGGAGTTCATGCGTGATCATATTCGTACGCTGTCTGGAATTGCTCGCTCGGCGATCAGCTGTTACCCGAATGCAGGCTTGCCGGACGAGAACGGCAATTACCATGAATCGCCGCAATCGCTGGCGAAGAAGGTGGCTGATTTTGCCGAGCAAGGCTGGCTGAACATTGCCGGCGGCTGCTGCGGTACGACGCCTGCACATATTCGTGCGCTCGCTGAGACACTCGCAAACTATGCGCCGCGTACGAAGATGGGCGATCATCCGCCGGCAGTTTCCGGTATCGAGACGGTTTACATCGAAGAAGATAACCGTCCGATTATGATCGGCGAGCGTACGAACATCTCCGGTTCGCGGAAATTCAAGCGTCTCATTAAAGAAGAGAAATTCGATGAAGCATCGGAGATCGCCCGTGCGCAAGTGAAGGGCGGCGCGCATGTCATCGATATTAACTTGCAGGATACCGATATCGACGAGTCGTATGCCGTGCACAAGTTCCTGCCTGAAGTCGTAAAGAAGATCAAAGTGCCGCTCATGCTCGACTCGACATACGATCATATCATCGAGTTGGGGCTCAAATATTCGCAAGGCAAAGCAATCATTAACTCCATTAACCTTGAAGACGGCGAGACGAAGTTTGAGAAAATTTTGCCGCTTATTCATCGTTACGGTGCGGCTGTCGTCTGTATCCTCATCGACGAGCGCGGACAAGCCGTGTCGCGTGAAGCGAAGATGGAAGTGGCGACTCGCTCGTATGAGCTGCTCACCGAGAAGTATGGGATGAACCCGGAAGATATTATTTTCGACCCGAACATGTTCCCAGTCGGCTCTGGTGATCCGCAGTACATCGGTTCTGCGGTAGAGACGATCGAAGGCATTAAGATGATCAAAGCGAAGTACCCGAGAGCGAAGACGATTCTTGGTCTCAGTAACATCTCCTTCGGCTTGCCGGATGCTGGCCGTGAAGTGCTGAACTCGGTGTATCTCTACCATACGACCAAAGCGGGTCTTGATTACGCGATCGTAAATACAGAGAAGCTGGAGCGTTACGCGTCCATTCCAGAAGATGAGCGCAAGCTGGCGGAAGATCTCATCTACAATACGAACGATGAGACATTGGCGGCATTCGTCGCGGCATTCCGCGAGAAGAAGGTCGAGAAGAAAGAGAAAGTCTCGAATCTGACGCTTGAAGAGCGGCTTGCTTCTTATATCGTAGAGGGTACGAAGGAAGGCCTGTACGTCGATCTCGACGAAGCGCTGACCAAGTACGCGCCGCTCGATATTATTAACGGACCGCTGATGAAAGGAATGGAAGAGGTCGGCCGCCTGTTCAATAACAACGAGCTGATCGTTGCGGAAGTTCTCCAGAGTGCCGAGGTCATGAAGGCATCGGTTACGCATCTGGAGCCGCACATGGAGAAAGCGGAGTCCGCGGTCAAAGGAAAAATCATGCTCGCGACAGTTAAGGGCGACGTGCATGACATCGGCAAAAACCTGGTCGAGATCATCCTTTCCAACAATGGCTACAAGATCATTAACCTCGGCATAAAAGTACCGCCTGAACAGCTGATTGAAGCATATCGAAAAGAGCCTGTTGATGCGATTGGCTTGTCCGGTCTCCTTGTTAAATCTGCACAACAGATGGTGCTGACTGCACAGGATTTGCGTAATGCCGGCATCAGTGCACCGATTCTCGTCGGCGGCGCGGCGCTAACGCGTAAATTCACGAAGAACCGGATCGGCCCTGAGTATGACGGCCTCGTGTTGTATGCGAAGGATGCGATGGACGGTCTTGATATCGCGAACAAGCTGATGAATCCAGACTCTCGCCGCGACTATGAGGAAGAGATGGCCGCGTTCAAAGCTTCCGGAGGCGCCTACGAGGAAGAGAAGAAGCCGCTGCCTGAGCTGACTCGCGCGGTGAAATCGTCCATTAACCAAGATGCGCCGGTATATATACCGCCGGATACGGACCGTCACGTACTTCGGAACGTGCCGATTCCGCACATCGTTCCATATGTGAACATGCAGATGCTGCTCGGCCACCATCTTGGCTTGAAGGGCAATGTCGATCAACTGCTTGCGGAAGGCAATGAGAAAGCGGTCAACCTGAAGGAAACGGTTGACGGTCTGCTAGCGGATGCTGCGCGAGGATTGCTGCAAGCGCACGGCATGTACCGCTTCTTCCCGGCGCAATCGTCGGGAAATGATATCATTATCTATGATCCGAAGAAGCCAGGCGTAGAGATCAAGCGCTTCTCCTTCCCGAGACAGCAGGTTGAACCATACCTCTGTCTGGCGGATTACTTGAAGTCGGTTGAGAGCGGCGTTATGGATTACGTTGGCTTCCTTGTCGTTACGGCTGGTGCAGGCGTACGCGAGAAAGCGACTGAGCTCAAAGACAACGGCGATTACTTGCGTTCACATGCGCTGCAATCGGTCGCGCTCGAAGTAGCAGAAGCGATGGCAGAGCGTGTCCACCACCTGATGCGCGATACGTGGGGCTTCCCGGATTCGCCGGAAATGACGATGAAGCAGCGTCACGGCGCGCGTTACCAAGGCATTCGCGTTTCCTTCGGCTATCCGGCTTGTCCGAATCTCGAAGATCAGCAGCCGCTGTTCGAGCTTATGCAGCCGGAAGATATCGGCGTACAGCTGACTGAAGGATTCATGATGGAGCCTGAAGCTTCGGTATCGGCGATGGTGTTCGCGCACCCGCAAGCGCAGTATTTCAACGTTGATAAAGCATAGCTAAATAGACTTCCATACCCTCCGAAAACAACGGTTTAAACCGAGTTTCCGGAGGGTATTGTTATAGGTGATGATTGGAGGGAACAAGAAGTGAAGCTTACGTTTCTTGGAACGAGCGCAGGCCGTCCAACGAAGACGCGTAATGTGACGTCGCTGGCATTGTCACTGCCTGAGCCGTTTTGCGGCTTCTGGCTGTTTGATACAGGGGAAGGGACACAGCATCGCCTGCTCGCAAGCGGGCTGAAGCTGAACAAGCTGGAGCGAATATTCATCACGCATATGCACGGCGATCACTTGTACGGCTTGCCGGGACTGCTCAGCAGCCGTTCTTACTTCGAAGGAGCGGGACCGCTGCAGATATATGGGCCAGTAGGGCTGAAAGCCTATCTTGATGTTATTTTCCACACTAGCGGTGTGCATTTGGGTTATGAGCTTGAAGTTATTGAAATTCAAGAAGGCGTCGTGGTTGAGGACAGCCGATTCACGATAGAAGCTGCTCCGCTGGAGCATCGCATGCCTTGCTTCGGTTATCGAATTACAGAGAAGTCGCAGCAAGGACAGCTTAACCTTACGCGGCTTGCTGAGCTTGGAGTCAAGCCGGGGCCACAGTACGGCAAATTGAAGCGTGGAGAAGACATTATGCTCGAGGATGGAACGCACATTTGCTCTGCTGAAGTAGTAGGACCTCCGATTGCTGGTCGGGTGATCACCATTCTCGGCGATACGAAGCCATGCGAGAATGCCGTTGTACTGGCACGCGATGCGGATCTGGTCGTTCATGAGGCGACATTCGCCGGCGGCATGGAGGAGAAAGCGGAGGCATACGGTCACTCGACGATGACCCAAGCGGCAGAGATGGCGCGCAAAGCTGGCGCGAAGCGGCTTATCGTAACCCATTTCAGCTCGCGCTACGACGACGAAGCCGTCGCGGATATGATTGAAGATGCGAAGCAGCTGTTCCCGAACATTGAGCCGGCGTTGGATTTTGCAGAGTTTGTCGTGAAACGGTAATGCACGCAGCAGATGCTCAAAACCATTTTGCTTACAAAATCATCATGATTCCCAAATCATCTCTTTACAGTCCGCTGTTACGCTAATTGCGGAAAGCACTATAGCGCAGACTTGCGAAGGGATGATGGTGAATGGATACTGGAAGTCATCTGCTGTTTGGCACCACGTTAGCTGGACTCTCTTTACTGGATCCGACGGTTAGCGCACATCCTGATCTGCTTTATGCGGTATTGGCCGCGACGCTGCTTGGCAGCCACGCTCCAGATTTTGATGCGGTTATGCGACTGAAGGGCGGGTCAGCGTACATTCGCAACCATCGCGGATTGACGCACACACTGCCTGCACCACTGGTTTGGGCGCCGGTTATCGGTTTGCCGATTGCTTGGTTGTTTGGGGTGATGGAGTGGAGCTGGATCGTAATGCTCTGGGCTTTCATCGCGGTCTGCTTCCATATTACGCTCGATCTGTTCAATGCCTACGGGGTGCAATGCATGCGGCCGTTCACTAAGCGCTGGCTCCATCTCGATGTGCTGCCCTTGTTCGATCCGTATATGTTCGGGGCCCATTCGGCAGCCGTTCTGCTCTGGATTACGGGGGCTGTGCCTGACCCAGCAAGAATGTTCCTCGTCATCTACGCTCTGACGCTGATCTACATGCAATGGCGGCTTCTCATCTCCCGCTCGGTCATCCGAAGCTTGTGCACCACATACGGCGCGGAGCAGGAACAAATTACGTTAACGCCATCCTTGTTCGGTACGACGTGGCAGTTCGTCATCGATAATGGCGATTCTTTTATAAAAGGCAATATGAACCGCACCGTCATCCATGAAGAGGAGCGGCTGTACAAGAGAAATCCGGAACGTCTTGCGGCTGCAGCGGAAGCGACGATTGAAGTAGACGGCGTGCAGGCATTTCACAATCTTGCAGCTTGTATCCACGTGAATGTTGAGGAGGATCCGGAAGGCTACCTCGTTACTTGGAGCGATGTCCGGTTCTGGCACAAGAAGCATTTTCCGTTTACGGCTGCAGTTAGGCTGGATCGGAATCTTAACGTCATTAATGAACGGGTTGGGTGGAACAAAAAAATGTGGGAGCCGCCGTTCGTTTAAAAGTTAACCGTAAAGCCGTCTTTGTTTGTCCGGTTGGGCAGACGAAGACGGTTTTTTCCGTTATATGCCGATAGAAAGCCGTTATATAGTCGAATGAATTGCTCCGTGGCAAAGGTTTCCTAATTGCAGACCGAACATGCATTCTGTACAATGGAAGAATAGCAATCATAGAGCGGATTCGTTCTGATAGGGAGTGACCATTTCATATGCTGCGAAAGAAGAATCTTTCCGAGCTCGTACAACAATTAAGATCCAACGAAAATGTCATCAACTGGCACGAAGTTGAACCTATAGAAGCCAAAACAAATCCGATACCCGAAAGTGTAGATGCTAGGATCAAAGCAGCCCTGGCCAAGAGAGGGATCCTACAGTTATACAGCCACCAGCATACCGCCTTCGAAACGATCCGCAAGGGCGAAAATGTCGTAGCCGTAACACCTACAGCATCGGGGAAAACACTATGTTATAACCTGCCTGTGCTGCAGACAATAGCTGAGGATGATGCCAGCCGAGCTCTATATCTATTTCCTACGAAGGCGCTCGCACAGGATCAGAAAAGCGATTTAAACGAAATTATCGAGGAAATGGGAATCGATATCAAGAGCTTTACATACGACGGCGATACTTCCCCAGCCATTCGGCAGATCGTCAAGAACGTTGGACATATCGTAATCACGAACCCGGACATGCTGCATTCCGCTATTTTGCCGCATCATACGAAATGGGTTAGCCTTTTTAGCAATCTTAAATATATCGTCATAGATGAACTGCATACGTACAGAGGAGTATTCGGCAGCCATGTCGCTAACGTCATCCGCAGATTACAACGAATCTGCAAGTTTTACGGCAGCAATCCGCTGTTTATCTGCACTTCAGCGACGATCGCGAACCCAAGAGAGCTAGCAGAGCAGCTTACAGGGAAGCCAATGCGTCTTATCGATGACAACGGCGCGCCAAGGGGGAGAAAGCACTTCGTATTCTACAACCCGCCGATCGTCAATAAGCCATTGAACCTTCGGAAAAGCGCGACGGTTGAAGTCAATCAGCTAGCAAGAGAGTTTCTAGCCAATAAGGTACAGACGATTGTTTTTGCCCGCAGCAGGGTGAGAGTTGAACTTATTTTAAGTCATTTGCAGGAACTCGTGAAAAATGAACTAGGAACGAAATCCATCCGCGGTTATCGAGGTGGCTACTTGCCAAACCAGCGCCGAGAGATTGAGCGGGGCCTGCGGAACGGGGATATATTAGGCGTCGTAAGTACGAACGCGCTCGAATTAGGCGTAGATATCGGGCAGCTTCAGGTTTGCATTATGTCAGGATATCCGGGCAGCGTTGCGAGTACGTGGCAGCAAGCAGGCCGCGCCGGGCGGCGTCACGGCGAAGCGCTTGTCGTTATGGTCGCGAGCAATACGCCGATTGACCAGTACGTCGTCCAGAATCCCGAGTACTTCTTCGAACGGTCACCGGAATCAGCGCGTATTAACCCGGAGAATTTGTTAATCCTGGTCGACCATATGCGATGCGCAGCGTACGAGCTTCCCTTTAAGAAAGGGGAGGAATTCGGACCGATGGAGATCGTGGATATCTTGGATATCTTGGAGTACCTCGTCGAAGAGCGGGTGCTTACTCAAGCTGGAGATACGTTCTACTGGGCGAATCAATCCTTCCCGGCTAACGATGTCAGCCTTCGATCTGCAGCGCAAGAAAACGTAGTTATTATCGACCAGTCGGACGTTGCGAACGTGAAGATTATCGGCGAAATGGACCGATTCAGCGCGATGACCCTGTTGCATGATGAAGCTATCTATTTGCATGAAGGCGTACAGTTCCAAGTAGAGAAGCTGGACTGGGAACACAAGAAGGCTTACGTAAGAGAGGTCGATGTAGAGTACTACACTGACGCGAACTTAGCCGTGAAGCTGAAAGTGTTATCAATCGACCGTACCGTGGCCAGAGGAACGACGTCCATCAATCAAGGCGACGCGGCTGTGAATGTAATGGCAACGATGTTCAAAAAAATCCGTTTGTCGAGCTTCGAGAACATTGGGTATGGGCCCATTAAGCTTCCGGAAGAAGAGCTGCATACGAGTGCGACTTGGATCGAGGTGAAGGAAGTGGACCCAACCATACAAACCAAAACGCTTGAACAGCTCCTTATGGGGATATCCAATGTAATCAGACATATCGTACCCATTCATGTCATGTGCGATCGTAACGACATTCACGTCGTTTCCCAGATCCGGGCAGAGCATTCGCAGCTGCCGACGATCTTCATATACGATCATTACCCAGGCGGTATCGGGTTAGCAGAAGATGTCTTTAAGCGGTTCGATGAAATTAAATCAGCAGCAATCAACTTAGTTCGCCGCTGCCCGTGCGAAGATGGCTGCCCTTCATGTATCGGAACCGAGATAGAAGGGATTGGCGCGAAGAAACAATCCATTCAGTTAATGGAGGCGTTATAAGTGAGCGGACTTCGCGATAAGCTGCTTCGCATGCGCAGCAGTGCGGCCGCACAAGCCGAGCGGCTTGCAGGCATGGTTACTGCGGAAGAGAATGGTGAAACTGCGGCGCAGGGTGAATCGGCTGACGTTGCAGATGCTGCTGCTGCTAATGCTGCTAATGCTGCTAATGCTAATGCTAATGCTAATACTTTTGATGGACTGGATCAGGCTGCTTCCTCAGATTCTGGGTCCGTCGAGTCTGCTAATGGACTCTCGTCCGAATGGGAGGAGCTGAACGTTCGCCTCGTCGAGTCGACCGAAGGCAGCTTCCTCGTTCGCGAGAGCCGTTATCCGGTCATGCATCGGCATGGGATTCATCAGCTGGGGGAACTGGCAGATGTCCAGCAGCATCTGGACGTGTTTCGTAAACCGGAGCAGTCACAGATGGACTACTCGAACCTGCTCTTCCTCGATCTCGAGACGACGGGGCTCGGCGTGGGAACGGGGAACGTGCCTTTCATGGTAGGGCTTGCCTATCTGCAGGATGACGTCTTCGTCGTTGAACAGATGCTGATTCGCCATCCGGCTGAAGAGCGGGCGATGATCGGCTATTTGTGCAATTTGCTCCCTAGCTTCACGCATCTTGTTACGTATAACGGCCGCACTTTTGACTGGCCTGTTCTTCATAATCGATTTATATTAAACGGCTTTCGCAATTTCAAGTGGGAACCGATTCATGTAGATTTACTTCATCCATCACGCTCGATTTGGCGCAACACGCTTGTTTCCTGCAAGCTCAGCCACGTCGAGGAAGAGCGTCTGGGTATTACGCGCGAGGATGATGTGCCGGGATCGCTAGCGCCGGCGATTTATTTTCAATTTCTCGCAGATAGCAACCCGAAGCCATTGCTCGGCGTATTCCAGCACAACGAAATCGATATGCTTTCGCTTGCTGCACTCGCTATCCGGTTCGGTCATCTGCTAGGAGGCGGACTTGGCGAGCAGGTCGCCATTCCAATCGAAGCAGAAGAGCTGCTGCGCACTGGTCTATGGCTGGAGCGAATGGGGAAGACGGAGTTGGCAGAGCCGCTATATACGCTGCTTGAAGATCATCCTCGAATATCGCCGAAATGCTTGTGCATGCTCGCGGAGCGGGACAAGAAATGTGGAAATTGGGAGCGTGCTGTGTTATTGTGGCAGAAGGCTGTGCAAGATGCAGAAGCTGCCAATTGGCCGGATTACGAAGCGCATATCGAGCTCGCGATGTATTACGAGCATCGGACGAAGGCGCTTCATATGGCGCTCACGCTAGCGGAGGAAGCGCATTCGATCGCTCTGCGGCGTCACACTGTGCTGCGCAGTGCTCAGAATAAGCGCAGAACGGAGCTTGAGCTCATTCGGAAACGGATCGACCGATTGAATAGCAAGCTGCAGAAGTGGAATCGACTTGAACACGTAGAGTAGGAGTGGACGAATATGAGCGTTAAGCAAGCGCTTCGCGGTCTGCTCATTGATTTGGACGGAACGCTGTACCATGGCGGCATAATGATTCCTGGCGCGGATGAGCTGATTGGGATGCTCCGTGAGCAGGAATTGAGCTATTTATTTGTAACGAATAATTCAACCGCAACGCCTGAGGTAGTGGCGGAGCGGCTTCAAGTGATGGGTATCCCTGCAAGCGCAGAGGATGTGTGTACTTCCGCGCAAGGAGCAGCCGCTTACATCGCGGGGCTGCAGCCGAGTGCTCGCGTGCATGTGATCGGTGAAACAGGCTTGCGCGCAGCGCTGGAAGCTGCGGGACTACAGCTGGTCGAGGAAGAGCCAGACATCGTCGTGCAAGGTATCGACCGTCAAATCACGTATGAGAAGCTCGCCAAAGCGGTGCAGTTCATTCGAGGCGGCGCGCAGTATATCCTTACGAACCCGGACCTGCTGCTTCCTTCTGAGCATGGTCTTATTCCTGGAGCGGGCTCAATCTCAGCATTGCTGCGGGCGGCGACAGGTATTACACCGACGGTCATCGGTAAGCCATCGAAGATATTGATGGATTTTGCGCTGGAGCGGATGGGGCTGGACGCAGGCGAGGCTTGGGTCATCGGAGATAACCCGGCTACGGATATCGCTGCAGGGCATGCCGCAGGCTGCCGATCGATCCTTGTTTTAACCGGGCTCGCAACGGGCGACAATTATAAAGAGCTGCTGGCATCCGCTGGCTGCGAAGCAGACGTCATTATCGATGACTTATGCCAATTAAAGCAGTACATTCGTGATCAGCTGGCTGCGAAACACATAGCGAGCGAGCGCCAATAGGAAGGAAGTTGTACGATGCCGGAATACCCGGAAATGGAACATTACCGCAAAATGCTGGCGGAGCGCATATCGGGTCAGCCGATTGTGAAGGTCGCCGTCACCAGGGAGAAATCGATCAACGTACCCGTGGAGACATTCGAACAGGAGCTGATCGGCCGTACGGTCTGGTTCGTCGAGCGCCGCGGCAAAATGCTTCTCTTCCACCTCGATAACGGGAAACGGCTGCTGCTGCATCTCATGCTTGGCGGCACTATCCGCTATGAATCGAATATTCCGCAGGATGACGGAACGATGCCGGAGCGTGCAGATCGCTCTGTGCAAGTGACGATCGGCTTCCCGCTTGGCGATCTTTGCTTCATCGGGCTGCGATTAGGCTACTTGCATCTGCTATCCGTGAAGGAAGCGAATGCAAGGCTGGCTGACCTCGGACCTGAACCCTTTGATAAGTGGCTGACATTGCCGAAGTTCATTGAGCGGTTCAAAGGCAAGCGCGGATCGCTCAAGACGGCGTTCGTGGAGCAGCGCGTCATTGCAGGCATCGGCAACTGCTATGCTGACGAGATTGCTTTCGTAGCTGGCGTGAAGCCGGCTGCGCGAATTTCGGATATCGATTCCGAAACGTGGGAGCGGATCTACAATGCGATGCACAGCACGCTCGAGCGGGCAGTAGGCTATGGCGGCTATATGGAGCTGCCTCTGACCAACAATGACACGGTAACGGGCGGCTACAATGAGCATTGTCTTGTCTATGACCGCGGAGGCGAGCCATGTGTCAATTGCGGAACGCCGATTACGCAAGAGGAATTAAACTCGCGCAAAGTGTTCTACTGCAGCAATTGTCAGAAGGACAGGTAACATCGATGCGATACGGCTTTCATGTATCTACACGGGGCGGCTTCGCGCAAGCGGCTCGCAAAGTGCATCAGCTTGGCGCGAACGCTTATCAATATTTTCCGAAAAATCCGCGCAGCCTGGCTCACAAATCCGTTGACGTGAAGGATGGGGCGCGCTGTGCAGCATTTTGCCGGGAGCTTGGGATTGTGTCGATCGCACATTCTCCATATCCGACGAATGTTGCCGCAGAGGATGCGGACCATCGGGCGAATACGGTGCTGTCGCTGCTGAATGATCTCGAGATTGCGGAGTCGTGCGGCTCGCTCGGCGTCGTCGTTCATTTCGGCGTCTACAAAGGGCCGGACCCGCTGGAGGGCTACCGCAATGCCGTGCTGACACTGAGCGCGATAACTACGCAGTGGCATGGCAAAGCGAAGCTGCTCATAGAGAACCAGGCCGGCGATTCGACGTTCATGGGGACGACGATGGAGGAGCTGGCACAAGTCCGCAGCTTATGTGTCGATCCGCACAAAATCGGCTTTTGCCTCGATACATGCCATCTGTTTGCGAGCGGCGTGTGGGATGGCAGTCCGGATGCGGCATGGTTTCACAAAGCGAAGGAGCTAGGCGTGCTCGAGCATCTCGTAGCCGTGCATCTGAATGATTCCGTTTATCCAAGCGGAGAGAAGCGGGATCGTCATGCTCGAATCGGCGAGGGTTACATTGGTGAAGCGGGCTTGAGCTGGCTGCTGAAGCATCCGCTTATGGCGGACGTGCCGTTCGTGCTTGAAACGCCGTCAGACGCGGATGGTACGCATCGTCAGCAGCTTGAACGTACTCGGATTATGGGGGAGTAATGCGGGTTGATTAACGTGTATTTGGATGATTTCCGGCCATGCCCGAAAGGGTTCGTTCTTGCCAAGACGGCGGAGGAGTGCAAGCTGCTGCTGGAGCATGAAGATGTAGATATACTTTCGCTTGATTTCGATTTAGGCTGGGGACAGCCGACCGGTCTTGCCGTCGTACAGTATATCGTCGACTGCGGCCGGTATCCGCGTTCTTGTTATTTTCATACATCTAGTCCTGCTGGGCGTATGCAGATGATTCATTTGCTGACGCAGCATGCGCCTATACATATCAATATTCATCACGGCCCGATGCCGGGCTGAATGGCTTCGTACATATGGGGAGGGTATACTGTGAGTAGTATAATCGCATTGAGAGATATTACGTTCCGCCGTGGGGAACGGCAAATACTTAGCGGCGTTAATCTTCAGGTGAATAAAGGCGAGCATTGGGTTATCCTTGGCCGCAACGGCTGCGGGAAGACGACGCTGCTTGAAATGATGACAGGTTATCAGTTCCCAACCTCGGGTACGGTCGATGTACTCGGCAACCGCTTCGGCGAAGTCGATGTGCGTGAAGTGCGCAAGGAAGTCGGCTACATCAGCCAATCGGTTATTGAGAAGCTGACGATGCGCGACCCGGTCTGGGAAGTCGTCGCAACAGGTGAATACGCATTCCTGCGTTTCTACCAAACGATCGACGAAGAAGTCCGTCAGAAGGCGCTTCGTCTGCTTGATGAAGTTGGGCTGCTGCATACGGCAGAGCAGACTTTAGCAACACTATCCCAAGGTGAACGCAAAAAAGTGCTGCTCGCGCGTGCGCTCATGTCGAACCCGAAGATTCTAATCATGGACGAGCCTTGTGCAGGGCTTGACCTGTATGAACGCGAGAAGCTGCTGATCGATCTCGGCCGCTTAAGCAAACGAAATATTACCGTCATCTATGTGACGCATCATATGGAAGAAATCATCCCGCTGTTCTCGCATGTTGCACTCGTGCAGGATGGACAGATTCTATCCGCGGGACCGAAGAAGGAAGTGCTCAGCCCAGAGTGGCTCAGCCGCGCCTACGATTGGCCGGTTGAAGTGGAATGGGCCGATGACCGCCCGTGGATTCGGGCATTACCAGGAGGCATTGTGAAGTGAGTCATTGGATAGGTACGGCGAATCACGGCTTTGCATCGCTCGCGATGGAAGAGCTGCGGAGGTTCGTTAACGGCATTAAATTTACCCAGCTGATCGCTGGTGAAGTATTCAAAATGGAAGTACCGCTAAGTCGCGAAGAGCTGCTCGACCTTATTCAGAAGAATGAGCCGATCTTCTTGCGTCATATTCAGCACATCGAACGCGCTTTGCCGATTACGAGCAGCGCGGATGATTTGCAGGCTCTCTCTGAGCTTGTTCGCAATGCGCGTTCGCGAGTGGAGGACCACACGGTCGCGGTTCATCTCCGCCGCGTGGAGAAATCGCCGTTCATGTATTCCGCTGCCGATACGAAGTCGGTGTTGGATGCCGTGCTGATGGAGCTCGGCGCAGAGACGGTTATGCAGTCGCCGGACCTGATTCTCTCGATCTTCGCGGGATCAGAGGAGCTGTACGTAGGCTGGGGTACACCAGCTGAGCAGCTGTCCGACTGGCCGGGAGGCGCTGTTCGCTTCCAGCGCGAAGAGGGACAAATTTCCCGCGCGAAATTCAAGCTGCTCGAAGCGGAGCGCGCCTTCAAGCTGTACTTCGAGACCTTCCGCGAAGCGATCGATATCGGCGCAGCGCCTGGCGGCTGGACACAGCTGCTGCTCGAGCGCGGACTGCGCGTGACGTCCATCGATCCGGCTGAGCTGCATCCGTCGCTGTCGGCTTATCCTCGTCTGACCGCGATGAAGAAGAACGCGTCGGATGTGAAATTTGCCCCGGGGACATTCGATCTGCTCGTCTGCGACATGAGCTGGAGCCCGATGCAGATGGCGAAGCTCGTGCTGGAGAAGACGGACGCGCTGACCGAAGGCGCAACGGCGATCATCACGCTGAAGCTGATGCATAAGAAGCCGCTGCAAACGATCCGCGACGTCGTTGAGCGACTTGGAAGCAGCTTCGAGCTGAAGCGAGCGAAGCAATTGTTCCACAATCGCGACGAAATTACGTTATACTTGGTGAAGAAGTAAGCTCGCGTTTCAACTGAATACAAAATTGGGAAAGCATCCCGACTGAACGGTCTGTATGGCAGACGTTCTTTCGGGGTGCTTTTTATTTTGCCATAGGAGGCTGATTACGTGGATCGTGACAAACTGAGTGAGCAGATGGGACAAAGTATCGAGCCTGGCGTCATTGTTGGCGGGAGGTATCGTGTCATAGGACGCATCGGGCGTGGAGGGATGGGGGAAGTGTATGCGGCTGAGGATATTCGGCTGCAGGGGAAGCTTCGAGCAGTGAAACGGATCCGTATAGATGCCCGTTACACATCTCGAAGTGACGAGGAAGCAGGACTGCTCATGCGTCTGAACCATCCGCATTTGCCGCTCATTATCGATTATTTCCCGCCGGATCAGCAGGGCTATGAGCTGCTGGTCATGGATTATATTGAAGGCATGACGCTGCAGTCTTATTTGAGGGAGAATGATGGCGTCATTCCGCCGGCTCGTGCGGTGGATATCGGGATGCAGTTAGCAGATGCGCTTCATTACTTGCATACGAGGAATCCGGTCATTATCCATCGTGACTTGAAGCCTACGAACGTAATGATTGACCGAGATGGGTTCGTACGCCTCATTGATTTCGGCATCGCTCGGGAATACAAGCCTGGGCAGGAGCAGGATACAGTGCAGCTTGGGACGCCGGGTTTCTCCGCGCCGGAGCAGGAGGGGGACCAGCAGAGTGACGTCCGAACCGATGTGTTCGGTTTAGGGGCGCTGCTCTACTACTTGATGAGCGGTGGAAGGAAAGTGGTGAGTCATGCGGGCTCATCGACGGTTCCAGGAAAAATGCAGCTCTCGCATGTACCGAAAGAACTAGCAGCAGTGATCAGCAGGATGATCGAGGCCTACCCAAGCTCGAGGTACAGCACGATTATTGAGGCGCGAAACGCGCTTGCGCAGAGCATCAAGGCGCAGCCAGCTATGGGCGAAATCCGACTCGATTCAAAGCCGGCCCGAAAGCAGAGCATTATCGTCGCATCGCTATCTCCAGGGGCAGGAGCGACTTTCGTCACGTTGACGCTTGCTTATTTGCTGCAGTCGTCGAAACAGGCTTCATCTGCAGCGATCGAGCACCCGGAGTTAGAGCCGGAATGGCATGCGTTATTACCGCAGACTGCCAAACAGCAGACCGCCGCGCTCACAGTGCCGATGTACCGCAGTTTCAGCTCACCCGGCTCACAGCACGTTCAATGGTATTTGCTTGATCCTTCCTTCAAAATACAGCAGAATCTCGATTGGGCTATGCAGTACAAGCTGCTCTGTACATCCATTCAGGCGCCGATTCAGCTTACCGATGTCTCCAGTAAGTGGGCTGCGCAAAGCTCATCTCCTCCTGATCTGGAATTATCGCTGATCAACTGCGACATGCTCCTGTTCGTCGTCGATCCAACGGTATCGAAATGGTCGATTCAACGCATGAAAGCAGCTGAGCGGATCATCTACGAGCGTGATCAAGCAGGCAAAGAGACGCACTGGATCGCGAACAAAGCGATGCAGTTCCGTTACCACAGGGAATGGATCAGCGCCATCCCGAAGAAGCCGCTCTGCGAAATTCCGCTCCTTCCGGCTGAAGAATGGATGCAGCAGCAATGGTCGGGGGCATGGGCGACGGCGAACAGGAGCTGGCTGCCTCAGCTGGAGCGTGCTTTTCGCCCGCTGCTTGCACGGATCGACAAGGGTTGCTAATGCTTGCATTGGCTGACCTGCTTCTTTATGATAGTGAAGAAGTCTACTAAGAAGTGGGTGCGAATCCAGAATGAACGAACGCATTCTAGTCATCGAAGATGAGGACGGCATTGCACGTGTCCTCCAACTAGAGCTTGAGCATGAAGGCTATGTGGTCGGACGTGCTGCCGACGGCAGAAGCGGTCTCGAGCAAGCGACGAATGGCGAATGGAATTTGCTGCTGCTTGATGTGATGCTGCCTGAGCTGAACGGCATTGAAGTGCTGCGCAGAATTCGTCAGTCAGGCAACCCGATTCCGATTATTTTGCTAACCGCCCGTGATACGATTCCGGATAAAGTAAGCGGCTTCGAGCATGGCGCTAACGACTATATTACGAAACCATTTGCGATGGAGGAGCTGCTCGCTCGCGTCCGTAACCTGCTGCGGATTTTCCAAGCACAGCCGAAGGAAGCAGAGAGTCCAGACATCCTCAAAGTAGCCGATCTGTCGATCGAGCTGCGCACGCGCAAAGTGTATCGCAAGGACGTGCTGATCGAGCTTACGCCTCGTGAGTTTGAGCTGCTTGTTTATTTGGCGGAGCACAGGAACGAGGAGAAGTCGCGGGAAGATATTTTATCTGAAGTGTGGGGCTATGATTTCATTGGCGAGACGAATCTTGTTGACGTGTACATCCGATATTTGCGGCAAAAGATTGATAAAGGCTATCGGCATAAGCTCATTCATACCGTGCGCGGTGTCGGCTACATGCTGAAGGAGCCGGATGCATGACGCTGCGAAGAAGGTTTACGTTCTTTACCATCTTTTGGCTGATCTTCATCTTGATCTTGTTCAACATTTTCGTCTACTTATTTGTGATAAAAATCACGATACGAAGCGAAGATCAGCTGCTTACGAATAAAGTGAATATTCTGCTCGAGGATAGGCGAATAAGCGAACCTTCGCAGCTCGCGAACGCGGATTTGCTGCGGGATTATTATAACGTCGATGAGCTCATGCGCATTGTGAACAGCAGCGGCAAGATCGTCAATTCACAAGGGTCCGACCCGGAGCTGCTGGCGCTAAAGCCTGTGTTTACGAACAAGCATGATACGGGTATGTTCTTCATTGAAGGGCGCAGAGTGCTCTATATGAAGGTGCCGCTCTACAAGAATAACGAAGTGATCGGCACGCTGGAGATTTATCGCAAGCTGCAGCTGCTGGACAGCTATTTGCAAGTGCTTGTTATCGCGCTGACGATTACGAGTATCGGTGCTATTCTATTCGCCATCTTCGGTACATATTGGTTCACCTCAAGGCTTACTTCTCCGATTCAGCATATGGTTCAGACGATGAGGGAGATCGACAGAAGCGGGAAGCTGCGGCAGATCGAGCTGGCTCAACGTGATCAGTCCGCGGAGCTGCTGCAGCTGGCGCGTG
Organism: Paenibacillus taihuensis; assembly: GCF_003386535.1. Taxonomy (GTDB): domain Bacteria; phylum Bacillota; class Bacilli; order Paenibacillales; family Paenibacillaceae; genus Paenibacillus_Z; species Paenibacillus_Z taihuensis. The sequence continues at coordinate 18,094 of NZ_QTTN01000022.1, forward strand.
CGTTCAATCAGATGATCAACCGACTTGATCGGCAGTTCGAGCGGCAGAAACAGTTCGTTGCCGATGCGTCGCATGAGCTGAAGACACCGCTTACGGTTATTAGCAGCTATGCCGGCATGCTGAAACGGTGGGGGCGCGACGACGCGAATATCCGCGATGAGGCGATTGAAGCGATCAGCAAGGAAGCGCAGCGACTGCAGAATTTGACCAAATCCATGCTGCAGCTGGCGCAAGCGGAGCAGGAAGATTGGCTGAACATCGAGAGCTTCAATATTGTTCAGCTCGTGGATGAGACGGCCGACATGCTGCATATTACGTTCCAGCGCATGATCCGCGTACATACAGGCAAGCAGGATGTCCGGCTGAGCGGGGACAAGGATAAGATCCGTCAGCTGCTTGTTATCTTGCTCGATAATGCCATTAAATACAGCAAAGATGCGATCGATATTACGATATCGCTGAACAAAGGCGTCGTTAGGATGTCCGTCTCAGACAAAGGGATCGGCATACCTGAGGATGAGATGCCGAATCTGTTCGAGCGGTTTTACCGCGTCGACGGTGCAAGAAGCCGGGCCACCGGGGGAGCAGGCCTCGGCTTATCGATTGCCAAACGGATCGTCGATATGCATGAGGGCAAGATCGACGTATTCAGCAAACCTGATCAGGGGACGACGATATCGGTTGCGCTGCCGCAAAAGAAATAAACGAAATGGGGATGCAAGATGAGCAGTTTACGAGTATGTGCCGTGCAATATAAGCTCGCGGATATCGCAAGCTTCGAGGATTTTGCCGCGCAATCCACACACTATGTGAGAAACGCCTCCGAGTATGGCGTTCAGTTTGTTTTGTTTCCGGAGTTTTTCACGACTCAGCTTCTGTCTATTGGAGATGAAGAGGGTCGCCCGCTTACGATCGAGCGGCTGCCTGACTTTACTGGCCGCTATATCGAGCTCTTTAAGTCGCTCGCTGCTGAATACGGCATGCACATCATCGGCGGTACGCATGTTATTGACGTTGGCGGCGGCAAGCTGAACAATGCCGCGCATCTGTTCTATCCGGACGGCCGCGTCGAGCGCCAAGCGAAGCTGCATATGACGCCAACTGAGCGCGATGAGTGGAACATGCAGCCTGGCGATGGACTACAAGTATTCGATACGGAGTTCGGCACCATTGCGATGCTGACTTGTTATGATATCGAGTTCCCAGAGATCGTTCGTATGGCGAGAGCCAAGGGGGCGGACATTATTTTCTGCCCATCGTGTACGGATGATCGCCATGGGTTTTACCGTGTTCGCTACTGCTGCCATGCTAGAGCGGTTGAGAATCAAGTGTACATCGTGACAACAGGAACAGTCGGCGCTCTGCGCAAAGTTGATTTCATGCGTGCGAACTTCGGTCAGGCCGCAGTGATCTCGCCGAATGATATTCCTTTCCCGCCAGCTGGAATCATGACGGAAGGGATTATCAATGACGATATGCTCGTAGTCGCTGACCTTAACGTCCAACTGCTTCATGACGTCCGTGCTGCAGGCTCTGTTACGACTTGGCGCGACCGCCGGGTAGATCTGTATGGCGACTGGAAGTAGGTTCGCCAACGCCAATGGCAAGGGACATGGAGGAGGCTTCTTCTGATGCGCAAATCGTTGATCGTTTATTTGAACGGGAAGCCGATTGAGATCGTTATTCGGAACTACACAGCCGAAGACATCGCTGGCATGATCGAGATTCAGCGGGTTAGCTTCCCGCCGCCTTTCCCATCTGACTTGTGGTGGAACGAGGAGCAGCTCATGCAGCATATAACGCGATTTCCGGAAGGTGCGCTCTGCGCCGAGATGGATGGAAAGCTCATCGGTTCGATGACTGCGCTCCGAGTAAGCGAAGAGCAGTTGGAGGGCAATCACAACTGGGAATCGATCACCAGCAGCGGCTACATCTCAAATCACGATCCACATGGCACTACGTTGTATGTGGTCGATCTGTGCGTAGTTCCGGAGCTGCGTAAAGCCGGTATCGGCAAATGGCTCATGCTCTCGATGTACGACGTCGTCGTACACTTGGGGCTGGGTCGGTTGCTGGGCGGCGGCCGCATGCCTGGCTATCATAAAGTGAAGGAAGAAGTGTCTGCAGAGCAGTATTTGCAAGGGGTTATAGAGGGGAGCTTCAATGACCCGGTTATCTCTTTCTTGCTCCGATGCGGCCGGATGCCGGTTGGCACGATGGAGCATTATTTGGAAGATGAAGAGTCTCGAGGCTATGCTGCATTGATGGAATGGCGCAATCCTTTTCTAGCTTAATTCTACATAACGAGAGGACGTATTAGACAACATGGACTATATCCGTATTACATCCATTCAAGATCCGTTGTTTGCCAAAATGCACAAGCTGCTGGAAACGGTGTTTCCGCCTGAAGAAGTGTACGCCTATGAGAAATGGGAAGGTCCGCTTCAAGATGACAGCATCCATGTATATGTCGCAGTTCACGAAGGTGAAGTTGTCGGCACGACGGAATACCGCTATTATCCGAAGCTGCGCGTCGCGATGACGGACTTCACCATCATCGGTCGTCCAGGTCTCGGTATTGGACGCTTCCTGATGAAGAGCAGAAGCGCCGATCTTGCGCGCTTGGCGGCAGCGAGCGAGACGGAGTCGCTCGGCATGTTTGCAGAGATTTACAACCCGGCGCTCGCGCAATCGGACTTCGGCGGCATCTATCCGATGAGCCCTTTCGTCCGCCGCGAAGTCTTGTCGCATATCGGCTATATGCGGCTGGATTTCCCGTATGTGCATCCATCTTGGGAAGAGGATGGCGCAGCGGTCGGCGGCTTGGATCTTTGCTTCCTGCCTCAGGATGAGAGCAGAACGGAGCTTCCGGCATCGCTCGTGATCGATTTTCTAACCGGATACTATTCTGCACTGCCGATCAAACCGGATGAATGGTATGCGATGGTGGAGCAATTGAAATCGAAAACAACGATTACGCTGCTTCCGCTTTAGTCGGAACAGATTATTCTAGGGGAGTGATCATCATGACCCTATCAATCACCTTCTGGGGAACAGGTGATTCTATGGGGGTTCCGCGTGTTTATTGCTCGTGCGCTGTTTGTGAGGAAGCGAGGGGGAGCGGGCTCAATCGCCGCTTCCGCTCGCTTGTTCATTTGGCCGACGAGGAGTTCGGCACGATGCTCATCGACTGCGGTCCAGAATGGCGCAGGCAGATGGAAGCTGCCTCGCTTCGCGTGATCGATACGATTCTCATCACGCATGCGCATTTCGACCATATCGCCGGTCTGCCGGAGTGGGCGGATATGAATCGCTGGCTTGGACGCAAAGGGCAGGCTTATGCGATGCCTGATGTGATTCAAGCGATCAAGCGCCAATTTCCGTGGCTGACGAATCAGATTCATTTTCATCCGATAGATGGTCTGCTGCGGTTTGGCGGTTGGGAAGTGATCACTTGGCGCGTCAATCATGGCAAGAACGGTCATGCGTACGCGTTCCGGTTCGACCATCCGGCTACCGGACGCGCATTCGCGTATTGTTCGGATTCGATTGCGCTTAGAGGCGAGGAGCTTGTACCTCTAGAGGGGCTTGATCTCCTTGTTCTCGGGACGAACTTCTACAAGGAGCCGTTTCCATTCGAGTCGCGTTCCGTGTACGATGTGACCGAAGCGCTTGAGCTCATCGAGCAGATGAAGCCAGGCAGAACGCTGCTGACGCATTTGTCGCATGACATTGATCTCGCACATGATTATGCGCTGCCGGACGCTGTTGATTTTGCGAGAACAGCGATGATTGTCGAGGTATAGTTTCGCTATAGGCAACTGTACCCTTGACTTTGGATGGCTGGAAAGCTATAGTGAATATAAATTTAAGATGCAAGGGGAAATTTTGATGTCGGTTATGGTTCTTAACTTCTAAATTGGATAAGACTTGGAGCCTGAAGTGCTTCAAGTGGCGTATTGCCGAAATTGATTTTCGTGTTTTGTTGTAAATTTGCAGCTTTCCTGCAGGTTTATTTCTTTGCGGAATCGTTCGCCTTATGCCGGCCAATGAGTTAAGAACATGACAATTTCCGCCTGCTGGACGGTAAATTAGCGTGCTCTTGGAGCACGCTTTTTTTCATTGTACGGACTTCTCTGCATTTGCAGCTGCTTTATGCTGCGGAGAGGTCTGCGACAATGAGCTGGTACCGTCTCGATCGAAACAGGAATGGGAAGCGTGATGCGCTTTCTGTTCCTGTTTTTTTATGTTCACTTATTAAACGACGAAGGATGGATCAAGAACAATGAATAACCGTACAATGTCCAAATTAGAATTCGATAAAATCAAAACGCTGCTGCTTTCTTACACCGTTTCTGGCCCAGGGAAAGTGCTCGCGGAGAAGCATCAACCAAGCTCGCAAGCGGGTCAAGTGCGAGCGTGGCTGACGGAGACGGCTGAAGCTGTACGTTTGCTCGCGACCGGAGCAAGCGTGCCGATCTCCGCGATGGAAGGGATGGAGAGCTTCATGGCTCTGCTCGGCAAAGGCAAAATCTACACCGAGCAAGAGCTTGGCAATCTCGCTGTGTGGCTCACATCGGTCTCGCAGATGAAGCGGTACATGGCCAGCAAGGAGATGACCGCTCCAACGATCAGCAGCTATGCCGATTCGATGCATGATTGTCCGGCTCTGCTGGAGGAGCTGGACCGTTGTATCCGCCACGGCGTGCTGACCGATCAAGCATCGCCGGAGCTTGGCGATATTCGCAGACATCTCGCCGCCGCTGAGGATCGGATCGAGCGCAAGCTGAACCAGCTGCTCGGCAAATACAAGTCTGCGCTGCAAGATCCGCTCGTCAGCAAACGGAACGGCCATTTCGTTCTTCCCGTGAAGCGGGAGCTACGCAGACAGGTGCCGGGCACGGTGTGGGATGAATCGGCGAGCGGACAGACGCTGTTCGTAGAGCCAGTAGATGTGGCGGATCTGCAAGCGGAATGGCAGATGTGGAAGTCGGAGGAGGAGCGGGAGCGGACGGCGATCCTGTCGCAGCTGTCTGATCAAGCAGAGGAACAAGGCGACAAGCTGAAATGGAACGTTGAAGCGATGGCTTCGTTCGATTTTATTTTTGCGAGAGGGAAGCTCGGTCGCACCTATAACGGAATCGCTGCAGCGATTGTAGATCAGCCTTATGTGCGTCTTGTTGGAGCTCGCCATCCGCTGCTTGGCGAGAAAGCGGTGCCGCTCACGATTGAGATAGGCGGAGACTGGCGCCAGCTCATCATTACGGGGCCGAACACCGGCGGCAAGACAGTTGCGCTCAAGACGATCGGGCTGTTCGCGCTCATGACGCAAGCGGGGCTGTTAATTCCGGCACAGCCAGGCACAGAGATAGGGCTGTTCCAAACGATTCTCGCCGATGTGGGCGACGGGCAGAGCATCGAGCAGTCGCTCAGCACCTTCTCGGCGCATATGGACTGTCTCAGCGAGATGCTCGGCAGCGCGAATGCGAGATCGCTCATTCTGCTCGATGAGCTCGCGGCTGGTACGGACCCCGGCGAAGGCATCGCACTCGCCATTGCCGTACTGGAAGAGCTGCTCCAGCGGGGCTCGCTCGTTGCGGCGACGACGCATTTTAACGAGATCAAACGTTTCGCTGCTCGGACGAAAGGCTGTACGAACGCAAGAATGGCGTTCGACTCGGAGACGTTGAAGCCGCTCTATCAACTCGAGGTCGGAGAAGCGGGAGACAGCTACGCGTTCGCGATTGCGAGGCGATTCGGCTTGCCGGAGAAGGTTGTTCAGCGCGCAGAACAGCGGTTGAAGGCGGCGGTGCGATCAGCCGCTGGCAACGCAGCAGCCGTTAACAACAATGCGGAAGCTGAGCTCGCAATGGAAGCGGAAGCCGACGCTATAGTAGAAACGTGGAAACCTAAGCCGGAACGAGCGAAGAAAGTGAAACGAGCAACGGAGTCAGCGAACGAGCCGACCAACGAGGAATTACAGGATGGCTCACCTGCTTCGAAAAAGCCTTTTGAAGTAGGAGACTGTGTCTGGATCTATCCGTTGAAGCGGACCGGAATTGTATATCAACCTGCGAATGAGCGCGGCGACGTCGTCGTTCAAGTACAGAAGACGAAGATGACATTCAACCGCAAACGGCTGTCGCTCTACATTCCGAGCAAGCAGCTGTACCCGCAGGGCATTGATTACGACATGGATATCGTGTTCGAATCGAAGGAGAATCGCAAGACGCGCCATCAGATGGAACGCAAATACGTGCCGGGACTTACAATCGTCACGCCTCCGGACGAATCCAAGGCATAACTCGCTACTAACCTGCCGCAGCGCAAAATACAGAAACAGCCAGCCACTCAGCAACATTGCTGAATAGAGCTGGCTGTCCTCTTTTCTCGAACTCGTACTTGATGTTAATCCTTTTCCTGAACCCGAACCTGATGCTAATCTCGACTCTCAATGACCAACAGCAATCCGTCTCGCACTTGAATCTGACCTTGATCCCCAAGAAGCTTGTTGCTAATTCCAAGCGACTGTCCAATCTCAAGCGTTGCCTCGTGCAGCGGGTACTGGAAACCTGTCAGTGTAATGCCTGTCACACGCTCTGTTAACGGGAGCAGCGAGATGTAGGTGAATCCTTTGTTAATGAGGTTAACTCCCCCCTCTGAAGCAAGCTGTATACAATTATGCTCGTCCACTATGGAGGCCGAGACTCCTTGCTGCAATGCCATCCGAAGCAAATGGACATTCGCCAGCGAATGATCGAAGCGCGTCCCGAGCGCACCTAACATCACGATCCGCTCCGGGTTCCGCGACAGTGCGAGGCGCCATGCCAGCTCCGTATCGGTATAGTCTTTATCAATCGGATCGAAATCGAGCGTTTCGTCGCTCATCTCACGGATGAATGCAAGCTGCTCAGACGTCACCGAGTCAAAATCCCCAAGCGAAATATGCGGCTTATAACCGTTCTCCGTCAGGAACAGCGCTCCGGCGTCTGCACCAATCAATAGATCACCGTCTTCAATCAGCTCCAGCGCCCATTTGCCCAAACGGCCACCGGTAAAAATAACGATACGTTTATGTTCCATAACCCCATCTGCCAGCCTTTCTGAATCATACGTCACGTTGCATTGCTTTTGCTTAAGACAGTATACTTCGGTTTGCCCTGCGTTGACTAGCCGAGATTCGGTCATAATGAAAGAAGGTAATGCTTGAAGAATATGAAGACCGCGGCTAAAATGAGTAAGGATTATGATTCGGGGAGATACGCGGGGGCATCATGAAATGAATATTCAAATGGACATGGATATCTTTACGGTATTCAGCATCATCGGTACGATCGCGTTCGCAGTGAGCGGCGCCATCGTTGCGATGGAAGAAGAGTATGATATTTTGGGCGTTTACGTGCTCGGGCTCGTGACTGCTTTTGGCGGAGGCGTAATTCGTAACCTCCTCATCGGCGTGCCGATTCCGACGATCTGGACGCAGGGAATGCTGCTGAAGACAGCGGTCATCGCTATGACGATTGCATTCATCCTCCCGGTCAAATGGCTGAAGACGTGGAAGAAGAGTGAAGCGTTCTTCGATGCGATCGGGCTTTCGGCCTTTGCCATCCAAGGGGCACTGTACGCAGCAGGTAAGTATCCGCTCAGCGCAGTAATGGTGGCAGCGATGCTGACTGGTATCGGCGGCGGTATGATACGAGACGTGCTGGCAGGACGGAAGCCGCTTGTGCTCCGGGACGAAATCTATGCTGTATGGGCATTGGCGGCAGGCGCCGTCATCAGCTTGGGCTGGTTCCACACACCGGCGCAGCTGCTGATCTTGTTCGTCATCGTTATTATTTTCCGAATGCTGTCTGTTCACTATAGCTGGCGATTGCCTCGCCGATCATTGAAATACGCGCTGGCTCAATCGATTTTCCATGCCGATGAGGAGAAACGGGCTGCTGCAGCATCTGCAATTCAAGAACAAGAAGAAGTCGAAAGGAAGCAAAATGATTAACGTATTGTTTGTATGTCTCGGCAACATTTGCCGCTCGCCGATGGCGGAAGCCGTATTCCGGCATCAATTGAAGGAACAGCATCTGGAGGATCGCATTGCGGTCGATTCGGCCGGAACGGGCGATTGGCACCTCGGCAAGCCGCCGCATGAAGGCACAAGGAAGCTGCTTGACGAATATGGCATCTCGTATGACGGCATGCGTGCAAGACAGGTGCTGATGCAAGATTATCAATCGTATGACTATATCATCTGTATGGACAGCAACAATGAGCGTGATGTAAAGCAGCTGTTCGGAACGATGTCAGACAGTCATGCTCAGGTGTTCAAGTTCATGGATTTGCTGCCGGAACAGGCGAGTAACGATGTGCCGGACCCGTACTATACAGGCAACTTCGACGAAGTGTATGAGCTGGTGTCCGAAGGATGTAAGCGACTGATTGCTCGAATCGGCGCTGAATATAGCGAGCTATCCAAGTAATTTCGAGAAGCAAAAAGACCGTATTCCCGGATGAGGGGAGTACGGTCTTACTTCTTTTCCACGCAATTCTATTCAAAGCAACTTATTTTCCAAGTTAATTAAGCTTCCTCATGCAAAAAAGCTCGAAGTGCATCCGGGATATGCTGCTGCCAGAAGCCCCAAACATGATCGCCGTTGTGCTCGCTGTAGTTGATTCGTGCGCCTCTGCCCTCCAGTATCACTTTCATCTCACGATTAATCGCTACGAAATCATAGACGGTGCCTCGGTCTGATTTGAATGCCGTTTCCTGCAAGCCTACGATCATGAACAGCGACAGCCTGCTTAGGTCGGCCGATTGCTCCGCAATCGCGCGGGATGCGGGATAAAAGGCGCCGGACAGGGAAATAACTTGATCGAACAAATCCGGATACGTTAATGCAAGATGAAGACTCACTGTGCCGCCTAGCGAATCGCCTGCAAGAATACGAGCGCTCTTGTCTCGTCTAGCTGGATACTTGGATTCGATATAAGGAACAAGTTCATCCCCGAAGAATGCGACGTAGCCATGATGCCGGTCGCCGTCTGGCGAATACTCCGCCGTGCGGTGTGCAATATCAACCTCGACGCCTACAATAATGAACGGCTCGATTCCTTCATCGAGAATGAGCTGGTTCGCCGTTGTCGCAATACGTCCGAAATTGAAGAATTGTTCGCCGTCCTGACAGTAGACGACAGGGTAACTGAGCAGTTCATTATAGCCCGGCGGCAAATAGATCCGAAGATTCCGCTCGCCCTCCGGCAGATTTTGACTAGGAATGACATCTTTCACAATCGTTCTTTTCAAATAACGCGCATCAGTCATGAATAAAAAGCTCCTTTGCCTTGCATGGTTTGGACGTGTTGTGGGTAAACAAAAGGGAGGTGGTTCAAAGCAGTTTTGTTAACTGTTGGTTAGAAATGTTCGTGTTGTATTATGCTGTACTAGTACTTTGATAGTTCTGTTACATATACAATTTAGCAGGCTAATAGATGAAATGTTACAAAATACAACGGTTTATGGTGTTTTATGCTTTGACCATTTCGGTTAAACAGGTTTATAATCATTCTATAACAGAGATACTCGTTTTTTCAAATATTCAACTGAGGTGAACAATATGAGCAAGCTGCCTTACGAAGTTCAGACGGAGCCTGTTACTCCACTTTCCGTGCTGTCTCCAGAAGGAGAAATCGTCAATGAAGCAATGATGCCGAATTTGTCGGATGAGCAACTGAAAGAAATTATGTATCGTATGGTTTTCACACGCACATGGGATGAGCGTGCAGTTAACTTGGGAAGACAAGGACGCCTTGGGTTCTACGCTCCTGTATCCGGCCAAGAAGCATCGATGGTTGGCAGTGAGTACGCCCTGAATAAAGATGATTTCATTTGCCCGGGCTACCGTGATATGCCGCAAATCGTATGGCACGGTCTTCCGTTATATCAAGCATTCCTATACTCCCGTGGCCATCAGCACGGCGGTCAAATTCCTGAGGACGTTCACGTGCTTATGCCGCAAATCATTATCGGAGCACAAATCTTGCACGCAACTGGCGTAGCCATGGCGTTCAAGAAGAAGAACGAGAAGCGCGTTGCGATCACTTATACAGGTGACGGCGGTTCGTCCGAAGGCGATTTCTACGAAGGTATGAACTTTGCCGGCGCATTCAAGCTTCCGGTTATTTATGTGGTTCAAAATAACGGCTATGCGATCACAACGCCATACGCGAAGCAAACTGGCGCATTGTCGGTAGCTCATAAAGCAGTAGCTGCGGGTATCCGCGGTATCCAAGTAGACGGCATGGACGTTCTTGCCGTTGTTAAAGCCGTTCAAGAAGCAGCAGAGCGCGGCCGTAACGGCGAAGGCGCAACGCTGATCGAGATGCTGACATACCGTTTCCGTCCGCACTCCATGGCGGATGACACGACGAAGTACCGTACGAAGGACGAAGAAGCAGAATGGAGCCTGAAAGATCCAATCACTCGCTTCGCGAAGTTCCTCGAGAAGAAAGGTCTCTGGACAGAAGAAGATACAGCTCGTGTGAAAGAAGAAGCGAAAGCGACTGTTAACGAGCACATCAAGAAAGCAGAGCAAACGGAGAAAATGACAGTGAGCGGCTTGATCGACTCCATGTTCGAACATACTCCGGCACACCTGGAAGCGCAAAAAGCCGATTTTCAATAATGGGATGACTATAGAAGCAAGCTAAGGAGGAACTCGCGACAATGGCTCAAATGAATATGAAAGAAGCGATCCGCGATGCAATGCGCGTGGAGCTTAAAAATGACCCGAACGTGTACGTCTTCGGTGAAGACGTCGGTAAGGTCGGCGGCGTATTCCGTGCGACTGAAGGACTTCAAGGAGAATTCGGCGAAGACCGCGTATTCGATACCCCGCTTGCTGAATCTGCAATCGCAGGCATGGCAGTAGGTATGGGGCTTCAAGGCTTCCGTCCGGTGGCCGAGATCCAATTCGTCGGCTTCATCTACGAAGCGATGGACCAAATGTTTATCCAAGCAGCTCGTATGCGTTACCGCTCCGGCGGCCGTTACAACTCGCCGATCGTATTCCGTACGCCTTTCGGCGGCGGCGTTAAAGCGGCTGAGCTTCACACGGACTCGCTCGAAGGCTTGGCTATCCAAACGCCTGGTATCAAAGTAATCGTGCCTTCCAACCCGTACGATGCGAAGGGCTTGCTCGTTGCAGCAATTCGCGACAACGATCCGGTCTTCTTCATGGAGCACCTGAACTTGTACCATGCATTCCGTGCCGAGGTGCCTGAAGAAGCGTACACGGTTGAAATCGGCAAAGCGAACGTAGTTCGCGAAGGTTCCGACGTGACAATCATCGCTTACGGCCTGATGGTTCACACTGCAGTGAAAGCAGCTGAAGAGCTTGAGAAGAGCGGCGTGAAGGCAGAAGTTATCGACCTTCGCACACTGCTTCCGCTTGATATTGATACAATCGTTGCTTCGATTAAGAAGACAAACCGTGCAATCGTTGTGCAAGAAGCACAAAAAACGTCCGGTGCAGCAGCAGAAATCATTGCTCAAATCAACGAACATGCGATTCTTCACCTGGAAGCGCCAGTACTCCGCGTAGCTGGTCCAGATACGGTTTATCCGTTCGCGCAAGTTGAAGACGCTTGGCTGCCTAACCCGGCACGGATTGTTAAGGCTGTTAATCAAGTGATGAACTTTTAATCATAGACATCAGGTTGTGAAGGAGGTCACGGAACGTGGCAAAATTCGAATATCGTTTCCCAGAGCTCGGCGAAGGTTTGCACGAAGGCGAAATCGTCAAAATGCACATTACGCCGGGTGCTGCGGTAACGGATGAAGATATTATCATGGAAGTGCAGAATGACAAGGCAATCGTTGAGGTTCCTTGTCCTGTAAACGGCAAAGTGCTTGAAGTGCTCGTGAAGGACGGTCAAGTATGCCACGTCGGCGATATCGTTGCGATTATCGACGCGGAAGGCGAACTGCCTGAGCAAGCAGCACCAGCCGGCGACAGCCACAGCAATGCAGCTCCAGCGGCACCTGCTCCGGCAGCAGCGCCTGCACCAGCACAAGCGGCAGCGCCTGCACCAGCAGCAGTTCCAGCTCCAGCTCCTGTTAAAGCAGCTGGCGGTCTTGTACTTGCAACGCCTAGCGTTCGCAAATACGCTCGCGAGAAAGGCGTAGATATCACAACAGTTGCGGGCACGGGCAAGAATGGCCGCATCACTCGTGAAGATATCAACGCATTCGCAGCAGGCGGCGGCGCAGTAGCGCAAGCGGCAGCAGGTGCAGTCGCTGAAGCTCCTGCAGCAAGCGAAGCGAAAGCAGCAGCTAACGCACCGGCAACTGTAGTGGTTGGCGATCGCGTTGAAGAGCGCGTACCGTTCAAAGGTATCCGCAAAGCGATTGCTAACGCGATGGTGAAGTCGGTGTACACTGCACCTCACGTTACAATCATGGACGAAGTGGATGTAACGGCTCTTGTTGAGCTTCGTACAAAAGCGAAGCCTATGGCTGAGAAGAAAGGCGTTAAGCTGACTTATCTGCCATTCATCGTGAAAGCACTCGTAGCTGCATGCCGTCAGTTCCCGGTCATGAACGCGATGCTTGATGAAGAGAAGCAAGAGATCGTATACAAGAAGTACTACAATATCGGTATCGCAACGGATACTGACAACGGCCTCATCGTTCCGGTTATCCACGATGCTGACCGCAAGAACGTATGGATGGTTGCTGACGCCATCAAAGACTTGGCAACACGCGGCCGCGACGGCAAGCTGACGCCAACTGAGATGAAAGGCAGCACAATCAGCATTACGAACATCGGTTCCGCAGGCGGTATGTTCTTTACTCCAGTTATCAACTTCCCTGAAGTTGCGATTCTGGGTACTGGCCGCATCTCCGAGAAGCCGGTTGTGAAGAATGGCCAAATCGTCCCTGCTTCTGTAATGGCTCTTTCCTTGAGTTTTGACCACCGCCTCATCGACGGCGCAACAGCTCAAAACTTCATGAACTACATTAAACAGCTGCTTGCTGATCCGCAATTACTTGTAATGGAGGTCTAAAACGATGGTAGTAGGAGATGCTTCACTAGATATTGATTTGCTCGTTATCGGCGCCGGCCCAGGTGGCTATGTTGCGGCAATTCGTGCCGCTCAGCTTGGTCAAAGCGTACTCGTTGTAGATAAGCAATACACAGGCGGCGTTTGCTTGAACGTTGGCTGTATCCCGTCCAAGGCGCTTATTTCCGCGTCGCACCAATATGAATCCATCAGCCACGCTTCTTCCTTCGGTATCACGGCATCCGATGTGAAAGTGGAATGGAACAAAGTGCAGGCGTTCAAGGACGGCGTCGTCAAGAAATTGACTGGCGGCGTAGGCGCCCTGCTTAAAGCGAACAAGATCCAATTCTTCAGCGGCGAAGCGATGTTCATCAACGAGAACGAAGCGCGCGTCTTCAATGAACAAGAAGCACCGCGTTACCGTTTCAAGCATTGCATCATCGCGACTGGCTCGCGTCCAATCGAGCTGAAAGCATTCCCATATGGCGGCCGCATCGTGTCTTCGACAGAGGCGCTTAGCCTGCCAGAAATTCCGAAGAGCCTCGTTGTTATCGGCGGCGGCTACATCGGCGTTGAGCTCGGCCAAATGTACGCTCGCTTCGGCACGAAAGTTACAGTTATCGAAGGTTCGGATCAAATCCTTCCAGGCTTCGACAACGACATGTCCTCGCTCGTAGCGAAGAAGCTGAAGGCTTCCAAGACAGAGATCGTAACAGGCGCACAAGCGAAGAGCGCGACACAAACCGAGAACGACGTAACCGTAACTTACACAGTTAACGGCGAAGACAAGCAAGTTACAGCAGACTACCTGCTCGTAACGGTTGGCCGTCGTCCAAACACAGACGGTGAGCTTGGTCTTGACATGATCGGCGTTAAGATGACTGACCGCGGTATGATCGAAACAGATCACCAATGCCGCACTAGCATTCCTCACATCTTCGCAATCGGCGACATCGTTGCAGGCCCAGCGCTTGCGCACAAAGCGATGTACGAAGGCCGCGTAGCTGCTGAAGTAATTGCTGGACAACCGAGCACGGTTGACTACAAGTGCATTCCGCTTGTTGTATTCTCCGATCCAGAGCTTTCGAGCGTAGGCTACAGCGAGAAAGAAGCAAAGGAAAAAGGTCACAACGTGAAGGTTGGCAAGTTCCCGTTCAACATCAACGGTCGCGCATTGTCCCTTGGCGTAAACGAAGGCTTCGTGAAGCTCATCGCTGACGCAGATAACGGCCTCTTGCTTGGCGCGCAAATCGCCGGCATCGAAGCTTCCAACATGATCGCAGAGCTTGGCCTTGCAATCGAAATGGGCGCAACGCTTGAAGATATCGCCCTGACGATCCATGCGCATCCAACGCTTGGCGAGATCGTTCTTGACGCAGCAGAGATGGCGCTTGGTCACCCGATCCACGCGATCTCCAAATAATACAGCTTACTTGAAACACGAAGAGGTCACGCCGCAGTTCCCTGCAGCTGGCCTCTTTTCTTCATACATACCTACAATCTACAGGAAGGTGGTGCGGCATCATGTCAGAAGAAACGGTAAGCAAACGCACAGGTGAATCCAGGTCCACGATGATGCAGCTTATTTTCCCGCTCGATACGAATTACCATGGCACGATGTTCGGCGGCAAGGTGATGGAGTACATGGACAAAATCGCAGCGATCGCCAGCATGCGCCATGCGCGCGGACCTACGGTGACCGCATCGACGGACAGCCTCGATTTCGTTGCGCCGATCAAGGTCGGGGATATGATCGATGTTGAAGCCTTCGTCACATGGACGCATAACAGCTCAATGGAGATTTACGTTAAGGTGCAAACAGAGAATGTGTATACAGGTGAGCGGAAAACGGCAGTGACTGCATTTTTCACCTTCGTAGCACTTAACGAGAATGGTAAGCCGACTAAGGTCCCAGGGATCGTACCAGAGACGGAAGAAGAGAAGCAGCTCCATGAGACTGCGCCTGATCGATATGAACTAAGAATGCAGCGAAAACAGGACAGACAAAAAGATAAATAAATGGTATAATCTTGGGATAAGTATCGTTTAAGGAAGGAGTTTGACGAAAATTGAAGGCATATTTAGACTTACTTCGCGATGTGCTGGAGAACGGCGTAGAGAAAGAAGACCGTACCGGGACGGGAACAAAGTCCGTATTCGGGCGTCAACTTCGGTTTGATTTGAGCAAAGGCTTTCCTCTCGTAACGACGAAGCGTATGCATGTGAAATCCATTATCCATGAGCTGCTCTGGTTCCTGAAAGGCGATACGAACGTCAGCTATCTGCAGGAGAACGGCGTTCGCATTTGGAATGAATGGGCGGATGAGAACGGTGACCTCGGTCCTGTCTATGGCTCGCAGTGGCGAGCGTGGGAAACGCCAGATGGCCGCAAAATCGATCAAATCGCAGCAGTCGTTGAGTCGATCAAGCGCAATCCGGATTCCCGCCGTCATATCGTGAGCGCATGGAACGTGGCGGAAATTGATAATATGAAGCTGCCGCCGTGCCACTTCGTATTCCAGTTCTACGTCGCGAACGGAAAGCTGTCCTGCATGCTGACAATGCGCTCTTCGGATACATTCCTGGGTTTGCCGTTTAACATTGCACAGTACGCGCTTCTGACGCATATGATTGCACAGCAGTGTGATCTGGAAGTGGGCGATTTCATCTACTCCGGCGCGGATGTCCATATTTACAGCAATCATATTGAACAGGTAGAGCTGCAGCTGACGCGTGAACCGTATCCGCTGCCGACGCTTCTTATTAAAAGAAAGCCGGATTCGATCTTCGATTATCAATATGATGATTTCGAAATTATAAACTATCAGCATCATCCGACGATTAAAGCGGAAGTCGCGATCTAAGAAGGGGCCAGGTTAGCGAACATGACAATTACGATGATCGCCGCGATGGCACATAATCGGGTAATCGGTATCGAGAATGGCATGCCATGGCATCTGCCGGCCGAGATGGCGCATTTTCGCCGCTCGACCTTGGGCAAGACGGTCGTAATGGGCCGCAAAACGTTCGAATCGTTCGGTTCGCGGCCGCTTCCGAAGCGCCGCAATGTTATTTTGACGAGAAGTGAGCAATTTGCGCCAGATGGCTGTGAAATTGTGCACTCCGTCGAAGAGGCGATTGCGAAGTTTGGTCAGACGAGTAATGCGGATCATGCCTCTGGGGAATCCGATGAGCTGATGATTATTGGCGGGACTGAGATTTATAACCAGTTTCTTACTTATGCAGACAAGCTGCTATTGACTGAGGTTGATGCGGATGTCGAAGGCGATGCGCATTTCCCTTATTTTGAACAGGATGAGTGGACTGTAGCGAATCGTGAGCCATATGCGAAAGATGAGAAAAATGCATATGACTTCGCGATCGTGACTTACGTAAGGAAGAAGTAGGGAGCTTGCAGCTGTTTAATTGAAATGCCGTACAATATGTGATAAAGTGCAAATGATTGTACGGAAAATCCATTTATAGAAATGGACCTGCTTGCTACGATATTACAAATAGTTTGTCAGGTTTATAATGGGAAAGTTTGATATTGAATAATAGACTGATTCCCGATATAGTTTTAAAGAGATATTGTGAACATTCGGAATGGGAAAATGGATGGAGGAAAAGCAATCATGTCTACACCTACAGGATTTATGGACTACAAACGCGAGCTGCCGGCAGACCGCGATCCGCTTGAACGGATTAAGGATTGGGAAGAGTTTCATAAGCATTTTAGCGATGATCAATTGAGAACCCAAGGCGCGCGCTGTATGGATTGCGGAACGCCTTATTGTCATACAGGCATGGAATTGGCGGGCGGAGCTTCCGGCTGTCCAGTGAATAACCTCATTCCGGAATGGAATAATTTGATCTACCGCGGACTATGGCGCGAAGCGCTTGACCGTCTGCATAAGACGAACAATTTCCCAGAGTTTACAGGCCGCGTGTGCCCGGCTCCGTGCGAAGGCTCTTGTACAGTCGGCTTGATCGGCGATCCGGTTACAATTAAGACAATCGAGCAGTCGATTATCGACAAAGGCTTCGAGGAAGGCTGGGTTGTACCGCAGCCGCCGCTTATGCGTACAGGCAAGAAGGTTGCTGTCGTTGGCTCCGGTCCTGCTGGTATGGCAGCTGCTGCGCAGCTGAACAAGGCTGGCCACACGGTTACGGTTTATGAGCGTGCAGACCGCATCGGCGGCTTGCTCACTTACGGTATCCCAACGATGAAGCTGGATAAGAAAATCGTTCAGCGCCGCGTTGATCTTATGGAAGCGGAAGGCGTAAACTTCGTGACGAATGCTGAGGTCGGCGGCAACGTGCCAGCTGAGCAGCTGATGAACGAATTCGACGCAGTCGTTCTTTGCGGCGGTGCGACGAAAGCGCGTGAAGTTGACATTCCAGGCCGCGACCTGAATGGCGTTCATCTGGCGATGGACTACTTGAACGGCACAATTAAGAGCTACCTGGATTCCAATTTGGAAGACGGCAACTATATTTCGGCAAAAGATAAGGACGTTATCGTTATCGGCGGTGGCGACACAGGTACAGACTGCGTAGCTACGGCACTTCGTCATGGCTGTAAGTCGGTTACTCAATTCGGTACAGTCGGCAAAGCGCCACTTGTTCGTGATAACGACAAGAATCCTTGGCCGCAATTCCCGAACGTGTACACGCTTGATTACGCGCAAGAAGAAGCGAAAGCTCTTTACGGCGCTGATCCTCGCGCATTCTCCGTACTGACGAAGAAATTCGTTGGCGACGAGAACGGCAAATTGAAAGAGCTGCACACGGTTCAAATCGAGCGTACCGTTGAACCGGAAACGGGCCGTAGAATCTATACCGAAATTCCAGGCACAGAGAAGGTTTGGCCTGCTGATCTCGTTCTGATCGCAGTCGGCTTCGACGGACCTGAGCAAACATTGATCGAGAAGCTTGGCCTTGAAACAGACCGCCGTTCGAACGTGAAAGCGGCATATGGTCAGTACAAGACGAGCGTTGACAAAGTATTCGCTGCTGGCGACATGCGCCGCGGACAAAGCTTGGTTGTTTGGGCAATCAACGAAGGCCGCGAAGCTGCTCGTGAAGTGGATCGTTACTTGATGGGAACGACAATGCTGCCATAAGATAGAATTGAGATGAATTAGCATTATCAAAAGCGCCTTCGGGCGCTTTTTCTTTCGTTAGGCAAGTGGAAGAAGAGGAGTGAATAATGGATATGATTCAATACGGATCAGATACGATTACGCAGCTGCGTTTTGTTACATTTAAGCCGCAGATCGAGCGTCGCGACAACCAGTGGGTCGACATAGTGCTGCGCGCAGAGGTTGCTGAGGAGACGCCTGTACCAGAGGGCTTGGTCGATATGTCGATATACGTGATTTGCACATTGAATGGCGGTGCTATTGCGCAAATTGTTCCGCTCGATGAGGATTGTGACTGCGAGTTTCAGTTCACAGCCGATGAGAAGGAGCAGATTAGCGCCTATATCGAAAGTGATGAAATTCAAGCTCAAATTGCAAAACTAGCACTCTCTTAACGAGGGCGGTTTGTGGTAAAATGTACCTGATTGTATCGCTGCGATCAGGGGGAGATGTCACGCGTGACGACAGGACAAGCTGCAGGAGTGCTCACACGGACAGATATTCATAATATTCGCCATTATGTTCAGCATAAATATGGCGACTTGCCAAGTGAGCGGCGTGCAGAGATTGTCGCTGACGCGATGCAGCGCATCGTGCTTCGGCAATTGCCGGATTTCCCGGCGGCTTACAAGAAGCAGGTGAGCAGCGAGCTGCTTAGAAGCATCGCAGCTGGCGGGCAAATGCCGATCCAAGAGAAGCATATATTTGAAGCTTGCATGGTTCTATCTTATGAGAACGAACCGATACTTCTCGAGGCGCTTCATGATTGGACAGAGCGCCGGCTTGGCGTGAAGCTAGAGCTGGAGTCGTTCCGTGGTATTGTCGAGGAAGCGAAGCATATCATAAGCAACCCGTTGCTTGCCGTGGAAGCTTGGGATGCTGTTACAGGCGCGGCTGCTGTGAGGACAGCGGACAGCGGTGTGCTTGCTGAGGTAATTGCGTTACCGTTGAGCAGCAGGGGGATCAAGGGCAAGCCTCGCCAGTTTCTGATTATGGCTGTTCTGCTCGGCGCTACGATGTTTGGTTATGCGTCGTGGTCGCTGCCTTTCTCCGATACGGTGGCGAAGACGAATAAGATGCCGATTGCAATGGAAAAGAAGGCGGAGCAGGCTGAAGTGAAGCAGCTGCAAGGCGGACTGCCGAAAGAACTGCGTTACGTTGAGGTCGACAGGACGAAGCTCGTCCAATTTCTGCAGAAGAAGTCTTCCCTGCTCGCAGAGGAGCCTTATCTGAGCGCGATCATCAATGCAGCAAAGGCGAACAACGTTCACCCGCTGCTGTTATTCGCTATTACGGGACAGGAGCAAGCTTTTGTACCGAAGACGACGAAAAATGCCCGGAAGATTGCGAACAATCCGTTTAACGTGTTCCACAGCTGGCAAGAGTTTAATACGACGATCTCGGAATCTGCGAGAGTCGCCGGCAAGACGATTAACCATATTAGTGCCGATCGGCCGGCCGATATCGATCCATTCGTTTGGATTAACCTCAAGTATGCAGAGGATCCGAATTGGTCGAACGGTGTGAGCCGTATCATGGATACGATGGTCCGTCAAATTATGATTGAATGATTAGAGAGGCGATTGTTTGAAGACATTGATCATTGCAGAGAAACCCGATATGGGCCGGACAATTGCCGCAGTTGTAGAACCGCGAGCGCAAAATAAACGAGCGTATCTGGAAGGCGAGAACTATATCATTACGTGGGCGATTGGCCATTTGGTCAGTCTTGCCGAGCCTGACCAGTACGACCCTAAATATAAACGGTGGAATGAGTCGGATTTGCCGATCATTCCGGACCGATTCAAGCTGTGGCCGAACGCCCGTACGAGGGATCAGCTGACGATGATTGCGGAGCTGTCGAAGCGCTGTAATCGACTCGTTAACGCATGCGATGCGGGGCGCGAGGGACAGCTTATTTTTCACCTCATTAGACAGTATTTGAAAATGCCGCAGCCGACGGACAGGCTGTGGATTTCCGACTTGACGCCGGAAACGATTCGCCGCGGCTTCGACTCGCTGCGCAGCGATCAAGAATATGATGCGCTGACGCGTGCAGCACGCGCGCGAAGCGAGGCGGACTGGCTGGTCGGCATGAATGCATCTCGTGCGTTTACGATCCGCCACAAGACTTTGCTCTCCGTCGGGCGAGTGCAGACTCCGGTATTGGCGCTGTTGTATGACCGGCATCGGGAGATTACTGCTTTCGATAGCGAGACTTATTTTGTCGTACAGGCGACGTTCTCCCAGGAGGACTTCAACTATAAAGGCGTATGGCAGGGCGACCGGATTACAAAGCGCGAGCAGGCAGATGAGCTGGCTAAGAAAGTGTCGAATAAACCGGCGAAGATCATTAGCTATACGGTGAACGAGTCCAAGGAGTATCCGTACCGGCTCTATGACCTGACGCTGCTGCAGCGTGAAGCGAACGGGCGATTCGGTTATCCGGCGAAGAAGACGCTGGACATTGCCCAAGCGCTATATGAGAAGCACAAAGTCATTACTTATCCGCGGACGAGCTCTAACTATGTGACGGAAGAGAACATCCCAGTGATGGGTAATGTACTTAACATGCTCAAGCAAACGTCATACGGAGATTTGGCCAATGGTGCGGATCGCAGCAGAGTGCATAAGGGGAATAAAGCGGTATGTAATCCAGCCAAGGTTGAGGATCACCATGCGATTCTGCCAACGCCGAAGCGTCCAGGTGCACTCAGCAAAGAAGAGCAGAACATCTATGACATGATCGTGCGACGTTTCCTGTCGCACTATTATCCGCCTGCGGTGTATAACAACCACGATGTCATGACCGAGGTGGAAGGGGAACAGTTCCGCACGCGTGCGAAAGAGCAGCTTGAAGCGGGATGGCGTGTTGTGCTGAGCGGCGCGGATGATGGCGATGGGGCGAAGAGCAAGGGCAAAGGGAAGAAGAAGGGCGATGACAGCGCAGACGAGAGCGATGATGAGCTCGTCGAGACCGATCGGCCGTTCTCCGTGAAGCCCGATGCGCCGGTCCATTGCGACGCTGCAGAAGCGCTGGAGAAGGCGACTAAGCCGCCGAAAGCGTACACAGAAGGAACGCTGCTCAAGGCAATGGAAAGCGCAGGCAAGGCGATTGAAGACGAGGAGCTTCGCGATGCGATGAAGCAGACCGGTCTTGGAACGCCGGCGACGCGCGCTGCGACGATTGAGCGGCTGAAGCAGGTCGGCTATATCACAACCGTTGGCAAACGGTTGGATATCACGACGAAGGGCTGTGCCGCGATCGAGCTGATCCGCGGAGCGGGCGTTGAGCTGCTCGCTTCGCCGGAGATGACGGGCAGATGGGAGCAGCGGCTCCATCAGATCTCGCGTGGCGAAGCGTCGGACGAGCAGTTCATCGCGAAGGTGAAGCAGTTTGCCGAGATGATCGTCGGCAAAGTGAAGCTGCAGCGGCCTGCGGCAGCTAGCGTATTCGCTGAGCCCGAGTCGGCGAAAGGCGCTGCGAAAGGGGCCAAAGGCAAGAGCCGCGGCGCATCGAAGTCCGCAGGCGAGGCGTCCGAGAAGAAGCCGCGCGCTTCAAGCAAGGAGAGAGTAAGCAAAGCGAGTGGTGCTGCTTCCTCCTCCTCTGCTGCAGCAGCTCCGATCAGCGGACCTTCCGTTATCGCGCCATGTCCAAGGGCGGGTTGCGGCGGAGAGATTGTAGAAGGCAAGCGCGGCTATGGATGCATGAAGTTCCGCGAGGGCTGCAAGTTCGTCATTTGGAAGGAACATGAGGGCAAGAAAGTGACCGCGGCAATGGCCAAATCCCTTGCGGCAAATGGCGAGACCCGCAAATCAACATTCAAGCTCGATAATGGAGAGAGTGTTTCAGGGAAACTGGTTCTTGTAGACAAATCGACCGGTGCTGTTGAGTTTCGGCCTGCTTAGCGGCAAGACGGACATGGGGGAGTACAATGGCTCGTAACCTTATAATTGGTATCGATGGCGGGGGAACCACGACGCGGTTGATTGCAGCAGATGGAAGCGGCAAAGTGCTGGCTTATGCTGAGGAAGGGTGCAGCAATCCGAGAAAGGATTCAAGTGCGAAACAGCATGTGCAGAATGGAATCCATAACCTGTTAAGCAAGGCAAACGCAAGCGTGGATCAAGTCGTTGCAATCTCAGCTGGATTTGCTGGACTAGACAGTAAAGAAGATTACGAATGGGCGTCAGACTTCCTAGTACTGGATGGTCTTAATTGCCCGAAAGTAATCGTAAATGACGCTGTTGTTGCGCATTCTGGCGCATTGATGAATAAGCCGGGCATTGTGGCGATATCTGGAACAGGCTCGATCATCTTCGCGATTAACGAAGCGGGCAGCCAGATCCGCAATTATGATTTCCATCACTATGCGGCTACGGCGGCAAGATTTCTAGCATATGATGCGGTGTACCAAATTATCGCTGGCAATACGGTAGTTGAAGACGAGCCATTCGTGCAAGAGGTTCTGCGATTCTGGGATGCGGAAGACATCACTGCTCTGAGCAAGCTCGGCAGTACAGGGTTCATCTCGGATAATGTCGAACGGACACTCCGTTTCGGGCAGATGGGTCCGCTCGTCACTACGGCTGCAGCGAATGGGAGTCCGCTTGCGCGTCATGTCTGTGACCGAGGAGTGGAAGCACTCGATACGGGAATTCGGCTCCTAGGATCTTGTTTCGAGGAGGACACAATCCATGTTGCTTTCATTGGCAGCGTTATTCGTGATGAGTATGTCCGAACAGCGCTCACACGAGCGCTCGAACGCAAGACCAATCGCGAGTACCTCGTTGTGGAGCCGGCGCTATCGCCTGCAGCAGGCGCCGTACTGCTCGCGGTAGAGGCTGCTGGCATCAGAACAGACAAGACCACGGTAAACAACCTGAGACAGCACCAGTAGCCCCATAACAAGTGAAAAGGCTTGGCCCAAGAACAGAGAGCAACAGCTCTCATACTCTGGGACAAGCCTTATTTGTGTTAAAGCAAAGCAGCTGAAAAGCTCTAAACGCACTAATTCCCGCGCTTCTGCAAATAGCTGTGGATGCTCGTCGGAATGTCGCGCAGCTTATTCAGCGTAAGGAATGCGCCTTTCGGCTCAACGTCAATGCCTACAATATTGTAAGCCCATTCGGCGTCGGCCTTCATATGGATGGCATTAATGCCCGTTGTTAGAGCAGGGATCACGTCTGTTCGGATCGAGTTGCCGATCATCCAAGTATCCGGACGGTTAAACTTGCCTTCACGAAGGATGCTCTCCATCGCTTCAATATTCTTCATCGAACGTACGTAAATGCGAGGTCCGAAATAACGCTCAAGCTGCATCTGTTTAATCTTACGCTCCTGAATGAGCAGTTCGCCGCCTGTATACAGGTGAAGCTCATGCCCTCTTGAAGCAAGCTCATCCAGCGTCTCCTCCATATGCGGATAAGGCTCTACATCATGTTCGTAGACGCTGCGTCCAAGTTTCCACAGCTGTTCTTCCTCGACCGGGGAAGTACGTCTGCCAACCAGGTTGGAGTAATGGCGATACGTATCGATAAACGACTGCGGGAAATGATCGCTCTTGAATCCGACAAGATGAACGCCCGCGATATCAATTTCCGTCTGCTTGTCGCGAATTTCCGCTGCAGTAATGTTATAGCCACGGAACCAATCTGTCATCAGATCGGTGAATTGGTCAATAACGAAGTAAAAATATTTGTTACAATAAATGAGCGTATCATCGAGATCGAATAAAATGGTTTGTTTCATCTTAGGCACGGCTCCTTCTCCAGATGACTTCGATGTAGATACAATCTACCGCATCTTGGGATTCGCCGTCAAATCGAATAGGATTGGAACAATTTACTAATACTGAAGGTTGGAGGTGAGTGAAGGGATGCCAACGAATCGAAATACGAGAAGCAAAAACCGCGACAGTGAGACTGGAATGAAACAATACTCCGTCAGTATTAGCCCAGAGAAGCAAGCGAACAGACCGCCGAGCATGAACGGAATTAATAAGCAACTGCCTTAACGCGAACGGCGATTGGGGTCAGTCTCTATATGTATTCGTTAGCAATTCCCATTGCTGCCGGCGGAGCCATATAGAGACTGTTCGGCACGTGCGTGACGTACTAATCAAGCATATTTATGAAGCTTCGCAGTCAGATCCTGCTTAATATAAGCGAGTCTCCTGCGAACATAGAAATCATAGCTGGCGCCTTTCAGTTCCCGAGGACTTATGACCGCATCTGAGCTGTTATCAATAATGGTCAATGAGCCGTTGGAATAAAACTTAAACGTTAAGTCTCTGAAAGGGCGATGCGTCTCAATAAAACGATAATTTTCACAGTTATTCATGTTGGTCAGCCTCCTTACGATTGGCGAGTAGATTAGAACGTTTGTTCTTGTTTTTAGTATAGCAAACATTTGTTCGTATGGAAACTATTATTTTTTTCCCTTAAACTAGATTCATAGATTTACACGAATTGTTAGATAGATGCAGCAGCAAACGCGATTATAAAGGAGCGCCATTCATGATCAAAGTCAGCCAATTAACGAAACAAATTCCCGGCGGACCGAAAGTGCTGAAGGGAGTCAGCTTTGATATAGAACCCGGTGAATTTATTGCAATCAAAGGCGCAAGCGGCAGCGGCAAGTCGACGTTGCTTCGCTGTCTCGCTTTAAGAGAGAGCTGGACGAGCGGGTCCTACATTGTAGATGGCGTTGATATTTTGAAGAAAGGCATCCTCGGCAAGATGAAAATTCGCCGCGAGATGGCTTACCTCGAAGAGAAGCCGACCCTGATCCCGAATCGAACAGCATTGAAGAACGTTCTAATCGGCGCAGTGGGGCAGACGCCGGCTTGGCGCAGATTAACAGGCATGGTGCGTAATGACGATTATATGGGCGCGATGGATATGATTGAGAAGGTTGGCCTCATCGATAAAGCCCATCAGAAGGGCGACAAGCTGAGCGGCGGCGAGAAGCAGCGTGTGGCTGTCGCAAGAGCGCTCGTTCACGGCGCGACGGTTCTCCTCGTCGATGAACCGGTATCCGGCCTTGATCCCCATGCAGCAGAGCAGGTGCTCTCGGACTTGAAAAACATGTGTAAGACGCAGCGTATCTCTATTGTGGCTGTCATGCACCAAGGCGATTGGGCAGAGCGTTTCGCAGATCGCATTATCGGATTGAATAATGGGGAGCTTGTACTTGATATTAAGGGCAGAAGAATGACCGAACGGGAGAAAATGCTGCTGTGACCCGCCCATCAATTACACAAGCTAACGGGATCAAGCTTCGTCTGATTAAGCAGGATGAACTGGACGCTGCCCATAAGCTGGAGCTCGACTGTTATACTCCAGAGGCGGCTGCAACTCGGGATGCTTTTACTTTTCGTCAGGCGAACTTTCCGAATTACTTCTGGTCAGCTTGGAATCAAGACGAGCAGCTTGTTGGGCTCGCCTGTGCCGTACGCACTTATGCCAGCAGTTGCGAAGGGGATGATGTTAAAGGCGCACACAGCGCTGAGCTAGGCGGCAATCATCTCTGCGTATTATCCGTTGCAGTATCGCCATTGGCACGTTCGAACGGCATTGGTCAGGCATTGATGGAAGCGCTTATCGATCAAGCAGTGCGGGATAAAATATCGTCCATTATCCTTATGTGTGAAGATTTCCTTATTCCGTTCTATGAAAGGCTCGGATTCCGTTACATCAATCCTTCTAAATCTGCACACGGCGGCATCGCTTGGCATGAGATGAGTAGAATCATCGACTAGGTTCACGGCATACAATGGAACATTAACCTATATAGGCAGGTGTTCCGACATGGCATTCCAGTTCCCGGCCGTTGTCCAGGCATCGCGGATTACATTCCCAAAGGCAGAGATTTGGGTTCCTGTAGTTAGCGGGCTGCATAATGCGGCTGCGCGAAACAGTATAAACGGTAAGATCCGTCAAACCGTCCGTGAATTAATCGAGAATCAAGGCTCGCTGTCAGATCCAAGAGCAGATATGCAAGGATATTTTGAAGTGAAGACGAACGAGAAGGACGTGCTCAGCCTGTCATTATTTAATTACGCGTACACAGGCGGCGCGCATGGGCTCACACTTCAAGAGTCGCTCACCTTCGATACGACTACAGGAAAGTCCTACGCGCTTGCCGAGCTATTCAAGCCAGGGAGCGGCTATGTTAATCGCATCTCAGATATCGTCAAGACACAGATCGCAACGCGGCAGATTGCGACGCTTGATCCGTTCCAATCCATCAGACCGGACCAGCCGTATTATATTGCCGACCGTTCGCTCGTCGTCTATTTTGCGCTCTATGAGCTGACGCCGTATGCATTTGGTTTTCCTTATTTCCCGATCCCGGTGTATGATTTAAGTGATATTATTAATCCGAACGGTCCGCTCGGACGCATGGACGTCAACAATTGATTGAGGGAGATTCCTATGATTTATATTCTCATTCTTCTGCCGGTCGCGATTATTCTCTTGATTGGCAATGCCAAGCAGAAGCAGCGGGAGAATAATAAGCCGATTATTGATCGAAGCTATGTCGGAGATAGCCATAAGCAGCCTGTTCCGGCACATAGGAATGCTCCCTCAGTTCAACCTGCTCTACATAATTCAAACGATGAAGAGCAGTCCGTACTTATCGTAGACGATCAAATGGCGATTCGGATTTTGCTGCGGGAGCTCTTCGAACAGGAGGGACTGCTCGTTTACGAAGCGGTGAACGGTACATCGGCCATTGAGGTTGCCAGCAGCCACCAGATAGACTTCATTCTCCTTGATCTGAAAATGCCTGATATGGACGGGATCGAAGCGCTGCAGGAAATCCGGAAGTTTAACAAGACGGTGCAAGTCGCGATGATTACCGCCTTCGGTGACCCAGACAAGCTCGACAAGGCGAGGCAGCTTGGCGTGCAATCGTTCTTCACGAAGCCGTTTGACATTGATTACTTACGCAATTACGTACTCATCAGTCTGAACAATGCTAGGCAGAACACAGCCGAATAGCAAAGAATCAAACCGCCGCGGGCATATCCCTGCGGTTTTTTTAATGGGAATGCAAGTGCTGACAAGTGGCGGCCGCTCATAGAGTCAATTAGGGGGTGGCGCTTATGATTTGGCTCGGTCTTGGGTTCCTATGCTTTATGGCGCTGTGCGGTTTAACCCTCTTTCTAGCACGCAATGCGGAGCAGCAAATGAAAAGATCCTTACATCAATCGCTGCTTAATCACTCTGCTTATGTACGTTACATGCAGGATAAGCATGATCTGAATGGAATTGGCTTCCCGCAGCAGCTCACCAGGTATATGGGGGGCTTCTCAGCCTTCAGTATGTCGTTTTCGTCTATGGCGCTGATCGGCGGAGCTGTAATGCTGCTTGGACCAGCTGTAACAGCAGGCGGCCCGATTACAATCGGTTTCGGTTGGCCGCTGCTTGCACTTTTCGGCCTTGTAACGGCTTGCTCACTCGCTTCCTTCGCATCGACGACGCCAACGGCAGGAGGGAGCTACCATTGGGCGTTATCCGTAGGCGGCAGAAGAACCGGGCTATGGACCGGCTGGCTTCATCTGGCTGGCACGCTGATTATGCTCGTCACTACGAATCTTTTGCTGGCGGATTGGATGTACACCTTAATGGTGCGATATTTAAGCTATGCTGGCGGCAATGAGCTGTTCTACGTGCTGCTGATCGCTATTTTCATAACACAGGCGCTTCTAAATGCAAGAGGGGTACATGCGCTCGGGCGTATACTCGGTGGTAGCGCTCTGCTTCAACTGGTGCTTGTCGCTGCACTAATTGCCTTTCTAGCCTATCTTGTATGGCCAGGCATTTATCCCGTTCAGGTGCTCGCAGGTGCTCATAATGTATTCAGCACTCCGTTAGAGACGGGCGACCGATCGATCCTACTCGGAATGCTGCTGCTCCAGAGACTATTTATTGGCGGTGAATTCGCTGCTCAGACAGCGGAGGAAACGAGGGATCCGCGCATAAATGTGCCGTGGTCGATGTTCTTCTCTACAGTTGCAATTGGCGTGCTCGGTTTCGTATTGTTTACGTTCCTGCTTATGCATTATCAGGTTGGAGGCATAGGGGGATATAATGCGTATCAAGTGATGACAGATTGGTTCGTGAACATGTGGGCGGAATGGGGCGCATTTCTGCAGTCGATCTTCTTAATCGCCATCGTGGCTTCTGGTTGGTTGAGCGGCTCAGCGGTCATGGCATCGGCATCCCGCAATTTGTTTGCGCTTGCTCGGGATGAGTCGGCCCCTTATGCAAAATGGCTCGCCAATATCTCGGTCGATTTCCGCGCGCCCGTGTATGCCATCATCGTGGCGTCCTCTGCTGCATGCTTGGCATCTCTCGTCATTAAGTCCGCTTCACTCAGCGTGACATCGCAGGCATTGCTTATCCAGCTGTCAGCGCTAATGATTAGCTTCATGCATGCTTCATATGTCTTGCCCATTGCGGCGCGACTATGGGGAGAATGGCGCAATCCACTAAAGGGCGGACGTACGAAGAGACATCGTGGACCTTGGAACATGGGTATATATGGTACCGTGATTGATATTACAGCGCTCTTCTGGCTGGCGACCAGCGCTGTGGTTGCTTTCTTTGAATTGCAACCATTCGTGCTGCTCTTTGCTTGCACAGTGCTGCTAGCTGGCGGTATCTGCATTGAGATGAGGCACCGTGCCATGGTCAAGAAGCTGCCAGTGAAGATTGTTGGCTCCACCAGATTCACGAGAAGGTCTATAGACGAATGTATCAGAATTGAAAGAAAATTCCCGCAACACTGAAAATAAAAGCTGAGGATCTTCAGGAAATATTTCCTCATTTCCTCGTTTTCATTTCCCGGGCAAGCGCACAAAGTAACAGAAAAAGATTCGTTTCGACATTAGTGAAATCGACGCAGTTGTCGAAATGAAGTGAATTCGGTTAATGCCATTAATCGTTGCCAATCCGTACGAATACAGCGTATAATTCGCCTAAGGCTTGAGCGAATCGGAGGTAGGCACGTGGAACTTGGAACGGTATTGTCAATAAATGTGGGAAAATTGCAAAAGATGCAGCATGGCTCTAAGGAAATAATAACCGGAATCAACAAAGCGGCAGTTAGGAAATTTCCCATTGCATTGGCGCGGCTAGGGCTGGAAGGCGACGCCCAAGGCGATCTCGTCTTCCACGGTGGCGAGGACAAAGCTGTCTGTGTCTATTCCGCGGAACATTTCCCATTCTGGTCAGAAAGATGGCAGCGTCCTGTAGAAGCGGGAGCGTTCGGAGAGAACTTTACGGTATCGCAGCTTACTGAGGGAGATCTCTGCATCGGTGACATTCTGCGTGTGGGAGAAGCAATTGTTCAAGTTAGTCAACCTAGACAGCCATGTTACAAGCTCGGTATGAAGCACGGACTCCCGCAGCTCGCGGTTGAGGTGCAGGAGACGGGCTATACGGGATTTTACTTGCGCGTATTGAAGGAAGGCAGCGTTCAAGAAGGAGACAAGCTGCTGCTGCAAGAGCGCCATCCGGCTGGAATAACCGTTACTGAAGCGAATCGCGTCATGCATAAGGATAAAAAGGATCTCGCCGGTATCCGCAGCTTGCTTGCGGTTCCTGAGCTTGCAGTGAGCTGGCAGCAGCAGTTGAGCAAGAGGCAGGGGGCACTGCGCACCGATGGCTGATCAACAGACAAAGGACGAATTCGCCGTTTATCTGGAGGCTTATCCACTTGATGCGGGATGGCGTGCAGTGAGAGAAGAGAGCGGCATGAACAATACAACGCGAATGATTTACTCCGGCAGCGAGAAGTATGTGCTTCGCGTCTACGATAATCATCAGGATCAGGACATCGTGGCAATCGAGCATCATTTGCTTGCCCGGCTTCAGCAATCGGCGCTTTCCTTCGCGGTCCCTGTTCCTGTGCAGAACATCCACGGTGCTACGATCACAGTTGGTCCGAGCGGCAAGCTTGCCGCTATGTTCCGCTACATAAACGGTGTCCGGCCAACGGTTGATATGCCGGCGCATATTCGTGGGCTAGGGTTTGCGGCAGGCGAGCTGACTCGGGCATTTTCGGATCTGGCAGCGAGTGTGCCTCAACAGTTGAAACCACAGTATAAGCCGTACTATGAACTTAATGAAACATACGCGGAGATAAGCACAGAACGTCTTACAGAGCTGTGCAAGACCACCGAGAAGCTTGCTGGACAAGCCGATAAACTCGGTTATATCATCGAGCAGCTCGAGCAATTAACGGCATTAAGAAATCGAATCGCCGAGCTTCCGCATCAGTGGATTCATGGTGACATCGGCTTCACCAATGCACTTGCCGATAGTGAGCGCATAGTAGGCGTGCTTGATTTTGAATTTTGCACGATCGATGTGCGCGTCATGGAGCTTGCGGTTGTTCTGGCTGAGCTGCCAATCGATCAAGCCGATGAATCGTTAAGACGAATCTCGCTGTTCGCCCAAGGCTACGGCGAAGCGACACGCCTTACAGAGGCGGAGGTACAGTTGCTCCCATCGCTTATTAAGCTTCGGATGCTGGATATCTTTTTGCATTTTGCAGGAAGACTGCTTGCCGAAATCGACGGAGAAGACATCTGGTATCGCCAAATCGACCGTGTATATTTCGTCTGCCAGTGGGTCGACCTTCATCACGATGCACTTCTAGCCGTCTTTAGACAAAATCTCGCACCATAACGACAAACAAGACGAACCCAATAGATTCATTCTTCGCAAAGAAGCATGAGCGGCCCCGTTATTGTCATATAGATAACATTGCAGGCTGAAGATGGCTGCACACATCACAACCTTCGCGGCATACGACCATGCTCGAGGCAGGAGGCACCCTTATGAAAAGTACAGCGGAGCGTCTTGGATACGGCCCGAACGAGAGAGTGCTCATCATCAATGCGGACGATTTTGGCTTATGTCACTCGACCAACAAAGGAATTCAGCTGCTGCTCGAGAACCGCGTCGTCTCGTCGGCATCCCTTATGATGCCTTGCGGCTGGGCACGCGAAGCGGCACTATGGTGTGCCAGACATTCGCAGCTGGATGTCGGCGTGCATCTCGCGACGACAAGCGAATGGGATCTGATGAAATGGGGACCGGTTTATCGCGGCGGCTCAACGCAGTCGCTTGTGACGAGCGAAGGATATTTTCACAAGGATGTCAAGACGTTTGAGCGCAGAGCGGATGGCCAGCAGGTGAAGCAGGAGATGATCGCCCAGATCGAGATGGCGCTTCAGCTTGGCGTTAACGTTTCGCACGCGGACAATCATATGGGGAGCCTGTATGGACTTCAGACAGGCCGAGATTTCTTGAAGGATGTGTTCGATGTCTGCGCGGGTTTCGGGCTGCCGTTCCGGCTGCCGCGTTTCTTGCTGCTCGAGTCAGGTGATCCAGCGCCGCCGGAGCTTGCTGCACAGGCATTAAAGTTTGCGGAAGAAGCCGATAAGAGAGGAGTCGTCGTACTTGATTATTTGGTCGCGCTGCCTTTTCACACGCCTACTCCGAATGAGACTTATGCCCAGTTCAAAGCTCAGATGATCTCGCTCATACAGCGCTTGAGACCTGGCGTTACCGAGCTGTTCATTCACCCGTCACTTGTAACGGATGAACTGTCGGCATTCCATTCGGAGCCGCTTCGGCGAGGGATGGAGATGGAGATTTTTCGTGATCCTGAGGTGCTGGAAGCGATGCGCGCCGAGAATATTATCCGGATTGGATGGCGGGACCTGCGGCATTATCAGCGGAGAAAAGGATAGCCGGGAGCTGTTAATCGGTTGTCCTTCGCTGGTGGGCGGGCGTCCTGTGCCATCCTTGTTTATGTAAACCGGACAAGCTGTACTATGACAGGTAAGAGCCCGATTTTGCTGTAATAGTCGTTTCTAAGTGCTGTTTTGTAAAGAAACGCTATTCGGCATTTACAACTAATGGTATACTGATAGTTGTGAATTTAATAATTATTCAGTCAATTTAGCAGTCAATTCAGAGGGGAGTGGAGCGAATGTCGGTACTTCCAAAGCAGAATGACTTGGGATTTTTCGAAATTAGACTGGAATCGATCGGCGGATTGGGCGCGAACTTGGCTGGCAAAATGTTGGCTGAAGCTGGCGTAGTTGGAAGCGGATTCAATGGTGTGAGCTTTTCCTCTTATGGTTCGGAGAAGAAAGGCTCGCCGGTTAAGGCACATATTCGGTTCTGCGATTTGGACACGAATATACGTGATACGACACCGGTCGAGCGGCCGCATATAGTTGGCGTTTTTCACGAGAACCTTTCCAAAACAGTCAATGTCATCAGCGGAATCTACGAGGATAGCGTTGTACTGGTCAACTCTACGAAATTACCTGAACAGCTGAAAGAGAAGATGAATTTGTCCGCTGGTACACTTGCCGTAGTCGATGCTACAGGCATATCGCTCGAGGAGAACAATCGAGTGAACATGGCGATGCTGGGCGGCCTGTTCCGTCTCTGCAGCTTCCTGGATTTCGAGCATATGAAAGGAATCATCCGCAAGTCGCTTGAGAAGAAGTACCCGCAGGCGGTTGAGCCGGCACTGCGTACGTTCCAGCGCGGCTATGACGAGGTGAAGTTCCAGACATTTGCGCTTCCGGAAGGGGCACAGATGCCGGAGCCGAAACGTTGGGACATTCCGACGCTCGGTTACGAGACGCAGCCGATTGGCGGCATGATCATCAATCCCGGCAACAGCGTGCTGAAGGATCTCAGCATCTCGCGCCAAGGGATGATGCCTCATTTTGACGATGACAAATGTATTCACTGCGCTGCATGCGATACCGCGTGCCCGGATTTCTGCTTCGTATGGGAGGAGCAGCCGGATAAGAAGGGACGTCCGCAGATGTTCCTGCAGGGAATCGATTACCAATATTGCAAAGGCTGTTTGAAATGCGTTGTTGCCTGTCCGACTGAAGCGCTCTCCTCGGAGCGGGAGACGGACGGTTATGGAGAAGAGCATCGTGTACCGCACAGATTTGTTTGGGCAACAGGTACTGATTAAGGCCCAAGGGGCTTAATCAGTACCTGGCAGAAGCGAATTAACGTCGACTAACTTTCAACTTGTTCGAAAGAGAGGAGCGGGAAGCTGTGGCCATCGAGATTAACAAAGAAGTGAGTCAAGGTACTGTGGAGCAGCGCATGGTGTACGAGTCAGGCAATGAAATGGCAGCGTATGCCGCGCACCAAATCAATTATCATGTGATGGGCTATTTTCCGATCTCGCCTTCAACGGAGGTCGCGCAATTTCTAGATTTAATGAAAGCGAACGGTCAGCATGACATTAAGCTGATCCCGGCGGACGGCGAGCATGGTTCGGCGGGTATTTGTTACGGTGCATCCGCTGCGGGCGGACGCGTATTCAACGCGACTAGCTCGAACGGTTATCTGTATATGCTGGAGCAAATGCCGGTACAGTCGGGTACTCGGTTCCCGATGGTTATGAACCTGGTATGCCGTTCGGTTTCGGGGCCGCTTGATATTCATGGCGACCACTCCGATTTGTACTATGCGCTGAATACGGGCTGGCCGATTCTAATGTGCCGCGACCCGCAAGCGGTGTATGACATGAACATTATGGCGATTAAGCTGGCGGAAGATCCGGAGGTTAGACTTCCGGTGCTCGTTGCATCCGACGGCTATTTCACGTCCCATCAGAAGCGCCGCGTGCAGACATTTGCACATCGTGCCGACGTTCATGCTTTTGTTGGCGAACACTCGCCGGAAGGCTTCAAGCATGTGCTTGACCGCAACAATCCGGTTACGGTCGGTCCTTACATGAACGAGCCGGATTATATCAATAACTGCTATCAGCAGTCCCAGGCGATGTACAGAGCGGGCAAAGTGTTCGATCGCATCCGCCAAGAATACGCGGCGCTGACAGGCCGCGATTATCCGATACTTGATCTGTACCGGATGGATGACGCCGAAGTGGCCGTATTCCTCATGAACTCATCATCGGAAATTATTAAGGATGTTGTCGATCAGCTGCGCGCCAAAGGCATTAAGGCAGGCTCGATCGCACCGAACATCATTCGTCCGTTCCCGGCGGCAGAGATTGCCGAAGCGCTTCGCGGCGTGAAGGCTGTCACGATCGGCGATCGTGCGGATTCCTACGGCGGCCACGGCGGCAATATGACGAACGAGATCAAGGCAGCGCTGTTCACGGCTGATGTGAAAGATACGCTTGTCATCAGCCGGATCTACGGTCTCGGCGGCAAAGACTTCTACGCGGAAGACGGCCACCATCTGTTCGAGCTGGCGATCGAAGCGGCAGCGTCTGGCAAAGTTGCAGTTCCATTCGATTACTGGGGTCACACGCCAGGCGATCCGGACAAAGCGCCGAAGCGCGTGCTTGAACCGCTTGCTTATGAGGACTTGAAGACAGGTCTGATCACGGTTGACCGCGATGAGGCAACAGGCAAGCTGAAGGTCAAAGTGCCTCCAGTCCGCCAGTTGACGAAGAAGCCGAAGCGGCTTGCTCCAGGCCATGGCGCATGTCCGGGCTGCGGTATTTTCTCCGGTCTCGAGCTGTTCTTCAAAGGCATCGAAGGCGATATCGTCGCGCTCTATCAAACGGGCTGCGCGATGGTTGTTACAACGGGCTTCCCGTACTCCTCGCACAAAGCGACATATATTCATAACCTGTTCCAGAACGGTGCGGCAACGCTGTCGGGCGTTGTGGAAATGTTCTGGGAGCGCAAGCGCCGCGGCGAGCTGGATCAATACGACTTGAAGGATGACTTCACGTTCGTCATGATCACAGGCGACGGCGGTATGGATATCGGTATGGGCCCTGCAATCGGAAGCGCGCTTCGCAATCATAAGATGATTATCCTCGAGTACGATAACGAGGGCTATATGAATACAGGTGCGCAGCTGTCTTACTCGACGCCGCTTGGCCACCGTACGTCGACATCGAACGTCGGCAAGCATCAAGGCGGCAAGCTGTTCCACCACAAAGACACTGCGCAAATTATGGCTGCGACGAACATTCCGTACGTCTTCACAGGCTCGGAATCGCTGCCGCAGGACTTGCTGCGCAAAGCGGCGAAGGCGCAGTATTATGCGCAGAACGTCGGCCTTGTGTACGGTAAAATCCTTATCACATGTCCGCTCAACTGGTTGTCTGAAGAGAAGATCGGCCAAGAGCTCATCGACGAGGCCGTGAACTCCTGCTTCTTCCCGCTCTACGAGGTGGAAGAAGGCGTGACGACGATCACGTACAATCCGGAAGACAAGGGCAAGCGCATTCCGCTCGGCGACTGGCTGAAGAACATGGGCAAGACGAAGCATATGACACGCCCAGAGTACGCGCCAGCGCTGAAGTCGTTCGAGGACGAGGTTGAGCGCCGCTGGCAGCGCTTGAAAGCGAAACACGAGAACGAGTATCTATAAGCTGTAAGTTTTTCAGATGACTAGGGACGGTAAGACGGAGCAAGGCGCGGCGGCGAACAGGCGTCCGCGCCTTGTTTTGTTAAGCGATACGTAGAATGGGTTTGAAGCGAGGAGAGTTGCGAATCAAATGGCTATCGTGCTGAGACATCGGGGAACTGGTGAAATTGCATGCGGTATGCTTCAGAATGTGTATCATTTTGCATATTATGGCGCGCTCTGGTGGGAAGATATGGAGACGGCAGAGCAGCTGTATGAAGAAGCGCTTGCAGGTGCCGGCTATGAGCCGGATTCGGGCTGGGATTTGCTCGAGGTGAAAGAAGAGCGCCTGAAAGTATTCAATGTGAAGCTGAACAACGATGCAAGGCGTAAGCTGGTGCTTCAGAATGATGGGAGCCTCACGCTGATTAAACCTTAAATTGGAGCGCTAGAAGAGGGTGGTGCACCTGCATGCATGTGACGGATGAAGCTAGTTTTCAACAACTAATCGGCTTGCAGTCCGATGCGGATATTCAAGCCTTCGGCCAGCAGCTGCGTGAAGACGGATTCACGGCGCTGCGCCGTTTTCTTGATGATTTCCGGGACTACCTGCGCCACTACGAGGACGAAGCATGCGAACAAGCGGAAGAACTGATGCGCCGCGCGAAGCTTGCGGTACCTGAGCCAGGTCGTACAAGCCCGTCTTGGACGTATATCTGGACGGAGTTTGAAGGCATCGTCCAGTCCAAACGGGACATATTTCAGTCGATCCCTTCCAGTCAACGCGACGGCGAGTGGCAGGTGCTGCTCGATAATCCGTTTTCCAATCAGAACATCGCCGTATATCCGGGACTCACTTTCATCGAGGCGGTCTATATGTTCGCCTACTTCCGGACAGGGCTGACGAATAGCGAATACATCCGATTGCAGAAGATCGCAACCGTGATGACGTTCACAGGCGCGGACCGGGACGGACTGCAGCCGATTGCGAGCTTGTAACGTACTGCGATGAAGAACGATTAAGGCGCGGTACAAAAAAAGCAAAAAGGCTTTGACTCCAGCAGGCAGCAAGTGCCGAGCGGAGTCAAAGCCTCTTTCGTGTATGCCGTGTCTACTGCTGAACAGGTATGCCCGTGATGCCCTTCTGCTGCAAATGCGCTGCGATCTTCCGCCCGTGGAAACGGCCGGATTCGATGAAGATTTCGTTCGCCTGGCGCCGTGAAGCGACGACGCCAGCCAAGTAGATACCTGGCACATTGCTCTCCATCGTGTCATCATTGAACGTCGGGTAGCCTTCTTCCTCCATCGTAACGCCGAAGGAGGAGAGGAAGCCGCGGTCGGGATGGAAGCCGGTAAGCGCTAGAACGAAGTCATTCCGAAGCTCTTCTTGCTCGCCTGTTTCCCCGTGCGAGATTACGACAGCATGCGGTTTGATCTCGATAACCCGCGAAGCTAATCGCATCTGGATGCGGCCTTTCGTGACGAGGCTTTCGAAGATCGGACGGACCCACGGTTTAATGCTGGAGGAGTACCGCTCACCGCGATAGATAACCGTGACATGAGCGCCTGCTCGTTCGAGCTCGAGTGCGGCATCGATGGCGGAGTTGCTGCCGCCGATAATGGCGACGTTCATGCCGGTATACGGATGCGCCTCGCGGAAGAAATGCGTTACTTTATCGGTGTTCTCGCCTGGGATGCCAAGCTCATTCGGATGATCGAAATAACCGGTTGCAACGATAACCGCTGCTGAATGGTACTGCTTCAGCTCGCCGTATCGGTCGTGGCTGTCCAGCTCGAAGCTCCCATCCAGCTGAGGCCGAATCGCGGTGACCGCTTCATAGGCGTTAATACGAACATGATGCCGCAGCGCGACATTGCGATAATACGACAATGCCTCGACGCGAGACGGCTTATCGTTCGCGGTAGTAAACGTGATGCCGCCGATCTCGAGCAGCTCCGGCGAGCTGAAGAAATGCATATACGTTGGATATTGCGATATCGAATGGACGACGTTGCGTTTCTCGATTATCAAGGGCGAAATTCCGATCGACTGCAGCTCAATGGCAGCGGCAAGGCCGCAAGGACCTGCGCCGATAATGATCACTTGTTCAGCTTGCATAATTGCGCAATCAACTCCAATACGGGATTACAAAATGTAGAACGGTTAAAATTTATTTTAGCACAGCTGGCACGTGATGGCTCGCCATAAAACAAGCATTTGGCTCTGTGTCGGATAATAGATATGTTGTATAATGAGCTAAGCTTGTATAAAGGGGGAGATGGAATGCGACGGCGATTCGTAATTGAAGCCGTAATGGTGGCAACCTATGGACATTTGCTTGTGCCAAGCCGGCCTGTCGATTTTGTCTTGCCATATTCGACGATTATGGAGCTATATGACATGAAGGACGGCTCAGAGCCGGTCATGGACGATCCTGGTGAGGATGCCCATGTGAAAGGGAAGATCAAGGAGCTGATCGCCTTCTTCGAGGACCCGTTCAACCGGAAGAAAATTGAGCGTGCGCTGCAGATGCCATGGCGTCAAAGCTCGCCGCTGCTGCTGAATGAACGTATCCAATTCACCGTTGTTCATGCCGTCGATAACGCGCAGTACGGGGAATATTTTGACCCGATTGAAACCGAGCTGCTGCTCACTTCACAGAAGCTGAGCATTCCGCTGCTCTCCGATCAGTTCGAGTTCCAGGATAAGCTGCTCGAAGCGGAAGTGCCGGTGCAGGTGTACGATATTGAAGACTATGAGTTTGCGGTGGAGCAAGGGATTACTGCTGCGGATTTCGATACGATGACCGATTTGTAGACGTAGATGATAGTTCCTATTCCAAACACAAACAAAGTCCGCGCAGAAGCCCGCGGACTTTGTTTGGTTTAACAATCGCCTTTGCATTCGTTGTAGAAGATTTCGCCTTCGCGGATGCAATCCGCCATGGGCTTCCCGCTTAGCCTGCAGCTTGTAATCACACGGGCCTCAGTAACACGGCAGATTGGGATGCGCAAGAAACAAGGGAGGTTAGGAGCGAAATTCGGGGAGTTCTGGAGAAAAGCGAGCATAGCTCGTCTCAATCTAAGGAAGAGCAACGCGATGGCTCCGCTTAAACGGTTAATTAGCGATCCGTTGATGACTTGAAAGGACCTTCTTGCACCTGAACCGCCATTGCTGCCTCCGCCGCCGCAACCGCATCCGGATTTGCAGCCGCACCCGCCATTAGCCGAATCCGGTTTGATGCTGTTTCTGGATATAAGCAGCGTCTGACCATTCAAGGATATTCGGAGCGAGCTGAAAATTCTGCCTTTACGGTACTTCTGGACATCGACGAATCTAAGGGTCAATAACCCATCATTTATTTTAAGCTGCGAGTAGGCGGTTAATATTCCGCCGCTACCGCTTTGGGTGTAACGAATTGCCATTGGCCTCTCCTCCATGATGTTGATAGTTCATATAATGCTAGATGGATGGACAAGGCAACGTGGAGATTGACCTAACTTTGGCATCATGCGGAGAGCTGGCAAGCCCACGCTCGTTCGTATCGGACCGTATCTATACCCACATGGAGAAAAAATAAATTTGCAATTAGCCTCTTGCGCACCGCGATAAAGTGATGTTAAGATTTGGATGTTCCGAGTGACGGAAAACTAACAAACGAAAGGAGGGCGATGGATATGACTTACATGCAGATTGTTGTGCGGGATACCATGCAAGCTCAGCTCCATCGGCCCGACTTCTTACGCAGAGTGCATCAGCTGCCCTAGGCAGCGCTGCAACCGTTTCTGTGTGTAAGGAGACTTTGAGCCATGCGGCTCGAGGTCTCCTTTTTTGTTGCACAGAACGCGTATTCGCCTGACGCGGAAGGCGGAGTCGTTCATTGCCGTTAACGGAGCCTCATGCATGTTTGCATAAAGGGGGAAGTACGACTGTGAAAGTGTTAATAAGGCTTATGAAATATATGCGTCCCAGCACGAGATGGGTCGTATTGTCGACAGCGCTGATGCTGCTCGGCACGCTGCTCGACCTTATAGCGCCATGGATGCTGAAGCAGGTTTTTGATAAAGGCATCGGAGACAGCAACATGAAGATCGTGCTGGTGTTCGTGTTAGGGCTCATCGTGCTGCAAATCGTGAAGAGTCTCGGAATGTTCTGGCAAGGCTGGGCGCAGGAGCTTGTCGGCCAGAACGTTGTCTACTCGCTGCGAAGCCAGCTGTACAATCACCTTCAGCGGCTGTCGTTCACGTACTACGACAAGGCGCAGACCGGGCAGCTCATGTCCCGGATGACAGGCGATATCGAATCGGTGAAGAACTTCATCGGCTTCGGTTC
Organism: Paenibacillus taihuensis; assembly: GCF_003386535.1. Taxonomy (GTDB): domain Bacteria; phylum Bacillota; class Bacilli; order Paenibacillales; family Paenibacillaceae; genus Paenibacillus_Z; species Paenibacillus_Z taihuensis. The sequence continues at coordinate 58,030 of NZ_QTTN01000022.1, forward strand.
AATGGCGATGTTCATGGGTGTAGCTACGTTCTTCGGCACGATCGTGTTCATGCTGTTCATTCAGTGGAAGGTGACGCTGCTCTGTATGGCGAGCGTACCGCTGCTGCTGTTCGCGCTCTACCGGTTCAACAAGCAGGTCGGTCCGGCTTGGGGCCAAATTCGGGAGCAAATGGGACGTCTCACAACGACGCTGCAAGAAAATATCTCGGGTATCCGAGTCGTAAAGGCGTTCGCGCGCGAGAAAGTTGAGCAGAACAAGTTCGAATCGCGCAACGACCAGAACTTCGAGACGAACATGGAACGCGCCAAGCTGGAAGCCAAAGCATTCCCGCTCATGAACTTCTACGGCGGTATCGTATTCGTCACAATGGCATGGTTCAGCGCTTACTTCGTCGCGAAGGGTCAGATGTCGCTTGGTTCGTTTATGGCTTTCCAATGGTATACATGGGGGATCATCTGGCCGCTGAATATGCTCGGCTGGCAGATCAACATCATGCAGCAAGCGCTCAAAGCGGCGCCGCGCGTGTTCGAAGTACTCGATACGCCTGTCGATATTAACTCGGAGACAGGGAATAGCCATGATGCGAACCGTATCCGCGGCAACGTCACCTTCGACGGCGTGACATTCCACTTTGCGGACCAGAATCCAGAGACAGACCCGGGCATTCTGGAAGGGATCTCGCTCGGCGTGAAGCAAGGGGAAGTCATCGCAGTGCTGGGTTCTACGGGTTCGGGCAAAAGCTCGCTCATCGCGCTCTTGTCACGCTTCTACGACGTAAGCTCAGGGCGGCTGCTCATCGATGGCATCGATGTTCGCGACTACGAGCTCGAAGGCCTCCGCCGCAAAATCGGCATCGTACCGCAGGAAACATTCCTGTTCTCGGCGACAATCCGCGAGAACATCGCATACGGCGTGCCTGAGGCGACGCAGGAGCAGATCGAGTGGGCGGCGCGCAAGGCGCAAATCCACTCCTTCATCGAGACGATGCCGTTCGGCTACGACACAATCATTGGCGAGCGAGGCGTAGGACTCTCCGGCGGTCAACGCCAGCGTGTTGCGCTAGCGCGTGCGATCCTGATGGATCCGCCGATTCTCGTACTCGACGAAGCGACGGCTAGCGTCGACACTGCAACGGAATCTGCTATTCACGAAGAGCTGCTGGAAGTCATGAAAGGACGCACAACTTTCATCATCGCGCAGCGTCTGTCTTCCGTGAAACGCGCAGACCGGATCATCGTGCTCGACGGGGGCAAAATCGTGCAGCAGGGCACGCATCGCGAGCTGTTCGAGGAGGAAGGCTTCTTCCGCAGCCTGTTCAAGCAGCAAGAGGCTGCTTCGGCGAGATAGATTAGCCTGACGCAGGCGAATAATCTTAACCACATTAAATAATAACAATTAACGGCATAAAGGAGGAGGAACGGCATGAGTCAAGTCGAATGGGATGAAGGCGAAGATTTAGAAGAGAAGCCGTTTAACAGGGCGTACATGAAGCGGCTTATCCGCTATGTGCTTCCTTATCGCAAAGTATTGTCCATCGTTCTTGTCATTGTCCTGTTTAACATGGGATTAAGCTTAGCCGAGCCGCTTCTGCTTCGCTATATCATCGATGAAGGCATCGTGAAGAAGGACTTCTTCGTGATCAACATGATCGGGTTGTCGCTGCTATCGTTCAAAGCGCTCGGCTGGCTGTTCGGCTTCCTGCATACGCGGTTGATCAATTTCACCGGTCAGCGGATTTTATTTGATCTGAGACAGCAATTATTCAATCATCTTCAAACGTTGTCGTTCCGGTTCTTCGACGGACGTCCAGCGGGCAAAATCATGTCCCGGATTACGAACGACACGAATGCGATCGGAGAGCTGATCAACGGCGGTCTGATCACCATGGTCATGGAGTTTACGCATCTGATCGGTATCGTTGTCATTCTGCTATGGATGGACTGGAAACTGGCGCTGTTGTCTTTTGTGACACTGCCGCTTCTGTACATCATCGTTGGCAAAATGCAGCCAAAAATCGAAGGATCATGGACTCGTTCCCGGAAGACGATGTCCGCGATTAACGGCAATCTGAACGAGACGATCCAAGGCATTCGCGTCATCCAGGCATTCTCGCGCCAGTCGGAGAACAACCGCCGATTCGAAGAATTGAACGCACGCAACAAGTTCGCGTTCATGCGCGCGGTGAAGCTGGAATCATTGGTATGGCCGTCGGTCGAGATGGTCGGCATGATCGGCACCTGTGTCGTCCTGTGGTTCGGGGCGAAGCAGGTTATGGATAAGGAGCTGACGCTTGGCTTCATTATGGCGTTCATCAATTATCTATGGCGTTTCTGGGGACCGCTTAGCGCGCTCTCCAAAGTGTACAGCCAAGTGCTGTCTGCGATGGCTTCGGCAGAGCGAATCTTCGAGGTGCTGGATTCCGAGCCGGAAGTGAAGGACAGCAAGAATGCGAAAGAAATGAAGCCAATCCGCGGTGAAGTCGTGTTCGAGAACGTATCATTCCGCTACGAAGAGAATAAGCCTGATGTGCTGAAAGGGATCAACCTGCGCATCAAGCCAGGACAGCGAGTAGCGCTCGTTGGCCCGACAGGAGCGGGTAAGAGTACAGTTGTGAACCTGCTCATGCGTTTCTACGATACAACAGGCGGCCGTATTCTGATCGATGGCCAAGACGTGAAGGATGTCACGCTGGAATCGCTTCGGCGCCAGATGGGGATCGTGCTGCAGGATTCGTTTATTTTCTCCGGTACGATCGAAGAGAACTTGCGTTACGGCAATGAGGATGCGCCAGACGAAGCGCTGCGCCAAGCAGCGGAGAGCGTCCGTGTCGACAAGATTGCGCTTCAGTTCCCGGAAGGCTTCCAGACGCAGGTAGAGGAACGCGGCTCGAAGCTGTCCGTCGGTCAGCGCCAGCTGCTTGCATTCGGTCGTGTGCTCCTCTCTGATCCGCGCATTCTCATCTTAGATGAAGCAACGTCCAGCGTCGATACGGACACCGAGCAGCACATCCAAGCGGCGCTGCAGACGATGCTGGAAGGCCGTACGGCGTTCATTATCGCGCACAGACTGTCTACCATTCGGGATGCGGACGTCATTCTCGTCGTGAAGGACGGACAGATCGCAGAGCAGGGCTCGCATGATGAATTAATGAAGCAAAGCGGACTATATCATAAGCTCTATATGACGCAATATGAGATGCAGCAGTCGCTTGCCATGCAGACTGGTGCTTAATAGAAAGCATCGATAACAGCTCCTCGGTATGAGGGGCTGTTTCTTTTTGATGATTGAATGCGCTCCCATGCGGGTAAACTAGATAAATGAATTGACATTGAAGCGCAAATTATATAAGCTTACAAGGAATTTTCAAATCTACAAAACAGGAGATTGATTATGAAATTCAATATGAAAATTAAAGATTTTGCAGCGGCAGATACAAATGTGGCAGCAGGATTATATCATTTTGTCGTTACAATGTCGGACAACACGCAAGTTCGACTGATCTTCACGAAGAAGCCGGACTGGAAGCTGATCGGCGTTAATCGTCTTCTGACTGTTCCTTGCCCGATCTGCAGAAGAGACTACTATTGCAACTGCATGAACAAATATGCAGAAGAGTTCGAGCGCGAAGTATTGGATAAAGAGCTTATTTCATCCGTTCTTTAATGGGCTTGCATAAGCAGCGAACGATCTGCTATACTAACGAACAATAAGCACACAGGCCGATGAAGAGCATCCAACTCGGAGGCGTTGCGTACAGCGTTTGGCATAGCAGTGAATAACTGCTGCGCTCGAACACTCCAAGCATTCCGGTTCTCGCACCGTTATCCGCGAACTTAAGGGAGCTAACCTTCGAGTTAGCTAATTTGGGTGGCACCGCGAACGCGTTCTTCGTCCCATGTCAGGGGACTGAAGGAGCGCGTTTTTTCGTTTACCCAAATTTGCGAAGGAGTGTTCACTATGTTAGACATTCATGTAATCCGTCAGAAAGCAAACGAGTTCCAGGAGGCAGCCAATCAGAAACGGATTTCGATTGATATTCACGAGCTGCTCGGCATCGATGACCGCAGGCGGGAGCTGATGCAGCTGACCGAGTCGCAGCGCGCGGCGCGCAACCGCAGGTCGAAGGCAATCGAGGCCATGATGCGGGAAGGCCGCAAAGAGGAAGATCTGGCGGAGCGGGAGGAAGCAGCGAAGCAGCAGGAGCAGTTGAAGCAAGCGGAGGAGGAGTTCCGCACAGTTCTAACCGCGTACGAAGCGCTCATGCTGCTCGTGCCGAATCTGATGTCGCCAGACACGCCAATCGGCAGGAGCGATGAGGATAATGTGGAGGTACGGCGCGTCGGCGAGGTGCCGGAATTCGGGTTTGCACCGCGCAGCCATGTGGAGCTCGGGCAGCAGCATAGGCTGATCGATCTTGCCCGCGGCGTGAAGATCGGCGGCACGCGCCAATATGTGCTGCAGAACTACGGCCTGCAGCTGCACCGCGCGGTTCAACAGCTGGCGTATGATCTGCTGCTCGACAAGGGCTTTGAAACACTCGATGTTCCTGTTCTTGTGAAAGAACAGACGCTCGTGGCAACGGGCTATTTTCCAGCGAATCGGGATCAGACCTATGCCATTAACGGCGAAGACAAATGGCTCGTCGGAACGTCGGAGGTTCCGCTGATCGCCTATTACAGCGATGAAGTCATTGATCTGACTGAGCCGAAGCTGCTTGCGGCAGTTACGCCTTGCTATCGGAGCGAAGTTGGATCGGCGGGCCGCGATGTACACGGGCTGTACCGGGTGCATCAATTCGCGAAGGTGGAGCAGGTCGTGCTATGTCGCGCAGACTTGACGGAATCGCTCGTTTGGCTGGAGCGGATGACGGCGAACAGCGAGGAGCTTCTCCAGCTGCTAGAGCTCCCTTACCGCGTCGTTGCGGTATGCAGCGGCGACATGTCGCAGAAGAATTACAAGCAGTACGACATTGAGACGTGGATGCCAAGCCGCAATAACTATGGCGAGACGCATTCGGCGTCGCTGCTGCTAGATTTTCAGGCGAGACGATCGAATATTAAGTATCGCGATGAAGAGGGCCGGCTGCAGTATGCGTACACACTCAACAATACGATGGTTGCATCGCCGCGCATTCTCATTCCGCTCCTCGAGAACCATCAGCGAGAAGATGGCTCGATCTATATCCCGCAGGCGCTTCGTCCTTATATGCGCGGACTTGCCGAGATTCAGGCTGACCTAGAAGTCTAGGTCTAGCCTGCCTCTCCAATAGCGAGTATACTGAAATGGATAATCTTCCACGGTATGGAAGACGAGAGGAGAACAGCCTGTATGAGTTTGGGGAAAATCGCACAAGCGGCGGATCGGATCCGCTCGAATGTAAGTAAAGTCATTGTTGGCAAAGAGGATATTGTAGATAAGCTCATCATTGCAATTCTCACATCAGGCCATGTTCTGCTTGAGGACGTGCCTGGCACGGGCAAAACTTTACTTGCGAAAGCGCTTGCGAAGTCGATTGACGGCGAGTTCAAGCGGATTCAATTTACGCCGGACTTGCTCCCGTCGGATCTGACAGGCATTCATTTCTACAATCAGAAGCTGTCGGAATTCGAGTTCCGCCCAGGTCCGCTCTTCGCGAATATCGTGCTTGCGGACGAGATCAACCGTGCAACGCCGCGTACGCAATCGAGCTTGCTCGAGAGCATGGAGGAGCGCCAAGTCAGTATCGATGGGACGACGCACCAGCTCGGCAAGCCTTTCCTCGTCATCGCGACGCAGAACCCGATCGAGCAGCAAGGGACCTTCCCTCTGCCGGAAGCCCAGCTGGACCGGTTTCTATTTAAGCTGAAAATGGGCTATCCATCGACGGCAGAAGGTATCGACATCATGAAACGCTTCATGGCGGACAGCCCGCTCGAGAAGCTGGAGCCGGTCATTGGCGCGGCTGAGCTGGAGGAAGCGAAATCAATCTATACAAGTGTGGCAGTCAGCGATGAGCTGCTTGGTTATATGCTCGCGATCGTGGAAGCGACGCGGGTTCACTCGGATGCGGCGCTAGGCGCAAGTCCGCGGAGCTCGCAGGCGCTGCTGCGCGCATGCCAAGCGAGAGCGGCGATTGCAGGACGGCAGTTCGTGCTGCCGGATGACGTGAAGGTAATGGTCGTTCCTGTGCTCGCGCATCGTATCGCGCTGCGTAGCGTTCAGCGGATGCGGGCGGATGCGGCAGAGCAGGTCATTCAGTCGATTCTGGCGGCGGTACCGGTGCCGGCAGACGCTCCGCTCGTTTCCCGCTCATAAGCGTAAAGGGGGAGCGAGCGATGGGTATTCATTGGTATATACTAAGCGCGCTGCTGGTCATCATCGTGCAGCGGTTTATTTTCCGGTATCGGGCGATGCGCGGGGTTAGCTATACGAGGTCATTCAATGTGGAGACCTGCTTCGAAGGGGACCGCATTGAGATGGTGGAGCGGCTCACGAACCGCAAGTTCATTCCGGTACCTTGGCTTCGCGTTGAATCGCAGCTGCATGCCGGCTTGAAATTTGACAGCGATTCCAATTTCGATGTGAGTAAAGGTCAGTTCTATCAAAATCACCGGAGCTTGTTCAGCTTGATGGGAAATAAGCAGCTGACGAGGCGGCATACGGTGCAAGCGACGGCACGCGGCTGTTACCGAATCACGAGCGCGTCCTTGACGTTCGGCGACCTGTTCGGCGCGTTCAGCTCCTGGAAGTCCGTGCCGCTCGAGGTGGAGCTGCTCGTCTATCCGCAGCCTGCCGATCCTTCCTTGATCCAGCTCCCTTCGCGCAGCTGGCAAGGGGATATTACGGTGAAGCGTTGGATCGTTGAAGATCCGTTCGCCATCAGCGGCGTTCGTGAGTACCGCTACGGCGATTCGCTGAAATCGATCAACTGGAATGCAACCGCACGTGCGGGATCGCTTCAAGTACACCGTCGCGATTACACTGCGGACTACCGGCTGGTCGTGCTGCTGAACGTTGAAGATCACGCCGGAATGTGGGAAGCCGTGAACAATACGGCGCTGATTGAGGAAGGAATTCGGTATGCGGCAGCGATTCTGCAGTATGCGACGGAGCAGGGGATGGAGACGGCTTTTGCATGTAACGGAAGTGACCTTGATAAACCTGGCACTGTCATGACGGTGGAGCGTGGAAGCGGAAGCGAGCATCTGGTCCATCTCTACAATCAGCTGGCGAAGCTCGTCATTGTGCGGGAGCTGCCGTTCGATACCATGATCGAAAATCTCGCGGCGGAATGGGAAGAACGATACGATGTCGTAGTTATCTCGGCATTCATGAGTGAACCGATCGAGCGGGCGATGCGGATGCTGCGTGACAATGGTCATTCCGTCGACTGGCTTCCTGTTCAGGGCCAAGAGGAGGCTGCAGGATGAGAAAACCACTCTCCGGCGCTAGTCTGTTTATCACGACGGCGCTTATTGAATTACTCCTGCATTTGCCGCTTGTGCTGATTGTCTATATTTATCGGCCAAACTTCGGCGTTTCACTCGCGGAGATGCTGCTGCTTCTGCTCGGAACCTACATCATCGGATGGGGAGTGAATTCGCTCATTCGATTCGTAAGAGCGTTCCCGCGGATGCTCGTTGCAGCGGTAATCGGCGGCGTGGCCGGCATCCTGCTGTATGGTGTTCATTTCGATGGCATCTATTCTGCGGTTTTGCTAGCTGCTGCGGCATTCCGGGGCGGAAGATATGTCATTACGCCTGCGCTGCTGCGGTTGATTCCGCGGGACTTCGTGCTCGGACTCATGTATTACTTCTTCTGCTCGGTCGTGTTCAGCTTCAAGCCGGAGTTCGATACGTACCGGACGCTGATGCTTATCTGCGGCTTGTTCACGCTAGTGGTGACACTGTTCCAGACGAACAAAAGCAACGTGAATCGGGAGACGCTGTCAGGCGCTGTAAAGCCGCTCGTCGAGCCTACAGTAAGGCGTCATAACCGGATTTTCGTCGGGATTACGGCCGTTATCTCGGTATTAATCGTACTCTCGTATCAGCTGCAGGCGATCTTCGGAGCACTTGGCCATTCCATCGCGGAGATGTTCCGTAACTTGCCGAAAGGCGGGAATGAGAGCGCGCCTCAAACCGGCGGTCAGGAAGCGCCGGCGATTCCGCCGGAACTCATGAACAAGCCTGCGAAAACGATGCCGCATTGGGTGGACATTGCGCTCTATGTTATCGTTGGCATTGTCGTCTGCTTCTTGCTCTGGCTTGTAATGCGCCAGCTGAAGCATCTGCCGGAGTGGCTGCGCAACCTGCAATTGAAGCTGAAAGACCTGTTCAGCAGGGACAAAGGGAGCTCGTCCAAAGGCTACGTCGATCAGGTTGAGCGGATTCACAAATCCCGGAAGCTGAGCGAGCTGTGGCGCGGACGGTCGAAGGAGCCTCGCGTTCGCTGGAAGGACTTGAAGGACAACGAGTCGCGAGTCCGCTATCTGTACCGGCGGTGGATTGGCAGCGGAGTACGCAAAGGTTATACGTTCAGACCGCATCTGACACCGATCGAAGTGGCAGCTGAAATCCAGTCACAAGGTCTCATCAATGCAGATGCTTCGGCATCGTCAGAGCTTGTACAAGCGTATCAGCAAGTGAGATATGGCAGCGGCAGAATCTCTGATGAGCAGGTGGGACGCCTCGCAGATTCCATGAGCCGCGTTGACGGGCGGAATAAAACATAATGTTCCAGCGGTTCGGGCATCCTACTTGCGGACAACAATATTTGGTTACGCAGGGGAGGATTTGCGGAAAATGGATATGCAAGGCGGACAACCGATCAATAGCCAGCAGCTCAGCTATGAACAGTTTCAGGCGCAGGTGCGACAGCGTGAACAGCAAGAACAGCGGCAGGCGCAGGAAGCGCTGAAGCGTGTTGGGCTCGATCCGAAATCTCAACAGGTTCAGCAAGTCATTCAGCAGCTTAATGGCATCGAACGCGAGCTGCAGCAAGCGGAGAATCAGCTGCAAATGCAAATGGATGCGCAGCGCCGCCAGATCAAGCTGCTCCAGCAGAAGATTCAGCACGCAGTAGCTCACATTCAAGGTATCGGCTCGAATTCGAATTCAGTATCAAATTCATATCGGCAATAACGCCGATTGTCTGATTGGAGAAGCCCTTCTCGCGGTCCTGTTCGGATCTGAACGAGAGGGGCTTTTATTCTGGACTCGTTTGTTAATTATATGTTATGTAAATTAACATAAAAGTCTTGAAACTGGTCTCAAACCGATTTATTATGTAATATAATATAACATTAAACTCTGGACGCAGTTTGCTGCCGGTCATTCCTGAGTCTTAACCAAAGAGTTTGTTTGCAAAGTAGTGAAAAAGGGAGGATGCATATGAGAATCGGCTGCATTTATTTGGCGGCGGGCTCAAGCACTCGGATGGGAGAGCCGAAGCTGCCGCTGGAGCTGGCGCCTGGTGTCACTGTCGGGAACCAAGGCTTGCAAGAGCTCCGCTACTGCGGGTTCCATAAGCTTACCGTTGTTGTAAGGCCGGATGATCCGCTGCTGTGGCTATGCGACCGCAATCGGAAGGAACGTAATGCCGCGCTTCCGAAGTTTCGCATCACGCCGTGCAAGGATGCGGGCAAAGGGATGTCCTATTCGCTCCGAAGCGGCCTCATCTCACTTCTGCCAGAGAAGCTGGATGCGGTGCTGGTCACTCTTGCGGATCAGCCTTTCATCTCCGCCTCACTTCTGAAGAGGCTTGTATATGTATACCGCGAGGACCCATCGGTGCACTATGTCGCAAGCGGTTACGGAGAGTCCGTAGGAACGCCGCTCATTCTGAACAAATCGTTGTTCCCGCAGCTGTTGGAGCTTGATGGAGATAAAGGAGCCAGACATATTTTGAAATCGCCGGATTATGTAGGGAAAGTCGTTCGGTATGCGGCCGAATGGACGTTCATGGACATTGATACACATGAGGAACTCGAAGAGGCACGGCAGCTGTGGTCGCAGCGACAAATGAATGTCAAATAAGGGAGGGACTGACGTCATGAGCGAGCGGCTTCAGCTCTGGCAGTTGAATACGATGAGCCGTGAGCTGTTCGTGAGGCAGCTCGGCGGAATAATGGAGCAATCGCCATGGGTGGCGGAGCGGGCTTGGGGCATGCGGCCTTTCCATTCGTTAATGGAGCTGCATGAAGCGATGATGCAGGTGGTGAAGGAAGCGCCGGAGGAGCAAATTTCTCGGCAAGCAATGGCTGAGCTTCAGAAGATTACTTGGTCGCGCATCCAAGAGAGCATCGAAGAATAAATGATGAGCTGTGGCTGGTTTTGCATTCCAGCTGGCGGAGTGGTAGAATATTTTACCAACAACCATGCAGGGAGTGCATAACTTTTGACAGATCAGCCAACTAACGAGGTTCACCCATACTATCAGCATGCGATTGAGGCTTTCAAGCTGCTGCCTGCCGCGACAGACGGACTCGTACAGCTTCGAGAAGCGTTCGAAGCATCCAAAGAGGATTTCCTCGCGATCGAGCTTAAACATATGATTGCAAGACTGGAAGAGATCAAAGCGTTGTTCTCCAGCGGTCCGCAGGGCTAGGCTGCAAACAGCAAGCTCTGGAGCCGTAATAATGACAAGAGCGCAACGCGCGTGAGTTCACGGCGGGTTCTTTCCTGTGTTTGCGTAAGTGTGGTCAATCTACCAATTAGGCCTAGTGAGTTGTCTCGCGCCTTTTACTCTAGCAGTTCATACGATGGAGGTATGGAAGAGTAGAGGAGGCGTCCCTATGCCGATCTTGGATACAGGGCTGCTCGTAAATCGGGAAGCAAGGCGCACCGTATCAGTGACCATTCATGTGATGAATCGAGGTAGACAGCAGGCAACGGCCGGTATTCAAATTTATTCGGCGGTCTCACCGCAAAGCAAGCAGAGCGAGTCGACGGAAGGAGAGGGCGAGAGCATAAGTATACGCAATAGCGGCTACGGGCGGATTCAGATGGAGCGTTCAGCACTCATCCAGCTTGGGTCCGAGCAGAAATCGGATTGCACGTACACGTTGAAGCATGACGTCAGTCGGTTGCCCCTATATGGGGTGCGCATTACGACGACAGGGCTGGCGGCAGGAGAAGTCATTGCGGCGGTCGCGGAGCATGATGAGCATGGCGAGCTCATTGCGCAGCATCAAGTTACGGCTGCGGGCAGTTACATGGATGAAATGACGCATGCTTATGTTGCGAATCATACGCAGCATTCCATAACGGTCATTCAAACAGCAACACATAGTCGCATCGCGACAATAACGCTGCCTGCGGGGAGCAGTCCGCGATCGCTTGATTTCACGCCGGACGGGCGCGAGGTGTACGTAATTTGCCAAGGGGACAAAATCGTCCGTGTCATCGATACGTTAACCCACGAAGTGACCGGTCTGTTCATGTTCCCGCAAGGTGCTGTGCCGATTGCTGTTGCAGTTGCGAAGCATGCTTCGATGGCGTTCATTACGACGCTGGTCGAAGACTATATGATCATCGTGGACACAGCCACAAGGTCGCTTGTTAAGCTGGTTTCGCTCCCCAAAGGCAGCGATCCGGTTCATATGGCGATTGCGCCGGATGGGAAGCGGGTGTACTGCTGTCTCATCAATAAAGGAGTAATCGCGATACTCGACACGGTGAAGCAGACGCTGCTGCCGATGATTAAGCTGCCAAGTGGAGCGAAGCCCTCATCCATCGCGATTACGCCAGATGGTACACTTGCGTACGTGACGGATGTGCATCACGATCGCATCTATGTGATCCGGCTCAGTTTGAACACGCTGCTGACAACCATTAAGCTGGATTCTGGCGCAGATCCGCAGAAGCTGGTCATTACTCCAGATGGCGCACTCGCTTATGTGGCCGCACGCGGCGGGGATGAGGTAACGGTCATCAATCTGTCCCGGAACGAGATCCTGACTCAAATTGAGCTGCCAGGCGGCAGCAACGCAAGCGATGTTGCGATTACGCCAGACGGCACGAAGGTGTACGTGACGATTCTCACCTTCGGCTATGTTGCGGCAATTGAGGTAGCGAGCCAGCTGCCGATCGCGATCCTGCCGACAGGCAGCTTCCCGTCCGGCATCGCCATCTCGCCAATCTTGCTTCATTAACAAGAAGAAGCCGCTGAAATCGAGGTGCGAGCACCCCGATTTCAGCGGCTTCGTTATTACAGCGGCAGCCATTCCAGCACACGCTGGATTTGCTTATCCCAATAGCCCCACTCATGCTCGCCGGGGCCTTCTTCATACGCGAGCGGCAAGCCAAGCTGCTTCGCATGCTCTCGGAAACGGATATTATCCTCATATAAGAAATCTTCCGTTCCGCAGCATTGGTATAATAGCGGTATGGATGAATCAGATTGCACCAATGTATCTGCCGCGAGGAATAGATTATTCGGCACTTCATTAGCTCCATTGCCCGCGCCGAAGATCTGGTTCGCTAGATCCGGCATGCGAGCAGCAAGCTTGGCCGCATCAAGCGCGCCGGACAAGCTTGCTGCAGCCGCATATTGGTCCGGCTTGTTCAACGCCAGCTTAAACGCGCCGTAGCCGCCCATGGACAAGCCCGCGACGAAGTTGTCCTCTCTGCGGTCCGACAACGGGAAGAAGGAACGCGCAATCGCTGGCAGCTCCTCGCTGATGAACGTCCAATAGTTGCCGCCGGCAGCCATGTCGGCATAGTAGCTGCGGTGAACGGCAGGCATGACAACCGCGATGCCGAGCGAAGAGACGTAACGTTCGATCGAAGTGCGGCGAAGCCAGATGGAGTGATCGTCGGAGAGGCCGTGAAGCAAATAAAGCGTCTTATGCTTGGCCTGAGCATGACCGGCCTTGGAGTCCATTCCGATTTGAGAAGGGGCCGATTGCGGCAAAATAACGTTCATCGATGAGGAAAGTCCGAGCGTTTCCGAGAAGAAATCACATTGAATTAGTGCCATAATGGATGGTAGCGCCTCCTAGACGGATATAAGTTCACCTTTATTTTACACACTTTGGAAACACACTTAAACAAATAAGCGAGGACCGCACGCATGAAGCTGATATCAACGGGTGCCCCGCAAGGCATCCTGAACGACGAACTGCTTAAACAGCTGCACAATTGGAAAATCAAAGACGTCGTCGCCCTGCAAGGCGGGGCATCAATCTGGGAATGGCATGACAAAGGGGGAGATCGCATCGGCGCAGTCTATTCCTGCACGAAGAGCATCTTGTCCGCGCTGATCGGCATCGCCCTTGAGCAAGGCTTGATCGACAGTATTGAAACGCCGGTCAGCCGTTACTTCCCAGAGCTCGCCTCATCTGAGGACGAACGGAAACGCGAGATTCGCATCAAGCACCTGCTGACGATGACCTCCGGCATCGAGTGGCCGGAATTCGATAAGCCGTACTGGCAGATGAAACGTGTAGACGACGCGGTATCGTTCGTGCTCTCGCAGCCGATGGAGCATGAACCGGGCGATGCCTTCGCATATAACTCAGGCGGTTCGCATCTGTTATCGGCGATTTTGACGCAGGTGACAGGAATGTCGACGTACGAATATGCGGATCGGATGTTGTTCAAGAAGCTTGGATTCCGAAAACCGAAATGGAACAGTGACGCCGCAGGCATCTTCGAAGGGGGAGTAGGGCTGCATATGACGGTGGCGGATATGGCGAAGTTCGGTCAATTGTACCTGCAAGGCGGGAAATGGGAAGGCGAGCAAGTGGTTCCTGAAGCGTGGGTAGCGACATCGACGGCGGCCCATCATAAAGGCTTCTCGCACTACGAACCGCCTATATTCGGGGAGTACGGCTACCACTGGTGGGTTTCCTCGCAGGCGCATAACCGCGTGATCGACTTCTTTTTTGCCAAAGGATACGGGGGTCAATATATTGCCGTTGTGCCGTCGCTCGAGCTCGCAGTCGCGATACGCAAAGAGCCGGAAGGGAAGAGCAGCGCCATCTATGCCAAGCAGCTTCTTCTCGAAACCATCGTGCCCTTCTGTTCATCTTCCGTTCATTAAGCGATGCTATTCTTTCACTCATCACCTCTAGTGGGAAAGGTAAGGATGACATCATGGAAGAGAAAGAACAACAAGGAAATTGGAAGCAGCTGGTTCGGCTGATCGCTAGGACGAAGCCGTCGAAGGCCATGCTGATTACTGCGATATTGATGAGCTTGGCAGGAACGGGAGTATCGCTCCTCATCCCGCTATTTACGAAAAATCTCGTCGACGGATTTTCGCTGAGCAATTTGAGCTGGAAGCAGCTAACGGTGTTCGGTGGCGTGTTTGTATTGCAAGCGGTCGTGAGCGGCTTTGCCAGTTTCATGCTGAACGTATCCGGGCAGAGAATTGTGGCGAATTTGCGAGACCGGTTATGGAAGAAGCTGCTGGTGCTCCCGATTCCGTACTACGATAGCAACCGGACGGGCGAGACGATTAGCCGTATGACTAACGACACCGGCATCGTGAAGCAGCTTATTGCTGAGAATCTCACGAGCTTCTTGTCCGGCATTATTAGCGTGATCGGATCGGTCATCGTCTTGTTCTATATGGATTGGCAGATGACTTCTGTCATGCTCGGCGTAATCCCGATCGCAGCGTTATTCATGGTACCGCTTGGCAGACAGATGTACCACATCTCCAAAGGGCTGCAGAAGGAAACGGCATCGTTTACGACCACCTTAACGCAGGTGCTGTCAGAAGTGCGCCTTGTAAAATCGATGAATGCAGAACGTAGAGAGTATGCAGCGGGCAATAAGTGGATTAAAAGCTTGTATCAGTTTGGAGTCAAGGAAGCGAAGATTCAGGCGTTAATTGCTCCGCTTATCTACTTCGTTATGATGATGCTGCTTGTTGTCATCGTTGGGTATGGCGGTATGCGTGTTTCCTCTGGCGCACTTAGTGCAGGTGAGCTCGTCGCATTCATCCTCTATTTGATCCAAATCGTAATGCCGATGACGCAGATTACGACGTTCTTCACGCAGTTCAAGAAAACAGTCGGTGCGACTGAGCGGATCGGCTCCATCCTCGATTCGCCTGAAGAGGATCACTCTGTAGGCAAACCGGTTGGTGAAGGGGCTAAGGCCATTACAATCCATGATTTGAGCTTTGGGTATGGCAATGGTGAACCTGTGCTGACGAATCTCGATTTCCGTGTCGAGCCTGGCACAGTGACGGCGATCGTCGGACCAAGCGGCGGCGGCAAAACAACGCTGTTCTCGCTGCTGGAGCGTTACTACGAACCGACCGGAGGCACGATCAAGTATGGCAACGAGGCGATCGACAGCTTCAACCTTCGCGAGTGGCGCAGCCAGTTTGGGTACGTGTCACAAGAGAGTCCTCTAATTGCAGGGACGATCCGCGAAAATATCTGCTACGGTATCGAGCACGAAGTGGACGATGCAGAACTTGTGAAGGCGGCGGAGATGGCATACGCACACAACTTTATTAGTGAGCTGCCAGAGGGTTATGATACAGAGGTTGGCGAGCGCGGCATTAAACTGTCGGGCGGCCAGCGGCAGCGGATTGCAATCGCGAGAGCGCTGCTCCGCGATCCGAAGATACTGATGCTCGACGAAGCGACGTCAGCGCTGGACAGCAAGTCCGAGGTCGTTGTGCAGGAAGCGCTGAAGAATCTGATGGCGGGCCGCACGACGCTCGTTATCGCACACCGGCTGTCAACGGTCGTCGACGCGGATCAAATTATTTTTGTGGAGAAAGGCAAGCTGACGGGAAGCGGTACGCATGATGAGCTGCTGGCAACGCATCCGCTATATCGCGAGTTCGCAACGCAGCAATTACGATTACAAGTTGCAGAAGTCGGAGAATAAGCGTAGTCTTGTCGGACAACCAAAGTGTATAGTGGAATGTGCACCAAATTATAACGGTATTAGACTTTAGGAGGAACAAGCTCTTGCAAACGAAATTTTTGAAACCTCTATGGGGAATGGAAGGCACATACCGCGAGATGTTTACCCGCATTAAAGCAGCAGGCTTTGACGGAATCGAAACACCGATGCCGGATGCGGCTGAAGAATCGGAGTTTAAAGAGCTTCTTCAAGAATTCGGTCTTGACTTTGTACCGCAAATCTTCACAGGCGGACCTGACCACGCTGCAAGCTTCGCCGAGCAGGTCGAGCGCGCAGTATCCTTCAAGCCGCTGTTCGTAAACTCGCACAGCGCACGTGATTCGATGACATTTGAACAGCAAGTGGACTTCTTCGAGAAGGCACTTCAAGTTGAACGTTCGACTGGCCTGATGGTCGGTCATGAAACACACCGTCAGCGCGCGATGTTCACGCCTTGGACGACAGCTCGTTTGCTCGAAGCATTGCCTGAGCTGAAGCTGACTGCGGATTTCAGCCACTGGACATGTGTATGTGAATCGCATCTGGAAGAGAATCAAGCAGATATCGCGCTTGCCGTTTCCCGTACGCTGCACATTCATGCTCGCGTCGGTTACGCAGAAGGCCCGCAAGTTCCGGATCCATCCGCGCCGGAATATGCAACAGAAGTTGCGCTGTTCGAAGGCTGGTGGAAGCAAATGATTGAGGCTCGTGCCGCGCAAGGTCAACAGTTCGCTTATGTTGCGCCTGAATTCGGCCCTCCAGGCTACCTGCACACATTGCCGCATACGAACGTGCCGGTTGCAGACCTGTGGGAAGTAAACGACTGGATCTACAGACGTTTCCGTGAAAATGTAAAGCAGTGGGTTTAATCGAAATCGAGAAAACCCATTCTCACTGATAATTATTATCACTGTTGGCTATACTACGGTATAGAGGGACAGGATGAGCCGCCTCGGACAAGGCGGCTCATTGTTTTACTTCCACATTAAATTTTCGGCTCGAAGGTTTTGCAGTCTGTCTCTTCCGAGTTTTTCGCATTCTGACCGCGATTGTTCACAACATAGATCGACGATGCATTGCAGTTATTGCCTGCTGCCCAATACTTGCAGGAATTTACTTCGCACAGTACGTCTTTTGCCATAGAGATCACCTCCATTCTAATTTAGGATGGACGTTTTGACATGCCTTTTATACTCCATACGAGAAGATTATTGCCGGTGTAAGGTTTGAGCGGCTATGATGGGGATATCATTTCTGTAGAAGGTAAGAGGCGAACATGCGATGCGAACAGTTGTAAAATGGGTCTTATACGGATTAATTGTCGGAATACTATCGGGCTCTGCTTCAGCGCTGTTTCTGGCAGGGCTTGATTATGTGACGGATGTAAGAGAGTCGCATAAGTGGTTATTGTTTCTTCTTCCGCTTGGAGGAGCGGCCTTCAGCTATGGGTATATGAAGCGGGGCGGTGCCTCTTCACGGGGCAACAATCTCATCGTGGAGCAGATCCGGAAGGATCAGCCAGGTGAGTATGAACGCGTGCCGCTGCGGATGGCGCCATTCATTCTGCTTGGCACTTGGGTGACGCACTTGTTCGGCGGATCGGCTGGACGGGAAGGAACGGCCGTACAGATGGGCGGCAGTTTGGCAGAGCTCGCGGCGAGGTGGGTGAGAGCGGATGCTGCGGATAGACGGATTTTGTTACTATGCGGAATAAGCGGCGGCTTCGGAGCAGTCTTCGGTACGCCGCTTGCCGGCGCTGTGTTCGCACTTGAAGTGGTCACGATGGGAAGGCGTGTTGCTTACAAAGCGATCATCGCCGTCGTCATTTCGGCTTTTGTCGGTGATTGGCTGACACGGGCATACGGGATCAAGCATCTCGTCTACAGTATGGGCATTATTCCTACATTCTCGGTCGTGCTTCTGTTGAAAGTAGCTGCGGCAGGGATCGGTTTCGGACTTATGAGCTGGCTATTCGTGATGGGAATCAAATCGCTGAAGCTGGTCTTCAGCCGATATGTGGCAAATGCGCCTCTTAGAAGCTTCATTGGCGGAGCTGCTGTAATTACACTTGTCTATATTGCCGGAACTCGGACGTATCTCGGTCTCAGCCTGCCATTGCTTGTGCAGTCGTTTCATGAACAGCTGCCATCGCTGGATTTTGCATGGAAGACGGTATTTACTGTTATTACGCTCGGTTCGGGCTTTCTTGGCGGAGAAGTTACGCCGCTCTTCGTCATTGGCGCTACTCTAGGCAATGCGCTCGCGCCTGTGCTGCATCTCAGCGTTCCGTTCCTCGCCGGGCTTGGCCTTATCGCTGTGTTCGCCGGAGCTTCCAACACACCGCTCGCCTGCATCGTGCTTGGCTATGAGCTGTTCGGCGCTTCCGGCATTGGCTATATGATTGTTGCTTGTCTCATCAGCTATATGTTCTCCGGCCATGCCGGCATCTATGAGTCGCAGCTGCTCGGCGTGCCGAAGCCGCGCATGTTTCTGCGTATACCTGGCGCATCGCTGCTGCCTGGTTACGCGAATTCAAAAAAGAAGGGAAGAACCGCTCCTCATTAGAGCGATTCCTCCCTTCTTTTTTATAGCTTTCGCTTGCTTTCAAACACTAGTTGACGCGGCGTGCTGTCGTGTAGTGCGAGCTCCACCAGCTGGAGTTCAGGCTGGAGATGACGACACCTGGCTTGCCGTACGTGTGCAGGATTTTGCCGTTGCCGATATAGATCGCGACATGGTGAACTGGCTTGTAGAAGAAGACCAAGTCGCCTGGCTTCAAGTTCGAGCGGCTTACATACGAACCGACCTTCGATTGGCTGTACGAAGTACGAGGCAGCGTGATGCCGTACTTCTTGTACACATATTTCGTAAACGTGGAACAGTCAAAGACGCGTGTAGTGCTTGTGGATGCGCCGAATTTATATGGTGTTCCCAAATATTTTTTACCTGTGCTGATGATACCCGATGCTTTCGATGCGGAAGTTGCATGTACTGGCGTTGCTTGCAGCGCGACTGTACCGCCCATCAATAAAGAAAAGCTAAGCGTAACGCTCATGAGTAGCTTGCTCATATTTGTCTTTTTCATAATTGGTTCCCCCTGTGATGAATGTGATAGGACAAATGACCTAATTGCACTATATCACAAGAAAAATTACCAGCATTTACTGTGTAAGCGGATTCCTAAGCAATAGCAAGGGTTTCACGCAAAGTATGAGAATTCCATTAGAAAATCTTCATTCATCGCATATTGACAGGCTCTCTCGAATACTATCATGGAATGGGCAATTAGCTTGTTGAAAAGGGGCGTCTACCGCGATGGTTTACTTCTACTTTGCAAGCATTGCAGGCATAGTCGGCTTGTCCGGTTACTCCATCGTTCGGACGCGGCTGCGAAGCGCGAAGCTAAGCTGCATGGCAGGCATGATGATCGCAATGACAATTGCGATGATGGCCAGCGTATCCGTGGGCACTATAATAGGAATTCTTTATCCGCATGATTTGACGTCTCCAACTGTTCTTGCCGTGCTGCTTGGCATCGTTTGCGGATATATGGCGGGTAAGCCGGTAAGCGCAATGGCGGCGCTGGACGGAATGCTCGCAGGCATTATGGGAGGCATGATGGGCGCGATGCTCGGGGTAATGCTCGGCAGTCATCCCGAGATGATGGCCGTGTTCATTGATGTCGTTTTTCTGTTCATTCATGTTGTGCTTCAGCAGCTCATTCGTGAGGAGTCGCGCGGATCGGGGGAAGAAACAGCTGCAAAAGTGAAGGAAAGCGTGTTATTTCACCCTTATGTATTCGCCTTCGGCATCTTCATCTTGGCAGCGGTGTTTCTGTACCAAATTTAGTTTAGGCTGTTGTACCCGAAATAGATGTCTCCCGGTCAAACACCCAATCCATCAGCCCCTTCTGTACATAGGTTAAAGAGTACTCAATACTCCAGGAGGTGCAATGCTCATGTCCGGTCATGTTGGTGGAGCTTTCACGAGCGCAGGCTCGATTCTCGTACTGTTTATCCTGCTCGTAATTGTTATCTGCGGTTGCTTCGGCGGTGGCGGTTTAGGCGGATACGGCGGCGGCTATGGCCCTGGTAATATGCCAGGCAACGTAGCTGGTGTCGCAAGCCCAGGTCCTTACAAATACTAATCTTAATAAAGCAAGGGAAGGTGCTTCGCGGGTCTAATCGGCCTGCGAGGCGCCTTTCTTTTTGCTCGGTTGTATACCCCCTGGTGGTATGATATAGTTCGAATAGAAGGAGGTGGCGCGTGTGGAAAAGCATGAGGAAACCACCAAGCTGACAGCGGAGACAGCGGAGAGTGCGGAGTCGGCAGAAGAAGCAGGGAAGTCGTGCGAGGGTCACCAGCATTCGCATCGGAAGAGCGCGCATTCGGACGAAGTGAAGAGCAAGCTCATTACGCGGCTTAATCGGATCGAAGGGCAGATCCGCGGGCTGAAAGGGCTAATCGAGAAGGATACGTACTGCGATGATGTCTTGAATCAGATCGCCGCAGCCCAATCTGCACTGAACAGCGTAGGGAAGCTGCTTCTGGAGCATCATATGAACAGCTGCGTCATTGATCGCATCCAGCAAGGGGATCATGATGTTGTGAAAGAGCTGCTGGTCACGATGAACAAGCTGATGAAATAAAATCCTGCGGTCAAGGAATGGGAACTTACTCCGCAGGGTTATTTTTTCGCCTATTGAAATACCCCCATGGGGTATGTTAAGGTGATAATAAGATATACCCCATAGAGGTATATGAACTGTGCAAAGGATTGAGTGTTATGGCGACAACGACTTCGACTTCGACTCAGAAGACGACGCTTCAAATAAGCGGGATGACCTGCGCATCATGCGCAACGCGCATCGAACGCGGGCTGTCACGCATGGATGGGGTAACAAGCGCTTCGGTGAATCTAACGATGGAAACCGCAAGCGTAGAATATAACCGGGCCGTTGTTGATGTGGATGCTGTCATCACCAAGGTGGAGGGGCTCGGATTCCAAGCAGAGGTGAAGCGGGAATCGAAGCCGCCTGCAGAGCTGCGTCAAGCGGAAATCCGCAAGCTGCGATACCGGCTGATCGTATCCGCCCTGCTGTCACTGCCGCTGCTGCTTGCAATGGCGGGGCACTTCTCCTTCACTGATTTCATACCGCTGCCTGAATGGCTGATGAATCCATGGTTCCAGCTTGCGCTCGCGACGCCGGTACAATTCTATATCGGCGGACCGTTCTACATAGGAGCGTTCAAAGCAGTACGCGGACGAAGCGCGAATATGGATGTGCTCGTTGCGATGGGCACGTCAGCCGCGTACTTCTACAGCCTCTATGAAACGGTGGCATCCATCGGCGGTGGCATGCATAGGTTGGAACTGTACTATGAAACAAGCGCGCTGCTCATCACCTTCCTGCTGCTCGGCAAGCTGCTCGAGGCGCTGGCGAAAGGTCGATCCTCGCGAGCGATCAGCGCACTGATCGGGCTGCAAGCGAAGACGGCGACTGTGATTCGCGCTGGGGTAGAGCTTGTTGTCCCAGCGGAAACCGTCGTAACGGATGATATTGTGATCGTGAAACCGGGTGAGCGGATTGCCGTAGACGGAATCGTCACGGAGGGCAGCTCATCCGTGGATGAATCGATGCTGACCGGCGAGAGTATTCCGGTTCATAAGGTCGCAGGCGAACCGGTTATCGGCGCGACGGTGAACGGCACCGGCACGATGCGCGTTCGGGCGACTAAAGTGGGCAAAGACACGGTGCTCGCGCAGATCATCCGGATCGTGGAAGAGGCGCAAGGTTCCAAAGCGCCGATTCAGCGAATCGCGGATGTGATCTCGAGCGTGTTCGTGCCGATCGTCATCGGGCTCGCGCTGCTCACGTTTCTCGCGTGGCTGTTTCTGATCGAGCCGGGCGATTTCGGCAGTGCGCTGCGCACCGCAATCGCCGTGCTTGTCATCGCTTGTCCGTGCGCGCTCGGTCTGGCGACGCCGACCTCGATTATGGCAGGCTCCGGCAGAGCGGCGGAGCTTGGCATCCTGTTCAAGGGCGGCGAGCATCTCGAACGGGCGCATCGGATCGATGCCGTGCTGCTCGACAAGACCGGCACAGTGACGGAAGGGCGGCCGGTGCTCACCGGTTACAAGGTCGAGCCGGGGTTCAGTGCTGGAGATCCGCAAGAGCAAGAGCAGCAGCAGCAGCAGCAGCTTCTCAGCTGGATCATGACAGCCGAGAGCAGCTCCGAGCATCCGCTTGCCGCCGCCATTGTGAGCGGCTTGGCTGAGCGGGGCATTGCTCCGGCGGCCGGCGGCGCGCAGCAGTTCCGCGCGGTGCCGGGCTTCGGCATCGAGGCGGTTGTCGATGGCCGCAAGGTCGTCATCGGCACACGCCGTTACCTTGCCTCGCATGAAGCCTGGGCACCCGCGTCGGCGCTTGCGGACGCGGCGCAGCTGGAACAGGGCGGCCAGACCGTCGTGCTGGCCGCTGTCGACGGCGTCTACGCTGCGAGATTGGCGGTCGCCGATACGGTGAAGCCGACGTCGCGAGCTGCAGTTGCTGCGCTTCGGCAGCTTGGCCTGCAGGTGATGCTCATCACCGGCGACAATGCCGCTACGGCGCATGCGATTGCGAAACAAGCAGGGATTGATCAAGTACTTGCCGAAGTGTTACCTGAAGGCAAGGCGGATCAAGTAAAAGCGCTGCAGCAGCAAGGTCTTAAAGTCGCCATGGTCGGTGATGGCATTAACGACGCACCAGCACTCGCGACAGCGGATGTTGGGATGGCTATGGGCACAGGCACTGATGTGGCGATGGAAGCAGCGGATATTACGCTTATGCGCGGCGACCTGAGCAGCATTCCAGATGCGATTGCCATCAGCCGCAAGACGATGGTGAACATAAAACAGAATTTGTTCTGGGCGCTGGCCTATAACGCAATTGGTATCCCCATTGCTGCAGCTGGTTTGCTCGCGCCGTGGGTAGCTGGCGCCGCGATGGCGCTAAGCTCCGTATCGGTTGTACTGAGCTCGCTAAGGCTGCAGCGGTTTCATCGATAAATTTTTGAAATAAGGAGAGGTTACTCATGACAAGTACGATTCAAGTGAAGGGCATGTCCTGCCAGCACTGTGTAAACAGTATTGAAGGTGCGCTGAAGAAGAAAGGCGTATCGGCTAAGGTTGATCTTCCGGCTGGCCGCGTGACGGTCGATTTCGAGGAGAACAAGATTTCGATGACGCAAATTAAAGAGACGATTGAAGATCAAGGCTTCGACGTCGTATAACTACCGTGCCGATGGGCAAGCGGCAATAGAGCTTGCTTATGCACATGCGCATGCACTTGCATCAGGTAAATGCAGGCTAATCCTAAGTGGGGTTAGCCTTTTTCATGCCAAATATGCTATTATGAAAGCTTCATCATTGCAATTGGAGGCTTATTTTACGTGAATCCATATCCGTTTGATTTTGACCCGAAGGAGTCGTTCGTCCAGCAAGCCAGTGATTGGATTGCGGACGTTTTCTATGAGCGACTGCCGGAGGCAGGCTTTGAGCTTCGAGATGAACAGATTTATATGGCATTTCAGCTGGAACGTGCTTATAACGAGAAGAAAACGATTTTTGCAGAAGCGGGCGTCGGAACTGGCAAGACGTTCGTTTATTTGCTTTATGCCATTAACTATGCCAGATATACACGCAAACCGGCGATTATCGCCTGTGCTGATGAGTCGCTGATTGAGCAGCTCGTGAAGCCGGAGGGGGATATCGCGAAGCTTGCGCAGCACCTCGGTCTTACAATCGACGCAAGGCTCGGCAAATCGATGAACCAGTACATCTGCTTGAACAAGCTGGATGAAGCGCGCGCTGGCTTCGAGGATATGGAGCTGTACGAGGATATGTACAAGTCGCTCCCTGACTTCGTGAACAATCCGGGTACGATGAAAGCCTTCTATCCGTACGGTAATCGGAAGGATTACGCGCATTTGACGGACGAGCAGTGGGAAGGAGCTGCTTGGGATGTGTTTCAGGATTGTCTCGTGTGCAACCGTCGTCACCGCTGCGGACAGACGCTCTCTCGCGAGCATTATCGCAAGGCGGCGGACATCATCATCTGCTCGCATGATTTCTATATGGAGCATGTATGGACGTACGAAGCGAGGAAGCGGGAAGGACAGATGCCGCTCCTACCGGAGCACAGCTCTGTCGTATTCGACGAAGGCCACTTGCTGGAGACGGCAGCGCAGAAGGCGCTTACGTACAAGCTGAAGCACCATGTGTTTGAATCGATCATTACCCGTCTGCTGCAGGGCGAAATCCGCGAGGAGCTTGCAGTTACGATTGATCAAGCGATTGAACAAAGCGAGTACTTGTTCCAATTGCTAGCTGAGAGCAGCCGTGCTGTTGCGGCGTCTCATCGCAAAGAGGTCGTGATGTCGGACGAGCTTCTGCGTGAAGTGAACAAGTTCGGCGCTGTTCTTAGCGCGATTGAGGAAGAGCTGGTCTTCGAGAGCGGCATGTTCACGATTGAGCCATATCAGCTCACGATCGTGGAGGAGCATATCGAGATGCTTCAGCTTGCGCTTAATCTGTTCAAGCAGCCGCGCGGCTTGATTTCGTGGGTGGAGGAAGACCACGAGGGCATCACGCTCGTCATTATGCCGAAGCTCGTGAAGGAAATCCTGAGTGAGCGGGTATTCTCCAAAAATATGCCGATCGTCTTCTCGTCTGCAACGTTGTCGGTTGGCGGTTCGTTCAATTTCATTGCGGATAGTCTCGGCGTTCAGGACGCACTCTCCTTCTCCGTTGCTTCGCCTTATGATTATGAGCAGCAGATGGAGGCTTCTTTTGCCATCACGGAAGAATTGGCTCTGAAGCACAAGCTGACCTTGGAGAGACTGCAGAAGTCAGAGGGACGAGCGCTAATATTGTTCAATTCGAAGGAAGAGCTGCAGCAGTTCAAAACCGATACAGCCGGAATCTCGGGCTACAGCCAGTATCGCTTCTTGTTCGAAGGGACGTCGGAAATTAGCCATCTCATCTCCGCATTCCAAAATGACGAGCCTAGCGTGCTATGCGCCGTTACGCTGTGGGAAGGTCTCGATATTCCGGGTCCATCGCTG
Organism: Paenibacillus taihuensis; assembly: GCF_003386535.1. Classification (GTDB taxonomy): domain Bacteria; phylum Bacillota; class Bacilli; order Paenibacillales; family Paenibacillaceae; genus Paenibacillus_Z; species Paenibacillus_Z taihuensis. The sequence continues at coordinate 82,993 of NZ_QTTN01000022.1, forward strand.
TCGCAGGTCATTATGTGGTCGCTGCCGTTCCCGCCGAACGATCCTGTATTTGCTGCGAAGCGCAGAGATGCCGAGCATCCTTTTGCAGCCGTAGATATGCCTTATATGCTGCTTCGTTTGAAGCAAGGTCTGGGGCGGTTGATCCGCGGACGCGAGGATGCGGGCATGATTACGATCTATGGCAAGGAACTGGATGACCAGCAAGTGATGGAGCGGGTGAAGGGTATTATGCCGGATGGTGTCGAGCTGCATCGGTTGTAAGGTTACGGCGTCAGCCATAGCCTTCCAGAATTGACATCTAATATTGCGGACTCTACAATTTGAAATAGAATAGGCTTAATAGAGAAGGATGGGAAGAACGATGACGCAACCGATGAAGAAATCTGCCTACAAAAGCCAGCGTAAAGCTGAGCAGGAGCGACTTGAGAAGCAGCGGAAGCTGATGCGCAAGCTGATCCTGGCGACTGGCATTATCGTTGTATTAGGTATTATTGCCGCTATTATTTTCACGCCTAAGTCTGACCCGACTAATTTTGCTTACGACACGCTGCCTGTTCTTGGCCAGAAGGATGCACCTGTCAAAATCGTTGAATTCGGCGATTATAAATGCCCGTCCTGCCAATATTTCAGCCAGAATGTGAAACCGCAGCTTGAGAAGGAATACATTGACACCGGCAAGGTGTCGCTCTACTTCATGAACTTCCCTTTCATCGGCGAAGACTCGCAGACCGCGGCGCTTGCTGCACAATCGGTATTCCATCAGAACAACGAAGCTTTCTGGAAATACTACGATCTCTTGTACAAGAATCAGCAGGACGAGCACACCGTATGGGCGACTCCGGACTTCCTCGTGAAGCTGGCGAAGGACAACGCGCTGCCGGTTGATTACGACAAGCTGCAGTCGGATATCGCTAATGCGACGTATGAGAAGGAAGTTAATTCTCACGCTTCGACTGCGAGAGCGGCGAAGGTACAGTCGACGCCGACGCTGTTCATAAACGGCAAAGAATTTACAGGTGAATTCTCCGACTACGCTGGAATCAAGAAGGCGATTGACGACGCCCTTGCGGCAGGTACATCCAAATGACGACGAAATCGCCATTGCTCGCGTTCTTTAGTAGATATGCGCTTTATTTGGCGTGGGTCGTCTCTATCGTTGCAGTCGGCGGAAGTTTGTATTTGAGCGAAATTATGAAGTTCGTGCCATGTAATCTGTGCTGGTATCAGCGGATCTTTATGTATCCGATCATCATTCTGCTCGGTATTGCGAGCTATGGGAATGACCGCAAGATCATGAAGTACGTGCTGCCGTTATCCATCATCGGCGGTTCGATATCGTTGTATCATTACTTGGAGCAGCAAATTCCGGCTTTGGCGAAAATGCTTCCTTGTACCGTCGGCGTACCGTGCAGCGAGGACTATCTGGATTGGTTCGGCGGTTATGTGACGATTCCATTCCTGGCGCTGATTGCTTTTGTGCTTATCACGGCGCTGCTTATTAACGGCATTAAGCATGAAGATGCTAGCGTGGAAGATGACGAGGAAGCAGCGGAGTTTGAGTCTGCGGTGAACTAATAATTTGTAGGGCGGCCCTTGTGGCCGCCTTTTTTATTTGAGGCGAGTGGGAGAGGAGGGCATGTAGCTGGTTTGCTGGACTTCATTGGGTAAATGACTCAATCTAACGTTCAAGTAGCTGGTCAGGTGGACTTCTTCAGCTCAAAAAGCTAAGTTTCGGCTAATGTAGCTGGTTTGCTGGACTTCTTCGGCTCTAAAGGCTATGTTTC
>NZ_QTTN01000022.1:84876-109899 GCF_003386535.1 Paenibacillus taihuensis
GTTTCGGCTAATGTAGCTGGTTTGCTGGACTTCTTCGGCTCTAAAGGCTATGTTTCGGCTAATGTAGCTGGTCAGGTGGACTTCTTCAGCATTAGTCAGTCCAAGAGTGGTACTGCGTACCCCTCTATAGCTCTTTTCCACGAAAATCAACCCAAGAGAGGTACTACATACCTCTCTTTAGTTCTTTTCCCCAAGAATCAGCCCAAGAGAGGTACTACGTACCTCTCTTTAGCTCTTTCCCCCAAGAATCAGCCCAAGAGAGGTACTACGTACCACTCTTTAGCTCTTTCCCCCAAGAATCAGCCCAAGAGAGGTACTACGTACCCCTCTTTTGCACATATCTCTTACCTTCCCATTGCAAAATTTGGCCTTTCTCCACGCCACCTATTGGATAAAAGAGGAAATTAAAAATAATTCGTGAATATTGTTTAAGATTTGTTCAAATTGTACGGACTTCTGGCATCTATCCTCTTGGAGGCCAGTTCAACCGAGTGGAGGATATGACGACTATGCATGGAGCGCAGGGACAGCATGCAGCGAACCAACCGAATAATCTGGCGAAGAACACTCATGATCGCGAACTCGTCGAGCGTGCGCAGCTTGGCGACACGGAAGCGTTCGGCGAGCTCATCGCGGCGCATCGTGACAAAGCGAGGCAGTGGGCGGAGCGGATGACGCAAGATCCGCACATGGCCGACGATATCGTGCAGGATGCGCTCATTCGCGCGTTTCTGCATCTGGGCTCGCTCACGGACAGCACCCGCTTTCTGCCGTGGCTGCACAAGATCATCCGCAACCAAGCGGCGATGCGGCTGCGCAGAGGCGGCCCGTACCGGCATGAGCAGCCGTTCACGGCCTTCGAAAGCGTGAAGCGAAGCAGCCCCAAGTCGGGGTTCGCAAAAGGCGCAGCCTCTTCGAACAGCAGCAGCGTTAACTGGGACGATCTCGACAGCATCCTGCATCATCTAAGCAAGGGCGGGCGTCAAGCTGCAAGTGTAGGCGAGAGCGTGCATGACGACCCTGCAGAGCAGCTGCTGCGCAAGGAGATGTTCGAGACGATCCACGTGCTGCTGCATTGTCTGAACCGCAAGGAGCGGCAAATTTTCGAAGCGTATTTCTTCAAGCAATGCTCGCCGGAGACAATTGCGGAGATGTACGAGACGACGACCGGAACGGTGTACACATATCTCCACCGCTCGCGCCGCAAGCTTCGGGAAGCGCATAACGTCAACGTCTACTTCCAAGGCCTCCAGCCGATTAGAGGAGGGAGTGTCATGACCAGGAAGAAGCAGATTCACCTTCCACCATGGAGCCGCGAACAGATGGCTGCCAATTCGCTCGTGGACCGCGTAGCCCAACTGCTTGCTGCATTAGATGATCCTAGACCGATGGCACAGCTGATGGGCCTATCCGGGTTTGCTTTTCGCATGAAAATCTCGAATCGAACCACATATGCCGATGGGCTCTACATTTACGACTGGCGTCAGGTCATCCCACAGTTCTTAGCTAAGCTGGGCTACGAAGCAACCATACTGTGCGGCCAGTTATCCGGTATGCCGGTCCCACTGCTCGGTGCGGCTGAGCGCTTTCCAGTAGTGTTCCCGATCGAAGAATCCGTCCTGCCTTTCATCCGAAAATATATCGATCAAGGCATGCCGCTCCTGTACTTCGATACGTTAGCCGAAAGACCTTATGTGCATGAGTGGTCGCTCGTTTACGGCTACGACGATGAGCAGCGAGTGATTCACCTCACCGATCGGATGTCTGCACAGGGGAAAACGCTTCGTTACGATGATGTGACGGACAATCCGCTCCGATTCCTTGTTGGAATCGACGGCAAGCAGACGAATCATCCCGAATCAACTACGCTTCAAGCTAACTTGAACGCGCTGCACTTCGCAGTCCAGTACGCACGCCAAGGATGCTCCTATTCGCCAACAACGGTGTACTTGAGCTACTCATCCGGGCTCGCTGCCTATGAACGCTGGATAGGCTTTATGCACAAGGATGCAGGTGTTATGCCGAACCGGTATGGCATGAGCCAATTATCGCTCGTCTACGGTGAAGCGAAGCGTCAAGCCGCGCAGTACTTGCGCGAATCGTTCATCGAAGGAGAACCAATGCGCCTGTTGCTGCTCGGAGCAGAGGCGTACGATCAAGCCGCGGAAGCGTTCGAACAGATCAGTGCGAGGATGCCATTCGGATCTTCACAGAGCATCTCCGCCTCACCGCAGACCGAGCTGCTCGCAGCATGTTCCACAGACTTGTCGACGGCAAGGGATTTCGAAGCGGCTGCAATCAGTTATATCGAGAAAGCACTCCTATTATGGGAAACGGAGCGAATCTAACCATGACAACCAAAGTAATCACGTTTATGACGCAGTTTGAGCATGTGAACGACCTGATCGCAGCGAAGGAATCTTTTGAAGCCGCTCATCCAGGTGTGACGATTGAGATTACGCAAGCGACCGATAATTTCGAGTCGGTGCGCGCATACAACAGCGACAATCCGCCGGATTTGATGGATTCGGGTGGCTGGGGTCTTTTTAAAAATAAAAATATGTTCGTGGATCTGACCTCGTTGGTGGATGCGGAAGCTGGACTTGCGGATGATCTACAGCCTGGATTGATGCAAATTGCCCGAATGGATGGCTCTCTACCGGCACTGCCAGTCGATGTTTCCATACCGCTCATCCTAATTAAGAAGCAGCTATTCGACGAAGCAGGCATTCCGTACCCGCACGAAGGTTGGACTTGGAGCGAATTTGCAGAGCTAGCAGGCAAGCTGACGCTTCGCAATGAGGAAGGTGTTGCGACACAGTTCGGCTTCGCTACAGCGCCGGATATCGAAATGTATGAGCCGTTTATCATGCGCAATGGCGGTTCGTACTTATCACCAGACGGCAAAACGGCTCATGGTTACATCGACAGTGAAGCGACCATTGAGGCTTTCCGCAGCGTCATTGATCTCTACCGTGTTCAAGGTGGTATTCGCAAACCGGATGAGCCTTCGGAAGCAGGGGAGCTGCATCAGCAGTTCGCGATGGTGTTTACGTTCACATGGTTTGTCGGCGGCTGTATCCATCACGGCATCATCGATCAATACGAGCTGCTCGGGCTTCCGCAGATGCCAGCCGGCCAGCCGGGGAATATGCTCTACATGGGCGGCGTCGGCATAACGCAGAAGAGCAAGGAGCCGGAGCTAGCTTGGCAGTTTCTCCGTCACTATGTACTGGGGCGTCCAGAGCGATTCGCTCAGAGCGACACACGCACACTCCCGATTACACGATCGCTCGCAGAGCAAAGTGGCATGACTTCACATCCGATTTGGTCGCACTACTTGAAGGAGCTGGACCACGTACGGGCAAGCGGCTTCTACCTCAGCGAAAAGTGGAATTCTTCCAGACAGCTCATAAACGAAGATATTAAGCGTATGATTGTGGATGGTGCCGATTTAGCTCAAACCTTGAAGTCTTGGACCCGATTTGCCTGAATATTGCGGCGAGTGGAGCCTTGATTCCTTCGAAAATAGGGATCAAGGCTTTAGTTTATGAACTTTACATGGACATTTGCCTATCCATTTGTTCCTACTGGTCAATATCTGCTATCATGTATGGATGGATATACTAAAAGTTAAATTAGTCTGAAAACAGATCAATTTTGATCATCAAGAGCTGGAGGTAACCGGTCAAAATGACAGCAGAGAACACAACCCTGAAGTCACCGTGGGAGTCCTACTATGGGCCAAACATGGGGTACATTGAAGAAATGTACGAGAACTACCTGCGTAATCCTGAGCAAGCCGATCCTGCATTTCGCGATCTCATCGCCAAATGGGGACCGCCAACGTCCGCCGCAGCTGTAAGCGTGGCAGCACCGACAACAGCAGCCGGAGTATCCGGTTCAAATAATGTACGTGCGATGGACCCCGCTTTTCTGAAAAAGATCGTTGATGCCGGCAAGCTAGTGCGGAACATCCGTATGTACGGCCATCTTGCTGCAGACAATGATCCGCTAGGTATCGCAGCTCCATCGGATACTCGTCTGCTTGAGCCAGCGACATTCAATCTGTCCGCTGACGATCTGGAAGCAATCCCTGCTTCGCTGATTTGGGAAGAAGCGCCTGAGACGATTCGCAATGGTAATCAAGCAATCGCGCATCTGAAAGAATCGTATACGAAGTCGTTCGGCTTCGAATTCGGCCACATTCATGATCAAGACGAGCGCCTATGGCTGCAGCGTCAAGCTGAAATCGGCATGGCTAGCAAGCCGATGAGCGCGAAAGAGCGCATCGCACTGCTTGACCGCCTCATCCAAGTCGAACAGTTCGAGACATTCTTGCACCGTGCTTTTGTCGGTCAGAAGCGTTTCTCGATCGAAGGAACAGATACACTTGTACCGATGCTGGACGAAATCGTTCGCGAGCTTGCGCATGAAGGCGCACAGCACATCCTGATGGGGATGGCACACCGCGGCCGTCTGAACGTGTTGACACATGTTCTTGGCAAGCCGTACACAGCGATCTTCTCCGAGTTCCACCACTCGCAGAATAAAGAGAAAGACCTGCTGCCGTCCGAAGGCGCGATGGGCATCAACATCGGCTGGACTGGCGACGTTAAATATCACCTTGGCGCACATCGCTCGGTGAAAGAGAATGAGACCGTTGAGACACGGATCTCGCTCGCAAACAACCCAAGTCACTTGGAATATGTAAATCCAATCGTCGAAGGCTACACACGTGCGGCTCAAGACAGCCGTAAAGAACCTGGTTATCCGAAGCCGAACTTCGACAGCGCTGCCGCAATTCTTATGCACGGCGACGCTGCATTCGCTGGTGAAGGCATCGTAGCGGAAACGCTCAACTTCAAGAAGCTTGAAGGCTACGAGAACGGCGGAACCATCCACATTATCGTAAATAACCGATTGGGCTTCACGACAGAGAGCCGCGACTCGCGTTCGACGCATTATGCGAGCGACCTGGCAAAAGGCTATGAAATTCCAATCGTTCACGTTAGCGCCGATGATCCAGAGGCGTGTATTGCTGCGGCACGAATTGCATGTGAATACCGTCTGAAGTTCCACAAGGACTTCTTGATCGACATGATCGGTTACCGTCGTTACGGTCACAACGAGACAGACGATCCAGAAACAACACAACCGCTCGTTTATAAGAAAGTGAAGAATCATCCGGTTGTTGCCCGCATCTATGGCGACAAACTGAAGGAGAAAGGTCTCCTGACGGATGAGCAAATCGAGAGCATGCGCCAAGAAGGGCTGCTCCGACTGCAAGGCGCGCTCGATGAAGTGAAGCAGAACGACAAGTCGTTCAAACAGCCGCGTGTCGATGAAGCAAGCAAGCGCCGCAAGAAAGAGATCGTGACTAGCGTGCCGCATCGCAAGCTGAGCGCCATTAACGAGGAACTCTTGAAGTGGCCAGAAGGCTTCAAAGTAAACGAGAAGCTGGAGCGGATCTTGAAACGCCGTGCCACTGCGCTTGATAAAGACGGCAAGGTAGACTGGGGGCTGGCGGAGACGCTGGCATTCGCGACAATCCTGTCCGATGGCACGCCAATTCGTCTGAGCGGTCAAGATTCCGAGCGTGCGACTTTTGCGTTCCGGAACATCGTCCTTCACGATCCGGAGAACAACAACACGTTCTCGCCGCTGCACAAGCTGCCGCAAGCGAACGCTTCGTTCGCGGTGCACAACAGCCCGCTGGCTGAAGCATCCGTACTTGGCTTCGATTATGGATATAACGTGTTTTCGCCGGAAACACTTGTTATTTGGGAGGCACAGTATGGTGACTTTGCCAACTGTGCGCAAGTTATCATTGACCAGTTCATTACAGCAGGCCGTGTAAAATGGTCGCAGAAGTCCGGTCTTATCATGCTTCTGCCGCATGGTTACGAAGGTCAAGGTCCAGAGCATTCGAGCGCTCGTTTCGAACGCTTCCTGCAGCTTGCTGCGGAAGACAATCTGACGATCGTGAACTTGTCGTCGGCAGCGCAATACTTCCACCTTCTGCGCCGTCAAGCGGCGATCATCAATACTGATGAAGCGCGTCCGCTCGTCGTGATGGCTCCGAAGAGCTTGATCCGTAACCCGTCCGTTGCTTCCGATCCGTCGGAATTCAGCCACGGCAGCTTCAAGCATGTGCTGGAACAACCAGGTCTTGGTACGAAGCCGGAGCAAGTAGAACGTCTCATTTTCTGTACAGGTAAAGTGTCTATCGACCTGGAAACAGCGCTTGAGCTCCAAGACGGCAAAGCATCCGAGCAATGGAACTGGGTACACATCGTTCGTCTGGAGCAGCTCTATCCGTTCCCGAAAACAGACGTCGAGCAAATCATCAGACGCTTCCCGAACTTGAAGGAAGTGCTATGGGTCCAAGAAGAGCCGCAAAACATGGGCGCTTGGAACTATGTTGAGCCGCGTATCCGCGCTCGCGTATCGAATCAAACGAATGTCCGCTACATTGGCCGTCCGAAACGGTCGAGCCCGGCGAGCGGTTTCCAATATGTTCACAACATGGAGCAGCAGCGGATTATTAGCGTCGCGCTGAACCGGAGCACGTTAAACTAGACCATCAATCAGCAGAGGAGAACAGCCATGAGTGAAGTAAAAGTTCCCGAAATGGGCGAATCAATCGTAGAAGGTACGATCTCGAAATGGCATGTCAAAGTTGGCGACAGCGTTAATGTCGGCGACGTATTGGCAGAGCTTGAAACGGATAAAGTCAACATCGAAATTAGCGCAGAGCAAGCAGGCTCCGTTGAGCAGCTGCTTCGCGGCGAAGGTGAAACAGTAGCAGTGGGCGAAACGATCGCAACGATCGGCGCTGGCACAGGTGCGGCAGCGCCGGCGGCAGCCGCAGCGGCTCCGGCTCAAACGGCAGCGGCAGTGGAAGCGCCAATCTCGCCGTTTAACGACCCTGCGGCAGCACCGGCTCCGGCAGCGCCAGTTGCGCCTGTAGCGCCTGCAGCGCCAGCTCCGTCGCCTTCGGCAGCGGATATCGCAGCAACGCCTGCAGCGCGCAAGCTTGCTAGAGAGCGCGGCATCGATCTGACGCAAGTACAAACGCTTGATCCGATGGGCCGTATCAGCCAGGTCGATGTTCAATCGCATGGAACGGTTGCGAAAGCTCCTGCAGCAGCACCAAGCGCGGCTCCCGCAGCAGCGCCTGCGGCAGCACCGGCGGCTGCAGCATCGGAGTTCGGCAAGCCGGTTGAGCGCCGCAAAATGTCCCGCCGCCGCGCGACAATCGCGAAGCGTCTGGTAGAAGCGCAGCAAACAGCGGCAATGCTGACAACGTTCAACGAAGTCGACATGACCGCGATTCTTGAAGTGAGAAAGCGCCGCAAGGATGCGTTCAAATCGAAGCATGACGTCGGCCTCGGCTTCATGTCCTTCTTCACGAAGGCCGTTATCGGCGCGCTCAAAGCATTCCCGCTGCTGAACGCAGAAATCCAAGGCGACGAAATCGTCGTGAAGAACTTCTACGATATCGGTATCGCGGTATCCGCGAAGGAAGGTCTCGTCGTTCCGGTCGTTCGTGATGCGGATCGCCTCAGCTTCGCGCAAATCGAGAAGCAAATCGCGGATCTCGCTGGCAAAGCGCGCGCGAACACGCTTGGTCTGAGCGACCTTTCGGGCGGTACGTTCACGATCACGAACGGCGGCGTATTCGGCTCCTTGCTGTCCACGCCAATCTTGAATGCTCCGCAGGTTGGTATCCTCGGCATGCACAAGATCCAAATCCGTCCGGTTGCGATCGACGAAACGCGTATGGAGAACCGTCCGATGATGTACATCGCGCTTTCGTACGACCACCGTATCGTTGACGGCTCTGAAGCGGTTCGCTTCCTCGTCACGGTGAAGGAATTGCTCGAAGATCCAGAATCCCTCCTGCTGGAGGGTTAATCCGCATGACCTAAACCTTACCTGCTGACGTCAGGACTTATGTCCCGTCGCGTCAGCTCGTAAGGTTTTTTATTTGCGAAAGCCGAACATTCACCATAGAATAAGGGTAATACCGACAAACGGAGGGGATGCAGATGCAGATGAATGTCCGAAAAATGCGGCTGTTTGATTACGAGAACATCCACTCTAGCGATGATCGGGATGAGTATGAGAAGGATTATGCGCGTCTGATCCAATCACCGGCTTTCCGCCGCCTGCAGGGCAAATCGCAAGTGTTTGGCGCGGGATCGGGCGACTATTACCGGACACGGCTGACCCACTCGCTGGAAGTATCCCAAATCGCGCGCGAGGTCGCCCGCAAGCTGGGGAAGAGCTACGCGTTTCTGGCGAAGAAGGAGCATCCGGGGCTGATGCTGGACCCGGAAGTCGTCGAGTGCGCATCGCTTGCGCATGATCTCGGTCATCCGCCTTTTGGCCATAAAGGGGAAGAAGTGCTCAATGAGCTGCTTCAAGCGGAGTGCGGCTTGAAGTTCGAAGGGAATGCGCAGAACTATCGCCTGCTGATGTTTCTGGAGAAACGCGCAGGCAGCGACAGCGGCCTTGATCTGACGGCAGCCGTGCTGCTGGCGATAAATAAATATCCGTTTTTGATCGAGGAACCGGGCAGGCTGAAAGGCGTCTACAGCATGGAGTGGGAAGGGATTCTCTCCTTGCGCCAGAAGTGGGGCATGCCGGAGGGCTGCGCGACGCTTGAAGCGCAATTGATGGATCTGTGCGACGATATCGCCTACTCCACGCATGACATCGAGGACGGAATCCGTGCCGGCAAAATTCAGATGAGCACGAGTCTGTTCGAGGATGATCGGCTTGTCACGAACGTCATGCACGAGATCGAGAACGACCCCGGCAATGCTGTGATGCGTTGGGACGAGGTCGATCTGAAGCAAATGGTAAAGCAGGCGCTCCATCATTATTTGCAGCAATGGGAATCCATCTACGTGGAATGCGGCAGAGAACCGTCGCGTACGCGCCGCGAGATGAAGGCCAGATGGGTGCGCAAATTCGTGAGCGGTGTCGGTATCATCGACGATCCTGCGACAGGCTGGAAGCGCGTCACGTTTATTCGCGACGGGGAGCAGGACATGGAGCTGCTGCGCACGATGGAGATTCTGAAGAAGCTGGCGTGGGTGACGCTGATCAAGGATTTTCGGGTGCAGCGGCTGCACAAGCGGAGCGAGATCATGCTCACTCGGCTCTGGGACAGCTTCAAGAATCCAGACACAGGGCGCCTCATCCTGCCGCCGGATTGGCTTGAGAGCTATGAACGGCAGAAGGGCAAATGGCGGTGGGAGCGGATGGTGTCCGATTACATCGCAGGCATGACAGATGCGTATGCGGAGAAGGTGTATGCGGAGTTCTACGCGAGCGGATCGGGTACCAAATGGGGATCGTTGTACGATCGGGATTAGCAGCATCGATTAATCACACCTAGGCAGCTCCGCGAACTCCTTCGCCGTGGGCTGCCTAGTTTTATTGCGTGACCGTTCATTCTGTTCTTACAAAGTTGGAAAAATAACTAATCATGAGAAGGAATGGGGCCATAGTCGTAGAAATGTTCACTTATTCTGACTCGAGTCTGGAGAGCTGCGTCAATGACGAGATGCAATTATGCAGCAACGATATTATTTGATTTGGACGACGTACTTGCCGACTTCTTATCTGCCCTTATTGAAAGATATAATCTACGCTACGATGGTTTGCTGAAGAAAGACCATATCATGCACTGGGATCTAAGCAAGGTGGTAAAGAAGGAATGCGGCACTCGCATTTATGACTTTTATCAAGAGCCGGGTTTGTTTCGCTATCTCAAGCCTAGAGACCATGCAGCGGAGGTTCTTGAAAGGCTGATCGACGCAGGACTCGAAATCGTGATCGTATCCGATGCGCCGATCGGTCATTCGTATGACGAGTACCTGCTGGACAAGACCAAAATCACGAATCCTGCGGACGACAAACGGAAGTGGATATCCGAGCATTTGCCGATGATCGACAAGAACAACATCATTTTCACGTCTCAGAAGTGGAGAATTATGGGCGATATACTGGTTGATGACCGGCCGGATACGTTCAACAAGTTCCGGGAATTAGGAAGAAACGCGATTCTAATGGATCAGCCCTATAATCAGGATATCGACACGCTACAGCGTGCGAGAAACCTGTTGGACGCGGAGCAAATGATTTATTCGTACCTGGATATGAACCCAATTAACCTAATGAAACCAAAGGAAGTGCTTCGATGAAACCGCTTATTTCCGTGATCATTCCTACTTATAATCGTCCCGGCGCGCTTTGCGAATTGCTGGAGTGCTTGTATCGCCAGACCTACAAGCATTTAGAAATCATTATCATCAACGACAATGGCGAAAATATCGATTTCGTGAGTTCGTTATACTCGGAATTGAACATCTTAATTATTGATTTGAAAGAGAATGTCAAGCATGTCGTAGCCAGAAACGAAGGTATCCGCCGCTCATCTGGCGATTATATCTTGTTATGCGACGACGATGATTTGCTGGTGCCGAAGCATGTGGAAACGATGCTCGAGCAGATTGCCGGCGTCGATCTGGTTTATTCGGACGCGGAAATCGTTGAATACGAAACGGTTGGAAAAACAAGAATACCGGTGAATAGATTGTTGTTCGCCTATGACTCCGATCGGGAAGCGATGAGAAGCTTCTCGACTTTCGTGGCATCCGGCAGTTTATATCGCAAAGCGATTCATGATCAAATCGGCTTGTTCGATGAAGAAGTCTATCACTATTGGGACTGGGACTTTTATTTGCGCGTATCTGAGAATTATCCGGTCAAACGCGTGCCGATCGCAGGGACGCTATATTCATTCGCGACATCAGGAGGAGATAATCTATCCGGTTCACTGTCCGATATGGAGCCGTTCTTGAAGCTATTATCAGACAAGCACGATTTGGGCCCGCTGCCGACGAAGAACTTCTTCTTATTGTTGGAAGAGCCCGGGGTTCGGAATCGCCAAGCTGTGAGCAAGGTCGTATGGGACGGTGAACCGACGATCTCTCGTTGGGCGAATATCTCATAAGGGGGAACACTGCCGGATGATGGATCTATCAATCCTGGTTACGCCAGACGGACATTTAGACGAATCGAAAGTGGTCCGAACGGAAGAAATCAACAAACAAAAAAACATCGATCGCTTAAGCTTGACCCGGTTTTGGATCGATACCGAGCAAGGGTCAAGAAGCTTTATCTTCAAACCTTCGAAGGACAGCAAGCCGATTCGATTCGAGCTTTGGCTGCAATCGGAAGTGCTTCCGAGGCTGGAAAACGTTCATTCTCCGAAATTGCTCGCGAGCAGAATCGACGAAGTGTCGAATGTGTTTTGGATGATTTTCGAAGATATGGGCCAAATTGAGCCGGTTTTCAACTATGAGGTAAGAATCAAAGCGGCGAGCAAAATGGCAAGCTGGCACAGCCTGCCCCTGGACACGATCCAGAAGCAGCAGCAGAGCTTTATGCCGCTGATCGATGAAACGATGCAGGAGCTGTGCAATGAATGGGCGACCTATGCAGAGCTGCTGCAGGACGCAGGAATAACGGCTGAACGGACGGACCTCTTTTTCCGTAAAATGATGGAGCTTAACGGTTCGTTTCCGGATGAACAGGTCGTTTGTCACGGGGATTACCACTGTTTAAATCTATTGGATCGCGGCGATGATTTAATCGTGCTGGACTGGGAATTCATCCAGATCAACTCGATTTATTGGGATTTTTATACGTTATTCGATATGGCTACGCCACGGTATGTGATCCGGATCAATAAAGAAACCCGACTAGACGCGTTAAAAGAATATATCGATCAGAGGGCATTGATGGGCTGGAAAGCACCGCCGGATTTCGTCTACCACTACCACATGTACGGCCTCGTTTACTCCGCTTGGATTCTCCGCTTGCTGGACAACGATCTGAAAGCAGAACGGTTCGACCGCGATGCGCTATTGCGTCAACGACGGGAAATGACGGAAATCATCGGCGATTGCTTCGATGTGATTGTGCCTGTGGGCTGAGGAGATAAGGCATGGATAACATTAACAATGCGAATACTGTCAAATGCAGCGTGATTCGTCTCGGCGTGGTGACAGACGTTCAGGAGAGCAGTGTGGTCATTGAAGTGAACGGGAAGTCGATTGCGATCGCACGGGACAAAATCGCTGCAGAAGCGGCAGCAGGCGATGTGGTGCGTTGGGATGGACAGCTGTGGATCAAACAGGAGGACCACCGGAAGTCCGGACATAATCCGAGGTTAGGCGACGAAACATGAGAAAAGCTTAATCCCTCCTGCACCCTCTTAAGCGCGAAGGATTACGAATCTTTCAGTAAGAGGTGATGAAGGGAATGGAACATATGGAATCGAAACGTTGTTTATTTTGCGATGAGCTTGTACAGGTGAAGAAAAAGGGAGGCAGCGAGTGGTACTTCGGCTGCATCTGCGCACCGGGTGGTGCTTATGGTCTGCGAGAGGACAGCGTAGAGCCATTCCGGCAGCTATCCTATACCGAGAAACGGAGCACGTTTCCGCTTCTGTCTGCATATATCCGCGAACAGAACGATAATGAAGAAGCGATTGTCCTCGACTTCGAAGATCGGGGCAGCATCCTGCAATCGCCGCAAATTCCGGTGACGAGCGAGGATAAGGGCATCCGTCTGCTTCGCTATTTACACCGTCATACGAGCGGGCCGAACGAGCCGCTGATCATTAATCATTTTGCGCAAAGCTATAATTTGACGTACTCGCCGAATTTGCAAGAATTCGTCTACATTACAGAGAAGCTCAAGGAAGAAGGCTTCATCGAGCGAATCGGTACAACGCTGAAGCTGACGGAGAAAGGCTGGCTTGAGGCAGCTGCTCACGCCACCGGCAAGGTGCTCAAGCAGTGCCTCGTCATTTACTCCGGTCCTGACGATGAAGTGCGAGAGTGGATGGATTCCGTCTTTCCGAGGCTCATACAGCTCGGCTATGCGCCGAAGCTATACGAAGAAGATCGCAGCGCCAAGCTGGAGATGAAGCCTATTGAGTCCGTGCTGCAATGTGTGTCGAGAGTGAAGCTGGTGATTGCGGATGTATCTGAAGCGACGAACGACTTGTGGCTGCGAATCGGTTACGCGCTTGGCTCCGAAGTGCCGGTCATCATGACGTGTAAGGCGAGCAGCGAACAACAGCTGCCAACGGGAATTAGGCCGATCCATTATGCAGATGCGGACGAGTTGACGGGTCTTCTTCAGAAGCAGCTCTGTTAGCGCCAGATTGGCTGCCCTGCTTTTTGACGGATTGGGGTTGCTCCTGACCTGCTCATAGGCTACAATCATTTTATACAATTTAATGAGATGCAAATTACGATGAGTTTCATTTCAGGAGGTGCCGTACATATGAGCATTTATGATTTCACGGTCCGGACGATTAATGGCGAAGAGCAGTCACTGGCAGCTTACAAAGGCAAAATCGTGCTGATCGTCAACACCGCAAGCGCATGCGGATTGACGCCTCACTACAAAGGACTTCAGCACATCTATGAAACGTACAAGGCGGAGGATGTCGTCGTACTCGGCTTCCCTTGTAACCAATTCGGCCAGCAAGAGCCTGGCTCGAATGAAGAAATTGCGGCATTCTGCGATTTGAACTATTCAGTCACTTTCCCGATGTTCGCGAAGATTGACGTGAAAGGTGAGAACGCTCACCCGTTGTACAAGTATTTGGTTGAAGCAGTTCCGGCTCAATATCGCACTGGCGATATCGAATGGAACTTCGTAAAGTTTCTCGTAGACGCGGACGGCGAAGTCGTGAAGCAGTATCCTGCTTCGACGGACCCGGCGGCAATTGAGCCGGACCTCCGCAGTTTGATCGATAACGGCAGCCTTGGTGCTGCGCCGAACACGGTCAATGACTAAGCTTTCGCTTCAACCGTAGAACGTACAAGAGCGCCCTCTACAGGGCGCTCTTTGATCTTTCGAGACGAAGACGAAGCTTGTTCCGTTTAAGTGTGATGATCTGCTTTAATCTGGTTCCTTGCGTCCGATACGCATGATAGAGAATGCCGAACAGCAGCCAACCGAAGCCCATGAGCAGAGCGTCCTTACTCAGTAATGCGAATAGCCACATGATGATGATAGCACCAATGCCGGGGATGATGAGGTACCGCAGCGTATCGACCGCCGATCTGCGGCTCTCTTTGACAAAATAATATCCAATGACAGCTATATTGACAAAGAAGAAAGCAGTTAAAGCGCCGAAGTTAACGAACTTGACAGCAGCGTCGAGTGAGATGATAAGCGCGAGCATGGACACCATGCCGACGATTAATATATTGACGATTGGCGTTTTCAGCTTTGGATGTACATAAGCGAAGATGCGGCTCGGCAGAATCGATTCCCGGCCCATGACATACATCAATCTTGAGACGCTGGAGACGGAAGAGATTCCTTGTGTAAAGATGGCGAATAAGAGCACAATGATGAAGATCGAACTGAGTGCGGCTCCGCCAACCTTCTGCACAATTTCGAGTCCGGCTGCATCCAGATTTACGAATGCGATAGCTTTGGGGAACACGAGCTGAGTCAGGTAGGATGGCGTGACATAAATGATGCTCGCTACACCGATAATAATGCCGATCGCTCTAGGGATGTTCTTATGGGCGTTTTTCGTTTCTTCCGTCATCGTCGTGATGGAGTCAAAGCCAAGGAAAGAGAAACAGATAATGGAGGCGCCTGTCAGTATCGTGGTGAGGGGAATTCGGGTCTGCAGGATCGGCTCGAGTGCTCCAGTATGCATCGAAAAATTTCGAATGAGCAGTATACAAAACAGCGCAATGAAGCACATTTGAAGAAGGACGAAGAGCTTGGAGAGATTCGCCGAGAAGGAAGCGCCTCTAATATTGACGGCGGTCATCAGCAGATTGATTCCGATCATCCACGTATAAACCGGAATGGCAGGGAATTGCGCATGCATGTAGATGCCAAACGTAAGGCATGCGATAATGGGGGAGAACAGATAGTCAAGCAGCAGCGCCCACCCGACAAGAAAGCCGAGATAGGGATGGATCGCTTGCTTCACATAGGAATAAGCGGAGCCGGAGGTTGAATGCGCTCTAGCCATCATGCTGTAGCTGTAAGCAGTGAACATAATGGCGACGAATGCGAGCAAGTAGGCTTGTGTCAGCATACCTCCCGCAGCGTTGTACGCGATACCGTAGATGGAGAAGTAAATCATCGGTGTCATCCAGGCGAGGCCTAGAAAAACAAGGTGTTGAAGGGATAGATTTTGTTGAAGCTTCGCTTGTTCTTTCATAGGCAGCATTCCTTTGCTTGAGCTTTCGGCCTGGTCTGGTTAGCTATTCTGTCATCTTCATGTAATTCAAACTTACATGTTAGATAATATAACATGATTGCCGATAGGTCAATCAAAAAAAAGTTGTGCAACGCATCAAAGATGAACGTGGGATGGAAAGGATGGACCTTAAGTTGTCAATCACCGAAGAAGAGAAACCGAAGCTAATCGCGACCAAGATCTGGAAATGTAAAAATGCGGAGTGTAAAGCGTGGGTCCGAGATGAATTTGCAGGTCAAGGCGAGCAAGCATGTCCGATCTGTAAAGGTCCGATGCATCGCAGTATGAGGCATTTGCCCGCTGTTCAAAATAAAATTAAGAAGCAGCCGAAGAAGCCGAAGTCCGAGTGGGATTCGGTTTAGAACAAGAAAAAGCCGCCATCATGGCGGCTTTTTCTGTTGAGCCGAACTCAATAAAGGAGCAGGATATCGGCCGGTACTTTGCGAATAGCGTTATATACACCATGACAGCCTAGACCAAGGATAGCAGGAGGGGGACGTGGGGGAATGAAAGTAACGACGGAAGGTTTACGGATTGAAGGGGCCAAGCTCGAGGGTGAAAATCCGCTGCCGATGTTTCGCAACTCTCAGCGGCATCGCGAGGTAACGGATAATGGCAGCTTGACGCCGGAACATAAGCTGCATATGGGTGAGAACACAGGGGAGCGGTATTTGCCATACCGCATCCAGGATCGGTATTCGAGGAAGCGCGAGACGATCGAGCTGAAGACGATCGTGCTAGAGAACGACAAACTGCGGGCCGTGTTTCTGCCGGAGTATGGCGGAAGACTGTATTCGCTGCAGGAGAAGTCGTCTGGACGAGAGCTGTTGTATCGAAATCCCGTGTTCCAGCCGGCGAATCTAGCGATACTTAATGCTTGGTTCTCGGGCGGGATCGAGTGGAATATCGGACATCTGGGGCATACATTTACGACTTGTTCTCCTGTCCACGCAGCCAAACTAGGCGATGACGAGGGGAATGAGTTTCTGCGCATCTACGAGTACGAACGGTGCAAAAACTTGTTCTGGCATATCGATTTTCACTTGCCGCCAGGTGCTGAGCAGCTTGGCGTCTATGTGCGCATCGTGAATGATCAGGATGCTGCCGTGCCGATGTATTGGTGGACGAACACTGCGGTCCCAGAGACGGAGCGAGCGCGTGTGTTCTCGGGGACTGGCGAGGTCATTTATATTGATCCGACACAGAAAGGGTATGGTGCTGACCGGTTGCCTTATTTGCCTGCTGTTCCGGAAGCGGATGTGTCGTATCCGATGGCTTTCCCATACGCGAGTGAATATTTCTTCCAGACGCCAGTAAGCGAACGGTCGCCTTGGGAAGCGGTAGCTTACAAGGATGGCCATCTCTTCTACGAACGTTCAACATCGATGCTGCGCTATCGGAAAATGTTCTGCTGGGGCGCTCATGTAGGAGGGAGACGCTGGTGCGACTTCCTTGCCAAGCCTGGCGAAGGCTACTACATCGAAGTGCAGGCAGGGCTTGCGCCGACGCAGCTGCACGGCATCGAGATGCCTGCCGATTCGGAATGGGAGTTTACGCAGCTGATCGGCGGTCTGGATGGTGCTGATCTCCAGCAGGTCTATCAGGAAAGCTGGGAAGAGGCTCGCAGTTATGTAGAGGGACGAATCGCGGATGCGTTAAGCGAGGAAGATGTCTATGCTGCGCATGAGAAATATCGGGCCTTGGCGGGCAAAGTTCCAGAGGAAATGCTTCATGCTGGGTCAGGTTGGGGCGCATTGGAGCGGGTGCGCAGAGCGCATGAAGGTGGACGTGGTGATGGTCGTGTTCGCGAAATACCGCGAGGGTTTATATTCGCTGATGCGACACTAGGCGTTCAGCAGCAGCCATGGCTTGCGTTGCTTAGGGAAGGCGAGCTGCTTGCTCATCACGTCGATGAAGTGCCGGCATCTTGGATGATTCAGGATGAGTGGATGGACATGTTGAGTGCCAGCGTTCGCAGGAGTTCGCTCGGTGGGGGTGCTGGCGAGTCTAGTCCAACGTGGAACGCTTATCTGCATTATGGCGTGATGCTGTACGAGCAGAGGCGCGAGTCAGAAGCGATCGAGGCATGGGAAGCTTCTGTGAGCCTTGCACCGTCGGCATGGGCTTATCGGAATTTAGCTGTAGCGATGCGCCAGCAGGGCAACTTTGAGCGTGCGCTGTCTTACTATGAGCAAGCGTATGCTGTGGCTGATGCGTTCCCGGATCGTGCTTTTGTAGAAGAATACCTAGGACTGCTCATTCAGCATAAAGAATTCGAGCGAGCGTGGGGCATCTACGAGTCGCTTCCGCCAGCGTTCTATGCAAGTGATCGTATCCAAATCATTGTTGGCGCAGCTGCTTTGGAGCTCGGTCACGATGCGTTCATGGAGAAGCTGTTCGCCACGGAGTTCGCCGTCATCCGAGAAGGAGAGACGCTGATTATCGAGCTCTGGTACGCGTATAACGCGAAGAAGCTTGCGGTCCAGCAAGGTGTGGAGCTGACGAAGGAACGGATTGAGGAAGCGAAAGTGCTGTTTCCACCGCCTTCGCCGATTGATTTTCGCACGATTGGATAATGAAGAAGAAGGCGAGGCAGCATTTCAGCTGCTTCGCCTTCGTCGTTTAATACAGAATCCGCCACAGATAGAACGTCGCGTATGCTTTCCAATCTCCCCAGCCGGCTGACAGCTCCTTGATCTCCGCAATGGACGGTTTCTCGTCTCTGCCCAGCACCAGCTTCAATGCGTTATGAAGTCCGACATCCGCAATTGGGAATGCTGCCGGCATCCGCAGACAGCGCATCAGCACATAATTGGCCGTCCATGGACCGATGCCTCTTATGCTCGTGAGTGCTTTCTCAATAGACGCCAAATCGCCCATCGCAAGCAGCTGCTCCTTGGACAATCGGCCTTCGACCATCTCCTTGGCAGTGCCGATCAGGTATTCGGATTTACGCGTCGTCAGCTGCATGGGCGTTAGGTCTTCGACTTGAAGCTCCGCGATCACCTCAGGCGCAGGGAAAGTGAAGTAGCGTCTGCCTTCAAAATCCTGATACGTCCCATAGTGTTCAACGAATCGCTGCTTGAGTGTGTAGGCGAATGGCAAATTGATTTGCTGCCCCATAATCCCCCAGCACATCGCTTCGAACAGATCATCGATGCCGACAATTCGTAATCCATAGAACTGCCGCGCACAATCCCGTAGAATATCGTCTTGTTCGGCCATTTCAAAGAATGGTGCCAGCTTCCGATCCAGGTCGAACCAATCGCGTACATAAGCTGCGGCCTCATCGCGGATTGCGGGACTCGGCTCGCTTCCATCTGCGTGACCATTTGGAAATTCGAGCTGCAGCATGCTGTCCTCTATCGCTGATAACCGGATGAGGAGCGGGCCGGATGAACTGGAGATTAATCTGGTCACGACCCGGTCCTGCACATCAAACATGCACTCCTTCGAGGAGCGGCTTAAATAGTCTACCGTACGGTTATAGCTGAATTCGGCCGGCGGCCCAATGAGTGTTGGAGAATAAATCATGGTGTGGTCTAGCACCTCCTTATGTTAATGCGGCTGTATATAGTTGTATCATATTTTTGACGGGTGAGGCTTTTCTAATCTTGCTCTTTCATCCCATGCCTCTTACATGGAGGCTGCTAAGGCGGGTATACTTGGCTTAGAGGTGAACGAACATGATGACGGATGAACGCTGGACAGCGATTGTCAATTGCGATACTTCATACGACGGTCAATTCTATTACGGAGTCACGACGACGGGCATCTTCTGCCGGCCGTCGTGCAAATCCAGAGCGCCGCTGCCCGAAAATGTGCGGTTGTTCGATACAGCTGCAGAAGCATTGACGAACAAATTCCGGCCTTGCAAACGTTGCAAGCCAGACGGCATGCGCCTTCCCGATGAAGAGTGGGCTGTAGCGATCAAGGAAGTGATCGAAGCTAGATATCAGGAGCCGCTTACGCTGCCTGTACTCGCAGAGCTTATGCATGTGAGTCCTTATCACATGCACCGGACATTCAAACGGCTGACGGGCGAGTCGCCAGCCGCGCTGCTCAGCCGGACGCGGATCGCAGCCGCGAAGGAGCTGCTTCGTGCATCAGCTCTGCCGGTGCGAGAGATTGCAGAGCGAGTCGGGTTCCCTAACGCCGCACACTTCGCGACGGTGTTCCAGAAGGCAGAGGGCTGCTCGCCGACCGCTTACAGACAACAGCTGCAGCTAACAGAAGTTATAGATAAATAAGGAACGGTGATCATAATGAGTATGAGCAACATCTATTGGACGACATTTTATCATGAGAACTGGCAGCTCTACATGGCTGCAACGGACGAAGGGCTTTGTTACGTCGGCACGCCGAATGCGTCTTTCGAAGAGTTGACATCGTGGGTGAAGAAACGTTTTCCGGGAGTCGCACTTATGAAGAACGACGCTGCAATGGCGGTATATAGCGACGAGCTGAGCAAATATCTAAGCGGAGAACTGCAGCAATTTGGGCTGCCGCTTCATTTGATTGGGACGCCGTTTCAGATGTCTGTATGGGAGGCGCTTCAGAATATCCCGCACGGGCGTACATGCTCGTATTCCGATGTCGCAGCTCAGCTTGGCAAAGAACGAGCGGTTCGTGCCGTCGGTACGGCAATTGGCGCGAATCCGGTGCTCTTCGTTGTGCCGTGTCACCGAGTTGTGGGCAAGGATGGTTCGCTAACCGGCTACCGCGGCGGCATGGATGTAAAGGAAGTGCTGCTCAAGCTCGAAGGCGTGCTATAATAGAGCGATACTTGCGCATTGGAAACGAAAGGATGAAAGCATGATCACGATTACAGAATTTTCGGTGGATAAAATCAGAGATCCATTCGGTATCGTCGCCGGCGACCGGTACGAGTTCCGCTTGGAGCTGGACATTGAAGAGGATGACGAGCTCTATTCGGAGAGCGGCGTCTATGTACGGGTTATTTTCCGCGTGGACGGAGAAGAGTCCCGCATGGTGAAGTACGAGCTTCACGAGCGCGGGAGCGACCGTTACCTCGACTTCGATCTGGAGGAAGAGGAAGAGAAACAGATCGAAGCTTTCTGCAGAGAGCATTACTCCGAGTGGGAAGAATAGCCTCAATGCAAGCAACAGAAAAGGACCGTTCGCGAAATGCCGCGAACGGTCCTTATGTTTTGTGAAGCTAGGATGCATTGACGATCTTCAATCGGCGTTCCTCGCGCTGCTCGGGCGTCATCTTCGGGCAATTGTAGCACATTTCGCCGTTTTCGCGGCAATAAAACATGCAGCAGCCGGAACGGATGATTAGCTTGCCGCCTGCCTGGTAAGGACTATCAATATAGCGCGGATTATGCATGAATGGATTGCGCCGGCTTGCGAACAACTCTCCGCTGAGCTGCTCTGTAAGGATGGATTGGAACTGCTTGAAACGTTCGATCACTTGCTCATCGGATTCCTTAACGGCGAAGGTGCTGGAGAAGCTGATCATCGCACTTCCGGCTTGGCTCCAGATGACGCCTGGCTTCACGCCTCCGGCAGCGGCAACGGCTTGGATTGCTGGAGTGATTGTCTGTTCGAACATTTGGGTCAACGCTTCGCGTACGAATGTCTCTCGCGCAGCAGCATCCTCAGGCAGCGAGGTTGTTCGTACTTCTCGAATCTGGAAGCCGAATCCAGCCCAATCGCCGTTATCGTCGATCTGAAGCACGAGATTATCGATGGATAGGTCAACAAGGACGTCGTGCCTCGCCATGATGACCATGGATGCCGCACATAATCTGAATAGTGTCGTGCCAATCAGGGAAGCTGCAAGCTCAGAGCCGGTCGCCTTATAGATCCGTCCGCTGAACTGTAATGCTTCGCGCGCAGGCTCCATGTGAAGTAAATCGAATGCAGCCAACTCAAAAGATGCGGTTGCCGAACCTTCCGGCGAAAGCTTTATGTAAAGCGACTCGAGCGCTTTGAAATCAATCGTATCTCTGTTCGTGGCCATAAGGACACCCCTTTGATATTGATAACCGTTCTCAATCGTTTGAGTAGTAATTATAGAACGAGTTATCGGGAAGTGTCAACGCTTTCTTGGCGTCTTCCAGACCTCTCAAGTGGACAGGCCGAGTCTGCGCCGCTTATAATGGAGGGATGTTATCGCATAGATAGAAACAATTGATCGTCATGAACGGGGCGTAACGCGGATGAAAAAATTCAAGAAGTTTTATATCGAAATTACGAGCATATGCAATCTGGTGTGTTCCTTCTGTCCGCCAACGCAGAGGCAGAAGGGCTTCATCAAGATCGAGGATTTCACGAAGATCCTTGATGAGATACGGCCGCATACCGAATACATCTACTTTCATCTGAAAGGCGAGCCGCTGCTGCATCCGAAGATCGACGAGCTGCTCGATCTGAGTCACGAGCGCGGATTCAAGGTTAATATTACGACGAACGGAACGCTGCTCCCTAAGGTCAAGCATAAGATTCTCGGCAAACCGGCGCTGCGTCAAATGAATTTCTCGCTGCACAGCTTTGACGGGCATGAAGGCTCTGTCGACAAGGAAGGGTATGTCGGGAGCGTGCTTTCTTTTGCCAAGGAAGCTGCCGAGACGACGGGGATGCTCGTCTCCCTTAGATTGTGGAATTTGACGGAAGATAATACGACGAACGTCGAGCGGAGCCGCAATCAGGAAATTCTCGATCAGATCGAGCGGGAATTTAATCTGGATTTCAAGATTCTGGACCAGTTCAAGCGGGGCAGCGGCGTCAAGATTGCCGACCGCATCTATGTGAACCATGACCATGAGTTCAAATGGCCGGATTTGAAGGAGAAAGAAGACGAGGGCAAAGGATTCTGCCACGGCCTTCGCAATCAAGCCGGTATCCTGGTAGACGGCACGGTCGTACCTTGCTGTCTGGACGGAGAGGGCGTTATTAATCTGGGCAACATTAATGAGAAGCCGTTCTCCGAAATCATTGAGGGGGAGCGGGCGAACAGGCTGTACGACGGATTCTCGCGCAGAGAAGTGGTCGAAGAGCTGTGCCGCAAGTGCGGATACCGCCAGCGCTTCAGTATGTAAACGGAAAGAGGGTTAGTAATAACGCGTATGAGTTATTTACCGATCGGGCAAAGGCGGGAGCTGCTTGCTCTGAACGAATCGAACAAGAGAAGAATCCCGCTCTTTTATATCGCAATCGTTGTTTTTGTCGTGAAAATGGCGCTGCTGCGTCATTTTCTATTCAGCGGCATTGATTGGCCGCGGCTTGCTGCGGATTTGTCCGCCGTGCTTGTTATATTGTCGCTCGTAGAGCTGATTACGCCGGCGAAGCTGAAGGCTTACGCATACGGTGGTCTCAACCTCATTTTCTCGCTGCTCTTATTCTCGTCGGCTGTATATTTCGAACATTTTGGCTCGGTACCGACTTATACGGCGCTATATGAGCTTCATCAAGTGACGAAGATTCAATCCAGCGTAGAGTCGACGATAAAGTTCAGTCACTATCTGTTCTTCGCAGACATCGTGATTGCGCTCGTGATCTGGATCGTGGCACTTGTCCTACGGGGGCGCAGTGATGGCCGCAGACCTGCTGCGGTAGTATCTGCCGCGCCGATGTATCGGGTCGTCATCACGGTTGTGTTAATCGCCAGCTTCGCGCTGTCCGCTCGTTTCATTCAGCTTGGCTTGCCGATCGCCAATGAGTTGGTCGAGGCGGAGCAGGAAGGCTTCCTGAACTATCAAGTGTCTGCCGTCATTAAGGCGGAGCGGGATGACAGCATCGCATCGGAAGGCAACACGGATGAGATTGTGAAAGAGGTGAACGACCTCCAATCAACTTATCCTTACAAGGACAATCCGCAGTCTGGTACACCTGCTTATTTCGGGGCGGCAGAAGGGAAGAACGTCATCATCATTCAGATGGAGGCGTTCCAGAATTTCCCGATTCATCTGAAGCTCGGCGGTCAAGAAGTGACGCCTGTGCTTAATGAGCTGGCAGGAGAGGGCTTGTACTTCCCGCACATCTTCCAGCAGATTGGTCAAGGGAATACATCGGACGCAGAGTTTATGTCTAATACGTCGATCTACCCTACGGCGAAGATTGCGATGTCGACCGGATACGGTGATCGCGCGATTCCGAGCTTGCCGAGACTGCTGCAGAAATTCGGCTACGATACGAACACATTCCATGTGAATGACGTGACGTTCTGGGATCGCAATAAGCTGTATGCAGCGCTTGATTTCAATCATTATTATGACAAGCCGAACTATAAGAACGATCACTTCAACAGCTTCGGCGCGTCGGACGAAGAGCTCTATCGCGTCGCGGTGGAGAAGCTCTCCGCCGATAAACAGCCGTTCTACGGTCAGTTCATCACGGTGTCCAGCCACTTCCCGTTTGAAGTGCCGGCGGATCGCGCGAAGATGACCTTGCCGGATAATCTCAAGGGAACACAGCTCGGCAGCTATCTGCTCGCCGTGAACTACACCGATTATGCCATCGGCATGCTCATCGACAAGCTGAAGGCGAACGGGATGTGGGACGATACTGTACTTGTGTTGTACGGCGACCATTTCGGCTTGCAGCCGAATGACAACGATCCGGATCAAGTGAGCAAGGCGCTCGGCATCAAGTACGATCCGAAGGTAAGCCGGTTCAACATCCCGCTCATCATCCACGTGCCTGGCGCGAAGGAAGGCAAAGTGGTGGAACAGGTTGGAGGACAGCTCGACATTATGCCAACCGTCGCGAATATGCTCGGCATCTCGCTGCAGCAGGAGAAGTTTACGGCATTCGGTCATGACCTGATGAACATCGACCGCAACGTGTTCGGCATGCGCTACTATCTGCCGACAGGATCGTTCTTCAACAACGACATCCTATTCGTACCGGGTCAAGGCTTCGATGACGGAACAGCGGTGAACATTAAGACGCTTGAACCAGTGACGGATATCTCGACATATCGCAAAGATTACGACTACATCATGAAGCTGATGACATTGTCGGATCGGTATGTGAAGTCGCTGCCTAAGCGGTAGCTGATGTGCGATGGAATAACCGAAAAACGGATAATGGAATAACGGAATAGATCGCCTCTCTCGCTTGCGGGGGAGGCGATTTTTTTGCTCCTAAGAGAACACCTAACGAACGTTAATGTAATATTATCTAACATAAGTGTTGACACTTTCGTGAGATGGCACCTATAATACGAATCAATAACAGGTTTTAACAATTGCATATCGGTTCTCATGTCAGCTATTCAACCAATGAGAACGACAAAGCTATCTAGGGTTCCGTTGATGAGCGATCACTCGCTGCTTGCATCAAGCTGGTCCGAGAGATAGTGTGCGGCGTGAGAGCGCCGTATAACACGGAAGGACAAAAGCCTGGGAGATCATCTCCTTGGCTTTTTTGTTGTACGCCCAGCATGGGCGTCATCTCTAGGGTGAAAGTCCCGAACGGGGGCTGGCGAACGCCTACCGTTAGCCAAGAGCAAGGGTGTCCGCCGCGAGGCGGAATCTGAAGGAAGCTTAAGGCAAATGCACGAGCCAAGGTACACGAACTGGATTCGAGGCAGGGTTAGCCGGATGAGTCACCAACACATGACGAAATCCCAAGTCGCCAAAGGCTATCTTTGTAAACTCCAGTGGTTGCGGGCAGAAAGATGACGTTCTTATCTGGGGAGGTCTGCGGGAGGGGAAAAAAAA
>NZ_QTTN01000023.1:0-75476 GCF_003386535.1 Paenibacillus taihuensis
CATGGTGTACTGGAAACAATGGAAACGAGTGAAGACAAGGTTTACGAACCTAAAAGCATTTGGGATCCGCGCCAAACAAGCATGGGAATACGCCAACACAAGAAAGGGCTACTGGAGAACCTCCCATAGCCCGATCCTCTCCAAATCCCTCGACAACAATACCCTCAAAGAACTCGGATTCTTATTCTTTTCAGATTACTACCGACAAGTTACAACGTAAACTTAGGAACCGCCGTATACCGAACGGTACGTACGGTGGTGTGGGAGGTCGGCTACTCAACTAATGGGTAGCCTCCTACCCGATTACTTGTTGGGGCGGGTTCGCTGGCCAGTTGATCGCCTAACATCAAACGGGATCTGTAGCCTCCTCCGACTCCAGTCCAATCCAGCAATAGGCTTAACGGACACAGCAGACCTTATGGCTGGCTTTTTCGAGCTCCAGCTGCGCTAACGGACTACAGTGTCACTATCACTCCATTTCTGAGCCAAAATTGGCTCAAATGCTGGGAATAAGGAATCTGGAGTCCGTTAGAATTTCAAAACTGTCGATTTCGCACGAATAACGTCTCTGTAGTCCGTTAGAGGCCATCCGCCACTACACAAGAAAAGCCCAAACCCTCACAGGGTTCAGGCTTTAACACGCATCATCACTTATTCAACTATCACGCATCAATCATCCACGCTCAACCATCACTCAATCAACCGTCACTCCTCGAGAGCAGATTGCTCAGCTCTTTCATAAACATGTCGATATCCTTGAACTGCCGATAAACGGAGGCGAACCGGACGTAAGCGACTTCATCAACCGGATACAGCTGTGACATAACGAGCTCGCCGATTTCGCGGCTCTCTACTTCGGCAAGCGCCGTCGTACGCAATTCTTTCTCCGCTTCGGACACGATGATTTCAAGCTGATCAATCGATACCGGACGTTTCTCGCAGGCACGAATAAGTCCGCGCAAAATTTTGTCGCGGCTAAATTCTTCACGGCTGCCGTCTTTCTTAATGACGATCAGCGGCGTTTCCTCCACCATCTCGAACGTCGTGAACCGCCGTGTACATTTCTCGCACTCCCGGCGGCGGCGAATCGATTTATTTTCGTTAGCGGGTCTGGAATCAAGCACTTTTGTCCCGGCATAGTCGCAATACGGACATTTCATCGGTTAATATCCTCCGTCTTCATAGCAGTGTGTGAACGCCAAATTCTCTTCACCAATCGATTACCAGCCGTTACCTGTTATTAAAAAAGGCATTCCGCACATAATACAGTTACCAACCGCAAGGAGGTGAACGACAGTGGCTAACGGAAACAGCAACCAACTAGTTGTACCACAAGCTAGCGCTGCACTTGACCAAATGAAATATGAGGTCGCACAAGAGCTGGGTATTTCCCTTCCGCAAGATGGATACTACGGCAACATCACAACAAAAGATGCCGGTTCCATCGGTGGCAGCATTACCCGCAAACTAGTGCAAATTGCAGAGCAATCTCTAGCAGGTCGATAATCAAAGGTCTTAATCAACAAGCTTTGGCTGGTTGCCGGTAGGCAGCCGGCCAAAGTTTTTATCATTTCAAAAAAGTCTTATTCGGCACCGGTATCTACAAGCAAATCCGGATATAGGTCCTTATACTTATTATAATAATAAATGACACGCTGTATATAGTGCCTTGTTTCGCCATACGGTACCTGATCTATCGTGTCCAGCTGCCCGTCCCATGTGCCGCCTTTTAGCCAGCGGTTTACCGTTCCGGGACCGGCATTATACGCTGCGATGGTCGTATACATATTGCCGTCAAACTGATTATACAATGAGTTCAAGTACCAGGCGCCGATCTCGATTCCAACATCAGCCCGGTTCGAAATGGATTCCAACGTAACATTCGTGAATCCACCCCGCTCGATAATCCACTTGGCTGTATCTGGCATAAGCTGCATCACGCCGATCGCACCTTTTTTCGAAACGACGCCTGTCTTATAATTCGTCTCGACGCGGATAATCGCTGCCACGAGATGCGGCTCCAGCTTATAATTGTTTGCGCTAATAACAATATCCTCTCGGTATTTCACCGGGTACAGCCAGTGGCTCATCCATTCCGAGCGTACGAATAGTAAGGTGAGAAGTGCAATACACAAGATGAGAACCACTCTGCGCCGAAATTTGTTTCTTCGTTTCTTCATGGCAATCCCTGCTCACGCCAAAATCGTTCAATCTGCTGTTCCGTCTCCGCCAGTGTTCCTCTGTTGTCGATGACGTATGTAGCCCGGCGCTTCTTCTCTTCAATATCCAGCTGCAGCGCGATCCGCTGCGACGCTTGCTCTTCTGTTAACTGGTTCCGCTGCTTAAGCCGTTCGAGCTGAACAGACTGCGGCACGTAGACGACCATCACCGCATCGTACATCGCATCTTGTCCCGTTTCAAACAATAAGGGAATGTCTGCGACGATCAGCTGCTTCGGATCTTCCGCTTCATACGCTTCTATTCTTTCCCACATTCGCTTCCGAATTGCAGGATGCAGAATAGAATTCAGTTTGCTTAACTGTTCAGGATTGTTAAACACAAGCTTGCCAACTTGAGCCCGATTCATCGTTCCATCTTCATTCAAGACAGCTTGTCCGAATTCAGAAACAATTGCCGCGAGCGCAGGCTCGCCGGGAAGCACCACTTCCCGGGCGACCTGATCAGCATCAACAAGCTTGGCGCCTCGCGCGAGAAGCATCGCGCTGACCGTGCTTTTACCACAAGCGATGCCGCCTGTTAATCCGAGTCTCAATACATTCACCTCATAATGGAATAAGCCTAAATGAACCATGTGTTGCAGTATATCATTACCATTCTATTCTACATGAGCCGCAAGAAGCCCATCACAATCAGCATAATACCCGGCAGCACCGATAAAGCACGCATACCGCGCCATCCGGCGAATCGGAATCCGAGCCGCATGCCGGCAAGCAGGAAGAGCCCGCTGGTCGTACTGATAATAAGTGCAGTCAGCAGTGGATCATACCCGACCATCGCAGCTCCAAGACCCGCGCCGAAGCTGTCGAGCGACAAGGCGAAGCCGAGCAAAATCGCTTCCGATGCCGAGATGATTCCGGAACGGTCTACGTCAGCGACCTGCGGCGTCCGCAAAATCTGGATGACGATACCGAGTCGTTTGAGCTCGAGGTTGACGATCGCCGATGCAGTCACTTCACCTGACGCAGGCTGTACTTCCGTGACGGCGATGCCGCTCACTTGCGATGCCGCGCTATCGGCAGCCTCGTCATCCGCGACGTTGTCCCCGGCCTTGCGACGCTGCCAATATTGTATGAGCGCCCAGACGCCGATACACATGAGCAGCAGCGCACCGATCATTTTGGCCACGGTCGGCGACATATAATTGGTTAAGATCGAACCGATTTGCATCGATAGCCAGACGACAAGACCCGAGCAGAACGCGATAATGATTACCGACAGAATCGGAATCCGAATACGGCGCAAGCCGTACGTAACCCCAACGCCAAATCCATCCAAGCTTACAGCAAAAGCAAGCAGCAGCAGTGAAGCGGCATGTACAAGCACTTTGATGTCCCTCCCATGATGACAAAGCACAGGCGTTCTGTGCATTCGCCTAGAAACATGAATGGTACATCATATGCGCGCTGCTTCAACTCGTGCCTTATTTGGCGGCCTGCTTGACCTGATTCGCCCGTTTACCCGCTTTCGGCAGAGGCTGACAACGCAGACAAATGTGCGTGCCACGTCCGCCGACAACGGATTTGCTGATCGGACCGCCGCAGCTGCGGCATGCTTCCTTCTCGCGGCCATACACAAGCAGCTCATGCTGGAACATGCCCATCTCGCCTTGACCGTTTACATACGACTTAATCGAGGAACCTCCCGCATCAACTGCGCGGCCGAGCGTTGCTCGAATGGCATCGTACAATCGGCTCCAATCCGCAGCCTTCAGCGTATCCGGCGTCCGCTCCGGATGGATGCCTGCCGTGAACAGCGCCTCATCCACATAGATATTGCCGAGTCCGACGATATGCTCTTGATTCAACAGCAGCGGCTTAATCTTCGTTTTGCGGCTGGCGACTGCTTTCTTGAACGCCTGCAGCGTGAACGCTTCTTCGAGCGGCTCGATGCCTAGCTTATTCAGCGGCGGCAGCGTCAGATCATCGCCCGGCGCGAACAAATGCATCGTCCCGAATTGGCGTACGTCCTTATAACGCAGCTCCATGCCGTCATCGAAGTGGAACCTCACATGCGTATGCAGTTCAACTGGTTCGTCTTGCTTATATACACCATAACGGCCTTCCATGCGCAAATGCGAAACAAGGACAAGACCATCCAGTATAATCCTTAGAAATTTACCCCGTCTCTCCACGGATTGAATCGTGTGGCCCGCAAGCGCAGCAGCGAAAGCTTCCGGCTCCTCCGGCCGTTGAATGATTCGCGGAAGGGTAACGGTAACCCGCTCGATCCGTTTGCCTGCAACAAGCTCGTTCAGCGTCCGGCGAACGGTTTCAACCTCTGGTAATTCCGGCATTTCTTATTTCCCTCCCATGCAAAAAGCTCAACCACCATTATACCTCAGCGCGGCCAAAACTCCTAGCGACAAGGACTCCCATCTTCAGCGGTTTACAACGATTTCTCAATAAGAAAAACTCCCGCCGCACGCAGCGACGAGAGCTTCACCACAATTGTATCGATTATTGCCCGCGAACCGAAAATTGCTTGTAATGCGTATGGCTGCCCGCCATATTCGAGAACCCGATTTGCCCGTTCAGATACGGAGCATCTGTATCCTCCACCTGAAGCACCTTGATCCCATCTACGTAGACGATGAAACGGTTCTGAATCGCAGCAACTTTAATCGTATAATCGCTCTGCAGCGACCATGCAAAGTCAGCCGAAGCAAGCTCCTTGTAACCATGCGAATTCTTGTAAAAGCAAACCTTATCGCCAGGTGCGAGACCAACCGCGTAAGACCGGATGCCGCCTTGGACGCGGAACTGAATGTGATGATGACCGCCAGCAATCGGATGAACGACCGCTTCGTACACATAGTCCTGCCACTTCAGATCGCCGGTGTAGGTTTCAGCTGGCTCGCCGCTGTAGCTGCCGGACAACTCGCCGCCTTCAAGCGCCCAAAGTCCACGTAGACTGGTGAACTGGCTCACCGGAAGATGAAGTCCGTGCCAGCGCTCTGTCCGTTCGTGCTGGAAGCTCACCGCATATTGTGGCGTACCCGAGAAGTCCATATGGTCGACATAAGCGACCAGATTATCGTTCCAGCCTTCCGACGGTATGAATTCGATGCCTGCTTCCTCGATGCACACATTCTCCATGTAAGGCAGCTCGAACCGTATCGAAGTCCATTCGCCCCGTACGAGTTCAACTGTTTCACCGTAATGACGCACCTCAGCATTGCCATCAAGTACATATAGCCGTGCCCGAATACCTGCCCTGCCAAAGTCAGGCACCATCACCTTAGTGCTAATCGTTTGCCCCGGATACAGCTGCGGCGAGAAGCTAGGATCGTAGCGGCTGTCGTTGAAATCATCCGGACGATAGTAGGTCTTGTAGTACGTCCGGTAACCATAACCGCATGTTGCCCGGTCGAACACCACTTTCAGGGCGCGGCTGCCGCTCGCCACTGCTTCAGTCGTATTTTCCACGAAGCTCGTGACATGTGCGCCGCTTGGATCAAAGTCGGTACGGAAGGCATGCGTAGAGCCTGGATATTCAAAATGGAACCGCGGCCCGTCACCTTTCAGCACCGAAGCCCACTCCGAAGGCAATTCTACGCCAGCAATTTTGTAGCCAAAGCTTGCGATATACGATGCGCACCAAGGGATGTCCAGCATATTGAGCGTGCCAATGACACTGGAGCAGCAGAGGAAGTCGTTGATCGGCTTGCGCCACGAAGCATCGATGCCGTCCAGTCCATTCATGACGCCCATAATCGTGCCGACGTTCGCAACGTTGCAGTCCGTATCCCAGCCGCACATATTACAGATGTTAATGGCTCGTGAGAAGTCGCCGCCTCCATAGAGCAGGGAGAGTACGATGACCGCCGCATTCGGGATGATGTGGCATTCGCCAGGATACAGACGATAGCCGAAATTGTCTCTTACATAGAAGAACGCTTCGCGCCAATTCTCCGGTTGCTGGGCGTGGTAATCCATGACCGCCCGCGTCATGCGCGTAAATTCGCAATCCGCCGGAATGACCGTCAGTCCTTCCTCCAGAATCGTGCGAATATCCTTATGTACGAATGCAGCCGCGATACACGCCGCAATGAACATGCCGCCGTACTTGCCATTACCGTCATGAGAGACACTTGCAATTTTCTCCGCATACTCGGCAGCGCGCTTCGGATTGCCTGGATTAATGAGTCCCCATACATCGATGAAGATTTGACCGCCGATTTGCTCGGCGACGGCTGCACCGTTCTGCTCAATCGAGCCGGAACGCGGCGCCATAATTCCATTCTTCAAATTCTGATATGCCGTATGCTCCGTCGACTTGCCATAGCCGCCCCACCAGAAGAAGCTGTGGCCGTCCGGCGCATAGTTGAGCCACGTAAGACCCATCTGCTCCGCCGTAATGTCGCTTGTATGTGTGAAATCCTCTAACGCGCGCAGGAAGAACATCGGACCATTCGTGTCATCATCCGCGGCGAAGTTCTTGAACGTATGCAAGTACCCGGTAATCTCCCCGAACGTTCGCGCAATCCGGTCATATGTCCACTGTTCAATATTGCCGCCGTGGCGCACGCCAATGACTTTGCCTAGCCAGCCGGCGTATACACGCTCTATATAATCGTTCGGAATCGAAGTCACTGTCATTTCATAGCCCTCCTCGAGTAAAGTAAGCGGTTGCAAGATAAAGCAATGAAGAGGCTGCCATGAATATGAACATAATCATTAACAGTCATAGGCAGCCTCTCTCTTTCAATTACTTCGCTTCATACCAGTTGTCGCCATAGCTGACGTCCGCCCGCAGCGGTACATCCAGCTTCAGCGCGCTCGCCATGACTTGCGGCACGAGTGTCTTCATCAGTTCCAGCTCTTCCTGCGGAACCTCGAAGACGAGCTCATCGTGCACCTGCAGCAGCATCCGGCTGCGCAAGCCGCGCGCGCGGATTTCCTTGTCCATGTTCACCATGGCCAGCTTGATAATATCCGCCGCCGTACCTTGGATCGGCGTATTCATCGCCGTCCGTTCCGCGAACGAACGGATATTGAAATTCGACGCATGGATGTCCGGCAAGTAGCGGCGGCGATCCAGCAGCGTCGTCACATAGCCGTTCTCCCGCGCCTGCACGACGATGTTGTCCATGTACGCACGAACGCCTTGGAACGCGGCAAAATATTGCTCCTTGAACCTTGCCGCCTCATCCCGCGTAATGTTCAGGTTGTTCGAAAGACCGAAGTCGCTGATGCCGTAGACGATACCGAAGTTTACGGCTTTCGCTTGGCGGCGCATGTTCGAATCGACTTGATCAGGCGTTACGCCAAACACGTCCATCGCCGTCTTCGTATGGATATCGATATCTTTGATGAACGCTTCCTTCATATTCTCATCGCCCGAAATTTCCGCTAGGACGCGGAGCTCGATCTGCGAATAGTCGGCAGCGAGAATCGTCCAGCCCGGTTCAGATGGTACGAATGCCTTACGGATTCGGCGTCCTTCCTCGAGGCGGATCGGAATGTTCTGCAGGTTCGGGAATTGGCTCGACAGACGGCCAGTCGCGGCAATCGTCTGCCGGTAATAAGTATGCACCTTGCCCGTATCGCGGCGAATCTCTTTAAGCAGCCCTTCCACGTACGTGGATTGCAGCTTCGCCAATTGACGATAGTGCAGGATCATGCCAACAATCTCATGATACGGCGCCAGCTTCTCGAGTACCTCTGCATCGGTGGAGTAGCCCGTCTTCGTCTTCTTCCACGCCGGCAGGCCAAGCTTCTCGAACAGCACTTCGCCGAGCTGTCTTGGCGAGTTGATGTTGAACTCCATGCCCGCATGCGTATAGATATCGCTCATATACTGGGCGATATTGCGCTCCAGCTCTGCGCCGAGGTCTTCCAGCACGGCAGGGTTCACCTTGATCCCTTGCTTCTCCATGCCGGCAAGAACAACCGCGAGCGGCTGCTCAAGCTCGTAGCACAGCTTGCTCATATGGCCCTTCTCCAGCTCATCCGTCAGAACCGGGATAAGCCTGCGAACTGCATCAGCCTTCGCAGCCAAGTGCGCGGCAAGCACGTCGCTGCCTGGCACTTGGAATTTCGCGCCTTTGCCATATACCGCTTCGTCCGACTGAATCGAAGCAAGCTTATAGCGGGAAATAAGCGCAGCAAGCGTCAAGCTTGTATCGGTCGGATCAAGCAAATACGCAGCAAGCATCGTGTCGAGCGCCACTCCGCGCAGGTCGATGCCCATCCAATGCAAGGTCAGCTCCGCTTTATGCAGATCGTAGCCTTTCTTCGGCGCATTCGCATCTTCCAGCCATGCACGAACCGGCGCGGACAATGTCGTCCCCATCAGCTCGTCATACGTCACCGTCAGAATGCGGTCGCCGCTGGCAACTGCAATGCCGATCAGCCTAGACTGATGCGGATTATCACCGATCGCTTCAATATAGATGCTCTCGGATGCCCTCAACAATTCGGTCACCTCGTCAGCAGGCAAGCCGCTCAGAGACACGACCTCATAGTTCGCTTCCGCAGCCGGCACATCCGCTGCACTGCCCGCAGCTGAGAGACCGAGCCGCTCGATGAGCGACTTGAACTCCAGCTTGCGGAACGCATCGCCGAGTGCCGCATCGTCATAGCCGCTGTACGCAAGCTCGTCCGA
This sequence comes from Paenibacillus taihuensis, assembly GCF_003386535.1. Classification (GTDB taxonomy): domain Bacteria; phylum Bacillota; class Bacilli; order Paenibacillales; family Paenibacillaceae; genus Paenibacillus_Z; species Paenibacillus_Z taihuensis. Next base: position 8,848 of record NZ_QTTN01000023.1, read on the forward strand.
TTCATGCTCGAGCGGCACTTCGCGGTAGATCGTCGCGAGCTTCTTGCTCATCACGGCGCTTTCCTGATGCTCCTCGACCTTTTCCTTCATCTTGCCCTTCAGCTCATTCACGCCTGCGATGACCGCTTCAACGCTGCCGAATTCATGCAGCAGCTTCAGCGCCGTCTTCTCCCCGACGCCCGGTATGCCCGGGATGTTATCGGACGTATCGCCCATAAGCCCCTTCAGATCGATAATCTGCAGCGGCGTCAGACCGTAGCGCTCCTTAATCTCAGCGGGATTGTATCGCTCCACTTCGCTGATCCCCTTACGGGTAAGCGCAATCGTCACGTTGTCGGACGCGAGCTGCAGCATATCTTTATCGCCGGAGACAACGACCGTCTCTACGCCGCCTTCATCCGCGATGCGGCTGAGCGTTCCGATAATGTCGTCCGCTTCATAGCCCGGCAGCTCATACTGCGCGATGCCGAATGATTTCAACAGCTCTTTCAAGATTGGGAACTGCTCGCTCAGTTCCGTCGGCGTCTTCTCGCGTCCGCCTTTATATTCAGCATAGCCTTCATGACGGAATGTCGTCTTGCCGGCATCGAACGCAACGAGCATATGCGTCGGTTTCTCTTCCTCAATGAGCTTCAGCAGCATCGTTGTAAAGCCGTACACCGCATTCGTATGCAGCCCCGCAGAATTGGTCAGCGGCGGCAATGCGAAGAATGCCCGATAAATGATACTGTTGCCGTCGATCAATATCCATTTCGCCATTAGACAGGCACACCTCACCTTATTTTTCCTACTGCTTATCATAGCATAAAGCAAACAAGCTTTCCCACCTCCGCCCGCAAGCTGCAAGCAAGAAGTGGAAAAGCTTTTTTCGCACAAAAATTATCCGATTGTCGGCCTTGGTCGTCCCAGCAAATAACCTTGCGCATACTGCACGCCAAGCTCTTTCACGAATTGGAGCTCCGCCTCCTCTTCAATCCCCTCGGCTACCAGCGAGATGTTCATCTGCTTCGCCAGCTCTGTGAAGGTATGAACGAGGTGGCCTTTCATTTCGTCCTGATGAATGCCGCTAATGAGCGACCGGTCGATCTTGATATAGTCCGGTTTCAATTCAACAATCGATTGCAGAGAGGAGTAGCCTGCGCCCGCATCATCAATTGCGATCTGGTACCCTTGGCTGCGGTAATGCTGCAGAAGCTTCTTGGCAGAGGCAAAGTCCTCAATCGAGCTGCGCTCCGTAATTTCAAACACGACATGATGAGGCGACAGCCCATACCGCTCGAGCAGCAGCAACGTCTGTCCCGGCGTAAAGGTCGGGTCCTGCATAATCTGCGCGGTTATGTTAATGAACAGCTTCTGCCCGCTCGACAGCCCGGTGCAGCATTCAATCGCTCGTTCCCGTGCAAGTCGGTCAACGGAGTAGGTTAGTCCTTCTTCCGCGGCAAAATCAAACAGCCCCAGCGGACCGTCAAACCAGCGCTGAGACGGCACCCGCGACAACGCTTCGTAGCCGTAAGCCGCATCCGTTCCGCATTGCAATGAAATAATCGGCTGATAAACGGGCTGAATGAGTCGCCCTTGCAAGATCTGATCCAGCGTGCGCCGCTTAAGACCTCGCTCTGTCGCACACTTTGTCTGACCATGAATGATGGCACGCTTGATCCCTTCGTACAGCCGCTCTTGCTCGGAATGAATGTCGTTGTCGAGAATCGATACGCCTGCATGGAGATTTAGCTCCGGCACTTTGCCGCCGAAGGCCGAATCCATGAACCGATGCTGCCAATCCTTCTTCATCTGGCTGCCGAGCTCAAGCAGCTGTTCTTCCATCAGTTCCCTCCTTACATAAGGCAGCTTCAAACACACGAATAGATCGTCTCGCAGCCATAATCTCGACAAGTCGCTTGAACCTGATGGCTTCTGTTCCTGCAGCACAAGTTCGGCGAACGCCTTCCATTCTGCCTGCAGCCTTGCGCTGATCTCCATTCGCTCCTGCGCCTTGCCATGCCAAGCGAAATAGATGATCCCCATCTGCTCTGTAGTTGTTAATGTCACGTTATTCCCTCTCCCGGATGCTTTTCGGGTACATCGGCTGCAACAAAGGCACTGCCGCTCACCGCCTTCGCCTGTTTCTTCAGTCTGGCAGCTGCCTGCGAGATCATCGCTGTCGTCACCTCATGCTCCCCGTCCCATTGCAGCAATGATAACGATAATGTAACGCCGTCTTGCTCCACCGCTTTGCCGCTTCGGTCCATAACGGTTGTGCCTGCTTTCCCACCTTGATGGTAGGCGCTAATTCCGCCGTCAAAGCGGGCAATAATATATTTGCACAGCTTCTCCGGTTCAGATGTATGAGAGAGAACGATGAAATCATCCCCGCCGATATGGCCGACAAAATCCTGCTTTTCGCCTACATGCCGTGTTACGTCCTGCAGCACAGTGGCGAGATACCGGATCAATTCATCCCCTTGGCTGAAACCGAAGCAATCGTTATACCATTTGAAATAATCCAGATCGCCGTAAACAATCGAGAACGGCTTGCCCGAATCGATGCGCCGCTGCATCTCCCGTTGAATCGTCGCATTGCCAGGCAATCCTGTGAGCGGATTCGCGGTTCTAGCTTCCTCCGTACGCAGCTGCGTCATGCATTCGAGAATCGAACGAATGGATGCCGCACCGATCAGCTTCTCGTGCCTTGTAATGATGACGACATGATACAGTCTGGAAATATCGCGCGCCATCGCTTGCTGCGCCACCTGCTCAACGGTCAGATTCGCATCGACGACGAGCGTCTCTTCATCCATAATCTTCGTGATCGATCGGTTCCAATAGAGCGGAAGCCCGAACTGTCCTGCGAGCAGCTGATTCATGTTCTCTTTCATGACGAGCCCAAGAGGCCTGCCTTCACTTGCAATTACCGCGCCTTGCACATGCGTGTTAATCTCAAACATGCGGGCAAGGTCTGATACAAGCGATGTTGGCGAGAAGGTCGGAATCGGCTTCGCAAGCGCTCCGATCAAGAATGGCGCAGGCGAGACGTTCGGCAGTCCTTTACTCCCACTTCCCCAGTTCCACTCCTGCTGGTCCGTGTCCTTGCCTCCGCTTGCAAAAGCGTCCTGTTCGATCGCTGCCGCAGCTTGCTCGATTGCCGCATTTCGCAGCTGCTGGTTTAACATCATCGTCACTGCTTCTCGAATACCTTTGTAAATCGTAGCTTCCGCAGATCGTCCGTTCGTCGATGGAACAGCCGCAGCGAAGCCAATGCTGAATTTAGTTCCCGTGCCGCCAAAATCCTCATAGCCTTCATAGCCTCGAAGCAGCTTGCTCTGGAGCGAGTCCACGCTACTACGCAGCAGCTTGTCCAGCTTCTCCTCCGATTTGCCGCCGCGCTGCAAAAAGAAAAAGTAATCGTTCTCCATCCTGTACCGCCACACAAGCCCGCGCTGCTGCATAACCCATCCCGCCATCGCTTCTTGAACGGACAAAGGCACTGCTGCGGATAATTGTGCGATGATGATCCCGATCCCTCCGCTGCCTGACCGCTCCCGAAGGCGCTGGATCATTGTGCGGTCTAACAGCCCATATCCTATTTCGTCCACTTGCATCCCTCTTTAGGTATCCAGTCATATAATAGGAGATTCCAAACATTACTATTGTAGGACATGATTGTGAAGGGAGCATTAAATTCGTGTAAAAATAAAAAGATCCGCGCCGCTTAGGTCTAGTTCACCTAACAGCAATCGGATCTTTGGTTTAGCCGAAACGGCCGGAAATATAATCGTCTGTCGCTTTCTCGGACGGGTTCGTGAAGATCTTTTCCGTTCTGTCATACTCCACGACTTTACCCATATAGAAGAACGCCGTCTTGTCTGAAACGCGTGCAGCTTGGTGCATGTTATGCGTTACGATGACAATGGTGTAATCCTGCTTAAGCTCGGAGATGAGCTCCTCTACCTTCGCTGTCGATACCGGATCGAGTGCCGATGCCGGTTCGTCCATCAGAATAACCTTAGGTTTTACCGCGATGGAGCGTGCGATGCAAAGACGCTGCTGCTGGCCGCCGGACAACGCCAGTGCGGAATTGTGAAGACGGTCCTTCGTCTCATCCCACAGTGCGGCTTTGCGGAGGCAGTCCTCCACGATGTGATCAAGCTGCTTCTTATTCTTGATGCCATGATAACGAGGACCGAAAGCGATGTTCTCGTAAATCGATTTATGAAAAGGATTCGGGCGCTGCCATACCATGCCGATCTTCTGCCGAAGCAAAACGACGTCGACGCCGGGCTCATTAATATTTTCGCCATCGATCCAAATTTCCCCAGTAACGCGAGCATTGTCAATGGTATCGTTCATTCGGTTCAAGCTGCGCAGAAATGTTGATTTACCGCAGCCGGAAGGTCCGATAAGCGCTGTAACTTCACGAGGAGCGAAATCAAGCGAAACACCTTTGATCGCTTCTTTCTCGCCATAGTGCACGTGAATATTTTTTGCTGTTAAGCTTTGTGTTTCCACAGCTCGTCACTCTCCCCTATTTGGTCGCTGTAAATTTACGGTGCAGATAACGTCCAAACCATCTAGCGCCGAAGTTGAATACCAGCACCATAATGATCAGAACTGCCGAAGCGCCTGCTGCGATCTGCGATGCATCCGGTGCGAGTCCTTCGCTGTTAATTTTCCAGATGTGCACGGCAAGTGTTTCAGCCGGACGGAAAGGGTTAAGCGGCGAACGCTCGTCGAGCGGATTCCAGTTCGTGAAATCAAGGCGCGGCGAGCTCATGCCGGCTGTGAACAGCAATGCTGCTGCTTCACCGAATACACGGCCTGCAGCGAGAATGGTACCTGTTACGATTGCAGGTGTTGCAATCGGCAGCATGACGGATGTGATCGTTTTCCAGCGGGAGAGGCCAAGCGCAAGACTTGCTTCCTTCTGTTCGCGCGGAACGCCTCTTAGTGCTTGCTCCGTAATACGCACCATTAGCGGCAAGTTGAACACTGTGAGCGCCAGTGCGCCCGAGAATAATGAGAAGCCAAGTCCAAACAAGTTTACGATTACGAGCAAACCGAACAAACCGATTACGATTGAAGGGAACGACGAAAGCACTTCGACGATCAGACGGATTGTGTCCGTGAGACGGCCTGCTTTCGCATATTCACTCATATAAATGCCAGCGCCAAGGCCAAGCGGAATTGTAATGATCAGTGTAAGTACAAGCAAGAACAGCGAGTTGAACAATTGCGGTCCGATACCGCCGCCAGCCTTGATCGTCTGCGGTGCAGAAGTCAAGAAGTGCCAGCTGATATGACCAATACCGCGGAAAATAATATAGCCGAGCAAGCCCGCAAGAATGACTACGATGAGTGCGGACACAGCATAGATGACCCCTGTTGCAATGCGATCTGCAGTTTTTGCGCTCATCGATTCTTTCTCCTTTCAAGGAAGCGGACTACAAACACGAATACGAACGTCATAGCAAGCAGAATAAGTGCCAAAGACCAAAGTGCGTTGTTATGTGCAGAGCCCATAACGGTGTTACCCATATCGAGTGTAATAACGCTTGTCAGCGTCGATGCAGACTCGAACAGCGAGTGCGGGATGTGGGGCGAGTTACCGATGACCATCTGAACGGCGAGTGCTTCGCCGAATGCACGCGACATGCCGAGGACGACGCCTGTTAGAAGCGCAGGCAATGTGGTCGGGATGACGATGCGGTAGATCGTCTGCCAGCGAGTTGCGCCGAGCGCGTAAGAGCCTTCCTTAAGTCCGGCGGACAAGCCTGCCAGCGCATCGGTTGCGATTGTTGTAATGGTCGGCAGAATCATAAGCGACAATACGATCGCACCTGCCGCAATACCGATACCTTGACCCGGGAAAATCGAACGGAGTGCCGGAACGATTACGCTAAGACCAACAAAGCCGAATACAACCGATGGAATACCTGCAAGCAATTCAATAACCGGCTGCAGAATACGTTTGCCGATGCCGGGCATAATTTGAGTCATGAATACTGCTGCGCACACGCCAAGCGGTGCTGCAATCAATGCTGCAAGAAGCGAAGTGCTGAAGGAACCGAAGATAAACGGCAAGGCACCATAGAGCGGAATGTCCGCTTCCGGATCCCATTTCAATCCACCGAGCAGCCCGCTGAGGCTGACACCATCTTTGATAAATGTCGTCAAACCGCGTGAAGAAACGAAATAAACGATAGCTCCGATTGTCACGACAAGTACGAGAATACATATTGCCGTGTAGACCTTTCCTACCCACTCTTCAACCACATGCGGTTTAACCACTTTTCTTGCCCTATTTCCCTGTTGCTCCATATGATTATCTTTAACAGCGGGCCGCTCCATGGATTTCTCCCCTTCTCTGAAACAGTTTCGTATAGACCGGATGAAGCAAGAGGCAGAATGGCTCCACCTCTTGCTCGTCACCGTTTAAGCTATTTACTTCGTGATGTTACCTGCTGCGTCACGTTTAACTTGCATTTTGCCAACTGGGATATAACCAAGCTCTACAACGTCTGCGTTTTGAATTTCGTCGCTCATCAGGTAGTCGATGAATGCTTTAGCAACTTCGTTCGGCTCGCCTTTTGTATACACGTGCTCGTAAGCCCATACTGGATAGTTACCGGATACGATGTTCTCTTCTTTTGGTTCAACGCCTTCGTATTTCACTGTTTTTACAGTGTCATCAAGGTAGGAAAGCGCAAGGTAACCGATAGCGCCAGGTGTTTCGGCAACGAGCTTCTTAACAGTACCGGAGGAATCTTCTTGAATCGAACCTTGAATGTCTTCGGATTTTGTTCCGAGTGCATACTTTTCAAACGTTTTACGAGTACCGGAGCTGCTTGGACGGTTAACGATTGTAATCTTTTGATCTTTGCCGCCTAGGTCTTTCCAGTTCGTTACTTTGCCTGTGAAGATGTCAACCAACTGCTGTTTAGTCAAGTTATCAACCGATATTTCTTTGTTTACTACAGTAGCCATTGCAACAACCGCTACTTGGTGGTCAACCAATTCTTTTGCTTTATCTGCATCTGCATCAACGAACTTCTCTTCAGCGAAGATATCGGAGTTGCCGAGATCTGCTTGTCCTGCGGATACTTGAGTCAGACCAGTACCGCTGCCGCCGCCTTGAACTTGAACGGTGATGCCGGAGTATTTCGCGTCATCCATGAACTTCTTCGAAACTTGCTCGACCAGTGGTTGAAGCGCCGTGGAGCCTGCTGCCAGAAGGGAACCGCTAAGTGCTGCGCCGCCTGTATTGGCGTTACCTGTGCCAGCGTTGCCTGTGTTTGATGTACCGCCATTATTAGAGGACTCATTCTTAGAGCCGCAAGCCGCCAGACCGATTGTCAACATTAAAGCAACAACTACTAGCAATACTTTTTTCATTTCGTGATTTTTCTCCTTCCGCGCTTTGCGGTGTTTTTTGTTTTGCTTACAGAACTAATTCTACGCCCCGCTTATTAATGTGATATTTTCGATGTGTTAACGCAATGATAAAAATATATAGACGATTTGAATGTTGGAACCGTTTACTATATATTAATTTTATAAAATGATCGTGTAGGAGCTTTAATATTATGAATTTATTAAGATTTCAAATTCTGGTAATGCTAGAACGCTTGAAAAAGGTCACTTCGGTCGCGAATGAGCTCGGTTTAAAACAGCCAACCGTCAGCTTTCATATGAAAAAGCTCGAGGAAGAATGGGGAGTGCCGCTCTTTGAGATTAAGACAGGCAAAGTTCTGCTAACCGAAGCCGGGCGTCTGCTGCACCATTATGCCGCAGAGATCACCCGCATTTACAAAGAAGCCGAGATTCGGTTTGCAGCGCTTCAGCAAACGGGCAACCAACATTTCGTTATAGGTTGTACGGACATTGCTTCATCTATACTTTTTGCAAAAGACTGGTTCTCGCTCGTTAACGAAGGACTGGAGCTGCAAATGAAGTTCGAAACCGGGCCGAGTCATCTCCTCGTGGAACGGCTCAAGGAACGCTCTATCGATCTCATCGTAAACGGAGGTACCGAACTCTCCTATGAGAGCGAATCGCTGCTCCATTGCGAAGTGATTCGCGAAATGCCGCTGTCCATTTACATGGCTGATTCCCATCCATTCGCCAAGGCTGCTGCAGTCCCATCCTATCGGTTGTCTTCCTACCCTTTCGTCGCACTGGATGACATCGATTTGCAGGCATCGCTTCGTCGATGGGAGGAGCACGAGAAAGTGAAGCTCTCCATGAAGTTCAGCACGGACCGCGTTGAACAGACGCTTAGTGCGGTTCGTACAGGTCATGTTCTAGCCATGCTGCCGGAGCTTCGTTCGCCGCAGTTGCTGTCTGGTCTTGCCGGGGTGCCCTTAACTGGCGAGCAGCCCAAATATAGTTTGACCGCGATGTGGCGAACTGATTACTGGAATCCCGCGCTAATCCAGCGCATGCTGCTGTTTCTCAAGGATTTGCTAGCCCAATAACCAAAAAGCAGCTAACGAAGAATTGCCTTCGATTAGCTGCTTAGTAATTAGGAATAATAGAGGTATTCTGATTCGATTATGCGTTCAAGTCGGGACGCGAACCTGTCACCAGGTAAACAACCGATTCGCCAATATTCGTTGCGTGATCGGCGAAACGTTCGATGTAGCGGCCCACGAAGCTCAGCAGGTTCGCCTGCGAGATCGTTCTAGGATCTTCCATCATGATCGTCAGAAGCTCGCGGATAATTTGAGCGTAAAGCGCATCGACAAGGTCGTCGTCCTTCGCCATTTTGTACGCCATATTCACGTTCTCCTGAACGTAAGATTGAATCGACTCGTACGTCATCATTTGTACGATTTGAGCCATACGCGGAAGGTCGATCAGCGGCTTAATGAGTGCTTGGCCTTCCAAACGGATAACCACTTTCGCAACGTCAACGGCAAGGTCGCCCATACGCTCAAGGTCGCTCGCGATCTTGAATGCGACAAGGATTCTTCTCAGATCCTTTGCAACCGGCTGCTGCGTCGCAATGAGGCGTGAGCCGATCTCGGAAATTTTCTCCTCGATCTTGTTCAGCTCTTTATCTTCTCTAATAAGGCGCGTCGCTGATTCTGCATCGACCTTCTCAAGTGCCTCGATCGATTGCTTCAGCGCGGTTTCAACACGGCGGCCCATATCAATAATGAGTTCATTCAGTTCTTCAAGTCCGTGATCGAGCTCTCTGCGTTTTGTCATCATGATAAAATGCTTCCCCCTCTAATTGCGGCTTATATCGCTCTATTAACCGAAGCGTCCGCTAATGTAATCTTCCGTTCGTTGATCACGCGGGTTCGAGAACAGCTTCTCTGTATCGGAGAACTCTACAACTTCACCGTTCAGGAAGAATACGGTTTGGTTCGATACCCGCGCAGCTTGGTGCATGTTATGCGTTACCATGACGATCGTATATTTATCCTTCAGCTCTTGTGCAAGCTCCTCGATCTTAAGCGTCGAGATCGGGTCAAGCGCAGAAGTTGCTTCGTCCATCAGAAGTACGTCCGGGCCAACTGCGATCGCACGCGCGATGCATAGACGTTGCTGTTGACCGCCGGAGAGGCTAAGGGCCGAACGCTTCAGATGGTCCTTCACTTCATCCCACAGTGCTGCTTGACGCAAGGAAGTCTCAACGAGTTCGTCGAGCTTGCTCTTGCTGTGCGTTCCATGCAGACGCGGTCCGTAAGCGACGTTATCATAAATTGATTTCGGAAAAGGATTTGGCTGTTGGAACACCATGCCGACCTTCTTGCGAAGCGTCTCGACATCAACCTCTTTCGAATAAATATCAGCACCGCCGATTGTTATCGTGCCATCAATACGCGTGCCTGGAATCATATCGTTCATCCGATTCAACGTACGAAGAAGCGTGGACTTGCCGCAGCCGGATGGGCCGATGAAAGCCGTGATCGCTTTCTCCGGAATGTCCATCGTTACGCTCTTAAGCGCATGGAAGTTGCCGTAATACAGGTTCAATTTACGGATATCAATTAAGGTTTGCGCAGCTGTAGTTTGCATGATGAACCCCTTTCATTTGGGTAGAATGTTCGTTTCATTTCATATTGCATCTATGCTAGATTATCTTCCAATTGTCATGAATATATGTTTGATTTGTAAATTCTATATTAAAATTTCACGAAGCACGTTATGCAGCGTAATCGCGGGAGATCGGCTGAGTGGAAGGCTGGTTGAGAGTCGGGTTTTCCGACTCTCAGCCCTGGTGTTACGGCAATCTATCGCTGAGAGTCGGAAATTGCCACTCTCAGCATCGTTTCGACTGCTCTCATCAGCGTAAGCTCGCTTGAGAGTCGGTTTTTCCGACTCTCAGCCCTGGTGTTACGGCAATCTAACGCTGACAGTCGGAAATTGCCACTCTCAGCTGCTGGAGATCAGCTTGTTTGGCTTATTACCTAACCCTCCCAGCCAACTCACAACGCTTTCTCGAAGCTCAGTGCACGACTAGGTGTTCGCCGGTTTTGTCCGCTCGGAGAGAGGCTTTTCCCTCTCTCGGGCTGCGTTTAACGCGAACCTACCCAACGAGAGCGGGTTTCCCTTTCTCGTTGGGTAGGTTCTCTCAGCAGCCGAAGATCAGCTTGTGTCGCCTGTCGCCTTGCTGAGTGATTCTCTTCTCTCCATAAAAATACGACTCGCATCGCGAGTCGCATCCGTACTACTACCTAACCTGTATATCCTCCATCAACTGCTTCATTTGCTCTGTAACGCGCTGCGATTGCTGGTATGCGTCGTTCGCCAGCTTACCGATCTCGCCTGCGCTGCTGCTGTTGCCTGCTGCCGCATGGAACAGCTGCTGGAACACATCAGATGCTTCCTTGACGTACAATTGACTCGAATCCGCCTCCGACTTGCCCTCGCTTACCAAATGGACAGTCTCCTTAACGGCTTCGAGAATCGAGCCGATTAGCCCGTTAATATCGTCAGCAGATTGTTTCGTCTGCGATGCAAGCTTGCGTACCTCGTCCGCAACGACTGCGAAGCCGCGGCCATGCTCGCCTGCGCGCGCTGCCTCGATTGTCGCGTTCACCGCAAGCAGGTTGCACTGGTTCGCCAGTTCGCGAATCAGCTTCGATACTTTGCCGATTGCTCCTGCCCGGTCCTGCAGCTCGCTAATTTGAGCTTCCTGCACATTCGTACGCGCCGACAGGTTGTGGAATGCGACCGATACCTTGTCCAGCTCGTTCTTCCCTTTCAGAGTCAAATCCAGCATCGTCTGCGACATCGATTCGCCATGCTGGGAAGCTTCATGCACCTGCACGACAGAGCGGTCGATCTCGTGAATCATCGCTTCTGCACCGCGAATGGTCGCCACTTGCGTCTGTACCGTCTTCTGTTGAATGAGCCGCGACAGCTTCAGCAGATCCGACATGGTCAGAATTCCCACATAACGGTCATCCTCGGCTACAATTACGCAGTCGTACAGCGTCTTTTCATCGCGGCCAAGTGCCAGATCAAGCAGGTACTGAGGTGAAATATGCTGGTTAACAACAAGCGGGTGCTTATCCATCAGTTTCGCAATCGACTTGCCGTAATAAATTTCTCTCCCGAAGCGGTGCGTCTGAATAATCGTCAGCCGGTTCTTCATTACAAGTCCAAGCGGTTTATGCGCTTCGTTGCAGACAACGACACATTCGTTATCTGGCGCTTCCGCGAACTGTTCAATAACATCCTCGCACGAGTGGCCAATACCGACAACCGGCACGCGCCGGATGAAGGGAATCAACATTTCGTAACCAATTTCAGTGACTGCTGACATCGCTTCTGTCTGTTCTATGTTGTTAATCGCAGTTGTCTCTTCGTAGGTTGTCGTTGCAGTCGGAGCTTCAGTTGCAGTTGGAGTCAACTCCTGAGCGATTTCTAGCTCAGCTTCTCTTTCTAGCAATGAGATTGACATGACTTCTCTCCCTCCCAGGGCTATGTATCTATCTATTAACTATAGGTACAAAGCATTATCGGTAATATCGCGTTATGTTAAGCGAATGTCAAAATCCGACCTTTTTCGCATATAAACCGCAAAAAAATGGCATTACAGATCTGATCTGCAATGCCATTCATAGTTTAGCGCGTTCTGCGCGCATTCAGCCAAAGCGGAACACGGAACACAATATTGATCAGAAGAACGACGAACACGAGCACGGCTGCCGCTTTCTCAGCAATAAGCTTCGCATCCGGAACGATCGCTTCCGACTGTACGTACCACAAGTGAACCGCAAGCGTTGCACCAGGAGACAGCGGATTGAAATCCCACATCACGCCGGACGACGATACGCCAGCTGTCAGAATAATGACGGCGCTCTCACCGAACGCACGACCTGCAGTCAAACAGATCCCTGTAATAATCATGTTTAGCGCAACCGGAATCATGACGCGGCGGATCGTCTGCAGATGCGTTGCACCAAGCCCGAAGGAAGCCTGCTTCATCTCCTGCGGAACCGCACGGATCGCTTCTTCCGTTACACGCGTCAATACAGGCAAATTCAAGAACGCCAAGCTGACCGCACCACCGATAATGGTCAGACCGATATCAAGCTGCTCAACGAATAGCGCAATACCGAACAAACCGAAAATAATCGAAGGAACCGATGCGAGTCCCTCTACGCAAATACGGATAAATGCGATGAATTTGTTCGCAGGCGCGAATTCTGCCAAGTAAATCCCCGCAGCCATACCAAGCGGAATAGAGATCAATAGCGAGATGAACAGCACATAGAACGAGTTGAATAGGACTGGACCGACGCCGCCGCCTTCATCAATCTCACTAGGAAGTCCGACGAGGAAGCCAAAGTCAAGCTTAGGAAGCCCCTTCTGGAGAATCAGGAACAAGAGGCTGCAGATAAAGACGACCGTGCATACACCAATGATCCAAACGACACCAGTGAATAGGCGGTTGTTGAAATGGCTCAAGCCTCGGCGCGAAGAGAACGGGCTCGACGGTAAAGCAGTGGATTTAGTTGTGTCCGAACTCATAGTTTCACTCCTTTACCTTGAATCATACGAACAACCACAATCATAATCAGAGAAATTACGAGCAAAATAAAGCCCATCATATATAGCGCGTAGTTCCAAGTGGAATCAAACGGGACATTCGCGATTTGCATTACGATGTTACTTGTCAAAACGGACGTTGGTTTGAACAGTGCATTCGCCAGCTGAGGCGTGTTACCAATAACCATTACGACGGCCATGGTTTCACCGATCGCACGGGCCATGCCAAGAATAACTGCATACATAATGCCGCTCTTTGCAGCAGGAATTACAACTCGAGTAATCGTTTGGAACCGGGTGGAGCCTAGCGCATACGATGCATCGCGGAACTTCTTCGGAACAGCGACGATGGAATCGTCAATAATCCGGCTGATTGTCGGAAGCACCATGATCGTGAGGACGATCGCTGCGGCCAGAATGCCGTCTCCCATATTCGTGCCCGTCAACGTACGGAGCATAGGGATCAATACCGTCATGCCAAGGAAACCATAAACAACTGACGGAATACCTACAAGCAGGTCAAGAACCGGACGAAGCATGGTCTTCAGCCAACTCGGCGTCATCTCAGCCAAGAAAACCGCGATTACGACGGAGAGCGGCACGGAAATAAGCATCGTCAATAATGTGAGTGCAAACGTACCGAAAATAAAGATAAATGCACCATATTGATCATTTTCTGGTACCCAATCCGTACTGAAGAAGAACTCCTTAATTGAGACCGTTTCAAAGGTAAGCACCCCTGTGCGGCCCATAAGGAACAAGATGGAGAAAAGGATGACACAAACAAATAGGCTACTTACGATGCAGATGACTTTGAATGTCTTATTATAGAAGGTTAGCCTTGCCTTGCGGCCGAATTTCTTGCCTGATGAAGCTTTAAGACTGCTTCCCAGTTCATCCGTATTCAATACCTTGCCAGACGTGGGAACTTCAATCATGCTCATGGCGCTTTAACTCCTTTCGAATTTTCCAAGCGTAAACGGCTGTCGCCGACCACTGGTGGCAACAGTGTACGTTTCGCGGAGACACTATAGAAATTCATATGAGCGAAGCATTTGAATTCTAAAGTGTGAAGAAAAGCCAGCTTCCGAGTGTCAACTGCAGAAGCTGGCTCATTCGTTCCCTCTATTACTTCTTCATAGCGGAAAGCGGGATAAACTTAAGCTTTTTCAGAGAGCCGTTTTGGAACTTCGTGCTTTGGATGTACTCGATGAATGCTTTTACAGCGCCAGTAGGTTGGCCTTTAGTCATGTAGTAACCGTAGCCCCATACTTTGTAAGAACCGTTGATTACGTTAGCTTCTGTTGGAGCAACATTGTTGATTTTAAGTGCAGTCATTTTGCTAGTTACATATACAAGGTCGATGTAACCGATAGCGTTTGGAGTTGTTTCGATTGCTGTCTTCATGTCGCCGCTGGACTTAACTTCTTTGTAGTTAGCGCCTTTCGTCATGTAGTCAGTACCGTTCAGTGCTTTAACTTGGAAGTTAACGCGTGTACCGGAACCGAATGCACGATTGATAACGATGATATCAGCGTCTTTACCGCCAACTTCTTTCCAGTTCGTGATTTTACCGGAGAAGATACCTTGCAGGTCAGCTGTCGACAGGCTGCTTACGCCTACGTTGCTGTTCGTGATTGCTGCGAAAGGCGTAACTGCTACTTTGTTAGCTACGAGGCCAGTGAATGCTTTGAAGCCTGGCACGTCAAGGGATGCATCCCAGTCACATGCGCCGATATCAGCGATACCTTTACGAACGGATTGTGGACCAGTTACGGAACCAGCTGCCGATGCCGAGATTCTTACTTTCGGATTCAGCTTTTGGAATTCGTTCTTCGCTTGAAGCGTCAGTGGAAGAAGTGCCGAAGAACCGTTAACTACGATACGACCGCTCAATTTGCTTGCTGCGCTAGCAGAAGAAATCGAACCGAATGCGACTGTCAATGCGATTGCAGCGAACGCAACGCCTTTAAACCATTTTGTTTTCATTGAATGTAAGACTCCTCTCAATTTTTAAACAATGTAGTGAATTACTTCGTAACTTTTTTCAGTGTAGTGCCGTTTACAACTTGAACCGCGCCGTCAGCATAAACTGCAACCGGTGTGCCTGGAGCTGCGATTACTTCGCTTACGTCTGCATCGGACTTGCCGAGTTCTTCTGTTTTGCCGCTGGCAACATCCACTTTGATCAGGGAAGTTGTGTCGTCGGAGTTGATAACGAGTGCATATACAGTATCTTCAACGATTGTAGCTGCAAGAACGTCCTTGTCGCCGATCAATGTTGTCGAAGTTTTGTCAGCCTTTACAGCAACCAGTGTCGATGGCTTGCCGTCAACAACGCTAACGTATACGCCTTTCGAACCGTCAGTTGTAGTACCAACGAATACTTTGTCATCTGTTTGCGAAGTCACTTGAACCGGCTTGCCGTCTTTCACGGAAGCGTCGAAGCTGAATACTTGCGGTTCAGTACCTGTTGTGTCGATTGCTACATCGTCAGCGTCAACTGGCTTAGTAGCATCAGCAGTTACAGTACCTGGCTTAGTTACAACATAGAAGAACTTCGTGCCGTCTTTGGAAACGCTCAGGCTGGACTTGTAGTCAACCTTGTCGTTTAATACGGTGGAGATTGTGCCATCAGCTACGTTCATCTTCGCGATTACAGTTCCTTTGTCGCCTTGCAGGAAGTAGATTGCGCTGCTATCCGCTGCCCATACGAGCTCAGGCTTGATCGAGTTGTCAGTCGAAACTGTTCTCGAAGCGAAGTTGCTGCTCTTCAGGTCGATTACGCTTACGACGCCATCTTCGTTCGTGTAAGCTGCAAGCGCACCGTTCGGGGAAACTGTCAATTCGGAAGCAGATTCCGAAGCAAGAACCAGTTTGAATGCACCTGTTTTTGCGTCTACGATATAATCGTTACGGCCTGTTTCTGTCAGTTCGGAAGCGAGCAGGTGACCTGCGTCGAGCCAGCTAGCTGCGTCAGCGTGTACTTTCTGTACAGAGTCAACCGACAGTGCGCCTTCATCGTCAACATTACCGTCCACACCGAATACAGTCAGGAAATCTTCAGGAGCGATATAGTAACTTCCGCCTACGCTTTGCACTGCTTGCTCCAAAGTTACTGCTTCGCCATCAACGATCGCTTCGTTCGAACCTGCGTGAAGCTCAACCGCATGACCTGCAACGTAACCTGTTACGCCAGCTTTCACGTTAACAACGAACAATGCGCCGATCGCTGTTCCCAAGTCGCGAAGCGATACGAATGCAGCGCCTTGTGCTTGAATCGTGCGAACTTGAACCGCTGTGTCGTTAACCATCACGTTCAGTGTTGCTGCTGCCGATGTGACCCCAGTAGCTGTTGCTGCCGATACAACCCCAGTTGCTGTAGTGCTCAGCGCTGCTGCAAGTGCAGTAATCATAAGCGTTTTTTTCATAGACATTTGGCTCGTACTCACCCTTCTGGTATGGTTTCTTTTTCTTACATGGACAACATTTTCTTTCGCCAACAACTATGTACAAGATTGATTATATTTACCTATTGTTAAGAGGTCGTTAATCTAGTTCTGCGGTATTGTAAAATAAGAGTTAATCTATTGTGGATGTATTGTAAATAATATCCGCATGGCCTGAAAACCGTTTCATAGCCTGTTAAAAGCGATGTATTCGCGAAATTTCGACAATTCAAAGAGATGTTCATGCGACTAAATTCTAACCGATTCGACTCATGTCACGTTAGAAAACTGCGTCTTCTCTCATATTCCGCCAATTTTCATCTCATTTTCATCTCGTTTTAATCTTTGCGGTGTACGATATAGCTATTCACATTTTATATAGAAGGTTGATTCATTCATGGCTGTAATCAATTCGTTGTTTCGTTCGTTCCCGCTTATCCAAACCAAACGTTTGCGGCTCAGACAAATTCATGCAGCTGATGCTCCGGACGTCTTCAGCTTCTACTCGGACCCTCGTGTCATGCAGCATCAGGATTGGGCCGGGCCGCCTACTATTGAAGCGACAGCGTCGTTAATCGAATCCTGGAATGAAGCATACGTTGAACGCAAACTGTTCGCGTGGGGAATCTCTCAGCGCGAAGAGGACAAAGTGATCGGGTCCGTCATTCTGATGCCGACACGGGGGACCTTCGACGAAGTACCGCAATTTCCGTTATCGCTCGGATACGACCTGCACCCCGACTATTGGAACCGGGGCATTGCATCCGAGGCATTGGAAGGCGTGCTCGACTTTAGCCGCCAATCCATCGGATTTAATCGCATACAGGCGGAGGTGCTGCCGGAGAATAAAGCATCGCTGCGCGTGCTGCACAAGCTCGGCTTTCATGAGGAGGGCGTGCTGAAGCAATATCTCATGCATGAGGTGACGCACAAGTTTCTCGATGTCGTGATGCTGGCCCTCTTGCTGAACTCCTAACCAATAGCAACAATAAAGAAGCCTGCCGCCCAAGCAATGCTGCTTGGAACGACTGGCTTCTTAACATTCGTATTCGTTTAGTGCGAAGGACCGTATTCGCTGCTCTCTGCAATGGCATCGAGCTTCTCGCGTCCCATGAAGAACGCAAACAGCAATGCGAGTACAGAGGGGATAATCGCCCACAGGAAGGTGTAGGTGATGGAGGAGGACAGCGCCGAAACGATCTTATCGAGCACTTCCGTTGGAATAAGCTTGCGAGTTTCCGGCGTCAGAATGGCGCGCGGATCGCTCAGGTCCAGATTGGCCGGCAATTGACCGCCGCCCTCGGAGCCTGCGAACGCATCTTTGAGCTTACCAGTCATGACATGGCTCTGAATAATCCCGAAGACCGTGATGCCGATTGTCATGCCAAGCGAGCGGAGGAAGTTCAGAGTCGCGCTCGCAGCGCCGCGTTCTCTAGGCGAGAAGGAGTAGATCGCAGCATTGCTAAGTACCGAGAAAGAAGCGCCGATGCCAAGACCGACTAGAATCATGAAGATCGTTACCGTGAACCGGGTGGAATCGACACCGAGCGTCGTCAGCAAGATATTGCCGACCACAAGAATCGCGAGCGTCGGCATCATCAGCGAGCGGAACGATAGTTTCGTCATCAAGAAACCGCCGCCCGATGCCGTCACGACAGATGCAAGCATCATCGGCAGCAGGACGAGACCTGCGTTCGTTGCTTTACCGCCAAGTACACCTTGAATGAAGATCGGAATGTAAACAGACGCTGTAATAAACGCCGCGCCGCTGAACATGGCCATCGCGTTGCTGGTCCAGTACAACCGTTTGCGGAACATGCCGAAGCTGATAATCGGTTCAGCCACTCGGCGCTCGATGAATATGAACGAAATGAGCATCACGGCAAAGCCTGCGAACAGACCGATAATTTGTGCGGAATCCCATGCATAGGTTTTGCCGCCAAGCTCAAGCGCAAACATGAGGCAGATAATGCCGGCTACGAGTGTAAAGGCGCCGCCGTAGTCGATCTTCTGCTTGGAGTGCTCCACCGACTCTTTATAAAAGAAAGCGATCATAATGAATGCGATCAGACCAAGCGGCAGGTTAATGTAGAAAATCCATTCCCACTTGATATAGTCCGTAATGTACGCACCAAGCAGCGGGCCAAAAATACTCGACATGCCGAACACGGCTCCGAACAAGCCGCCAAGCTTGCCGCGGCTCTCAAGCGGCACGGCGTCGAACATAATCGTGAACGCAATCGGCACGAGCGCGCCGCCGCCGATCCCTTGAATCGCACGGTAAATGCTAAGCTCTACAATGGAATGCGCCGTTCCGCAAAGAATGGAACCGAGCATGAATACCAAAATACCGAATATAAAAAACCGTTTGCGTCCGTACATATCGGACAGCTTGCCGAAGATCGGCATCCCTGCCATCTCCGCTACCATGTAGGCGGATGTAACCCATACGAATTTATCCATCCCGCCGAGATCGTGGACGATCGTTCCCATCGCTGTCGCGACGATCGTATTGTCCATGGATGCCATTAGAATACCTAGCAGCAAACCAGCGACTACAATCCCTACATTATTTCGCTGCGCCATCATTGTGTGTAGTTCCCCTCCAATTGTTTGTTGTTTGTTTTACGTCTTCGTCAGAGCTCATCCTCGAACACCGGAACCGAGTACTTCCATACCTGCTCCCCGTCCTGAAGCTCCGTCATGCTCCCATCCTTAATATCGCGGACAAAAGACTGCAGCCAGTTCAGCTCGGATTCCAGCTGATGCACGATGAATTGCGACTCCGCAATGAAGATACGCGCAAGCCCCTTGGCCAGCACGAGCTCGATACCGGCACGCCGCTCCACGATATCTTTCTGAATGTAGCCGATACGCTGGTGGAACAGCTGGATCGTCTCCTGCGGCGCAATGTGACCGATGAGCGACAGCGCTGCAGGGAAATGCGGATACTCCTTCACTGGGGAGTAGATCAGCTCTCTGAGCCACTCATGGAAGCCTTCACGGCCAGCATCCGTCGGCGAATAGATCGTACGCTCAGGATGCTTCCCCTCCCGCTCCGTCTGCAGCGGCACAATCCACTTCTGCTTAAGCAGCGATTCCACAGTGGAATAGAGCGAGCCGTTGTTCAGCTTAATCACATCCGGAATGCCGCGCTGCTTCATCGTTGCGGAAATCTCATACGGATGCATCGGTTTCTCATGGAGCAATGACAAGACAGCCAGTGCCAGCATGTTGTTCACTTTCCGTTTAATCATCTTTCATAAACTCCTTCGAAACGTAGTAACATCGCATAGTCCATTTCGACTATACGAAATCGGATGTACAAAGTCAACGGTCTCGGGACTGATTTAGGCGGGAGCTATTCCGACACCGCCCGTACTAGGCGCAGCTCATATGTATTCGCGCTAAGAAAGAGCGTATTTGCTCTCTCTCACGCAAAAAGACGCGACTCTATCGCTGAGAGTGCTGATTTGGCACTCTCAGCGGAGGAAACTGCCCGAGTAAGGCGATTTTTGAAGCTGAGAGAGCGGATTTGCTCTCTCACACGCAAAAAGCCGCGACACTATCGCTGAGAGTGCTGATTTGGCACTCTCAGCGGAGGAAACAGTCCGAGTAGGGCGATTTTTGAAGCTGAGAGAGCGTATTTGCTTTCTCACACGCAAAAAGCCGCGACACTATCGCTGAGAGTGCTGATTTGGCACTCTCAGCGGAGGAAACTGCCCGAGTAAGGCGATTTTTGAAGCTGAGAGAGCGGATTTGCTCTCTCACACGCAAAAAGCCGCGACACTATCGCTGAGAGTGCTGATTTGGCACTCTCAGCGGAGGAAACAGCCCGAGTAGGGCGATTTTTGAAGCTGAGAGAGCGTATTTGCTCTCTCACACGCAATAAGCCGCGACTCTATCGCTGAGAGTGCTGATTTGGCACTCTCAGCGGAGGAAACAGCCCATCTATGGCGATTTTTGCGTGTGAGAGAGCGTATTTGCTCTCTCACACGCAAAAAGCCGGTACTCTATCGCTGAGAGTGCTGATTTGGCACTCTCAGCGGAGGAAACAGCCCGAGTAAGGCGATTTTTGAAGCTGAGAGATCGAATACCTCATTCGAGGCGCTAGGCTGAGGTATCCTTCAGTTGGAGTGGACTGAGCATCGGAATGAAATCCGATTCAACACAAAATTAAAAGCCCAAAGTACATCGTGTGTACATTGGGCTTGCCGGAAGTGCCCTGCGGATGCCCGCCCCCGCGAGGAGCTCATCGTTCCCAGCAACCGTTAGAAATTTAATATCGGCATTTGGAGCGATCTAGACGCAGTGATAGCCGTTAGAATTGCGAGCGAGCGGCTATGCTATGCGACTCGAGAACAAGCTTACCGAATGAAACGTAGTTACATGTAGGACATGATTGTCGCATTCCATGCCATTATGGGAATTGCCGTGACGCGCCATCTCCTCTATTAATTAAAGCTCCACCATCGCTTTAATAACGCCCGTTCTAGGATCGAGCCAGCTCGGAAAATGATCCGTCATCTCATCAAACGCCGCCCGGTGCGTAATGTACCCATCGACGTCGATCGCCCCGCTCCGCATCAACGAAAGCACGGTGTCGAAGTCTTCCGGCAGCGCGTTGCGGCTGGCCAGCAGCGTAAGCTCTCGCTTATGGAACTCCGGGTCATTGAACGTGATATCCGCGCGAACAAGACCAACATACACAAGCCTGCCGCCATGCGCGGAATAATTGAACGCATTCATCATCGACTTCGCGTTGCCAGTCGCATCGAAGACGACCGGCGCAAGCTCGCCGCCGGTCAATGCTGCAAGCTCCTCGAGCGGATTATCGCCCAGCGCGTTCACCGTATGATCGGCTCCTGCCCATGAGCGGCAAAATTGCAGCCGGTCTTCGTTCACGTCCATTGCGATGACCGTCGCCCCCAGCGCTTTGGCGATCCGCATCACGCCAAGCCCGATCGGGCCGCCGCCGATAACAAGCGCCGTCTCGCCCGCTTGCAGACCCGAGCGACGCACCGCATGAGCGCCGATCGCCAGCGGCTCCACCGTCGCGGCTTGCTCGAGAGTCAAATCGTTCACGGACAGCAACAGCTTCGTCGGTACCGCGAGCAGCTCGCGCATGCCTCCATCCACGTGAACGCCAAGCACCTGCATGCTCGTGCAGCAGTTCGTCCGCCCGCTGCGGCAGGCGATGCAGGCGCCGCAGGCGATATACGGAATCACCGCCACCTGATCGCCTACATGCAGCCCTTGTTCATTCGGCACCGCGATACGTTCAATCGTGCCTGACAGCTCATGCCCGAGAATCCGCGGGTATTGAAAGAACGGCTGATTGCCCTTGAACGCGTGAAGATCGGTGCCGCAAATGCCGATGCGGCGTACTCGGATAATCGCCTCTCCAGCCTTTAACTCACCGGCGGGAGGCTCCGTCTCTGTTACAAGCCATTGATCCGGCTGCTCACATATAATCGTTCTCATCGCACTGCCATCCTCCCAGGATTAGGTTAACTTATAGAAATCAGCGGCGTTCCCGCCGTAGACAGCCTCCAGCTCCTCCGCACCAAGCGAAGACGGCAGCGAGGAAGCAAGTACATCGCACACATCGCCATAGCTGCCGGCGAGCAAGCAAACCGGCCAATCGCTGCCGAACATAACGCGCTTCGTACCGAATATATCAACGATATGCCGCACATACGGCGCGAACTGCTCTGCATTCCATTCCGTATGGTTCGCTTCTGTAATCATACCGGACAGCTTGCAATAGACGCCTGGGAACGACTCCGCGATCTCCTTCATCTGGCTCGCCCACGGCTCCATCACACCTTCGCCGATCCGCGGCTTTGCTATGTGGTCAATGACGGCATGCAGGCCCGGCACTTGCTTCAGCAGCTCGATTGCTGCGGCCAGCTGATGCGACACAAGCAGCAGATCGACCGGCAGCTGAATCTCCGCCAGCTCGCGCAGCGCTTCCACCATATGCGGCTGAAGAACGTCGCTCGCATAAGTCATTTCTTGAATCATGACGCGGATGCCGACGAACTTCGGATGCGCGGAGAACGCCTCCAGCACTTGACGCCACTTAGGATCGCCAAAATCAAGCCAGCCGACGACGCCAGCCACCGATTCCGACGCTTCCGCAATTTGCAGCATATATTCCGTCTCCGCATGCGTCGCCGCAGCCTGGACAATAATGGTGCGGGACACTCCAGCGCATTCAAGCTCCGGCTCCAAGTTCTCAGGTCCATAATCACGATAAAGAGCCGGCCCCGCTTCAGGCGTCAGCCAGCCGTAATCGCCGCGTTCAAGCTTCCAATAATGCTGATGCGCATCAATTCTCATGTTAGGTAGCACCTCTTTTTGATATCGAATTCGTACGTTCTTCGTTTATAATAAGGACATGCTGTAAGCGCTTTGATTTCCATCTATTCTAATTTACAGGAGGACTCGGCTTATATGGGACTTAAACTTCATATTATGACGTTCAATTTGAGAGTTCATGTGCTGGACGATGGTGACAATGCCTGGCCGAACCGGATAGCAGAAGCAGCGGAAGCGATCAAACACGCGCAGGCCGACATCGTATGCACGCAGGAAGGCACGCCGTCCATGCTCCGGGATCTGCAAGAGCTGCTGCCCGAGTATCGCTCGCTTGGAGCAAGCCGGAGCAGCGGTACGGAAGACGAATGCTGCGCGATATTTTACAAATCCGATGTCGTTACGCTCAAGGAAAGCGGTCATTTCGGCTTATCCGAGCATCCGGAGCAGCTAGGCTATATGAGCTGGGATACCGCATGTCCTCGCATGTGCACATGGGCGAAATTCAGCAATCGGGAAGGCGGCGAATGGATCGTCTATAACACCCATCTCGATCATGTCTCCGAAGAAGCGAGGCAGAAGGGCATTCAGCTAATCCTCTCCAGAATGAACAGTGCTCGAATCCAGCTCCCAGCCATGCTGACCGGTGACTTCAACTGTGAACCGGAGAGCAGCGTCATCGAACTCATTAACGAGGCCGGTCTTACCTCCGCTTTTAGCGTCTTGGACGAGCCGTTATCCCGCACTTATCATGCGTTTCAAGGCGGCGACACGGGAAGTCCGATTGATTATATCTATGTTTCGCAGAATACCCGCTTAGTCTCTTGCGTCATCGACCGCAGCCTTTACAATGGACGTTATCCGTCCGACCACTACCCGATCACAGCTGCCGTTATCCCGAACTAGATGTCTAGTAAAAAGGAGTGCCTCGGCACTCCTTTTTGATGTGTCTAATATCCTATCCTTGATCTGCCACAAAACGGTTCGTAAGCGCGCCGAGCTTCTCAATCTCGATCGTCACTTCATCGCCAGGCTTCAGATAGACTTGCTGCTCCGGCGGCAAGCCGAGCACGACGCCTTCAGGTGTTCCTGTGAGGATAATGTCGCCAGGCACAAGCGTCATATGCTGCGAAACGTAGCTGACAATCTCATCACAGTGGAAAATCATATCCGATGTGTTCGACGATTGGCGCACTTCGCCGTTTACAGTCGATTTGATCCACAGGTCGTTCGGATTGCCGACTTCATCAGCCGTTACGAGGTATGGTCCAAGCGGACTGAAATCGTCGCAGGTCTTGCCAAGCAGCCACTGATGCGTGCGAAGCTGCAGGTCGCGAGCCGACAGGTCATTGACTGCACAATAACCGAATACATGGCTGAGCGCATCTTCTTTGGCTACATACTTCGTCTTCTTGCCGATTACGATAACTAGTTCCGCTTCATAGTCCAGCTTCTCCGTTACTTTCGGTACGGCGATGTCCTTCAAGTTGCCTGTCAGCGTGTTGTTGAATTTATTGAACAGAATCGGGTATTCCGGAATCGGGGCATTCGTTTCTTCCGCATGCTTGCGGTAGTTGAGGCCGACGCAGATGATTTTGTTCGGCTCGGTAACGCATGGTCCCCATTCGATATCGCTCTCCCCCCGCACATATGCAGCACCGCCATCTACTGGCAATGCATCAACATAGCTGCGAAGCGCTGCGAGTGCTGCATCTCCGCCTTCAATAACTGCTGTTACTGTCGTTGGTACCTCTTGCTCCGCCTTCACAGCCTGAAGCGCTTCTTCAATATCGATAATGATACCGTTTGCCGCTGCAACGCCAAGCGCGTTACGGCCCTGTTTCGAAATGCTAACTAGTTTCATATTGCTCGATAACCTCCACTCAAAATAATAGTAAACTGCTATGAAAATATTCGCGTTAAGCGTTCTTGCCGAATACAACGCCACCGTCTACATAGAACGGCGAACCCATAACGAACGAGGATTCATCCGAAGCGAGGAACAGGGCAGCTTTCGCTACATCCTCCGGATAGCCAAGCTCTTCGCTCAGCTGGCGCTTCTTCAGACCTTTGATCGCTTCCTCTGGATTATCGTAAGACTTTTTCAAATAATCTTCTACAAATGGAGTCATGATCGTGCCTGGCAGAAGCGCATTCACACGAATGCCATACGGCGCATAGTCAACCTGCATCGATTTCGTCAGCGCGAGTACAGCGCCTTTCGTTGCAGCATAAGAAGCACGGCGTGCGAGCCCGATCTCCGCGATACAGGAGGACATGTTAATGATAGAGCCGCTGCGGCGTTCCATCATGTGCGGGATCACATACTTGCTCGGCAGGAAGACGCCGCGAATGTTTACATTAATGACGCGATCCCAAGCTTCCGGCTCGATTTCGTGCAGCACGCCTACGCCGCTAATGCCGGCATTGTTGAAGAGCACGTCGATAACGCCGTAATGAGCGATAATTTGATCCACCATTGCGGATACTTCATCCGGTTTCGTAACGTCGGCGCGAATGAAGATCGCTTCGCCGCCAGCCGCCTCAATCTGTTGCACCGTCTCTTGGCCATGCTGCTCATTCAAATCGTTTATGACCAGCTTCGCCCCTTCGCTCGCGAACAGCAGCGCTGTCGCTTTACCGATACCTGAACCTGAGCCTGTAATGAGAATCACTTTATTTTGCAACCGCATGCCTCTCATCTCCCTATTCATAATAGTCGTGCTAAACGGATAACCGTCTTGCTAAATCCTGCATTTCTGCCCTTGCTTGTTCGGATTTGACCGCCCATTGATGCAGCAGCATCGAACAGCTGACCGCGGCTTGTTCCCCGCTGCCAGCACGGATCGGAGCCGCTACACAGCGAAAGCCCATGACCGATTCCTGATCGTCCAGCGCAAAGCCGTGTGCACGAATCGTTTCCAGCTGCTTAAACAACTCCGTTCGCGAGCCGATCGTATGCGGCGTCAACTGCTCCAGCTGCTCCTGCGGATACAGCCGAAGCAGCTCTTCCTCGCTTAGCTGGGCCAGCATCGCTTTGCCCAAAGCAGTCGCGTGCGCCGGCAGTCTCATGCCTGGCTCTGATTGGAGCCGCACCGGGGATACCGCTTCGAGCTTCCCTAAGTAGAGCACCTGATCGCCCGCGCGCTTCGCAAGTTGAACCGTCTCCTGCAGCCGATCCCGCGTGCCGGCCGCTTCCTCTTGAAACGACTGATGCAGATCGTACTGCTTCAAATACGAGGAACCGAATTCGGCAAAAGCGTGCCCGAGCGAGTATGTATCTCCCCCGCTCCCGCTGCGTTTGACCCAGCCGAGCGTCTCCATCGTGTTCAGGAGCGAGAACATGGAGCTCTTGTTAATGTCCAGCTGCCGCGAAAGATCGATCAGCTTCAGCTTGGCCGGCTCTTTGGCAAGAACGGCCAGCACTTTATCAGCCTTCTCTAACGCAGGCACCCAATATTTGCGTTCCTCTGACACAACAATCGCCTCATCCATCTTCGTTTGGTTTAATATATCAAACCAACTTCTATATAGTAAACTGATCTATCTCCAATATAGCTCGCACTGCTTCTAATTTCAATACAAAAAAATTAGTGAGGCGTATTCCAGGCGCACGGGTTGCATGGTGCGAGGTGCGGCCGAGCTCTAAGGAACTCCAGCGACACTAAGCAGGCGGAATTGGCGGTTTTGGAATTCTAAGGAACTCCACACACGCTATTTACGCGTTTTGAGGCGTATTCCAGTCATAAGACACCTAATAACGTTACTGGAGTTCCTTAGCGCGTCAGCTAGACGATATTTCGGCAAATAGGCGCTGTACGGTTCCTTAGGAGGTGCGGCGTGCAGGGTGCGAGGTGCATGGTGGGAGGTGCAGGTGCAGGTGCGTTCACAGATGTTTGCGATACTTTTGAAATGGTGCCCATCGCATGGAAAACCGCGAGAAAAGGACCTCAAACTCCACTACAATCTGGAGGTTGAGATCCTATTTCTCGAGATCATTCCATTCAAGGTGAATCTAAAACCGGCTTATTTCTTTACCGTCTTGTTGTAGACATCAATTTTCTCTGTAATTTGCTTCGCCGCATCGTCAAGCGCAGCCTTCGTATCCTTCTTGCCTGTGAACACTTCTTCAATCGCGCCTTCTACTGTTTGGCGAGCTTCTGGGAATACGCCCATAACAGCGCCTTGGCTTGCTGTGCTCGGCTTGGAAGCGTGAAGCTGGTCAACAGCTGTTTGGAACTGTGGATATTTCGCCAGGTTATCTTTTACGATTTGCTCATCATACGCTTTAGTCGTAATTGGGAAGTAGCCTGTGTTGATGTGCCATTGTGCTTGAACTGCAGGCTCAGCCAGGTACTTGATGAATTCCCAAGCAGCCTTCTGCTCTTCGTCCGACTTGTTGTTCATAATCCACAAGCTCGCGCCGCCTACAACAACGCCGCCTTCGGAAGAAGCGTCCGGCTTAGGCAGGAAAGCTGTACCTACTTCGAACTTGCCAGCTGCGCCGTCAACAATGCCGCGCAGGGAAGCTGTCGAATCAAGTGTCATCCCGATTTGACCAGCAAGGAATGCTTTTTTCGTGTCGTCTGTTTTACGGCCAAGGTTCAGAATGGACTTGTTATCCACCATGCCCTTCCACCAGTTCAGCGTATTTACAGCTGCATCCTGGTTTACGAGCGATTCTGTAGCGGAGCTGTCGCGGCCGTTACCGTTATTAACGAGGTCTTTACCTTGGTTCGCGAGCAATTGCTCCATGAACCAACCATAGATCGCGAAGGATCCGCCAGTCACATTGCCCCCCGTCAGTTTCTTCGCATCGTCAGCTACCTCTTGGTAAGTCGTAGGCGCTTTGTCAATGCCGGCTTTTGTGAACAGATCCTTGTTATAGTAAAGAATTGGATTGGATGTGTTAAAAGGCATGGAGTATTGCTTGCCATCAAACGTATAGTAGCTGCGGATGTTCGGTTCGAGCGAAGACACGTCGTAGTTATCCGCGTCGATGAACTGTTGAACTGGCGTAACCGCACCGGAGTCAATCATGAATCTGGAACCGATCTCATACACCTGAATCAAAGATGGGCCGGATTTCGAATCCATCGATGCTTTGAGCTTGTTCAAGCTCTCATCATAAGTGCCTTGGAATACGCCTTCTACCTGGATATCCGGGTGCGAGGCATTGAAGTCAGCTACCAGCTTGTCTGCAGCAGTGCCAAGCTCGCCGCTCATGGAGTGCCACCATACCACTTTTACCGGCTCTTTGGCTGGTTCAGTCGTTGCAGCTGTGTTCGTGCTTGTGGAGTTGGTCGTGTTGGCCGAATTTGCAGTTGTGTTCGCCGCATTGGAAGTCGAGACATTCGTTGCCTGGTTAGCGTTTTTACCGCCATTGTCAGGGTTTGAAGCACAAGCGGATAGAGGCAGCACGAGCATCGCCGCCGCTGGCAAAACCAATTTCCAATTTCCTTTAACCATGTTGAATCTCTCTCCCTTTCCACTGTAACCATATTTATATATTTGGTAAGTCCCGAAGGACGCGTACCCTGAGATAAAAAAATGATAGTAATTTCGCCTTGAAACCATGCAACCTTGAAAGCTTGCAGCCGTGGAACCTCTTAACCCTTAACCGCCCCTGCCGTAATTCCACGAACAAGCGGCTTAAGGCCAAGCGCCAGAAGTACGAAAGATGGCACTAGAACGAGCGCCACACCGCAGAGGACCAAATTCCAGCTCGTCAGCTCCTCGAACTGGAGCATGGCGATTCCGATCTGGACCGTTCTCATAGCATCGCTGCTCGTAACGAGAAGCGGCCATAGGTACTGGTTCCAACCGTTCAGGAACACATAAACGGCAAGCGAAGCACCGGCTGGTCCGGATAACGGCAGCACGATAGAAACAAAGTGGCGGAAATGTCCGCAGCCGTCGACGCGCGCCGCTTCGAACAATTCTCGAGGCAGCTGCATGTAAAACTGCCGGAGCAGAAAGACACCAAATGCCGAAGCTGCAAAAGGAACGATGAGACCTTGGAACGAATCGAGCCATCCCCAGCCTTTTATCGTTAAGTAGTTGGGAATGATCGTCACTTCCCACGGAATCATCATGGTGCTTATGAATAAGGCGAACCAGAAGCGGCTGCCGGAAAACCGGATATAGACGAACGCGTAAGCGGCAAGAGCTGCCGTCAAGACCTGAAGCACCATGATTGCAGTAGCCAGAACGAAGCTGTTGATGATGAAGCCGAAGATGGGCACCGTATCGATCGCGTTCTTCAGCTCCCCCATATAAAAGCTGGAAGGCAGCAGCTTAGGCGGATATTGGCTTGCTTCGTCTGGGGTCATAAAGATCTGGGCGAGCAGATACAGCAGCGGTCCCAGTACGAGAAGAGACAGCAGAATCAACAAGCCGTAATGGCTGGATAACCGAAATGGATGACGCGGATGACTGATTGCTCTCACTGGTAATGCACCTTCTTTCCAAGTACGAGGAATTGTATCGCCGTCAAGAGAAGCATCAGGACGAACAGGACGATCGCCAGCGCGCTGCCGGTGCCGAACTGGTAATTAATGAATGCCTCCCGATAGATGGAGTACACCAGAACATCCGTAGAGCCAGCCGGGCCGCCGCGTGTAAGAATATTGATTTGACCGAACGATTGAAAAGCGTTCATGATAGACACCACCGCAAGGAAGAAGAGCGTCGGCGACAGCAGCGGCAATTTTATGGAGAAGAAGGTTCTCCACATCGAAGCGCCGTCGATGCGCGAGCTGTCCATGACATCGTTATCGAGTCCTTGAATCGCAGCGAGCAGCAGGACGAACGGAAAGCCGGAGTTCATCCACACGGTCATCAGCGAGACGGAACCAAGCGCCGCACCGGGATCGGTCAGCCATTGGATAGGTCCGATGCCGATCTGTCCGAGCAAGTAGTTCAGCATGCCAAGCGACGGGTGGTACAGAATCATCCATAGTATGGATGCCGTTCCGACCGAGAGTGCCAGCGGAAGGGAGAAGATGAAGCGGAAGATCTTGCTGCCTCTGCCCGCGGAATGGACAAGGCTGGCGCATAGCAACCCGAGAATAAGTCCAACAGGGACGGTCAGGAGCGTAAACTCGACCGTAATCCACAGACTGCTCCAGAAATCGGAGGATTGAAACATCTGCGTATAGTTATCGAGACCTGCGTAGGCGGCTACTCGACCGCGCGGGTCGGTGAGTTGGAAGCTCAGATAGACGGAACGGACCATCGGGTAAAATAGAAACAAGATGAATACGACTAAGCTAGGCGCCAGAAACACGTAACCTAGCAGCTGCTCTCTCAATCGCTTTAACCTGCCTGAGTGAATTGAAGTCCTGGCCGATACTGCGGAAGCCGGAGACAAGACTTGTCCAGACTTGTCCGAATAGGTTTGTGAATTCATATGTGAATGAAAACCGCCCTTCCAAGAGTTTGAGTTTGAGTTTGTCCATGCTGGATTGAGCTTGGCAATTCCAACATTAACTACCATAACTGCCATTTGTAAGCCCGATGTCAGTGTTTTGTTAAGATATGGCAAGTTGAAAACGTTTCATTTGAAAAGAACCTTTTGTTTCTAAAGATTTGTTTACATTTCAATTTCAAGAGCGACAGTCTCTTCCAGAGGGCATATAATCGTGACAAACGGGCTTTATTGGGAGGAAACAAGAGGATGCCAGAGGAAATCAAGCAAGAAATCGTGGTAAGCAGCCCCATCGTAATCGGGCACAGAGGCGCAGCAGGAGAAGCACCTGAGAATACACTGGCAAGCTTCAAGCTGGCAGCTGAGCAAGGCAGCCATATGGTGGAGCTGGATATCCATTTGTCGGAGGACGGCAGGCTCATCGTCTGCCATGACGAAACGCTCGATCGGACGACGGACATGTCCGGAGCGATCTGCTCCCTGCGTTCGGATGTCATCCGCGAGGCGGATGCGGGAAGCAAGTTCTCGCCTTCTTTTGCCGGAGAACGAATTCCGTTTCTGGAGGAAGTCTATGATCTGCTTCCAGAACAAATCGAGATCAATGTTGAAGTGAAAGATTCGAGAGGCACGCAATTCGATGAAGTGCTGCTGAACTTCCTGCGCGCCGACAATCGGCTGGACCGCACCGTCGTCTCCTCCTTCGACCACAAGCTGCTTCTCAGACTGAAGCAAGCAGAACCGGAGCTTCGCATCGGACTGCTCTATGCTGCAGATCTGATTCATCATGCTGCCTATGCAGCGCTGCTGGAGACAGAGGTCTGGTCGCTTCATCCACATCATGAGCTCATCGGAGCGGACGATGCCGAGGATGCGATCGCTGCAGGGCTTCACATTTATCCCTACACCGCTAATCATCCTGCTCAGTGGGATAGGTTGATCTCCATCGGCGTAACCGGCATCATTACCGATTTTCCGGGCCGATTGAAGGAACATCTGCGTAGCGTCATTTCATAGACATTACAAACAGCCTGCACGGTTAATCCGTGCAGGCTTTCTTTTTTTGCATGATTAACGACAGTTGCGCCAATCCTACCCTCTCCGCAATAATAACAGTAGAAGCAGAAAGGAAGTGGAGCAGCGAATGGACAATTCTATCGCCGAGCCTGTCATCAACGTGGTCGGAGATATTCTCGTGCAAACAGGCGGCCATATTCTCGGACCGCGGGCGATTGACGACTACGAACTCGTCTATTTTCCGGATGGAACGAACACCGTCTATGAGCAAGGCGGGTTATCATTCCCGCTCGACGTTCCCTGCTTCGTCCTTACTCAGCCCGGGGTTAGTCACCGCTATTTGTTCGATAGAGACCGCAACGTGCGGCATCTGTTCGTTCATTTCGATTATGAACTCTTGCGAAATAACGCTCCGCGATTCAGTTCGCTGCTTCAGCAGCTGCACGTCGTTCCCGCTTACCACAGCACGCTGGTCGCTGGCATTATGCAGCAAATTGTCGTCGTCGCCAATCACCAATCTCATCATTGGAAGATACGGCTGTCCGCGCTCCTCAGTGCCGCGCTTGAGGAACTGGCTGCCTATGCGGACAAGACTCCGGAGTTTGCCATCAGCAGCTACCCTGTGCAAATCGCGCGAAGCATCGCCTACATGGACGCGCATTTGACGGAGCCGATCACCATCGAGAGCATTGCGCAGCAGTCCGGCTGGTCGCATGAGCATTTTACGCGGATGTTCGTGGCAGCTGTCGGGATGACGCCAAAGCGGATGCTGCTTGAGCGGCGTCTGCACTATGCGGAGGAATTGATGATGCGGGGTCAAGGAACGGTGAAGCAAATCTCGTACTTGGCAGGCTTCGGAGACGAGCATCATTTCTCAAAAATGTATAAGCGGATTCGCGGCATTACAGCGACGGAGTACATCGAAAGGTGCAAATCCCCGATTTTTCGTCATGCGGCGATTGAGGTTAATCCGGACCGTTCGTTCGTCAACCGACATATTGTCGTTAATCCAGATATCAAATAAACACATCGTTTATTCTCTTTCCTCCATTGAAAACGCTCCCTGCTCCCTGCACAATAGAAGCATAACTAACGTTTACTGGAGGAATTCATAACGATGGGAACTTACTATACGCCTAAGTCTCGTGACCGAGAGGACCGCTATCTGGTCAGCACAGACGAATATACGCATTATCACCGCAACGGTTACTTGATTGTGAGAGGACTCGTGTCAAAAGAAGACATCACCGAGCTCTACGATCTGGCCGAGCAAACACGGCTCAAAACAAAGCCAAATGAAGATCGCAACAATGCGGGCGATCCGCTTAATGAAGAATTCAAACAGCAGACTCGTATCCATATGCTGTCGCGCCTTGAGCCGGCTGCAGAGCGCGGCCTGCTCCATCCTCAAATCGTTGACGTTGTTGAAGCACTGATCGGACCTGATGTGCTGGCCTTGCAATCGATGATGTTCCTGAACCCTCCCGGCCGCGGCGGACAAGGCTGGCATCAGGACGCCTGCTATATCAAGACGCATCCGGACACGCTGATCGGCGCTTGGATCGCGCTTGAAGAAGTCGATGAAGAGAATGGCTGCCTATGGGTTGTCCCAGGCTCCAATCACGAGCCGATTTATCCGCCGGATGGCATCGGCGGCGGCAACGTGCATGCGCTTGATGCGTTCTCCAACCTGCATGCCGTTCAGAACGTGAGCCATCTCGACGATGAAGTCAATACATTGTCCCGCGTCGTTGCGAAGTATCCGCCGCCGATCTCGGTGCCGATGCAGCCAGGCGACGTACTGTTCTTCCATTCGCATCTGTTCCACAGATCGTATGCGAACAAGACGGCAGATCGTTTCCGCCGCTCCTACGTGCTTCATTACTGCAATGCCCGCTCGTGGGTACCTTGGGATCACGATGGCTTCGAAGGCGATTCCGGCAACTACCGGCAAATTCTTGCCCGCGGCCGGACGCATCTCCCTTATGCCGAGCCGCAGTACGGCACAGAGGTATATCTCTATGAAGGTGACGAAGCAGATGGCGAGAGCGTCAGCATGATGGGCATGGACGGCATGATGATGCCGGTTGTGCAGAAGAAATAACAATAAGCCGAGTGCGGACCAACGGGGCTGACCCCGACGGTGCACTCGGCTTTTTTTGTGCTTTTGCTGACTTGCTAAGCTTGCAGAGTTTGCTGGGCTTACTGGGCTTGCTGGGCTTGCCGAGCTTGCTGGGCTTGCCGAGCTTGCTTGGCTTGATGCGCTTGATGCGCTTGATGCGCTTATTAGTGTCCTTGCTCTGCCAGCAGGTGAACAGCCGGGAATCGATACCCCCGCTCGCTTGACGGCTTGACGATTACCTCGCCGCTGCCCGACATGCCGAGCAGCATACCCGCTCCCGCCCAGCGAAGCTTGCCTGCTGCGCCGTCGATGATCCAAACCTCGGGTGAGAATACGTTCTGGTTGATCTCAATTGCTACTAGATTGGCGTCCGTGCGGCTTCGAATGAGCTCAGCTGTTTCAGGTACAACTCCAAATTGCTGCTCGAGCAGCTTCCGCTCCTCCGCAGAGAGCTGATCCTGCGCGCGCTCCGCCCCTTCCCCGTCACTTAACCGAATGGAGCGGTAATGATCCTGTTCCACCGCCAAGACCGAGCTATCATTCACCCAAGCCAGCGGATAGACGAACAAGAAGCCTTGGCTGTGCGATTGGATGGCTGCCTTTCTGAAAGCCGTCTCAATCTGCCCTTTGCTGTTCAGCACCGTTAGATCCGCATCTGGCCCAATCGTGCTGTCCGAATCGGTTAGAATCGCGGCTTTGCTCCCAGTCGGCGAAGCGGATATCGCGTAAATGGCGGCTTTGGACTCGAATAGCTTCTCCGCTTGACCCGTGCGCCAATGCAGCAAGTAGACATATCGATTGCCGACAACGACGTATGTTGCATCCTTCGTAAACCGATCCGCGAACATGAGCGAGGTGCCGTAATCATTGCCGAACGGCGGCTGCTTTGCCCCCGGCCACCAATTCGGAAGCTGCAGCTTAGTGACTCGTCCGGTATCTGCCGATACGAGAACCGGTGCCCCTGACTTCGGATACGCAATGAGATTAGATGCTTGGTCCAACCCGACCTGCTGAAAAATATTCCCTTCGATCGGCACCGCCCGCTTCTCCCGAGCATCCTTCTGATCGAGCCATAGCAGCTCATCGTGCTCCGAGGTTCCGAACAGCACAATGTCATTACGTGCTGGTTGTTCGCCGGCAAGGAAGGCATCGCCTTGAACTGTTTTCGTTCCATTGAAGGAGAACCTGACCGACTCGCCCGCATCAAGGCCGCTAATCAGAATTTCGGCATGTCTGGCTGAGTACCAAACGACGTGTGCGCTGATCGGTTCACCGACAGCCGCTTCTTCTCTCCTGATAAGGGAATGTTGAAGTGCATGCTGCAGAGAAAGGCGGTCGATGTCACGGTTGGCTTCGACGGTGACGCCTCTGCTATCGTCGTGCTGCGTGAAGTAAAGATATGGTTCCGGGAGCGAGTCATCATCAGGGGCAGCTTCGATGTTAGCATTCGTCTGGAGTGTGAACATGAGGAGTACTAGAATAAGGAGCCGTTTCGTAGGAATCACCTCTCATTATTGGGTTAACATTATGTTCACCAAAATGTGGTAACTCATTCGCAGGTCTCTTTCTCGCTAGGTCTATTCAGAGGATTCGGAGCCTTCAGCCTCCTTAGGTGGGTATGCGCAGTCAGAGCAAATTAGGGCCCCGCTCCCCTCGACAATAGCCCCGTTCAGGAAGCCATCTTCGCAATAGACCGCCTTGCCGCAACGCTGACAGTGACCGACAAGCTCTCGCATGGCTGTACCTCCTAACATCTGTAAAGGATTTTCGAAGCTGCACCCCGAATAGGTAGGATGAAAAGGGGGCTTTGACTATGGGTTCATTCTTCTCGGCTCACACAGAAAGTCACTTCGTCGCTTACGCGGCTCCGCATCTGCTCATGATCGCATTGCTGCTCGGACTCGCTCTGCTCATGTTTCTGTTCCGAGACACCGTTCGCAAGGATGCTAGGCTTCGAACCGCGATACGCGTCTTGCTGCTTATCGGGCTCGCTGTTCCTGAGGGCGGTCTCTATTATTGGTATGCCGTGGAGGATCTCTGGAATGCCAGATTCACGCTCCCGCTTGAGCTGTGCAGTATCTCGCAAATGCTCGCGATTCTTATGCTCGTCACTCGCAGCAGGCTGCTCTACATCGTTGTTTATTTTGCCGGTATCGGCGGTGCGCTGCAGGCGATTCTCACGCCGGACCTCGACTATCCGTTCCCGCATTTTCGCTTCTTCCATTTCTTCATCGTACACATTGCGATCATTCTATCGCCGCTATATATGACTTGGGCCGAACGCTACAGACCGACTTGGAAATCGATCGGTGTCACGATGATCTTCCTTAATATTCTCGTCATCGTCGTCGGAGGGGTCGACTTCTGGCTGGGCGCCAACTACATGTTCCTCCGGCACAAACCAGCCGGTGCATCGCTGCTCTCGCTGCTAGGACCGTATCCGTACTATCTGCTCGTAGAGGAAGCCATCGCGGTCGCGATATTCACGTTGATGTATTTGCCGTTTGCGTTCGCGCGGCGAAGGGATTGAGAGCGGGAAAAGCCTCTCTCGGAGCCAGTAACTCGGTAAATCTGGTTCGAGAGAGGAATAAGCCTCTCTCAGCACCATCCCGCGGCGAAAGTACTGCTGAGAGATCGAATTGGGATCTCTCAGTCACCAATCCCTCCCAATACACCTGCCCGCGAGACTCGAGAAACCCGTATCGGCTCTCTCAGCACCATCCCGCACCGAAAGTACTGCTGAGAGATCGAATTGGGATCTCTCAGTCACCAATCCCTCCAAATACACCTGCCCGCGAGACTCGAGAAACCCGTATCGGCTCTCTCAGCACCATCCCGCACCGAAAGTACTGCTGAGAGATCGAATTGGGATCTCTCAGCATTAGCAACACCAAGCCTTAAATCACCGTCACCAGCGCATCCGCCTGCTGCCCCAGTCTGCGCGCGCCGACTGTGACGTCTGCGGCGATACGCGCGCGCTTCACACCGCGCATGCTCGCCTCTGCCGTCAAATAGAAGCGCAGCTCGCCCGCTTCGCCTGCCGCAAGCTCGACCGCTTGTTCCGGCGCCTCGATTGCCAAGCCCTCGGCTGCCGCAACAAGCCGAACCGCGACCCGCTCCGCGACCGGCAGCGGGTTGAGCACCTCAACCGTGATCTCCGCCGTCGCCCCGGCAGACAGCTCGATCTGATAAGGCTTGATCCACGCGCAGAAGCCCTCTGCGCCCATATCGATCTCCTCAAGCGGCAGCAGCTCATCATGCAGCTGCTTCAATGTCTCGCCATCGCGAGCGAGTTTCTCCAAGTAGGCATCCGTCAATTCTAGCGGATCCCAATGGCCCGAGATGATGAGATCCGGCTTCAGCCGCTGATATAGCTCCGCGCTCAGCACATAGTCATGGGATCTGAACTTGTTCTTATAGACATAATTGTACAAATTGCCATTCGAATCCTGCTGATCCCCGATTGCCACCACATGCTTGCCGTCCACCTCGAACGAGATTGCCACCGCATACAACGTATGCCCGGGCTGTTCATACAGCCGGAACGTATACTCCTCCCACTGAATCGGCTCGCCAAGCGGCAGCCGCCGGTCCACCGGAATCGGATCGTACCAGATACACGGCACATCATAACGCGCTGGCTGCTCTAGCAAATCCGCGAAATTCTCGGCAACCCACGTCTGCGTACCTTCCACATCCCTCAGCAGGTTGAGGCCCGCCACATGATCATCATGATAATGCGTCGGGATAACGACGTCGATGCTGCTCACGTTGTACCATTTCTTCAGATAGCCGATTTGCCTCAGATTCGGACGTCGTGAAGATCGATCCGTACCGGCATAGAACGTCTGATGAAACGACGGATAACCATAGTCGATCATCAGCGCTTTACCGCTCTTCGACAGCAGCGTATATGAGTTAGCAAAAGAACGCACATTCCAGAGCAAATGCGGCGTAATCTTCTTATACTCCGGCTCGCGGCACAATTCCAGCAATCCATCGTTACCGCGCAGCTGCAGCAAGCTCCTCAAACGATCAATTAAAGGATCAATCGCAGCCGCAGGCTCTTCCATCACCACGCCATGCGATGGGAGCAGCACATCCAGCTCCAATTCTCGCAAGTCCGAGACAGACAGCACAGTACTTATGACACCGTCACTTCCATTGTAAGTCCACTGCGTTGCCGACATCGACCACACTTTGCCCGGACCGGCGATGAGATCGCCCGTGAACGCCGCCTTTCGGTTATCCAGCTCAGTCACAACCGAGATGGAACCGATCGTATGACCCGGTGTTGGCACAATCGAATAAGATCTCCCGCCAAAATCATACCGCGCATAATCTTTCAACGTTCCGGCAATCCCAACAGGCGTAAGTAATGAAAACCGATCCTGTCGAACATCATAATTGTTATAAATCTCTCGGCCATACCAATGCAAATCGATGTTCGCGAACAGATCCTGCTCATGATGCGGCACCCAAATCCGAATGCCGGCTGCATTCGCCCTTGCTAATCCCTGCCCTTGATCCCGGTGATGATGCGTCATCAGCACATCTGTCACGCGTTCTACACCAATCGAAGCCAATTCATCCAGAACAGCTCCTGATCCGAAATCAATCAGCACCGCTTCCGTACCATTGACGATCACATATACAAGGCAAGTATCTTCATGTTGAAATAAATGCTCGCTCAGCCGTTTCAGCATTACACCTGCTCCTTTTTATCCAAGTTACCATACTGTAAACATTCTCCAGCATCGAACCTGCCTCCTGTAGCACGAATAAAAAAAGTTGCCGTAAACCGTCATCCTTGTTGCATTTTTCCCTACAATAAAGGTACTATCGTAACATTGAGGTTTTATCCGTATTTAGACTTCACTTCGACAACGCATGAGAGGAAATGAATCAACCCAAATGATTATCAAACCTAGAACTCGCGGTTTCATCTGCACAACCGCTCACCCGACGGGCTGCGCCCATCAAGTGCAGGAGCAAATCAATTATGTGAGAGAGCATGCGGCAATCCAAGGTCCGAAGAACGTACTCGTCATCGGCGCATCCGCGGGCTATGGCCTTGCATCCCGGATCGTAGCAGCATTCGGCGCTGGCGCGAACACGGTCGGCATCTACCGCCAAGGCGAGAGCAAGAACGGCCGTACCGCATCTGCAGGCTGGTACAACTCGGCCGCATTCGAGCAAGCCGCACAAGCAGCAGGACTGAAATCGTTCAGCGTAACTGGCGATGCGTTCACAGATGAGACGAAGCAGAAGGCTGTTGAACTGATCCGCAAGGAGCTCGGACAGGTTGATCTGGTCGTATACAGCGTAGCGTCCGCACGCAGAACGGATCCGCGCACAGGCGATACCTACAACTCGGTGCTGAAGCCTATCGGCAATACATACACGAACAAGACAGTCAACTTCCACACAGGTGAAGTGAGCATGGTATCCATCGAGCCGGCAACAGAGCAGGAAATTGCAGAAACGGTTCATGTTATGGGCGGCGACGATTGGCAGATGTGGATCGACGCGCTGCAGCAGGGCGGCGCACTCGCCGAAGGCGCTGTGACGGTGTCCTACTCGTACATCGGCTCGCAAATTACGCAAGCCATCTACAGAGAAGGCTCCATCGGCCAGGCCAAAGACCACCTGGAAGCGACAGCGAAGAAGCTGAGCGAGCGGCTCTCCTCCATCGGCGGTCACGCCTACGTAACCGTCAGCAAGGCGCTCGTTACGCAGTCGAGCTCGGCGATTCCTGTTGTGCCGCTGTACATCTCCGCACTGTACAAAGTGATGAAAGAGAAAGGCATTCACGAAGGCTGCATCGAGCAAACATACCGTTTGTTCGCAGAGCGCCTCTACACGGGCGGGGAAGTTCCAGTGGACGCGGAAGGCCGCATTCGCATCGACGATTGGGAGCTGCGCGAAGATGTGCAGGAAGAAGTGGCCAAGCTATGGGCCGCAATGACGACAGAGAATATTAACGAGCTTTCGGACCTCGAAGGCTACCGCAAAGAATTTTTCCAATTGTTCGGATTCGAGACCGAAGGCGTCGACTATGAAGCTGACGTAGAACCGAACGTGGAAGCTCCTAACGTATATTAATGCAGTAACAGGCGTAAAGCTAAGATGACTTTCTGATCAATCAGAAAGTCATCTTTTTTTTATCGACTGGTACATATGTCGTAATTGACATATACAAACCTCCCGTTTTATAATACTTCGCATGCGAACTATTTGGATAAAAACGATTTTGGCAAGGACGGTAAACGTTTATGGATGAAGAGCATTATGAACGCACCATTCAGATTCTGCATTCATTCCGTGAAATCCAGCAAATTTACTACCAGCTGCTCTCGAAGGCCGCTCATCAGCATGGCATTACACCTCAGCAATTTATGGTGCTGCGATCGCTCGCTCTAAATCCAGAGATGAAGCTGGCTGAGCTGTCAGATGAGCTTCATCTCGGTAACAGTACAACAAGCGGCATCGTTGACCGAATGGTGGAAGCTGAGCTTGTGACGCGTGAACGATCCCAAGCGGATCGGCGCTCCGTAACGCTCAGGCTTGCTGAGAAAGGCGAGCAAATCTGGAAGAGATTGACGGAACGGAAGATGGAATGGATTACGCCGTTCATGCAGATGTCGGCGGAGGATCAACTCGCACTGCTTCGCATCCACAAACAGTTTGCACACATTTTACAGCAATATCGAAAGGAAGATTAAATTTGACTACCGCTACCTCAGGCACTCTCCGGAGAGGCCCTATTCTCGCGTCCCTGCTGATCGCGGCATTCGTCGCGCTGCTCGCGCAGACGGTGCTGAACGTCGCGCTGCCGAGCATGATGAAAGACTTGAACGTCAATGAGAACACGATTCAGTGGCTCATCAACGGTTACATGCTCGTCAACGGCGTGCTTGTACCCGTCAGCGCATTCCTCATTTCCCGTTATACAACTCGTATTCTGTTTCTAACCGCAGCCGGACTGTTCGCGGTCGGTACCATTATTTGTGCCTTCTCGCCGAACTTCGGATTGCTGCTCTCCGGTCGTCTCATTCAAGCAGCTGGCGCCGGCATTCTGATGCCGCTCATGACCATCGTCATTCTGACCATCTTCCCTGTTGCCGAGCGCGGCAAAGCGATGGGTATGATGGGGATCGCGATGATTTGCGCACCTGCTATCGGTCCAACACTGTCTGGTTATGTCGTTGAGCACTATTCGTGGCATGTTCTGTTCTACATCATTTTGCCGCTTTCCATCTTCGCGTTCATCTACGGCGCATACTCCATGAAGAACGTCGTGAAGACATCCAAACCAAAGCTGGATGCGCTTGGCGTTATCCTGTCGACGCTCGGTTTCGGCGGCGTGCTCTACGGCTTCAGTGATGCCGGTGCAGACGGATGGGATAGCACAACCGTTATTACCTGCTTGGTCGTCGGCGCTGTCTCGCTCATTCTCTTCGTATGGCGTGAGCTGACGGCAGAGAAGCCGCTCCTTGAGCTCGACGTCTTCAAGTTCGGCATGTTCTCGCTAACGACTGTTATCAACGTCATCATTACAATGTCCATGTACTCCGGTATGGTTCTGCTTCCAATTTATCTGCAGAACATCCGCGGCTTCTCGCCGATTGATTCCGGTTTGCTGCTGCTCCCTGGCGCAATCCTGATGGGCATCATGTCTCCAATTACGGGCATGATATTCGATAAGATCGGCGCACGCTGGCTTGCCGTGGCAGGCCTCCTGATCTCGGCAGTTACAACCTATGAGTTCAGCACACTGACGATCGATACAAGCTACATGCATCTTATCGTCACCTATACATTCCGCATGTTCGGTATGTCCATGCTGATGATGCCGATTCAGACAGCAGGTCTGAATCAGCTGCCGCAGCGTCTGAACGCGCACGGCTCGGCAATGTCGCAAACGCTTCGTAACGTAGCTGGTGCTCTAGGTACTGCGCTGCTCGTAACGATTATGACGAACAAAGCAACTGCCGTAACGAAGGAACTGGTAGTCGCAGGCAATGTCGATCCGAAGGATCAAGTGAAAATGGCTGACGTCATCCAGCATGCAACGGTCACCGGAATCAATCATTCCTTCACGATTGCAACTTGGCTGACAGCCGCAGCACTTCTCCTCGCGTTCTTCATCAAGAAGACAAAGCCGCAGGAAGAGAAGGTTGTTCAGACGCAGAAAGAAGCATCTTAATTATAAAAAGCCGGATGCCTCCACATCGTACATCGTACGTGGAGCACCCGGCTTTTTGCATTATTCGACCACTTTACCTGCATTCATAATTTCAAAGTGGAAGTTGCATTTCACTTTCACTGTCGGATACATCTCCGGCCACTTCATCTGCTTCCACGCCCCGTAGCTCATATGGTTGCGGACGGCAATCCCAATTCCAATGGCATCTGTTTTATGTTTCTGCATAAAAGCGATCATCTCGTTCGCCTCTTTAACGAGTTCCTTATCGATTTGTTTCTCGAGCGTATGCTTCTCCGCTGGCCGATCAAGCGACAATCCGCCTGTATACTCGATAACCGTTCCTTTCAACCGAACTTGTATCGTAATTTCCGGCGCTCCCTCGGCGCTTCGGCTAACTCTCACTTTGCGCTTGCTTACAATCGACGTGATCATAACGGTATCGCCGCCCGGTTCCCCCTCGCTCAGATGAATGCTAAGTTCCCCCAGCTTGAAGGAACCGCGCAGAAACGAGAAAACCATGCCATCATCGGCGGGAATTTCAGCAATATACTTGTCTCCTCTGAATAGTGCGATGCCGTCTATGATGATATTATCCGATTTATTCCGCAGCACAGGCATCACCGGGTCAATTCCATCGTCATAATAATCCCGGATGAATGTATACAACGTCGAGACCGGGATATTTTGCCCCATTGATTCCTTCTGCAATAATCCTTCAATATATCGGCTAATAATAGGCTGATTGGGATAGTTTCGCTCCAGCATCGATTTTGCGTTGCCGCGCACGACAGAAAGCTTCACCCTTGGCGAGATCGAAGGATCGCGCTGGAACGTATCCAGATGCTTCAGCAATCCCTTCCGTGCCAGCGACATCCCAAACAACGAGTTGCGCAGCTGGCCGCTCACAAGCTGCAGATTGCTCTCCCTTGTCAGCTTCACCCGCGCTTCCTTCCCTGTTCTAGCCATCAAAGATAATACATCGCGCCGCTGGCCTGCATTCTGATCTGCTTTCGGCATCGTGATCGTAACCTCAAGCTGACCGTTCTCTCCCAGGTCGTAGCTGCTTGCCTGG
Source organism: Paenibacillus taihuensis (assembly GCF_003386535.1). Taxonomy (GTDB): domain Bacteria; phylum Bacillota; class Bacilli; order Paenibacillales; family Paenibacillaceae; genus Paenibacillus_Z; species Paenibacillus_Z taihuensis. The sequence goes on from NZ_QTTN01000023.1 coordinate 51,469, forward strand.
ACGAAGCCGAGCTTCTCCAGTATTCGCTGATCGCCGCACCCAGGCATAAATAGAAGCAACAGCATACAGATAAGCGCGCGGCGGAGGCGGATAGGAGCATTTTTCATGAAGCGGCCTCTTTCTTATTCTTCGTAAATGCAAGCACTACGACGAGAAGCAGCGGTAGGATGAAGGCAATCCCAATCTCAAGCTGAGCAAACAAGCCTAACCAATGCTGCACATCGCTAAGCGTATCCGGGATGAAAGCAATAACATACGCAAAGATTACCAATACACCGGCGACGAGCTTCACATTCGCACGCTTGAACACTTGAAGCGCCGTTTCTTGAGCGGACCACAAATACATCACGACCGTGGCGACGGTCGTAAACAGGAATGCGCCGAAGAACAAATTTTCGACCCGCTCGATAAAGGGGAACTTGATGTAGGCCATCAGATCAAGAAGCGGGAATGCCATACGCTGCAGCTGCCGCAAGCTGAAGAAGCCGAAGGTAATAATGCAAAGGTACGTATAGATAAACGCGAGAAGCAGCGACCCGATAATGGAAGATTTGATCAGCTTCGACTTCTTGTCGGTATACGGGAATACCATCAGAATCAGCTCATAACCGAGATACGAAGCAAAAATGTTAACAAATTCAACGGGTGAAGGCTGGCCTTCCCGAAAGAAAAACGGGGTCAGCCTCGACCAGCTGAAATCCGCATAGAAGAAGCAGACAACCGGAAGCATCCATATCGTCAAATAGAAGAGCATCGTAATGGACTTGGAGATGTTATAAATTCCTTGAATCATCAGCCAGAAAACAAGCAGATCGAGCGCAATTTTGAAGAACATCGGGTGCGTCGTCGGGAATGCGATCATTTGAAAAATAAGCACATATTCTTTGGCGACGAGACAGCCGAGCACCGACCACACGAACATGAGAAACAGATAGAGCGGATAAAGCATGATTCGTGGCATGGCTCGTTCGAGAATGACGAAGATGGACTTGCCCTTCCCCATCCAATAGGCGGCTCCAATCAGCAACATATTCACGATGACGATGATAGCGAATATAAGGTTCATCACCCAACCGTTCGTACCGAACGCTTTGCTGAGAAGCTGCGGGAGCGAGAATATAATAACGCCAAACTGCGTCATATAAACGAGAATGACGATATGATAGGGAGACAGCTTCTCCGAACTTTGCAGGGTGCTCACCTCTTCGGCTTGACTCGGGTCATATTCATAGGACGAGACTGGGTCGGACGCTTCTTAAGCAGGTTAAACGGCGCACGGATGAACACATCTCTCCATTCGTAAGGCTGGTTCGGCGCAATTGGCGTTACATAGGATGCCTTCATGCTAATCAAGCTGCATAGATGAATCGTTGTTGCTGTAATCCCGATTGCGATACCAAGATTCCCCCATAAGCCGGCCAGCAAAATAAAGCCGAAACGCATCAGCCGAATCGATGCGCTCATCGTATAGTTCGGGATAACGAACGAGGCGATGGTTGACAACGCAACCGCGATGATGAGGATGTTGCTTGTGAAGCCTGCCTGAACCGCCGCTTGCCCGATGACAATACCGCCTACGATACCGATCGTTTGACCGATCTTCGTCGGCAGCCGCGCTCCCGCTTCGCGGAGCAGCTCGATCGTCATTTCCATCAGAAGCGCTTCATAGAGCGGAGGAAACGGTACCCGGCTGCGGGATTCAACAAGCGTCATGAGCAGATTCTCAGGAATCATCTCATAGTGAAACGTTGTAACCGACACATATAGCGCCGTTAGCGAGACGGTTACGATGAGCGCGAAGAAACGAAGCATCCGCGTAGCCGTTCCCAGCATCCAGCGCTGATAGTAATCGTCGGACGAAGAGAAAAATTCATAGAACGTAGAGGGTACACTGAACGCTGACGGGCTGCCATCCATGATGCCGACAACCCTGCCTGCTACAAGCTTCGAGACGACTGCATCCGGACGTTCCGTCGTTAAAATTTGCGGAAAGAGTGCATATGGCCGATCATCGATTAATTGAATCAGCATATTCGTATCATGTACCGCGTCAATCTCAATGTCGCTGATTCGCTGTTTGAGCTCCTGGACATTGTCCATATTCGCAATATCTTTGATGTAAAGAATATAGACATCGTTCTTCGTTATTTCGCCGACGCTAAGCTTCACAATCTTCAGGTGCGTGCTTCTTATGCGTGCGCGAATAAGCATCAAACTTAAGCTAACCTGCTCCGTTAGAGCGTCGTGGGGACCGGTAATGGTCGTCTCGATTTCCGAATTCGTGATTGCCCGGCCCTCAGCACCTCTCACATCGATCAAATAGACCTGTTCTTCTGCAAAAACTGCCGCTTTACCTGATAAGATCCCAAGGATAAGCGCTTTATCATCTGTTTGTTTCTCAAACTGCGACTGCTGAAATAACGTTGTAAGCTGGTCGGGCTCCAGATCGTGGAGCGGCTTAAACACTTCATTTTGCAGTTTTGCTCCGCTAATCAGCGTATTCAAATACACGGCATGAACGCCAAGATTCGGAAACTCACGATGGGATAGATCCATGCAATCCTCGAATTGGTCGAGGGTATGAGCCAGCGTAGGCAAGGAAGATTCTGTTTGACTGTTCGACATAGCTGCCCCTTGGTTTCCGGTTTTGAGATATATCTACCATTATGTGTAAATGGGAGTGGCTCTAAACCTGTCGAATAAGCGCGAATGCCCGTTCGTGACCAAAGCAGGACAAATAATAAAAGCCAAGAAAGAACAGGTTCGCACCTGTTGTCTCTTGGCTTTATATGGGGCTCTTCTTGGCTGGAGTGATCGATTAGAGCATGACTTTCTGGCCGGTACGCGCGCTCTCTACGGCGCCGAACACCATTGCGACGCTCTTAATGTTGTCGAGGCAATCCGTTTCTGCCGGACGGTCCTCCTCCAATGCGGCAAACATCTCATCGAAGCAGCCGAAGTGGCCTTCTTGCCCGTTCCAATCCTTCGTGCCTTCGAAGCGGGTCATCTCACGGATGAAAGCATCCGGCTTCGAAGCATCAACGTATTCACCGTAAGGCATTCCGAAACCATCCCAACGCGCGCCGCCTTTGCTGCCTGTTACGCGCCAGTCCGACTCCCACGAGGTGTTCAGACCATCTGCGCACCAGGAGCCGCGATAGCTGAATACGGAGCCGTCGCTCATTTCGAAGATACAGATCGCCGAAGCATTGCCTTTGTACCACGAACCTGGAGGGTTGAACTCATGGCAATAGACGGATACCGGATCGGCGTCGATAATAAATCGGGCTTGGTCAAACGTATGGATCGCCATGTCGACAATAAGCGGGCTGTCCATCAGGTCGCGGAAGCCGCCGAAATGTGCGCCGAGGTAGAAGTCCGCATGAATGGAGCCGACCGTACCGATCGTATCGTTACGAAGCAGGTCGCGGAAAGAACGAATTTGCGGCAAATAGCGGCGGTTCTGCATGACCGAATAGCGTTTGCCGGTTTCCCCACTGACGGCCACAATTTCTTTCGCATCCTCGTACGACTCGGCCATCGGTTTCTCGCCGAACACGTTGCAGCCGGCACGCATCGCCGTAATGGCAACTTGTTTATGACTTGCCGGTATCGTCACGTCGAAGACGAGATTCGCGCCAGTCGCTTCTAACGCCGCGCCGAGGTCGGTAAACGTCGGCACATCCAGCCCCTTCTTCGCCGCCATTGACTTTGCGCTTTCTTCATAGATATCGACGAGGCCAACGATTTCCGCATTTTCCCGCTTGATTGCATAATCGATCCACGTGTTGGACATTCCGCCGCATCCGGCAACTACAATTCGGTGCTTCGCCATCGTCAATTCTCTCCCTATATTCGGAAATTGCAATACTGACCTAATCGTACCGAAACAAGCTCGCCCAGACTAGAAACGAAATTGTGATATATTCATACAATCTTCCGATAGTTTGGTAAAATAAAGCGGTAACATGAATGCAAGACGCATCTTTTCCGATAAAATCGTATGGATGCCGAAGAGGAGACTGACCACCGATGACCGTAAGCCCGTTGAAAGAAAACACACGCATGCCTGACCGCACGTTTCCGATCAATGTTTTTCCCGTCTCCAGCATTCATCTGCATTGGCATGATCATATCGAATGGATCTATGTGAAGGAAGGCTCGGCGCGAGTGCAAGTTGATGCTTCGTTTCAGGCGCTGCAGAAGGGCGAGCTCGCCTTCGTCAATGTGAAGCAGCTGCACAGCGCGGTGGCGCTTGCGCCGGGCACGGAGATGATCTCCATCGTCTTCAATGAAGCGCTCGTCCGCGGAAGCGGGCTTGATATTACGGAGCATCATTATTTCGTTCCTTACTTGCAGAAGCAGCTGCAGTGGCCAAGCTGGATGCTCGATTCCGACCCGCTTATCGAGGAGATGAATGCGTCCTTCGCCAGGCTCGTCGCCGAGTTTCAGGGTAAGGCGCCAGGCTACGAGCTGCTCGTGAAAGCTGAGCTGCTGCGAATCTTCGGCCTTTACTTCCGCTATGCCGAGCGGAGCGCGGCTCAAGCATTGACGCGCGTGCCAAAGCAGAAGTCCTACGACTTCACGCAGCTGCTGCACACGCTGCGCGAGCGGTTCCAGGAGCCGATCAGCGTCGATGAAGCCGCGCGGATGGTGAACCTGAGCAAGGCGCACTTCTGCAAAGTGTTCAAGCAGGTGACCGGCAAGACACTCATTGAATATATTCACCTGCTGCGCGTTCAGGAGGCTGAACGGCTGCTGCTCGACACGAACTATCCCGTAACGGAGATCGCGGACCTCGTTGGCTTCTCTAACATGACGTATTTCGGCCGCGTGTTCAAGAAGATGCGCAGCGTGGCGCCGACGGAGATTCGGAAGGGGCGGCAGTAGTTATAGTCAGGGAGGTGGCGTGGCCTATGTTTCCGGTGCTTGAAACGGAGCGGTTACGGCTTAGAGAAATAACAGAGGCTGATGCAGCAGAAGTGTTCGCTTGTTTCTCCAATCGGGAAGTAACGCAATATTACGGTCAGGAGCCGTTCGAATCCGAAGAGCAGGCAGCGAGACTGATTGGTTTATTTGCATCGAACTATGAAAATAAACGCGGGATTCGCTGGGGGATTGAACGTAAAGGGTCACCAGGGTTAATGGGCACGATCGGTTTTAATGCGCTCGTCCTCCCCCACCGCAGAGCAGAAATCGGCTACGAGCTTCATCCTGCGTATTGGGGAAGCGGGTATGCTTCGGAGGCAGTGAAGCGGGTCATTACATACGGATTCGAGAATCTCGGGCTCGCACGAATAGGCGCAGTCGTCTTCCCGGAGAACGCACCTTCGATATCACTGCTCACGAGGCTCGGCTTCCAACAGGAAGGCGTGCTGAGGGACTATATGGTGCAAGGCGGCAGATCTCACGCGACGAATGTGTATTCGATGGTTAGGGCAGAGTGCTCCGTCTGACGTGGTGACCGCTGGATTTGATAATGAACTTCAACGCTGGACTCAAGCACGCGAGTCTGGGGCAGGAGTATATTGCGCCGTCTAGCCTAATCATAAGGAACTCCTAAGGAACTCCAGCGGCAATCGAGCAAAATTGGCGCTAATGAACAGCTAAGGAACTCACACACACTATTTGCACGTTTTGAGGCGTGTTCCAGGCTAATGGCACCAAATAAGGGGGCTGAGGTTCCTTAGCAGAACAGGTAGGTGCATTTTCCCACTTTCCCTGCCAATAACTCCTAGATTCCGTTACAAACAAAAAAGTGTCGAGATCCTCCCACACCTTCGTAAAACATAAGGCGTAGGATTGTCTCGACACTTTTTTGTACAGATACGAATTATTTCACGTACAGGCGGCCTGTTTCTTCCCAGATCTCGCCTGGCGCCAAGCTGAACAAGCCGATTTGGTCAGCTGGCAGATCGCTCTTCGGCGCGTTGACGAGGTTCACTTGCGGCTCTGGGCAGAAGAAGCCTTCTGTCGCGCCGTTGTTCCAGATCATCCACTGCTTATACGAAGTACCGACATCGTACACAAGCGTCGCACCATTCTTCGTATCGGTCAGCTCCATCCGATTGCGGCCGTTCTGAGCGACAGCCGTGTAGTGGTTGTCGAGCGACTCGAAGAACGGATACACGCCTTCGCCCTTCATTAGCTGTTCGTTCTCCGTCAGCGGCTGATACTCGCCAGTTGGCAGCATCCGCTCGCTCATTGCCCAGCGATCGCCGATCGTCAGCTTCAGGCGGTAATCCTTCGCCGAGCTGCCCGGAATGAACGGTGCGTTCACGGATGTGTGGAACGCGAACAGGCACGGCATGACATCATCGCCGTCGTTGCGAACAAGAACATGCTGGTGCAAGCCGTCTTCACTGATCGCATAACGCAGCTTGACTGTAAACTTGTGCGGCAAGTACGTATAAACCGCACTTTGCTCGTCCACTTTCAGCGAAACTACAACATAGCTTTCCGTTGCCGTCGTGCCGAAGTCATCGACAGTCCACGTCTCGCTGTGCACGAAGCCGTGCAGATGGTTGCCCGTCGACGGCTCATTGACCGGGAACTGGTACGTGCGGCCGTTCCACGGGAACTTGCCGTCCTCGAACCGGTTCGGCGGGATCAGCACCGGAATGCCGTGAATAAAAGGACGCGCCTTGAACGATTCCATCTCGTCCATCGTCGGCTCATGCAGCAGCTGCCAGCCCTTCGATGTATCGCGGAATGCGATCAGATTGCCGCCTACTTCAGGCAGCAACGCGGCTTCGTATTTGCCGAATTTCAGCCATACGGCGGGCTCGCCTTGATAGGTACCTTGGAATGCTTGGTTTGCTTGATCGCTCATCGTGAATTCTACTCTCCTTTTGCTTCGTCAAAGGTGCGGCATTGCTCGCGGAAGCAGTTAGAACCGGTACCGCTTCAGCCATAATCCGCACACATATGTCCAGCTTGCCACATGTGGGTCGCTCTCGGCAAGACCTAAGCCGTGCTGACCTTGCTCATACACATGCAGGTCAAAAGGAACGCCTGCGCGGCGCATTGCCAGCGCGAAGTTCAAGCTGTTCTCTACCGGCACCGCTCCGTCATCCGACGTGTGCCATAGAAAAGCCGGCGGCGTGTCCGGCGTCACTTGAAGCTCGCCGCTCAGCTGCTCGATCATCGCCTGTTCCGGCTGGTCGCCAAGCAGATTGATTCGCGAGCCTTCATGCGTATACGGCTCAATCAGCGTGATGACCGGGTAGCACAGGATGAGCAGATCCGGCCGACACGACTGGCGCTCGATCGGATCGTCCGCCTCCGGCTTCCCGGCATCATAATGCGTCCCTGCCGTCGACACGAGGTGGCCGCCGGCGGAGAAGCCTAGCACGCCGATCTTGTTCCCGGCGATGCCCCATTCCTCCGCGTGCAAGCGCACATAACGAATCGCCCGCTGCACATCCAGCAGCGCCGCCGGATATTGGTACGGCGCGACGCGGTAGCGCAGCACGAAGGCGGAGATGCCGATGCTGTTCAGCCACAGCGCAATCGGCTCGCCTTCATGGTCTGCACGCATGCCATAGCCGCCGCCTGGGCAGACGATGACAGCGCCGTTGCTGCCATCGACCAGATATGGCGTCAGCGCAGGGCGATCTTCGTCTGTTACTCCGGCTGCGAGAGGAGCCCCTTCAGGCCACAGCTCGACTATTTGGTGCGAAGATCCAGCCATTTAATTTCCTCCACGGACAACTCTATTTTCGTTGCTTCCAGGCACGATTTCATCTCGGCTTCGCCCCGCGGGCCGATGATTGCGGCAGTCGGGAACGATTGGTTCAGGACATAAGCAAGCGCGATTTGGATCGTCGATGCTCCTTTCTCTTTGCCCAGCTGCTCTGCACGGCGATAGCGTTCCCAGTTATCGTCATTATAGAATACGCGGACCAAATCCGCATCTGACCGATCTTCAGGCGTGAAGCGGCCTGTGAAGAAGCCGCGCGCTTGAGCGGACCACGAGAACAGCGGAAGATTCGTACGCTCATGCCACGACATGATCGCATCGTCAACGCTGATGCAATCCGCCCAGTACGGATCTTGCGCCTTCGCAAGGCTAAGGTTCGGGCTGCTGAATTCGAAACCGCGCAAGCCGTTCTTCTCCGCGTATTCATTTGCTTCCTGCAGGCGTGCCGTCGTCCAGTTCGAGCCGCCGAACGTGCGGATGCGTCCCGCTTCAACATGCTCGTTCAGAATGTCCACGATCTCGCCGACCGGCACATTCGTATCGTCGCGGTGCAGCGCGTACACATCGATATAATCCGTACGCAGACGCTCCAAGCTAGTCATCAGCTCATTATATATCGCCTGCTTATTGACTTGCGGGCCATGTTGGTTCGGATGGCCGCCTTTGGTCCAGACATTGATCTGTTCGCGGTTTTTGCGCAGCTCCATCCACATGCCGATCGCTTGCTCGCTCTCGCCGCCGCAATAGCCGTAGGCCGTATCCATCGTGTTGCCGCCAATGGCAACAAACGCATCCAGGTTCTCGCATACCGTCTCAAATATGGAAGGGCGGAAATAATCCGTGCCCATAATCAGCTGAGAAACACCTTGTTTAACCGTAGGCAGTTGAATCTGTTTCATAATGAGTTGCTCCTATTCTAGGTTCTCGTATAAAATGAATGAGTTCGTCTATTGAAGAGTTCGGTTATTAAATGCCGACCCGCTTGCGCGAATAAGCGGATTCGAGACAAGCGTCAATTGCTTTCATATTGGCCACTGCATCGGCTGGTGTGAAATCTGCCTCTTGCTCGCCCCATGCGATACGAGCGAACGTATCCGCTTGAAGCGCATACTGATTGAGGACAGGCTGCTCCACTTCGCGCTTGCCGCCTTTGGAATGAACGATAAAGTTCGGATTGCCGATATAGGCTTCAGGCACTTCAATACGGCCTTCTGTGCCGAGAATTTCAAGCGTGTTCCGGAATGCAGCCCACATGCCGCAGTCGAAAGTCAGCGCGACTTTGTTCGGGAATTCCAGAATGCCGGACGCCATCATATCGACATTGTCATGCTCAGGCGAGAGCAGCGCATGAACGGTTGCCGCTTCCGGCTCCGCGCCAAGAATGAGCCTTGCAGCGCTGATTGGATAGCAGCCAACGTCGTAGATCGAGCCGCCGCCCCAATCTCTGCGGTAACGGACGTTCTTCGAATCGCCGGCATTGTTGAATGTGAATGCACCATGAAGGCCGCGCAGCTCGCCGATTTCGCCGGATGCGATAATCTCGGCAATCGCCTTGTAACGCGGGTGCTGACGGTACATGAACGCTTCTGCCAGATGAACGCCGTTCTTCTTCGCGGCATCCGCCATACGCTGAGCTTCCTCCGCATTCAGCGCGATCGGCTTCTCGCAGAGCACATGCTTGCCAGCTTCCATTGCGCGGATCGACCATTCCATATGTAAATGGTTCGGCAGCGGGATATAAATCGCATCAAGCTCCGAATCTGCCAAAATCTCTTCATAGCTGCCATATGCTTTCGGAATGCCAAGCTTTGCGGCAGTTTCTTCGGCTTTTGCCAGGTCACGGCTTGCAATCGCTTTCACTTCGCCTGTTTCAGAAAGCTTGATACCTGGAATAACTTGATGTACGGCGATGCCGGCACAGCCGATAACGCCCCAGCGGAGTTTACGAGTCACTGTGATTTGCCACCTTTTTCTGTAAAATGAATTCGTCCCTAGTATAGTCCATATTGATGTGGGAAGAAATATAAAACAACTACATTTTCATATAACAATCACGTCTTCACGAAAGTAGGAACTCGCTTGGAACACCTCTTGGAACTGCTTATATTTCGCTATGGTTATGTAGGACTCATGCTTGCGCTCGCACTCGGCATCGTCGGAATTCCGGTCCCGGATGAGGCGCTGCTCACCTACTCCGGCTTCCTAGTAAACAACGGAACACTGCATATGGTGTGGGTCATGCTCTGCGCATTTATCGGAGCTGCGGCTGGCATTACGGCCAGCTATGGCATCGGCATACGGTTCGGGCTGCCCTTCCTGCTTAAATTCGGACCGAAGCTGCACATGTCCCCTGCGAAGATCGAACGGGCTCAAGGCTGGATGAACAAATATGGCAATTTCCTGCTGTTTGCAGGCTTCTTCGTCCCGGGCCTTCGGCATATGACCGCCTACATGGCAGGGATGTCGCGGCTGAAGCTTCGCACATTCATGCTGTATTCCTACGCGGGGGCGCTTATCTGGAGCACCCTGTTCATCTACGTTGGCTATGTGCTCGGAGAGCGCTGGCTCACCGTCAAGCACTACGTTCATCACTACGGTTCTGCGTTCATTATATACGGCGCAATTGCTGTACTAGCACTTATCAGCTGGAGAGTGCTGCGTTCGATGCGGAAAGTGAAAACTTAATTGTAACTTCCTTAACAGAACTTAACGTTTTATGCCAAAATACTTCTCCAGCGCGGAGTCGAACTCCGCATCATTCTCCGGCGTGAGCACTTCGACTTCAGTGCCTTTGAATAGACGAACCTCGCTGCCAAATGCCGTATTGCGCCCTTCCTCCGTCCGTATCGCTAGAATCGGCGTCTGTCTAAAGATTGAATCGGGCGCATTCTCGCACCAAAATGTCGCAAACTCATAATCTCCCGCAAGCTGCGGCTCCTCGGTAAACGAGTAGATCCGATGCCACTCCCCATGCTTCAATTCCGTCAAAAACCAGCCATACTGCGCATCCGGCTCCAGTCGGTACGTCTCTTCTCCCTGCCGCTGCTCCTCATATGCGTTCATCGCGATCGGTTCTCTCGGAACGATACCGCCTACACCGACATCACAGAGATACGGCTGACCATCTACGATGACCTTCAGCACTTGATGGCGTCGCTTCGGCGGTGAATCCGTAGAATCGCGCCAGAACCGTGCAACAAGATCAGTCACATCATAGCCGAGCTCCCGCAGCAGCCAGCCGAACAGTGCATTCAGCTCGAAGCAGTAGCCGCCTCTGCGGCGCGTGACGATTTTGTCATGGAGATGATCAATCTTAAGCGACAGCGGAATCCCTCTCAAAATATCCAAATTCTCATAGGGGACCGCATAAAGATGACAACGCTGCAGCTTCGCGAGGACAGCGGCGCTTCCGTCGAGCGGCCCCGTGTAGCCGATTCGGTCCAAATAAGCTCTAACTTCCGGTTTAAGCTGTTGCAGTTGTTGCGATTTCTCCATCTTCTTGTGCAGCTCCTTTTATCGTGTTTTGCGTTTCATTATAGCGCAGAACTGCGTATAATCAACATGAAATAAAAATCAAATAAGTTGATAGAAGAAGGATGCGAGAAGCCTTGACGGTATATAGAGGAGACATGTTTTTTCAGCAGGATGATTTCCCTTTCTATATTCAGCGATATACGATTGAGCGCGGGGAGCATATCCCAACGCACACGCATGAGTTCGTCGAGCTTGTATTCGTCGTCGAAGGAAGCGCCATCCACGAAATGTCCGGTCATACTTACCGGCTGGCAGCCGGAGACGTATTCGTCTTGGAGCCCCATGTTTATCACAGCTACACCTGCTCGCCGGACAAGGAGACAATTGTGTACAATGTGCTCTTCGATACCACGTTCCTCCAGCAGGAGATGGAAGTGCTGCAGCAGATGCCGTCGTTCGTAGGCTTCTTCTATCTCGTTCCTTTTCTGCGCAAAAGCCAATCGTTCATCCCGTACCATCCGCTTACCCCTTCGCAAAAACTGCAGCTCCAATCCCATCTGCAAACGATCGCGGATGAGTTCCGCCAGCGGCGCGAAGGCTATCAGCTCATGATAAAGACCCGCTGGATCGAATGTCTCGTCTGGCTCAGCCGCTATCATCAAGAGAATCGAAAGTCGGAGAAGCCCACCGCCATCAGCGATCAAGCGTGGATGGAATCGATCGTCAACTATGTGGAGCTGCACTATTATCAGCCATTCACGCTGCAGCAGCTTAGCCAGCTATGTGGCATGAGCGTCTCTTCATTCACGGCGAAATTCAAGGAAGCGACGGGTCTTAGCCTCGTCGACTATAAACATACCGTTCAAGTACGCCACGCCGCCGAGCTACTGAGGACGACTGACAAGAAAGTGCTCGACATAGCCCTCGAGGTCGGCTTTGGCGACATCAGCTTCTTCAATCGGATGTTCCGCAAGCATACCGGTGTCACTCCGCGGGAGTACCGAAAAGTTTCAAGGTGAACTCACATGGAGAGGAAATCGAACATATGAAAAAGTCAATATTCGCTATTCTATTGCTGATTGCATTAATGGGATGTAAAAGCGCTGAGAAGCAAGAGAACGATGTCGCCTCGTTACCGAATGCACCTGCAATGGTTACCGCTCCAGCGGAGAATTCAACTAATATACCGACGATACCTCCGGAAACGGCAGAAGTTGAAGCAAGCGAACCGGAGATTAATATGGAGGAGATTGCGGATCAATCATTCGATATCCAACTTGGTTCATGGGGGCAGGTACGTTACGTTTCCTCGAAACAACTCCAGGCTGACGGGCGGACAAGTATGAAAATCCAACTGAAAAATGGGAAAGGCGCTACCGTCTACACATTTCCGGAGCCTGAACTCACCATTACTTGGAACTTGGAGAAGATCGAAGCCGTTTCCTTCAAAGATTTGAATGGTGATGGCCAAAAAGATGTCATTGTATTAGCGGACTATTCTACGGATCAACCTGCTCCGGAAGAGAAGAGCTTTGTACCGTATATTTACTTTCAATTGGATGATCGTTTCATTTCGGACTCCGATATTGATAGGAACGTTTATCTTTCAGAGAAGGCAAAGTCGGTTAGCGATATTGTTGCGTTGCTTCGACAAGCCCCGCCGAAAGAGATTCACCAATGGGTTGAACCTGAATCTGAGGAGGATGTCAATCACGAGAAGATGGTTCGGGAGTTATGTACGAAAGTGGTGAATTCCGATCTTGAAGAGGACCAAATCATTTCCATTTACGATGATGCATACATGAAGGAGCAACAAATCACGAATGTTAATAATGATGAAGAGATGTATTACCAGATCGGAGCTTGCTTTGAAGCTGGCATGAACAATCGGATTAAGAATGATCCGGACTTACAGCGTGAAACCGTCTCGCTAAAAAAAACAGTCACTGCCATTATCTCGAGTCAACTCGGTTTGGATTACCTGATTTCCGGCGGCGGCTCCATATGGTCTGATATCGAGGAGTACACGCTAGGTATTTATGGGTATAGGTTGAATCGTTATGTGATGCTGAAACAAGCTGGTTCCGTGTCCGATTCCTCTGATTACGAATCGCTTTGGAAAGAGCTTGACGCGAATATGAAGCATCTTAAACAGTTAATAAACTCAGACAGCGATAATTACGGGGGCGTTCAAACTGCAGACCAACAAAAGCAAATCGATGATAATTATGCAAGATTAACGGCAGAGCTCCACCAATTGAAAATACTAACTGCTGATAAAGATCAGGGAGACATTTTTCTCCTTCAGGAAATATCGAAACTCGTGGATGGTACCGCGGGTCTCGGCTAAAGATTGGCTATATTGGATTTATCCACTCATTTCGCTCGATTTGGGCGATTTTGCCAGGCTATGTTGGATTTATCCACTCATTATCGCAGGAAAGGCCGGAAATCGGCTGTTTCGGGCAAAAATGAGTGGATTTTTCCATTATAGGATGGAATTCTGCCATTTCTTGCCCTTCAGTGTTGGATTTATCCAACATAGAGCAGCCAATGGCGGCGCAGCACCATTGTTCCTCCCCCACAGCGGTGCAGAATTATCTGCACCGCTTTTTTATACAGGTTAAACCAAGAGCGAAGCGGTCGAATGATTCTGGAGAAGCTCAGCGGTCGCCTTTGTATTAGGATTCCAACCACGTTCCAGATTGTTCAATGGGAATCCGAATACAACAGCGATCGAAAGAACATTCGACTGCGCAGCGAGAACGGTTTAACTATTTTTAACCATAAAAAAGCGGTGCAGATAAACTCTGCACCGCTCCCCTATTAGTTACCCGACCAAAGTGCTACACGGTCTTGAACATACTTCGTGTAATCTGCTTCCATTTTCTTCACGCCGGCTTTGTCGAGATCAGCCATGTACTCGTCCCAAATCTTATCGAAGTCAGCCGGTTTCGCCAAGATCGCTTGCGGGATGCGTTTCCATGTGATGTCTTTCATCTTCGTACCCAGGATGGATACTTCGTCTTCGCCTGGAATTTGGATGTTCCATGCTGCGCCGTACGCTTTCACTTTGAACTCGTCTTCTTTCGGGAACAGATCTTTCCACGTTGTCGCTTTGTAAGCCGCCAATGTTTCTTTCTCTGCATCGCTGTAGCCGTTTACGAGCTGCTCAGGGAAGTTCTTCGTGTAGTAGTTGCCGGACTCGTCTTTCGCGCCGTCACCATAGTGAACCATCATGTTCCAGTAGAAGCCGATACCGGATTCTTTCGTGAATGCCGTGTTGTCGTTGTTGATGCGGTCTTGCACTTCTTGCGGTACTACGCGCTTGCCGTCTTCGATCTTGTAGTGCTTGCCTTCAATACCCCAGTTGTTGAGGATTTGGAACTCGTCGGAAGCCAGGTAGTCAAGGAACTTGATCGCGCGAACCGGATCTTTACATGTGCTGGAGATGGAGATACCATAGCCGCCCATGAAGCCTGTTGGCCAGAAGTCCGCTTGCTTGATGTCTTTGGACATTGTTACTGGGTAGTGACCATAAGTCTCGTCGAATTTACCAGCTGTTTTCAGAGCTTGCTGTGCATCGTTGTAATCCCAGTCTTGGTCGATCAGACCAAGCACGCGGCCCGTTGCTACTTTGGATTTGTACTGGTCATACTTCTGAACGAAGCTCTCTTTGTCAAGAAGGCCGATATCGTTCATGTGGTTCAGCCAGCGGAAATATTCTTTCTCTTCCGGACGACGGAAGTGGTAGATCGCTTCGTTCGTTGTTTGGTCGATGTAGTATTCGCCGTCATCGGAGCCGCCTGTAGTCGAAACCGCAGGGTTCGTAACGGAGATGTACATATGCCAGTCGTCTGCGTTCAGCGATACGCCGATGTTTTTGTTGCCGTTCTCATCTGTAGGGTGCTTCTCGATGTACGATTTGATAACGCTCTCGTAATCTTGAACCGTACGGATCTCAGGGTAGCCCGCTTCTTTCACGACGCGGTGCTGAAGCTCGAAGCCGCCGCCTGCAACGAAGCGCTGCTCGTTAACTGCTGCCCAAGTTGGGATCGCATAGATGGATTGGTCAGCATTTGTATATTTTGCACGAGCCAGGTTATCGCCAAGTACCCGCTTGATGTTCGGTGCGTATTTGTCGATCAGATCTGTCAGGTCGATAACTGCGCCTGCATCAACAAGCTTACCGATATCGCCTTTCGCGGAGATCAGGTCTGGATACTCGCCGCTTGTCGCCATGAGGGCTACCTTCTGAGCTGGGTCGCCTACTGCGAATTCAGCATCAAGCGTAACGCCTGTCTTCTTCGTCAATTCCTTACTTACATCGTCCTGCATGTTATTCCAGTTCGGATTCGGGTCTTCGGCAAAGAACGAGAACGTGATCGGAGAAGTATCTTCCGCAGCTGCTGCGTCTTTGTTTGCATTCGCATCGTTGGAAGCTGTATTGCCCGAATTCGCAGTTGCCGAATTGTTGCTTTTGTTTGCTTCATTGTTCGAAGTATCGTTGTTGCTGCTGCCGCAACCTGCGAGCAGACCTGCTAGCAATGTAACCGACATCAGAACGGAAGCGGTTGTTTTCTTTCTTTGCATGTTGCAAACCCTCCTAATTGTGTATGAATGCATATTGTATAAACAGGTTGCCCTGCGGATACCGAGAATACTGTGAATGCGTAAGAAGCGTTTGTTCGAACTAGCTCTTTACCGCCCCAAGCGTCATCCCTTTGACAAAATAACGCTGCAGGAACGGATACACCACGAGAATTGGAACCGTTACGATAATGGTAATGGCCATCTTGACGGATTCCGGAGAAATCTGCGCCATCACCTCGACCATGTTACGGCCGCGGAAGTTATCGACGTTCGTCTGCGTGCTCTGAATAACTTTCATCAGCTCATATTGAAGCGTCGTCAAGTTATCCTTCGATGCGTTATAGAGGAACGTATCGAACCAGGAGTTCCACTGCCCTACCGCAAGGAAGAGCGCGATTGTCGCAAGTGCTGGCTTCGTGAGCGGCAGAATAACACGCCAGTAGATCGTAAAGTCATTAGCGCCGTCGAGCTTAGCTGATTCTTGCAGCGCATACGGGATGCCGTCGATGAAGGAGCGGATGACAAACACGTTGAACGCGCTGACCAGACCTGGAAGCACATAAACTGCGAACGTGCCCATCATGTGCAGATCCTTAATCAGAATGTAGAACGGAATCAAGCCGCCGGAGACGTACATCGTCAGTGCCAGGAAGGTCGAGACGAATTTGCGACCTTGGAAATCGACCCGGCTCAGCGTGAATGCCAGCATGGAGGAGCTGATGAGTCCGAGTACCGTACCGATGATGGTACGCAAGACAGATATCTTGAGCCCAGTAAGCAGGCCGGAGAAAGCGAAGATCGTGTCATAGTTCTTCAGTGTAAATTGTCTTGGGAAAATCGTTATGCCGCCTTTGACGCTGTCTGTCGAGTCGTTCAGCGAAATCGCCAATACGTTCAAGAAAGGATACAGCGTTACGACTGTTACAATCACGATGGCAACATACACCACGATATCAAAGATGCGGTCCGACCAAGGCGTGCCGCTTGCTGTTATTCTGTTCGTAGCCACCTTGTCGCCCCCTAAATGATGCTTTCTTTCGTAATCTTCTTGAAGATGCCGTTAGCCGCGAAGAGAAGAATAACGCTGACGACAGAGTTGAATATGTTGATCGCCGTACCGAAGGAATATCGTCCCATGCCTAGACCGTAGTTAAGCGCATACAAATCCAAGGTTTGTGAGTAATCCCGTACGAGATTGTTGCCAAGCAGGAATTGCTTCTCGAAGCCGATGCTGATCAAGTGGCCGATCGAGATGATGATTAAGATGATGATCGTGGAGCGAATACCTGGCAATGTAATGTGCCATACCTGCTGCAGTCGGCTCGCACCGTCTACTCTTGCCGCTTCGTACAACTCAGGGCCGATGCCTGCGATTGCTGCAAGATAGATGATCGTGTTCCAACCGGTTTCCTTCCAAACATCCGATGCCGTTACAATCGACCAGAATAGATTGCCCTTCGCCATGAACTGAATCGGTTCGTGGATCAGATGTAAGCCGACGAGCACCTCGTTCACAACGCCGTTATCGGTGGACAGCATCTTCGAGATGATGCCTGCCGCTACAACCCAGGACACGAAGTGAGGCAAATAGGAGATCGTTTGAACAACGCGCTTGAACATTTGCTGCCTGACTTCGTTAAGAAGAATGGCCAGGATGATCGGGATCGTGAATCCAGCGATGAGTCCCATTACGCTCATCGCAAGCGTGTTGCGCAGAGCTTGGAAGAACGTATCATCATGGAACAATTCTTTGAAATAATCGAACCCTACCCAATCCTGCTCGAAAAACGATTTGGCCGGTTTGAATTTCTGGAAAGCCATCGTCCAGCCCCATAGTGGCAAGTAGCTAAACACGAACACCCAGATGACAAAAGGAATGCTCATCAAGTACAAATACCGCTGCTGAAGCATCGTGCTGAAGAACCGCGACGCCTTTGTTTTTGCGGGCCGTTCTATCTTGGCCGTTTCCACTGTTACCGCTTTCATTCGTATTACCTCCTTGCTGTATGTTCCCATGATAAAGTAAATAAAGCGTTTTCAATACCATCACAATTTAGACCAAAATCATGTGAAAATTGAACATTACCTTCTGAACAAATACAGCAAAAATGTTACTTTTTCCGAAAACCGGACGGTGAACTGCCTACATATTTGCGGAATTTCGCATGAAAATAGTCCACATTCGCGTAGCCAACCTTCTCGGCCACTTGATATACTTTCATCCCTTGTCCAAGGAACTCTTTGGCCTTCTCGATCCGCACCTTGTCTAGGTACGTATTGAAATATTCGCCTGTCGTATTCTTGAACAGCTTCCCAAGATAGGCGCTGTTATAGTTAAACACGTCGGCGAGCGACTCCAGCTTCAGATTCTCATCGTAGTTGCGCTGAATGAGGTCGATCATTTTGCGCATCAGCTTGTCGGCGCTGTCGCCCTGCGATGCGGAGGCATTCAGTCCCTTCAGAAGCTGAATGACATGCCGTTCCATGGCAGAATAACGCGTAAGCTGGTAAATCTCCATTATCGCAACAGACACTTGCCCGCTTCGTGCATAGACATCTGCGTCATGCTGTGACATTTTGCCTAATACGCCTGTCAGGATTTGCACGAACAGCGACTTGATCACCTGCTCCGAGCAGCCGCGCGTGATGAAGAGATGGCCGGTTCCGGTTACAAGCTGGTCAATTGCCGCTTCATTGCCGATATCGAGAGCAAAATACATTTTATCAATAATGTCCGCGCATTCCTCTTGATCCACTGGGGCCGGCGTACAGTCTTCAGCCTTGCAGACGGGTTCTGTCGCCTGCGTAATGAGCTGGTTGCCCTCATAGAAGAACCGCTGTTTCAACAGCTTCAGCGCCTCCTCGTAGGAACGGTTAATCTCCGAAAACCTCTTCACGCGTCCCCCTGCGCTAACGGTCGCCTCCAGCAGCAGCTCAGCAGCCAGCGCTTCAATCTCTTTGTAGACCGCTTTACGCACCTGCTCGAACTGCAGATTCTCCTTCAGCAGCAGGCCGATATGAAGCTCGCTAATAAAGATCGTCCCTCTGCCCTTCTCATCGAAAACTTGGCAGAGCCGCTTCTTGAACGCCGCCCGTTCGCTCGGCTCCGCTTCCTTCCCGTCATGCTGCAGCCGGATGAGCGCAACGTTATAGCCATCCCACAGCAGTCCCGCACCAGCCAGCTCCCCTTCCTGCACCGGAAGCTGCTCCTCTGCGCTTGTCAGCATGGCTTGAATCGTGCGTTCCATATTCCATTCCACTTGCTCGCTCTGCCGCTGCTGCAGGTCTGTCTCCTTATCTAAGGCCGACTTCAGCTTCTGCAAATACTCAACCAGCTCATCCTCTTCCACTGGCTTCAGGAGATAACCGTCAATGCTCAGTGCGATGGCTTTCTTGGCGTAGTCGAAGTCGGCATAGCCGCTCAAGATAAGGACGTGGACAGACTCGTCTTTCTTTCTGAGCGTTTCAATCACTTCAAGGCCGGTCATGCCTGGCATCCGGATGTCGATAATCATCAAGTCAGGCGAATACCGCTCCGCCTTCTGGAGCGCCTCCTTGCCGTTAGCAGCCGTATCGACAACCTGAAAACCAAGCTCCTCCCATTCAATCAGCGTACGCAGCCCTTCCCGAATCATCGGTTCATCATCCGTAATGAGTACCTTATACATGAGCATGCTCTCCCTTCGGAATGGTAAATTGCACTCGTGTTCCAATACCCGGCTCGCTCCAAATCACGAGACCCGATTCACTGCCGTAGAGCAGCTTCAGCCGCATGTGTACATTGCGCAGTCCAATTCGGTGCCCTTCACCATCATCCTGATCGTCAAAAGATTGATACAAAGCTTGCAGCTTCTCTCGCGACATTCCTTCGCCGTTATCGATGACTTCGACATGCAGCATGCCACCTTCGAGCTCCGCGATGACCCGGACGATGCCGCCTTCCTCCCGCGTCTCCAGCCCGTGGATCACGGCATTCTCGACAAGCGGCTGAATGATAAGCGGCAATATCGGCACCTGCTCGGCTGCTTCATCAATACGAAGCTCGTAACGCAGCCGGTCTTCGTAACGGAACTTCTGGATGTCCAGGTAGCAGCGGACAACTTCAATCTCATGGCGCAGATTAACCGTGCGGTTACCTGCCTCGAGGTTTTTACGCATCATTTTGCCAAGCAGCCTGACGACGTTGGAAATCTCCTTCTCGCCCTTCAGATGCGCCTTCATTCGAATGGACTCCAGCGCGTTGAACAGGAAGTGAGGGTTGATCTGACTCGCCATCATCTTGAACTTGATTTCATTCTGCTTCGATTGAATCTGAGCGTTCTGTTCATGCGACTCCTGAACCTCTACGAGGAGCTCATTAATGCTGGCTACCATGGAATTGAACTGCCTCGACAGCTGCCCGATCTCATCCTTGCCGTCAATCTCGACCGTGACGTCCAGATTGCCTGTCGCAACCTTCGAGATATGCTTGCTAAGCCGGAACATACGCTTGGACAACATCGTCGCGAAGCCATAGATAAGACCGAAGGCAACGATCAGACTGATGGCGATAACGGTGAGCGCGAGCCGAATGATCTGATTCGCATCCTTCACAATGCTGTCAATCGAGAAGACCGATATAATTCGCAGCCCGTTCAAGCTTGATGCCGGGATGAGGGGCTCGATCTGAATCTGGGAAGATTGGCCGTCTACGATCGCCTGGAAGCTTCCGGTCTGCTTGTTCACGACCTGCGGGTCGAAATTAATGTCGCCCAGCGTCTTGCCCGCTCGTCCGGGACGGTTGGCGGAAATAATTCGGTTATCGTTGTCGACGATCATCGTATCGAATGATTCCTGTCCGAGAATGGAATTCAGCATGCGTCCATTGACATTGATGACGAGCACGGCGCTTGTATGGCGGTTAATAAAATCGATTTTGCGTACAAGGCTCAGATAGTTGGTGTGATCGCGCTCATCTTCGATGTAATACCAGCCGATGAGACCGCTGCTCTTCAGCGCCGTCTCATACCAATTCGACTGCATAATCGAATCGGTCGGCTGGATCAGCTCCCAGTTATTGAGCAGCGTCGTATTCTTGATATAAAGCCGAATGTTCGAAATCTCTTTGTACAGCCTGATGTAGTCCTTAATGTCGGGATATTCCCTGTACGCTTTGACCACATCGTAAACGGTTTCATATTGGTTATTGGCAAGCCCTTCAAGCCTCGTGTCGAACGTCAGCCGATAGGCAATATCCGTTGAGACGTTGATAACCTCGCTCGTCCGTTTCTTGACCCGGTCCACGTTCGTCGCGGTCTGCTCCTGCGCGTTCTGCAGCGCCATATGCCGAAGCTCGCTAGTTAGGAATACGCCGACGATCATGACCGGTACAAATACGACGACGATACAAGACAAAATAAGCTTCGTCCGGAGCTTCAAATCATTAATGGTCCGATATACATATTGGAACAAGGCCGCACGTTCCTCTCTTTAGCTTGTTGCAAGCAAATAGAAAATGACCAATTTTTGGAAGCGTTTTCAATTCCAGCAAATCAGTCGCCTTGCTTCATTGTAATTCAATGAGTGTATACTGAACATGCGGTAATTTCAAGAAAAATCATGTCAAAATTAGTGATTTCAGGACTAAAGTTGGAACACAAAGCGTAAACGGCTGGCGCCGTCTCTTCGGCAAAAGCTTACGTTTCGCAGAGACATTTTTGAAATTCACACAAGTGAAACTTATCAATTTCAAAATGTCAAAAAAGCCGCATCTGTCGCGGCAGCGAAGTCTTGGCAGCTTCGCATTGCTTGGACTGATACGGCTTTTGTAAGCATTACACAGGTAAAAACAATATTTATGGCGCTATTTTAGACTTGGGGCCGGCATCGGCGCCGGCAGTGGAACCGGAATTGTTGGTCCCATAGCAAGCGAAGAAGCTTGCTTCTCTTCAGCTTGCTCCGTGAAGCGCTGCACCTCTTCCTTGAGGCCGAGCATCCGGCGGTCGAGTATCCCGATCATCTCAGCTGTCTCTTTCAGCTGCTCACGGATCGTTTCCGGCATATCTTCGTGGAATTGGTAGTAGATCTTGTGCTCAAGGCTCGCCCAGAAGTCCATCGCGATTGTACGGAGCTGGATTTCTACGCTCACATGCTCGATGCCTTCGGAGAGGAATATCGGAATTTCGATGATCATATGAAGACTTTGATATCCGTTCGGCTTCGGATCCTTGATGTAGTCCTTCACTTCAATCACTTTGACGTCGTTCTGTCTCCGAATCATATCGTAAACGCGGTACACGTCCGTTGTGAATGAGCAGATGACCCTCACGCCGGCGATGTCCCGGATGTGTCGCGCCGCGTTCTCTTTGGAGACGTCTACTCCTTTGCGCTGAAGTTTCTCGACAATGCTCTCCGGCGACTTTATCCGCGTTTTCACATGCTCGATCGGATTATAGTTATGTACGAACTGCAGCTCTTCGTTCAGAATCGTCAGCTTCGTGTTGATCTCATCGAGTGCAAATTTGTAGCTCATTAGCATTTTGGCCCATTCCATCACCATTTGCTTGTCCATCATGTTCGCTCACTCCTACCTGTTTCGCTTTATAAAATGGGTGACAACAGCCGTACGCATGATTCCTTGAATCGCTGATACGTCGACCGCTGTTGATAGGCTTCATACGTGAGCTCGCGGCTCACTTTCATGTCATCTTCGAATATACGCTGCAGCTTCCCGGCGGTTTCTGTATCGTACAAAATCGCATTTACTTCGAAGTTCAGCTTGAAGCTGCGAATATCCACATTGGCCGTGCCGACTGAGGCGATCTGACCGTCGACGACGATCATTTTGGCATGGAGGAAGCCTTTTTCATACAGATAGCACTTCATGCCCTCTTCCAGCAACTCGCCTAAATACGAGTAGGACGCGAGATAAACCATCTTGTGGTCGGGCTTGCTCGGCAGCATGATCCGCACGTCTTTGCCGGACAGCACCGCCATCTTCAGGGCCGTGAGCAGGCTCTCATCCGGTATAAAATAAGGCGTCTGAATATAGACCGTTTCCTTCGCGGAATTGATCATTTTGATATAAGCATTCTTGATCTGTTCGAGCGATTGATTCGGACCGCTGGACACGATCTGCACACCAGCCTTGCCGGTATCGCCTGCTGGCGGGAAAAGCGCAAGCACATCTCTGCCGATGTGCGCGGGGGAAGCGAGATTCCAATCCATCATGAAATGCGCCTGCATCTGCGACACCGCATAGCCGGTTATGCGTAGATGCGAATCGCGCCAAAATCCATATCGCGCGTTCAGCCCGAGGTACTCGTCGCCAACATTGATGCCGCCGATGTAGCCGATTTGACCGTCGATGATCGCCAGCTTCCGGTGGTTGCGGTAGTTGACGCGTATGTTGAGATACGGAATCTTCGACGGGAAGAAGTAGGCGACCTCGCCGCCCGCTTCCTTCAAGCGGCGGAAGAAATGCCGCGGCAAATGCGAGCTTCCGATATCATCGACGAGGAAGCGCACCTTGACGCCTTGTTCGGCTTTGATGGTCAAGGCGTCCAGCAGCCGGTTGCCGAGCGAGTCATTCGACACGATGTAATACATGAGATGAATGTGGTTCGTCGCGCGCTCGATATCGTCGAACAGGGCAGCGAATTTCGCGGTGCCATCGGTGTAGATGTCCACCTTGTTGTTCTGCGTATACAGCGCAAAGCCGCTCGTGAGGTTCATGTAGATCAGGTCCGCATAATTGGCCGCGGCCGGATCGTTGAACACGATGCTGTGGTCGCGGAACTCGCGCCGCTGATTCTCGATCAGCGCCGCCATCGTCTCGCGCGTGCGCTTATTCAGCTTGTAGAGCTTCTTCTTGCTCAGGTTCTGGCCGAATACGAGGTACACGACGAACCCTACCGCCGGCAGGAACAACAATACCATCAGCCACGCCCAGGTGACCCCGACATTCCGCCGTTCCATGAACATGACGACGATGGCGAGCGGTATATTTACAATGGTCAATATGGTAATAAAATTTTGATCAATAGCCACGCTGCTTCCCCCATGACGCCCGTTGGTGCTTTTCTCCTCCAGTATAAACCATTTGGGGGATGGGGTTCAAAGTTGGGGGACTTGAGTAACTATTATTCGCTGACGTAGCTGGTTTGATGGACTAGTTTGGGTAAATTCGCCAGGTTTCCGCCAATGTGTATCCCTCAGGGTCACTCTTTCGCCGATTTAGCTGTTTTCCCACTCATGTGTA
>NZ_QTTN01000023.1:75486-104780 GCF_003386535.1 Paenibacillus taihuensis
TGTATCCCTCAGGGTCACTCTTTCGCCGATTTAGCTGTTTTCCCACTCATGTGTACCCCTCAGGGTCACTCTTTCGCCGATTTAACTGATTTCCCACTAATGTGTATCCCTCGAGGTCACTCTTTCGCCGATTTAGCTGCTTTCCCACTCATATGTATCCCTCAGGGTCACTCTTTCGCCGATTTAGCTGTTTTCCCACTCATGTGTACCCCTCAGGGTCACTCTTTCGCCGATTTAACTGATTTCCCACTAATGTGTATCCCTCGAGGTCACTCTTTCGCCGATTTAGCTGCTTTCCCACTCATATGTATCCCTCAGGGTCACTCTTTCGCCGATTTAGCTGTTTTCCCACTCATGTGTATCCCCCGGGGTCACTCTTTCGCCGATTTGACTGATTTCCCACTAATGTGTATCCCTTGAGGTCACTCTTTCGCCGTTTTCGCTGATTTCCCACTCATGTGTATCCCTCAGGGTCACTCTTTCGCCGATTTGACTGATTTCCCACTAATGTGTATCCCTTGAGGTCACTCTTTCACAGATTTAGCTGCTTTCCCACTCATGTATATCCCCCGGGGTCACTCTTTCGCCGATTTAGCTGCTTTCCCACTCATGTATATCCCCCGGGGTCACTCTTTCGCTAACTTTTACTCCAGTTCGAAGATGAGAACTTATATCTCATCCCCCTTCCCTTTGGCGATGTCACTGAGCTCAAGATCCCCCTCCTTACCAATGACTTCAATCCTGCTATTACTCTCCTTTTGCTAATCCCTAACTTATCCATTGCAGCCGCCGGCGTGATCTCGCCCCAATGCTGCTGCATCAGGTGCAGCAGCGCTCGTTCGTAGACGTCGAGGCTATGCTCGACGCCTCGCGTGATGCCGCCCCATTTGGCAAGCGCCATGAGCAGCGTTTGCTGGCAGCGTCGAGGCTTCTCCGATACATCGTCGAAAGCGAAACGGAGCAGGTGCCAGCCGTCGATGAGAAGGTGATTTTGGCGTTGAAGATCATCTGCGAAGCGCCACCTGGTAACGTCTCGCCAGTGTGGGCCGAAGCCGTCGATTTCAATCAACAGTCGATACGGCAGTGGGGGCATATATGCAAAATTGGCGAACCGCGCACCTCCTTTCAAATCCTGCAGCTCATATTCAGGATGCAAGTAATCAAGGTTGCCAACAGCTGGCCACCAGACATTTTGGAGGAATAATTTCTCCGCCTGATCGTGCTCCAATAGCCGCCGCTTACGCTCCTCGCTGCTGTTCAAACCTGCAGAATCCATCAACTGCGCATACGCAAGCTCAAAACCATTATCCATTCCCATACCCCCGGAAAAATAAAATAAGGCTGCCTGCCCGGATAATCCGGACAAACAGCCTGTGCTTCAGGACAAATTAGTTAGTCGATGTGATTATTATAACCGGAAAAGTTACAAGAAGGCTAGTGTTAATGGTGCGGGGCTGCGGGGCTGCGGGGCTGCAGAGGTGCGAAGGCGCGGAGGTGCGGAGGTGCGGAGGCGCGGGATGCAGTGTCCCGGGTTTGGCTACAAGGTGTTAGGCTAGTGTCGTGCAAATTGCTGGTTTGTCCCCCCAGCCATGTAGTAAGATGAAATCAAATTCATCTCGCAAAGGGGACCCCTCGCTATGTGCCGCAATATTAAGACGCTGTTTAATTTTGACCCGCCAGCTACCGAAGACGAGATCCACGCTGCTGCGCTGCAGTTCGTTCGCAAACTGTCTGGCTTTAATTCGCCGTCGAAAGCGAATGAAGCTGCCTTCAACACTGCCATTGAGGACGTGACCGCCGTCGCCAAGAAGCTCCTCGACTCGCTTGTTACGAACGCCGAGCCGCGCAACCGTGAAATTGAAATCGCCAGGGCGAAGGTAAGAAACATCCAGCGCTTCGGAACACCGAAGGCATAGCCGTACAACACAAAGGGCTGCTCCCATCGGGGCAGCCCTCTCAACTAGAGTACCTTCAACAAATTGCTCACCACATGCTCAAGATGCTGCTTCATCCGCTCGCCTGCAAGCGCGGCATCGCGAAGCTCAATCGCCTCGAAGATGGCGAGATGCTCGCGGTACAGCCGCTCCGCCACGGAGCGGTTCGCATAAATCTCAACGCGGCGAATTTCGCGAATCGCGAGCTCGAGCTGACCGACGATGGATTCGAACAGCCGCACCATGATCGAATTATGCGTCGCTTCCGCGAGCGTCCGATGGAACAGTAGATCGGTCCGCTCGCCCTCCGCATCGTCGCCGATCGTGGCTTCCATCTCCGCCACAAGAGCGCGCAGCGCAGCGACATCCGCAGCCGATGCTTTCCCTGCAGCGATGGAAGCGTTCGAAACCTCCAGCGATTGTCTCGCTTCAAGCAGCTCCAGCAGCGTCTCGCGATTCATCCGCATCGACACAAGCTCAGGCAGCTCCACTTCCACCGGAGCGCTGTTAATAACCGTGCAGCCGCCGCCTTGGCGAATCTCGATATAGCCCATCGCCTTCAAAGCGCTCAGCGCCTCTCGCATCGTCGAACGCCCGACGCCGAATTGCTCGGACATCTCCTTCGTCGAAGGCAGCTTGTCGCCGACCTGCAGCTTGCCGTCCACGATGAGCCGCTTGATCTGCTCCGCAATCTCCTCGTAATGGTTCCTTTTCGAAAGCTTCGTAATTTCCATCGCTTAATATCCCTTCTGTGATGAACCGACTCCTTGCTTACGAATTGCGCTATCCCACAATGATCGCATAAACAACGCCTGGTCCATGTACGCCAATCGTCAAATCATTCTCGATATCCGCCGAACGACTCGGCCCCGATATGAAATGAATCCCCGCAGGCAGCTGCTCTCGCCCAGCCCGGTCAAACTCCACTAACACTTCGCCAAGCCGCGTACGCAGACGCTCAATCGGAATAATCGCCATCAGGACCGTCGGCAGCAAGCTGACCGAGCGGCCTTTATCCTTCGATGATAACACGGTAAGCGATCCCGTGTAAGCCGCCGCATGGTCGACAACGACGACGCCGAAGTCCGCCTCAGCCGCGCGCGCTTTCCACTGCTCCTCCGGATCGCTGTTCCACACCGACACCTTCGCCTCTGAAAGTGCGAATTCGAGGTCCATCTCCGCGAGCTCCGGTTGATTTTGACGGATAATATACTTCGCACTCATCTCTGCAGCTTTATCCACGATAAACTGCTTCGCTTCCTCCATGCTGCCGAGCCGCAGCGAGTGCCCGCCGACCGCACGGAAGTTCTCCATAAACTTCTCCGCCCGCTCATCGATCGGCCATTCGAACTCCCGCCAGAAGTCCGGCGCTCCGCGAAAAGGATGCGCAGGCGCCGCAGTCGGGCGTGCCCGACCGAGCTTACTCGAAATACTATTAATGAAGCTGACCTGCTTCTCCTTCGACTTGGCCGTCTGCTCCGCAAGCCACTGCTGACGCGCTTCTTTATTAGCCATGATGCCCGTGTCCCCCGTTTCCTTTACCGCCGTTGCCACCTGACTGACGTTCTCTAACAATCGCTTCCATGCGACTCTTCACAGCCGGATCCATCTCCTGCAAGCCGTGGCGAATCTCCTGCTCCATCGTTGGCCATTTCTCGCGGAACGACTCGCTAGGCAGACTCGGCGTCACACGGTAGGAGTTCCAACCTTTGAGCGGACCGATCTTCGAACGGATGCCGCCATCGCGCACGACGAGCTTTTGCCCGAGCTTCCCGATCTTCAGCACAGCGCCGAACCGTTTCGAGTTCTTCATCACCGCCGCAAAGCCTTTCATCCCGATCGCTTCCAGCTTATCTCCGCGACCTGCCTCCAGCTTCCGACGACGCAGATAGACGAGCATCTCGTGCAGCGGGATTTTCACCGGACATGCCTCGTAGCAAGCACCGCACAGACTCGAAGCGTTCGCGATATCATCCCATTCTGCGATATTTTTCTTCAAGGCTGGCGTGAGCACAGCACCGATCGGACCGCTGTACGTGCCGCCATAAGCATGACCGCCGATATGACGATACACCGGACACGCGTTCAAACAAGCGCCGCAGCGAATACAGTTGAGCAGCTCCTGGAATTCCGGGTCGCCAAGCTGCAGCGAACGCCCGTTATCCACGATGATGATGTGCATTTCATCCGGACCGTCCGCATCGACTTCACGCCGAGGACCGCTAATGCCGGACATATAAACAGTCAGCTTTTGCCCTGTCGCAGAGCGCGGAAGCAGCGTCGCCATAACCTCAAGATCTTCAAAAGACGGAATGATCCGCTCCATCCCCATCAGCGTAATTTGCGTCTTCGGCACCGTCGATACCATGCGGGCATTACCCTCATTTTCGAACAGGACCATCGAGCCTGTCTCCGCAATTGCAAAATTACAACCCGTCATGCCGATATCTGCTTCCAGGAACTTCTCCCGCAGCTTCCGGCGCACGAATCCAGCTAGAATCTGCGTATCCGGCGCGAGCGTCTCGCCTGCATCAGCGGACAACAGTTCCGCGATCTGGTAGCGGTTCTTATGAATCGCCGGGATAATGATATGCGACGGTGCCTCGCCCGCCAGCTGAATAATGTATTCGCCGAGGTCCGTCTCAATCGCCTCAACGTCTATCGACTCAAGCGCATGGTTGAGATGCAGCTCCTCGGTCACCATGGACTTCGACTTCACAACCGTGCGCGCTTCGACCTGCTTCGCAATCGCAAGCGATATTTCCACGGCCTCGGCAGCCGTCTCCGCAAAATGAATATGGACCCCGTTAGCCCGGGCATTTTCGACGAATAAGTTCAAATAATAGTCCAGATGCGCAATCGTATGCAGCCGGATTTGCCGACCGCGCTCGCGCCATTCGTCCCAATTGCCGTGGTCCGCCGCCGCTTTCTCCTTGCCTGTACGCAGACGCTCCGTCGTAAACTTCACTGCTTTCCGCAGAAAATCATTATTGAGCGCAAGTCCCGCCCGTTCCTTCACCGTTCCTAAATTCGTCTGTGTCGCTCCGCTCATGCGCCCTTCACTCCTTCATAAAGAAGCTCCGCCAGATGCATAACCCGCACCGGCTTATCCCGATAACGCAAGTTGCCTGCGATGTTCATGAGGCACGCCAAGTCGAGTCCGACGAGCACCTCTGCCTCCGTCTCCAGCACGTGATCCGCTTTCTCCGTCACCATCGCGCCGGAAATATCGGACATTTTGACCGCGAAAGTACCCCCGAACCCGCAGCAATCGTTAGCAAAAGGAAGCGGTACAAGCTCCATCCCCTTCACCTGCTCCATCAACAGGAGCGGCTCCTCCTTCACGCCGAGCAGACGGCTGCCGTGGCAGGATGGATGGTACGTCACTTTATGCGGGAAAGCCGCGCCAACGTCCGTTATGCCGAGCACTTGAACGAGGAACTGCGTGAATTCGTAAGACTTCTGCTGCAGCTTAATGGCTTTCTCGAGCATAACCGGATCATGTTCGAACAGCTTCGGATAATGATGAATCATGCCGGTGCAGGAGCCCGACGGGGAAATGACAAAGTCGCAGTCCTCGAACGCTTCGAGGATCGTGCTCGCCGTCTCCCTCGCTTCCTTCCAATAGCCGCTGTTGAACGCCGGCTGTCCGCAGCAGGTCTGCACTTTCGGGAACTCAACCTGCACGCCATATCTGGCGAGCAGTCGCACCATCGCTTCACCGACGCGCGGGTATAAGGCATCGCTTAAACATGTGATAAATAAAGACACTTTCACGTTAACGGAGCACCTCGCTTGAACTCGTTTTATAGTTATCATTTTATCAGGTTGTCAGACATGTTGACAATAAGAAAAATGCCCGCTTCGCTTAAAATGTTACTTCTCTTTAACGGTTGTCAACTAGCCTAATTGGTGATTCCTCGCCAAGAATCGAGTGTTTCGTAGTAAATAGCCGCTCTCACAACCGTTAGCACATCGTATGAATGCCCAGAGGGGGTTAGCGAATTGAGGAATCCCCTTCACAGGCAATCCTGCTTGTCCAGTTGCTCAGAGCTGAATCTTCATAAAAAAAGAAGCAGTTCCGGACAACAACTCTTCGTCCCGAACTGCCTCCCTTTCCTCAAACCGTAGACACCGCAATCTCCGTCCGCTCGGCCAGCGCCTGCAGCGTCTCCTGCGGGATGCGCCGATCGGTGATGATCGTGTCGATCTCGCCGAGCTCGGCTACATGCGTGAACGCTTGGATGCCGAACTTGCTGGCGTCGGCGAGCAAGATGACGCTGTCGGCCATGCCGATCATTTTCTGCTTGATGCGCGCTTGCAGCTCATTGGACTCGCTAATGCCGCGGTCCAAGTGGACGCCTTTGCAGGAGAAGAACACTTTGTCGACGTGATACAGGTCGAGCGAGCGCTCCGCGAGCGGACCAACGAAGGAGAGCGAGCGCTGCGCAAGCAGCCCGCCGGTCGAGATCACCTCGATCTTCTCCTTGCTGCTCAGCTCCGTTGCCACTTTAATGGAGTTGGTCAGCACCGTCAGCGGAAAATCCGGCAAGTACGAAGCCATATACCATGCCGTCGTGCTTGCATCGAGCAGAATCCGATCCTTCGGCTTGATCAGCTTCACTGCTTCCTGCGCGATGCGCCGCTTCTCCTCGGCATGCGTAATCTCCCGCTCCGCATACGGAATTTCTGGCTGCTGCGGCTGATCCTTCACGCTGACCGCTCCCCCGTGGGAACGGCGCAGACGGCCAGCCTGCTCCAATCGGTCCAGATCTCGGCGGATCGTCTCCTCCGTTACCTGGCACAGCTCGCTAAGCTCCGTTACGCGGATGCTGCCGCGTTCATTGACCAGGCGGGCAATCTTCTCATAGCGCTCTGCAACCAGCATCGTCATCCTCTACTTTCAATCATTCTAAGTTAAGCGAGTCCCGCAAGTCCGCGAAACTTCCCGTAAGCCTCTTCCCATTGCGACTGATCCTGCGGGTCGTACACCGTAACCGGGAACGAATCCCGAATCACCTGGCGCGCTTCCCAAATATCCGCCAGCTCGCCCTGCGCAATCCATTGTACGACCAGATTGCCGAGCGCACTGCCTTCTACAGGCCCAGCCCATACCGGCTTGCCGATCGCGTTCGCCGACCACTGGCAGAGCAGCACATTCTGAATGCCGCCGCCCACCATGTGCAGCCCGCTGAACGACTTGCCCGATAACCGTTCAGTTAATTCAAACACATAACGGTATTTCAGTGCAAGGCTTTCGAGGATACAGCGAACGATTTCGCCCGGCGATTCCGGCACGGGCTGCTCGCTTGCTGCGCAGAACTGACGCACGCGAGAAGGCATGTCGCCAGGATGGATGAACATCGAATCGTCCGGATCGATGAACGACTTGAACGCCTCCGCCTTCTCCGCCATGCTCACCAGCTCAGGGAAGCTGTAGGATTGACCGGCCAGCTCCCAATAACGGCGGCATTCTTGGAGAATCCACAGTCCCATGATGTTCTTGAGCAATCGGTACGTGCCGTACACGCCGCCTTCATTCGTGAAGTTTAGCTCCTGTGCCAGCTCATTGATAACCGGGCGGTCTACCTCAGTGCCCATCAGAGACCAAGTGCCGCAGCTCAAGTAGGCAAAATCCCGCTCCAGCGCCGGAACGGCAGCCACCGCCGCACCCGTATCATGCTCTGCCGTCGCGAGTACAGGCACAGAGCTGATGCCGAGCTCTTCACGCAGCACAGACCGCAGCGAACCAACGCGCGTTCCCGGCTGGACGACTTCGCCGAACAACGAAGGTGAAATGCCAATCGCCGCGAGCAGCTCCGTGTCCCAGCGACCTTCGAGCGGATTATACAGCTGCGTCGTCGTCGCATTCGTGAACTCGTTGTGCATCTCGCCAGTCAAGAAATACCGGAGCAAGTCCGGAATCATGAGCAGATGCTCTGCTCCTTGCAGGAACGGCGAGTCTGATTCCTTCAGCGCTGCCAGCTGGTAGATGGTATTGAACGGAAGGAATTGAATGCCGGTCCGCCCAAAAATCTTCCCCGCTGTCAGCCGCTCCATCGTTCGCTCCATCACGCCATCCGTATGATGGTCCCGATAGTGATACGGATTGCCAAGCAGTTCTCCGCTTCGGCCAATCAAGCCGAAATCGACTGCCCATGAGTCGATCGCGAGGCTAGCCGGCGTCTCGCCGGCATGCTTCGCTTTCAATAGGCCTTGCTTGATCTCATGGAACAACCTCAGGATATCCCACTGCAGCCGATCGCCTATCCCGACAGGATCATTATTGAAACGATGGATCTCTTCCACTTCGATCTTGCCATGATTCAAACGGCCAAGCAGCGCTCGACCGCTGCTTGCCCCGAGGTCATACGCGAGGATGCTCGGCATATTCTAGTTCGCCCCTATTTGCACTTGACCGCGCTTCAGCAGCACGTCATTCTCATATGCTTTCACTTCTGCGAGCCATTCTTCACGTACCGGTACGCCGTTCTTCGCGCAGTAGTAATCCCATACCGCGCCGAATGGGTACGACTTGAACTCCTCTGTCAGCGCGAGGCGAGTCGTGTAATCGCCTTCGATTTCCGCTTTGCGCAGCGCTTCGATTGGATCCAGCATCGCGCGCATAAGCGCTTTGATTGTGTTGCGCGTGCCGATGACCCATGCAGCAACACGGTTGATGCTCGCATCGAAGAAGTCGAGGCCGATATGCGTAATGTCAAGCAGGTCGCCGCGTATAAGCTCGCGTCCGATGTCGATCAGCTCGTCATCCATTGTGACGACATGATCGCTGTCCCAGCGCATCGGGCGGCTTACATGCAGCAGGATGCCATCCGTGAACAGCGAAATCGCCGACAGCTTATTCGAGATCACTTCCGTTGGATGGAAGTGGCCTGCATCCAGGCAGATCAGCTTGTTGTTCTGAATGCCGTAGCCCATATAGAACTCATGCGAGCCGACAACGTATGCTTCGGATCCAAGTCCGAACAGCTTGCTCTCGACAGCATCGAGGTTATGAGCGGGATTCAGCTCTTCCTCGAATACTTGATCGAGCGCATCCTTCAACCGTTTGCGCGGTGCAAGGCGGTCTGCCGGCACATCCTTGAAGCCGTCCGGAATCCATACGTTCGTTACGCAAGTTTGACCGAGCTGCTCACCGAAGTAAGCGCCGATCCGGCGGGAAGCTTTGCAGTGATCGATCCAGAATTCGCGGATTGCCGGGTCCGGATGGCTCAGCGTGAAGCCGTCCTTCGACTTCTCGTGCGAGAAGCAGGTCGGGTTGAAGTCTAGACCGAGTCCTTGCGCCTTCGCCCAATCTACCCACTTCTGGTAATGCTTCGGCTCGATTTTATCCAATTCCACCTTCTCGTCGGTATCGACGTAGATCGCATGGAGGTTCAATTTATGTTTGCCTGGGATGAGAGAGAACGCTTTCTCCAGATCGGAGCGAAGCTCCTCCGGCGAGCTTGCCGCCCCCGGGTAGTTGCCGGTTACGGAGATGCCTCCGGTCAGCGCTTGATCTTTATTCAAGAAGCCGCGAACGTCGTCGCCTTGCCAGCAATGCATCGAAATTTTCACTTCTGCGAGCTTCGTAAGCACCGCGTCAACATCGATGCCGTGACGGGAATACAGCTCCTTGGCTGCTTCGTAGTTCGCTACAATTTTTTGCTCCATCTCATACATGCTCCTTTGCACATTATTTTATCGGATGAGCGATGACGGACATAAGGGCATTCTCGGCTTGCGTCGCATCCAATCGGCTGTACTGGACAATGATCGGAATGCTGCTCAGCACCTCGATGGCATAAGGAACGCCGACCGGAATCTTCGTTCCCTCTGCCGAAAGCGTGGAGGTGCGGATATGTTTGGTTCTTCTGCCTGGCACGGTGACAATGATGTTCTCGAGCGGCTCACGATCCTCGAAGAAGATCGTAAGCGTAATTTGCGCCTCCTCGGAGGAGCAGTTGAGCACACAAACCGATTCATGACTTTCATAGGAACCTGCTGCGCTAGTCGGCGGAATGTAGCCGTCTGGAATAATCCAATGCTTCTCGCCTCTTGCTTCAAACATCCTTCCGCACCATCCTCTTCCTTATCGTGTGAATGCTGCCGGTACGCCGCCGTCGATCGTGAGCATGCAGCCCGTCGTTTTGTCCGCTTTGGACGATGCGAAGAACGCAACGCCTTCTGCGATATCGCGCGGGTAGATGTTGACAAGCAGCGTCGTCCGTTTACGGTAGTACTCTTCCAGCTGGTCCGGCTCAATGCCATACGCGGCTGCCCGCTCGTTGCGCCAGCTGCCATTCCAAATCGTCGATCCTTGCAGGATCGCATCCGGCAAAATCGTATTGACGCGGATACCGAACTCGCCGCCTTCTGTCGCAATGCAACGTGCCAAATGAGCTTCCAGCGCTTTCGCCGCGCTGTATGCCGATGCCGCCTTCCCGGCATAGACCGAGTTTTTGGAGCCGATGAACACCATGTTGCCGCCGATTGCTTGCTGCTTCATCTGCTTGAATGCTTCGCGAGCAACGAGGAAGTAGCCTGTGCCAAGGACGCTCATGTTGAGGTTCCATTCTTTGAGCGATGTTTGGTCGAACGGGCTCGATGTTGCAAGACCGGCGTTGTTAACGACGATATCCAGACCGCCATACGCAATCGCCGTCTCGTTCATTGCTGCGATAACGGCCTCTTCGCTCGTAACGTCCATCTTCACTGCAAGTGCGCGGCCTTCGCCGTACTTCTCATTAATTTCGCCAGCGACGCGCTCCGCACCTTCCAGATTCAAGTCCGCGAGCACAACATGCGCGCCTTCGGATACGAGTCTGCGTGCTGTTTCGCTGCCGATACCGCCGGCACCGCCAGTGATGAACGCCACTTTGCGCGAAAATTCTGCTTCTGCCGGAGCGAGCGACAATTTGTACAGCTCAAGCGGCCAGTATTCCACGTTGTACGATTCGTTCTCGGAGAGCGACACGAACTCGCCAAGCGCTGTTGCGCCGCGCATAACTGCAATGGCACGGTGGTACAGGGCGCCGCTTACTTTGGAGTTCGACCAGCTCTTGCCTGTGTTGATCATACCGATACCTGGGATCAGGATAACGCGCGGCGCCGCTTCGAACATCACGTCGCCTTCGTTCTTGTTGCGCTCGAAGTAAGCTTGGTACTGTTTCTTATACGCAGCGATGCTTTCTTTCAGAATCGCCTGAAGTCCTTCAATATCGTCCGCGTTCGGCGTCCAGTCGATGAAGAGCGGAACGACCTTCGTATGCACGAGATGGTCCGGGCAAGCTGCGCCGACTTGCGACAGCTGCGGGGAATTGACGCCGCTGACAAAAGCAAGGACGTCGTCTGCATCGTCGAACGTTAGAATCATTTTCTTCGCGTCGCTGACTGCGCCCCGGATTGTTGGCATAACTGCCGCTGCGATGCTTCTGCGCACTTCTGCTGCAAGCGGATGATGCTTCACGCCGCCGAACAGCTTCTCTTCATTAACACGAGCTTCGATAAAATTCTCAGCTTCAGTGATGATCTTGATCGTTTGCGCATACGCCTCTTCACTTGTTTCGCCCCAAGTAACGAGACCGTGCTTCTCCATCAGGACAAGCTCTGCCTTCGGGTTCGAAAGAACGCCTTGTGCAATCATTTTCGAGAGCGTAAAGCCAGGGCGTACATAGGGAACCCATACGAAACGGTCGCCGAAAATCTCTTCCGCCAGCTGCTTGCCGTTATCTGCGCAGCACAGGCTGATGATGGAGTCCGGATGTGTATGGTCAACATGTTTGAACGGGAGGAAGGCATGCAGCAGCGTCTCGATCGACGCGCGCGGATGCTTGCTGTCAATCATGCAGTGTGCGAGGTACGCGACCATTTCCTCATCGGACATTTCATCGCGCTCGAACAACGGACGGATGTCTTCCATACGAAGACCTGTGAAATTGCCTGCTTTCATGGATGCAAGGTCCGAGCCGCTGCCCTTCACGTACATCACTTCAACTTCGCGACCGCGGAAATCGGTAACCGTTGTTTTGGCCGAAGTATTGCCGCCGCCCCAGTTACATACGCTGCGATCTGCGCCAATAATATTGGAACGGTAGACGAGCTGCGCTAGTCCGTTCTTCTGTTCTGCTGCTTTATCGTTATTCCACAAAGATTGTGCCATCTGTTTACCTCCGAATAAGTTTGATAATTGCTTGTTGAACCCACAATAACATGTTTGTTTATTTTTGAATACAGATTTTCAAATAAAAACAAATATACATTTCCGGTAAAGTGAAGAAAACAGGTCATACACTTTCTGCAGACGCCAAGAACGAGGTATAATGAATCGAGCTTCGCTCAATACGTTGAAGGCAATGGAGAATTGTTATGAATCTGGAGCAAATGGAATGTATCGTTGAAATTGCAAAGACTGGATCCTTATCTAAAGCAGCAAACCATCTCAATGTGACCCGATCGGCGGTCAGCCAATCCATCACGAATTTAGAAACGGAGCTTGGAATTAAACTGTTCGTTCGCAGTCACGCAGGAGCAATCCCTACCCCAGATGGTGAAGTCATAATCGAGAAAGCGAGAATCATTACTCAGCAAGTTGAGGGTATTAAAGCGGAAGCAGCCCAGCGGGCCGCCGCTCCCCTTCAAGTACTGCGAATCGCAAGTACGCCTGAGCAATTAGCGCTTCTTACGGATACGTATATCAGCTTCAAAGAGGACTATCCAAACACGCACTTGCCGTTTATGGAAAGCTCGGTCGAGCAGATCTTCGATGATCTCGAGCATGATCGCGTCGATGTCGGGCTTATGATTCTTCATGATCGGCTGCTCAAAGACAAACCGCATTTGCAAACAAAGCCTCTGGTGAAAACCAAGCTGATGCTCAGTGTCAGCAAAACCTCGCCGCTAGCTGCTCTGACGTCTATTTCGATCGAAGATCTGCTGAACGTACCGCTTGTTTTCTATAAAGATGATATTCTCACGAAGCTATTCGCTGACGATGTAGCCGAGAATTATCGCCCTCTTAATGTCATGCTTACTTCCGATAATATAGGCGCGCTCAGGGTCATGCTGGTCAAAAACTATGCGGCGTCGATAACGACGGAGCTAACCTTTCAGAGACACCCGAATTACACGGAAAATTATGCATGTATCGAGATTGACTACCCTGGCTGGAACGAGCTCCATGTGGGCTGGGTCAGCATGAAAGATAAGAATTTACCCGAGCGAACAGCGTTGTTCCTAGAGCGGCTTGAGCAGGATTTGAAAGCGTATTATCAATAAACGAAAGAACGAATTTCATACCTGAACCAAACTTTATTCCCTCCTGCCTCAGGAGGGTTTTTCGTTATGCTAGATAATGAAGAACTCTGCCTAAAGGAGAACGATCACAAATGATAGGGCACCAAATATTCGAACAGTGGCGGCTTCACGTCACCTATGAAACTGGCGAAACGCCTGAGTTTACGGCAACTGAGGGTTGGGAGCAAGGAGAAATCGGTCAGGACGAGCATGGCCCTTGCGAAATGGGGCGGTATCACAAGGGGACTTGAACATAGTCTCGATGTCTATGAGCGAGCCATATTGCATCTGATGCAGCAGCACTGGGCTGAAATTACACCGACAGCAGCGGCTTCGAAGCTGGGTATTAATCGGGAAACTGTAGTAAAGAGGTTGCAATCGCTGCAGACCAAAGGACTGCTAAGCGCTCATAAATCACCTCGAGGTCGGGCTATGCGATACTCGTTACCACCGGCTATGTGGAGTGGGAATTGAGGCTTATGGTGAATTTTGGTCCAGCAAACCAGCTACATTGGCGGGGATAGCTTGAAGTTAGCCAAAGTAGTCCAGCAGGCCAGCTACATTGGTGGGGATAGCGTGAAATCAGCGAAAGAAGTCCAGCAGACCAGCTTCTTTAGAGAAATAAGCCTGATTTCCGGGCAAGTAGTCCAGCAGACCAGCTTCTTTGGCGGGGATAGCGTGAAATCAGCGAAAGAAGTCCAGCAGACCAGCTTCTTAAAAAGTCCTCAATAGAAAGAACCGCCAGCGCTAAAGCGCGGCGGTTTCTTCGATTTTCTCGAACTCCGCAATGAAAAACCCCGGAGCAACTTCCACCTCACGCTGCTCCACGAAGCCAAGCTTCGTGTACAGCCTTTTCGCCGGCAGATTAGCCGCTCCCGTCGCAACGATGAACCGATCCGCACGCTGCTTGCACGTATCCAGCACATGCTTCACAAGCCGCTCGCCAATCCCTCTGCGGAAGAAGTCGGGATGCACGACAAGCCGGTGGATGTCGATGCAGCCGTTCTCTTCCTTGAAAGAGATAGCCCCAGCTAACGCTTCACCCTGCCAGCAGCCGAAGAATTGCTCGCCGCATGCTTGCAGTGACAGGGCCGTATCGCGCAAGCCAGGTATATCATGGAACCCGATCAACCGCGCCTCCACGCTGTAGGAGAGAAGCTGCACATTAAGCAGCTCCCTCACTTGCGCATAGTCGTTCAGATCAATGTCTGCTATCATACCGCGCTTACCGAGCCTTCATTTTCCTCTTTCTTCTCTTCAGTTGACGTTGTTTTCAGCACTTCTTTCTTCAGTCCGAAGGTAATGAAGAAGGCCAATATAACTAGGATGAACGCGACCCAGTACAGATGATTGAACGCACCTGCGAAGATATCCTTCACTTGCTGGGCAAGCGATGGATCCGTTCCCTCCGGAATCGTACCGGTAGCCATCCCAACGATCGCTGCAGCTTGATCCGGAATTTTGGCAGCCAAGTCTTTAAGACCGGATGTAATATTCGCGGCCAGCACGGAACCGAATACGCTGAAGCCGATGGTCATGCCGATGGATTGGAACAGCGTAATCGATGATTGCGCGATACCGCTGTGTTCTTTATCAACCGACTCTTGCACGATTAGCTGATTGCTGAACATCGTTCCGAAGCCAAGACCGAGAATGACGAAATAGAGGAGGAACGAAATAATCGGCGTGTGCGCATTCGTTGTCGTCAGCAGATAGAACGCAATAATCGGCAGGATAAACGACACTGTGTAGATATTGCGGTACGGCACCTTCGTCATTAAGCGGCCTGCCACAACGCTGGCTCCGATCGCACCGATCATAAGCGGCAGCGACAAGTAACCGGCAACTGTTGGCGAGAGGCCAAGTACGTTCTGCGCGAAGAACGGGAACGACGAGAATGCACCCATCAGACCAAGGATGAACACAAACATAAGCGCCGAGAGCACGACGAAATTGCGGTTCTTAAACAAGTGCAGCGGGAGAATCGGTTCTTTCGCCTTCGATTCCACGAATGTGAACAAGACGAGAAGAACAAGGCCAACCACCATCAATACCAGGATAGTCGGGTCCGTCCAGGCATAACCTTCTGTCTGATGAAGAACCGGTGTAAGCAGCAAGGTAATTAATGAACATACGAGCAGGAATGCGCCCGCCCAGTCAATGCTGACCTTCCGTTCCACTCTTGTTTCATGCAAGCCAAGCGACAAGATAATTGCAGCAATGACGCCGACCGGAATGTTCACAAGGAAGATCCAGTGCCACGAGATATGTTCAACGAAGAAACCGCCAATTAACGGTCCAAGAAGCTGCGGAATAAACATAACCGCACCGAATAGACCTTGTATCTTCGCCCGTTGTTCGACCGGGAACGTATCACCGAAGATAACCATCGCAAGCGGCATCAAACCGCCCGCACCGATACCTTGTATCCCCCGTCCAACAAGCAATACTTCCATCGACGGTGCAAGACCGCTGATGATGGAGCCGCCAATGAACAGCGCCATGCTGACCATATAAATTTTCTTGCGTCCATACAAATCTGCCAGCTTGCCGAGTACCGCCATGAATGACGTCATCGCCAGCATGTAGACGCCGCCGACCCAGCCATATAGCGCAAGTCCGCCCAAGTCGCGGAGAATCGTCGGCATTGCGGTGGACACTACGGTCTCATCCAGCTCCGAGAAAATAACGCCGATCATAAGTCCAATCAAGATTAATGTTTTGTTGTTCTGCTTCAAAGCAGCAGCCTCCTTTGCTCTCATCATAATATCGGGGAATTATGAACTGAATGTTAACCGGAAATGTAAACCATACATTATTTTTTCATCCGAGTAAATAGCCAGTAGGAATAAACCGTCGGAATGAGCGAGCAGACAATGATCATTCCCACGAAACCAAGAAGCGCTGTACGCCCTTCAGCAAACGTACACAGCAATGCAACCAATCCGCCGAGCATCATGAACGGACCGCCAATTCGGTGTGTCTTGCGCCAGTTCTCTTCGCTCGCGAGCGTCCATGGCGTGCGAATCCCAAACGTGTAATTCGGCTTCACTTGCGTCAAATAATTGCCCATAACCAAAAATAGTACCCCAATGGCAATCATAATAATGCGCCGGATGTCGATCGCGTGCCCGAGATTATAAATAAGCGCCGTCCAGCCTGCAATTGCGAGCACTAGCGTCGCACCGAGCCGTTTCACTTCAAATGCCGTGCTGAAATTGTTGAAGTTATCGCGCTTCGGATCCACTGCTCTCATGACGCGCATCAATAATGGAACGAGGCCGAGCAGGACCAGCACCAGTATGAATATTCCTTTGTTCATCGTGCCGTTCACTTCATTGTTCACCGAGAAATGAGTCGCAACCGTCTCGGGCAGTTCATTATAGACAATCAGCGCGCCAATCGCCGGAGAAATCCCTACAACGGTATACAAAATATCTTTCCAAGCTTTCATCGATCAATCCCTCTTCTCCTGTTTGTTAATAATGCCGAACATCCAGCCGATCACATCTTCCACGACCGTCGTATGCAGCGAGTATATGATGGACTGGCCTTGCCGCTCGTCGAGCACAAGTCCGGCTTGCTTGAGCAAATTCAAGTGATGGGAGATGCTCGGCTTGCTGATGTTGAAGTGGTCCGCGATTTCGCCTGCCGTCATGCTTTTGTCCCGTAAAATTTGCAAAATATGTCTGCGCGTCGGGTCCGCTAACGCTTTGAACGCTTCGTTCACGGCACGATGCCCCTTTCTTATTTAGATGTTTGGCTAAATATATAAATACAGCATAGAGCTGTGCCATATACCTGTCAATAGACGGCACACTCGGCCGAAAAGCAAAGAGCCGAAGCCCATTATGGGGCACCGGCTCTTATTTATTTGTACATTATTAAGTTCTCGAATACAACGTCGGGAAGTACGCATCGTTATTGAAGCGCATGCCCGGCTCTGGACGAGCGCCCAGGAATCGCAGGTTATCATGACGCTGTCTGTGCTCGCGATAATACGTATGGCCTGGCATCAGATGCGCAACGACAGATAGACGAGGCTCGTTCGTAAGGTTCGGACCGGAGCCGTGGAACGTAAGCGCGTGATGGAAGCTCGCTTGGCCTGCTTTCAAGATGCAAGGCTCCTCCACCCAATCTCTGGTCGCGAATTTCGCTTTTAGCTTACTCATATCCTGCTCAAAAAATGTATCGCTGCCTTCAACCGCTCCCCACTTATGGGAGCCGAGAATCGTCATCATCCCGCCATTGTTCAGATCGGTATCCTGCAGCGCGATCCAGACCGTCACCATATTCGGCGTGCTGCTGCAGCGCCAATAGCCGTAGTCTTGATGCCAGCCTACATTCCCTGCATTCGTTTCTTCCCCATTCGTACCTGGCTTGAAGATGACCTGGTCATGCCACAACCGGATTTCATCCTCGCCGAGCAAGTCGGCTGCCATATGGCCAAGATTGCGGTCGGTTACGACACTTCTAACTTCGTCGTTGATCCACCAGCCATTATCGAATTTACGGATTGCGAGCGGATTGTCGGACATATGCAGGTGATGCATGGGAAGGCCGTGGCCGTCATACTTCCTGCTCCATACACGCTCATGCGCGTGGCGAAGACGCTCGATCGTATCATCATCAATCAGCTTAGGGCTGATCCAATAGCCAGTCTCATTGAACTGTTTCTTATCCTCATCGGTAACTTGGTACGGAATGACTGTCATAACTAGCGGACACCTCTTTCAAATTCATTAAGTATGTGTGCAGGGCAAGCTGCTTCTTATCTATTGTAGTGACCTTTGTAAGCGTTGACTTTCGAATATCTATCAAATAGGATTAGAAACATAAGAGATGATTAGACACGATTGGAGCTGTCCGAAATGGCAAAAGGCAAAGTCCATACTGATCGATGGGTATATAACTGGAATGCCGACGATAAAGGAGCTTACAGCAGCCTGCCTGAGCTGGTCACGCTCGGGTATGACCGCTTCCATGAGGCCTCTCCGCTCACTGACCATAACCATGAACGATGCTACGAATTCGTCTTCGTGGAGAAAGGCAAAGTGACCTGGGAAGTCGATGCGGACATCTTTCCTTCCTACACCGGACAATGCTTTCATACCCGCCCCGGCGAATGGCACCGGGCGCGGCTGAACTATATCGAGCCCTGCAGCATCTGGTGGGCGATCATCGTTGATCCCGCCGAGCAGCCGGGCTGGCTTTCGTTCGACGACGAGGAACGCGGACAGCTTGCAGCTAGTCTGCGGCAGTTGCCGCGCATCGTCGGTGTCGACAGCCGGATGCGGGATCAATTCGAAGCGCTGCGCAAATTGCTGTCGGACAACAAGCCCGCTCCTCTGTTCCGCGTGCGCCACCATCTAACCGATATTATGCTGCAGCTCATATATCCGCAGG
This sequence comes from Paenibacillus taihuensis, assembly GCF_003386535.1. Taxonomy (GTDB): domain Bacteria; phylum Bacillota; class Bacilli; order Paenibacillales; family Paenibacillaceae; genus Paenibacillus_Z; species Paenibacillus_Z taihuensis. The sequence goes on from NZ_QTTN01000023.1 coordinate 94,122, forward strand.
CGGAACGCCAAATCCAGGGCGAGCTGCGCGATACGATGCTCGCCTTAACGAGGCGCATCGAGGCGGAGCCCGAGCGCCGGTGGGCCAACAAGGAGCTCGCCGACATTGCTGGCGTCAGCGAGTCGCACTTCTATCGGCTCTTCCATGCGCTGCACGGGCAGTCGCCGGCCGGCTACATTGACCGGCTGCGCATGAATCGTGCATGCGAGCTGCTGCGAGAGCCGGGCTCGAATGTGACGGATGTGGCGATGGACCTTGGCTACAAGACGAGCCAGCATTTTGCCACCGTGTTCAAGAAATATATCGGAGTGTCCCCGTCACAGTGGAAGAAAACGACGTAACCACAACTTGCAAATTTCGGTTATAATAGATTCCGTCATGCTATAAGTTTAAAAATTTAACTTTTCTACCCAACAACAGGAGAACTCCAGTTATGCGCTTCTTCAGCCATTATCCGAAAGAAATTCAAGTTTTTCTGCTTGCCAGCCTGATCAATGCAATCGGCAGCGCACTCATGTGGCCGCTCGTGACGATGTTCGTCTTCGACCAGCTCGGCAGGTCGATGTCGGACGCCGGCCTCGTCATCCTAGTCCAATCGATCGGCGGTATCGCCGGACAGCTGCTTGGCGGCGCGCTCTATCATCGCGTCGGCGTGAAACGGCTTATCATCGGCGCCTTAGCGCTGAACGCAGTCTGCTTGCTGTTCCTGCCGATCTTAAGCCACTCTTGGCCGATCTTCATCGTTGCCATGGGACTCATCGGGCTGTTCAATTTCTCGTCGATGCCCGCAATCCAAGCATTCATCGGCTTCCGGTTCGCTGACCGGCGCGGCGAGCTGTTCAACGTCATCTACGTCGCCAACAATATCGGCGTGGCAATCGGTACGGCACTGAGCGGATTTCTCGCCGATGTGTCCTACACGCTCAGCTTCACGATGAATGGCGTCTCCTCAGGGCTTTTCGCGTTCTTCTTCATGATCTATCTTCAGCGCGTAGGCACGACTAGCGGAGCGGCGGCTGGCGTGAAGATGAAGAAGCTGTCGCCTGAGAACGCCAGCGGTTGGTCGCTGCTGCTTGATGTACGGCTCTATCTGTTCATGGCATTAGGCGGTATGCTCATTAACCTCGGCAACAGCATCTGGAACACCGGCGTCTCGCCGACGATTATCAGCTCAGGGCTGCCGAAGCAAATGTTCGGCTACCTGTGGACGCTGAACGGCATTATGATCTTCGTCGCCCAGCCGGTGACGAACTTCATCAAGCGGATCGCCGCCAGCACGATTACGGCGCAGCTGACAGCCAGCGCTTTGTTCTACTTAAGCGGCTTTGTCGCCATACTTGCCGTGCAGAACTTCACAGGCATGGTCGTCGGCATGGTGCTGACAACGCTCGGCGAAATGCTCATTGCTCCAGCGGTCCCCGCGTTCTTGAGCGAACGAGGCGGCAAGAACGCGCCGTTCTATCTCGGTCTCGCCGGCGGCATCGGCTCCGCAGGCCGTGTCCTTGGCCCGTATCTGATGGGCCATCTATACGACATCGGCCAGCTGACGCCGGTTGCATGGCTCGCCGTCATTACCGCAGCGGTGTCCGCGATTTCATTCGGCGTACACGCATTCTTAAATCGCCCGTCGCGTCTTGGCGCGGAGCACTCGCAGCAGCGAGGGCAACCCAAGCATGCAGGCAAGGAAGCAGCGGCAAGCACCGAATCCATGTAAGCATGCAAGTATGTAAACATGCAATACAGCACAAAAAAAGCAGCAGTCTCACGTATGCAAGGCATGGGTCATCAAGACCCAGCCATTTATACGTTCGAAGACTGCTGCTTTATTTTTGCTCGGCGTAACTATCCTTCGCCCCGCACGACTTGCGGACGATAAGCTGCGTCGGAAGAAGAATCGAATTCCCTTCCTTCTGCGCGCTGAAGATGAGCTGCGTCGCAATCGCGCCTACTTCATACTTGGAATGCCCGACCGTTGTAAGCGGCGGATTAATATAAGGCCCCAGAATAATATTATCGAAACCGACAACCGCGATATCTTCCGGCACGCGAACGCCGCCTTCGGTCAATGCGCGGATCGCGCCGATCGCCATCTCGTCATTCGCCGCGAAGATCGCATCCGGCAGCTGACTTCCGGCCAGCATCACTTTCGTCGCTTGGTAACCGCCCACCTCCATGCAACGTCCGAACAAGCTGATCCGGCTCGGCACCTGAAGACCATGATCTTGAAGCGCTCGCTTGTAGCCATTATAGCGTAGCGAATTATCGAAGGAAGTGACAGGTCCGCTCAGAAACTCGATATTGCGCCGCCCCAGCTTGATCAGGTGAGTGACCGCATCATAGGCGCCTTGCTCGTACGTGATGAGTACATTGTGAACGTAGTCGCCTTTGAGCTCCCTATCCAGCACGACAATCGGGAATGATTCCGATGCCGATTGCAGAATGAGTTCGTCGCTAATTTGCGTGCCCATTATAATCGCGCCGTCGACGAACTGCTCTTTAATAAACCGGTGCGCGGAGCTCGTCTCGCCGCCGAAAGTGCTGCACACGACCAGATTGAACCCGTGCGAGGTCACGACCTCTTGTATCCCTTCAATGACCTGGCTGTAAAAGGGTCCGCCGAGATCGTAGAGGAATAGTCCGATCGTCTGCGTCTTGCGTTTCTTTAAATTCCGAGCCGCACCGCTGGGCCGGAAGTTAAGCTCCTGCGCAGCGCGCAGCACCTTGCGGCGCGTCTCCTCACTGATCTTCGGTGAGTTATTCATCGCATAGGATACTGTCGAAACAGCTACTCCCGCCCTTTTGGCGACATCCTTGATTGTTGCAGGCATGTTATAACTCCACCTTCGGTCATGTATGGGAAATACTGTTTAGAAAAATTTTCAATTTACGAAAAGATATTATATTCATTCTATTACATTCATAATATAGTGACAACGAATATCAACAAGAAAGCGACTCGCCATGACGGCGGTCGCTTTTTTTGCTTAATCAACAGCAATTAGAATTGAATTTCCTTCTCCACCTTGCGGCGTTTGCCTGTCAGTTCATATATAACTGGCACGACGATGAGCGTGAGCAATGTAGAAGTTGTCAGACCGCCGATTACCGTAATGGCTAGTCCGCCGGAAATCAAGCTTGTCGACGATTCGGAGAAAGCGAGCGGCAGCAATGCAAGGATCGTTGCGCAAGCTGTCATCAGAATCGGTCTTAGTCTTGTTTTGGACGCTTCTACGAGGGACTCGCGCAGCTCCATGCCGCTCTTGCGGTTCTTCTCAACACGGTCGAGAAGAACGACCGCGTTCGTTACGACGATACCGACGAGCATAAGCATGCCGATCATCGAGCTCATGGACAATGCGTTGCCTGTGATAAGCAGCGCGCCGAGGGAACCGACCGGTACGAAGAGCAGCGACGACAGAATGATAACTGGCGTCAGCAAGCCGCCGAACGTCATGCTCATGACGAGGAATACGAGACCGATTGCCGCAACCATCGCGATACCGATGCTTTGGAAGCCGCTGTTGATCATATCGGAGCCGCCGCCGATTTTCACTTCGACGTTGCTTGGCAGCGATAGGCTGTCAATGTCATCCGTGATCGCCTTCGTCACAGTTGCTGTTTGCTTGGCATCCTTCACGTTACCCGATACCTTCGCGTACATTTTCAAATCTTCATGGTTGATCGCGACAGGCGCTTTCGCTTCTGTAATATCAACGATATCCTTCAGCTGTTTCATACCGCCCATCGTAGGGATGGTGATGCTCTCCAGCTGTGCTTTGTTCGTAATTTGCTGCAAGTACGACATCGTAATGTCGCGCTGCTTATTATCCAGCGTGAAGGTGCCGACATCGACCGGACGAAGCTGTTCATTGACTGCCGCCATAACTTGCAGCGAGGAGACATTCAGGTCTTTGCCCTCTTTGTTCAGCGTCATTTCCCACTTCGGCGTGACGTCCTTCAGGTTGTTGGTAATGTCTTTCATATTCGCATTGGATTTCATTAGGTTCTCGACTTGAACGGCTGCTTGCGAGAGCGATGTCAGATCATCGGAGTACAAGCTTACATCAACGCCGTTGCCTGACGGCGGGCCGTTCTGCTCGCCTTCCTTGACGTTCACGACCGCTTCCGGCGATTCTTTCTTCACGAGCGCCTGCAAATCTTTGCCGACATTGTCGATCATGTTATCCATGACCGTACCTTCTTTGAACTGAACCGTGAAGCTTGCTTTATTCGATGTGTTACCGATCTTCACGAACGGGTTGTCTGCGCCGCCGATGCTAGCCGTGTAGTTATCGACGCCATTCAGATCCTTCAAATAACCTTCCACTTTCTCGCTGACTTTGTTCGTCTGGTCAAGCGTGCTTTGCGACGGCATCGTCAGATCGACGCCTATCGAAGGAACGCTGCCTGCATCCAGGAACGTTACGCCAAGCAATGGAATCGTACCGAACGATCCAATCAGAATCACGATGGAAAGCGCAAGAATCCAGCCTTTGCGGCGAAGCGCGCCGCGAATCACTCTCTCGTACCAGCTAATAAATCGGCCGCCTTCTTTATGCGGCTTTATGCGGTTGAAGAACTTCGCGCCAAGCACCGGAATGAGCATCATCGCTACGAGCAGCGATGTCACGATAGAGATAACGACCGCAATCGCGAATGGACGGAAGAACTCACCGATGATGCCTGTTACGAATGCCAGCGGCAGGAATACAACGACCGTTGCGATTGTCGAGGAGCCGACAGCGCCGATAACTTCCTTCGTCGCTTTGTACGCGAGCTCCTTGCCGTTCATCTCTTGGCCTTTTTCCTGGCGCCATCTGTAAATGTTCTCGATAACGACGATACTGTCGTCGACGATACGGCCGATCGAAACGGCGATGCCGCCGAGGGTCATAATGTTGAGCGTATACCCCATTTGATGCATCAGCGCGATCGTCGCGAATACCGAGATCGGCAGCGAGATGATCGAGATTAAGGTCGCCCGTATATTACGCAAAAACAGGAATATAATGATGACACAAAAGAGCGCGCCGTAAAGCCCTTCGTGAATGAGCGAATTGACCGATTTCTTGATTTCCGCGCCTTGGTCCTGGATCAAGTGAATATCGAGGTTTGCCTTCGTTTTGTACGTTTCAAGCACGTCCTTGACCGCATCCGATACATCCGCTGTATTCGCGTCCTGTGTCTTTGCGACTTGGATCACATAGCTTTCTTGACCGTCGAAACGCGCGATTTCATCCTGCTTCGAGATGGTCGTTACAGTCGCGATGTCCGACAGCTTCACTTTGGCCGCTGCGCCTGCTCCAGCTTGTCCGGCACCTGCACCTGCACCTTCTCCGCCGCCAAACGCAGCACCCGCTCCTGCTCTAGCACCAGCTGACAGCTCAAGATCTTTGATCTGCTGCAGGTTCGACAGCTTGCCGACGAGACGAATCGGAATCGACGTATCGTCTTCTGTTACAGAGCCAAGCGGCATTGCGAAGTCAAGCTGTTGAATGGCCGATTGAATCGCGTTAAGCGAAATGCCAAGCTGGCTCGCTTTGTCTTTATCCACTTCAATTCGAAGCTCTTGCGAGATGGTACCTTTCAGTGTGACCGAGCTTACGCCAACCACTTTCTCCAGCTTCGGCACAACTTGCGTTTCGAGCTGTTTCTGGAGCGCTTCGGGATCGCCCTTCGACGAGAACACAGCCGCCTCGTAGATCGGCGCTGCACCGAAGGACAGACGCTGAACGGTAAGCTTCACTTTGTCGGACTGCTGGACCTTCGCGATCGCCGTCTCGACATCCTTCACTTTATCTTCCATATTCGTGCCAAACGGATATTGCAAAATAATGCTCGCCGAATTCTCGGAAGTTGTACTTGTCAGCGAGTCGTAATCTTTAAGGCCTTGCAAGCTCTCTTCGACCGGCCCCGTAACCTCGGTTTCAAGCTCCTCCGTGGAAGCACCGGGACTGACAGCCGTTACGACAACCGCCGGAAAATCAACGTCCGGGAACGTCTGCTGCTGAATTTGCGTTGCCGAATAGAAGCCAAGTCCTAGAACGAGCAAACACAATATGATGACTGCTACACTATTCTTCAAACTAAATCGACTAAGCCAAGCCATGTTGTGGTTTCTCTCCTCTTTTTTCTTTTTATACTGGCAACTATACCGTACATTTTTGAACTCAATATGTACTGGGCGTTACAAATTTTTGACAGCGGCGTTCAAAGGCAGTCGAACCGTAAACACGGTTTCCAGATTCGGCGTGCTGCTCACCTCGATTGAACCTTGATGGAGCTCGACAATTCGCTTCACGATAGAGAGGCCTAGCCCGTTCCCTTTTACCGCATAATCACGCGACTTGTCCACCTTGTAGAAAGGGGTAAAAATATGCGCAAGCGCCTCCGCCGGAATGCCTTTCCCCTGGTCACGCACGGTGACGACGGCCATTCCGTCATGTACAGCAAGCGAAATCGCGAGAACGCTGTTCTTCGCAAACTTGATGCTGTTGCTAATCAAATTATGCCACACCTGATCGAGACTATCCTCGTCGCCAAATATCGTCACATCGGCAAGCGACAGCTCTGGCGCAAGACCGCTGGCATGCCATTGCGGCTCACTTGCAATAATAATGCGGCGAATCTGCTCATCCAGCCGGTAGAAGGAAGGATGCGCGGGCTTTTTATCATGTTCAAGCACGGACAGACGGAGCAGATTGGCGCTAAGCCGGGATAAGCGCAGGCTCTCCTCTTCAATAATTTGCAGATAATGCTGGCGCTGCTCGTCCTCCATCTTCTTCGTCCTGAGCGCTTTCGTGAACCCGGCAATGGACGTTAGCGGAGATTGAAACTCGTGCGCGACATTATTCACGAAGTCCGAGCGAAGCTGATCGATCGTTTGCAGTGAACCCGCCATCTCGTTGAAGCTCTCCGTCAGCACGCCTATCTCATCCTTGCGCTTCGACTGCAGCCCAATGCTGAAATCGCCCTGCGCCATCCGTTTCGTTGCAATCGTCAGACGAAGTATCGGCTTGACGATATAACTCGATGCAAGGAGAGTCATTAAACTGCCGAATGCAAGCACGCTCAGCAGGATCGTAAACATCACTCTGCGAAACAACTCAAACAGCTTGTCGAGCTCAGGTGAAATGAAGAGCGCATAGGGGTGATCGTGATACTGAAAAGGAAGCCCGGTAAGCAGCTGCTGGCCGTGATGGTTTCCGTTCTGAACGAGCAAGCCGTGATAAACGCCGCCTTTTATGACATGCTGCACTTGGCTCGCCTTTAACGGCATCTGTTTACCGCTTGAAGCGCCGCTATAAGCAAGGATCGTACCGTCTGCATCGACAATCCCGACCCGGAATCCCGGCATTCTGATCGCTGCTTCGAACACCTCGGAACTTCCAGGAGGAAGCTTCTGAATGATGGAAATGATTTGCTTGCCGCTATCGATCATTTGTTTATCGCTTAAGTCCTGAACTTGTTGGCTGTACAGCCTCGTCGCCAACATAAAAGCCAGGAACAAACTTACGATAACCGCGAATATAAAAATAAAGACCGTTCGCACATAGAGCGACTTAATCATTCAGCACCTCCAGCCGGTAGCCGAGACCGCGCAGCGTCACGATGCGGAAGGCGACCTCCTCCTCTGCAAACCTTTCCCGAAGCCGCTTAATATGAACATCGACCGTCCGCTCATCGCCTTCATACTCATATCCCCAAATCTGCTCAATCAGGGTCGTCCTTGTGTACAGCTGGCCCGGATGACTCGCGAACTTATACAGCAGCTCGAATTCCTTCAGCGGAATGGTCACAGCTGAGCCCGTTTCTTTGTACACGACTTGATAGCTGGAACGGTCGAGCACGAGCTTGCCAATCGGCACGGATTGCGATGCGGTAATCCGGAATCGCCTCAGCAGCGCTTTTACCCGGACGACGAGCTCCATCGGATCGAACGGCTTCGTCATATAATCGTCGGTGCCCAGCTGGAACCCTTTGATTTTCTCCTCGGACTCGCCTTTTGCCGTAATCATTAGGATCGGCATGTCGCTTGATGCACGAATCTTGCGGCACAGCTCCCAGCCGTCCATGCGAGGCATCATAATGTCCAAAATGACCATATCGACCTGGTGCGACGAGATGTATTGCCATGCTTCTTCCCCATTCGCAAACTCGGCAATATCGAAGCCCTCGTCGTTCAAATACAGCTTAACAAGCTCTCTAATATGCGCTTCGTCATCAACAATTGCAATCTTTGCCATATTTTTACGCCCTCTTTGCATTTTGTCTGTTTTTTATACTTGCAACCTCTATCACAATATCTTATTATTACAAGATTGCTAGACGACTTGCTAGTATGAACATCATGTATAAGGTGAGGGAGGGGCCAATGAAACGCTTTGTGCCTTTAATCAGTATGCTTATATTTCCGGTGATGGGTTGGCTATATGCACTGACCAATAAGCCGGCAACCCAAGTATATAGCCTAGTGACCGATCTCGATCGGGCGATTCCACTCGTAAAAATATTCGTTCTACCGTATTCCGTTTGGATTTTCTATATTTACATCTGTCTGATCTATTTCTTTATTAAAGATCCCGCGGTCTACCGCCGCTCGCTCATCACTTATGTGATCTGCGCCTTAGTCTGCTATGGCATCTATATGGTGTTCCAAACGACGGTGCCGCGCCCTTCAATTTCGGGTACCGATCCAATTACGCGCTTGCTGGGTTACGTGTATGGCCGGGATTTACCGTTTAACTGCTTCCCGAGCATCCACTGCTTCTCCAGTTATATGGTGATGAAAGCTCTGTACACAAGCAAGTTCCGCGGCCGCATTAATCAGTTGCTTATTTACACGATGTCGACTACGATTATTCTATCGACGTTCTTTGTGAAGCAGCATGTCTTGTTCGATGCAATCGCAGGGATTCTGCTTGCAGATATCGTTTATCGCCTCGTGTCGCGTGCGGATCGCGTATCCGCATCGATGCGCAAAGCGAAGCCACTTCAGCGCGCTAATATGTAAACCAGCTTAGAGAAAGCAGAGCCGCTATGGATCTGCTTTTTTTGTTTGGGTTTAACCCGCTTTTCATTCGGTGAACAGGAGTGAGTCCAGGTGAGTATGAGCAGCAATTCGAGTTCGATTAAGGAGCAGTTCGAGCAAGATGGCTACTACATCATGAGGCAGCTGTATTCGGAGGATGAAATCGAAGCGTTCAAGAACGCGTGTATCGCCATTGTGAAAGAGCATGATCCCGGGCGGTCAGGCGTGTTGGTGGGGATGACCTTGCGGAGTCCGTTATTCAAGCAGGCTACGGTTAAGCCTTCGCTTGTGGAAGCGCTGCGTGAGATCATCGGGGAGCATATCGTCTTCTTGAGCGACAAAGTTGTGCTCAAAAATGCAGGCACCGACTTCGGCTCCCCTTGGCATCAGGACCATCCGTATTGGGACGGCAGCCATAAGTTCTCGGTCTGGATCGCGCTTGATGATGCAATGCCAAGCAACGGTTGCTTGCGGCTCGTTCCAGGCAGCCACCAGCAAGGTACGGTATCTCATGACGGCGAAGTGGTGGACGACCTTGGCTTCATCAATCGGATCGATATGACACAAATTGCGGACTCGGATGTGTTGGATTTCGAGGCTCGCCGCGGCGATGCGGTCATATTCCACGACTTGCTGTTCCACGCTTCGTATCCGAATGTAAGCGGCAAGGAACGGTGGGCGCTCATTACGACGTACAAGGACGGGACGCAGGAAGACCCGGACTATGAGTGGGCCGGAGCGGCGTTTGCGGTTAGCTCTCCTCGTTAGGCAAGGGGTACTCGGTACCCCTCTTGTGGGAAATTCGAGTTAAATTCGCGAATGTGGGGTACTGGGTACCTCACCTTCGCGATTTCACCTCAATGTGTGTCCCCCAGGGGCACTCTTTCGCTACTTTCGGCGATTCCACCTCAATGTGTGCCCCCCAGGGGCACTCTTTCGCTACTTTCGGCGAATTCACCTCAATGTGTATCCCCCAGGGGCACTCTTTCATCACTTTCGGCGATTTCACCTCAATGTGTATCCGCCTGGGGCACTCTTCCACTACTTTCGGCGATTTCACCCTCAATGTGTATCCCCCTGGGGCACTCTTTCGCTACTTCAGCGATTCCACCTCATTGTGTATCCCCCAGGGGCACTCTTCCACTACTTTCAGCGATTTCACCACAATGTGTGTCCCCCAGGGGCACTCTTTCATCACTTTCGGCGATTTCACCTCAATGTGTATCCCCAGGGGCACTCTTTATCCACTTTCGGCGATTTCGTCTCAAAAAAAGAGTATCCCCCAGGGCAATGTCATTAAGTTAACTCAATGACATTGACCGAGAATAGAAATGGAATCCAAAATGGCATGAGGGAAACCCCTGTGCCGTTTGTTTTTTTGGTGCAGTCTGAAAAAAGTGTACAGCAAACAAGCGGATAGACAATCCGCTTAAAAAATGTTCATTCGAACCGATTTATGCTACTCTGTAGACGAAGCTTACAGATGATTTATAGCGTGTTTTGCGCGTATTCTGCTGCCCTGGTCGAATCGGGCGAATCGGCAAAACGTTTCTTCGAATCAGTGCTTCAACATCAGACGGGGGTTCATCGTCTCTTGAGCGCAGGAAATGTCTACAAACATGAACGGC
>NZ_QTTN01000024.1:0-23879 GCF_003386535.1 Paenibacillus taihuensis
ACCTAGCGATCATAGACTTATGAAATTGACTCTTTATCCACTCATTTTCGTCCGAAAGCGCCCAAAAGGGTGATTTTGAGCAGAGATGAGTGGATTTTTCGGATTTTTCCATTATAGAGAGCGAATTGGGCTGCGAAGGCCATTCTATGATGGATTTTTCCAGTATAGGGGTTATGGTAGTTGGTTGAGCACGAGTTTAGATAAGCCGCTCAATATGCGATAATAGCGCTATGCAGCAACAAGATGGCAGAAGGAGCGGTTATCGGCATGATCGTCAATGAACAAATCAAAGCATCGGAAGTTTGGTTAACCGGAATCAATGGCGAGGATCTCGGCATCGTCTCGCGGGACGAGGCGTTGGCGCTTGCGAGGGAGCATAAGGTGGATCTCGTCTGCACGTCGCTGATGAGCAGCCCGCCGCCGTGCAAGCTGATCAGCCGCGGAGCGGCGAAGCAGGATGCGTCGGCGCAGAAGCGCGAGGAGCGGAAGAAGGACCAGCCGCTCAAGGCGAAGGAGATTCGGCTGACGCCGCATATTGAGGATCACGACTACGACACGAAGCTGCGCCAATGCGAGAAGCTGCTTGCTTCGGGCAATGCGGTCGATCTTGTCGTCAAGATTGGGGGCAAGGAAGGCGCCAAGGCGAAGGAACTGCTGGAGCAGCTCGTGAAGGATCTCTCCGGCAGCGGCAAGAAGGAGACCGGCATTCAGCTAAGCGGCAAGCAGGCTGCAGTCCGGCTGCTTCCTCTATAAAAGAGTATAAAAGGAGCATCCCCATATGGAGGATGCTCCTTTCTTCATCCATTAGAACGAGTGACGGTCCGCATAGTTCCGGTACACATGCTCATCCGGATCATGGCTGCCGAACGAATGCTGCACGTTATCGACCATCTCCTCGACCGCATCGCTGAGCATATCGAGCGGGCCGAAGCTTTCGTGATCGCGCGGCGTATTAATGCCTGCCGCCGTATTGGACGTTTCGTTGTAGTACTCGTCATACTCTTCGTGGTTGTCTCGGTTTCTCATCGCATTTAGCCGCCTTTTCTTGGGATGGGTGCTTCCTTATGGCCATTGTTTGTCTATTCCTTCCTATTCTGCCCAGCACAGCCAGGGAATATTGTGAATTTTTTGAAAGTCCAAGTACTAGGAAACTCCCGCCGCATCATAAAATGTGTTACAGAACTCTTCCAGCTTATGTAAGCTTTGGAGTTGCTGCACCGCTGTGTTATAATCACAGCAATATTCCCATTATTCGGAGGCGATTATGCTCAGCTTCGACCAGAAGATTTCGATTTTGGAGTCCTTTCCTGAGCTCAAGCGGAAGGACGTGTCACTAGGGCGAGTCAATTATCAGTACGATGAGAGCCTGTATGACAAGAAAAATGTTGCGTTTCACCTCCACCCGAACGGAAACGGCTTCATCTATGCCGGCAATCTGGAAGGTTATGATACCGATGACAAGGGGTTCGTAAACATTCGCAATTATGAGGCCGATGCATTCCGCAGCTTGGTGCAAGAGTCGATTAGATCGCTCTCTTACCGGAAGCCGGAATGGAATCAGCGGTCCGTCAGAGAAGCGGCGAATGCACCGCGCAGCAAGAGGAGTGAAATTTCTTCGTCGACTTGGTTCGGACCGGATAAACAGTCGCTGATTTTGCGGCATGAGGACGATCTCTGGTATGTGTACGCCGGAGCGAGCCTGGAGATGGTGCTGGAAACCTACGAAGAGGCTGAACAATATTTGCAGGAGGAAGGCTTCTTCCTGCTGTAATGAGATAGAGCCGTCAGGGCGATAAATGCGAAACTGACGGTTCTTTTGTTTGCTTGTAAACATGAGGGGGACGAGAAAATGACGATTAAAGCGATTATTTTTGATTTTGACGGTACGCTGATGGATACGGAAACTTGTGGGTACGAGGCGTTCTGCAAAGTGTACAAGCACTACGGGCAAGAGCTGGCGCTGGAGAAATGGGCGATCTGCATCGGAACGGTGAACGCCCCGTTCGACCCGTATACACACCTGCAGGAGCTGGCGGGCAAGCCGCTCGATCGCGCCGAGCTGGTAGAACAGTTCGAACGGCTGCATGAGGAAGAGCTTCAGGGGACGACGCTGCGACCAGGCGTGGTTGGCATTTTGGATGAAGCGAAGCGGCTTGGTCTGCGCATTGGATTGGCGTCCAGCTCGGATCGCAAATGGATTAATCGGCATTTGCAGCAGCAGGGCATCGCGGAATACTTCGAAGTGATCTGTACGAGAGACGATGTGCTGAAGGCGAAGCCGGATCCGGCACTCTACTTGCTCGCCTTGGAGCGGCTTGGCCTGAAGGCTGATGAAGCAGTGGCAGTCGAAGATTCGCTGAACGGGCTTACGGCAGCGAAGCTGGCAGGCTTGAAGGCGATTGCCGTGCCGAATCCGGTGACGGCTCAGATGAACCTGTCGCAGGCTGATGTGATGCTCGATGGTTTCGAAGGTGTATCGCTGGATGAACTCATTAGCAAACTGGCATAACGATACTGTGAGATGGGTCGCGGATTGCAGCGGAAGCTGTACTTCGAGGCCCTTTTTTTAACCCTTTCTTAAGGTTCGCCATGTACAATTGGACCAGCAGAACAATGGCCGAGTGAAGAAGGGGCATAGCAAGTGCGAATATTAATAGTAGAAGATGACCGTCCGCTGCGTGATGCGATCGCGATGGTGCTTAGAGAAGAGGCCTATCAGATCGACGAGGCGGACAATGGCCTTGAAGGACTGTATTTGGCCGAGCAGCGCATTCATGATTTGATCGTGCTTGACATTATGATGCCGGGGATGGACGGGCTGTCCGTTCTCCAATCGCTGCGTGCGAAGGGGATTACGCTGCCGATTCTACTGCTCACGGCACGAGATAGCGTCGAAGATCGGGTGCTAGGGCTCGATGCAGGCGCTGATGATTATATGATAAAACCTTTTGCGATGCCTGAGCTTCTGGCGCGCATTCGTGTGCTCATGCGCAGACAATCGCGAGGTGCACCGGACGGCGAGTTGAAATACGGCGGCATCTCGGTAAAATGCCAGGCGATGGAAGGGTATGCCGATGGAGAGCCGCTGAAGCTGACGGCCAAGGAGTTCGAGCTGATGGAGTTTCTGCTGCTCAACCGGGAGCAAATCCTGACGAAGGAGCAGCTGCTTGACCGCGTATGGGGCATCGATTCGGATGCGGGGATCGGCGTCGTTGACGTGTACGTCCATTATTTGCGCAAGAAGCTGGCTCCCTCGGGCTATGACCGCTGCATTCATACGATCCGCGGCGTCGGATACATGCTGAAGGAGAGAGCGTAATGTTCAATCGTACCCGCATCCAGCTCACGATTCGCAATGCTGCTGTGTTGTCCGTCATTCTTATCGCCTTGAATGTGTCCGTTTATTTGGTGATGAAAGATATGCTGATGTCGCAGATCGACCGATCGCTGACCGGGGTAAGCAACAAGATGACGGTGACTGCGGCGACATCGGCGTCGGCTGCGCTGCCGCTGCAGAAAGGAATCATCTATCAGGTGGGCCAGATGGACCGGCCGGTCATTCAGCTGTTCTGGTCGAAGGATAACCAGCCGCTTCTGATGCCGGCGCACGAAATCATCAGCCAGGATCAGTTGATGCGGCTTCAGCCGGACAAGCTCGCCAAGGAGCTGACCACCGTTAAAGTCGGCGACCAATACTATCGTGTATATACAAAAAGCAGCGGTGACGAGGTAATGCCCGTGGTGTTCATGAGCGGCAGCGAGTACCAAGTTGCGAAGCAGCAGCTGCTTACGAATATTTCCGCAGAGACGGGGATGCTTCACCGGCTGTGGCTGATTCTGCTGTTCGGCGGCTTTGTCGGGCTGCTCGTCGCCGTTGCTGCCGGTTACTACTTGGCGAACCGTGCGCTGATTCCCATCCGGATCTCGCTGGAGCGGCAGCAGCAGTTCGTCTCCGACGCTTCGCACGAGCTGCGCACGCCGCTGTCCGTTATTCAAGCGCATGGGGAGCTGCTGCTGCGCCATCCCGATCATACGATCGAGCAGGACAGCAAGCATATTTCCGTCGTGCTGCAGGAGACGCGGCGCATGAGCAAGCTGGTCGGCGGCCTGCTTACGCTGGCGCGGTCGGATTCGAACCAGCTGGAGCTCGATAAGCGTGCGGTTCAGCTCGACCGCATCGTGCAGGACAGCGTCGGCAAGATGCAGATGCTCGCCGAGGTGAAAGAGATCATCCTGAACGCCGAGACGGAAGCGTCCGTCCCGATGACCGGCGACGAAGAGCGGCTGCACCAGCTGCTGACGGCGCTGCTGGATAATGCGATCAAGTACACGCCGGAGGGCGGCGTTGTACGTGTGGGCTGCCGCAAGCTCGCGCATACCGCGGTGCTGGAGATCGAGGACACCGGCATCGGCATCGCAGCCGAGCATTTGCCGCATGTGTTTGACCGGTTCTATCGCGCGGATAAGGCGCGCACCCGCCAGGAAGGAGGCACAGGCCTCGGCCTCGCCATAGCCAAATGGATCGTCGACCGCCACGGCGGCAAGCTCCGGGTGGAGAGCAAGCTCGGCGTCGGCACGAGGGTTGTTGTGACGCTGCCGTTGTCGGGGTAGCGGGCCGGGGGCTGCCGACAGGGTCAGAGCAATACCGTTGTCGTCGCAACGGCGAACCCGCAACCTGCAACCTGCAACCTGCAACCTGCAACCCGCAACCTGCAACCTGCAACCTGCAACCCGCAACCCGCAACCCGCAACCCGCAACCCGCGAACCGCAATTCGCAAACCGCCGACCGCCCCCGCACCGCAAGCTTCTGGCCCCCGCCAACTTGCTAACGGACTCAGGAGCCGTTATTGCTGAATAGTGCTGCTGAGGTTCCTTAGCTCCACAAAAGTGTTATTTTCGGGCAAATAAGCTCTGTACGGTTCCTTAGCGGCGGCGGTGGAAGCGGGAGACGGCGGGGCGTGGGAGGCGGAGGAGCAAGCGGCAGAAGCAGATGAGCAGGTGGCGGGCGGAGGCAGGAGAGCAAGCGGTGAGCAGCACCGAAGCAGCGCCGAAGCAGCACCGAAGCAGCACCGAAGCAAGAGGGAGATTCCGGTCTCCCTCTTATTTTATGTTCTTTTCAGCGTCTATTAAGCTTCCTTTCAGCTTCTCTAACGGATTTCTAAAGATCGCCTTTCATACTGGTTTCTGTAGATCAATTCATAGAAGAAGGGTGATTGTATTGTATAAACCATGGGGTAAAAAGCCGGCGCTGAGCCTGTCCGCGCTGACGCTGCTCGTTGCGCTGTCGGCCTGCACATCGTCGGGAGGCAAGAAGGGGTCGGACTTCGGCAGCCTGGATAGAGAAGACCAAGGAACGTTGAAGGTGGCGTACTTCGACGAGCAAGCTTTCTTCAGCCAATACGGCAACGCGTTTCAAGCGATGTTCCCGAACGTGGACGTAGAAGTCGTATCGACGGAAAGTATTTTTCAGGCCGATAACCCGGAAGCCGAGCTCGAGAAGCTCATCCAGGACCAGCATCCGGACGCGCTGTTCCTATCCGAAGATCAATACGCGGCGCTTTCGAAGAAAGGGATGCTCTACGATCTGGATGCAGCGGTGAAGCAGGACAAGTTCGACATCGACAGCTTCCAGCCGTCCGTCATCGATCTGCTCAAGCAGCGCGGAGGCGGCAAGCTGTACGGACTGAGCCCGACGTTCTCCAGCCAGGCGCTCTACTATAACAAGGATCTTTTCGACAAATACGGTATCCCTTATCCGAGCGACGGCATGAGCTGGGAGGATGTCATGAAACTCGCGGCGCGCTTCCCAGTGAAGAAGGGCAGCGACGATCCGGAGGCGATGATGAAAGGCGACGACGCTCTGTACGGTCTGGCGCAGTCGATCTCGACGAGCAATTCTTTTGACCTCATCAGAACGATCGGCGAAGCCAAAGGACTGCTGTACGCAGACAGCGACACGAAGACGGTATCCATCGATACGCCGGAGTGGAAGAGCATCTTCGAATCGGTTATCGCAGGCTACAAGTCAGGAAGCCTCACTGCTCCATCGACAGGCGGTGGCGGCGGAATGGGCGGCATGATCCGTATGGCGGGAGGCCAGAAGGCGATATCGTTCGGCCCGAGCACGATGCGGTTCATGCAAGGCCAGGCGGCGATGGCGGTCGACAGCCCGATGATTATGAGCATGATGGGCAAGATGGCAGGCGCGACGGTCGCAGTGAAAAAAGGCGGCAGCGGCGGCAAGACCGCAGATGCAGGTCCGCGTCCGCTTGGTCAAGAGATCAATTGGGATGTCGTGACGGTGCCGGTCGATCCAGCACAGCCCGATGTGACGGGAAGCGTCGAACTCGATAACGTGGTCTCGATCAGCGCGGCATCCGAGAATTTGCCGCTCGCATGGGAGCTCGTCAAATATGTCAACGGCGAGCAGCTGGCGAAGACAAGCTCGAAGTCGTCTCCGACGCTATCTTCCCGTACGGCTTTCAAGAATGATATGGGCGGCAAGAACGTCGATGCATTCTACGCGTTGAAGCTCAACGAGCAAAGCCTGCTTCAGAATCTGCCGGACGGTTTCGCGGATTCCTTCGGACAGATGGCCGATGAGCAGATTCAGAAAGCGGTGGCCGGTACGCAATCGGTAGCCGATACGATCAAGTCGATCCAATCGAAAGGGCAGGATCTGCTGACGAAAGCGATGAACGACGAGGCGGCGGCAGGGTAATGGCGGCGGAGGATTTGGGGCCGTTGCTCGAGGTGCGGCATGTTCACAAAAGCTTCCCCGTCAGCGGGAGCGCCCGCGTCGATGTGCTCAAAGGCATCGAGCTTACGATCGAGCCGGGGAAGCTGACCATGCTTCGCGGACGGTCAGGGTCAGGGAAGACGACGCTGCTCAATTTGCTCGGCGGATTGGACCGGCCGACGGAGGGCGAGATTGTTTTTCGCGGGAGCCGGATCGACGAGTGGAGCGATAAGCGGCTGACGGTTCTGCGGCGCAAGGAGATCGGCTTCGTATTCCAATCGTTTGCGCTGCTGCCGCTCCTGACTGCATGGGAGAATGTCGAGCTGTCCCTCCGGATGGCAGGCACTCCCCGCGCGCAGTGGAAGGAACGCACCGATAGATGCCTCGAGCTCGTCGGATTGGCGAAGCGGGCGCATCATCGGCCCTTCGAGCTGTCCGGCGGCGAACAGCAGCGGGTGGCGATCGCGAAGGCGATTGCCCACCGGCCTGCGCTGCTGCTGGCGGACGAGCCGACAGCGGAGCTGGATACGCAAATGGCGGCGCGCATCATCGGCGCCTTTCGCGACATTATTGGGGCGGAGCAGATTGCGATCTGCATGACAACACATGATTCTACGTTATGGGAGGCGGCGGACGTTGTATACCAGATGGCCGATGGACGGATTGTTCCGGCATAAGAAGCGAGCGGGGAACTCCGCGGCACGGTTGCTGCTTGCGGGGCTCAGCCTCGCGCTCCTGGCTGGCTGCTCGCTGCTGCCTCAGGAGGAAGAGCAGGAGGCGCTGCCGCAGATCCGGGTGCCGAAGATTTCGCAGAAGCCGGAATATCCGGTGAAGCGCGAGACACTTACGCTGAGCGTGAGCGGTTCCGGGAAGCTGATGAGCGAGCGGGAGGAAAATCTTTATTTTACAGTGGATAATCAGCGAATTACAGATGTGCTGGTCAAAGCAGGCGACAGCGTGAAGAAGGGCCAGGTGCTTGCCCTGCTCGATACAGGCGATACGGAAAGCCAGATTCGCCGCAAGGAAATTGATATTGAGAAAGCGGAGCTGGACCTGAAGGAAGCGATTCGGGGCTCGGGTCAGGGAGCAACGGGCAACAGCAGTGATAGCGATGTCACACTTCGAAAGCAGAAGCTGGATTACGAGCTGCTGGAGAGCGAACTCGCCGACTTGAAGAAGGACCTTACCGGCTTGAAGCTCGTAGCACCGTATGACGGAACGATCGTAAGCTTGACGGCGGAAAAAGGGGATTTGGCACGGTCGTACGAGAAGGTTGGGCAGATTGCGGACATGAATGCGCTCGTCGTTGCGGTGCAGTTCAGTTCTTCTGACCTGGCGAGCATCGCGGCGGGCATGGAGACGACGGTGAGCATCAATACGGGCGGGGAAATAACCGGGAAAGTTAGGCGGATGCCAATTAGCACGGATCAATCGGATGAGGATTCGCTCGACTCGTATGTGCTGATCGATGTGCCGAAGCTGCCGGGAGGTGTCAGTCACGGTACGCCGCTTTCGGCCGCCGTCGTTGTTGAACGGCGCGAGAATGTGCTTACGATTCCGGTATCGGCGCTGCGGACTCAGAATGACCGTAACTACGTCATGGTCGCGAATGCCGACGGCACCAAGGGCGAGGTGGATGTTGAGATCGGATCCCAATCGACGACGGACGTGGAAATCAGCAAAGGACTTGTAGAAGGCCAGAAGGTTGTGGGGAAATAATGCGAATTCTCCTTTTTCTGCTCCTGAAAATGTGGCAAAATCGCTGGTTCACGCTCGGCACGCTGCTTGGGCTGACGGTTGCGGCTGCTTTTGCAATGAGCATTCCGATGTATGCGGACGGTACGCTGAAGCGGGTCGTTGCCAAGTCGCTTCAAGAAGAGACGCAGGGGCTGCCCGCGGCGTCGCTATATATGAAATACCAGTCGTCTGGCGGTAACGAGTCGGATTTGGATGGTCTTGCCGAGGTGGATAGCTGGATAAGCAAGCAGCTGCCGGGCGAGGTTGGTTTTCCGGTAAAGGCGTACTCCAGCCGGATGTCGCTGCCTTCGTCCGTTGTGCGGCCTACAGACAAAGAGAAGGCTGGCCGTCTAGTGCGCATGGAGCTAGCGACGCAGAGCGGCATCCAAGAAGGCGGGCAGATTCAGCTGGTCCAAGGGAAGCAGCCTCGAGACGGGATGCAGGATGGCGCGATAGAAGCGCTCGTGCTGGATGAAGCGATGGCTCGTTATGGCTGGAAGGTCGGCGACACGTTCTATTATGACGTGCGTAACAGTGACGGCAAGACGAAACGGATCACCGTGCGTATCAGTGGCACTTACAAGCTGAAGGATGAGTCAAGTCTCAACTGGGCGATTGACGGCCAAGACAAGCTGGCTGCCACGATGCTCGTCGGCTCCAAGACGATGAAGGATACGCTGCTGAAGGACAACAAGCTTGTCCTTGATTCAGCAGGCTGGTACTACGCGTTCGATCTGCAAAATATTCGCATCAGCGACCTCTCCCCTCTAATCGGCGAGCTGGGGCGGCTGGAAGTGGACTTAAGCCGGATGATGGAGGGCACGAAGGTCAACTTGACGTTCGTCGATATGCTGGAAGACTTTCAGCGGCAGAGCACGCTGCTTCAAGCGATGCTGTTCGCGCTGGCGGCGCCGGTGCTGGCCATGGTGCTCTACTACATTACGCTGAATGCGCAGCAATCGTTGGAGCGGCAGCGCAGCGACATCGCGGTGCTGCACAGCCGCGGCACGAGCCCGCGTCAGATCGTCGCGCTGTATGCGATCGAAGCCGCGCTGCTAGGCGCAGCGGCGCTCTTGATTGGACTTGGTCTCGCCTGGTTCATGGCGAAGACGATCGGCTCTTCGAGCGGGTTTCTCTCGTTCGTCGGCCGCAAGTCGATTCCGGTCGGCTGGAACGGAACCGCCTGGCTGTTCGGGATCGGCGCCACAGTGATGGCGGTCATCGCGACCGTAGTGCCGATCCGCAAGTACGCCGAGGCGTCCGTCGTTCAGCATGTGCAGCAGCGGGCGCGCTCTGGCAGTGCGCCGCTCTGGCAGCGGCTCTATCTGGATGTTGTGCTGCTCGTGTTGGCGGCGGCCGGCTGGTATTTGCTGCACGGCGGACAAATTGCGGCTGTGGGGAGTGGCGGAGGGGGCAGCGGTAGTGGTAGTGGCGGCGGTCAAGGGGCTGACATTCAGCCGGTTATTTTCGCGGTGCCCGCGTTGTTGATCTTCGCTGCAGGGCTGCTCTGCCTCCGGCTGTTCCCGCTGCTGCTTCGTTTCCTGCGCACGGTGCTGAAGAACCGGGCACCGGTGACGGTGTATTTGACGTTAACTCAGCTCTCAAGGTCGGGGGCTGCATTTTATCCGATTATGATTTTGCTCGTGCTTACGATTGGGCTTGGAGTCTATAATTCATCGGCTGCTAGAACGATGGATCTGAATGCAATGGACCGGACGCAGTATCAATACGGCAGCGACGTCATTCTGAAAACCGCCTGGGAAGGGATTCAGGACGAGGATGACCAGAACAAAATCTATTACACCGAGCCGTCATTCGAGGCGTACCGCAAGCTGGATGGTGTCTCTTCTGCGACCCGCGTGTTGAAGGCGACAGGCAAGGTGGAGGTTAGCGGCAAGTCTGCGGGAGCAGGGCAGGTGGTCGGCATCGACAATGCGGATTTTGCGAAGACAGCGTGGTTCCGCGATGATCTGTATCCGGTAACGCCATATCAGTACTTGGATGCGCTTGGCACGGCTGAGCAGGCTGCGCTGGTGTCGAGTAATTTTGCCGAGAAGCATGGGCTGCAAGAGGGTGACCCGATCACGATTCGGATGGGCTACGATAATACGCCGGTCGATTTCGTTGTCGTCGGCATTGTGCCTTATTGGCCGAGCCTTTATCCGGACGAGATGCCGTTCTTCATCGCCAACCTGGATTATATCAATCAGCAGATCGAGAAAATCCCATACGATGTCTGGCTGAACATGGAGGACGGCGCGAAGCTGGCTCCGGTGCTCGACAAGCTTGCAGATAGCGGCATTACGGTATCGCAGGTGGACGATGCGCGCGGTGCGCTCATTGAACGCCGGAACCATCCGGCTCAAGGCGGCGTGTTCGGCATTCTCAGTCTCAGCTTCCTTATTTCACTGCTCGTTTCGCTGCTCGGTTATCTCATCTTCTGGTTCTTCACGTTGTCGCGGCGCGTCGTGCAGCTCGGGATTTTGCGGGCAATGGGGCTTTCCCGCGGGCAGTTAACCGGCATGCTGCTGCTCGAGCAGCTGTTTACGACCGGCTTGTCGGTTGCTGCGGGCATCGGGCTCGGCACGCTGGCGAGCCGTCTGTTCCTGCCGTTCCTGCAGGGCAGCGGCGTTGACGCGACGAGGCAAGTGCCGCCGTTTCGAATCGTGTTCGAGGCAGGAGATGCGCTTAAGCTGTACATCGCGACTGGCGTTATGCTCGCTGCCGGCGCGTGTCTGCTGATTATGCAGCTGCGGCGTCTGCGCATTACGAATGCGGTGAAGCTTGGTGAGGAGCGGTGATGGAAGTGAGTGAGACAGCGATGATCCATTGCGAAGGCTTGGTGAAAATTTTCAAAACCGATGATATCGAGGTCGTCGCGCTGCAGGGGCTCAATCTGACCGTCGCGCAAGGCGAGATGATGGCGATCATCGGCAACAGCGGAAGCGGGAAGTCGACTCTATTGAATATATTAGGCGGGCTTGATCTGCCATCAGCTGGGACCGCGACGGTTGGGGAGTGGAATTTGCTCAAAATGACCAAAGAGAAGCTGATCGAATATAAGCGGCGGACTGTCGGGTTCATCTGGCAAAATAACGGCCGCAACCTCGTGCCGTACCTCACCGCGCTGCAAAATGTCGAGCTTCCGATGCTCATCCAAGGCAAAGCGGATCGGACTTATGCGAAGCAGCTCCTTACCGCCGTCGGACTCGAGCATCGGATGAAGAATCGGCTGACGCAGCTGAGCGGCGGCGAGCAGCAGCGTGTTGCGATTGCGATCGCGCTCGCGGGCCGTCCGCAGCTCGTGCTCGCGGACGAGCCGACTGGCTCCGTCGACAGCGCGACGGGCGAGCAGATTATGGCCATCTTCCGCCGGTTGAATCGGGAGATGGGGGTTACGATCGTCATCGTTACGCATGACTTGTCCATTGCGGATAAGGTGGATCGTGTCGTCGCCATTCGTGACGGGTTGACGAGTACGGAGTGGGTGAAGCGGAATGAAGATGCTTTGCTTGCTTCGGATGGGACCGATAGTGGTGCAGATGCAGGCGTTGGAGTTGGTGCTGGTGCTGGTGCTGGTGGGGGCTTTGGCTCTCGTCATGAGCAGTTTGCCGTAATTGACCGTTCGCACCGCTTGCAAATTCCGAAGGAGTATGTGGAAGCGCTCGGCCTATCGGACAAAGCGGTCATTGAATTTGACGGGGATAGTGTTCGGATTAGACCGCCTGCGGGGGCGGCTGGTATATCGGTTGGAGGTGAAGGGTCTCATGGAGCAGGCAGCGGCAACAGTGAATGAGCTGTTTGTGGCTCATGCGGACAATCTGAACCGATACATGTACAAGCTGACCCGCAATCGAGAAGAGGCGGCCGATCTGGTGCAGGAAGCTTTCCTGCGGCTAATTATTCAAGGCGGCGAGATGCCTGGCTATCCCAAGACGTGGCTCAGTCAAACGGGTTATCGGCTCTTTATCGATCAGTGGCGCCGGAAGAAACGGATCACGTGGCAGCCGCTTTGCGAGTCGATGCTCTGCCATGCGACGCCAGAGCAAGATGTGCTCGACGGCGATTTCGAACGGTTCGTGCGGTCGCTACTGTTCCGGCTGAAGTCGCTCACACGTGCCGCGCTATATTTACGGCTGTTCAAGCAATCGAGCTACAGCGAGATCGCCGGGAAGCTCGGCTGCAATGAGAACACCGTCAAGACACATATTCGGCGCGGCAGGGCACAGCTGGCGGAGTGGCTGGAGCTGGAGCTAACGCTGGGGCTGGCGTAAATGCACAGAAAAACAACCTGACTTTCCGCGCGCAGTTTGCAGCGGAAGGTCAGGTTGTTATTTTTAGCAAAGGTGGATGCGATTATGCGTTGTCGTTAGGCAGCTTCTTGCGAAGCAGCTCCATCTGCTCGTCGATCAGCGAATGGCTCGATGCAGCATGCGACGACGGGTTCGAAGGCGTGCCATATGCGCTTGCGCTTGCACTCGCGCTCGTGCTGTACGGATTGCGGCGCAGCTCCAGATGGGCTTCCCATTGTGCAATCTTCTCTTCGATACGCTGGAATCCGCGCGACGCGAAGCCATCGAAGTCATTTTGGTGGGAGCTGAAGTTCGGCATTGCTGTGCGGGACTTCTCTTCTGCTCGCTGGATGCGGGCTTGCAGCTCCTCGCGTTTCTTCAGCATCTTCTCTTGCTCCTCGCGGGCAAGCTCCAGCTGGCGAGTCAGCTCGGCAATGCGCAGCTTCGCGTTCTCGTGGGATTGCGTGTACTCTTTCACTTTCTCCGCATAATGAAGCTTCCCGACGAGTGCTTCACGTGCCTGTCCTTCAAGGCCGGCTTTCATGGCGTCCATGGCCTTCGCTTCGCAGTGATCAACCATAACGGACGCTTCCTGCGCCTGTTGTGCCGTCAATTTCGCAGTCGCCTCTTGCTTAACCAGCTCCTGCTCTGTCTTCGCAATATCATCCTGCATGCCGCGTACGTATTGGTTCAGCATCATCGCTGGGCTTTCCAGCTTATCGAGCAGCTCATTGGCAGCTGCCTGTGTAATCGTGAACAAACGGTCAAATAATCCCATTGTGAACATCTCCTAGTTATCATTTTTTGTGGTTGTTGTAGTTGTGGTCTTGATGAATTAGCCAAAGTAACGGAACGAGCTGCTTGGTGGAGGAGGAATAACCTCGAACGGCGCCTTTGGCACAAGCACGCTGGCGATGACGTACAGCAGCAGCGTCGTGCCGAAGCTGAATACGCCGGAAGCGATCAGCACAATACGGATGATCGTCGGGTCAACGCCGAGCCATTCTCCAATACCTCCGGCAAGACCGGTAAATTTGCGATCCATTGTTGAGCGAAAAAGTTTCTTCATGTGAATCCATCTCCTTCAAAATTTTCTTATTTGTCGTCGTTTATAGTGAGTGTGTTGATTGATCTAGTGAGCGGTGTGTTTATTGCCTCAACCGATATCCTTAGTTTAAAGATCCGCGGCATTCTTCGTAACCGTCCCGCGGCTGTTTCTGAAGCTGGCCTTAAGGCGGGGGACCTCTCCGACCTAAGGCGGCTATGCTCGGAAGGCGGGGTGGTGAGAGATGGTTTTTCCGCTCTTGGGGAGCGGAAAGGCGTGTTTGACTGAGTGAGAGAGGCTTTTGCTTCTCTCACTGTCAGCTCGGGCGGGGAAGTTAGTGGATTCAAAAGATGAGAGATCCAAATTGGCACTCTCGGCGTACAAATGACGCGGATTAGCTGCTGAGAGAGCATATTGGAATCTCTCAGCTCAAGGTGAGGTGGAGATCGGTGGTGTTCAGACGCTGAGAGGTTCAAATTGGCACTCTCAACGTGCAAACGGAACGGTTGAGCTGCTGAGAGAGAATAATGGGATCTCTCAGCTCGCGGTGATTGGAAGGATGGTGAGGTTCGCATGATGAGAGAACCTATACGTGCTCTCAGTGAGGAAATGTTGTGTATTTGAAGCTGAGAGCACATATTTGCTCTCTCGGCTCCCGGTAAAGGGGGGAGTTAGTTGGGTTCTACTGATGAGAGAACAGCTGGCGTGGGGCAGAAGTGGAAGTGGTCGGATGAGGTTGGCAGAAGTTAGATGCAAAAAACCGCCATTCAAGCACAATTGTGCTCGAATGGCGGCTCACGACACTTCGGCTCTGCCTCACACTGCCCCGTATGTAGCTTCAGCTCCGGCCTCTCGTACCCGGGCTCACGACACTTCGGCTCTACCTCCCACAGCCTCCGCCTTTCACTGTTCCCGCTAAAGCAGCTTCGTCACCTTGAAATTATCCTCTAGCAGCAGCCAGTTTTGCGGGAAGCTCAGTCCCAGCTTCCAGTAGCTGATCCCGCGCAGCTGAAGCTCCTTCAGCAGATTGAACTTCGCCTGGATGGAGCGCGCATCCTCGAACCAGACACGATGCTCCTTGCCGTTGTCGTCCCAGTACGTGAAATGCGGCGCCTGCGCGGTGTAATCGTACTGGATTGAAGCGTTGCGCTCCCTGGCAAGGGTAATTGCCGCCTGCGGGCTTATCGCTTTGGCATAAGCGCCGCCAGGGACATAGGGGAGCGTCCAGTCGTAGCCGTACAGATTTTGGCCCATCATGATCTTGTTCGCCGGAATTTCGGAGAGTGCGTATTCGAGCACGTTGCGAACCGGTCCGATCGGCGAGACCGGCATCGGCGGGCCGCCGCTGTAGCCCCACTCGTACGTCATAATGATGACGAAGTCGGCGATTTGGCCATGCGCCTTGTAGTCATGCGCGGTGTACCACGCACCTTGCTGCGCCGCGCTCGTCTTCGGTGCGAGCGCCGTCGACATCGTCAGACCAGCGGCGTGAATCGGGACAACCGCTTTACGCAGGAAGCGGTTATAGGCTTCTCGGTCCTCAGGCCGCAAGTGCTCGATGTCGAAGTGAATATCGCGGCAACCGAGCTCTCTGGCCATGTCCAATATATTCGCGATCAGCTTATCCTGCAGCGCCGTATCATTCAAGAGAAGTTCGCCGAGCTCCGCGCTGAACTGTTCGTTCTCGATATTCGTTACGGTCATCATGAGCGCAACGCGCTGACTGCGTGCGATGGACGCCAGATCATCGAGCGGCGGCGGGGTAAGCGAGCCGTCCCGTTGAATGCGGAAGTTCGCGGGGGCAAGGTAGGTCAGATGCGGAACGGCATTGCGCGCCGCCTGAATGAGCGACTCCGATACAGAATTGCCGCGCGGCTCAATATACGCATTCACGGCAGCGTTTCTCTTCGGACCAGGCGGAATATATAGCCGTAGTCCAACCCGCAGCGGCGTTGTCGCAGAAAGACTGTTCACGTTCGCAAGCGCGGCGGCGGTCGTGCCGAATTTGCGTGCAATTGACGTTAACGTGTCGCCTTGCTGCACCCAATAATATTGCCCGACGATCGGAATGACGAGTGCCTGTCCGATCACCAGCGAATTACCGGCGGATATTTCATTCGCTTCCGTAATGGACTCTACGGGTACGCCGTATGTTTGGGCGATCCGATAAAGTGTCTGACCCGCCTGAACAACATGAATTTGCAAGCTTATCCCCTCCTTATGTACCACCGAGAGTAGCCGTAAATACGCAGTTCGCCTTCTACATGCTATTCCGAGCAACCGCCATACATGAGAGGTTTTACTGCTAAGCTTGTCAGCCGAAGCTCATCATTTCCCAGGAATTTGTGCGTTCGTCGCAGCTATAATGCCGCTAATGCGGCTCTCAAAACTGTTGATCCGCTGCTTCTGTTCCACAATCGTTCGCGATAACGAGACGAGCGTCGTCAGCGATTGCAGCGTACCTTCGAAGCTGTCTCCCTTCATGGCCGCATTCATCGTCGTAATGACGGGAGAGATGTTCTTCTTCGTGCCGGAGACGACGGCCTGCACCGACTTAATCTGATCGCGAAGCGGATCGATATCGGCGAGCATGACCCGCAGATGTTTAACTATACTAGCAGTCGTTGCTTTTGCCACCCTCAGCGCATCCTCTCTCGCTCTGATGTCAGCCCGGGCGATAGCGACGGCCGGCTTCAATCCATCCGCCTGAGCCTGAAGCAGGGAGGCGAGCGTCTTCAGCTTCAAAGCCTTTGCGTCTTTAATCTGTGTATTGAGCGACGTGTACAGCGAGAACAGGGGCTTATATCGTTCTTTCGTTACAGCGACGTCCCGAGTGAGCTTGCTCAACTTCACCGCATCGATCACTTTAATCCGCTCGCGAACAGCGGCAAGCGCTGTGCCATTATTATCGTGAAGCGTCCCAATCTGCTTATCCAGCGCATCCTCCGATACCTGCCAAACAACTAAGCTCAACGACTGTGCCTGCAGCCTTTCCTTCATCTGCGAGCTGGCTGTCCCAATAAGCTTGCCAAGCGTAGTCTGTGCCGCGCTGGTCAACTTGACGGATGAGGCTGCTGCAGTGCCGGGCAATACGGAAACCATGACAAGAGCAATAATTAATATGGCTGAAAACGCTTTTCTTCTCATAACATGTAACATAGGGCTATTTCCTCCTCGGAGTTGTAAATTGCCGGAAAACGCAAAAACACCCGCAAGAAAGGCTGCTCTACGAGCCTTTGCTTACGGGTGCTTCCGACGTAAGATGTTCCGGTTATATGATTTTTGTAAAATATATCCGATTTCATAGAATTAGTCAAGCATTCCGCCAATAGAACAATTGCTGGATGAATTTGGTTTAAGCTATAATAGATATTATATACATTGCCATACCTGACTCTTCAAAGCTTAGCAGCATTCGAAGGACCAAAATCGGTACGTTCAGGAGGTTGTGCGAATGAGTGAACAACAAGAACGAGAGATGATTTTCGTATTTACGGGACCGGATGGCTCCGGACGCAAGACGATCGCTGAAAGTGTAGGCGCAACGCTCGGCATTACGAAAGTAATCTCTTTTGCAACGCGCAGACCGCGGCTCGGAGAGACTAACGGCCAAGATTACCATTTCATCACGCCTGAGTTGTATGATCAGTTTGAATCGGACGGCGAATTTATTGAGAACGTATCCGTGAACGGCAATCGTTACGGCTTGCGGGCGAAGGACATTGCCTACAACTTGAAAAAGAGCGGCAGCATCTATCTCATCCTGAACCCGGAAGGCGCGCATGCGCTGAAGGATACGTACGGCGACAAAGTCATTCGTATCTTCATCTACGCTGACCGACGGACGGTGCAGGAGCGGCAGAGCGAAGCGGGCATTGATCCAGCCATTATTGCATCTAATTTGAATCAATATGAGTCCGCGATTCGTTACCAAGCAAGCTGCGAGCATGCTTTTGAAAACTACGATTTGGCCCATACCGTCTTCGATATTGCGAACACGCTGGAGAGCTACCTGCAGCGTAACCTCGAAGAACGTGATTAGATTATATACGGTACCTTTAAGCTCGTCCCTTCCAGCAGAGAAGAGGGCGGGCTTATTTGTTTGCGCCTTATTCGCGAGCAGCTAGCGCATCCGCTTCCGATACGTCCGCGGGGCAGTATCCGTCATTTTCTTGAACACGCGTGAAAAATAAAACATATCCGAATAGCCCAGCAGCGACGCGATCTCATTGACGGTCTTATCCGTGCTGACAAGCAGCTTCTTCGCCTCCGCGACCTTGAGCCGGTGGAGATATTCGCCGAGCGGATAACCGGTATAACCGTGCACGATGCGGCGCAGCGTCGGAATGGAGATATGATGGCGGGTCGCGAGCGCCGCCGTATCGAGCGGCTGATAGATCGACTCGGACAAGTCGTCAATTACCTTATGGACGAACAGCGAGCGGCTGTCTGTATCGGCGCTGCCCCAGCGCAGCGACATTTCGAACAGCAGCGACTCCAGCGCGAGCGCAGCCCGG
Organism: Paenibacillus taihuensis; assembly: GCF_003386535.1. Taxonomy (GTDB): domain Bacteria; phylum Bacillota; class Bacilli; order Paenibacillales; family Paenibacillaceae; genus Paenibacillus_Z; species Paenibacillus_Z taihuensis. The sequence goes on from NZ_QTTN01000024.1 coordinate 18,332, forward strand.
TCTTGGTTGGCGGGGACGGCGCTGTCGATGAACTGGAAGATAAGCTCGATTTTGCTGAAAAAGCTCTCGTCCGTCCCGATGTATTTTACAAGCTCCGGATGCTCATACCAGTTCTCCACCCACTCCTGGATGCGCTCGCCTTCTAGCGTGAAATAGTACTCGTCCCAGAAGCCGTTCTTCTCTGGTCCGTATTGGAACACCTCGCCGGGATAGAAGCAGAAGAGCGAGCCTGCTTCTACGCTCTGCCTCTCTCCATCCCCGGCCTGATAGTAGCCTCGACCTGCGCTAATATAAACGAATGCCCAGTGATCGAATTTCGTCTTCCCTCGCTGCGACGTTCGTCCAGGCAAATGACCGGCATGAACAATGGTGAGCGACTTGACGCGCAGCTTCTTGATATCGACCATGCAGTCGAACAATCGAAGCGGCAGCGGACTGATCATATTGTCCATATAGGTTGGCATGCTGTGCATTCTCCCATCTGAAATGACAAGTTACACTCATTATATCGAAACCGATTACATGTAGGAAAGGTTGATTAAATAATGACGACTAGCAATCAAGCTAAACTTCGTATTGGCGTTGTCGGAGCAGGCTCCATCTCCGGCGCTCATTTAGGTGCCTATCAAACGAATCCGGATGTTGTACTTGTAGCTATTTGCGATAAGAATGAAGAGCGTGCACGCGCAGCTGCGGACAAGTATGGCGCAGAGAAAGTGTACACGGATTACAAGGAGCTGCTTACTGACCCTGGCATCGATGCAATCAGCGTATGTACATGGAACAACACGCATGCGGAGATTAGCATCGCTGCGCTTGAAGCGGGCAAGCATGTCCTGTGCGAGAAGCCGTTAACGAAGACCGTTGCAGACGCAGAGCGCGTCGCCGCTGCGGTTGAAGCTTCGGGCAAACTGCTGCAAGTAGGCTTCGTGCGCCGCTATGCGTCCAGCGTTGAAGTGCTCAAGCGTTTCATCGATGCAGGCGATCTTGGCGAGATTTACTACGCGAAAGCGACTTGTTTGCGCAGACTTGGCAACCCGGGCGGCTGGTTCTCCGATAAGGAGCGCTCCGGCGGCGGACCGCTGATTGATCTTGGCGTCCATATTATCGATATTTGCTGGTACTTGATGGGCCGTCCGAAGGTGAAATCGGTCACGGGCAATACGTACAAGAAGCTCGGCAACCGTTCGCATATTAAGAACCTCGGCTTCTATAAAGCAGCTGACTACGATGCAGAACGCAACGATGTAGAGGATTTGGCGAATGCGATTATCCGCTTCGAGAACGGCGCTTCCTTGATGGTCGACGTCAGCTTCACGCTGCATGCGCAGAAGGACGAAATTTCCGTCAAAATCTACGGTGACAAAGGCGGCGCAGAGGTTGAGCCAGCGCTTGTCATTATGGGCGAGAAGCATGATACGATCGTCAATATGACGCCGCAAGTCGACCATACGACATTCGATTTCGTGGATGCATTCGGACGCGAAGTTGGACACTTCGTTAACAGCTGCCTAGGCAAGACGGAGACGCTAAGCCCGGTTCAGGACGGCGTTGAAGTGACGCGTATGCTGTGCGCGATTTATGAGTCGGCTGCTACGGGCAATGAGATTATTTTCGAATAGAGAGGGAGATCCGAGATGGCCATCCAATTAGCGAACAAAATCGGCGTTATTGTAGATAGCTTCAACGTTGGCGTGCGTGCAGGCCTGCTGAAGGCGAAGGAAGTCGGCGCGGAGGGCGTGCAAATCTATGCCGTATCCGGCGAGATGGACCCTGCGAATTTGAATGCGGCGGCCAGACGCGAGCTGCGCTCGTATATTGAAGGGCTTGGCCTGGAAATTTCGGCGCTTTGCGGCGACCTTGGCGGCCACGGCTTCCAGGATGCCGCAGCGAATGCGGAGAAAGTCGAGAAGTCGAAGCGGATCCTCGATCTGGCAGTCGACCTCGGCACGAACATTGTAACCACGCATATCGGTATCGTTCCGGATGACCGGGGTGGCGCGATCTATACGGCGATGCAAGAAGCTTGCGAGGAGCTGGGCCAGTATGCCAAGAGCCTCAATTCGTATTTTGCGATCGAAACAGGTCCGGAGACGTCCGCTCATCTTAAGAGCTTCCTTGATACGCTCAGCACGAACGGCGTGTCGGTTAACTTTGATCCGGCGAACATGGTTATGGTAACTGGCGATGATCCGGAACAGGGCGTTATTACGCTGAAAGATTACATTGTGCATACGCATGTGAAGGACGGCAAGCGTCTGCGCGTCGTTGATCCTCGCCAAGTGTACGGCTTCCTCGGCTATCAGAAGATGACGCATGAGCACATTGCCGAGATGGCTTCCGCTGGCGCGGACTTCGAAGAAGTGCCGCTTGGCGAAGGCGGCGTTGATTTTGAAGCTTATTTTGCGGCGCTGCAGTCGATCGGTTATAAAGGCTATTTGACGATTGAGCGTGAGGTTGGGGCTCAGCCAGAGGTAGATATCCGCAAAGCGGTTGAATTCATTAAACGGTATCGTTAAGAGGAGGATGACAGAGCTATGAAGATCGCAGTCAGCGTGTGGAGCTGCCACAAATATTTGTACGACGGTTCTTGGCAAAATGCCGACTTCATCGACTACGCGGCATCGATCGGTGCGGGCGGCGTTGAGCTGCTGAGCGTATTCTGGAACACGGAGCGTGACCTGCCTGCAGTTCGCGAGGCGCTTACGCGTAACAATATCAAGCTCGCGTGCTTCGGCGCATGTAATGATTTCGTGAAGCTGACAGCAGAAGAGCGTGCTGCGCAGCTGGATGATATCAAGCTGGCAGTCGATATGGCGGTAGAGCTTGGCGCTGAAGTGGTGCGCGTCTTCGCGGGCGACCGCAAGGAAGGCATCAGCTTCGAGCAAGGTAAAGGCTGGATCGTAGAAGGGCTTGCGGCTGGCGCGGCTTATGCGCTTGAGAAGGGCGTGGTGCTCTGCCTCGAGAACCACGGCGTGTTCGCGGGTAAGTCGGAGCAGGTTGAAGAAATTATCGCTGCAGTCGCATCGCCGGCGCTGCGCAGCACATTCGATATGGGTAATTTCCTGCTCGTCGACGATGTGCCGCAGACGGCATTCGAAGCGCTGAAGCCGTTCATCCGTCACGTACATGCGAAGGACTTCAAGCTTGTAGGTCTCGAGCAGACGGAAGGCGTGTACCGTTCGCTGGATGGACGGCCGTTCATCGGCTCCGTGCCGACAGAGGGCAGCGTCGATGTTGCTGACATCATCGGACGTCTCGCCGGAGCGGATTACAGCGGCTGGATGAGCGTGGAGTACGAAGGTATGGAGGAGCAAAAAGCCGGCACGGCTAGAGCGGTTGAGCTGCTTCGTCAGAGCGTAGAAGGTACGCGCGTGTAGCGATTTGCGAGGTCTTCAAACGATCGGCTGATGCTGGTCGTTTGAGGACCTTTTTTGCATGATTGCAACCTTTCGGTGGTGGAAGCGTCTGTAAAAACAGGAAGCTTATCATGAGAGGAAGGTTGGAGGACATGGTTGGGAGATGGACAAGACGCGTGCTGCTTGCGGCTTCGCTGTTCGTTGTGCTCGGGAATGCGACAGTTTCGATGGCAGCGTCGAGTGGGACTTTTGTTGAGAGCGGGACGTCGAGGCTAACGGGGAACGGTACGCCAATGTTAGATCCGGGATTCGGGTATTATACGCATTTTACGAGCGCGCTTGCGCAACAGCTGTATAAGAAAAGCCCGGTCACTGCGTACTTGCCGACGCGGCTGCCGGATTCGGGTTGGCAGTATTATGGGATACAGAGCCAGCTAACTGGAGATGGCTATAAGTTAACGGCTTATCGATCGGCGAAAGCGGTGCCGGTTGAGGCGATGCTGCTTGGGGCAGGCGAAGCGGCTGGTGCCGGGCCGGCGGTGGCAGCTTCCGATGTGCTGTACCGGCTTGCGGCAGGGAATGCTGCGGAAGCGGGTTTGGCTGTGCCGGCGAGCGCGCAGCAGCTGGGGAGCAGCGAGGCTGGCTGGAAGTTCTGGGGCGACGGCTTGGATGCAGCGCTTGCGACAAGGCTGAGCGACAAGTTTGCGGCGATGGTGAAGCCCGGCGCGCCGGTGAATGGTGCGACAGGGACGGTGCTGGTTAGCGCTGCTGCAGGCGGGAAAGTGATATATTCGGCAAGCTGGACGAATGACGGCAGCACATACTACTCTTTTGTCAGCTATGGCTCGCTTGATGATTTTATCTCGATGTTGACCAGCTTCAGACCTGTACTGAACCTGCTCGACTCGGCAGATATTGTACTGCTTCCGGTCGATATGCAGCTGGAATTGCAGGCGGGACGCAGCAATATGTTCGTGACGTATGAGAACCGATTTGCTCCGCTGGCGAAGGCGCCGCTTATGAAGAATGGGGTGGCCTACCTGCCGCTTCGCGATATTGCAACCATTATTGGCGGACAGATTCAGTTCGTCGCCGGCGGCGCTGTGTACGTGTCGCAGAACGGCTGGCTGAATGAGTTGAAGCTCCAGCTGCGCACGGGCGAAGTGTTCCGCGGACAGGAGAAGCTGGCGACTGTGCCGCTAATCGTGCAGGAGGGGACAACGCTCGTACCGCTGCGATTTATGACGGAGCAGTTCGGTCTTCCTGTGACGTACAACGCTGCCACCAAAACGATCACCGTGCGTTATACGCACTGGGATACGAATAGTGTCGTGCCACAGGTCAGCGATACAGCGGACTATAAGACTTCCGTACTTAGCATTGGCGGACCTGCGTTCACTTATTATAATGATCGGCTTGGACCAGGAACGGGCTGGAGCTATGAAGGGCATAAGCCGCCGCTTGGCTATAACGGCTTGAAGTATCAGATTTATGGCGTCGGGGTGAATCTGCTCCCAGGCGAGAATGCTTTTGTTATGCGCGATATGCAGACGAAGCGTGTCATTAACAGCATTCCGCTCAAGACGACGCTGACTGCGTCAGATGTGCCGTTCAGAATGATGGGCCCTGTTGTAACGGATGGCTTGAAGATCAAGATGAAGCTCACGAGCAGTAACGGCAAGGCTTGGCCGGCAGGTTATGCTGAGATAAGCGATGGGGCCGCGGTGGATGTTGCCGGGGAGTTCCAAGGATTCAGTTACGACTCCGTGCAGATTGGATACCGGATCGGCAGCTTGGAGAGCAAGCGCGTCGATGTGCCTGTGAAGGACGGCAAGTTTACGTATCGCCTGACGCCGAATAAGGGGCCGGGAACTTATGAAGTGATGGTCTACAGCCCGCCCGGCAGCGTGCCTGGAATGGGCGGAGATGCAGTTGCGGAGCTTGTTAGTTTTGTGGTTGTGACTAATCGCTGATCAGGAGAAGCGAGCTAGAAGTAAGCTATAAGTGACCAATAAGAAAGCTCTCGATACTGCTGACTGTGATTGGTTGGCGGGGCGGGGGCTTTTTTGATTTTAGGGCGAGTGGAACATCGTAGGGATTTCGACGAAGAGTGTCCTCCAGGGATACACATATGCGGAAGACCAGCGAAATCCGGAGAAAGAGTACCCTGAGGGATACACATATGCGGA
>NZ_QTTN01000024.1:24199-100609 GCF_003386535.1 Paenibacillus taihuensis
ACACATATGCGGATAACCAGCGAAATCGGAGAAAGTGTGACCCTGAGGGACATATGAGGCCAGCGGCATATTTTTCTGCTTCCTATTTCAATATAAATTGAGTAAAATACAATTGTATAAAATACAAAATGAGGTGGCGGAACATGAACGTATATAATTTCAAGGTGAAGACATCGAGAGGCGAAGAGAAGTCGATGGAGGACTATCGCGGTAAAGTGCTTCTCATTGTAAATACGGCGACCAAGTGCGGTCTCGCTCCACAGTTCAACGATTTGCAGAAGCTGCATGAGACGTATCAGAACGAAGGCTTAGCGATAGTTGGTTTCCCCTGCAATCAGTTCGCAAACCAAGAGCCGGTTAAGGACAATGAAATGGCTCAAACCTGCCAAATCAACTTCGGCGTCACGTTCCCGCTGCTCGGCAAAATCGATGTGAACGGTTCAGAAGCTGACCCGTTGTACAAGTATCTGAAGAAAGAGGCGCCGGGCTTCCTTGGCTCCGGGCGCATCAAGTGGAACTTCACGAAGTTCCTCGTAGACTCCGAAGGACGCGTCATTAAACGGTTCGCTCCGGCGACGAAGCCAATGAAGATCGAGGCTGAGATTAAGCGGCTGCTGGGGAAATTGAAATAAATAAATCGAGCATAATCGAGCATAGTAAAAGGGGCTTAGGCGCTATTCGGCGCTTAAGCCCCTTCTGTCGCGATGCGGTGGCTGTGCGTATACACGTTCATTTCGCTGCCCCGGATGAACCCGACGCAGGTGATGCCGAGATCGCCCGCGAGCTTCAGCGCAAGATCCGTCGGCGCGGACTTGGAGAGCATGACGCCGACGCCGATTTTGGCGGCTTTCAGCACGACCTCGGAGGAGAGCCGTCCGCTGAAAGCGATGATTTTGTCCGTGATCGGGAGCCGCTGCTGCAGCGCGTAGCCGAACAGCTTGTCGAGCGCGTTATGACGGCCGATATCCGCGCGAACGGCGATCAGCTCAGTCGGCGTGCAAAGTGCAGCATTATGCACGCCGCCTGTCAGCTTGAACTCGCTCGAGCTGCTCTGCAGCAGCCTCATGAGCGAGGTGCATTCCGCTGGCGTAATGGTCGTGCGGGACATGGAGGTACGCGCGGTACGGACATCATTTTGAAAATAAAACTGTCTGCTCTTCCCGCAGCATGAGCCGATGAACCGCCGCGCGTAGTCGTCCTTGCTCGTGGATTCCTCATGCATCAGCTCGACGTAGACGAAGCCGCGTTCCTCGTCGATGCGCAGCTCCTTGATCTCGCTCGCGCTGCGGATGACGCCTTCGGAGGCGAGGAAGCCGATCGTCATCTCTTCGAGGTCGGTCGGCGAGCAGACGATCGTCGCAAACTCCTCGACGCCGAGCCGAACCGTGAGCGGATATTCGGTTGCGATATCATCCTCTTGCAGCGCGGCAGTGCCGTCGCTGATGCGGGTAATGCGCCATCGCGTCGTTATTTTGGGCAGCATGCCTGCGAAACCTCCTTAAGCGTGAGCTTCCTCATCGTTCATTTCGTGATCGAGCTCGGCGATCCGCTTCTCCACATACCGCGTGTCCTTGAGCGCGTGAAACGTCTCTGCCCTCTCCATCACAACTGCTGTATTGTACTCGGGAATTCCCGCAAAAGGTTCATATACTTTCTTCGGCAGCAGCGCATTGCACTCCGGCCAGTACAGCTCGAGGTTCCCCGAAGCAATATCCGCGTAACGCGCTCTGCCGTGGAACGTGCCGCAGCTGTTGTACAGCACGATGGCGTCGCCTTCCGCAATGCCCTGGTTCTCGGCGTCGCGGGCGCTTACAAGCACATCGTAGCGGTCCGCGTCGTTGAAAGGATCTATCGCGCTATAGATCATCGAGTTGAACTGCTTGCCCCGGCGCGAGGTGATGTAATAATGACCCTCCGGCTTGCGGAGCTCAGGCAGTTCGACCTTAATCAGCTGGCCGCGGCCCGTAGGCGTCGGGCAGTTGCCCTCTTCGCACAGGAATGCGCCGCCCCATTGGAAGACGTCGCCTTTCTTCTTCAGATGCTGCACGCCGTCGTAATTCGGCGCGGCAACCGCCATCTCTTCGCGCAGTGCCTGCGCGTCCTTAAACTGCACAAGCCCAGCGCGATCTGGGTAGACGCGCGAAGCGAGGTCGCAGTAGATCTGCCATTCCGCGCGCGCTTCTTCGATGCGCGGGCCGGCAATCTCCGGCGAGAAGTACACCATCCGCTCGGTGGAGGTGGACGTGCCGCCGCCAGGCTGCTCGTAGCGGGTCATCGCAGGGAGCACGATGACCGTTTCCTTCGCATCGGCGAGCGTCGAGGTGTTGAGCACGATGTCCTGATGGACGCGAATCGCCACCGATTCCAGGCAGACGCGGACGAAGTCCGGGTCGGGCATCGTCTCGAGGAAGTTGCCTCCCGACGTATAGAACAGCTTCAGCTTCCGCTCGTGATCCTCCGGAAGCATCGCGTTCTCGAGCGTCACGCCGACAATGTCGCCTTGCCACTTCGGCAGCTCGAAGCCCCAGACCTTCTCGATGCGCGGAATGTCCGCGCCTTTGAACTCGCCGCCCGGCAGGCTGAACGGGTCGGCTCCCATCTCGCCGGAGCCTTGCACGCCGCTGTGTCCGCGGATCGGCATCAGGCCGCAGTGCTCGCGGCCGAGAAATCCGCGCAGCAGCGCCAGATTGGCGACCTGCGAGATATTGTCCGTGCCGAAGCGGTGCTGCGTGAGCCCCATGCTCCAGACGAAGACGCCGGATTTCGAGGCGGCGAGCAGCTCGGCGAACTCCTCCATCCGCTGCCGCGACAGGCCGGAGGAGCGCTCCAGCTGCGCCCAATCCTGCAGCTTCACATGCTGGCGCAGCTCTTCGTAGCCGCTCACATGCTCGGCGATGAATTTGCGGTCGACCGCGGAGCCTGGCTTCTCTGCCTCCATCGCGAACCAATGCTTCATGACGCCGTGCATGAAGGCGATGTCGCCGCCAATGTTTACTTGATAGAAGTCGTCGGCAATGCGCGTGCCGAACAAAGCCGATTCCGCGATGGAAGGGACCCAATAGCCATCCATCGCCGGTTCGCGATACGGATTGATGACGATGATCTTCGTCCCTTTGCGCTTCGCGGCGTACATATATTTGGTCGAGACCGGCTGATTGTTCGCCGCGACGCTGCCCCAGAAGATGAGCACATCGGTGCCGATCCAATCCTTGTAGCTGCAGCTCGAGGCGCCGATGCCGACCGAGCGCTTCAGCGCGGTCTTCGACGGCGAGTGGCAAATGCGCGACGCGTTGTCGATGTTATTCGTCCCTAGGAAGCGGGCAACCTTCGCCGCCGCGTAGTAGGACTCATTCGTAATGCCGCGCGCGGTTAGATAAAAGGCGAGCTGCTTCGGATCGATCTCGCGAATCCGCTCCGCGATCATATCGAGCGCCGCGTCCCACGACAAGCGGCTGAACGAACGCTCGCCCTTGCGGCGAATGAGCGGATACGGGATGCGGCCGAGCTTCCGCAGCTGCGTGCTGTCCATCTTGCGCAGCTCGTCGATGTCCGCGTGCAGCACCGAAGGCTTAATCGCCGGCATCGTGTTGAGGCGCAGCAAGTTGAGCCGAGTCGTGCAGACATGCGGCCCCGCCAGCGTCTGGTCGTACAAGCCGGAGACGCCAAGCGCGCAGCCGTCGCATACCCCCTGCGTCAGAATGCGAAATGCATACGGCAGATTGTCGCGGTTATCGACCATGACCTTCATCGTATCGCGGATATGGTGCGGCTTCACTTTGCCGAGACCGAATGGCATTTTGCTCACCCACAGCTTCGGATCGGGCTTGCCGGGCAGCTTAATCGGCCCGGTATGCTTCGTTTTTCCCATCTTTATTGCGTCCTCCTCTAATTCCCATAGACAACAAAAAACCGCGAAGAAAACGCCTCGATCATCTTGTGCCAAGAAAATCGTTCGTCTCTCGCGGTTAGTCTCTCGCAGGTTCGCTGCCAAGCGCCAACGGCTATCGTGTATTCATGTATGCTGCCGGCTGCTGCCGAATTTGCGCTCGATGTCCTGATCGAACACGAACACCGACATGCCGAAATCTTTGTCGATATCGATATCTACGAATAAATCCACGAAACGCGCCCCAAGCAGCGCTTCCATCTCCGTCGGGGGATGGTTTCGGTAAATTTCTTTGACCCATTGCGTACGCGCTTCACGAAGCATCTGCTTGCCGTCGCTCGCTCCTGCAATGAATTTCTCGACAGGGGAGAGGTTGCCGTCCATCTCGCAGATGGCCCAATGCTTGCAGAACGTCGTCGTGATGCGGCTTGGCCCCTTGCCCATATGCCGCTTGCGGAACGCTTTGACCAAATTGCTGAATTCCGCTTCCGTTTGGTTCATCGTTTATCCCTCATTTTACCCGCAAAATCGGTGGCAGGGTCGCTGCTCCGTATCAATGCGGTAATACCTGTCATATCTTCCTTCATCTTAGCAAGAAAGCGCATTCGTGGCAACGGCGACATGGCCTATAGATTGATCCATACGATTGAGAAGAAGAATAGGAGTACGGGTCCAAAAATAAAAGAACCTATCGCTCCTTTCAACGTATGTTTCCTTAGCTGAGTATCCAGCACGATATCAATGAAGTAGTAAAGCAGAGCCGAGTACAGCCCGATTTCGCCGAGTATAGGATGGAAGCGATGCCTGAGGTAATTGCTGCAGTTGTTAGTTTCCTGTAGATAAGCGGCTTGTAGTTGGCTATCATCCGGGAATCGCTCCTCAAACATGATTAACAATATTATACATGACTGGAAGCTGCTGCGATGCGTTCATTGCGCTTTTATGATACGATCTAGGGCAGATAATAGGCGACGAAGGGAGTTTGCAACGACGTGAATGCATTGTCTTATGCGCTGCTTAGCATGCTGGTGCGCAAGCCTTGCTCAGGCTATGAGCTGATGAAGCTGCTTCAAGCGTTCTGGCAGGCGAAGCATAGCCAGATTTATCCGCTGCTGGCGAAGCTGGAGAAGGAGCAGCTGGTTACTTTCGAGCATATCGGCCAGACGGGGAAGCCGGATAAGAAAATATACAGCATTACAGAGGCGGGCACAGCCGCGCTCCGGGAGTGGATCGACAAGCAGCCCGCCTCGCTGCAGCTGGAACGGGACGAGTTCCTCATCAAGCTGTACGCAATCGGCATCGCAGAGCCGCAAACGGCGATTAAGCTGTTCGAGGAACGGCGTGAGGCGATGCTTGAGCGCATGCATCGGCTGGAGGCTGAGATGCAGCTGATGGAGAGCGAGCCGGTAGAGGTGACGAGCTACAAGTCGAAGCAGTTCGGGCGTTATTTGCTGTACCAGCGGCGCGTGAGGCTGCTGAAGGAAGAGATGGCTTGGATAGAGTGGGTTTTGCCGCTGCTGATGCAGTAGCTCTTGTTCTTATAGCGCAACAAAGAAACAGCCACCGACTTTGGGCAAGACGGTGGCTGTTTCTGTTTGTTGTTATTGCTCTATGTTGGATTTATCCAACATTAAACTTCAATTTTAATGCAATCTGTACTCTATATTGGAAAAATCCACTCATTTCCAAGCAAAATAGCTGAATTACGCCTATTTCGCTGAAAATGAGTGGAGAAATCCAATATAGCGGAGAAAATCGACGCTTTTTAGCTAAAATGAATGGATTTTTCCAACATAGCGGTCGGTCCCAGCTAGGCTAGGTGGTGCGTTCATAGCCGCAGCTCGCAGCCAGCCTCGGCAGCCCGCAGTTGCGCATCCGCTCTGCGGACCAGTTTCAGCCCGCGCCTCGGCAGTCACCCCTCGGTCCCAAAACGCGCCAATTACCCAATTACCCGATCACCGTAAGCTCCTTCGGGAAGCTCGTCAGCACCTCGACTCCGCTATCCGTGACGAGCACGTCGTCCTCGATGCGTACGCCGCCGACGTTCGGCACGTAGATGCCCGGCTCGATCGTGAATACCATGCCGCTGCGAAGCAGCTCTTGGTTCTGACCGTGCACGGACGGATACTCGTGCACATCCATGCCAAGCCCGTGGCCGAGGCGGTGCATGAAGTACTCGCCATAGCCGGCTGCGGCAATATGCTCGCGCGCCGCTTGGTCGAGGCTTGCCAGCGTCGCGCCTGGGCGCGTCGCTGCGATAGCGCGCAGGTTCCCTTGCAGAACCGTGTCATAGATCTTCGCCTGCTCCTCCGAAATATCGCCGACGGCGAACGTCCGCGTAATATCCGATGCATACCCATCCGCATATACGCCAAGATCGAACAGCAGCAGCTCGCCGGAACGAACCTGGCGCGTACCTGGCACGCCATGCGGCAGCGCGGATTTCTCGCCGGCCAGCACCATTGTCGAGAATGAAGGGCCGCTCGCGCCGAGCTTCTTCATCTGATATTCCAGCTCCGCCACGAGCTCGATCTCCGTGACGCCAGGCTTCACCTGCGCGATGCCGGCGCGGAGCACGTCTTCGATGATGCGCACCGCATGCTTCATGCGCACGACTTCATCGGCCGACTTGATGACGCGCATCTCGCGAAGCGGCTCGTCGATATCGGCATAGCGCGCAGCGCCGATAGCTGCGCTGAGCGCTTCGAACCGGCTGACGGTCAAGAAACCTTTTTCAAGCCCCAGAGTTTGAATGCTGGCTGGCAGGTGCTTCTTCAACACTTCATAAGGGTTATCTGTATCCGTGTGGGTATAGATGAGCTTCACTTCGGACGCTGCTTGCGCCGCCTCGAGGTCAAGCGCGGGAACGAGCAGGAACGGCTCTTCATGACGCGGGATGATGAGGCCAAGGAAGCGCTCATGCGGGTCCGATGCGAACCCGGTTAAGTAGTAGACATGCTTCGGCATGTTCACAAGCACGGCATCTAGCGCGTGCTGATCCATATACGAATAAAGCTGATTAATGCGAGTATTCATGCGGAATTCGACCTTCTTTCTGGTGATGGACATAAACAATGTTATTGTAGCCGAAGCGCTGGCGAAAGTCGAAGTATCCGCCAAGCTCAGCGCCGAGAATTTGGAAGGAATAGCTGTAATGTCACAGTAATATAGCTGTAAGTAGTGCTGTGGTAATATGGTTATGTTTCCCATACATACCCTGTATTCCCAAACTTATATCGAGGTGATTCGAGGAATGAAGTTTCTGGTACTCCTTCACGTCCTGTCAGCCATCATTGGGGTCGGCCCCACCTTCTTCATCCATGCGCTTTTCGGCAAAAAAGAAAACGTCGGCGAGCTGCGCAGCGCATTCAAGCTCGGCAGCAAGCTGGAGCTGTTCCCGAAGATCGGCGGCTCGATTGCGGTCATTACGGGGCTCATTCTCGTCTTCGCGGACGGCTGGAAGTTCGTCAGCTTCTGGATTATTGGCTCGCTCGTGCTGTACGTCGCCATTCAAGTGCTGGTCATTGGCTTCGCATCCCCGGTGACGAAGCGGCTTGGCAAGCTGATTGCCGAGACGAAGCTGACATCCGATCAGGCAGTGCCGGACGAGCAGAAACAGCTGCTTGCCAGAGCGAACAAACTGTACTATGGCGCAACGGCGATGGGTACGCTGCTCTTCATCTTGATGATCCTGAAGCCATTCTACTAAAATATTGGTCGGCGCTCTTGATGGGCGCCGATTTTTGTTATTGTATTTCGCTGGAAAATCGTTCAAACTGTGAGCGAGGTACCAATATTCATTCATGGATTGGGGATTAAACGAAACAATGAAGCAGGATCGCAAATGGCTGTATTACTTGGGGCTCGTTATCGTTGCGGCAGTCTGGGGCGCTAACTTCGGCGTCACGCGCAAGGCAATGGAGACGTTTGACCCGATATTGTTTACGTTTCTCCGTTTCTCACTCTCACTGCCATTACTGCTCCTGCTGCTGAAGATCAAAGAAGGCAGCGTAGGTGTCTCGCTGCGGTCGCTGCTGCATTTTGCAATTATCGGGCTTGTCGGCATTACGGGACTTGAAATTATCGTGGTGTATTCGATCAAGTATACGACGCTCGCGAATGCTTCGCTCTTGAATGTGGCGCCATGGCCGATCTTCGCGGCGATATTCGGTCCGCTGTTCATGCGCGAGCGTATCTCTCAGCGGCTTGTAGCCGGCGGTGCGGCGGCGATGATTGGCGTCTGCTTCGTCATCCTTGGAGGCGGCGAAGGGTTCAACATGTCTTCGGATCATATGATCGGCAACTTGCTTGCGCTAAGCGTAAGCATTATCGGCGCGCTCTACAATCTAGCGTGCATGCCGCTCATGAAACGGTATTCCGCGCTGCGTGTCAGCACTTGGATCATCGTTTTCGGCGTGCTGTTCATGTTCCCGCTGACGCTGGGCTCTTGGGGCAAAGTGGACTGGAGCGGGCTGACCATCGGCCACTATTCGGCGGTGCTCTATAATGTGGTTATCTGCACGGTGATTGCGTTCAGCATCTGGAACGCCAGCATGTTTCAGATCGGTGCTGCACGAGCGAATTTCTTCCGTTATGTCGTGCCGGCGGCTGCAGTCGCGGTCGGTTATGTATTTTTCAATGAAAGGATCAGCCTTTGGCAGCTCGCGGGCACACTGTTCATGGCGGCAGGATTGGTGTGGATTAGCTTAGAGAAAAGAGGTTCGGAGCCTCCGGCCTCCATTAAAAAAGCCGTATAAATTGGACGACCCTCGCTTCATCTCGAAGCGAGGGTCTTTTGCAAAAAAACTATGCAGGCGTCTTAAACTGCGCCTCATATATAGTAAGCGTAACCGCTAATGTCTTCCTACTTTCATAAATAACTTATGCACGAAAGCAACGAAAGCCCTAACCTCTCTAACGTCCTTGCGGCTCCTCGGGCCGCGCCAGTGTGAATCCGTGTTTCCTTTAAAGCAGCCGATTGAAATTGAAAAGGAAAAGCTTGTGTGGTGATCTGGAGGGTGAAACAACACATCATATGAGGAAAAAACCAGAGGTTACACTTGATACAAGGACATATTATACGCGCTTGTCACACCTTTGTCAAACAATCGTCCCATATGACATTTGTCAAATGAAAGGGAACGCCTTCGTATATCCCTTTCACATGACATATGTCATATGAAAAGCATTACATTCATGAATACCTTCGCGAGGCGCGAGCAGGTATGCTTAGAGCAGATCAAATGAGCTTGTGAAAAGGAGCGGAAACGAAACGATGAAACCGGCGATACAGCTAACGGGTGTTAGCAAAGTGTATAAAGAGAAGAAAGCTGTTGATGATTTGACGCTGACGATCGCGGAAGGAACGGTTGTCGCGCTGCTCGGGCCGAACGGCGCAGGCAAAACAACGACGGTATCGATGATTCTCGGGATGAATAAGCCGACGAAAGGTACGATCAAGCTGCTCGGCGACGATCCGCGCGAACAGCGGGTAAGAGACCGAATCGGCGCGATGCTGCAGGATGTCAGCGTCATCGACGGGCTTAAAGTCGCAGAGACGATTCAGCTCTTCCGCAGCTATTATCAGAAGCCGCTGGCACTCGATTATTTGCTGAAAGTATCGAACCTCGAAGCGGAGCGCGATAAGCTCGCAACTGCATTGTCGGGCGGACAGCAGCGGCGTCTTGGATTTGCGCTTGCGCTGGCTGGCGACCCGGAAGTGATTTTCCTCGATGAGCCGACGGTTGGCATGGATGTCACTTCGCGGCAGCTGTTCTGGGATACGGTTCGGGCGATGGCGGGCCGCGGCCGGACGATTGTGCTGACGACGCACTACTTGGATGAAGCGGACAGTGTGGCAGACCGGATCGTCGTAATAAACAATGGCCGGATCATTGCAGACGGAACACCGAGCGAGATTAAAGCAGAGACAACAGGACGCGTCATTTCGTTCATTGCAGGTTCGTCCGTGACAACGGAAGCGCTGCTGCAGCTGCCGGGAATTACGAACGTCGAATGGAGCGGCCGCCGGGTGAAGCTGTCCAGCGGCGATACGGATTCGCTGATTAAGCTGCTGATCGAGAAGCGAGTTGAAATGCGCGATATTGAAATTCAGAGCGGCGGACTTGAGGATGCGTTCCAAGCGCTCGTAGCGTCAACCAATCAATAATTGGCGAAAGGCACGGATAAAATATATTTTGAGGAGATGAGCATACGGTGAATTCAACGATGCTTCGGGCTACGGTTGCCCAGTGTAAAGCAGAACTGCTGCGGACAGTTCGCAATAAAAGGTTTGTAATTTTCTCGGTCATTATGCCAGTCCTGTTCTTCTTTCTGTTCTCCAATGTCGTTGGCAGTCAGAAAGTCGGGGGCGTAGATTTCACAGCGTACTACTTGATGTCGATGACCTGTTATGGCATTATCGGGGCGAGCTTCAGCACCTTCAGCATTCGTATGGCGCGCGAGCGTTCGCTTGGTTGGATTCGGCTGTTGAAGATTACGCCGCTTCCATCTTGGGCTTATATCGTGTCCAAAATCGCTTCGCAAGCGATTATTAACCTGGTTATTATCCTAATGATGTTTGTTATCGGCGGCCTTGGCAGACAGGTGGATATGTCGGCGGCACATTGGATTGAGAGCGGACTGTGGATCTGGATCGGCGGCTTGTCGTTCATGTCGCTCGGAACGCTGTTCGGTTCCATGCGCAATCCTGATGCGGTTCAAGTACTGAGTACGATTGTATATATGGCCCTGTCCGTTCTCGGCGGGCTGTGGATGCCGACGGAAACGATGTCCCAAACCATGCAAACGATCTCGAAGCTGACACCTACGTACAGACTTGGTCAAGGTGCGTGGAATATTATCGCCGGCGGTTCCATTGATTGGATGGGCGTTCTAATTCTTGCGATCTATATGGTTGTGTTCATGCGAATTTCCGCTTACATTATGAAGAAACAGGAAGCGGTGTAACGATATGTCGGAATCATCAAGGCGGCCCGGATCGGGTCCGCCTCTGATTTTTTCTTTAATATGGCTTGTTTATCTTGTGATTCCGCTTGTCCAAATATTCGATCAGCCTGCGAAGATTATAGCTGCGGGACTTACCGCAGTAATCGTATTTATTGTGATCTATGTATGTGCGTTCCGATTTGAACGTTACCGGTTCAATTGCACAATAGCATTGATTGTCATGGTGGGACTGTTTACTTATACCGATGAGAGTTCGATCTACATGGCCTTCTACACGGCTCCGTTAATCGGCATGCAGGCTACCCGCAAGCAGGTGTTGATTGGCACCAATTTGATGGCCGTCTTATTCGGCGCAACGATCTGGTACTGGAAGATGTATAACGACGAAAGCCTGCTGCTGCAGTACTTGCCGGCTATGATTGTCATGTTGTTCATTCCGTTTGCACTACTTGTCGGACAGCGATCGAAGGATCTGCGAAAGAAGCTGAATCTGGCCAACGAGGAAATCGCCAGATTATCCAAGAATGAGGAGCGTCAGCGTATTTCGCGCGATTTGCACGATACGCTCGGTCACACACTATCGCTCATTACGCTCAAGAGCGAGCTGGCAGAGAAGCTGATCTTGAAGCACCCGGAGCGCGCGGTGCAGGAAGTGAAGGATATTCAAACCACCTCGCGCGCGGCGCTGCGTCAGGTGCGGGAGCTTGTGTCCGGCATGAGCGCGCTCACGGTTCGCGATGAGCTTGCGCATGCGAAGCAGATTTTGTCTGCGGCAGGTATTGTGCTGGATGCAGAGGGCGATTACGAACGGGAAATCACATCGGCAACGATAAACAATATACTCGGCATGTGTTTGCGCGAAGCGGTCACGAATGTTGTTAAGCATAGTAAGGCGAAACTGTGCACGGTTGGTCTGGACTGGGAAGGCAGCCGGCTAACCCTGTCGGTTACGGACAATGGCACGGGGCTTAGCAAGACTGGCGAGAACGGAGTATGGACGGATGCTCGCGGCGGCAACGGGATCAAGGGAATGCGGGAGCGGCTCAAATTAATCGAGGGCAGCCTGGCGATTGAATCGATCGGTCGCGGGACAAGGCTAACAATGAGCGTTCCAATTGTGGCGAAGGAAGCTTAAGAGAGGAGGAATGCGCGGATGAAGGTAATTGTCGCTGAGGATCAAGGAATGCTGCGCGGTGCGCTGAGTGCGCTGCTTGATTTGGAAGATGACATTGAAGTAGTCGGACAGGCGGAGAACGGCAAGCAGGCGCTGGCTCTTATACAGGAGCTGGTTCCCGATCTGTGCGTGATGGATATTGAGATGCCGGAGATGAGCGGTCTGGATGTGGCGGAGAAGCTGAAGGAGCAGCGCCATTCCTGCCGGGTCGTTATCTTGACGACGTTCTCGCGGTCCGGTTATTTCCAGCGGGCGATGAAGGCAGGCGTGCGCGGATTTCTGCTCAAGGACTCGCCGATTGACGAGCTCGGTGCGGCGCTTCGTACGGTGCATGCCGGCGGACGGGCTGTGAGTCCGGAGCTTGCGATGACGTTCTGGGAGACGGAAAATCCGCTTACGGAGCGGGAGCAAGAGGTGCTGAAGCTGGCCGCTGCCGGGCTGACGGCGGGCGATATCGCGAAGCAGCTGTTTCTGTCGGCGGGGACGGTGCGCAACTATTTGTCCGAAGCCATTCAGAAGCTGGAGGCGAAGAACCGGATCGACGCGATTGGCATTGCGGAGAAGAACGGTTGGCTGAGTTAGCTGCGAGTGGATGTAGTTGAGCAGTAAAGCGATGAGGCTGGACTTCGCCGGGAGAAAGTAGAGGAGGTCCAGCAAAGCAGCTACGTCAGCACACATAGCTATCCTATATTGGAAATACCCATAGTAAAAGAGCTCTCTGAGCGATATTTGGAATCTATAATGGAAAAATCCAATCATTCCTGCCCGAAAGGCACGAAATTCGCCGTATTAGCTGAAAATGAATGGATAAATCCAACATAGCCAGGAAAAACCGTCGAAATCAGCTCCAATGAGTGGAAAAATCCAATATAGCTAACTCTGCCTAGCCTGTCAGAACCCCGACAGACAGATCCGCCGAGTCGGCTAGACTAGGCACTTAAACACTTAAAACCAAACCTCAAGTCCATCCACCACAGACGGAGCTTGAGGTTTATTTTATATATACCTCTGTTTAATAAAATGTAAGCCATCCCCATAACTGTGCTAAACTAGATTAATAGTTTGCTTGATTAATAGTTAAGTAGCTTCACCGATGTATCGCTTCAGGAGGATAATAAGGTTATGAATAACATGCATCGCATGAAAAAATATGGCATTACACTGGTTGCGTTCGTCACCTTGAGCGTGAGCCAGCTGAGCGAGGGAGCAAGCGTTAGCCCTGTCCAAGCTGCAGCTGCAGGTGCCCCAAGCGCATGGGCGAAGCAGGAAATTCAAGATGCGATTGATAGCGGCCTCATCCCCTACGGATTGACGAACAGCTATCAGAAGCCGCTTACCCGCCAGGAGTTCAGCGAGATGGCCGTGCAGCTCTATCAGGTGCTGACCAGCGAGAAGCCGCCGGCGCCGAAGGCGGACCCGTTCAAGGACACGAACAGCTATCCCGTGCTGCAGGCGTACGGCCTTGGCATCGTGAAAGGCACGAGCGCGAATACGTTCACGCCAGGCGCAACCATTACCCGGGAGCAAATCTCGCTTATGCTATATAACACGCTCGCGGTTTCGGGCTACAGCGACAAGCTGACTAGCGCGCATGGAGCTGCGCCGACATTCGCGGATGCCAAGAAGATTGCCGCGTGGTCGAAGGACGCAGTCATGCTTCTTGCAGCGAAGGGCATTATGAAAGGCGACGGCAGCACTGCCGGCCTGCCGAATTTCATGCCGCTCGGGACGACGACGCGGGAGCAGGCTATTGTGCTGGTATACCGGATTTACACGCAGTTCGGGTCTTATTTTGTAAATGACGAGCTCGATCTTCTGAACGCCGCGAACCAGACAAGACCCGTCGTCATTAAGGACGAGCGGGCAAGAACTGTTGATGCCAAAGCGAAGCAAATCCTCGCAGATATCATAAAGCCCGGCATGTCAGACTATGAGCGCGAGCTTGCGATCCACAATTATTTGCTGCTGCATATCGCGTATGATTACGATAACTATAAGAACAACACCGTTCCGGAGGAATCGTATACGATCTACGGTTCGCTGATGAAGGGCATCGCGGTGTGCCAAGGCTATGCCTATTCGGCGCAGCTGCTCCTGACGATGGCCGGGATTGAGTCTCATATTGTAACAGGGACGGTCGACGGTGCCCGGCATGCTTGGAACAAAGTGAAGATCGGCGGCGCGTACTACAATTTAGACGTCACCTGGGATGATCCGGTCCCGGATGTCGAAGGCCGTCTGACTTATGGCTATTTCAACATCACTGACGATGAGCTTCGCCGCGACCATGTTTGGACGGATCAGCTGCCGAAGGCAACAGCTATTATTTATAATTACTACACTTACAACGGGCTGACCGTGGATACGCCGCAGCAGTTTGAAGAACGGATTGACGACGCGATCAGATCCAAAGCGGATTCCGTTACGCTAAAGCGCATCTATACAGATAGTCAAGGAGCGAGTGCGTGGAGCCCGATCATGCAGAAGCACGCAGCGGAAATCGCCAGCTATTCGTACACGATGGATAAGAGCGGTGTCGTCAGCTTTAAGTTTCGTTACCGCTAGTGCTACAATGTAAGCAAAGAAAGCAAAGAAGAGACGGAGCAACGCCGCTATGATACGAATTATGCTGATTACGAAGGACCACCGCGTAATGCAGCTTTCCAAGCTCGAGGAGCTGGACAACCCCAAAGCGCATGTCCAGTGGTACTGGGTTGATTTCTGCGAGCCGACGCATGAGGAATCGAAGCTGCTTGAGGACTATTTTCATTTTCATCCGCTGGCTATTGAAGATTGTCTGCTTTACCTGCAACGCCCGAAGATGGACCACTACGAGGATGTTCATTTTCTCGTGCTGCATGCCCTTGACGAGCAGACGCTGGAGGCGTCCGAGGTAGACCTGTTCATCGGCAAAAACTTTCTCGTCAGCTACCACACGAAGCCGCATCAAGAGGTGGATCAAGCTTGGGAGAAAATTCGCCATAAGCCGCACACGGAAGCCCATGGCAACCTGCACGCAGCTTATGCGGTGATGGATGAGCTGGTGGATCAATATTTTCCGGCACTGCAGACGATTGAAGATCAGCTGCTGGAGTTCTATGAGACGGAAGAGAAGAACGAGAAGGGCTTTCAGAAGAACTTGAACCATGTGTTCAATATCCGAAACAAGCTGCTGCGGACGCGCAAAACGATCGTGCCGATGCGGGACCTGCTCTACCGTGTGCTGAATTCGACGCGGATTGAACAGATGCCGCATTACCATATGTTTTTTACCGATATTTACGATCACCTGCTCAAGCTGTCCGAGGTCGTCGACTCGAACCGCGATATGACATCCGATCTGCGCGATCATTACATGTCGCTCAATTCGAACCGGATGAATGCGATCATGAAGACGCTCACGGTCATTACGGTCATCTTCATGCCGCTGACGTTCATCGCCGGGATCTACGGGATGAATTTCTCGAATATGCCGGAGCTTGGCTGGCATGCTGGTTATTATATGGTGCTCGTCCTTATGGCTGCGGTGTCTGTCGGCATGTATGCGTGGTTTAAAGGTAAAGGCTGGTTTGACTGAAGCCTGAATAGAACATTCCGCCATGGGGTACGGTAATCGGTAGATACTCCAGAAGGAGGCGGATAGGTTAAAATGGCACGAAGAAGTCGGAGGAAGCATCTAGTCCCGGCAGCGGATGCGCAAATGAGCGCGTTCAAAGCCGAAGTGATGCGGAGGGAAGGCTACGTCGTAAATCCGAGTCGTCCTGATGATGTGAAGTATGAGGTGGCGAAGTCGCTCGGCATTCCGCTCGAAGAGGGCTATAACGGCCAGCTGTCGACAGAGTCTGCCGGTCAGATTGGCGGACAGATCGGCGGCGCGATGGTGAAGGAGCTCATTCGCATGGCGCAGGAGAAGCTGGCGAATCAGGGTAAGGTGTAAGGTGCAATAGTGATTTTAGAACTGACACTTCTGGAGCAGGGGTGTCAGTTTTTTTGTGCTACTGACACAATGTTTAAATAGATGGAAAAACCCATTTATTTTAGATGATTTTGCCGAGCTTGCCATCCATTAACTTCAGCGAAATCGAGGCTTTGTAGCTAGAAACGACCGAAATAACTGCATATTTCCAGTTATTTCGATCATAACGGCTAATTCACTATTAAATAACTGGATAAATACAGTTATTCGGAGATTAAAACGGATAAATGCTTCATCCTTTTTTTAGCCCATATTCATATTCCTTTCATATAAAGCAGGTATGATAAGAGTAACTTATTAGGATGGGGGATTGCTGCTATGCCAGCCGCTATTCTCGTTGTCGAAGACGATTACTATATTCAAGAGCTCATCGCCGAATTTCTGCGCGCGCAGAATTATGAGGTGGATGTAGCCAGCGACGGTCTGGAAGGCTGGAAGAAGTTCCAGCAGGCCAGCTGCGACCTCGTTATTCTCGATTTGATGCTGCCGTCGATGAACGGCTACGAAGTATGCCGTTTGATCCGCGAGAAGTCCGATACGCCGGTCATCGTGCTTACCGCGCTTAGCGAAGAGAAGGATCAGCTGAAGGCGTTCGAGGAAGAGGCAGACGATTATGTGACGAAGCCGTTCTCGTTCCATGTGCTGATGAAGCGGGTTGAGGCGGTGCTTCGCCGCACGCGTGGCGGACAGTCAGGTGAACTGCTGTTCGACGGACGGCTGAGACTCGATGCTGACGCATACAAGGTATATGTCGACGGGAAGCTGATCGATACGACGACGAAGGAATTCGATATTCTGAACACGCTGATCAATAATGCCGGACGCATTCTGACCAGGGATATGCTGCTCGACAAGGTGTGGGGCTACGATTATTACGGCGATTCCCGCATCGTCGACGCGCATATTAAGAACATTCGGAAGAAGCTCGGCATCTCTGTCATTCGTACGGTCAAAGGAGTAGGGTACTCGCTGGAAACGGAAGCTGCGGCGGTGGAAGGATGACAAGACGCAAAGGCATCCGGTTCAAGATCTTCCTGGTCACGACCGCGCTCCTCGTCGCGTTCGCGCTCGTCATCTACTTGACGCTCTACTTCGCGCTGCCAGGCTACTATAAGTCGATCAAACAGGATCGGCTGGAAAGCGGCGTCAGCGAGCTCGTGAAGAGCATCGACGGCAAGAGCGCCGAGGACGCCATTCCGCTCATGGCCCAGTTCGGGCAGGAGCATAACGCGATGATGATGCTGCGAGACAGCGAGGGGATCGGTTACTATATCCCGCCGAATTTCCGCTCGATGAAGAACTGGGCAGGAGCCGGCGACAGCTACCTCGGTCTGCGCAAGCAAATGCAGGAGGGCCGGTTCATGGTCGGCGGCCGCGATCCGGGGAATGGCATGCATCTGCTCAGCGTGGAACGCAAAATCAAATTCTCGGAAAGCGACGAAGAATTCACGCTGTTCGTCGATGCGCCGCTGCAGCCGGTTGGCGAGGCGGCAGGCGTTATTCTGTTATTCCTGCCATATATGCTCATTCCGATCCTGCTTATCGCCATAGGCGGAGCACTCATTTACTCGAGGCTCATAGCAAGGCCACTGCTGTCGCTGAATAAAGTCGCGAGGCGCCTTGCTAAGCTGGATTTCACCGTGACGGAGCCGGCGCTGAAGACGCGAGACGAGCTGGGAGAACTGTCGCTCAGCCTCAGCAGGCTGGCGAGCAATCTGCAATCGACGATGGGCGAGCTGCAGGAAGCGAATGATCAGCTGAAGAGCGACATTGAGCGAGAGCGCGAGCAGGAGACCAAGCGGCGCGAGTTCGTCGCGACGATATCGCATGAGCTGAAGACGCCGATTACAGCGGTGAGCGGACAGCTTGAGGCGATGATTGCGAACGTTGGGCCGTTCCGCGACCGGGACACGTATCTGCGCAAGTCCTATACGATTATGCAGGATATGGACAAGCTGGTTCATGAGATCCTGGAGCTGAGCAAGCTGGAAAGCCGTGATTTCCTGCCGCTCATGAGGGAGGTTGATCTATCGGAGCTTGTCCGCGAATCGATCGGCCAAGTGAGCTACTTGGCGAATGTGAAGAACATGACGCTCGAATGCGAGCTGCTGGACGAAGCGATGATTACGGCAGATGAACGGCTCATGTCCAAGGCGGTTAAGAATATCATTACGAATGCAGTGCAATATTCCGGGGATGAGGAGCGCGTCATTGTGCGGTTGTGGGGCGAACAAGCAAGCGTGCAGGGAGCTCTGCGGACAGCCTACCATCTAGAGGTGCTGAACACCGGTGCGGCGGTCGATGAGTCGAAGCTGCCAAGGTTGTTCGAGCCGTTCTACCGCGCGGAGCAATCGCGAAGCCGTTCGACCGGAGGCAGCGGGCTAGGCCTGTATATTGTGAGCAAGGTGCTCGATGCCCACGGCGCGCAGTACAGCATTATGAATACGCCGGAAGGCGTTAAGTTCAGCGTGCTGCTGCAGGGAGCGGCATAGCGAGAGACGGTGTATTTTCATTAAGAGATTGGAAGGATATGGCGCGTAGGTACCGAACTAGTAGTTGGTGAACGTGAAGCCAATTGGGAGGTTAACACGCATGTCGATATCGATTGATCGGGCGAGACAATTTGTGTATGCAAACGGGCTATTGTGGGAGCAGGCGCTGTTCAGCTATTTGTTTGACGGCGGCTCCATCGAGCGTCTGCACAGCTGCCTGTTAAACTATAAAAATGCCGACGGGGGCTGGGCGCATGGGCTTGAGCATGACATCAAATGCCCGGACTCGCATCCGCTCGCGCTTGAATTTCTGCTCACGATTAACCGGGATACAGGCGTGCCGATTACAGCGCTTCTTGATGGCACAGTGGAGTGGGTAGAACGCAATCGCGAAGCTGACGGTTCCTTGCGTAATCCAGATACGCTGCTCAAATATCCGCATGCACCTTGGTGGAGCGGAGGCGGACAGACGAAGCCGGACTCGATTACAGGCAATCTGATTCGGCTCGGGCTCTGCTCGGATGAGCTGCAAGCTACTACTGCTGGGTGGGCGAGCGAGAACTTGAACCTGGCGCAAATCGAGGCGAACGAGTGGCTGTTCATGGCGTATCACGCTTTCGATTACTACGTCAATGCGCCAGAGAAGCCTGAGCTTGCGCCGCTTAGGGAAGCGGCGATTGCGAACATTATCGCCTGCGCGTCGAAGGCGGAGCCGAAGCAGTATTTCTCCTACTTCCACTTTGCCCGGACGCCGGACTCCCCGGTTGCGAAGGCAACGCCGGCGGAGCTGCTGAACAAGTTCCTCGACCATCTCGCCTCTTCTCAGCGCGAAGACGGCGGATGGGACGATGAGCATGGTCTGAAGCATTGGCAGTCTTATTTTACAGTGATGGTGCTGAACGTGCTGCGCAATTACGGCAGACTATAACGTTTGCGATCAAATCGGATCAGATGAGAAAGCCGGACATTAGATTCTGTCGCGAACGACAGCTAATGTCCGGTTTTTTAATTGCTCGATCTCGCTGATCAGCTCGCCCGCTGCTGTTTCGAACTCCTTACGCTGCTCCTCGTCCTTCAGCGCGGCCAGGTTGATCTGCACCGTGAGCAGCGCCGACTGGGCAGCCGCTTCAAGCAGGATCGCGCCGATGCCTAGATCCGAGATGACATGCGGATTCGTGCAGGCGGCAACGCTGAGAGTCGCCTGCAAGCCGGAGCGGCACACGCGCATCAATCGAAGCGGCACATCGATGGCGCCGATCGTCGCGACATGAAGCGCCAATTTGCGGCGGTGCTTCTCGTCGTCGGTTGTTTTCGGCAGCTTCAGCGCCGTCATGTAGTGATCGAAGGCGCGGATATCGGCTGCGAGCAGCTCCTCGCATTCGGCGGATAGCTGCGCCATCTGGTCAAGCGCTGGCGCGATGAGATGCTGCGCTTCGGCGAATTTGTCGCCTTGCGTGAGACGGCTCGCCATCGCGGTCATTGCTGTGCCGAGCGCGGCGGCAACGGCGGCCGCGCTCCCGCCGCCTGGCGTCGGGTCAGCGCTCGCCGCGCGTTCCAGAAAACGTCTCAAAGAATCGTCCCAGGATACTGTCGTCATCATCTATTCCCCTTTCGCGTTTGCGTTCAAATTCACGTTCGCTTGTGAGTTCACATTCAAATTCACGTTTAAATTCAAGTTCACGTTCGCGTTCGTATGCTGAAATTGAAGCTGCAGTTGAATGGCTTCCATCAGATTGCGGAACAGCACTGCGGTCGTCAGCGTACCGACGCCGCCTGGAACCGGGGATACGGCTGCAGCCGCTTCGCTCAGGTCTGCCGCTGCGTCGCCGATGATGGCGCCGTCAGCCGTTTCGTTAATCCCCGCATCGATAACGACGAGGCTCGGATTCGGCTCTACCATCTCGCGGTTAACGATGCCTGGCTTCCCAGCGGCGACGATGGCGATATCCGCACTTCGCAGATGCGATGCGATGTCCGGCGTTCGCGAATGGCAGACCGTCACCGTCGCCTGTTCGCGCTGCAGCAGATGAAACAGCGGCAAACCGACTGTCTGGCCTCTGCCGATCAGCGCCACATTGCTGCCCTCCAGCGTATAGCCGTAGTGCCGAAGCAGCTCGATGCAGGCTTGCGGCGTCGCCGGGTAGAGGCCCATTTCGCCCGTCATGGTCGCAAGCTTATTCGCCGGCGTGACGCCGTCGATATCCTTGAGCGGTGCAATTTGGGAGACGATCGCTGTCACGGACAGATGCTTCGGCAGCGGCAGCTCCAGCATAATGCCGTGAATCCGCTCGTCTGCGTTCAGCGTTCCGATCAAGCCGATCAGTTCATCCGGTGAAACGTTAGCCGGGAGGCTGTGCAGGTCGAACGCAATCCCGAGCTTCTCGGCGATCCGCTGCTTCGACTTGGCGTAGTAAGCCGACGCCGGGTCGCCCTCAATGAGCAGTGTCGCCAAACGCGGCCGTATTCCATTCCTCTGATGCTCTTGGACATGTTCCAGAATAACGGCGTAGACGAGGTCCGCCGCTTCTTTTGCCTTCAACAGTCGTGCCATTGCCATAATAATCAGTTCCCCTTTATCCGCGTAATAAAAAAAGTATTCACGCAGGGCTCCCATGTCCAATAGAGACAAGGGGGCCAAACGCAAATACTTTACCCAGGCGAACGGTAGATGTGCCGAATGTATGCTTCCCCGTGGTTTATTCCACGCTTCCTCGCCAGTCGCATACCGCATGATTTTGAATTAGTTTACCACAAATTCTACGCGCCACCAATCTCATAGGCCAAAATATCTTTATGGCCGTCCCGGCTGTCCGTTACCTCAAAATAGAGCTTGTTGCCATCCTGCTCCTTGAACATGATACCGTCATAGAATGGACCTGGCTGCTTCTGATCCAGTTCAAACGTTTGATAAAGCGCAGTTGTCATCCCTGACTTGAAATCGGCGATATAGAGCAGACCCTCGGCGGAGCGGAACAGCAGGAAGTCGCTGTGGACGGCCTCAACATCAAAAGTAGAATCCAGCCCTGCAAGCTCAGGGAGTGAATAGGTTTTAACAATCTTGGCGTCGCCGTTCACGAGCTGTATCTTACGCCCGTCTGTCATAACCGCCAGATCGCCTGCCGTTGCCGTATTTCGAGGCGAGAACTGCCAGTAGTGGGCCTGCATTTGATAGACAATAGCGCCTTTCTTCACAAACACCGTATATTCTTCATCGTTGATTAGCGGCTCCCCGTGCACATGGCTGATCGTAACCAGCTCACTGTCTTTGCCGATGGAGATGACACTCATCGTCGCCATCTGAATGTAGCCCAGGTTCAGCTTCGCGATGCTCTTGCCAATTAGCTTCTGCGGCTGACCTTGAATTTTGTAATAGAGAGCGCCAGTTGTGCCGTCGAGTCGGTACTGACCGCCCTTGCCACTCGCTGTTACATATTGCGACCCGACAATCGACGCTATCCGGTTTTTCGCATCCCAGACCATCGTTCCGCCAATTGCGGCGACAGCGAAGCGGGCAGGAATAAAGAATTGATTGTTCAGTCGAACGGCTTTACCGGTAAAGCTCATGCTGTGACCATCCACCGTGCCGGACTGTTCACCGATTCGAAGACTACCTTTGTGTGATTCGTAAGCAGCCTGGACCGTCTGGGTGTGAGCGTCAAAATAGACCGAAGCACCGGGAATACCGCTGATTAGGTTAAGCGGAAATAGCAAATTGCCATCTTTAATAACGGGTTTCATCGAGGGAATGGTTATCTGTAAATTATTGAAGTAGACGAAGATTGGCTTTGCTTGCTGCTGTACAGTGACGACCCCAGCATGGACCGTTGGAGTGGCAGTATAGCAGGTTAGAACGGTGCTGGTGATAAGTATTGCAGCGGCCGTCCGTTTGGCGAAGGAAGGGAGTTTCATCGTTGGCGCATCTCCTAATCAGTGGGATTTTGTCCGTTTGATTGAATAGACGCGAGAATTTGGAAAAAGGTTACCGTTAGACGTATTCCATAAACTCAAGACGGTTGCCCCAAGGGTCATTCACATAAAAGCGGCGAATGGACTGGGCGCTTCGTGCATCGTCATCAAGCACGTTGATACCTGCTGCAGCGATGTGGCTGCGCAGTGCATCAAGCTGGCGAACGAGGAAGGCGGGATGGGCTTTCAGCGCCGGGACAAAATCCTGCTGAACACCTATATGCACCTGATGTGCACCGCACTGAAACCAGACGCCGCCACGCTTCTGCAGTTCGGTCGGCTTGGTCAGTTCTGTCCAGCCAAGAATGCCCGTATAAAAATGTCTCGCTGCTTCTTCGCAGCCTGGTGGTGCAGCAAGCTGAATGTGGTCAATTCCGTCGAACGAGAACGATTTTGCAGTCATGTTGCTCATAGTGATGATGCCTCCTTGTTAGGTTTATTTCACCTAGTGAAACTGTGTTTCATATTTAAATGATAGCATAACGAAGCAAGAAGTGGTATGAAATTCCTCGTAAGCTTATACTGATAATAAGAACGATTTCGTGGGTCTAACAGCGGGTAAGGATGCATATCATGTGTGGTTTCTTCTCATAAGGAGGGCTTGCAGGCGATGAACGAACCTTTCTCGGCGTCGATGCGGACGGCGTACTTGGAAAATATGGCATCTGAACTACTGGATGTACTTATCATTGGCGGGGGCATTACAGGGGCGGGCATTGCTTGGGACGCTTCTCGGCGGGGCTTAAGGGCCGGGCTCGTGGAGATGGGCGATTACGCGCAGGGTACGAGCAGTCGGTCGACGAAGCTGGTTCATGGCGGGCTGCGTTATCTGAAGCAAGGCGAAGTGAAGCTGGTCGCTGAGGTTGGACGGGAGCGGGCGCTGCTGCATCGGCATGCGCCGCATGTCGTTATTCCTGCGCCGATGCTGATGCCGGTGTACAAAGGCGGCACCTTCGGCTATTACGCCTCATCGATCGGATTATATATTTATGATCGACTGGCCAGAGTGAAACACGCGGAGCGGCGGCGAATGTACCGGCGCGAGAAGACGGAAGCACTGGAGCCTCTCCTGAAGCGCGAGGGTCTGAAGGGCAGCGGTCACTATTACGAGTATCGGACGGATGATGCGCGGCTGACGCTGGAAGTGATGAAGACGGCGCACCGCCATGGCGCTTCGATCGTGAATTATGCGAAGGCGGAAGAGATGCTTTATCGGGACGGCGTTATCTGCGGCGCTCGTGTGAAGGACGTTCGCAGCGGGAAGAGCTACGACATCTACGCACGCAAAATCGTCAATGCAGCAGGGCCGTGGGTCGATCATGTGCGCAGCTTGGATGGCAAGGTGGAAGGGAAGCGTCTTATGCTGACCAAGGGTGTCCATCTTGTAGTAGACTACGCGAAGCTGCCTGTGAAGCAGGCGATTTATATCGATGTGCCCGATGGACGGATGATCTTCATTATCCCTCGTGACGGGAAGACGTATTTTGGCACGACGGATACATTCTATCACGATGATCCAGGCGAAGCGGTTGCGACTCGCGCGGACCGTGATTATCTGCTGAATGCAGTGAACGCGGCGTTCCCGACGGTCAGGCTGACAAGTGCGGATATTGAGTCGAGCTGGGCAGGAGTTCGGCCGCTCATTCACGAAGACGGGAAGAGCCCGTCGGAAATATCCCGGAAGGACGAGGTTTTCATATCGGACAAAGGGCTCGTGACGATAGCGGGAGGGAAACTGACCGGGTTTCGCAAAATGGCGGAGAAGGTCGTGGATCTCGTTGCAGCAGAAGTGCGAGAGGGCACCGGGCGTAAGTTCGGCGGCTGTACGACGCATAAGGAAGTGCTCTCGGGCGGCGACTACAGCGGCTATCCGAGTTTTGAAGCGATGTGCGAAGCGCTGCTGCTAGAGGGAGAGCGCCAAGGCGTGCCGGAAGAAGTGCTGAGCGGCTGGGTAGCGCGCTACGGCAGCAACGCGCCGCAGCTGTTGGCGCGATATGCGGCGTATGAGCGTGCGGAGGCTTCCGAGCAAAAGGCGGCTGCGGATGCGGCAGGCTTGCCCGTTGCGGCAGCGCGGGAGGATGATGGCGCCAGCATTGGCGGCGGTGGAAGCGCTGGTGGAACAGGCGGTGCTGGTGCGGCTGCGGGGCGGAGGATTACGGTCGCAGTAGGACGCGCAGAGTCCTCGCAGAATGCACGGCTGGAGCGGGCGCTGCGGGCGGAGCTTGATTTTGCAGTCGAAGAGGAAATGACTTGCAGTGCGGTGGACTTCTTGCTGCGGCGTACGGGGATGATCTTGTTCGACCGCAAGCGCGCGGAGAAGCTGACGAGCTCGGTCATTCGGCTGCTTGGACAGCGATTCGGCTGGAATGAAGAGAAGAAGCGACTGGAGCTGGCGCGTGTGCAGGCCGAATTGCATGCGGCGGCGGCTTTTCCAGATATGACGTGAACATAGAGGCTAGAGGGGGCTTAGTTGGCGATGGGGATCGAGTCGGAGAAGGAGCAAGAGCAGGGACAGGAGCAGGAGCAGGAACAGGGACATGAAAAGGAACAGGGCGAATTTGTTTTGGCACTTGATGAGGGGACGACGTCGTGCCGGGCGATTTTGTTCGATCGGCAGGGGCGTGCAGCGGCTTCTGCTCAGCAGGAATTTGTTTCTGGGTTTCCGCAGGCCGGCTGGGTGGAGCAGGATGCGGACGAAATTTGGCGCACGCAGCTAAAGGTGATGCGCGAGGCAGCCAGTGGTGTGTCTGCGGCGCAAATTAGCGCGATCGGCATTACGAATCAGCGTGAAACGCTGGTCGTTTGGGACCCGGAGACAGGGGAGCCGCTGCACCAGGCAATTGTCTGGCAATGCCGCCGGACGAGCGCGATGTGCGAGTCGCTGAAGGCGGATGGCTGGGAGGCGGAGGTGCGCGCGCGGACGGGGCTTGTGCTTGATCCGTACTTCTCGGGCACGAAGCTGAAGTGGCTGCTCGATGAGGTGCCGGGGCTGCGCGAGAAGGCGGAAGCGGGACGTGCGATTGCCGGTACGATCGACAGCTGGCTCATCTGGAAGCTGACGGAAGGCGCTGTCCATGCGACGGATGTGTCGAACGCTTCGCGGACGATGCTGTTCAATATTCACACCTTGGCGTGGGATGAGGAGATCCTGGCGAAGCTGGGCATTCCGGCTGCGATGCTGCCGGAGGTGAAGCCCTCGAGCGGGATTTTTGGATATACGCGGCTGTTGGATGGCGATGGCGGAGCAGCGGATTCGGAAGGGCAGGCAGGGGAAGGCGGTTCGCGCGGCATCCCGATTGCCGGTGTTGCAGGCGATCAGCAGGCGGCATTGTTCGGACAAGGCTGCTATGAGTCGGGTATGGCGAAGAATACGTACGGTACAGGCTGTTTCCTGCTGACGAATACCGGCGAGGCGCCGATTGCTTCTGAGAAGGGGCTGCTTACGACGATCGCATGGCAGATGGATGGCCGGACAACCTATGCGCTGGAGGGCAGCGTCTTCACGGCGGGCTCTGTCGTCCAATGGCTGCGTGATGGACTGGGTTTGATTACGCATGCGTCCGAGAGCGAGTCGATAGCCGCTTCGGTCGCGGACACGCTTGGCGTGTACATCGTCCCGGCATTCACGGGACTTGGCACGCCATACTGGAATGCCGAGGCGCGCGGCATGATAACGGGCTTGACGCGCGGCGCCACATCCGCGCATCTTGTGCGCGCGGCGCTCGAATCCATCGCGTACCAGACCGCGGATGTGCTCGGCACGATGGAGGCGGAGTCCGGCCTGCGGCTGAAGGAGTTGCGCGTCGACGGCGGCGCTGTCGCGAACAGTCTGCTCATGCAGTTCCAGGCCGACCTGCTCGGCGTCTCCGTCATCCGCCCGGTCATGCTGGAGACGACGGCGCTCGGCGCAGCGTTCCTCGCCGGGCTCGGCGTCGGCTTCTGGAGCGGCACGGATGAGCTCCGCGCCTTGTGGGAGCACGACCGCACCTTCGTCCCGGAGCGGGACGAAGCTTGGCGCGCCAGCGTATACAGCGGCTGGCAGAAGGCAGTGGGCTATCAGTTGTAAGTTTGGAAAGCGGAGCAGGGGATGTGCCTTGCTTCGCTTTTTTGTTGTTGCGTTGGTGTGGTTGAGGCGGCGCGGTAGGGAAAGGTTGTCGGGTTAGCGAGAGCGGGAAGAGCCTCTCTCGCACGCGAAAAAAGGCCGCCCAAAGCCCGTTGAATAGCGGCTTTTGCCTCTCTCGCTGCCCGAAAAGGGCGAATATGACGCGAAATGGTCTTTGAGAGAGGCAAAAGCCTCTCTCAAAGACCATTTCGCGCCAAACCGAGGTGGATAGCGGGAAAAGCCTCTCTCAGTGTAGGAGTGACGATGTTGAGGGAACGTATGCGAGCTCTCGGTGTTCGAAAATGCTGGAGTGGCTGCTGAGAGCGCATATGTGATCTCTCACCGCCGAAGTGGCACCAAGTAACCAGCTATGCGCTGCCGAGAGAACGTATGTGTTCTCTCGGTGTTCGAAATATGCTGGATTGGCTGCTGAGAGCACCTATATGTTCTCTCAGCCCATAAATCGCCTCCCGATCGGCGGCACCCAGCCCCTGAGAGTCGGAAAACCCGACTCTCGGCTCCGCCAAGGGGCGAAAAACAAACTGAGAGTCGAAATATCCGACTCTCAGCACAAAAATCGCCCCACCAAAGGCGGGGCGATAACAACTAACTACTAACTACTAACCAATCACAACGCACTATCCCAGCTTCACGCGGATCACGTTCCACGACGCCTTGCCGAGCGAGGCGCTCAGCCCGCCGCCGTCGACCACAGCGTTGCCGTGCGTGTGCGGCGCGACACGGTTCGGGGCGGCCTTCGTGTTGGCCGCCTTCAAATCGTCCGACTCGAGCACGATATGCTCGATCAGGCGGAAGCTGCCGAAGCTGCGCAGGTCGACCGAAAGCGGCAGCGACTCGCTCAGGTGGCGGTTGACGGCGAACACGGTCACCTCGCCGGCCTCGGCATTGTGCACCGCGATCGCGTCCAAGTACGGAACGTCGGTGTAGTCTTTTGCATCATACTTCGGCGACTCCACCAGCGGTACAAGCACCGTGCCGCGGCCAAAAATACTCGTATGCATGTACGGATAATAGATCGTCTGCTTCCACGCGCCGCCGCCTGTTTCCGTCATGATCGGAGCGATAACGTTGACGAGCTGCGCCATGCACGCCATTTTGACCCGGTCCGCACGCTTCAGAATGCTGATGAGCATGCTGCCGACAAGCAGCGCGTCCTCGTGATTGTACACATCTTCCAGCTGCGGCGGAGCGATCGACCACGGCTCGATGCGGGAGTCGGCTTCATTGGAGTGGTACCAAACGTTCCACTCGTCGAAGGAGAGGTGGACCTTCTTCTTGCTGCGCTTCTTCGCTTGAATATAATCGCAGGTCGCGATCACGGAACCGATGAAAGCGTCCATTCCCATCGATTGCGCCAGGAAATTCGCCGTATCCTTGTCGCGGTTGCCATAATACTGATGCAGCGAAATATAATCCACCTCGTTATAGCTCAGGTCCAGCACCGTACGCTCCCATTCCGGGAAAGTGGGCATGCCAAGACCGGAGCTTCCGCAGGCGACCAGCTCGATACTTGGATCGACCCATTTCATCACCTTTGCCGTTTCGGCTGCGATCCGTCCGTATTCTTCGGCCGTCTTCGCGCCGATTTGCCAAGGGCCGTCCATTTCGTTGCCAAGGCACCACGTCTTAATCGCATGCGGGGCTTTATAGCCATGCTGCACGCGAAGGTCGCTCCAATACGTGCCGGACGGATGGTTCGAATACTCCAGCAGCTGCCGTGCTTCTTCCGGACCGCGCGTGCCGAGGTTGACAGCCATCATCGGCTCCGTTCCCGCTTTGCGGCACCAGTCTACAAACTCGCCAAAACCAAACAGGTTCGGTTCTATCGTCCGCCACGCCAGCTCCAGACGTCTCGGGCGCAGCTCGACCGGTCCGACACCATCCTCCCAATTGTATCCGGATACGAAATTGCCCCCGGGATAACGCACGATCGGTACGTCAATGCCGCGTATCAGCTCCAGCACATCGGTACGGAACCCCTGCTCATCTGCGCTCGGATGACCCGGCTCGTAGATGCCGCCATAAACGGCGCGCCCCAAATGCTCGATAAAAGAACCGTAAATCCGTTTGTCGACCTCACCAATCGTAAAATCTTTATCCACTATCAGCTTTGCTTGCATTGACACAATGGTTCACCTCTTGGTTTAATAAATATATTAATTAGTTAATAAAAAACAACGTATAGCCTTATTAAAACGCACCATGACGGTTTCGCGCAAGCATTTCTTTTAGAACGATTTTGAATCTCGAGGGAGGACGCTTGGATGTCGAATCGATTGGCAGCATTACCGGAATTACTCGTGAATCAGGTAGGCGAAAATATTACTTCAGCAGAAGAATGGAGCAGCAGACGAAGACCGGAGCTCATCCAGCTCTTCGAGGAGCATGTGTACGGCAGGCAGCCGATCGGGCGTCCGCCGGGCATGACCATGCATCTGGAGCATCAAGAAGCATGCTTCAGCGGCACCGCCATTCGCAAGCAAATTCGTATTCAATCTGCCGCGGAGCACCCTGAACAGGGCAATATCCGCCTGACCCTTTACCTCCCAGCACCCGCCACCACCACTGCCATCCAGCAGCACCCCGTCTTCCTGCTCATCGACCATGGCAGACTGGCGGTCGGATCGGAAGATGATTGGCCGAATAGTCAATTTTGGCCGGTTGCCCAAATTCTTGCTCGCGGCTACGGAACGGCTGTCTTCCAAGCGTCTGATGTAGATCCGGATATTCATGACGAGTTTCGCGATGGCGTGCATGGCCTCTTCGATGCACTATCTGGGCCGGACCAGCCGCGTCCGGGAAACGCTTGGGGGACAATCGCAGCATGGGCGTGGGGGGCGAGCCGCGCGATGGACTACCTGCAGACGGACCCGGATGTCGATCCGAACCGGGTTGCCGTGATCGGTCACTCCAGAGGCGGCAAAACAGCGCTCTGGGCCGGTGCGCTCGACGAGCGTTTCGCCATGGTAGTCAGCAACGAGTCTGGGTGCACAGGTGCAGCGATCACGCGCGGCAAGGAGGGCGAGGACGTCCATCATATCAATACGGTGTTCCCGCACTGGTTCTGCGGCAACTACAAGCAGTATAACCATAACGAAGACGAGCTGCCGGTCGACCAGCACATGCTGCTCGCGCTTATCGCGCCAAGGCTGCTCTACGTTGCGAGCGCTGCCGAAGACATTTGGGCGGATCCGCAGTCGGAATATTTATCTTTGCAGCTGGCTGAGCCTGCGTACAGGCTGTTCGGCTCTGACGGACTCGCGGCGGAACCTTTTCCACAGATTGACTCTCCTATTACGGCACAGCACTGCGGCTACCATGTGCGAGCAGGCGGTCATGATTTGACCGTTACGGATTGGACCTATATACTGGCATTCGCAGACAATCGGCTCTAATAGCCCTCGACTGATATGGAGTGAACGACGAATGATTCGCGCAAACTTAGACCGAAAATGGCTTCCCCTCTACGAAGCGCTTGCCAGCGATGTGAGATTGCACATCCTCGAGCTGCTTGCGGTGCAGCCCATGAATATAAAAGAAATAGCGGCGGCGCTCGGCCTCAGCAGTGCGATCGTAACAATGCATGCGAAGAAGCTGGAGAAGGGCGGGCTCATTGAGACGAAGCTCGTCCGCCGCGGCGGCGGCACGCACAAAATCTGCTCGATTGCCGAAGGCCAAGTCGAGATTACGATTCCGCAGACAGTCGAGCAGAAGCGTGAGTTTCACGAGGTGTCGGTGCCGGTCGGTCACTACACGAGCTTCGATATCCATCCGACCTGCGGCCTCGCTACAAGCGAGCATATGATTGGCCAGTTTGACGATCCTCGCTACTTCCACGATCCGGAGCGGATGCATGCGCAAATTCTCTGGTTCGGCAAAGGGTATGTGGAGTATCGGCTCCCCAACTACGTGCTGCTCGGGCAGGCGCTGGAGGAGATCGAAATTTCGTTCGAGATTGGCTCGGAAGCGCCGGGTGTGCAGGCCGACTGGCCGTCCGACATTCATTTCTACCTCAACAACACGCTGCTCGGGGCATGGACAAGTCCCGGCGATTCCGGCGAAGGTCGGGGCAAGCTGAATCCTCCGTGGTGGAGCGTTAAGCTGAACCAGTACGGTTGGCTCAAGATCATTCGCATCACAAAAGACGGCACCTACCTCGACGGTCAGCGCCTGTCGGACGTGAGGCTCTCGGACATCGTGATGACGCGCAACGACTGGCTGCTTCGCCTCGCCGTTCCCGAAGATGCCGAGCATGTCGGCGGGCTCACCATCTACGGCGAAGCGTTCGGCAATTACAATCAGTCCATCGTGTTCCGGACCTACCGTGCTAACACCAACAATGAATAGCAGAATTAGGGAGCAGTATCATGTGTGAAGATGTGCAAAATATTCCAAGTGGAAAAGGGTTCTATTATCCGGTTTCCTGCCACGAGGATGAGCAAGATTTGTGCGATTTGGAGATGCGGTCGCTATTTGGTGTCGAACCGCATCGTGGTTATGTGATTTCAGATAAAAATGTCGATCCGAGTCGGAGTCCATTCGTCCGAGGAAAACTCACCGTTCAGCTAACAGCGGATGATGCAGCTGGAATCGCGGCACAGGTTGGAGAGGCTGTCGCGCTCGAGGGGCGAACGTTCAAAGTTATATTCGTCGGCGGCGACGTGCCGGTCGACTTCGACCAGCAGCGGGCAATCGAGAAGGAGATCGGCTGGCGAATGATCGGCAAGGCGGAGATGCGCCAGCCGGACCGGCTGTTTGGCGTCGCCATCGCAGGCGGACGTTACCTATTCGGGGAATTCGCCAAGAGCGAGGCACTCTGGCTGAAGCATAATGAGAAGCCGCAGCCGTATTCCACGGCGCTTAGTACGCGGGTTGCGAGGGCGGTCGTGAACATCGCGGCGCCGCATATAACAGCTGACCTCCGTGTCATTGATCCGTGCTGCGGCATTGGCACGGTCATAATCGAGGCGCTCTCGATGGGCATCGATATTGTCGGCTACGACTTGAATCCGCTGGCGCTTAAGGGAGCGCGAGTGAATCTCGCTCACTTCGGCATGCCGGACGTCGCGCACCGAGCGGATATGACGCAGCTGCAGCTCGAAACAGCTGATGGCGATGACATTCCGCCCTACGATGCGGCAATCATCGACTTGCCGTACAACCTGTGCTCCAAGCTGCCGTCCGAAGAACGGCTGGCAATGCTGCAGAGCGCACGCCGCTTGGCGGCTCGTGTCGTCATCGTCACCACGGAGCCGATCGACGATGACATCGCTGCGGCGCGCCTGGTTGTTACGGACCGCTGCGTTGTCCGTAAAGGCAAGTTCGAGCGGCAGGTTATCGTCTGCCGGATAATGGAGAAATCCACTCATTCACGGCTGAAATCGGGGAAATGGTCCATTTTGCGGGGAAATGAGTGGATTTCTCCAACATGGCCAGCCGGATCGGATCATTTGGGCTTTCTATAATGGAGAAATCCACTTTAGCCGGACGGGGCGGAGTAGTGTCGCCGCGGCATCGTGCTGTAGAGAGAGGAGTAAGCCGTGCGAAAGCCGGCGGTCTCGCGATTGTGCCAAGCCCCAGCGCCGGCAGTTACCTCGCTTGAGCTACCGCGCGCAGCGGCTCGCCAGCTCCGCGAGCTCCAGCAGCTCGTCGCTGCCGAGCTTGAACGCCATCGCATGCACATTTTCCTGTGCATGCTTCGGCTTGGAAGCGCCCGGAATGGCGAACACCGTATCGCCATTCGCATGAATGAGCCAGTTCAGCGCGACCTGGCTCGGGGAAGCGTCGTACTTGCCGGCAAGCTCGGCAAGACGGTCGATCAAAGGCCGCGTCCGCGCCAGAGCGGCAGGCTTGAAGCTGCCGCTCAGCTTGCGGCCGGCGGCAATCCCGCGCACGAGCTCGGGATTGCTGTGGAACTTGCCCGTCAGCACGCCTTGTTCCAGCGGCGAGTACGCGATAATGGCAACGCCGAGCTCCTTGGCGGTTTCGAGCACGCCATTATGCTCAATGCGGCGGTCCAGCAGGTTGTACTTCACCTGGTTGGACGCGAGCCGAAGCCCATGCGCGCGCAGCGCCTTGTCCGCTTCGCGCATGCGCGCCGCAGAGAAATTGCTTACGCCGACGTGGCGGATCTTGCCCTGCTGCGCCAGCTTCGCCATCTCGTTCATCTCGGCCGTTGCCGAAGAGAACGAGTAGGGCTGATGCACCTGGTGCAGGTCGATGGGCCAGCCCTTCAGTCGGCGCAGCCGCTCATCGATGGTGCGCGGTATATTGCCGGATGTCCGCATAATCGGCCACCACTTCGTCGCGACATGCGCACCGCGTGCCGCATCGCCAAGCGCATTCAGCGCACCCGCCAGCGCTTCCTCGGACTTGCCGCCGCCGTACACCTCGGCGGTATCGAACCAGTTGATGCCGCCCTCGAGGCTCGTGCGGACGATGCCGAGGATGTCCTCATCGGCGAGCACCGGCCAGAACTTGCCGACCATGCCGCTTCCTTTGCTGAACTGCCAGCAGCCTAACCCGAGCGGGGACAGCTCCAAATCCGAATTGCCAAGCTTCCGCCGTAACCCCGTTACCGCTGTTTGCTCCACCATCGCACCCATCCCCTCTTTCCCATGCAATCGTTTATGATCTATTCGTTACGCTGCTATTACTTCTCGAACGCGATCGACAGCTCCAGCTGCTGCTTCGCGCCTGCTGCGAGCATCGGGAGCTCGTCTCTCCGGTTCAGCGCGCCGGTCAGCGCCATCCATGGCTCCACGCAAACGAACGGGGAACCGTTCACTTGCCACAGCACCACATATTTGAACGCATCGCTGTAGCGCATCGCCACTTTGCCGCTGCCATCAGGACCCGGGAACGAAATATGCGGCTCCGATGCATCCAGCAGAGCAACCGATTCCTTCAAGCCGGACAGCGCGATTTCGCCTTGAACCTCTTTAACGATATTGTCGTTGTAATCAAGGAACTTCAAAGCGTCCGTCCCATACAGGAGATCCTTCGACGCGCTGCGGAAGTACGGATGGAAGCCCGCATAGTACGGCATCTCCGAGTCTGAGAAGTTGCTGTACGCCTGACGAATTTGAAGCTCGCCGCCTACGAGCGCATAGGTGAACAGCAGTTCAAAATCCCACGGGAACTCCAGCTTCGTGCTCGCGTCGCTCCGAAAACGCAGCGTAATCGACGCTTCCCCGTCCTCGTTTGTCGAAACAACCTCCCACGGACGATTGCGTGCAACACCATGATTGCGCATCGTGTAGGACTCGCCTTCCCATTCGTACCGGCCCTCGACCAGCTGACCGCAGATCGGAAAAAGAACCGGGTTGCCTCCGCGAATGTTTGCAACCGGGTCGAGCAGCGTATCTTTGTCCAGGTAGAACAGCTCCACGCCGCCAAGCACGCAGCTGATCGCAATGCCGCCGCGCTCCGGACATACGGTAACAGAGGAGTTCGTCTCCGTGTCAATCAGCGTGTACAGCTCGTATGTATCGGTCGTTTGCATCACTTCATAGCTCATTACTTCAGGTCTCCCATCATCTAGTTTTATGCGATCAGTTTACCATATTGGGGAAGCGTACTAAAGCGGATGCCTATTTTTTAAAACACTATATTGCATTATTGAATAGCTGGCGATATACTATAGCTGCAGGGCGGAAATTTTTTTGACCAGCTATTCTACAATGTTGAATACCTAACGATACGGTATAGAGGTGGTACTTGGTATGAACGTTCAATTTAAGAAAGGCGTGCTGGATTTATGCGTGCTCGCGCTGACCGCTTGGGAAGACAGATACGGCTACGAGCTGGCTGTCAGTATGTCCGCGAAGTTCGAGGTTGCCGTCGGCAGTGTGTATCCGCTGTTAAGCCGCTTGACGCAGGAGGGTTATTTCTCCACCTATTTGAGGGAATCTTCGGAAGGGCCTCCGCGCAAGTATTACAAGCTTACGCCGCAAGGGCACACGCATCTGATGGAGCTGATTCGCGAGTGGAGGTCATTCTCCATTGCCGTGGACGAAATTATTAAGGAAGGTGTAGAGCGATGATCAGGAATCAATATTTGCAGCAGCTGTGGGAGCTTCTCTCGCCTGTTCCGGAGCGGCTCCGGCGCGAGTGGATGTACGATTATGAAGAGCATTTTCGGATGGCAGCCGAGCATGGCCGGTCGGAGGCGGAAGCGGCGCATGAGCTAGGAGATCCGCGTCTGATTGCCAAAGAACTGCTGCTCACTTATCGCGTCGATCAAGCAGAGAATTCGAGAAGCGGCGGAAGCATCACACTTGTTTCACGCGCTGTGCTGGCGGCGGTGAGCCTTGGGTTCTTCAATTTGATCTTCGTGCTCGGTCCCTATGTTGCGCTTCTTGGTGTTCTTGTGGCTCTGTGGTCAGCAGCAATCGGCGTTGGCGTGTCGTCTCTCATGGCGGTTTATGAAGGGATGTTCGGCGGCGGCGTAACGATGACGCAAGGGATCTTTATCGCAATGGTGCTGCTCGGTGCTGGTATGCTCCTCGGTGCAGGTACGCACTGGCTGACCAAAGCGTTCATGAAGATGACGCTTGCTTACTTGAAATTTAATTCCAGAGTGATAAGGGTGAACAAAAAATGAGAAACTGGATTGTTGTTGCACTCGTCCTGCTCGTTGCAGGGCTAATCGGCACATTCAGCTCGTTCCATGGCGATTTTACGTTCGGTACGGAAAAAATCAACCAGCAGAAGACGATGGCTGTTGACGGTATATCCGATATTATGGTCAAAAGCGGCAGCATGGACGTGACGATTGTGCCGAGCAGCGATCAGCAGGTTAAAGCGACGTTGTCTGGCCGCGTCAGCCGCAAATATCTCGACAAGCTGTCGGTTTCGCTTGAACGCGAAGGCAATCAATTGAACGTCTCGCTGGAAGACAAGGTGGGCTTCACGTTCGGACTGAACTTCCGCAGCGTCAACTTGACGCTCGAGCTGCCGCAGCAAATGTACCGCAAGCTGGTGCTTGATACCGGAAGCGGTGATACTGATGTAAGGCAGGTTCAGGCGGACCGCATCGAGCTCGATACCGGCTCCGGCGATGTTGATTTGGAGCAGCTTACAGGTTCGACTCTGAGTGTAGTTATCGGTAGCGGCAACTTGGACGCGACCGATATTACAGCGAATGAATCAGCAGAGCTGAAGGCGCAATCCGGCGACGTTACCGTTGACGGACTGAAGTCGAAGCAGCTTACGGCGAAGACCGGCAGCGGCAATATCGAGTTGAATGATGTAGACGCCGTTATTAAAGGCGAGGCGAGAAGCGGCGATATCGACTTGGCTTTGGATGC
This sequence comes from Paenibacillus taihuensis, assembly GCF_003386535.1. Taxonomy (GTDB): domain Bacteria; phylum Bacillota; class Bacilli; order Paenibacillales; family Paenibacillaceae; genus Paenibacillus_Z; species Paenibacillus_Z taihuensis. The sequence continues at coordinate 60,097 of NZ_QTTN01000024.1, forward strand.
GCTGAACCAGACCGTTGATCTGGAAACTGGCAGCGGCGACGTATCTATTATGACGCGCGAGCAGCCGCAAAATGCACACATTACGTACAGTACTGGCAGCGGTGATCTGGACAACGATTGGGACGGGGCTCAGAAATCGACTGATGCAGATGACCGCGACAATCTTGTGTTCGGCAGTGGAGCTGTTCCCGTGCATATTCATACAGGCTCCGGCGATTTGGACGTCGGTGCCCGCTAATAGTAAGGTTCCGTTTGCTAACCTAGCAGATGGAACCTATTTTTGTATAAAAAACTACATTCAAGAGGGCGATTATCCGATATAATTGGTGATAGTAGCCTTTTTTTCTAGTGGATGGTTATGATTCGCTACCAGACTGCATAAACTTCGTTGTTTATACACGGGGGGAGATGCGCATGGTGGAATCGCCGGACTTGCCGCTTGCACCTTATCGGCTAGAGAACGGGATCAAGTGCTTCGAGTTAGTCGCCGAGCCTGTGCTTCAGGAAGTGCTGCCGGAAATTTATATGCAGGGCTATGGTTATAACGGTTCTATTCCCGGTCCTACCATTGTTGTAGAAACAGGCGATTGGGTACGCATTCGAGTTGTTAATCGGCTTCCGGAGGCGACGAGCGTCCATTGGCATGGGCTCGATGTGCCGAATACGATGGACGGCGTGCCGTATATTGAGCCTTCGCCGCTCATTGAGCCGGGCTACGGAATGGATTATACGTTCCAGATCATCAATCCGCCCGGAACACATATGTATCACAGCCATTATCATACGATTCGCCAAGAGATGCTGGGGCTTGGCGGGTTATTCATTATTTTGGGCAAGCAGGGGCAGGGGCAAGGGCAGCGGCATAACCAGAGGGATATCGCCTATATGCTGCAGGAGTTTCATTTGAGCGGCCTGCCCAAAGGCGAACTGCGCCCGGGTACTTATACCATTGACCCGTTGTCAGATGGGTTTAACTTCTTTACGATGAACGGCCGCTGCTTTCCGAATACGTCGCCGGTGCAGGTTCGCTTAGGCGATCGCGTGCGAATCCGGCTGGCGGTCCTGGGGATGCAGGGCCATCCGATGCATTTGCATGGCGTGCAGATGCTGGAGACGGCTTATGACGGCAACGAAGTTCCGCCGACCCGGCAGCTCCTCAGAAACACCGTGTTCATTGCGCCGGGCGAGACGCGCGATGTGCAGTTCGATGCGTGGAATCCGGGGCATTGGCCGTTTCATTGCCATATTCCACATCATACGTCCAACAACTTTACGCTGCCAATTGGAGGCATGTTTACGACCATTCAAGTTGCCCGTTAGTTCGAGTATATGTAGCAGAGGAGCTAGGAACATGCAGCTTAAAGGGAAATCTGTCATAGGACCCATTTTATCGATTCTTTTGCCGATTGGCGCGTTTGAATGGGTCCGTTCATTAGGAGCGAAGGATGTATCCATCGTTGTCCCGGAAGGACATTTTCACATTGTAACGATCGTAGCCGCACTTGCGATGCTGGTTGCTATAGGCGTCGGGATTACGGGTCACCGGCTTCGTAACATTAAAGTAGGCTTTATGTCGATTGCATATTTGTCACTGTCAGGCGTTTTCTTCCTGCATGGTCTTACGACGCCAGGGTTTCTGATGCATGAGGAGTATATGCCGAAGATCTTCGCGCAGCTGAGTGTGCTGTTGACTTCGTTTTGGCTTGCGCTGTCTGCCGCAGGCTCTGATCATTGGAGCGTCCGGCACATGTCGAAGTGGCGCGCCTGGCTCCTTCCCGCCTGGCTGGTACTGCTCGGCGGATTATGTATGATTACGCTAGAGTTTCCAGATGCCATGGATCATATGCCTCTTAATATCAATCCGTACAAATGGATCGCGGCCGCTGTCACAAGTGCTGCTTGTTTATGGACCATGTACCGCTATTGGCACGCGAATCGCCATGCGAATATTCCGCTTCAGCAAGCAATCGTGTACAGTACGGGACTTATCGTTGCGTCACAGTATATTATTCTTATGGGCGCAGCATGGAAGCTGAGTTGGTGGCTGTACCACTTCCTGCTGCTAGGCTCCTTGCTCACGATGCTCTTCGGCCTCGTGCGCCAATATTTCTCCAAAGGCGCGTTCAGCACGTCGCTGCGCATTCTGTTCCAATCCGATCCGCGGGCATGGCTGGAGGCGTGGATTACGCCGAGCGTCCAGGCGCTCATTATGGCGACGGAAGCGCGTGACTCGTACACGGCTGGTCACAACAAGCGCGTTGCGCTGTACGCGCTGCGGCTTGGCGAAGTGATGGGGCTGTCGAAGCATCAGCTGCAGGCGATTGCACATGGCGGCGTCGTGCACGATGTCGGCAAGCTGCGCGTGCCGGATGCGATCCTGAATAAGAAAGGCAAGCTTACTCCGGAGGAACGGCTCGTCATCGAGCGCCATCCGGTATCCGGCTACGAGATATGCCGTCAGCTCGGTTTCCTGAAGGATGAGCTGTCCATCATCCGTTCGCATCATGAGAAGTGGGACGGAACCGGCTATCCCGACCGTCTCGCCGGTGAAGGGATTCCGCTGCTAGCGCGGATCAGCGCAGTCGCCGACGTGTACGATGCGTTGACCTCGTCGCGATCCTATCGCCTCGCGATGTCGCATGAGGAAGCGATGGGAGTGATCCTCTCCGGCAGCGGCACTCACTTTGATCCGGCGTGCGTGAAGGCGTGGGAGAAGCTCGCGTCCATCGACGCCGAGTTCTTCGACGAAATCGCGGCGAGCGACAGAACGCTGCGGCTCGCGCATAAGGCGGCGCAGTAGAGGTAGTTAGTAGAAGCAGTTGTTAAAGGCTGTCCCGTAAGTCACATGTTGGATGTGTGGCTTGCGGGATGGCCTTTTTTTGTGAGAGTCGGTTTTCCGCCTCTCAGGCGCGGGATAGGGAGAATTCGGCGCTGAGAGACGGCTGTTCCGACTCTCAGCTGGGGATGTGAGGCGATTTGGGACATTTCTTGCAGCGAGAGTAGGATTATTCGACTCTCGTGCTTGGATGGGGGCTTGTTTATGTGTGAGAGACGGAAAATCCGTCTCTCGGATTTTAGATGGAGCGCGACTGGTGTACTGGGACGCCGAGAGACCCAAATAAGCACGCTCAGCGTCCAAACCGGGCGAAAACTTCGCTGAGAGTGCTGAATCGGATCTCTCAGCACGGCAAACGCGTCGAAACCACCGCTCCGGCTCGCCGAGAGACCCAAATAAGCACGCTCAGCGTCCAAACCGGGCGAAAACTTCGCTGAGAGTGCCGAATCGGATCTCTCAGCACGGCAAACGCGCCGAAAGCACCGCTCCGGCTCGCCGAGAGACCCGAATAAGCACGCTCAGCGTCCAATCCGGGCGAAGACCTCGCTGAGAGTGCTGAATCGGATCTCTCAGCACGACAAACGCGTCGAAACCACCGCTCCGGCTCGCCGAGAGACCCAATCGCCACCTCTCAGCCGTTTCTCTCTCCGCCCGACTCACACTCTTCCGACCCCCAGCCCCTCCACAACAAAAAAACCTCTCCTTGAGGAATGGTCAGCGCACCTGCGTGGGCCGTTCTTCAAGGAGAGGTTTTCTTTTCTGCCGTTATGGCCATATATCCTGTGGCAGCACGTTCAGCTGGGACGCGATGAGCAGCGCGGTCTGCCGCTGCGGCTTGCCGATTTTACCGTTGCGCAGCTTGGAGATGGTTTGCAGCGAGATGCCTGTCGCATGCGACAGCTGCTGGGCGGATATATAGTTGCGGGTCATAAGCACCTTTAGTGTCACAGACGGATCGGCAGGTTCGGAGAGGGAATGAATATTCGTAATAATGAAGCCATAGTGAAGCAAAGACTTGTCACCGTTAAAGAACGGGCGGAACGTAATGTGCAGCTCCAGCTGCAAATTGTTGGCAAGTGGCTTGGTTCGAACGACAATTTGGTCCATTCTTTGGTGGAGGGTTGCTTGCTTAAGCGCGGACACTAACCTTTCGCGGTCGCTGTCGTCAAAAAACTTCTGGAGAGACTCTGCTTCAATGCGCAGGTTAGGATCGAGAATCGGAGATGCACTGCTGCGATAATAACGCTCGATCACGAGCTGCTCGTTCAAAATACCGGATTGCAGTACACGTTCGGTTTTGCTCATCGATTCGATCCACGTTCTGGCAGAGATGTCCTCGGCTGTCAGCAAGTAAGCAGGCTCAGCAGTGTCGACCACTTCGTCGATCGTTAGCAGCAAGTGCTGAGGATCTCTCGGTAAAGATGACTGCCTTAGCGTAAAGATTTCCGACTTGTCGGCAGCAAGCAGCAGCTGTTCGTTCCAGGGGGAGAACAACCTGCTTGGCGGAAGTCCCTGAAGCTCAACCTCCGAGCATCCAACCAGATCAGAAAATGCTTTATTTACACGATCAAACTGCATACTCGCACCCTGTCCTGTTATGACAGCGAGCGGCGTTTTGAGTGTATGGAACACAGCGGCAAACAGTGACATCGGGCTTCCCTCACAATCGATAAGCGGCTAGTTTTATAACAGTATAAGAAAGGAAGTCTGAATTTTCAATGATTATTTATGAGTTGTCGCGATTATTTATAAATTCGGACATCATTTTCGCTTCTAAGAGGAGATGATTCTGACATATTTATCCGGGCGCGGGCACGGCTGGCTTGCCACTGAAATGTTACAATTACCAATGAAAAGTACCCGCTCGAGAACTTTCCAAACCGCGCGATTTCATTCATAATAATACATAGACATGCATCTATGCTTTGACAACGAAGGAGAGTATTTTGAATGGCTAACTGTACAATCAATGAATGCGATAAACCGGTAAAAGCAAAGCAAATGTGCTCCATGCATCATCAGCGTTGGCGCAGGCACGGAGATCCAGTGGTGACGAAAGTCCGCCAATCTGCTGAACCGACCGCTTGCAAATGGGTGAATTGCGACAGACTTACAGTAAGTAAGGGCTTCTGTTCGAAGCATTATTACATATACCGGATGCAGAATGTGCAGAAGGTTCAAGTCAACTCGTAAGTCCATTCCTTCCTCAATAGCACAAATAACAACTCTATGAAGCCATTTTCGCCCGAGGTATAATAGGGTAACAACTATTGTTTCCTTCAGGAGGGCATCACACTTGGGCAGTTTCTCACTTCGGACGAAAGTGCTCGTGTTAATTATTTTCGTAACGTCAGGCGCGCTTTCGATCGTCGGCTACGGCAACTATACGCTTGCCAAGCAAACGATAATGGATACGCTCGTCGAGAAGGCGAATGCGAAGGTTCAGAACACGGCAAAAGATTTGGCATCTTGGATCGACACCCGGCGTGCCGAGGTGGAAGTGATGAGCCGTACGGACCAGGTTCGTTTCGGTACGGAGAGCCAGCGTGAGCTTTATTTTAATACAGAGACGCACCGGCCTAGTTCACCTTATCTTTCACTAGGGTTTGCGGACGTGACCGGGCGCATGCGTCTTACTAACAATAGTTATATTAATATATTGGACGAGCCTTCCTTTACGAGAGCGATTCGAGGCAATGTTGTCGTTACGGATCCGATGGAAGGCCGTCAGGATAAGATGGAGATTATCGTTGTCCAGGTGCCGGTATTCGGCGCGGGCAATGAGGTGATCGGTGTTGTGGATGCTTCTCTGCTTGCGAACCGCATGTACGAGGAGCATTTGAATATCCATGTCGGAAAGAACGATTCGCTGTTCATGTATAACGACAACGCGCGGATTATTGAAGCAACAGAGCAGCTGCCTTCCAACTCGATTCATTCGGCAGCGCTTCCTTTTCAATCCGCAGCTTCGGACATGCTTGTAAATGATTACGGTTACGCAACGCTGCATAGCTCGGCAGGCACCTCGATTCTGTTCTATGCTGCGGTCAAGGGGACGTCCTGGCATATCGCCTTGAAGGTACCGCTCGATGATATTGGAGCGCCGCTCAAAGCGATCAAATGGCGCTCGATCGGTACGATCGCGGTCGCAGAAGTGTTGCTGACGATTCTCTTCTTCCTCTTCTCTGATCATATTATTCGCCGCATCAAGCGCATTCTTCATGTCACGGAGGCAGCTGCTGCCGGCCGGTTCGACGTCAACAATGTGCATGATGACAGCGGCGACGAAATTTCGCAGCTTGCCCATTCCGTGAACGAAATGAAAGTGCATTTGAGCGGCTTGTTCGGCCGCATGGATGCGATCATTAACCAGAACCAGTTCGCTTTTATCGTGCTGGATGATCAATACCGGGTCACATACTTCAGCAAGGCCGCGGAGAAGATGCTCGGCTACAGGTCCGAAGAAGTCATTAACAAGGCGACGGGGCTTTTGTTCATTTCTCCGGAGGATATCCGCAGGGAATCGAAGCGGCTCAGCAAGAAGTACAACCGCCACATTCCGGCGGATATTACCGTATTCGAGATGCTGCGCAGCGAAGCTTTCTCGTATGAGCGGGAATGGAACTACGTTCGCAAGGACGGGACAAGCTTCCCTGTCGCGCACAGCTCGAACGGGATGAGCGACCGCGAAGGGCGCTTTATTGGCGTAGCCGGCATCGCGCGTGATATTACAGGGCAGAAGCAGGCCGAGAAGGCACGCAGCCAGCAGCTGAAGGTTATGGGCGCTGCGAAGGACTTGATCGCGACATTCGACGCGCAGGGTCAGCTGCTGTACATCAATGCGGCAGGTCGAGCACTGCTCGGCATTCATGATTCCCACAGCGACTCTGATCCGATGCCAATGCGTACGATCGGCGAGCTGCTGGACGGCATCGATGAAGCGCGGGTGATCGGCTTCCAAGAGAAGGAAGTGCTTCTGCGCACCATTCAAGGCGCATTCATTCCGGTGTCGAAGATTCTCGTCGTACATCATGATGATCAGACCGGCGAGATGTTCTACTCTTGTATCGCGCGTGATATTTCGGAGACGAAGCGGGTCCAGCTGGAGCTGGAGCAAGCAAGGCGAGAAGCGGAGAGCGCGAACCTCGCGAAGAGCCATTTCCTCGCGCAGATCAGCCACGAGATACGTACGCCGCTAGCCGGCATTATCGGGCTTACAGGGCTCTTGCAGAAGACGGAACTAACATCGCTGCAGCTCGAGTACCTGCACAAGATGAGGGACTCGTCTGAGGCGCTGCTGCTCATCATAAACGATATTCTAGACTTTGCTAAAGTCGAAGCAGGCAAAATCGAGCTGGACGAGGTTCCGTTCGATCCATACAGCATGATTCATAAGCTAACCGAGCTGCTGAGCGTGTTCGTCGGCGGCAAGGAGCGGTTCCAGTTCATCATGGAAACGCCGAATAACTTGCCGTCGCTGCTCATCGGCGATTGGCTCCGGATGGAGCAGATTTTGCTTAATCTATGCATCAACGCCATTAAGTTTACGGAGCGCGGCCATGTGCGGCTGCAGCTTCAGCTGCTGCAAAGCAGCAAGCCGGGCGGCAATGCGAAGGTAGCCTTCATCGTCGAAGATACCGGCATCGGCATGAAGGAAGAGCAGCTTGCCAAGCTGTTCAAGCCGTTCATGCAGGCAGACGCGGCGACGAACCGCAAGTATGGCGGTACCGGTCTTGGGCTTGTCATTGTGAAACGGCTTGTGGAACTCATGGGCGGCACGATACAGGTGCAGAGCGAGTACGGCAAAGGCAGCGTCTTCACGGTGATGCTTGACCTGGCCGTGGGGGAAGTGGCGCAGCCGGAACGTTTCCGAATTGATCGGAGTGATCAGAGCGGGGAACATTCCGTCTGGGTCGTTGAGGATTATGCGCCGATGAGCCAGCGGATGTGCATCGCGCTTGAAGACAGCGGGCTTACGCCAATACCTCTGAGCTCTTGGAAGACTGCGCATGAACGCCTCTTGCGCTCGGGCATCGGAGTTCGACCATTCGCGGTACTGCTCGATTTTGAAATGCCGGATATGTACGGAGAAGAAACATGGAACGACATGCAGGAGGCGGCCAAGGAAGCGGGCGTGAAGACGATCGCGCTGACGACGGCCTATGGACGCGAGGAGCTGCTGAAGCTGCCGCTCGAGCATCGTCCGGATGCCATCCTGGTGAAGCCGGCTACGCGCGTCAGCTTGAATCAGATGCTGCTGACGCTGTTCCCAAGGGAGGAGCAGCCGGCGGCTGTAGCTGATGCCCAAGCGGCTGCGGCGCTAGCGGAGCTGCCGAAGCAGACGAAGGGCACGATTCTGCTGGCCGAAGACAATCACATCAACCAGCTTGTCGCCGTGGAACAGCTGCGCGAGTGGGGCTTTAAGGTCGATGTGGTGGAGACAGGTACCGAGGTGCTCAAGCGCCTGACAACGAAGCGTTATGATCTCATTCTTATGGATATTCATATGCCGGAGATGGATGGGGACGAAGCTGCGCGGATTATACGGCTGGATTCCAAGTATGATCGGCTGCCGATCGTGGCGCTGACGGCGAATATTATTCAAGAGGATCATGACCGATACATGCAGCTTGGCATGAACGATGTCCTCACGAAGCCGATTCCGCCGGATGCGTTGATGCAGGTCATTACCAAGTGGATCCGCTTCGGCGGAGAGCTCCGTGTCGACCAGGCGAAATCGAAGCCGAAGGAGCGCGAATCCGTGACCACGGCTTATGTGCCGGCACAAGCGCTCGATGACGAATGGCTGGCGCGAGGCGTTGAAGGTCTCAATCTCGAAGAAGCGCTGCAGCGGGTGAACGGCAAAAGGGATATTTTAACCCATATGCTGAAGCTGTTCGTGAAGGATTACAGCACGTTCGAGGAGCGGCTTGCCGAAGCGCTCGAAGGGCGAGACTATTCGCTGGCGCGGCGCATGGCGCATACGCTCAAAGGGGTTGCGAGCAATCTGTCGGCTGCGGAACTGGCGCAGCTCGCGCAGCAGCTCGAGCAGCAGCTCAAAGCACCGGAGCATGAATTGGAGGCGGGACTCGTATATGAGTCTGCAGCAATAGTGAATGAGATGCTTCGGCAAATTATTATGAGACTGGTGACGGAGATGACAGAATTCGACACGAAAACCTAACATTTTTCTAACAATCTATTGTTGGGTTGATCTTCCTATTGTATAGTAATAGGTAGAAGGTTTTTGTACGAATCACCAATCCCTTCACGAGGTGAAGAATGCATGTACAAGATATTGGTTATCGAAGATGATGTAATGATGAGCGATATGCTATCGATGTACATGTCTGAGGAAGGCTACGTCATTAAGCAGGCTGCTACTGGTGAGCAAGGGTTGAAGCTGCTCGAGCAGTTTTTGCCGGATGTCGTATTGCTTGACCTGATGCTCCCGGATTGGGACGGTACGGAGCTGTGTCAGAAAATTCGGCAAACATCTTCCGTTCCCATAATGATTGTGTCCATGAAGTCGGAGGTTTCCGAACGTGTGCAAGCGCTGCGCGCAGGTGCAGACGACTACTTATGCAAGCCTTTCAGCATGCATGAGCTAAGTGCACGGGTCGAAGCACTCATTCGCAGAGCGCGTCTGATGCAGACAGTTGCAGCAGGTGCGGAAGAGGACGAGCTGGAGCAATCGGAGACAGCGATCCGGCTAGACACAGAGCGGAGATTGCTGCTTGTACGGGGGACGCAAGTCGAGACGACTTTCTCTGAGTTTGAGCTTATGAAGCTGTTTCTTACACATCCAGGCAAAGTGTTCAGTCGTGAGGATCTGATCAACGCGATACGCGGGTTCGATTCATTCGTGACAGACCGGGCCATCGATGTTCATATCGTCAATTTACGCCGCAAAGTCGAGCGTAATCCGAAGGAGCCGCATTTTATCCGCACCGTGTGGGGTGTGGGGTACAAATACGTCTCAGATGCTGAGCCAGCACATTAATTAACCTATGAAGCTCTCTGGTGCATAATTATGCACTGGGGAGCTTTTTTTGTCGGAAGATTATACACTTTAGGAGAATTTTAACGTATAAACTGTAAATGGCTATTTCCTTTCGCACCGATTTGTGTGAGAATTTACCTATAACCGACAGTGGCTCTTATGGGTCGAAAGGGTGACAGGAAATACATATGGAACTAATGGATCCCATCTTTCAAGGGGAAACGATGCCGCGCCGAGTTAATGCGCCAACTGCGCAGTTATATGATGCTTTGACTGGACTGCCTGGCCGTAAGGCGGCATATGCCATGCTCGCAAGAGCGATATCATTAGCCAAGAAGTGCGGCAGAGGTGTACTCGCTGCGCTTGTCGATATGGACCGATTCTATTTGATTAACGAGACGAGAGGCACGGCGTTCGGTGATGAGGCGCTCCGGCAGATGGCGAATCGGCTTTACGAGCTAAGCCACTGGTCCTGCTCCGTCTATCGTTTGAGCGGCAACACCTTCCTCCTGTTCCGGATGCTGCGGCTGGATACGGCGGCGAAGGAAGCGGAGACGCTCATAGAAGAGCTGAAGAACTCGGTGGAAGGCTTGCTGCAGGTCAGAGGGCAGCAGCTATATCCGTTCTGCAGCATTGGGGTGAGCAGTTTCCCTGCAGACGGCGATACAGCGGAGCTGATCGTGCGTCACGCAGACACGGCGCTTCGCCAAGCGAAGGCAGCTGGAGGCAATCAGGTTGCGGTCTACACCGAAGACGATGTTGCGCATATCAATCGGATGGAGGATCTGCGTAGAGCGCTCAGAAGCATCGTCCCGGGCGAGCAGCTGTCGCTGCACTATCAGCCTATCTACGACGCTGCAGGTCGTCTGAGAGGCTTGGAAGCGCTTCTACGGTGGCAGCACTCGCAGCTCGGCAATATACCGCCAGGTGAGTTTATTTCGCTTGCGGAGCAAAGCGGCCAGATCGTGGAGATCGGCGAATGGGTGCTGAGCGAGGTGTGCCGGATGATTCGCCGGGTACGGGGCAAAGGGCTGGACGACATTATCATCTCCGTGAATTTATCGCCCCTTCAGATAACCGCACCGGGATTCGTCGAGACGCTGCAATGCGTGCTGGCGTTGACGGAGACGTCGGCAGAGTGGTTGGAATTCGAGATTACCGAGAGCATTATGATTGATTCGAGCAAGCGCACGACTTCTGTATTGAATGCGCTTCGGGCCATGGGCGTGCGCGTTGCACTGGATGACTTCGGCATCGGCTATGCTTCGCTTACCTACCTGCGAGAGCTGCCGCTGCATACGCTCAAGCTTGATCGCTCGTTCATCTGCCATATTACGGAGCAGCATGCGGAAGCGGCGATTGTGAAGGCGATGATTTCACTTGTGCATGAGCTTGGGTTTGAAGTGGTTGCTGAAGGTGTCGAGACGAAGGAGCAGCTCGAGCTGCTTCGCAGCTGGGGCTGCGACTTCTTTCAAGGGTACTTGCTCGGCAAGCCAATGCAGGAAGAAGCGCTCTGTGCGCCGCTGATGCAGGCGGCACTTTAGTCTAAGAACGAGAGAACGGCAAAGGGCAGTTTGCACCTATGCGGAATTCGGAGATGACCGAACTGGCCGCTAAGTACAAACTGCCCTTTAAGTTTGCGGAGCGTTCCGTTCATTAGCAGACTTCGAGATAAAGCTTGGTACCGTCGCTGTACTGCAAAATAGCTACGTCGCGAACCATTTCGACAGATTTAATTCGTTTCCATTTCTTGCGAAAATCAAAGTTAAATTCCATTTCCAGCAATTTATTGTGCAGAAGCTCTATATAGGAAAGCTGCTCGGATGGGTAGTGGACTGGAACAGTGCGATTCTTGAAGGTAATGACTTTGGTCATCGCTGTAGCGCCTCCGTTTGTTTGATGTCCTTATTGTAATGAAAATCTTTTAGTCCCTTATAAAATGAAAATGAGTCTTCTGTTTGTTTTACTTAACCTTTTCTAACAAATTCATACAACATTCGAGATGTTTCGCGTGCGACTTAAGTGGTATTATTTGCTCAAATGTGCGGAATAATCCTCATGCTGTGTCATGATCCCAAAAATCGGGTAATGACCTGCAGAAGATGGGCAGGAGGGCGTGGGAATTGGCTAATGCTAAAGCGCTATTAACCAATATTTGTTTGCTTATTGCGCTAGCGTATTTGTTCGACTTGGGGTATCGGTACCTCTTTCAATATGCATCCAACCGGGCAAAATATATGCTGACGACAGCAATGTTTATTCTGGGCGGGTGGACGGCGATGGCTTTCGGCATTAGGACCGATGGCCTATATTTGCTTGACCTGAGGTTTGTGCCGCTTATTATCGCGGTGCTGGTGCTGCAAGAGCCGCTGACGATAGCACTGATCGGGTTCGGCATCGGAGTAGGGCGGTTATTTCTCGGTATCGATGAAGCGGCGATAGCTGCCTTCTTGAATATGACCATTGTGGGCCTTGTCAGTGCTTGGCTATGTTCTTATCTGCGGTGGAAGCCGTGGCGGTTCGAGTATAAAAGCATTGTTGCCGTGCTTGTTGTAAATATATTGTATGCCCTGGATACGACGCTGACACTGGAAACGCTTGAATTAATGCCTGTGGGCACGTATTGGCGGGAATTTGGCTATTATTCGTTCCCGCTCCGAATTGTAATGAGCATGCTGCTGATCTATGTCATCCGGGATTTTCAGAAGGAACAGCAGCGCGTGGATGAGCTGCGAACGATGAATATGCTCCTTCGCAGACAGACGCGCGAATTGCGCGAGGCGAAGCGGGATGTTGAAGAGAAAGCGCGGGAGCTGATGGTCGCGAATAAATACAAGTCTGAGTTTCTTGCGAATATGTCGCATGAATTGAAGACGCCGCTCAACAGTATTATTCTGCTCTCGCAGCTTCTGCAAGAGAGCGATGGCGAGCGTGTCAGTGCGGAGGATGTGCGGTACGCGGAGCTCATTAATGGAGCAGGGAACGACTTGCTGCAGCTGATCAATGACATTCTGGATCTGTCGAAAGTGGAAGCCGGCAAAATGGATGTCTATTTCGAGCCGCTATCGACGCGCGAGCTCGTCCAGACGCTGCAAGAGCAGTTCATGCCGCTAGCGAATCGGAAGAATCTCGCCTTCGAGACGGAAATCGCGCCGAATGTGCCGGAAGTGATGCAGAGCGATGCGCTGCGGGTCAATCAGATCCTGCGAAATCTGCTTGTGAATGCATTCAAGTTCACCGAGCAAGGGTCCGTGAAGCTCGTCGTGAAACAGGAGGGCGGCATGCCGCTCGAGCCTGCCGCGCTGAAGAAACGCAGACTGCGCAGCTGGAATCCAGCAGCGTGGGGACGTTCGGCTGTAAGGATCACCTCGCCGCAGCGAGTTTCGTTCTCCATTATCGATACGGGCATTGGGATCGAGCATGAGAAGCAGAAGCTGATCTTCGAGGCGTTCCAGCAGGAAGACGGTTCGATCAACCGGAACTATGGAGGGACGGGGCTTGGGTTATCGATCAGCCTGCAGCTTGCGCGCCTGCTCGGAGGGACGTTGTCGCTTGTGAGCCAGAAGGGCGAGGGCAGCACGTTCACGCTTTATCTGCCAGTTGCGCCGCCGATGACAAGCAGTGTTGCGCTTGGCGACAACGGTCAACCGGAACCGCCGGACAAAGGAAATCGGCGCTCTAGTCGCGCCTGACAGCGGGGTTCAAAATAGCATTGACGCCTGCGAAAACGGTGCAGTATATTAATATCATCGTAAGGTAAGCTGGTGTAGCTCAGGGGCAGAGCAACGCACTCGTAATGCGTAGGCCGGGGGTTCGATTCCCTTCACCAGCACCACTATAATTCAATCATGCGCGGTTTCCGAGAGGTCGGGGACCGCGCTTTTTTGCGTCCTCGTCTTCGTTACCTGAAAATAAATTTAAAAATATTCATTCTCTGAATCTCAACAAAATGCTACATAATGTCTCTGGTAGCGATAGAGAATAGATTTGAAAACCCTTTGTGAAAGGGGGGGTTAGTGTTGGTTTTTCTAGTATTTTCGCGGAAAACTGCGAGTTTTGACAGGAGCCTAACTTGATTTTGTCGCCGCAACATTTCGTAACCCCCTTGCGTTTAAATAACAGCTATTCAACGCAGCGGGTCTTCATGGCTCGCAGAAATGGAGGTTAGTGCATGACTGTAGTACGGAAATTACTGATCGTATGGCTGCTGTTGACGCTGGCGATTCCCGCTATCACTGCAAGTGCGGAGTCGCTTTCCACGCAAGATAAGTTCGAGGTACTGAAGGACCAAGGAGTTTTCATGGGACTTGGGGATGGAAGCGCGGGGCTTAATCTATCGATGACGCGTGAACAGTTCGCCGCCGTGCTGTACCGGCTTTGGGGTCTGGCGGACACCGACCCGGCGAGGGCGAGCTTTGACGACGTGTTGAAGTCAAGATGGTCCTTTCACGAAGTCGAGGCTGTAAATCAGGCGGGGCTCATGACAGGAACCGCCTTGCGCAAGTTCTCTCCCGCCACTAACGTAACCGTGGAGCAGCTGGCTGTCGTGCTGGTTCGTGCCTATGGCTACCAAAGCGGCAGCTCTCCGGTGACAGGCCTCGTTTCCCCTTGGGCTAGGGGCTCGGTCAGTGCCGCGCTCGATCACGGTTTTATCTCCTACCAGAGCAATTACAAATTAGCTGCTACCCGCGGGCAGCTCGTCGATGCCGCATATGCCGTTTATCAGCAGCAGCACCCGCAAAAACTTCAGGTGAGCACTGTTCAACCGCTGAGTAACAACATCATTCAAGTTAACTTGAAAGCAGCCGTCACCTCGGTTAATCTGTCCAGCTTCTCGCTAAGGGACGATCAGGGCTCGGTTGTTGCGATCAAGACAGCGCTTCTGTCCTCGGATGGCAAGATCGTTTATATCACGACCGGGCCGCAGAACGGGTATGTTTACCATACGCTTACGGTGGACGGAACGGGCTGGCGTTATTACTCCATCTGGGATAACAACGGCGGAACGGGCAACACAGACACCACTCGCCCTACCATCACCAATGTCGAGAGCCTAGGAGCTCGCACGATTCGGCTGACGTTCTCCGAGCAGGTTAGCCGCTCCTCGGCAGAGAATGCGAACTATTACGACATCGTTACCGGTAACCTCGATCTCAATGGCTTCACGTTATCCAGCGATCTCCGCACGGTCACAATCACGACGAGCACGCAAGAGAACGGCTATCAGTACCGGCTGGCCGTATCCGGCGTGAAGGATCTATCAGGCAACACGATGATTTCCCGGAGCGACTTGTACTTCTACGGCATCTACGACCTCGACGGCTCGAAGCCGACTGTTGTGTCTGTCACTGGGCAGAACAATTCGACAGTTCAGGTTGTCTTCAACGAGAAGGTCGACGCAAGCGACGCTCGCGACGTGAGCAACTACAGTATCAATAACGATTTGCGCGTCACTCGTGCGATTCTCGCTAGCGACGGCAAAACGGTTACGCTGTACACGGGCGAACAAGAGAATGGCAAGGAATACAAGCTGACGATCCGGGGTATTGCCGATTTGGCTGGCAACGTCATGAACACGCGGCGAGATGTTGTTTTCAAAGGCACGAACGATCATGATAAGCCTTATATCCAATCCGTAACCGTGCTCAGCAATTCGACCATCGAAGTGCAGTTCAGCGAGAAGGTCAACGCGGATCAGGCTAAGCAAGGTTCGAACTACACGATCAACAACAATCTCAGAGTAACCAACGTTATTCTTGAGGCTGATGGAGACGCGGTTATTCTGACGACGACGAAGCAGACGGATGCCGTGCTGTATACCTTAACGGTTCAAGGGATCTCTGACCTGGCGGGTAACGTGATGGATAAGGCGACGAACCTGTATTTCGGCGGCTTCGTCGACCATACTCTCCCGACCGTTGTCGGCATTCAAGCGGCAGCGCGCCAGGTGGTGCTAACGTTCAGCGAGCGTCTGGATGCGGGTACGGCGAACCGCGCGAGCAACTACAAGCTGGGCGGCAATCTCGGCGACGTGAAGAGCGCGGTATACGACGATGCGAAGAAGACGGTCACGCTCACGACCAACGCACAGACACCGGGCGGGGTCTATTCCGTCACCATCAATCAAGTGTATGACCTGAGCGGCAATGCGATCGCTGCGGATACGCGCATTCAATTCGTCGGCAGCGACCGCGAAACGGCAGACTCGATCGAGCTTCAGAAGCTCGAAGTTGTCAATCAGAACACGGTGCAAGCCACGTTCAGCCGTGCGTTATCCGACTCCGAGGTCGCTTCTCTCGACTTGACGATCCTGAAGGACAATAACCGAGACGTCGACACGAGCGGGTGGAGCGAATACGTTGTCCGCAAGTCCGGCACGAATAACGTGGTTGTGATCCAGAAGAGGACGGACAAATCGGGCAATCCTTCCCTGTTCGTCGCTGGGCATGTCTATATCGGCCGCATCTCTGATTTGCCTGGTTTGGTCACCAAGGATGGGGCAGACCAGAAGGTATTCCCAGGCACGGAGAAAGCAAACGACGTTCCTTACGTCACGCAAGTGTCGGCGTTGAACAGCAGAGCGATTAAGGTCACATTCAGCGAGCCTGTTCGAGGCGTCAACGAGTCGGGCTTCTCTCTTCTGCGTGACGACGATTCGACGATCGGCATCACCGGAGATAGCCTGAATAACACGAACAGCATCGTGACGGAAGTTACTCTTTATCTGGACGACGACGTAAAGTCCGGTAAAACATATCGTCTGCGCTTCAAGGACAACATCAAGGACGCGGCGGGCTGGAACGCTATCCGCACGCAGGAGGACTCCAAGCCTTATCAAGTTGTGTTCGCGGGAACGTCGACCTCCAATCAAGCGCCTGCCGTCACGAAGATCGTCTCGTCGGACCGCTACACGTTCGAGATTCAGTTCAGTGAGCCGGTTCGGCTTGATAAATCGGGAGGCTTCTCGCTGTACGAAGTGTCCAGCGGAGACGAAGTCGACATTCATTCCAGCGGCAACGCGAGTTACGTTCTGTCTTCGGACCGCAAGGCGATCACGGTGTATCTGAACGCGGACCGGCTGGATCCTCTGAAGTCGAATCAGCGCTACCGCTTGGAATACGATTCGAATCACGGTCGGATCGTGGACGATCAAGGGGCCGCGCTTGCGGACTCTGACAACAGCAGCGTCTATATCTATACCGCTTCAAGTGCGGCTAATGCCATTCCCTCGATTGCGAAAGTAGATGCGCAAGGAACGTATATCAAGATTACGTTCAGCGAGCCAATCAAGGGCTACACGGATGAAACGAATTTCTTCAACATCGTAGTGGATGGCAAAGCAGTCAATCCTACGGAAGGCTCTCTGGATGGGCAAACGATTGTGTTGAAAGTGCCGTCTCTCGATTCGGGCAAGATTGGAACGATCAAGTTCACCAGCAATGGCGTAGACTCGATCCGGGATTACAACAGTTTGTCGCCTGACTCGGATGCGGTATTTACCTTCGGTGTGCAATAACCTATACTTCTCTTAAGCCGAGGCAGGGGTAAATTAGCTCATAACAACACAAAGGCGCGGTTTCCGAGAGATCGGGACCGCGTTTTCTTTTAGAAGGGGACCGCGACTTGTGATATTTAGACCTTTGCAAACAACCATAGTGCAAACTGCCGTTCTTCTAGCATTCTCCATTTTGATGTCGTTCACGAGCCACGCTTTTGCGATTGTCGGATTGATCTTCATGGTAGTTTCTTTGGTATATGGTTCCGCTTCGAGCATTAAAATCATCGATGATAAGGTTATTAAAACAACATTCTATTTCTTTAAACGCGAATACGGCATAGAAGAAATGAAATGGATCGAGGCCGTAACAGAGAAGAAATTTGGATACATAACGATTAGGATTGGGAAGTCTTATGCGGAAGACTACTATATTTTGCAAATGAAGAATCGCTCATCACTAAAGGTCAACGCTGCTTTTAAAAACAGTGGGGTCAGTCTGGGACGTTATCTGAAGAAGAAATATAAGCTTCAGCTCAAAGAGACAGAACGGCTTCGATTTTGAATAGCAGAAACGAACACGGGTCTGCTTCCAGCACTGGCATTTGCCCCTCCACACCTCCGCCAAGAGCCTTTTATCCAGGCTAATTACGGGTCAGGGCGCGGGCGGCGCGCAAACAGCAGAATGCAGGTTGTGCCAATAGCGGTGGTAATTTGCCTTATACCAATCTATCTCTCCACTCATAGAGTATGGTAGTTCTCTCGAGAGGAGGAAATCTAGTGTCAGCTAAATTGAAAGTGAGTAACGTGAAAGCAGTGCGTACGCGTTCCCGTAATGCGCGCGTGTCCAACGAAGGAATGCGTAGTGGCCGCAGCCAATGCTGCAATCGTCGTGACGGTGCTGTCGAAGGTATCCAGGAGGCAGGTCAAGATCTTTCCAATCTGTTCTGTCATCTTCGCAGCCCTGAGAATGCAGCTAAGCTCGTACGCGGTATCCGCTGCAGAAACCGTAAGCTCGTCAATTCTTTGCTCGGCGACAACTGTGAGGTCGTTTGTTTCTTCCACCAAGGCAGATATGCATGTGTACGAATTGCGTGTGTGTTTGGCGAGTGCTGTGATGTACGGATTACGTTTGATATTTGTGTCTCCATGGGCAACTGCAACAATGTATTCTGATTTTGAATGGCGAACCGGCTGTATCTGCTGCAGGCTGTCTCACGAATAGTGGGATGGCCTGTTTTGTTGTGAACCGATGCCAGCGCGGCGGCATAAGCTGAAGTAATGGACATCTGACTACGGAGGTGACTTGGTATGCCGTTTATACCGAATTTTCCGCAAGCCTTACTAGATGAGCATGCGCGCTGGCACCATGCGCATCACTTCGATAATCCAGCTTTGCTGCCGCCAGGTTATGGCCAGCAGTTCATGCAATTCCACCGGTATTTCATTCGAAAAGTATTGCAGTGGTATAACGCGCAAGGCTTCGATCCGCAGCTTGTAGCGGCTTGGCCGAGCGTGCCCGAGGTGATTCGGGGCGCCTCTTGTTATAACCGGGCGGCAGAAGCCCGCGTGGTGAATAACCCGCAATCGTTCGCGACGCTGGATCAGCTCGGTTTGTTTATTGAAGGCACGAACTTGCACGGCTGCATCCACCAGGAGGCGGCGAGATGGTTTAACGAAGAAGCATTGAACGACTTCGACATTGCGCCGGCCACTACGATGTTTTACAAAATCCATGGGCTGATCGATCAATGGTATACGAACTGGGAACGTGCAACGGGTCAGGTGAATGCAGGGCGAGGGGGAACGGAGGCTGGTATCGCTTCCGTGCCGCAGCCGAAGTCTCAGAAGCCCGCGATTCGAGTAAAAGGGCATAAAAAAAGCGCCTTACTGCTCAAAGCGCGAGCAGTAAAGCGCGGAATACGCCGGCATAATAGCTGGAAGGCCTTGGCACGAAATCCGAAGCCTTCACTTGAACTGAAGCCTCAATCATCGGCTGCTGATCATGGCCAAGTCGGAAACCGGCCGCCGCTGCGTGATCCGCTTGCCCCTCGAACAAGACAATCATCGCTTCGAGATCGGCTTCGTAAATCCCAGCCACTTCTTCCGGCTGCAGGGTTAGCGAAGCGAGCGGCGCGTCGTAAATAAAGCCGAACACCTCGCTCACCTCGCGGTCGATGAAGGCCGCACCCTTGGCGAAGCCCGCAGCTTCCTTGCGGGCTTCGCCGAGAGGGAGGAGCGCATCGAACGGTACGCGAACGCCGAGCTCTTCTTCGATTTCCCGAGCGGCATCCCGCATCGTTTCGCCGGCGCTCAGATGGCCGGCTGCGGTAATGTCGAATTGGCTCGGGAACGTGTCTTTATCGCTGCTGCGCTGCTGGAACAGGACGAGCTTGCGTTCGCCGTCCCGCCGTGCCAGCCAGCAATGAATGGAGCGGTGCCACAGCCCGCGCGCATGCACGTCGCCGCGGCTGGCCGTGCCAAGCCAGTTGCCCGCTTCGTCGTAGTAGTCGAACTGTTCTTCCCCGTGCGCAGCCGTCATAGAATTAAGCCAAGCCTTCCTGCAGGTCGTCGGACGGCTCCGTCAGATGCGAAGTACAGTGACCGCAGCGCGTTGCTTTGATCGGAATCTTCGTCAAGCAGTACGGGCACTCCTTCTCGGTCGGTTCTGGTGCTGCGACGACCTCAGGCTCCTTGGTGCCGATGCGGCGCAAAGCATTAGCGCCCTTCACGATCATGAAGATACAGAAAGCGACGATGGTGAAATCGAGGACAACGTTAATAAAATTGCCGTATGCAATGACGGGCACGGTAGCGGCTTGTGCCTTCGCTAAAGTCTCAGGACGAACGTCCACATTCTTTAGGACAATAAATTGATCTACCAAATTGACGCTGCCCATCAGTCTGCTGATCGGCGGCATAATAATGTCGTTGACGAGCGAGGTCACGATCTTCCCGAACGCGCCGCCAATAATAACCCCGACAGCAAGATCGAGCACATTGCCTCGGACGGCGAACTCTCTAAATTCTTTTACTATTTTCATGATGTATTCAGCTCCTTCTGCCCTATTATATCGGAATCCTGAGAGGGTTCAAAGATTATCTCACCAAAAGCAGCCGATTTGAAGCAAGCTTCACATGAAGCGGGACTTGCCCCGCAGGTTCTCCGTCGCCGAATGCGGAAATCGGATCTAGACCCGGCATAGACTCTGCGGCAACAGAGACAGTCTGCCCGCGCAGCATCGTTACGAACGGCAGCCGGACATGCTTGCCCGTCAGCAGCGTCGGGAAGAGACGCAGCAGCTGCAGCGGCGTGCACGTATGCACGATGCAGATGTCGAGCATGCCATCGGACGGCGATGCCTCCGGACAGATCCGCAGCCCGCCCCCGTAGGCGGGCACATTGCAAATCGCGGCCATCCAGCCGCGCCTGTACACATGAGGCTTGCCGTCTATCGTCACTATCATCGGACGAGGACGGTAAGTGAGAAGCATGTGGACAAGGGCAATGAGGTAGGCAAGAGAGCCGACGCCAAGCTTGTTGCATAGCTTCTTATAGGAGGAGCGGTTCACAGCAGAGGCGATTGCAGCGTCGAAGCCGACAGCGAGCGCGGTCAAGATCGGCTTCTTAGGCTGAACCCCGCCGCAATCATCGTCACCGCCGAGCATGATGAGATCGACCGGCACGGCCTGCCCTTGAAGCACGCGCTCCAGCGCGGCAAGCGGCTGCTTCGGAATGCCGAACGCGCGCGCCGTATCGTTGCCCGAGCCGGACGGAATAAGGCCGAGCGGAACAGCGCTGCCCGCAAGTGCCGGCAGGATGCTGTGGATCGTGCCGTCGCCGCCAATGATTGTAACCGCTCTCACATCCGAGCGCGAAAGATCGCTGTCACTCGAGCCCCCGCGGCGATTCTGTTCCAGCAAGTTCCGCACTTCCTGACACGCAGCCTCAGCCGATTCCGCAATGACGGCTTGGTAAGGAAGGCTCCTGCGCTGCAGCTCGGTTTCAACAAGCTTCCAAATGATTTTCCCGCGGCCGCTGCCGGCGCGTTCGTTAACTGCAAAAATCCACATGATGTGTCTCCTCCTCTGACTTGCACTCATTATAAGGGGCGGCGGACCAGCCCGCCAACTTCTTTTTGCAGCAGAATCGGCTATAATAACGAAAGGAGGTAAGAGACAACATATGGCTGAACCGTTAAAAGCAATGTACGACCTGCCGTTTCTGCGGCAGTTTGCAGCGCGCGTTGCCTCCGCGTGGGCACCTTTTCAGGAAGAGGCGTTTATCCGGCTTGTCACGGCGGACGGCTGGGAGGCACTGGAGCTCAAAAGCCGAATTCGGCGCATAACGCAAGCACTTGGGGCAACTTTGCCTGCTACATATCCGGAAGCGCTCGATGTGCTGCTTGCCATTCATAAGCAATGCGCAGGCTTCCCGTATTTATTTTTCCCTGACTTTGTTGAAGTATATGGCCTTGAGGAGCAGCATCACGACCGTTCCTTGGACGCGCTGGAACGCTTCACGGTGCAGTCCTCTGCCGAGTTCGCGATTAGGGCGTTTCTGCTGAAAGCGCCAGAGCGCACCCTCGCGCGCATGATGGAATGGGTGCTTAATCCGAACGAGCATGTGCGCCGTCTTGCCAGCGAAGGCTGCAGACCCCGTCTGCCGTGGGCACAAGCGATAACGATGTACAAGCGCGACCCGTCGCCGATCATTCCGCTGCTTGAGCTGCTCAAACGCGACCCGGCGCTATATGTACGCAAGAGCGTCGCTAATAATTTGAACGATATTGCGAAGGATCATCCGGCCGTTGTGCGGGAAATTGCGAAGCGATGGATCGGCCGTGATCCCGCTACGGACTGGATCGTCCGACATGGCTGCCGCACGCTTATTAAAGCGGCGGACCCTGATATTATGGCGTTGTTCGGCTATGAGGAGCATAGCGCGGACGCGGAGGGCTTCGTCGAGCATGCGTCACTCCGGGCAATGGAGGAGGAAGCACGCATTGGCGAGGACAGCGAGCTGCGTTACGATGTGTACCTGCGCCCGTCTTCAAGCCAGGAACTGCTGCGCTTGCGTGTGGAGCTTGGCGTATTCTATGTGAAATCCGGCGGCAAAGTGTCGGAGAAGCGATTTCTCGTCACCGACAAGAAAGCTGCGCCAGGAACCAGCTTCTCAGGCGCTAAGAAGCTAAGCTGGAAGGACTTATCGACGCGCAAGCACTATGAAGGGATGCACCGATTGACGCTTGTCGTGAATGGTCTTGCTGTCGCCGAGACGGCCATCATGCTATCCCATTCCCAGTCTGAACAAAGGAGCGGTGTGGAATGACTATTGGCGCACGAGTTCTGAAGACGGGACTTGCCGTCGCGCTAGCCGTCTATCTCAGCAATATGCTCGGCTTTCCATCGCCGATCATTGCGGCCGTAGCATCGATCTTCACGATTCAGCCGTCCATATCCCGTTCCTGGCAGCAAATTGTGGATCAGCTCCAGACGAATTTGCTCGGCGCCGTCGTCGCGCTGGCGGCGGTCCGTTTGATCGGGACAGCTCCAATCTCGCTCGGACTTGTATGTATTATCGTAATCCTCATTAGCATCAAATTGCGGATGGAGAGCACGATTGGCCTGACGCTGGTCACCGTTGTCGCGGTCATGGAGGCGAATCAGGATGGCTGGTCGTTCGCGCTCGACCGCGTCCTCATGGTATTGACAGGCATGGCTGCCGCTTTTGCCGTGAACACGCTCATCATTCCGCCGCGTCCGCGCAAGCAGTTCATCGGTCAGGTCCAGGAAGCGTATATTCAGCTGTCGCTCCTGCTGCGCCTTGCCATCTCGAATGAGATGAAGGAGGATGTGCACCGCAAGGAGAAGGAGAGGCTGGAAGGAATCCTGCGCAAGCTGGATGAGTCGTATTTGCTGTTCGAGGAAGAGCGGTCACTGCTGCCGAAGCGGAAGGCGGCGCGGGCAAGACAGCTTATTCTGTCCAAGCATCTCATTAAGGCGCTGCATAAAGGCGTCGATCTGCTGGAGGTCGTGGAGGAGCATTATTTCTCGGCGGCAGACGCGGAGTTGTGGGCGAAGCGGTTCGATAGTCAGATCGAGGAGCTTGCGAAGTATCACGAGCATATCTTGCTGAAGCTGGCCGGCAAAATGAAGCCCTTCGCAACCATCGAGCCCGAGCAGGAGCGGGAGGATCGGCTCATTGAGCAGCTGACATCTTACCTGCATGACGAACACGGGCATAACAAGCGCCTTGTGTTCGTCGCATCCGCTATGCTGGAGTACGGGTATCATCTGCGCCGACTCGATAAAGTCGCGGATCGGGTGCAGCAGCGTGAAGGTGCTGCAGAGCTGAGCCTGCAATAGCAACACTATAATCAATAAACATTAATCCATAAACAATAATCCATAAACATGACAAAACGCCCTTGTATCCTCGAGGCCGAGCAAAGTATCCATGCTCGTCGCTGAAAGGTACAAGGGCGTTTATCGTTTATGCGGTGTTGCCGTTATTTATCTACATCTTCCGGATGTCTGCGCGGATGCTGCAGATGCGCCTCATGCTGCGTAATTTCTTTCTTCGGCGTAAGCCGTTCGTCTGTCTGGCCTTCATGGTGATTATCGAAATCAAGCTGGATGAGCTCCCATTCCGTCGACCCGATCGTCGGGTCAGCGGGGAACACACCGTTGCGCTTCAGATGCTCTTCGCGGCCAAGCTCGTTCTTATAGACACCATTCACTTCAACGGGCTCGCCTGACATCGGAGCCATATGGTTATGGCCTAATTGTTCACTCATCACGTTCTCCTCCTGAGTTATCTCATCGGTCAGCCGAGCCTTGCTTACAGGCCATGCTTCGGAACGGCGGCACGGTCGGCAGTAGACTGCGCCTTGCTCGCTTCGGCTTTGCCAGCTCCTGTTCGATCTGCTTTCGACTGCGCCTTGCTCGCTTTCACTTGCAAGTGGGAAGGTTGTTCGCCTGACATAGGGTGGCCTCCTGATCAAAAGGTCATAAAGATTGAAATTCCTTTCTCAGTGTGCCACGAGCGAGGAGAAACTATGTAGCGGAGAACGTAAAGCGACCAGCTCCAAGCCGAGATTACAGCAGCCGCAGTCCGCAGGATGGACAGTCGACGTCTTGATGCGTGATAGCCTCACCGCAGGCGGGACACGGCTCCGAGAAGGGCTGCTTCGCTGCCGCCTGCAAGGCGATACTGTTCACTACCTGCTGCTCATCAGGCGTTTCTTTGCTTGCGGCTTGCGACGACGAGCCGCCGCCCAGGAGCGCTTCCGCGAACTGCTTCAATTCGGAATGCTTGCCGGAATCATCGCCTGTGATGCGAACCATGAAGATCATGGCGGCAACAAGGCCTAAGACAACGACAAAAACAATAGTAGTAGCAATAATATTCATCATGGCAGAGGTCCTCGATTCGCAGCATTATTCGCCCGTCATTATTTCAGATGATAGCGTGTTTCCAGCTTTTTGCCGCCCAGCCACATCACGGCGAACAGCACAAGAGCAAGAATAACCCGCCACGGCTGCTTGGTCAACTCGCCGATGTCGAAGCTGAGCACGGATACGCTTAGAATCATGACGGCTTTGCCGAGCAGAACCGCGAGGACGAAGGAGCCAAACGAAATGCGGCTAAGACCTGAGACGATATTGATGAGTGCGGAAGGCGAGAAAGGAAAGCAGGCGAAGAGAAAAATCGGCGTAAAGCCGCGCTTTTCAATAAAGACGAGCAGCTTCGAGGCACGCGGAAACTTGCGGCGAATCCAGCCGCTAAGATGCCCGCCGAGCTTGCGCGAAATCCAGAACAGCAGGAGCGAGCCGCTGCAAACGCCGACCCAGGATAGAAGAGAGCCTAGCCAAAGTCCGTATATATTGGCGTTGGCGGCGACGAAAACAAGCAGCGGCAGCACCGGAAGGAACGATTCCGCGAGCGGCAGCAGTATGCCCGGCAGAGGACCGTATGCCTTGTAGCTCTCCAGCGTGCGCTGCATTTGCTCAAGATCCATATTTTTCAGCGAGCGAATCCATTCTTCAAGATGCTCCATGCGTACAACTCTCCCCTTGCCCATCCTTTATAGCCGTACGCGCTATTCTCTATCTCTAAACGCACGGAACGGAAACCATATATAGAAAAATCCGATCACGGCATACATAATGCCGCTGTACCACAGCACCGTGGACTGGCCCTGCCAAGTCGCAAGCGTACCCCCGACAACGGGGCCGATCATGCCGCCAATGCCTTCAACAGTGGAGAAGATTCCCCAGCCAAGTCCTTGTTGCTTCGGCGGCACATAATTGGCGAGCAGCGCATTCCACGCGGGCAGCAGCGTTGCATACGAGAGGCCGAGCACGCCGGTCAGCACAATGCATTCCCACATCGGCGGCGCGAGGGAGAGCATGTACAGCGAGACGCCGATGAAGACGAATCCGAGCACAAGAAACCACTTCTTGCCGCCAAGGATGTCCGATAATCGGCCGAGCGGAATGAGGCCAAGCACCGTGCAGGCGCCTCCAGCTGTCAGAAGCAGCGAATATTGCGCGCCGTTCATGCCAAGCCTGTTCTCAGCGAAGCTCGGCAGAATCGGAACGAGCATCCCAGCGCCCATCGTCTGCAGCACCATGCCAGGCAGCAGCAGCCGCATATGGCGTAGCCGATCCTTCAAGATGACGAACTGCTCCCGAGGCGGAAGCGACGTTGCTGCGCCAGTCGCTTTGGTGTTGTTGATGAACAGCGACAACAGCCAGCAGAGCAGCGCGAATCCGAGCAGCAGGTAGTAGGTGAACGACTTGCTGTAATCGAGCAGCAGGTTGCTGACGATCGGTCCCGCTCCGATGCCGACGAACCAGATCGTGTAGAGGAAGCCCATCTGCATCGCCCGCCGGTCATCCGACACTTTCGTCAAGCAGACGATCCAGATTGGCGAGATGCCGACTCCGTATAACGCGGCAGCGACGATGAACAGCCAAGGCATATCTGCGAAAGGGACGAGAAAGATGCCGATGAGCGAGATGAACAAGCCGGTATGTACGACGAACCGAATCGAGAACCGGTCGAGCAGATAACCGATCGCCATCTTCAGCGCGGTATCGGTCAAGTAGTGGGCGGTTATCGCAATGCCGATGATATCGAGCGATAAACCGAGAATTTTCTCCCCGTAAATCGGCAGGAAGCTGATCAGCGCAGCCCCGCGTACGAATTCGACGAAGAAGAGAATGACGGAGAACAATATAATTTCGCGAGAAAACAATCGTTTAGGCATGTGTCTGAATCCCCTTTGCATCCTCGATTCGGGCACAGCGGACGAGCAGACTTCTCCATTATATGCAAGCTGGTATAAAAATCCAACCAAGCCCTTCAGCATATTTAGCGAAGCAGGTGCTTGCCCCTCCATTTACGAATCGGATGTTCCATACGTTTCATGAATTACTATCAGGATTCCCCGAAATGACGCTAAACCTTGCACGAAAAAGCCCGGCCACTCCTTAGGGGAGCAGCCGGGCGTGTAATGAAGCCTGTCTCAAATAAGCAAATTGAACAGGACAGGGTCCTTGTTCAGCTCTAAGAAATTGAGCCCTTTCTTATTCATCCGCTCTACAAGCGGCGCATAATCTTGGCGGTTCTTCAGCTCGATGCCGACGAGGGCAGGGCCGTTATCCTTGTTATGCTTCTTCGTATATTCAAACCGTGTGATGTCGTCGTCCGGTCCAAGCACTTCATCAAGAAACTCGCGAAGGGCACCGGCACGCTGCGGGAAGTTGACCATGAAATAATGCTTCAGCCCTTCGAAGACGAGCGACCGTTCCTTGATCTCCTGCATCCGGTCGACATCGTTGTTGCCGCCGCTAATGACGCAGACGACGGTTTTGCCGGCAATCTGGTCCCGGTACAGGTCGAGTGCGGCAATCGGCAGCGAGCCTGCAGGCTCAACGACGATCGCATTCTCGTTGTACAGATCGAGCATCGCCGTGCATGTTTTGCCTTCCGGCACGATAATAATGTCGTCGAGCATCTCGCGGCACATGCGGAACGTCAGCTCGCCGACCCGCTTCACGGCTGCGCCATCGACGAACTTGTCGATCGTATCCAGCGTCAGCACTTCGCCGGCGTCCAGCGCCGCGCGCATCGATGGCGCGCCCTCCGGTTCGATGCCGATAATCTTCGTGCTCGGGGATACGGCTTTCACGTATGCGGCAACACCGGCAGCAAGACCGCCGCCGCCGATTGTAACGAACACATAGTCAGGCGCGGAATCAACCGCCTCCATGATCTCTTTGCCGATCGTTCCGTTGCCCGCGATGATCTTCGGATCGTCGAATGGATGGATGAAGGCCAGGTCATCCTTGCGGCTTACTTTGATCGCCTCGTTGAACGCATCGTCGAAGGTATCGCCAGTCAGGATGATTTCGACGTCAGATCCGCCGAAGAACGCGACCTGGTTGACCTTCTGACGCGGCGTCGTGCTCGGCATGTAGATTTTGCCCGGAATGCCGAGAGAATGACAGGAGTACGCAACGCCCTGTGCATGATTGCCTGCGCTGGCGCAGACGACGCCGCGGAGCAGTCGCTCTTCCGGCAGCGATTTAATCAGATGATAGGCGCCGCGCAGCTTGAACGAACGAACTACCTGCAGATCCTCCCGTTTCAGCAGTACATTGCAGCCGTACCGCTCGGACAGCACCCGATTCTGCTGCAGCGGTGTCCGTGCCGCCACTTCCTTCACATGCATTTGCGCCTGCGCGATCTCTGTCAGTCCAACGGTGTGCGTGCCGCTGTAATCCCATTCCGTACCCATAGCTTTCATGCTCCTTTCTTCTCCCATAACGATATCGCCCTAAACAAATAAAAAATCCCGCCCCGAAAGGGACGAGATTAATCTCGCGTTACCACCCTAATTCCGTATGCCTGTCCAGCTCACTTGCTGGGACCCCGCGCATTACGGCTCCTTTGTCACGTACTATCATACGCGCTCCGTGTAACGGCGGATTCCGTCCGTGCTTACTTTAAGATGTTCGGCACGGCTTCTCGGGGAGGATGCAGCAACGATTGGCAAACGCCGGCTTTCAGCAGATACCGGCTCTCTGGGGGATGCCTTCATGCGATGCGCGTGTTCCCGTCAGTAGAATTTTCATAATTTCGAATTATTCTTGTTATACTCCCCAGAAGGGGCAATTGTCAACGGGTATGTTTGTAAAGAAACTGGAGGGGTAAATTTGCCATTTCGCCGCAACCATGTGCTGCACATCGAGCTCGTTCTGTTCGTCATCTTCTGGGTGCTGCTCGCGATCCATCCGAATAAAGCGCTCGACTGGTGGATGGAAAATATGTTGAACTTTGCCGCGATCATCGTGCTCGCAGTCAGCTACCGCTGGTTCCAATTCAGCACGCTGTCCTATACGTTCATTCTGCTTCTTATCGTGCTTCATACATTCGGTGCTCACTATGCGTACCACGAAACGCCGGTGGATCGCTGGATGAAATCGCTGTTTCATTTTAAGCGGAACATGTATGACCGGATCGTCCATCTCGGATTTGGGCTGCTGCTCAGCTTTCCGACGATTGAACTGCTTATCCGAGTAGCGAGAATGCGCCGTTTGTGGGCTTATCTAGTTGCACCGTGGGTACTGGTCGGCTTCGGTGCGCTCTACGAAATTGGGGAAATGTATGTTGCTATTTACGCGCCCAAGAAGGAAGGCAGCGACTTTCTCGGTATGCAAGGGGACATTTGGGATTCCGAGCGCGATATGCAGATGAACTTGATTGGCGCGATTACAGCTGTTATTCTGATCGTCATTTGCAGGAAGGTATGGCGTAAAAAAACGGATACACCGCCGCTCGAAATCGCATATAATGAGTGAAACATGTCATTCGCCGGGGAGAGGATGCTGTGGCGCGAACGAAACTCATCTTCGTCAGACACGCAGAGTCCGCCGGACCATTCGAGCCGGAGAACGACCGGAGGCGGGGGCTGACAGAACGGGGACAAGCTTCTGTTAGCCGAGCCCGCGAGATATTGCGTGATGTGACGGTTGACGCTGTTGTCTCAAGTCCATATCAGCGGGCTGTGCTCACGGTGCAAGGGCTGGCGGATGAACGCGGCTTGTCAGTTACATGCTTCGAGGAGTTAAGGGAGCGCAGGCTGCATGGTCCTGAGTATCCGCTTGCCGGCGAGCATTTTCTCGGTGCGATTCAGCGTTCCTTCAAGGACAAGCATCTAGCGCTTCCAGGGGGCGAATCGTTCGAGGGGGCTCAGCAACGCGCACTGCCGGTCATCAAGCAGCTGCTGCGCGAGCATCACGGCCAGACCGTCGTTATCGGGACGCACGGCAACATTATGGCGATGCTGCTGAATGCGTTCGACGAGCAATACGATTACGCATTCTGGCGCAGCACGACGATGCCGGATCTGTATGAAGCGGCTTTCGAAGGGGAGCAACTGGTGGAGGTGAGGCGGTTATGGAGCTAATCTATCGGGAGATGACGATCGGCGATTACGAGGCAGCGTATGCGCTCTGGATGAAGACCGAGGGGATGGTGCTAAGCAGCGCCGATTCCAGGGAAGAAATAGAGGCGTATTTGGTGCGTAATCCGGACTGCAGCTTCATCTGCGAGGAAGAAGGTGAACTGCTAGGCACAATACTAGGCGGTCACGATGGCAGACGCGGGTTCATCTATCATGTGGCCGTTTCGGCAGACCAGCGCGGAAGAGGCATTGGACAACAGCTGGTGCAGCTGTCGCTGGGCAGACTGCGTGAAGCCGGCATAGCGAAGTGCCATCTCTTCGTGCTGGAGGACAATGAGATCGGAGCCCGGTTCTGGGCGCGGTCAGGCTGGCAGAAGCGGGAAGGGATTTTGCTATTTTCGAAGGATACAACATAGTAAGAGACGTATGAGGCGAGTGAGATATTCATTCAAACAATTTGAGGAGGAAGAGTAGATGGATAACAATAGCATTCAGCATATGGTGATTTTTGATTTGAAGCATGCGGCAGATTCGGCAGAGGCAGCGACGTTTCTGAAGGATGGCGAGCGGTTGCTGAAGTCGATTCCAGTGGTTCGTAACTTCCAAGCGTTCAACCAAGTGAGCGCGAAGAACGACTATCGATATGGCTTCTCTATGGTGTTCGATAACCAGGCAGATTACGAAACTTATAACGCGCATCCAGTTCATGTCGATTTTGTAGAAAATCGCTGGGTGCCGGAAGTGGCACGGTTTCTGGAGATAGATTTTAAAAATTACGGGGTTTAGGCGGGTCGAAGTGTATTGGAGCGAGTAACGGATTTACGGACTTCGTGTGCTGCGGGAGGGAACAGAGGAGCGAAGCGGCTTCCGGCGGCTTGCGCTTCGGAATCTCTTCGTGTTCGTGTGGCCTCTGGAGCTTGCTTTCGTAGTGCTGATCAAGCGGAAGCTGAAGCTTGGCGATCGCCTCGCGGGAACGGCGCTCTATAAGAAAGAAATGAGGCATAAGAAGCGCAGAACGGTGATTACTGTTGTGGCTGGCGTTATGCTGTTTATTTCTATTTTTGTACCGAGCTTGGTGTATTTCATTAAGCATAGTATCGTTATCCTGTCGTATTCGAGCGGGGTGCCGTGGCATGTGGATTCGATGCAGATTATGAAGTGATGGGGGAGAAGCGGGGTGTCATTGCGGCAGTTTGCGAGAGGTGCTGTACTAGCGCTGGCCATGCCTTGGCTCATCTACTTCGCGCTTAACTTGTATATCAAATATCGGAATCGAGCGCCCCAAGACTTCGCTTATCACGATAGCTACTTCTTGGCTGCGAATGTCGGCTGGATCGGCTACTTGGCTTGCGCTGTCATGCTTCTCGCGGTGTATAGCGTCGTGGTTGTGAGCTTCAATTGGATATGGAAAAGAGTAAAACCAGGCCGGTAGGGGCCTGGTTTTTTTGATTGGCTCGACTGTGAGAGGCGAAGTTTGAGATTCGGAATTCGAAATTCGAAATCGGCGGCTAAGGAACTCCAGCGCGCTTATTTGCATGAAATCGGGGCATCAGAGATTGTAAGGAATTCCAGCAACGCTATTTGCTCGTTTTAGGCCTGAATGAGGCGTTATTTAGCAAAATAGCGTGTGTGGAGTTCCTTACAACTTGAAAGGACGCGATTTGGGGCAAATAAGATGTCTGAGGTTCCTTAGAGTTGAGCGAATCAGCTGCCAGGATTCCCTAGCAGAGCTCGGAATTGCTCGGTTAGCAGCGGGACGACCTCGAACAGGTCCCCGACGATGCCGTAATCGGCGACGCCGAAGATTGGCGCTTCGGGGTCTTTGTTGATCGCCACGATGACGCGGGATTGGCTCATGCCCGCCAAGTGCTGGATCGCGCCGCTGATGCCGCAGGCGATATAGAGCTTCGGCGTGACGGTTTTGCCGGTTTGACCGATCTGCAGCGAGTAGTCGCAGTAGCCGGCATCGCAGGCGCCTCGAGATGCGCCAACCGCGCCGCCGACGACGGCGGCGAGCTCTTCCAGCGGCGCGAAGCCGTCCGCGCTGCGCACGCCTCTGCCGCCGGAGACGATGATGTCGGCCTCGGCGAGATCGATCCGTCCGCTCGCTTTGCGAACGACATCGCGGACGATGGTCCACAGCGGCGGCGCCGAGTACGCCAGCGCCGCGACCGTGCCCTCGCTGCCGGGAGCGACCGGCTCCGCGACGGGCAGGTTGTTCGGGCGCACCGTGATGACCTGCGGTGCGCCGGGGAGAAACCGCCGCTGCTCGAACGCCTTGCCGGCGTAGAGCGGGCGCGTAAAGATCGCGGCTGCGCCGCCGCCTGCGGCCACGTCGACGGCGGTCACATCCGCGATGTGGCCGCCACTTACGGCGGCGGCCACGCGGGGCGCGAGCTCGCGCCCCGCCGCGGTGTGGCCGAGCACGATGATGCTCGGCTGCACCGCAGCAACGGCGGCGCCGATGGCGGCGGCGTACGCCTCGGGCGCAAAGCCCGCCAGGGCGGGGTCGTCAACCACGTGGACGACCTCCGCCCCGCGCGCGGCGAGCTCCGCGGCGGCTGTTTGAAGTGCCGCCGCCGCGGACGCTCCGCCGCCAACGACGACGGCGTGCACGCTGCCGCCGTCACCGACAAGCAGCCGCGCGGCGCCGAGCGCTTCCAGCGCCACGCGCCGCAGGCTGCCCTCCGCGCACTCGGCATAGACGAGTGCCGTTTGTTTCCCTGTATTGGTATCGCTCATCGCGTTAATGCCTCCTCTCTAGAACAATTTGGCTTCGCGCTGAAGGAGATCCGCCAGCTGGGCAGCCTGCTCCTGCGGCGTCCCGGCAAGCTTGCGTCCCGCCGCGCGAACCGGCGGCCCTTGCAGCGCTACGCGCTCCGTACGCGGCGCGAGATCGTCCGCCGCGAGTCCAAGCTCCGAGGCGCTGATCTGCTTCAGCGGCTTCTTCTTCGCTTTCATAATGCCCGGCAGCGACGGATACCGCGGCTCGTTCAGCCCCTGCTGCGCCGTGATGAGAGCGGGGAGGGGGACTTCCACCGTCTGCGCACCCCATTCGGTGTCTCGTTCCACGACAGCGACTTGTTTCACGCCGCCGCCTGCCCACGAAGCCCCGCTCGGGCTTAAGCTTTTTCCGTCCGCACCTCCGCCAGCGCCGGCATCTTTAACCTCTACCTTCAGCGCCGCCGCCGCTTGCGGCAATCCGAGCCGCTCCGCGATTTGCAGCGCCACGCTGCCCGCGCCGCGGTCAACGGCGAACAGCCCGGCGAGCAGCAGGTCCGGCTTCAGCTGCTCCACCACTTTGGCGAGCGCTGCGCCTACGGCGTAGCCGTCATCTCCTTGCAAGCCGTCGGCGGACAGGAGCACCGCCTCGTCCGCTCCCATGGCAAGCGCCGTGCGAAGCGCTTCTACCGTCCGGTCCGGCCCGCAGGAGACGACGGTGACCGTTCCGCCGTGCGCCTCGCGCAGCCGAAGCGCTTCCTCCAGCGCGTATTCGTCATAGGGGTTAATGATAAACTTCACATTTTGCTCGGATGCGGTCCCGTTCACAAGCTCGATTTTTTCCTCCGTATCGAACGTCTGCTTTATCAGAACGACCAGCTGCATCGGCCCATTGCACCTCCTGTAAGAATCGTTAATTGACCGCATCAGTCATACCGCAAGACCGCGGCCGAATACGATAAAATAAGCCCTCCATGTTTGCTTGCGACTAGTGTTACCTTATGAACTTGGCCCTTGAAATAGACCGCCGCCGCGCCCCGCGGCAGGTGCCTATCCGCATGTTCCCGGCAGGAGGGACATATACTGAACCACTCCCGTTATCCAAGGCATAAACGGCTCCAAAGGAGGGATCTTTGTGGGGTTTTTAAGCGCGCATCCGCTCGCTGCGCTGCTGCGGTGGCTGCTGTTTGCAGGGATGACGGCAGGGGCGATCGTGTGCTTTTACCTCGTTGTGAGCAGGAGAGTAGGCTACATCCGTCTTGGCCGGCAAGCATCGCCTAAGCGAGGTGCCCAGCATTATGACGAAGCTGGTGACGAGTATGACGACAGCGAGGGTGACAGTGACAGTGACAGTGACAGTGACAGTGACAGTGACAGTGACAGTAAGGAAAAGGCGCATCTCTCATCATTTTCAGCAAATGCAGCACTTGCATCGGAGGCGGTTACAAGCACCGAGGCACGCAGAGGGCTGGAGTGGGTGTACCAGGTATTCGGCCATCGCAAGCTGCTGAAGGACATTCGAAGCGGGCTCATGCATCTCGTCATCTTCTATGGGTTCATCGTGCTACAGTTTGGCGCGCTGGACATCATTTGGGAGGGAATCAGCGGATCACCGCTGCCTTTTCTGGATTATCACTGGTTCGTGTATACGCAGGAACTGACCGTATCGCTCGTGCTGCTGGCTCTGCTCTACGGCGGCTTCCGGCGATATGTGGAGCGGCTTCGCCGTCTGAAAAGAGGCTGGAAGCCCTCTATTGTGCTGTGGTTTATCGGCGGTCTGATGCTGACGGTGCTGCTTACGCAAGCTTTTAACCGCTTGCAGGACGCGCCTGCCGGCGGTGCCTCGTTGTACGTGAGCTATGCTCCGGTGTCCTCGGCTATCGCTGAGGCGATGGATAACGCAGGCGTTGCGCCGAGTGCTGGCCGTATGCTTTATGAAGTATTCTGGTGGCTGCATTATGCGGTGCTGTTGTCGTTTCTCGTGTATGTGCCGCAGTCGAAGCATTTTCATATTCTGACCGCTCCGGTCAACCTATGGCTGCGCCGCCGTTCGCCGCCTGGGAAGCTTGCGCCGCTTGATCTCGAGGACGAAGAGGCGGAGTCGTTCGGTGTCGGAGCGATTGAGCAGTTTACGCAAAAGCAGCTCCTCGACCTCTATGCCTGCGTCGAGTGCGGGCGCTGTACCAACGTGTGCCCCGCAGCGAGTACCGGCAAGCTGCTGTCGCCGATGCATCTCATTACGAAGCTTCGTGATCACCTGACGGAGAAAGGCGCTGCGATTACGTCCAAGTCGCCTTGGGTGCCGGCTTTCGGAGGCGGTGGTTCGGTTGGCGCGCATGTGATGCATAGCGATGCGCCGGTGCTGTGGAGTGCCGGTGCCAAGACAACAATCGAACCGACGATGTCAGCGCAAAAAGGGGCGTGGAGCTTGCGCGCCGACACCGCTCCCGCGGATGCGGCGCTGATTGGCGACGTCATGTCGGAGTCGGAACTTTGGGCGTGCACGACCTGCCGCAATTGCGAGGACCAGTGTCCCGTAGGCAATGAGCACGTGGACAAAATCATCGATATGCGCCGCTACCTCGTCTTGACGGAAGGCAAAATCCCGGCAGAGGCACAGCGTGCGATGAACAATATCGAGCGGCAGGGCAATCCATGGGGACTGCCGCGCGCGGAGCGGGGAGCGTGGCTCTCGGCGTACAACAGCTCGGAGGCTGCGTCTTCGCCAGTGCCAACGATGCAGGAGGCTGCGAAGCGAGGCGGGGATGACCGGCCGGAGCTGGTGCTGTGGGCCGGAACGATGGGCGCTTACGACCAGCGGAGCCGCAAAGTGCTGTTCGCCGTCGTGCGGCTGCTCCAGCATGCAGGCATTCCTTTTGCCGTGCTTGGCGGGGAGGAGCGCAACTCCGGCGATACGGCGCGGCGGCTGGGCAATGAGCTGCTGTTCCAGACGCTGTGCAGCGAAAATATCGCCACTCTCCAGCGATACGGCGTGCGCCGTGTCGTGACGATCTGTCCGCATACGTTCAATGCGTTCAAGAATGAGTATCCGGATTTTGGGCTGAGCAAGTCGGTCGTGGTGGAGCATCATACCACTTTGCTTGAGCGGCTCGTCGCGCAGCAATTGATTAAGCCGGTGCATCCGGTCCTGGAGCGAGTCGTGTTCCACGATTCGTGCTACTTGGGCCGATACAATGGCATTTACGATGCCCCGAGGAATCTGCTTCGTGCGATTCCAGGCGTGAAGATGCTCGAGATGGAGCGCAATCGCGAAAATGGTCTATGCTGCGGCGCAGGCGGCGGCCTCATGTGGATGGAGGAGCGCAGCGGCGTGAGGGTGAACGAAGCGCGAGCGACGCAAGCGCTGTCGACATCGCCAACGGTCATCGGCTCGGCCTGCCCGTACTGCCTCACGATGATGGAGGACGGCATCAAGCTGCTCGATGCGGAGAAGACGGTACGTGCGCGCGACGTCGCGGAGCTGCTGGCGGAGAGCGTGTTTGGGTGAGGGCGGCGGGGCCGGCACGAGTGTGGCGCTTCCGTTGAGAGGCCTGGTTCGGTGCTCTCAGCGGCGTGAACGCGCCGAATCGGCCATGAGAGATCCAAAAGGGTCTCTCACGAAGCCAAAGCGAGGCGGAAGGCTGCTTTTTCCCGCTGAGAGACCCGATTCGGTGCTCTCAGTGGCGAAACTGCGCCGAATCGCTCATGAGAGATCCCAAAAGGGTCTCTCCCTAAGCCAAAGCGAGGCGGAAGGCTGCTTTTTCCCGCTGAGAGATCCGATTCGGCACTCTCAGCGGCGTGAACGCGCCGAATCGGCCCTGAGAGATCCCAAAAGGATCTCTCACGAAGCCAAGGCGAAGCGGACGGCTGGATTTTACCTCCGAGAGCACACATACGTTCTCTCGCTAACTCTGAGCCGGTCCGCCGGCTGCCGAGAGAACAGGCGGATTCGCCGCAAATATTCTCGCAGCATTTTCGACCTAACTTTAAAGGAGGGAGCCATGTGGGAGGAAAAGCGCCAGGAACCCGCATTAGCCGCGCGGCGGTTATCGGGTCGGGTGTGATGGGAGCGGGGATTGCCGCCCATCTTGCGAATGCGGGCATCAGCGTGCTGCTGCTCGATATTCCGCCGGCAAAGCTGACGGAGCAGGAGGAGCGCGCGGGCAAGACGCTGCAGGACCCGGCGGTGCGCAACCGCCTTGCGGCTGCGAGCATCGCGAGGATCACGACGCAGCAGCCGGCTGCTTTGTACGACGCTGCTTTTGCATCGCGGATTACGGCCGGCAACTTGGAGGATGACCTCGCCAAGCTGACCGATGTGGAATGGATCGTCGAAGCCGTCGTGGAACGGCTCGACATCAAGCAGAACGTATTCGCTCGGATTGAACCTTGGCTCGGCGCGGAAACGCTCGTCTCCACCAACACCTCGGGCTTGTCGGCAAGCGCGATGGCGGAGGGGCGCGGCGAGAAGTTCCGGAAGCATTTTGCCGTCACCCATTTCTTCAATCCGCCTCGCCATATGAAGCTCGTCGAGCTTGTCGCCGGACCGGATACGGAGCCCGTCGTCATGGCAAGGCTGTCTGCGATCTGCGAGCGCCAGCTTGGGAAAGGCGTCGTAATCGCCAAGGATACGCCCAACTTCATTGCCAATCGGATTGGCACGTACGGGATGATGACGACTTTTGCAGCGATGAAGCAGTTCGGGCTGAACGTGGATGAGGTGGATGCGCTGACCGGGCCCGCGATGGGGCGGCCGAAGACGGCGACGTTCCGCATGCTGGACCTCGTCGGACTCGATACGCTGCTGCATGTGGTGGATAATGTGCGGGAGCGGAGCGAGGACAGTGAGGATCAGCAAGCTTTTGTACGGCCTCCGGAGCTTGAAGCGCTTGTGGCTCGAGGCTGGATCGGCGAGAAAGCGGGCAGCGGATTTTACCGCAAAATAAAACGTTCAGGAGGAGGCAGCGACATCGAAACGCTGCAGCTGGACACGATGACGTACGCGCCTCGAAGCAGCGTGAACTCCCCGGTCATCGAGGCCGCGAAGACGGCAAAAGGCGCCGCAGGCAAGCTCAAAGCACTCCTGTTCACGGACACGAATGACCGTTACGCCAAGTTCGCGTGGCAGGTGACGAAGACAGTGCTGCTCTATTCGGCGCGGCAGCTCGGGGTCGTAGCGGATACAATCGATGACATCGATAAAGCGCTCGTCTGGGGCTTCAATTGGGAGCTTGGACCGTTCCAGCTCTGGGATGCAATCGGACTTGAGAAGTCGGTGCAGCGGATGCGGGCGGAGGGCGACGACATACCGTGGTGGCTTAGTGAGTGGCTGGCTTCGGGAAATAAAAGCTTTTACAAGGAAGAGGGACTGCGCAGATTTTATGTCGACAGAGGCGAATACCGGCAGGTGGAAGAGCAGCCTGACGTCATCTCGCTTGCTGCACTCAAGCGTGCTGGCAGAACGATCCTCGGCAATTCAGGCGCTTCGCTGCTCGATCTCGGCGACGAAGTCGCGTGCCTTGTGTTCCATTCGCCGAACAATGCGATTGGCGGAGATATCCTCACCGCGATTCGGCAGAGCGCGGATGAGGTGAGCCGTAATTGGCGCGGACTTGTGCTTGCCAATGAAGGTCGGCATTTCTGTGTTGGCGCGAACTTGATGATGCTGCTGATGGAAGCCCAAAATGGCGACTTCGACGAGGTCGACGATATCATCCGCCTCTTCCAAAACAGCATGCTGACCTTGAAGCGGCTCGATCGTCCGGTCGTGGCAGCGCCGCATCGGATGACGCTTGGCGGCGGGGTGGAGGCGTGCCTGCCTGCGGATCGGATTATTTTCTCGGCGGAGACGTACTTCGGGCTCGTCGAGACTGGAGTTGGCTTGATCCCGGCCGGCGGCGGTTGTAAGGAAGCAGCGGTGATGGCTTCGGCGCGAGCAGGGGCTTTAGGTGATCTGCAGCCGCATGTGAATGCGCTGTTCGAGACGATCGCGATGGCGAAGACGTCGACAAGCGGCTACGACGTACACCGCACCGGGCTGATGCGGCCTGCGGATCGTGTGGTGATGCGCGACGAAACGCGAGTGGCGGAGGCGAAGCGGGGTGTGCTCGAGCTGGATCAGGCGGGCTATGTGGCGCCTGGGTCGGCGAGTACGCGGATTCGCGTCGTGGGACGTGAAGGGCGTGCGGTGCTGCAGCTTGGCGTGGAGGCGATGCGGCTCGGCGGGCAGATCAGCGAGCACGACGTGAAGATCGGCCGCAAGCTGGCGCATGTTATCGCAGGCGGCGACGCTGCGCCGGGGGCTGAAGTGAGCGAGCAATACCTGCTCGATCTGGAGCGCGAAGCGTTCCTCAGCCTGTGCGGCGAGCCGCTGACGCAGGCGCGGATGCGGCATATGCTCTCCACTGGCAAGCCGCTGCGTAACTAGCAACTATCTTAAGGAGGTGACCGCCTATGGCAAAGGAAGCGAACCATCCGCTCGACGCTGTCATCGTGTCGGCGGTTCGAACGGCTGTCGGCAAGGCGAAGAAAGGCAGCCTTGCCGACACGAGAGCCGAAGATTTAGGCCGCGCGGTACTGCGCGCGGCGGTAGATCGCGTCCCCGGACTTACATACGGGGATGTGCAGGACGTTGTCATTGGCTGTGCGATGCCCGAAGGGGAGCAAGGCCTTA
Organism: Paenibacillus taihuensis; assembly: GCF_003386535.1. Classification (GTDB taxonomy): domain Bacteria; phylum Bacillota; class Bacilli; order Paenibacillales; family Paenibacillaceae; genus Paenibacillus_Z; species Paenibacillus_Z taihuensis. The sequence goes on from NZ_QTTN01000024.1 coordinate 99,304, forward strand.
ACTTTGCCCGCATCATGACCCTGTATGCGGGCTTTCCGGTGACGACGCCGGCCGTCACGGTCAACCGGTTTTGCGCCTCCGGCTTGCAGGCGATTGCCTATGCAGCGGAGCGCATCCGGCTCGGCGAGGCCGATGTCGTGCTCGCCGGAGGTGTCGAGAGCATGAGCCACGTCCCGATGACGGGCTTCAAGCTTTCGCCGCATCCCGGCATTGCCGATGCGATGCCGGAGGTGTACATGGGCATGGGGCATACCGCCGAGGAGGTGGCGAGGCGGTATGGGATTAGCCGCGAGGCGCAGGATGCTTTTGCTGCGGCGAGCCATGTGAAGGCGGCAGCGGCGCAGGCAGCCGGACGCTTCGCGGAGGAGATCGTGCCGCTGCATGTGCAGCGCGAAGGCGTTGACGACAACGGCCGGCCTTGGTCGCGCAGCTTCGAGTTCGACCGCGACGAAGGCGTGCGCGCGGACACGACGCCGGAGGTGCTCGCGAAGCTGAAGCCGTCTTTCGCGCGCGAAGGCACCGTCACGGCGGGCAACGCCTCGCAGATGAGCGACGGCGCCGCGGCCGTCGTCGTCATGAGCCGCGCACGCGCCGAACAGCTCGGCGTGAAGCCGCTCGCGGTGTTCCGCGCGTACAGCGTCGCTGGCGTCGCGCCGGAGGTGATGGGGATCGGCCCGATCGAGGCGATCCCTAAGGCGTTGGCGCGCGCTGGCATCACGCTCGAACAGGTGAACTTGTTCGAGTTGAACGAAGCCTTCGCGGCGCAGTGCCTGCCGATTATTGAGCGGCTCGGGATTAACCCCGAGCTCGTCAATGTGAACGGCGGCGCAATCGCCCTCGGCCATCCGCTTGGCTGCACGGGGACGAAGCTCAGCGTCTCCCTGATCCACGAGCTGCAGCGCCGCGGCGGCGGTCACGGCATCGTCTCCATGTGCGTCGGCGGCGGCATGGGTGCCGCAGGCGTGTTCGAAGTGCCGTCGGCTTAAAGAGTGGTACCCAGTACCACAAATTGGCCGGAATTCGGTTGAAACGACATAAGGAGTGGTACCCAGTACCCTGCTTTGGCGGATTTTCGTCAAGGTGGTAGTTACCCTTCATCAATCGCTATCCGATCGCAAGTAGCTGGTTAGTTGGACTACATTGGTGGGAATCCGCTCAAAAGAGCGCAAGTAGCTGGTCTAGTGGACTACATGGGTGGAATTCCGCTCAAACGACGCAAAAGTAGCTTGTTTAGTGGACTACATTGGAGTAAGAGAGTGCTCAAGGTATCTACATCGGCGGCAACCCAGCAGTTCGAGCCAAAGAG
>NZ_QTTN01000025.1 GCF_003386535.1 Paenibacillus taihuensis
TGCCGTTCATGTTTGTAGACATTTCCTGCGCTCAAGAGACGATGAACCCCCGTCTGATGTTGAAGCACTGATTCGAAGAAACGTTTTGCCGATTCGCCCGATTCGACCAGGGCAGCAGAATACGCGCAAAACACGCTATAAATCATCTGTAAGCTTCGTCTACAGAGTAGCATAAATCGGTTCGAATGAACATTTTTTAAGCGGATTGTCTATCCGCTTGTTTGCTGTACACTTTTTTCAGACTGCACCAAAAAAACAAACGGCACAGGGGTTTCCCTCATGCCATTTTGGATTCCATTTCTATTCTCGGTCAATGTCATTGAGTTAACTTAATGACATTGCCCCTCGGGGTTGCCTTTTTTTTCATGTCTTTATTTTAGAATCGTCCAGACTGTTCCTCTGCATAATTGCCGATAAACGGCAGTTTGTACCGCTTGCCCTGCAAAGCAAGGAGCATTAATGCAATCCATAATATAAATGACAGCGGAGCAAGCAAAATCCCAAGCAGCCAACCGATAAACGGGATGAAGCCGAGCACAATATTGAGGACACACAGAACCACGGAGACCAGTATGGACTGCATCGCGTGGAACTTAACGAATGTACTTTTCTTCTCGAGCACGAGAAACAGAATGCCCGTTACGAAGCTGCCCAAATAACAGAGCAGGCCAACCACTTTAGGATCGATCCCCTTGGATGAAGGATCAGTTCCGAATGCTTGCATATGGATGCTCACCCTCCTTTTACTAGGTATGTATTCCGGCAAAATGCAAACTATGCAGGCCGTAATACAATTGTTAAATTGGGCTAGTTTTGACAATCGAAACTTGTTAACCAATTGTAACTTTCGCATCAGAAATATCGTTTAAAATAACGAAGCTTGCGTTTAAATATGATTGGTACAGAATAGGAGCGTTACAATACATCATGATTAAGCGAAAAAGAACACGCTTGTATAAATGGTTGACAGCGGTGCTCGTCGTGTTGGTGCTTGCAGGGACAGCTGGTTATTACAACCGCAATGCCCTGGCGATGTGGGGATTCGACCTATTCTTGTCGGACAATGTGAAGAAGAAGCTGGAGAACTCGTATAAGCCGATTGAAGGACATACCCCGGAGCCGACGGCATACAAGAAGGAAGAGCCGTTCTCCATGTTGCTCCTCGGCGTGGACCAGCGGGGGAAGGAAGTTGGCCGATCCGATACGATGATTTACACGGTCGTAAGGCCGGTCGATGGCGCCATTCTGATGGTGTCCATTCCTCGCGATACTTACGTCGATATCGTCGGTAAAACAACGAAGACCGGCAATCAATGGCAGGACAAAATTACCCATGCGTATGCGTTCGGCGGCGCGAAAATGTCGGTAGAAACTACCGAGAAGTTGTTTGGCTCGCGGGTCGATCATTATGCTACAATTAATTTTACCGGCTTTCGCGAGGTCATTGATGCGATGGGCGGCATTTCGCTGCCGATTACAGAGGATCTCGTCAATGATGATCCCGATCATGAGAAGTTCGTTGTGAAGGCCGGCAAACCGTTGTACAACGGCACAGAAGCGCTCAATTATGTCCGTTACCGCGAAGATGCGGGCGGAGACACGAGCCGTGCCGGACGTCATCAAATTTTCTTGAACGCGATTATGAACAAGGCGTCGAAAGTCGGCCAGTGGACGAAGATTCCCGAACTTATTGATATTATGGGCCAAAATTTCTCGACCGACCTGACGCCGCAGCATATGATCGATTTGACGAAAAGTATGCTGCAAAGCGATCAACGCACGATTTACAGCCATACGCTAAAGGGTGAAGGTCATCGCAAGAAGGCAGGCGGCGCGTGGTATTATTTTGCCGACGATGACGACTTGGCGAAGACTGAAGCACTTATCAAAGCGTGGCTGGATCCGGCGAAGACAAAAGAAATGCTGCCGCTTCCGGAGGAATATCAGCAAAAGGTTAAGAAGCCGGTGCAGTCGCTTTCCGCGACCCAATCGAAAACTACAGCAGATAAGAAATAACGGCAAGTAGCAGCCCAGAGCTCTTCGTGCAAAAGGAATGAAGAAGAAGGGACGGGTAGTCAAACATGAACATTGCATTTTTCCTATTGCCCAAGCAGGAAGTTGTATGGCTGACAATGGACGCCACGCTCAGGCAGACATTAGAACGAATGGAGCATCACCGGTATACGGCCGTTCCGATTCTAGACGATAAAGGCGGCTACGCAGGGACGCTTACGGAGGGCGACCTCCTCTGGTATATGAAGAACAACCCGCAGGTCTCATTCGATCAGACGAACAAAGTGAAGCTGTCGGAGGTGCAGATGCGGCTGATGAATCGCGCTGTGCAGATCGACGCGAATATGGAAGACCTCGTCTCGCTTGCGAAAGTACAGAACTTCGTGCCTGTCGTCGACGATATGAATCGGTTCATCGGCATCGTACGCCGGAGCGACATCATTGATTACTGCGAAGCACTAATCGTTCAATCATCCGCACAATCGAATAAGGAAATGGCTGCTGGCTAATGGAAAATCGCCGTCCTCTACACATGGGGGCGGCGTTTTGCTAGTCAACTGGGATACCCTGGCTGGACAACGTCCCCTGTGTTGCCGCAAAAGTTTTATGCTATAATGGGGAGTAAAGCTTAAGGGTCGTACTAGTAACTTGCAAGAGGTGAACAGCTTGAAAACCGGCTTAAAGTCGATCTTATGGAGCGTTGCGGCGCTGCTGCTTCTGCTCTCCATTGCGGTACCCGGATTGAACACGTTAGCGGCTGCGGTCATGATGGTTCCGACTGTTATTCTATACACGATGTTGTCTAAACGGGCCTTCACACTGCATATGACTGCTGTATATGGAATTGGCGTTCTTATACTCGGGCTTCCTGCATTGATTGTCGGGCTGTTTTTTCTCATTCCTTCCATTGTGATGGGGCACTATTACCGCATCGGCGCATCGGCACGCAAAGTGCTGACAGCGACCGTGCTGACATTGCTCGCCGAGCTGCTGCTCGAGCTTGTCATGTTCGATGTGCTGTTCGATTTCTCGCTGCTGCGCGAAATTCGTAAAATGATTACAACGACGACAGAAAACTTGCGGGCTGACGGGCTTATGCCGAGCGTCTGGTCTGCGGAAGTAACAGAAACGTACGTCCAATACTTGATTCACTCCATACCGATGGCCTTCATTACGGTATCCTTCTTACTCGCTGTTATCGCACATGCGATTGCCGCTCCTGCGCTGCGTTCGTCCGGTCTGTCGATCGCCAAGCTGCAGAAAGCGAGAGAATGGCGTTTGCCGCGAATCTTCGTCTTCTACTACCTGATTGCGCTTCTGGCGGATTTGATTACGCCGGATAAAGGAACGTCCTTCATGACGGTCGTGCTGCTGAATCTGATTCCGCTTATGCAAATCGCTTTTACGATTCAAGCGATGGGATTGTTCTTCTATATTGCCCATGAGCGAAAGTGGAACAAGGCGGTACCAGTGCTCTTGTCCGTGCTGGTTGCGATTTTCCTCCATCCGCTTAGCTTAATAGGGGTATTCGATGCCGCATTCCCCATTCGAAAAGCGTTTAAGAAATCGTAACTACAGGGGCGTGTAGAGGATGCCGAAGTTTCTAATCAAACGATGGCACGGCATGCACCATCTGTGGGCATTCGTGCTAATGATTCTATTAACGGTGACGCTCGCCGCGTACGAGTGGAAGCTTGGCATTATCGGGCTTGTGTTATCAGGCGCCGTCGGCTTCTACTCCGTTATGGCGGAGCGGGCTTTTCGCCGGGATTTGAAGGTGTATCTCGGGACGTTATCGTACCGGGTGAAAAAAGCAGGCAGAGAGGTTATCAGCGATCTGCCGCTGGGCATTATTCTGTACAACGAGGATAAGACGGTCGAGTGGCATAACTCTTTCGTCACGCACATGCTCGACAAGGAGTCCGTCGTCGGCGAGTCGCTGGACGATCTGTTCCCGTCTCTGTCGCAGGCGAAGGAGCGGGAAGGCACGGTGGAAGCGGTCATTGGCCATTCCGTCTATGAGCTTATGTTCCGCATCGACGAGCGATTGCTCTATATCCGTGATATTACGCAGCGCTGGCAGCTCGCGAAGCGCTATGAGGATGAGAAGGTGGCGCTGGGCATCGTCATGATGGATAACCTCGAAGAGGTTACGCAAGGCATGGACGACCAGCAGCGCAGTTCGCTGATGTCGAAGGCAACAGCGGAGATTACGGAGTGGGCGAATAAGTTCCACGTATACTTAAAGCGGCTTACCTCGGACCGTTACCTCGTGATTACGGATCAGAAGACGCTGAAGCAGCTGGAGCTGTCGCGTTTCGTCCTGCTGGATGAAGTGCGGGAGATTACGGCCGAAAATAAAATTCCGATGACGCTGAGCATCGGATTTGCATCAGGGGCAGAGAGCATTGTCGAGCTCGGCCACTGGACGCAGACGAGTCTCGATTATGCGCTTGGCCGCGGCGGCGACCAGGCGGCCGTAAAGCTGGGACAGCGCCAATCGTTCTATGGCGGCAAGTCCAATGCGGTTGAGAAGCGGACCCGCGTCCGCGCACGTGTTGTGGCGCATGCACTGCGCGACTTGATCCGCGACAGCGACCGCGTCGTCATTATGGGCCACAAGATGCCCGATATGGATGCAATTGGGGCTGCCATCGGCGTGCTGAAAGCTGCTACAATGTACAGCAAGGAAGCGTACATCGTGCTGGAAGGCGTCAATCCTTCCATACAGAAGATGATGGAGATGCTGCGCGAGGATGAGCGAATCGCGAAGCGGTTTATATCGCCGGAGCAGGCGCAGGTACTCATTACGAGCAACACGCTCGTCGTTGTCGTCGATACGCATAAGGCGTCGATGGTGAAGGAGCCGAAGCTCCTGACGCAGACGGACAAAATCGTCGTCGTCGACCACCATCGCCGCGGCGAAGAGTTTATTACAGGTGCAATTCTCGTTTATATGGAGCCGTATGCGTCTTCGACGTGCGAGCTCATTACCGAGCTGCTCCAATATATCCACGACCGCGTGCTGCTGGACGTCAGAGAGGCGACATCGCTGCTCGCGGGTATTACAGTCGATACGAAGAGCTTCTCGCTCCGTACCGGCTCCAGAACGTTTGAGGCGGCTTCGTTCCTGCGTCGTCATGGGGCGGATTCAGCACTCATCCAGCGGATGATGAAAGAGGATCTCGCCGAGTACATCAAGAAGGCCGAGATGATCAAGCAAGCCGAGATCGTCTACGATCATATTGCGATTGCAGTCACGGAGCAAGGCCGCCAGTATACGCAGCTCTTAATTGCGCAGACGGCGGATACGCTCCTCAACATGACCGACGTGCTTGCCTCGTTCGTTATTGGCGAGCGTCCCGATGGTCTGATCGGGGTTAGCGCAAGATCGCTCGGGCATATGAATGTGCAGATTGTCATGGAACGCATGGGCGGCGGAGGTCATCTGACGAATGCCGCAGCTCAGCAAGATGGTACAGTCATAGAAGTTGCGCAGCGTCTCAAGCAGGTGCTGCATGATCTTGATAAGGAAGAGGGGTTATTCGAATGAAAGTAATTTTTCTGCAAGACGTGAAAGGGCAAGGCAAGAAGGGTGAGGTTAAAGACTTGTCAGAGGGCTATGTCCGTAATTTCCTATTCCCGAAAAATCTGGCAAAGCCTGCTTCGGATGGCAACTTGAAGACACTTGACCAGCAAAACATCGCCGAGAAGAGAAAGAAAGACAAAGAGAAGGAAGATGCGCAAGCACTTGCTGCTCGTTTGGAGGAAATGAAAGTGGTCGTGAAGACACGCGCTGGCGAAGGCGGTCGTCTATTCGGCGCAATTACAAGCAAACAAATCGCGGAGGCGCTTGAAGGCCTCGGCGTTAAGATTGATAAACGCAAAATCGAACTGGAAGAGCCGATCCGCACACTTGGCGTAACACAAGTGCCTGTGAAGCTGCATCCAGAAGTAAAAGCGAAGTTGAGTGTCCATGCAGCAGAAGAATAATAAGCGATTCATCAAGGGGGAAGCAAACGACCAGATGAGTGACGAGCAGCTGATGTTTGACCGAGTACCGCCGCAGAACATGGAAGCAGAGCAAGCGGTGCTCGGTGCAGTTCTTTTGCAGACGGAAGCGTTAATAACTTCGATGGAGCGGGTGAAGAGCGAAGACTTCTATCTGCCTTCGCATCAGCTGATCTTTGAAGCGATGGTTCAGCTCGGTGAAGCGAGTCAGCCCATCGATTTGGTTACCCTTACTGCTTATTTGCAGGACCATCAGCAGTTGGAGGAGATCGGCGGGGTCAGCTACTTGGCGAAGCTCGCCAATTCGGTTCCGACTGCAGCGAACGTGGATTACTACGCGCAAATCGTAGAAGAGAAGTCGATGCTCCGCCGTTTGATTCGGACAGCGACGAATATCGTCTCGAATGGTTATGCAGCGGCAGAAGATGTCGGCAGTTTGCTGAGCGAAGCGGAATCGCGGATCTTGGAAATTTCGAATCTGAGATCAAGCAGCGGCTTCATCTCTATTCGTGACGTACTCATGGAAGTGTTCGAGAAGGTAGAGTTCCTCTATACGAACAAAGGGGGCTCGAGCGGTATTCCGTCCGGTTTCACCGACCTCGACAAGATGACGGCCGGCTTCCAACGAAGCGACTTGATTATTATCGCGGCCCGTCCTTCCGTAGGTAAGACGGCGTTTGCCCTGAACGTGGCGCAGAACGTCGGCGTCCGTGCCAAAGAGACCGTTGCCATCTTCTCGCTCGAGATGTCCGCCGCTCAGCTCGTACAACGTATGATCTGTGCGGAATCGAATGTTGATGCAGGGCGTATGCGTACAGGGTATTTGGAAGGCGACGATTGGGAAAAGCTAACGATGGCGATTGGTTCACTGAGTGAAGCACAGATCTACATCGATGATACGCCGGGTATTACCGTTGCGGACATTCGCGCGAAGTGCCGCCGGTTGAAGAAAGAGCGCGGTCTTGGCATGATTCTGATCGACTACTTGCAGCTCATTTCAGGGCGAGGCAAGGCAGGCGAGAACCGTCAGCAGGAAGTATCCGAAATTTCCCGTACACTGAAGCAAATCGCGCGTGAGCTCGAAGTGCCGGTTATTGCACTTTCGCAGCTGAGCCGGGGCGTTGAGCAGCGGCAGGACAAGCGTCCGATGATGTCTGACCTTCGGGAATCCGGTTCCATCGAGCAAGATGCCGACATCGTAGCGTTCCTCTACCGGGACGATTACTACGATAAGGAATCCGAGAAGAAGAATATTATCGAGATCATTATTGCTAAGCAGCGTAACGGCCCGGTTGGTACGGTCGAGCTGGCGTTCCTTAAAAGCTTCAATAAGTTTGTCGGACTAGACCGTACGCACCAGGAGCCTGGACAGGCCTCCTAACGTCCACGATTTAGCACCGATAACGACCCTTCTGAAATTCCGAACGATTGTGTGACGTCTACCACAATCGTTCGGAATTTCGTTGACTTTACAGGGGGGGACTGCTACACTTAACATGCTGCCAACAACTGGCGGCCATTTTAGTCATGTTAGTCGTGCACTTGCAAAACTTGTAATGGGGGTATAACCATGTCAACGGTAGTAGTAGTCGGTACCCAATGGGGAGACGAAGGCAAAGGGAAAATTACCGACTTTCTGGCGGATGGTGCTGATGTTGTAGCGCGTTACCAAGGTGGCAACAACGCTGGCCATACGATCATGATCGGCAATAAAAAATATAAGCTTACCATGATTCCATCCGGAATCTTCAATGAGAATAAAGTATGCGTCATCGGTAACGGCATGGTCATCAACCCAGCTGCCCTGATCGACGAAATTAACTATATCCATGATAATGGCTTCTCGTCAGAGAACCTGAAGATCAGTGACCGTGCGCATCTGATCATGCCTTATCACCTTGTGCTGGACGGACTTGAAGAAGAGCGCAAGGGCGATAACAAGATCGGTACAACGCGCAAAGGCATTGGCCCTTGCTACATGGACAAGGCTGCTCGTAACGGCATCCGCGTCGCGGACCTGATGGATGCAGAAGAGTTCGAAACGAAGCTGCGCCGTCTGGTGGCAGAGAAGAACCAAGTGATCGAGCAAGTTTACGGCGGCGAGAAGCTGAACGCAGACGAAATCCTGGAACAATACCTTGCCCATGCCGAGATTCTTCGTCCATACGTAACGGATACTTCGGTCGTTCTGAACGATGCGATCGACTCGAACAAGAAAGTGCTGTTCGAAGGCGCACAAGGCGTTATGCTTGATATCGACCAAGGTACGTATCCATACGTAACCTCTTCGAACCCGACAGCTGGCGGCGTATGTATCGGCTCCGGCGTTGGCCCTTCGAAGATCCAACAAGTTATCGGCGTTGCGAAAGCATACACGACTCGTGTTGGCGACGGTCCATTCCCAACAGAGCTGAGCAATGAAACAGGCGACCTGATCCGTGAAAAGGGTCACGAGTACGGTACGGTTACAGGCCGTCCGCGCCGTGTTGGCTGGTTCGATACGGTTGTCGTCCGCCATGCACGCCGTGTAAGCGGCATTACGGGCTTGTCGTTGAACTCGCTCGACGTGCTGTCCGGTCTTGAAACGGTGAAAATTTGCACGGGCTACAAGCTGCGCGGCGAAGTCATCGAGCACTACCCAGCGAGCCTCAAGCTCATCTCCGAATGCGAAGCGGTCTATGAAGAGCTTCCAGGCTGGAGCGAAGATATCTCGAACGCGAAGACGCTCGAGGATTTGCCGGAGAATACACGCCGTTATGTAGAGCGCGTATCTGAACTGACAGGCATTCCGATTGCGATCTTCTCGGTTGGACGTAATCGCGAGCAGACGAATCCGGTTGTGCCGATCTACGTATAAGAATGGAATGCATAGAGGATAGCGACTTCAATGTCGCTGTCCTTTTTCTTTTTGCCAGAAATGATGAATGGTTCCCGGAAAGGGGGGAAATACTAAGAAGTATGGGCAAAATGCCCCTTCAAGGGAGGGTGAATGAAATGTGGAAATTATCGAAAATAGGTGGATGGCTCGCCAAGACAATCGCTGTGGCGCTCCTGGTCAGTTTCTTGTCGATTTGGACGACCGGATATATCGTCAATAGTTATGTGGAGACGCTGCTCAAGCAGTTTAATATACCACTTGATGAGAAGCCGTTCGCGCTAAGCGGCGTGTGGGGAGAGCTGTGGGGAGCTGATCCAGCGGTGAAGTCGAAAGGCGGTACTTCGGCGGATTCAGGCTCCGGTTCGAGTACGAATTCGAGTACAAGCTCGGGGTCGGATAAGACACAGACGAACAGCAGCGATGGCAAGGATGAGCCTGACTCGGTGGATGCGTTCAATCAACAGCCATCGGGCGAGCTGAGCGATATCGGGGGAGGCACAGGTCCGAAAGGCAACAGCAGTGCGGCCGGTTCCGATACGAACACAGATCATTCCCAGACGCAGTCGCAGGAAAGTGCCGATGCATCCCAAGATGAAGTGGCGATGACGACGGATCAACTTAATGAAGCGAAATCGCAAATCAGCGATGCAGATAAAGAGAAACTGTTCAGCGTGATGATGCAGAAGCTGCCGCAAGAGACGTGGCAGACGATCTCGAAGCTGATGGAGGGCGGGCTTACGGACAGCGAAATGACGCAGGTGCAGCAGCTGATGGCGCAGCATTTGGACCGGAATGAATATGATGAAATGCTGTCAATTCTGAGCAAATATTAATATTACTTAAAGGCCGTTTGGTTGAACCCATATATTGCGTTATGTTAAAGTATAACTCGTAGCCTGACAATGGACGATTTTGTTGTCGAAAACGATCAATTTTACGAAACATATCGCGAAATAAGGAGACGAATATGGCCTTTTTTAATGATAAGGGTCGATTCCGGAAGCTGATTCAATCTATCCGGGGCGATAGACCCGTTAGCGCGCATGGACATGCTGATGCGGCAAACGAAGGGAATACGGTGCAGCGGATGCTGCGCAAGAAGCCGTTCATCGCTGCAGTCAGTGGAGTGGCATTGCTTGCGATTGTCGGATTTACCGGCACACAATATGTGAAAGCTCATACAGTAGATTTTGTTGAAGTATATCAGAACGGCTCGCTTATTGGTGAGGTGAAGTCGCAGGATCAAGTCGCTGACCTCATTACCCGTAAGAAGCAGGAAATAGCGGCAAGCAACAAAGATGTTACGATGGTCCTCGAAACGGGTAAGATCACGTTTGGGGCTAAAAGCGCTTACAAAGCCGAGCCGGACACAGCGGCTACACTGTCGAAGCTTGAAGGCATGTTCGCTTCTCACGCTGAAGGCTTTGAGCTGGTCGTGAACGGAAAGCGTGTCGGTGTCGTAAAAGACAAAGCGACGGCAAGCGCGCTGCTGAAGCGGGTGCAGAACAAGTACACGCCGCAAGTGAAGGCAGGCAAGGCAGAAGTAACGGCATTGTCGTATTCTGCCGATGGCAGCTTGAAGTCGAAGACGGCGCTTAAATCGGTGAAGATTGTCGAAGATGTCGCAGTTAAAGAGGCGGAAGTACAGCCGACGGACATTGCAGATCCGGAGCAACTTTATCTGCAGATTATTAAGGGAACTGTAAAGCCGACGAAGTATACCGTACAAGATGGCGATTGTGTTGGATGTATTGCGCAGAAATTCGACATATCCCCTCAGGTTATTTATGAGCGGAACAAGTGGATCAAGGACGATATGATCAAAGTTGGCGACGTACTTGATCTGACTGTACTTAAACCGCAAGTGACTGTCCAGACGGTAGAGAACGTGACGGAAACGGAATCGATCGATCCGATCACGGTCGTGCAGAAGAACAGCAACATGAAGGCAGGTCAGCAAAAGGTTATTCGCGAAGGGCAAAGCGGGAAGAAGCAGCTTGTGTATCGCCTCGTGAAGCAGAACGGCTATCTGATGAGCGAGGAGCTTATCAGTGAGGTCGTGCTGGAGCCTTCCGTTCCGGCGATTGTGATGAAGGGCACGAAAGTGGTGCTGAATGAAGGCAGCGGACGTTTCTCATGGCCGGTTACTGGTCATCGCTTGACGAGCTATTTCGGCCAGCGCTGGGGAGCGCTTCACCGCGGGGTTGATATGGTCGGCAACCATAATATTATGGCTGCGGATAATGGAACAGTTACGTTCGTCGGGCAGCGTCCAGGACTCGGCAACTGCATCATTATCAATCATAACAATGGCTACGAGACGTACTATGGCCACTTGAGCAAGTTTAAAGTGAAGAAGGGCCAGACCGTCGAGCAAGGACAAAGCATTGGCGTAATGGGTAACACGGGCCACTCCTTCGGTACGCATCTGCACTTTGAAGTTCATAAGAACGGCGTTCTGCAGAACCCGTTGAAATATCTATAATTGAGCGTTGAGGACACCACCTGATAGGGATATCGGGTGGTGTTTTTTGGGTATGAAGGATAAGCTGCAATTGCCGACAAGTTATGACCAAATCTCCCCTGATATGAGGGAACTTTCATTGGGAACTGCTGTCCTACCTATGTTAAAATAGATAGAGATTGCATAAGCGACAGGCGGTGTAGCGATGCACGGTAAAATATTAGTAGTTGATGATGAACAACCGATTGCGGACATTATAAAGTTCAACCTCGAGAAGGAAGGCTACCAGGTGATCTGTGCCTTCGACGGGGGAGAAGCGGTGCGGCTCGCGTTCGAGGAGCTGCCTGATTTGATTTTGCTTGATTTGATGCTGCCCGTGAAGGACGGCATGGACGTGTGCCGCGAGGTGCGCACTCGTCTCCAGACCCCGATCATTATGCTGACGGCGAAGGATACCGAGCTGGACAAAGTGCTCGGACTCGAGCTGGGCGCGGACGATTACGTCACGAAGCCGTTCAGCACGCGAGAGCTGCTTGCGCGGGTGAAAGCGCATTTACGACGCACGAAGAATGAAGCTTCTGCTGCAGCTGCTGCGGCAATTAGCAATGCAGCTTCCGGCGCAGGCACGACGACGGCTGCTGGTGTGGAGGAAAAACAGGGTCTAGCGATCTTCAACCTGTTTATCGACACCGACATGTACGTCGTCTATAAGGATGGCGAACCGCTAGACCTGACGCATCGCGAATACGAGCTCGTCTATTACTTGGCGCGCAACTGCGGCAAGGTCATGACCCGCGAGCATTTGCTGCAAGCGGTCTGGGGCTTCGAATATTTCGGCGACGTGCGTACCGTCGATGTGACGATTCGCCGTTTGCGCGAGAAGATTGAGGACGACCCGAGCCGTCCGGAATATATTTTGACGCGGCGCGGTCTCGGGTATTTGATGCGTAATCCGAAGTCCGGAGGTTTCGGGTACGGATGAACGGGATACGTTTTTTCCGGACGATTCAAGTAAAGCTGATCATCATCTATGTATTGCTCATTCTTATTGCAATGCAGCTGATCGGCGTTTATTTCATAAGTACAATGAAAACGTCGCTGACATCGACGTTCACGAATAATATGAACGAGCAGGCGAACTTGCTCTCGCAAATCTCGGCACAGACGTTGTCTAACCAGCCGGATCAGCCGGGCAATTCCGGCGAGCAGACGACGGAAGAGTATCTGAGCGTCCTTGTAAGCAGCTTGTTCAGCATTAGCGAAGCCGAGATTCAAATACTCGATGCGAGCGGCAAAGTGCTTGCGACGTCGCTGCAATCCCATCAGTCCTACATTGGCAAGAAGAATACGTCGCTCGTGGTGAGCCGCGCGCTTCAGAACATTCGCGACAATGAAGAAGAGATTATCGACGAGGACGGTATCCGCAAGAAGGTTATCGCCAAGCCGATTGTCTATAGCGATAAGATCGTAGGCGCGGTCTACCTCGTCGCTTCAATGAAAGAGCTGTATGCGACGGTTGACCGGATTAACCGGATCTTCATGTCGGGGATGCTGTTCGCGCTTGGACTTACGGGCGTGCTCGGCATTTTGCTGGCAACGACCATTACGAACCCGATAAAAGCACTGACCAGGCAGGCTGCTGCCGTCGCGGAGGGTCAATTCGACCAACGCGTGCCGGTTCTCGGCAATGACGAGATCGGCCGTCTGAGCGAAGTGTTCAACGATATGACGTTGCGCCTGCGCGACGCGCTGTCGGCCAATGAAGAGGAGAAGGAGAAGATCTCCTCCATTCTCGCGAACATGAGCGACGGCGTCGTTGCGGCAGATGAACGCGGCGTCGTGATGATTACGAACCGGCGGGCGCAGGAAATGCTGCGCCGGGAGGATTGCGAAGGCATCCGCCTCGGTGAGCTGTTCAGCATGGATGAGGCGCAAATTGCGGCCATGCTGCAAGGCGGCGAGCAATCGGCGGCGCTGTATCAGGTGCAGACGGAAGGCGAAGAGGAAGAAGAGCTGCTGCGTCTTACGATGACGCCGATTCACCGGCGCGACCAAGGCATATCCGGTACGATCGCGGTATTACAAGATGTTACCGAGCAAGAGCGCTTGGAGCAGTCGCGTCGCGAGTTCGTCGCGAACGTATCGCATGAGCTGCGGACGCCGCTGACGACGATCAAGAGCTACGCGGAGGCGCTCGATGACGGCGCGATGGATGAGCGTGAACTCGGACAGCGCTTCGTCGGTGTTATCCGCAACGAGACCGAGCGGATGATCCGGCTCGTCACGGATCTGCTTCACTTGTCGCGTCTGGACTCGAACCAGGCGCCGCTGCGCCGGCAGCAGACCAATGTGCCGGATATGCTGGAGGAAGTGGCTGACCGCTTCTCCTTCCAGCTGCGCAAGAAGGCGATTCGGGCAACCGTGCGGGTCGAGGATTCGATTACGTCGGTATGGCTCGACCGGGATCAGATCGATCAAGTATTGGACAACCTTGTGTCCAATGCGATCAAATATACGCTTGATGGCGGACGCATTGAGCTCGCGGCCCGCCGAATCGAGCCCGCCTCCATTGCGATCAGCGTGAAGGACACGGGCATTGGGATTCCGAAGCGGGATTTGGGCCGCATCTTCGACCGGTTCTACCGCGTTGATAAAGCGCGCTCCCGCAACATGGGCGGGACAGGCTTAGGGCTTTCAATTGCCCGGGAAATTGTGAAGGCGCATGGCGGTACCATTACGCTCGATTCGGAGCTGAACGAAGGAACAACGGTAACAGCCATCCTCCCGACACAGGTGAGCGGAGGTGAGCGCACGTAATGGACAAGCTGAAGACGATTGTACTGACAGCGCTCGTTATTATGAGTTTGGTTCAAAGTTATTTGCTTGCCTACAGCATGCCTGGGCTCGGTGTGACTGCGTCGCCGCTGCAGCCCTATGTGCAGCCGGAACCGATGGGGCAAGAGGAGAAGGTTGAGAACGTTATTTTCCCGGAAGATATGGTGCTGCATCTCGGCAAAGGGAAGCATACGGTGCTGTATCCGGCGACCAACTTCTACAATCTGATCTTCGGCAAAATCAAAAGCCGTGAGTTCAAAGGGTTCCAGCGGAGCCCAGCCGTTGTCGTCGATTGGGAGGATATCCGCGATCGCGATCAGGGGCTTGAGCTTCGGTTCGGGCGCGGCGTGCCGGTTGAGCTGCTCAGCAAGGTGCTGAAGCTCGAGGGCGACGTGGACTTCATGAACGACGTGATCAATCGCATCTGGATTTACAAGAGCAGTGACCGTGACGAGGTGCGCACGTACTTCTTCAGCACGGACAATATAACGGTTTATGAATCGGTAAAAGCCGACTTGACCGCCCAAGACGTGCAGATGTATGTCGGTTATGGCGAGTATCAAGTGAGCTATCGCAAAGTCGGCGACGATATGTATATTCCGGACGGACCGATCGAATCGATGCAATCGACGGTCGGCTATGACAGTTATTCGCCGGAGCAGATGCAGCGTTATCTGTTCGTTGATCCCGGCGTGACGCGAGAAATTAGCGATCGCAGCGGCACGCAGATTTATACGGACGGCAAGCGCGGCCTGCAGGTCGAGCAGAACGGGCGATGGATCAGTTATACCGACCCGGTTGCCTTGCAAGGCCAAGAAGACAATGAGAGTCAAAATGTGTATGCAGCCATTCAGTTCATTAACCAGCACGGCGGTTGGGACGGCATGCACCGGTTCGTGCATGCGGGCTCGTTCGAACAGAGCGTGCAGGTGCTGCGATTCCAGCAGTACTACGGCTCGTATCCGATTATTCCGCAGGATCCGTTCCTGTTCGGCAGCATGAAGCTGCGTCTGCTCCAGGGCGTCGTCTCCGAGTACGAGCGATCGCTGCTGACGCTGCAGAAGAAGCCGCAGAAGCGGGATATCCGCTGGCTGCCAGGCGGCGATATGGTCGAGAACGCGCTCGAGCATTACTCGCGCAGACTCGAAGTGACCGCGCTCTATCCGGCGCTGCTCGCTTCGCCGGCAGACAAGAACAAGATGCTGCTCGCGCCCGTATGGGCGGTGCGGCTGCTCGACGGGTCGCAGGCGGTACTGCTGAAGGCGATCCCGGGCGGTTATAAGCCGCAGCCGGGTGAGCCGGGCGGTGCGCCGCTTGTGAAGGACACGCCTACGACAGGCAGCGGCGGGGGCATCGGTCTGACTGACGGGCGCCTGAACTTGCCGGGCGGCGGAAGTGGCGATGCGGGGAGCGCCGCGAATGAAAGCGGCGGCGCGACGGCGGACCACAACGATGAAGGAACGTCGACCGCTTCTAAATAATGCTGGCAGTGGCAGGTATAGCGGACGGTACTATTTTCAGGTGGCATGCTCATTGAAGGAGTTGAAGGGATGGACTGGGGCAGGGCGAAGAGTGTGCTGATTTTTGCGTTTCTGCTGCTAAATCTCGTGCTTGGCTACCAGCTCTGGTCCAACATCCGGGAAGGGCTGCGCACGAGTGCCGATGTAGGCGATTTGCGGCCTGAGACGCAGGCGCTCATGGAAGAGAAGAAGATCAAGCTTGGGACGAGCATCCCGTCGGAGACGCCGGCGCTGCACGATCTGACGTACAAGGTGAAGGTCGGTCTTGGCAAAGGGGAGCGGCACGAGCTGAAGACGCCGGTCGACAGTAAGGTCGTGTTCGTCGATAAGGAGCTGCAGGCGAGTCTTGGCGGCGTTATTCCGGAGCTTGATGAATATACGCTTGGCGCGGTACTGGAGAATGAGTTTATTCTCTACCGGATGGCCGAGGGTCGTCCGATGTTCGATGTGAAGCTGGAGCTTTTCTACAGCAATCAGAAGATTACGGCGTATAAGCAGGACTTGATTGAGCTGCTGCCATCGGACAAGCAGGCGGCGCAATCGGTGCTATCGGCTACGAAGGTGGTCACAAGCCTCATCGAGAACCAGCTGAAGAACGGCGCGGTTATAGAAGAGATTAAGCTTGGGTATCACGGGCAGATATTCAACTCGGATACGCAGGTATCGGCTCCGACTTGGCGCGTGCTGCTGGAAGACGGCGGGCAGTACTATATGAATGCGATCAGCGGGGAAGTTGTAACGGAATAAAGGCAGTACAGATAGAGGCAATACAGGTGGAGGCAATATAGGCAGTTTTCATTGGGGCATTGGAGAAAGGACAGGTTTAAACAGGGGATGGGAATGCGGTTTACGGTACTGGGGAGCGGTTCGACGGGGAATGCAACGATTGTGCAGTGTGAGGATTCTACAATTCTCATTGATGCCGGTATGAGTGCGAAACGGCTGGAGGAGCTCATGCGGATGCAAGGCGTTGCCGGTCACGAGATCAGTGCGATTCTTGTGACGCATGAGCATTCCGATCATATAAAAGGGCTCGGCGCTTTCGCAAGGAAGCACAACTTGCCGATCTACGCCAACGAGGCCACTTGGGGTGCGCTGGAGCGGCATGTCGGGCAAATTACGGCCGAGCAGCGCGTCATTATGGAGACAGGCGAGACGGCCGCATTCGGCTCGATGCGAACGACGTCTTATGCGATCTCGCATGATGCGGCTGAGCCGGTCGGTTATGTGTTTGAGGATGATAATGTGAAGCTGAGTCTGGCGACAGACCTTGGCTATGTGAGCGATAAAGTTAGGCGCATGATTGAGGATTCCGATGTGCTCGTGCTGGAGTCGAATCATGACGTTAATATGCTGCGGATGGGACGTTACCCGTGGAATATTAAGCGGCGTATCTTAAGCGATGTCGGTCATTTGTCGAATGAAGCGGCTGGCGAAGCTTTATGTCAGCTCATGACGGATCGGACGAAGCGGGTTTATCTCGCGCACCTCAGTCTCGATCATAACATGATGGATCTCGCGAGAATGACGGTGAACGAAGTGCTGGAGAACAACGGCTTCTTCTTCAAGCGGGACGAGCATCCACTGCGGGATACGTACCACGACCGGCCTACGGCATGGGATGAAGTGAGGCGACGATAAGCTCGTCCAGCTCGGTGTCGAGCGAGGCGATTTTGCGTTCCAGCTCCTCCGGGGAGATCAGTCCTTTGTCGATGAGCAGCTCGGTCATGGCGCTGAGCGTGAGCAGGGTGCGGTAGTGATCCTCCTTGAGATCAGCGAGCTTGGCTACTAGATTCAGATGATCGAGGGCTGAGGCTGCAGACGCAGATGCTTTGCGCGGCATAGGGATTCGCTCCTTTGATATCGCCTTTTGGCGGCGGTCGATGGGTCAATTTGGAAGTTTATATTATTATTGTAGTCTATTCTACCGATATCATTCCTAGATTCGAAAAATAATAATCTTGATGCTGGCTCGCGGGTGAGCGGAGTGTCGAGAGGAGCGATTATAGATGAGCTTATTCGATGATGATTTCTACTCGACGCGCGTATCGCGCCGTACGAGATGGGAGAAGGACCGCACAGCCGGCGTAAGACGGAGCGGGGGCGGGGGCCGCTCGACCTTGCGCATTGCGCTTACTTCTTCTCTGATCAGCGCAGCAGGGGTGGCGCTTGTGTTTGGCCTGTTTACCGGTTTTGACCGGGGTAGCGATGCGGTGAAGGCGGTAGCGGGCATTACGAATGTATCGATGAACGATCCGATGGATAAGACGATCTCCGCTGCGGCCAAAGTGCGTCCGGCAGTCGTGAGCATCATTAATGAGCAAGCGATGCCGGCTGGCACGAATGGCTCTGGCGCGGGTTCTTCGGATGGCGGCGGGGATGCCGCTGCGTCCGGTGACGGTTCTTCTTCGAAGCTGGAGCAGGCGGCGCTGGGATCCGGGTTTATTTTCGAGAAGGTGAAAGGCAAAGCGCATATCATCACGAATAATCACGTTATTGCGGATGCGGTGGCGGTAAAAGCGGTCCTGAGCGATGGCGAGATGCGCGATGCGAAGATCATCGGCAAGGACGAGATTACGGACCTGGCCGTGCTTGAGATTGATGCGAGCGGCATCGATACCGTGGCGCAAATTGGGGATTCCGAGGATCTGCGGGCAGGCCAATGGGTTATGGCGATCGGCAATCCGCTTGGTCTGAGCGATTCGCTGTCCATGGGCATTGTGAGCAAGACGAAGCGGGTTATTCCGGTGTCGCTCAGCCAAGACGGCAATTACGATTGGGAGCAGGAAGTCATTCAGATTGACGCGTCCATCAACCAAGGCAACAGCGGCGGTCCGCTCATCGACTTGGACGGGCATGTGGTCGGCATCAACAGCATGAAGATCGCTGATTATGGCGTTGAGGGCGTTGGTTTTGCGATTCCTTCGCATGCGGCGATGCCAATCGTGCAGAGCTTGCTCGAGCATGGCAAAGTGCTGCGTCCGTACCTTGGCGTGTACACGATGGATCTGTCGCGGTACTTGGAGCAGCAGGCAGCTATGGCTAATGCTCCGCAAGGAGATGAAGCGGGTCCGGCGGATGGACCTGCGGACGGGGCTGATGGCCTGACTCCTGGAGCGAGTGCAGAGGATGGTGCCGGTGCTGGAGCTGGAGCTGGTGTTGCTCCGGGCGACGGCAGTGATGATGTGATGGCGCCTCAGGAAGATTTGAAGCTTCCGGATAATGTACATGACGGCGTAATCGTGCTGCAAGCGGTTGGACCGGCTGAAGAAGCGGGCTTGAAGTACAGCGATGTAATTGTGAAGCTGGATAATCAGCCGATCAGCAGCACGATGGAGCTTCGCAAATATTTGTACGGCGAGAAGTCCATCGGGGACGAAATCAAAGTTACGTACTATCGCGACGGCGAGAAGCAAACAACGACGTTTAAGCTTGAAGAGAAGACGGAAGACTAGCGGTATAGTCATGAAGCAGATCAGCTCGTGCAGCGCTCTCCTTGGGGGGCCGCGTATGACGGGCTGATCTCTTTGCGTGTATTTTACGTGGATTTGGGAAGTAATCGAGAAGAGCTGGGGGATATAGAAACGATGTATTGTGTATGCAAAGAGCATGTGGAGCTAGCGATTGATAAATTTGTGGACGAGTACGAGGATGCGCCGGATATCGTCGATCTGGTGACGACGAAATTCACGGAATGGGAAGCGCCGGCAACCTGCGATATGTGTCAGAATATTGCCGAGTACTTGGTGGTGTAGGCGGATGCATATTCAGATCGCAGCTGTTGGGAAGCTGAAGGAGAAGTATCTGACGCTCGGCATCGCCGAATACGCGAAGCGTCTTGGCCCGTACGTGAAGCTCACGCTCACGGAGGTGCCCGACGAGCGCGCGCCCGAGACGATGAGCGCCGCGGAGGAAGCGATTGTCCGCGAGCGCGAGGGTGAGCGACTGCTCGCGACCATTAAGCCGGACGCGCATGTCATCGCGCTGGCGCTGGACGGCGAGCTGTGGTCGAGCGAGGACCTCGCCGGGCAGCTCGATTCTTTAGCCACGTATGGGCGGAGCCACGTGGCTTTTGTCATTGGCGGGAGCAACGGCCTCGCGCCCGCCGTCATGAAGCGCGCCCAGCAGAAGCTGAGCTTCGGGCGCATGACCTTGCCGCACCAGCTGATGCGGCTGGTGCTGCTGGAGCAGGTGTACCGGGCGGTGAAGATTAACCGGGGAGAACCGTATCACAAGTAACGGCGAAAGTTGGTTCTGATAGCCTCTAATCATTGCTTTGGAAATTTTAAAATAACTGACTGCATTTGTCAGTGATGTAGGGTTATACTCAAAACAAGGTTGGAATAATCCAGGCAAACTTGGAAAGAAGGATTAGTCGATGACGAAATCGGACAATATGTTATCGATTCTCTGGATGCTGCGCTCAGGCAAGCGGATGACCGCTAAGCAGTTGGCGGAAGAGCTTGAGATTCACGTGCGGACCGTCTATCGCTGTATCGATTCTCTGTGCGCCAGCGGGGTTCCAATCATTGCGGATTCGGGCCCAAACGGCGGCTATAGCATCCTAAGCCAGTTTACCGATTCCCCGCTCTTCTTCGATATCGAGGAGCAGAAGGCATTGATCCATGCCTCGATATTTGCTAAAGAGGCTGGGTACCCCTACTCCGATGATTTAACCCGAGCGATGGACAAAATGATGCGTTACGCGAACGAGAAGCAACTGGATCATCTTAAAAGTCATAGTACTGCCTTATCCGTCATTTATCCACGAACGGACGGAGTGCTCCAACTCTATCTTCAAATGCTGGAGGCGGCGGCAGGACAGGGACGGACGGTGGAAATGCAATATGACCGGGGCAAGGGGGAAGACCGCCTTCCGCGACTGTTCGACCCGTATGGCATTGTCTTCTGGAAAGGGAACTGGTATACGGTAGGGTATTGCGGTTATCGGGAGGAGTTACGGAATTTCCGAGTGGACCGTATTCGCTCGTTGCGGGAGACGGAGGGACGTTTCGAGCGTCCAGCGGGTTTCTCGGCTAAGGATCATCTGCTCGATAATCTGCTTCCCGATCCAACCGGACCAGCTAAGTTCGAGACCGTTCGGATTAAGGGTCAAGAGCAGATTCTGAACGAGTTGTGCCATCACTGGTTGTTCGGCCACGCGGTCGTGGAGCGTATGCCCGAAGAGGCAGTGTTCCATTTAGAACACTCGATGTTGCAGACGTATGTACCTTAATTTTTGATGCCGTACAGCACAGCCTTGCAGATTGAGTCGGAGCTACTTATCGGAAAGATGGTGGAGGCAAACGCTCGAATGCTTGCGCATTACGAAGCCATGTTGGCAAATTCCGCAAGAAGAAAGGAAGATGAACGATGAGCAAGTTCGCCATGTTCGGAAAATTAACGGCCCATGAGGGGAAACGGGAAGAGCTCGCGGAGATGATGCTAGCATCCAGCGCGACATTGAACGATATGGAGGGCTGCATCTATTATATCCTGCATGCGGCTGAAGACGATCCTAACGATCTTTGGATCACGGAGCTATGGGAGAGCCAGGAGTTTCATGCCGCGTCTTTGCAAAACGAGAAGGTATTGGAGCTAATCGGGCGTTGCCGGCATTTAATCGCAGGAGGCAGTGCCATAAAGGTTCGGCCGCTCGGAGGAAAAGGATTTTAATTAAAGCGATGAGCGGTGCTATACCTGATTCAGGAGGAATGAGGATGGACTGGAATTACTATGATACGTTCATTACCGTTGCCGCGGATTGCCCCTCAGAGACCGGAATAAAGCCCATGGACAAGAAAAACGGGAAAACAAAGCCGGGTATCGAGTTTGAGTTACTCGCGAATAATCCGTATGGCTATACGCAGGAGGAACTCTTGTACATCGTGCATATCCGACACAAAAGCATTCCGGAGGAGGAGTTAGCTGAGAGGGGTGACCAGATTCGAGACGAGTTTTTTATGAAACCGAAACCATGCTTGAGAACATCAATGCTCCCGAAAAAATACGGATGGGGTATTCATTTCAATGCGAAGGGGGAAATCGCGATCGTTCCGATGGAATCCCCAGAATATAGGCGTTTCGCGGAAGGAGCCAATGGGAATGTGAAGCTGCTCGCCGCTATGAGAAACAAGAAGAAGTGAGTGCAATCACGGTTTCAGTAGACACATTAGCGAAGATGAAGCTTGGCGGCCACAGGGCCGCCATTTGTTTTCGCCGATGCCCCCGTTAAGCTGAACCGTATCATAAATAGGGCGAATGATGATGGTGAAAATACCTATGTGGTCTTGACTAATGGAGCTCCTTGATTGCGTCCATTAACAATATCGATGCCTTGCCCAAGGAGTCTTTATCTCTATAAACGATGCCCAAGGTGACTACGGGATTCAGATTGGTGAAGGGTCTGATGACTACAGAGCCTTCCATTTCCAGACCGCTATAAATTGGAACAACACCTACGCTGCATGTTTGTTTGACCATTTGCTGAATCACAAAGATACTTCCAACCTCATGATATGAGATAGCTGAGTTATCGGTTTGCGAGAGTGCCCTATCCCACAGCTCTCGGTAGATACAAGTAGGCTCCTTGACCAGGACAGTCTGCCTGGCGAGATCGCTCGCCGTGATGTCAGGTTGATTGGCCAACGGGTGGTCTGCCCTCATCATCACCCCTAATTTGTCCTCCATAAGGGGTTCGAATTCTAGCATAAGAGCTGCCGCTGGAACGGAGCATATGCCGAAATCTAATTCTCCAGCGCGAACCCTCTCCGCGATCGAGTTGCTTCCACCCACTTCCATCGTTAACTGCACTTTCGGGCGAGTCCTACAAAAGTCGGCAACGACGGTTGCAAGTCTCTGGCTTGCTATGGGCTCAATAGCGGCGAAGTGAACGGCTCCGCCGTCTCCCGCCGCAATATCGGAGACGGTCCGCCTCATGGTTCTGATCGAATTCAGTAATGCTGAAGCCTCATGGCGGAGCCACCGTCCGGCTTCGGACACGATCACGCGCTTGCCATCGCGTATGAATAAAGACACGCCTAGGTCAGCTTCGAGGCGCTGTATGTGAAGGGTTACCGTAGAAGGAGCAAATCGAAGCTCCTCTGCTGCTTTCTGAAAGTGGCCAAGACGCACGCACGCTTCGAAGGTTTTTAAAGCTCGAAGATCCATTGTCATCACCGCAGGTTTAAGATTTATGAATCATTTATTCATATAATTCAATTTTACTAAACTTTGCCTTGAATTTATACTAAGGTCAACAAAATAATTTGGGGGGAAGATGGAGCATTGGGTACGAAATCCGCATTCAACTGGATGACTCTGTGGGCATCACTTTTGTTTGTCGTCATTCTTGGCTTTTCTCGACTCTCCTATGGCATGTTCTTGCCGGGAATACAGAGGGAGATCGGGGGGAGCTACAGCCAACTGGGCATGTTAGGAACGGTCAACTTTGTTGGTTATTTGATCGGGACACTCTGTCTTTCGCCTTTGATCTCGCGATTCCCGGATCGCAAGCCTGTCATCAATCGAATAACGTGTTTCCTGCTTGGATTGGCCATGATCGGCTCGGCATTCAGTTATCATTTCATTCAGCTAGGGCTATGGCGGTTCGTAATTGGCTTGTTATCTGCCCTTGCCACCGTGCTAGTCCTGTCCATTGCAGTGGATGCCGTTCGGCCGGCCGAGAGAGGAGTGGCATCGGGTCTAATATGGCTAGGCGGTTCCGCAGGCATTTTAGTAACTGGTTTATTCGCTCCCATTACCATTGAACCTTCGCATTTGGATGGTTGGAGGTATGCATGGGCGGCTATGGGCTTGTTCGGTGTAATCGTCGCGTTCGGTTTCGAGTTCGTCACGGGTAAGCGGGAATCCACCCCCATACTTTCGACGACGGAACTGGATCCGCAAGACCCTGAACGCGTGAATGTGTACCATCTCCTGTTGAGTCCCAAGAAGCTGTTATTCTTAATCGGTTCTTATTTTTTCTTCGGTTCAGGTTACATCATCTATTTTACGTATCTGATCCCCTATTTGGTAAGCAAGGGCGTTCCGTCTCTCTATTCCGGGCTAATCTGGTCTTGTATAGGATTCGCTGGCTTATTTAACGGATGGATCGGAGGGAAGGCTATAGACCGCTGGCCGAGTGGATATACGCTTGCGACAGGGTTAACCTTGGGTACGATCGGCGTAATTGGCGTCACCATCAATCATACGATGGTGACAGCATTAGGCGCCGTCATAATTGGGCTGGTCTCATTTATTACTCCGCCGCTGATGACGACCGCGCTTCTTAGGCGCCATGTCCCTCATCACGCCTATGCGGCAAGCCTAAGCCTAGCCACTGCTTTCTTTGCTTCCGGACAGATTATCGGTCCTATTGTCGGGGGTGTTGCGGTTGAAAAATACGGTTTGCAGTTTGGCGTCGCGTCCAGCGCGATCTTTATGGCCATAGCAGCCGCATTAGCCGGTTGGTACGGACACCAACAACGACAGCAGTCGATCCGGCAACTCTCTCTCGGAATCTGATAAATCAATTACGACAATGACAAGAGCTGTCACCATTAACGTTTAAAATTGAGGTTAAGAGCGATTAAATTCAAACAAAGAGGAGTGAATGAGGATGTCGAACAGCTATGATAGGAGCTTGGCAGCAAGGAAATTCTTCTTCGCGGGAGATCTTCGGCTCTCTTACCTTGATAATGGAGGAGATAACGAACGAGTGCTCGTTATGCTACATGGGTATATGGCGAATGCAAGATCATTCTCGGAGCTGGCCATACGATTTAAGGATTGGCGCGTTATTGCTATGGATCAACGCGGACATGGCTGGAGCGATCAGCCGCCAGGGAAGGAATATGCAAGGGATGATTACGTGGAGGATATTCGGACTCTGATACAGTCGGAGCTTGGGGGACGGCCGGTCACGATTCTGGGGCATTCACTGGGCGGATTGAATGCTTATCAATTCGCGGCTCGTTACCCTGAATTAGTGAATGCCGTTATCGTTGAGGATATCGGCGCGGAGATTCAGGCTGATTTCTCCTTTGCAGAAAAGCTTCCCTTCCGGTCTGCCTCATTAAAGGAACTTAGACAAAGGCTTGCAAGCGTAGGACTCCGGGCAATCGATTATTTCGCCGAGAGCGTGTTTGAGGATGAGCTCGGCTGGGGATTCCGAACGGATCTGAAAGGGCTTCAAGTATCCGTCCCCCAATCCAATGGCAATTGGTGGAAGGATTGGTTAGGGTCGAGTTGCCCGATTTTGCTGATTCATGGGGGGAAGAGCTTCATTCTTGCTACTGAACAAGCGAAACGGATGGAAGCTAACAGGCCTAATACCAAGCTGATCGTTTTCGATCAATGCGGTCACGGGGTCCATGCCGACGATATAGACGGCTATTTTCAAGCAGTGAATGATTTTCTAATGGAACAAAAATAAGGGGTTGGGACGAATGTACTGCACGGTTGAGGATTTTATAGGCGAGTGGATGAACGAAGCCGCATTAACTCAAAAGGTGCTGGACGGCTTGACTGATGAATCGCTCTCGCAGCTAGTTTATCCCGAAGGGCGCAAGTTGGGAAGGATAGCGTGGCATTTGGTTACGAATATTCCGGATTATTTAACGGGATTTGGCGTCTCAATAGCAAGAGTACCGGATCCGAACGAAGTACCGTCTGCGAAGGAGATTGCAGAGGTGTTTAAAGCAGTGAGCGCCCAGGTGACAATTGCTCTTCAAGAGCAGTGGACGGACGATACGTTGAAGCAAGTCCAAATAGCGTTCGGAAGAAAGGAGTCCAACGCGACGATTTTCATGGGACTGATCAAACACATCGTTCATCATCGGGGTCAAGTTACGGTTCTGTTGCGTCAAGCGGGGCTGCCTATACCTGCGGTATATGGTCCTTCGAAGGAGGGATGGGTGAAGCTGGGCGCGGAGCCGCCGCTTTGAGCGTGCGGCAATGTCAAGTACACACGTAATGGAAGCTTCCTTAAGGCACCCGCTCGGGTGCCTTGACTTTCGCTCTATAGATGATACGGTGAACCGTATCACAAATCGTGAGGTACGTTTCACAATCTGAAATCTGCATCTTGTTTTTTTTGATGAGATAGAACTGAACCACCTGAGAACTATTGGTCAGAACAGCACGGACAAATAATAGATTCCCCAGTCTAAATATGATTCGGATTGATTTTGCAGTCTCATCTACGTCGGGGCGATCCGAGCTGACCAGTTACATAACATCCGTTGGGCTATTATAGGAGACCAAAAGGTTCGAAAAAAGCGGAATATCTTTCTAAAGGGCATTAAATTTAGCGGGTAGAGGCCGGAATTCAACCTCTGTTCCGACTCCGGCAGAAAACACGACGTTCAGCCAAGCATGTTCCGCCGCCGTACTAAGCATCCATATAGGAGGCGGAATGGGCAATACCTGCCCAACGATAATTGAGTTCAGCTATTCTGAGCGTGCCATTTCAAATGCAGGTATGTTAGACTGGAATCTTGAAAAAGAAAGAGCAATATGTATGTTTGAACTTCTGAAAGGAGACGCAGCCATGGGCAGAAAGCAATCCTATACGGAGTCGGAATTACTGGATCTTACAAAAAGGTTAGTACTTGAGCATGGGTATGACGGTTTTCATCTCAAGTTGCTTTCACAGCATTTACCAGGTGCCAGAAGTACGATTTATCAGTATTATGCGAATAAGGAAGAAATTGTGGCTGCTTGCATGAAGCGTGTGATTACGAGCATCATCGAGAAGGCTTCGGCAATCGATGAGACTAGTCCAATGCAAGCCCTTCAGGAACTGCTTGGCATTTATGTCGAAGAAGCCAAGCTTCATCAGCTGTTGGGCGATGCTCATAAAATCAACACAACAAATTCGGATGCGGCTCGTCGGGATATTGATTTTGTCGAGCAAGCCCATACCACGCTAAAGGTTCAGTTAACGCGTCTCTTCCAAAGAGCGCAACAAGAGAAAAGCCTCAGAGAAGACATTCCGCTCCTGGTACTGGTCGGTGGATTTTTCAACCTCATAAATACCCCAAACATGATAAACGTCCCTACTCCCGAGTGGAGCAAGCTATTGTTTCAGATGTGGATGGGGGGAGCGCAGCGGTAGGATGCTCTCTTTTTTAATTCGACACAAGTGTCACAAATGAAATGATGGGGTGTTGATGAACATGTTTTTAGCTTGAAAGGAATTGATGCACAGCAAGATGAAGTTTTTGAGAATCGTAAGCAGCTGATTCAGTAGAAGCAAGATAACTGGTGATCGCCCTCTACCCGGCCATTTATGCTAGGTGGAGGGTGTTTTTTTTGCGATGACTAATCAACGTCAAATGGCGATAGGTAATTGATGAACTTGTGGTTGCGATAAAAGAAGTCTTCCGGTTTTCCATCATGAACCATGCAGCCACTCTCGGGCTTAAGGTGCTGTGATCGGGTATTCGGTACGTTAATCCAAGTCCAGCAACCAGCGATAGGCGACATTAAGCTGAACTTCCTGCCGGGGGTGAAACATACGAACACCACCTTTTAATAGGCTGCTGAGGTTTCTCAACAACCTGACAGCATTTATTCTGTTCTTTTTGGTGTTACATGGGTGATTGTGCATTGCGTGGGAAAACGTCTGGGAATACAATGTGGTGCGATTGATTTTAGCCTATTGGGGGGGATGGTATGTGGAGAAATGTATTTATTCGTTGGAATGCATCATTACCGCTCCATGAAATCCTGATCCCTGCATCTTGGGAAGTTTTGTTAACCAGTGTCTGTAAAATTACGATCGGCAGTTGGGTGCAGCATGTAACGGTCACAATCGACGCATCTTGTTCGATGCAGAGCATCGGGCTATCTGAACAGCTAAGGCATACATTATCGCTTCCAGATACACTCTCCTATGACATCAATGTGTCCGAGGGATGTCTTCGGTTAGGCCCTGTAATTGGTATATTAGCGTACAAAGGAAAGCAGGCTTCACAAGAAAAGCTTGAGACGGTTAGACGTTTTTTACTAGACTATGCATCCATTAATGGGCTGGTGTATATATGTTCACTTGACGGGATCAACCCGCGAACTCGCACTCTAACGGGCTACTACTATGACCCTCAAGCCGAGGGGTACTGGAGAAAGAGCGATCGGTTGCCTTACCCTGATGTGATTTACAGAAGAAAGAAATATAACCGCAATCGTGCTTATGATCATTTAATTGAATCCATACGATGGAAAGTATTTAATCCGTATTTCTTCAGTAAATTGGAACTTTGGCGCAGCCTTCAGGAGCATCCGCAACTGCGTCACCATCTTCCGTCTACGCAGTTGTGGAAGAATAGCCGTACGCTGCCTCGCATGCTCAATTCCTTCCGTTCGGTGTATTTAAAACCGGTGCGCGGCGCTTTAGGGGATGGGATTATTCGGGTCGATCAGCTGAGATCAGGATACGCAGTGATAACCAACCGAATGAGGCGGAAATATGTAAGAAATATGCATGATTTGATCACAGTCATTCGGGCACTCAAAAGGAATCGAAGCTATTTGCTGCAGCAGTCTGTAGCCTTTACCGATCACAAGCGTCATATCGACTTCCGAGTCATCATGCAGAAGAATGAGCATCAAGCGTGGGAATGCTCTGCTGTTATAGCACGATATGGCCACAAGAAGCAGATTTGCACCAACGAGGTTCATCAGATATTCTCTGGACAACATGCTTTAGAACACCTATATGGACTGAATGCACATCAGATAGAGGGCGTGTATCACCAGATTAAGCAAATCTGCACATCCGCTTGCCAATTGATCGATCACAGGTTTGGGGTATTTGGCGATGTCGGCATCGACATTGTACTGCAATCCAATTTGCACATTTGGCTGCTGGAAATCAACACCTTACATCGGCATGATGTAGCTTCGTATGTCAGAGACGATCCTGATTTGTACAGAAAGGTGCTCACTACACCTTTGAAGTTTGCCAAAGCGCTTGCTGGATTTTCATAAATCAATAAGGAGGAATAAAGGAATGGGAATTAAGAAGAAGGTTGGACCACCGGGGCCGCCAGGACCTCAGGGACCGCCAGGGCCTCCGGGACCGCAGGGACCACAGGGAACGCCGGGACCTCAAGGACCTGCAGGGCAAAGTGGTGCCCAAGGTGAAGGAGGACCGCAGGGTGTGCAAGGTCCTGCAGGTGCAACTGGTGCTCAGGGGCCTACTGGATCAGCAGGTTCTACAGATTACGGATATGTGTATCAATCCACTGCACAAGAGGTAGCGATTGGAGAAAGTGTCACCTTCGATACGAATGGTGTACTATTTGGCGGAATTGGTCATACCGTAGGGGATGCTGAAGTTTCTTTGAATGTTGCTGGAACGTATTACATTCAGTTTTCTGTCACAAGCGAGCAACCCTGTCAATTTGCGCTATTTGTGAACGGTCAGTTTTATCCAGGAACGATCTATGGTTCAGCTGAAAGCAATCATCAAGATGCAGGGCAAGCGATTGTTAGGGTGCAGGGAGTCCCCGGGACTCTTACACTGCGAAATTATTTGTCCTTAGATACAGTTGTACTGGAAACCTTAGCGGGTGGAACAGAAGCAAACGTAACGGCATCCCTAACTATCGTGAAATTATAGCTGGGTTGCTGGGAAAGGAGATCATCATGAAGAAACACACCAAATGTGTGACAGCGTTGCCTCCAGGGCCGCCGGGGCCACCGGGACCGCAGGGACCACCAGGCCCGATTGGTGAGATAGGTCCATCGGGGATGATCAGTGGCCCGATAGGGCCACGTGGTGCTCAAGGTCCCGTAGGGAGGCAGGGTGAAGCAGGCCCAATAGGTTTAACTGGCGCAACCGGTCCTGCAGGCTTGTCAGCAGATGTTGCATACCTATTTAGTAGTAATAACCAATCAGTTGAACCTCAGGAGCAAATTAGCTTCGAAACGAATGGTTTCGTATCGGAGGGCTTCTCGCATAGTGCTGGCAGCCCCGAGATTAGAGTGAATCAAACGGGTGATTACTTGGTGACATATGTGGTCGCCGGTGCTCAAACGAACCAAATTGCATTTTATTTAAATGATGAACGTATTGAGGGGGCGCTGTATGGCTCGGATAGTTCCAACCAGCTAAATCGGGGCGGAGTAATGGTAACTATTGATACGCTGCCAGCAGTGCTCACTTTAAGAAATGCGAATACCCTAGTCGTATTTCCTATCACATTAACAGCTCAGTCAGGTGGCTCGGCCAATAATGCCACAGCCTCTGTGTTTATAAGAAAGCTGGGTGAGCAAGCAAGCCGGACGGTCAAAACCAATGAGGAGCTGACGCAAGCCTTAATGGATGAGGCTGTCAGCAGAATCGTACTGGATCCCGGCGATTATACCGTTGCTAGTGTAATTATACGTGAGACAGCGGTGAGAATGATCTCAACAGCCCCTGGAGCGACCGTAGGGATGGTGGGTTCGCAGACCTTTAACTTCATCACGATCGGTGAACATGTATTCGTCAATGCGAATCGGATTATTAATTTGAGAACGATGACCACGTATACGACGATTCAAACGGCCATAATGGCTGCTATTCCAGGAGATACGATTGAATTGAATCCCGGCACTTACACCGTAACGGCGCCAGATCCCGGCACCTTGTTCGTGATTGATAAGGAATTGACGTTGCGTGGTCTTAGCCAGAGATTAACGGTGGTCAACTTAGATGCTCAGGTGATCGTGGAACCTCCAGCTCCGCTCTTATCCTATTCTTATTTTACAATTCGAGCGAATAACGCCATTGTTGAGAATATTCATTGGATTGGTCCTACACCTACCACGGTTCCTAATCAGGATCCTTTCTCCACGAATTCTATATTTAATATTGCCATTCCTATAAGCAGTGTGTTGGCAGAGGGGAACATCATTCGTTACTGCAAATTTGAAGGGGGCCGTAAAACCGCATTTCTCTATGACACACGAGATGTTACTTTTCTAGCGAATCAATGTGTTCTTAACAGCAACAGCAATGTGTTGGATTTAGCCAGAAATGAGAGAAGGACGTATATATATGGAAACCAAATATTTGGAGGGCCTAATAATGACCGCTTCGTGCGTGTCGATCAGGATTATTTCAGGGATACACTGGAGTTCTCCAATAATACGTCCACAGGGTTTAGAAGAGGGATCGAATTTATATCGAAACCTCAAAATGTGACCTTCATCGCGACTGAGAATTACCTTAACATTCCAACACGAGCCTCGAATGGGAGCACGTTTATTTTTACCGTAGGGGCGGACTGGGACTTCGATGAATTTCTCGAGATTCTAATTGAAGATAATATCGTCATCAATATGAATCAGACACGCTTGATGGTGTACATCGACTTTCGATATGATGGCGGTAATCCGTCTAGTCCAGCAGAAAAACAGTTCAAGGTGTACTTTAATAAGTTTAGCTTCTATACACGTCCATGGGGGAGCCTAACTGATACCGCAAGCAGTATTGCTCCTGTAGGCTTCAGTTCCAATGCACCTGGTGGATTATTGCTGAATATCTTTGATCTCATTGATAATACAGAATTTTAGTTGCACTATGGAAGGAAACTGAATTTGATTGGGCTCGTAAGGTGCATAAACTGCTGCGACTGGTCTCTTACGGGTCCATGACTTTATCAGAAGACCATTCGATGATGCTGCGTTTAGTTAAAAGACTTAAAGATCGATAATTGATAAATTTGTCGTGCCGGTATGGGCAGGAAACCGTACTTGCCGTCACGAGAATCATAGAGATGAATGCCGCTGACCTGTGTATCAGGCACATGCTTCAAAGCTTCAGGCCGACTCTTACGTCCGCTCTGTCCAACAAACCATACCCCATCCTGCACCGCCAAGCCTCTTGTAAAAGTTTTTAATTGCAGCGTCGAACGGTCGGTGATGACACGATGCAGCATAGAATCACAATAGGCCATCTGTCCGTTATACATAAGAATACTATGAGGCTGAGAGAGTTGATCCTTGATGATATGACGATTCGGTTCAATTAGAGTGGTTGTGTAAGGGTTAATTTCAGGTCCATTTAACTTTACAATACATCCGGCTTCTTTATTAGGGATTTCCCTCCATTTACCATGGGGCGTAAACATAGAAACATACAGTGACGACCTGTCTATCCATAGATCATTTAAGTGAAGTTCATCGTTATTTGAGAGGTGAAAGCGAATTTCGCCGATTCGTTCTAAGGTCCGAATTTTGTAGCAACCGATCGAATTGTGTTTCGTTTCGGCGACTAATACGATGTCGCTACTTAGTATTGCCATGCCATGAGCATCTCTGCCAGCAGCTGAATTATGAGTTTGCTCAATGTGGTAGTTTCGGTTCATTCGAAGCATGCCGCGTTGATGAGATGCAATTAATATTTGGCCAGGCAGCTGTACAAACCCTCGGCAATCTCCGGTATAGAGCTGTTCTAGTTTCCTTTGTTCAAAGTCAATCAGAAACAGTCCTCCTGGATGACCGTCAATTTGAACGGAACTGCTGACGAGGACCTTGGTTGTAAGGCGATCGAAATCGGTGATGGCTGGCAGCATGAAAAAGGACATACAAAATAATCCCACCTTGGATATTGTAATTGTAATATATGTATGCGGGTTTTCCACACATGATGTAGAGCATACGGCCCAATTGAAAAAACGCTGCTATGTGAGATGAAGAAAGCGTTTTTTTAACGAGCTACAGCACGGTTTATCGGATCGTGAAGAAGCACGACCTGCTCAAGAAAGCAAAGCGCTATCCGAACGGGATTACACGCGAGGATGCCGCAGCTCAGAAGAGCGAAAACTTGATCCAAAGAGACTTCAGCTCCTCCACACCCAACGCAAAGTGGCTCTCGGATATCACTGAAGTCCCTTCTTCAGATGGCAAGCTTTACTTGTCCGCCGTAATGGATTGTTTTAACGGCGAAATTGTAGGCCTAGCCATGGACGACAGGATGGAGAGCTTTTTTGCTGCGTTAAAGAAAGAAAAGCTGTACCAAATTAAAACCGAACACTATCCGATGGCTCGGATAAAATCCATTATCTTCAGGTACATCATGGTTTACTACAACAGGCGCCGGATCGACACTTCTAACCCGGGGGGCTGGCGCCCCGCCATTTATCGCGAACGACTGCTGTCAAACGCAGCCTAGCAAGGGGCTTCCGCATGAGGGTGTTTTCAAACTGCACTTTTCTTGACTATTCCAGTAAGGTGCTCTTTATGAATTTGACACATGTGTTGAATATATAGTTTAATTAGATGGAGATGGAATGAATGCATGGGTCATAACAAAAATGACACATGTGTCATAAATAACAAAGAGGAGCGGGAAAGCATGTTTTTAGCTGTAAAGGAACTCATGCACAGCAAGATGAAATTTTTGATGATTGTCATTATTTTTGTCTTAGTTGCTTGGTTAGTGTTCATCCTATCGGGACTTGGTAATGGATTATCGACGCTTGCAGCGTCCACTTTCCAGAACATGAAAGCCGATTATGTCGTTTTTGAACAAGGATCGCAGTCGACCATGGGCAAGTCCCTGTTATCCGACGAATTAGTGGCGCAAGCGGAGAAATTGCCTAATGTGACAGCTGCATCACCAATGGGCAGTACAATGGCCACCGCTTTGAAAGGAAACAGCACAAAGAACGAGGATAAGGTTGATCTCGCAATATTAGGAGTTCTTCCAGGCAGCTTTCTAGAGCCGGCAGTAATTGAAGGTGTAGGGCTAGCTGCAGCCAATCCTACAGGCGTCATTGTGAACAAGACGATGAAGGATGACGGCTTTAAGCTTGGGGATACTTTTCAACTAGACGGTTCGACACAAGCCTTGACGATTATCGGCTTCGTCGATAATCAGACGTATAATCACCTCTCAGCCGTATTTGTTCCGATGTCCGAATGGCGGAAGATCACGTTCGCCGCGCCGGGCTCGGATAAGGGAATTGCAGGCCCAGTTAATGCAATCATGCTGCAGGGCAAACATATCGATCCTGCTTATATTAGCAGCAAGCTCTCCAATACCGATACCGTCACGCGCGGAGCCGCGATTCACGGCATGCCGGGGTACAAGGAAGAGAATGGATCCATTATGATGATGCTAGGCTTTTTGCTTGCGATATCCGCGTTCGTGCTCGGTGTATTCTTCTATGTCATTACGATGCAGAAGACCAATCAATTCGGCATCATGAAAGCCATAGGCGCAAGAAACGGTTTTCTCAGCAAAGCCATTGTCTCACAGGTCATTGTTCTATCGCTCACGAGTATTGTTATTGGGGTTCTGCTCACTTATGGGACTGCGGCAATCATGCCCAAGGGAATGCCGTTCAAGCTGGAGACGAGCCTCGTCGTGGAGTATTCGATCATCCTTCTTGTCATCGCAGTGCTTAGTTCACTAGTCTCGGTTCGCATGATAACTAAAATTGATCCGTTGAAGGCGCTTGGGAGGGCAGAATAATGTCAACAGGACTGCAAATCAGCAATGTTACGAAGTATTATGCCGAGGGAAGCAACCGGATATCCGCGCTTGAAAAGGTCTCTATCTCGGTGGAGCCCGGGGAGCTTGTTGCTGTCGTCGGCCCTTCCGGGTCGGGCAAGAGTACGTTTCTTTCGATTGCGGGTGCATTGCTTAAAGCTTCAGAAGGAGAAGTCAACTTGAATGGGCATCTTCTCTCTAAGCTTTCCGAGAAAGAGCTTTCGAATGTACGATTGAAGGAAATCGGCTTTATTATGCAATCGTCCAATCTGGTCCCTTATCTGAACGTCCTTGACCAATTGCTCTTAGTGAAGAAAATGTCGGGGAAGGTTAGAGCCGAGGATCGGACGTTCGCCGTTAAGTTACTCGAGGAGTTAGGACTCGGATCGAAGCTGAAGAGCTTTCCGGAGGAGCTGTCAGGCGGCGAGAAGCAGCGCACGGCCATCGCGCGGGCTTTAATAAACAATCCCAACGTTGTCCTGGCGGATGAGCCCACGGCCAGTCTGGATACCAAGCGTGCCCATGAGGTGGTCAGTCTGATCGCAAATGAGGTAAAGTCGCGCCGTAAAGCAGCGATTATGGTCACGCATGATGAACGCATGCTTGAATATTGCGATAAGGTGTACCGAATGGAAGATGGCAGATTGTCGCTAGCGGGAACGACAAGATTAGAGGCAACACAGGTTTGAATTGCTTCGGACGCGCTAGATCTGACGAAGGGACTTGTCAAGGTAGAGGTCCTGCTGACCCAGAACTTATTCGATCACGATGAGTAAAGTGTAAATATGTATTGGGAGTCGATGGAGTACTTCACAGCGTGGAAAGCCAGCGATAGCTTTAAAGCTGCTCATAAACGTCGGGAGCAAGGGAGCGGAAGCTTCTTCTAAACAATCTCCGATTCTCGGAAGTGAACTGATTACGTATGAGGTTGCATCGCTTAAAGAAATCCTGTGAGAATTAATTGTTGTATGCTTAAGAGGTTAGCCATTCAATGGTTAACCTCTTTTTAATGAGCTATAATTGAGGGTAAACTTCAGATAATTACCATATCCTACCATGAGGTTAGCCGGTTAGCAGCCGTTAAACTCGGGATATAGTGACGGCAATCATACCAGAAAATTGCGTGGATATGTTAATCTATTGAGAACTAAACCATGAGGTGTTAAATTTGAAGACAATAATTATAATCGGTGGCGGCATTACCGGGCTGTCGGCCATGCATGAATTTCGCAAATGGAGTAAAGCAACCGGAGCTGCGGTCAGGCTTTTATTAATTGAAGTGTCGGCACAGCTAGGCGGTAAAATTCATACCGTCAAACATCAACAATTCGTAATGGAGACCGGGGCGGATTCTATTGTAGCGCGAAAAATGGATGACATGGACGTAATTGAAGAACTGGGCTTGAAGGATGACGTGGTCTATAACGCGACTGGACGCTCCTTTATATACGCGGGTGGACATCTGAAGCCGATTCCGGACGACGCGGTGTTCGGCATTCCGGCAAGCATCGAGTCGCTCGCCAAGAGTACGCTCGTCTCGGCAGAAGGAAAAGTTGCGGCGCTAAAAGATTTATATACGAAAAATGAGACTTTTACGAAGGACGATTCTGTCGGCGCGTTTCTGGAGTGTTTTCTAGGGCGCGAACTCGTCGAGAAGCAAATTGCCCCCGTCCTTTCCGGGGTCTATTCAGGGAATTTGAGCGACTTGACAATTGCCTCAACACTACCTTACTTGATCGACTACAAGGAGCAATACGGAAGTATTATTAAAGGGCTCGAAGCAAACAAGCAGAAGTTCAGGATTGGTGAGAAGAAGTTTTTCTCGCTGAAAAACGGTATGGGCTCGCTTATTGACGCCTTCCAAGCCGGTCTGACCGAAGAATTGCTGTTAAACACTAAAGTCTGCAGAATTGATAAGGAGAATGGTCGCTATCACGTGCACTTAGACGATCGGGACATGATCGAAGCGGATTATGTTGTACTAAGCATTCCGCATACGGCAGCAGAACCGATTCTTGACGATCCGAAACTTTCGGAGCAATTCTCGGGATTGAAGAGCAGCTCGCTCATCAGCGTATATGTCGGCTTTGACGTGCCCGATTCAGTGCTCCCCGCCGATGGAACGGGATTTATTACCGCGACGACCGATGAATTGTTCTGCAGCGCTTGCACATGGACAAGTCGCAAATGGGAGCATACGTCCAAATCCGGAAATTTGCTAGTACGGCTATTTTATAAAAGCAGCCATCCTTCGTACGCTTCAATTAAGGAACTGGATCACGATGGCCTGCTAAAGGTGGCGCTTAGCGATATTGAGAAGGGGCTTGGAATTACCACCGAACCTGTCGTTAACGAGATCACCGACTGGTCCGGGCAAATGCCAATTTATTCGATTACCCATCCACGAAGCGTCCATGCACTCGAAAGCATCATGGCAGATATATTCCCAGGCATTATCCTTGCTGGATGCTCTTATTATGGCGCAGGAATCTCGGACTGCATGAAGAACGGGGCCGATTCGGCAAGAAAAATCATTGATTTATTGAAAGAAAGCTATTCCCCAACCAATAAGTAGGGGCATCAGATAATAGTTGAGGATGGCTTTATAACTAACCGTTACCAACAGCGGGGAGAACTTTATTATAAGCAACAGTGAAAATCTAAGCGCCACCGTCTATTTTTCGCCGATAGATCCGTTAAGCTGAACCGTATCATAAATAATGGCTAATAATTTTGGGATAGCTCATATTAAAGAG
Organism: Paenibacillus taihuensis; assembly: GCF_003386535.1. Taxonomy (GTDB): domain Bacteria; phylum Bacillota; class Bacilli; order Paenibacillales; family Paenibacillaceae; genus Paenibacillus_Z; species Paenibacillus_Z taihuensis. The sequence continues at coordinate 36,968 of NZ_QTTN01000025.1, forward strand.
TGAGGCTTTAATCTGCTTTACTCTTTTTTATTTATAAATGGCAATATGTTTTTCCTCGGATTCAATTTGGTTAATTATAGCTAAATACGCTTATATGAACGGAATCGTCGGGTCCATTACATAAACTCGACTAATTCGAGAATACAAGAAGTGTGCGAGGAGAGATAGCTCATGTTAAAAAACTATCGGTTGACTAAAGCAGAGAAGCACGGTCTGAGCCACTTCGATCCAAAGGATACCGGCGGCTTTGCGAGTAAAGAGGAGATTCAAGATGAGTTTCAACACATGGAGAGGAAGCTTGGCCATTTGCAGGACAAGTTGTTTGCCTCGAAAACGAATGGCGTGCTTGTTTTGTTCCAAGGGATGGATTGCAGCGGCAAGGACGGAGTCATTAAGAAGGTACTTTCCAATCTGAATCCTCTGGGCTTTCGTGCGGAGAGTTTCAAGGCGCCGACGTCGGAAGAATCCGCTCATGATTTCCTATGGAGAACGCATAAAGCTGTCCCTGCCAAAGGCTATATTACCGCATTTAATCGCTCTTACTATGAAGATGTGCTCATCACCCGGGTGCATGGAACGATTCAGGATGATGAAGCGGCCACTCGGATGAAGCATATCCGGCATTTCGAGAAGATGCTAACGAACAATGGCATACTGCTGATCAAAATTTTCTTGCATATATCGCCCGAATTTCAGCTCGAGAAGATCCGCGAACGGCTCAGTAACCCGGAGAAGGTCTGGAAATTCGATCCGAGCGATCTTAACGAGCGACAATACTGGAGCTCATACATTGACGCGTACGAAGACGTATTTCGGCAAACAGCAACCAAATACGCCCCATGGCATATCGTTCCGGCCAATGAGCGATGGTTTCGCGATTACGTGGTGCTCCAGCTTATTCTAAGTTCCTTGGAGAAGCTGGACCTTTCTTATCCGGAACCGGATATTGAGACTCGAAAGCTGATGGAACAACTTCATGTCAGTGAACCACCACCCCAAAGCAGCTAAATTGATAATGATCGTCTATGTCGAAAATACTTAATGAAGTAGGCATTTGAGCTCTCTCCCTTTTTTGACTAGAATGAAAGTGATCATACTTTCGATTTGGAGGGAAATACATATGTACCGGATGAAAGAGGACTTTGTAAGTGACTGGGCTGCATCAGCAGCAGGTACATTGGCTGTAATGAAATCCATTACGGACGAGAAGATGGATACTGCAATTGTGGAAGGGCATAACTCGTTAAGTTGGTTGGCTTGGCATTTAACGGGGACTGCAGCGATCTTCGGACAAATCGCAGGGCTTCAAGTTCCGGCAGTAGAACGCGGGGCTGGAACGACGCCTGTTCATATGGCGGAGATCGTCGCCAAATACGAAGAGATCAACGAGGCTTACAAGCGAGAAGCTAACCAATGGACAGATGAGCAGATGTCGGAGGAGATCCAAGCCTTCGGCGGAAAAATGATGCGAGGTAAATTCCTGCGCCTGCTTATCGATCATCAAACGCACCATCGCGGGCAAATGACGGTTCTGCTTCGTCAAGCAGGTTTAATCGTGCCGGGAGTCGTTGGACCGACGAGAGAAATGCAAGCGAAATAACAAACAGGGTAGGAGCGCCGATTCCATATCGGCGCTCTTTTTTTGAATTCGGAGCTGGCGGAGAGGATGCCCCATCAAAATACCTGCTTGAAATTAGATGACACATCATCTACTATGTATATAGATGATGTGTCATCTAATTTAAAATATGAAAAGAGGCATTTTCTCATGACGAACGCGAGAATACATGTTTGGCATACAGGCGAAGTTTATATTGACCAGTCTTTGGCTTTCAGAGAGAAAACCCTGCATCCGTTACCCTACACAGGCTGGTTAAGACCAAGGGCTAAGAAGAGGTGGGTTCCCGTATCTGTATACCTCATCGAACATCCGAGTGGGTTGATTTTGGTGGATACCGGATGGCACACTGAGATGAGGGAAAACCAGCGAAAGCATCTGGGGGCATTCGCTTCATCCATGTTTAAGGGGAGATTGCCTGCGGGAGAGGCTGTGCATGAACAATTGTCCCGTTATGGCGTAAAAGCAGCCGATATCGATTATGTGCTGCTGACCCATCTGCACTCTGATCATGTCAGCGGACTTAAACATGTCTCTGAGGCGAAGCAAATACTCGTCAGTGAGCCGGAGTGGAATGCGGCTCAACGTGGGATAGGTTATATTAAATCCATGTGGCAAGGCGTTAATGTAACGCCATTTGAATGGACACAAATCCCATACGGGCCCTATAAACTGGGACTGGATCTTTTTCAAGACGGTTCCGTTTATCTGGTTCATACACCGGGACATAGTGCGGGTCAATTCTCAGTACTGGTTCGAACGAAGCAAGGGTGGGTATTGTTGGCGAGTGATGTAGGCTACGGGGCTGCATCGTTCGCTCATGGTATCTTGCCTGGATCGACTACGGATAAGAAAGCAGCACGACGCTCGTTGGATTGGGTGAAGGAGTTCATGGCACGAGAGGATTGTTTGATGGCCATAGCGAATCATGATGTAGAGATTAAACCTCAAATAATAGGCTGTCCAGCGCCATGGAAATCGATTGTTGAATGAGGCTCTTAAAGAAGAGGGGGTTACTGCTTCCCAGGCAGAAGTGATCCGTGTTCTGGGAATGAGGCAACCCGATGACTCGCGATTTGTTGGGTTTACGGGCTTTTATAGAAGCTTGCCGATACTGACAGTGCTGCCCTTCGTTATGACGGCCTTTCCGTTCCGTAATAGATTAATGCCAGAGCCGGCATGGCGATGGCGATCCACAAGGTTGTGTTCCAGCCGGCCGCAGCGTACGCCCATCCGCCTAGCGCGGAGCCGATGGCCCCTCCGGCGAAGAAAATGGCCATGAACAAGCCGTTCAGCCGGCTGCGGACCTCTGATCCGAGCGAGAAGATTACTCTTTGGCTTAGAACGAGATTGGTCGTCACGCCCATATCCAGAACGATGGCTGCAATGAAAAGGAGAACAAGTGCGAACGTCGAGCCGCTTGGGTTAGCCAAGGGAAGCGCCATTGAGATCAGGACGAGGCCCAGCGCAATTCCGGTAGCGGGGCGAATCCATCCCCGGTCTGCCAAACGGCCGGCTATCGGCGCGGCCAGTGCGCCAGAGACCCCGACCAAGGCGAACAATGCGACTTCCTGCTGGGAGAATCTGAAGGCAGGTCCAGTCAGGTACAGAGGCACTGTCGTCCAGAACAAGCTGAACGTCCCAAACACGCATGCATGGTAGAGGGCTCTTCGCTGCAGGATAGGCGTCGATTTCAATAATTTGAGCATCGAGCGTATGAGAGAAGAGTAACCGGTTGAGGTTGAAGGCTGTCTCACCGGAAGCGTTCGAAGTAGTACCAGCGCCAAGACCAGCATAGCTGCTGAGGACAAGTAATAGACGATTCTCCATCCCAGGTATTCTGCCACCAGACTTGAAACGGGGCGAGCCAGCATAATCCCGAGCAGCAGGCCGCTCATGACGCTCCCGACGTTACGGCCCCGCGATGCTTCAGGCGACAGATGAGCCGCGAAAGGCACGAGAATCTGAGCCGCAACGGAACTCGTTCCAATCATCATGGAAGCAAATAGAAACAGCGTGACGTTATGGAGGACTCCCCCAAGCGCAAGAACAATACCCGCAAGCACCAGCAGAATCACGACCAACTTTCGATTCTCCACAATATCGCCCAGAGGGACAAGGAATAGCAGACCCAGACCGTAACCTACCTGGGCTAGCGTGACGATCAAGCCTGCTGCCCCGGAGGACAGCCCGAGATCCTCGCTAATCGGCCCGATTAACGGCTGTGCATAATAGAGATTGGCTACGATTAGGCCGCAGGCGGCGGCGAGAATAAGGATAATTGTCCGAGAGAAGAACATCTCGATGGGTTATGTGTTCCGGAACGAACATTCCAGTATTATTTTCGAACCTGCAATACGGCTCGTACGCTATAATAAAGCTAATGGAAAATGCTACAAGGACATCGTTCCAAGGAGGCCCAGATGAACGAAGCAGCTTTTGATATGCAGTTATTTGAAAGCTTTAAGCCGGGGTTAACATCGTTCTGTTACCGAATGTTAGGATCCATGGATGATGCGGACGATGCTGTTCAGGAAACCAGCATTCGGGCATGGCAAAGCTGGAGCATGTTCAGGCAGGATTCGTCCATGAAGACATGGATCTACCGTATAGCGTCGAACTTATGCTTGGACAAGCTGAGGCAAGCCAAGCGACGCATGCTTCCCGTTGACCTATCTGACCCAGCTGTCGCCATTGTCGAGCCGAACGAGATGCTGCCAGAATCGTCCTGGATCTGGCCTTCGCCTGATTTTGGAGAAAATCCGGAAGATATTCTCGTACGCAAAGATACCCTTCAGCTCTGCTTCATTGCACTCTTACAAACGTTGCCGCCTCGTCAACGTGCGGTTCTTATCCTGAAGGACGTCTTCGAGTGGTCGTCCAAGCAAATCGCGGAAACGCTAGGGCTGTCGCCGGCGGCGGTGAACAGCGCGCTGCAGCGGGCCAGGGAGACGATGAATCGAACGCAGCTTCGTTCCGACGAATATAGCAAGATGGACGTCGACCCCGATCCTGCTCTTCTCTCTCGTTACGTAGAGGCCTTCGAACAATTTAATATCGATGCGCTTGTGTCGTTGTTCCATGAAGAAGGCTGTATGTCGATGCCGCCTTTCCCAATGTGGATCAGCGGTCAAGACGATTTGTCCACGTTTTTCGCGCTTACGCGCTGGCATTGCGAGGGGTCTAAGTTTGTGTGGACGACAGTCAATGGCGGTTATCCCGCTCTGGCGCAGTATATGCCGAGTAAGGAAGCGCCTGTCCTAGTGCCTTGGGGGATTCATGTGCTTGAAGTGAAGGACAATCGAATCCTGCATGTTCAAAATTTCATAAATACAAAATTATTTGCTCGATTGGGTCTCCCAGCGCATTTAGACCGATGAATAACGAGATCGGTATTCGTCTATACAAATGAGAAGGAAAATTACCGAGAGAGGTGTTCATTACAATGGAAACAAGTAATCAAGCGAAAGTAACCGTTGAGACCGTCATTCAAGCCCCAGTGGCAAAGGTATGGAGCTATTGGACGGAGCCGGATCACATCACGAAGTGGAATCAGCCATCCGAGGATTGGCATTCGCCAAGAGCGGAGAACGATTTGCGGGTCGGCGGCGCGTTCGTGACAAGAATGGAAGCGAAAGACGGCAGCATGGGCTTCGATTTCGGCGGAATTTACGACGATGTGAAGCTGCATGAGGCGATTTCCTACACGATGGGAGACGGGCGGAAGGTGGACATCGCTTTCGTTGCTCAGGGTGACACAACGAAGGTCGTTGAAATCTTCGACCCCGAGAACACGCACCCCGTTGAGTTCCAGCAGGCGGGCTGGCAAGCGATCATGGACAGCTTCAAACGATACGTCGAAGGATCCGAGTAATAGATCTAGCGGCCGCTTCCCGGTAATTTATCGGGGAACGGTCGTTTTATTTTGGGTAAAAGGACTCCTGGGGCGCCGGGTTGATTTTAGTGGATACCGGATGGCACACTGAGATAAGGGGAATCAGGTCGTTGGATTGGGTAAAGGAGTTCATGGCACGAGAGGATTGTTTGATGGCCATAGCGAATCATGATGTAGAGATTAAACCTCAAATAATAGGATAACCGTTAGGAGCAGTCTAATTGAAAAAAGGGTTTGACGAAGTTGAAAAGTTCCGTTACCTCATTCTGGCTGTCCAGCGCCATGGAAATCGATTGTTGAATGAAGCCCTTAAAGAAGTGGGGGTTACTGCTTCCCAGGCAGAAGTGATCCGAGTTCTGGAGATGAAGCAACCGTTGTCGTTAAAGGATTTGGGGCAATTGCTGATTTGCGAGACCGGCAGCCCGTCAAGGTTGGTTGAACGAATGATCAGGGATGGACACGTTGCAAAGATGACCCACCCCGATGACTCGCGATTTGTTTTATTACAGCTGACTAAGCAAGGGAAGGAAGCAGCGGAGAAAGTAAAGTTCGTTGAAGAACAACTCTATCATCACATGCAGGAAATGGCCTCAGAAGCCGAACTAAGTGAGGTTAACCCGATCTTGGAAAGATTCCTTCGAGGTTCTGCCTTACATGAAACGATGGGTTTGAGAGGTTTTCTATAGTGACAATAATGATGACGGAATCAAGAAGTAGATATATACAACATTCACACCAAACATGTTTGAGTAAAAATTTGCATCCTGATGATTTGCCGGCTCCCAAAGAAAAATTGCCAATTCACGTGTTGGAGCAGAAGAAGAGGATGCTTGATGCTACGATTTCTGTAGCAAGAAAATTTATGACGAAGTTAATATCTAATTTGGACAGGACCTCTGTTCTGGTCTGCATCACGGATCATGAAGGGTACATTCTAGAACTGTACGGCGACGACATGATAAAGCGGCAAATTGAATCCTTAGGTTTATATACCGGAACCCGATTAGAGGAAGAGAAAGTAGGGACGAATAGTATCGAAATGGCTTTACGAATGGGAGAACCTGCACAACTTATTGGACCAGACCATTTCTTCCGTTGCTTGCATGAAAGTGCTTGCGTTTCTGTACCATTCTACTCAACAGGCAAGATAGGCGGGACGATTTCGATGATGATGGCCGCTCATCATGCAAGTCCATACCATATCGGACTGCTTCAGTCTGCCGTAGATTCTATCGAACGAGAGGTCATCGCGCAGAAGCAGAACAAGAAATTAATCGTCTTGAATCAAGTGCTTATGGAGAACAGTCGAAACGGGGTCATCCTGACCAATGAGGACGGCATAATAGTTGAAATAAATCCTTATGCGGAGAAGGTCTTATCCAGCAAGAAAGATGAACTATGCAATCGTCCAATTGCAGAAGTAGCGGTTATTGGAGCATACATGGAGCGTGTTCTGAGCGATAGTCAAAAGTATGAGGATGTCGAAATCACGATATCGAATAAAACGTTTCTATTTGACTCGTTTCCAATCTATGATGAACTCAACCAAATCATCGGCGTATTTGGCCAGTTTAGAGATATTACAGAAAGACTTGTTCTAGAAAGACAGCTCATGCTAAGCGAGAAATTGTCGGCCATAGGCAAAATCGGCGCGGGGCTTGCTCATGAGATTAGAAATCCGCTTACGTCGATCATAGGGTTATTGACGCTCCTTAAAGAAAATTTCAAGACAGCGGACCATAAGCAAAAGGACTATTTTAGAATCATCTTTAGCGAATTGGAAAGAATAAAAAATTTGGTTCAGCAATTTGTCATGATGGCCAAGCCTGATCAGAAAGGAATCATAAAAACGAGAGTGGGCCTGCATGCACTTATCGAAGATATTTTGGCGTTAATGGAAAATGACTTTCATGATAAGAACATCAAGATTCATTATCAGCCTCTGTGCAAAGAGGAGGTTTATATCGATAAGGATAAAATAAAGCAGGTCATCCTCAATATTCTGCAGAACGCTTTTGATGCCATTGATTTTGATGGGAACATATGCGTGGTTATCCGGCAGAGCCAGCTAGATCATGGGATTGAAATTGTGATCGCGGATAATGGATTCGGTATGGATGAAGATACGTTAGAGAAGCTGGCTACTCCTTTTCATTCAACGAAAAAGTACGGATTAGGCCTGGGATTATCGATGAGCTATAGTATTATTGAATTGCATAAAGGAAGAATAAAAGTAGAAAGCGAGAATGGAAAAGGGACAACCTTTACGGTATGGCTGCCGCATTCCAAGTATTAACGTAAACGGGGAGCACCGCATGGAAGTAAGCAAGGTTCAACAATTCGAATAGAACAGGATACAAGTTAAATGACAGGTAATCACAAACAGCGTTACCGATTCAGCGAAGCGCCGATATGGGACTTACAGAGGCAATATTACGAAGAAGAAGGATTGACGGCCTGGAGGAACGATCAGGTACCGCAATACATAACGAGCAATCCGATGATCGCGACCGCATACGCCGAAATGATATTCGGTTTTCTTCAAGATCGGGCGAATAAGGGGTATGGTTCGGAGCCCGTGACGATTGTAGAGCTTGGAGCGGGAGCGGGGCGCTTAGCTTACCATGCGTTGCTCGAGTTATGCCGGCTGAGAGATTACGCAGGGATCGCATTGCCTGCATTCCGTTATGTGATGACGGACTTGGCGATGAGCAATGTTCGAGCTTGGATGGAGCATCCCGCTCTGCAAGCTTTCACTGCCGAGGGGATTCTGGACTTCGCGCGGTTCGATGCTATTCAAGATACAACCTTACACCTCGTGCAGTCAGATGTAACGATTCGCTCAGGTGACTTGCAACAGCCGATAGTCATCGTTGCCAATTACTTTTTTGACGTCATCCCGCAAGAGCTGCTGTATATCGACGATGGTCAGATTAATGAAGTGGACGTGTACGTTGAATATCCGGATCATTATGATTCAATGAAACCAACGGAATTGCTGAATCAAATCGGACTAAGCTATGAGCATCGGCGAGCAACGGAGTACGAGCAGGAAAGCTATTCATATCGCGATGTCATTGCCTTCTACAAGGAGCAGCTCGAAGACTCGCATATTCTATTCCCGGTCGTAGGTTTGGATTGCTTGGAGCGGCTGAACAAGCTGTCGCAGAATGGATTTCTATTAGTCACGGCCGATAAAGGATATCACTTACTGGATAACTGGAAATACGCAGAAGCGCCGGAGCTGGTCCTGCATGGGAGAAGCTTTTCTTTAACGGCGAACTACCATGCGATTGAATATGTCTATAAACAAAGAGGAGCGGCGGCGTTATTTCCACCGCAGCATCATCAAGATATTAATGTCGGCTGCATTCTCCATTTGGATCAACCGATGAGCTACCCCCAAACGAGATTAGCCTATCATCGGTTTATTGAGCGATTCGGACCGGATGAATTTTATAGCATGAAGGTATGGGTCGACCGCCACTTAGAAAGCATGGATATGCAGCAAATCTTAAGTTTTTGGCGTTTGGGCAGATACGATGCGGAATTCTTCATTCAGAGCACGCAGCGGATCTCGAGTCTGATTCCGGAAATGAACGATGAAGATACGCAGGATCTCCTGACAGGCATACAGCGGATGTGGTCCTCTTACTACGTCATGGAGCAGCGGTACGATCTTGCGCTTGATGCGGGGCTGGTTCTGTTTGAGATGAGCATGTACGAGGCGTCCAAACGATTCTTGGAAATATCGATCCGTGAAGAACAAGATGAAGTCGTACCGACTGTTTATTATTGTCTGGCCATCTGTTGTCTCGAGCTGGAGTTAGTCGAAGAGGCATCGAGTTACTTGGGTAAGTTATTAGCACTCGATCGTGATCATGAAGAGGCCATGGCATTGCTGAGTGCGATTCAAGAGTGAATACCCGATCAAGCGATCTTAAAGGTATAATGAAGAAAGGCCATCCCGAAAAGGATGGCCTTTTAAACGTGTTATTCTAGTTCCTAACTATGCATTTCTACAGTGGCCGATGTGTGAAGAAGCCCTGCCGGCTGCAAGCATTGCATCAGAGAGCAGCGACCGAATCCCGCTCGATCAGCCTCGTGTTGACGTAAATATGCTGCGGTTCTTCGTTAGTATGCTCGACCCGCCACAGCATCCGCTCCAGCGCCTTCTCGGCGAGTGCTGATTTGCTGATGTCCATCGTCGTCAGCGCGGTGACGATCGATTGGCTGAGATCGGTGTTGTCAAAGCTAATAATCGATACCTGCTCAGGCACGTTTATCCCTTGCCCCTGCAGCTTGACGAGCAGCTTGTAGGCGGCCATGTCGCAATGGCAGACGAACGCGGTCGGCAGCTCCTCAGGAAGCGCGAAATCGTTAATGTACGCGCCGTCTTCGTCGTTGTTCACGATATGCCAGTCTTTTCGGTATTCGAGTCCGAATTCGGTAAGCGCTTTGACGTAGCCGCAAAACCGGTCCATGACGCTGCTCGTATAGTTCGGATTGCCGACGAAGCCGATCCGCTTGTGGCCCTTGTTTGCGACATAGGAAGCAGCGGTATATCCTGCACGATAGTTGTCGGTGACGATGCAGTCATACGTCTCGTTCCGCTTGTAGAAGTCGATGGCGACAATCGGCACAGAGAGCGACGAAGACAGCAGTTCCATATAGCTGTCGCTCACTTCGCCGGCCACGAACAGCCCGCCGATATTGGCACTGTCCTGATGAATCGACAGCGGCAGAGTCCCCTTCTTCTCCTCCTCCGGATTCAGCACGTACAGCGCCAGATTGATATCCTTCAACGCGCAATCCCGGTTCATATGATAATAAATTTGCGTGTAGAAATTGTCCGTGTCGAGAAAGAAACGTTTCGGGACGAGCAGTCCTAGCTTCGTGATTCCCTTCTGGTTTTTCTCCGCTTTCTTATGAATGTAACCAAGCTCGTGGGAGATGCGAAGGATCGTTTTCTTCAATTCCTCGCTGACGCCGGGTTGATTGTTCAGCGCTTTGGAAATCGTAACTTTGGTAACCCCAATTTCATTCGCAATCATTTCAAGAGTTACTTTGCGCTGCTTCGTCATAGCGGATATCTCCTAAGTTCTGTTATTAGTTTAAGGTGTCGGATTTGTAACTTTACAAAAATATTAACGAATTGACGAGTTTAAGTCAATGGGTATTCAGAGACATCATCAAAGTTTTGTTACTTTATATTAAAGATATTTAAGTTTGTTTGTAACTTGAATTAATCGATTGACAAAAGTAATTATAGAAAACTATAATCGCTTACATAAGGTAATTTTTAATTTTCGTAAACTAAAAGACAGCGATAGAAAGTAGGTACAACCAGATGGTGATTATACGTTCCGCCAATAATCCAATTATAGTGCCAAGTGATGTTACCGCTTCCAGAGCAGATATGGAAGTCATCGGCGTATTCAATGCAGGCGTTGCGAAGCTGGGCAGCGAGGTCATTCTTCTGCTCCGGGTAGCAGAGCGGCCGATTAACGACGATCCGAGCATTTATGTGACGCCGGTGTTCGAGCCGGAATCGGGCGAGCTCCGGCTGCACAGCATTCCAAGAAGCCCAGAGAACGACTTCTCCGATGTAAGGGTCATCAAGACGCCTGCCGGTAACTACTTAACGTCCATCTCCCATATGCGGGTAGCGCGGAGCGATAATGGCATCGATTTCGCGATCGATGAGAAGCCGACCGTGTTTCCCGAGACGATTTATGAAAAATTCGGCATCGAAGATCCTCGAATTACGCAACTTAACGGAAGATATTATATTACGTACTCGGCAATTTCCGAATACGGCATCGTGACGGCGATGATCTCCACGTCCGATTTCCGGTCATTCAAGCGGGAGGGAAACATATTCCATCCGGATAACAAGGACGTCGTCATCTTCCCGGAGCGGATCGCGGGCAAATATTATGCGCTCCACCGTCCGTCGTGCTCCCATTACGGCCGCCCGGAGATGTGGATCGCGGAATCAAGCGACCTTCTGCAATGGGGCAACCACCGTTTTCTGGCGGGCGTGCGCGAAGGCTTGTGGGATGACGGCCGGATCGGCGCGAGCGCGGTTCCGTTCCTCACCGAGCAGGGCTGGCTGGAAATCTATCATGGAGCGGATAAGGAAAACCGGTATTGCGTAGGCGCCATGCTCCTCGATAAAGACGATCCCGGGAAGGTCATCGCAAGAAGCGAGCTGCCGCTCATGGAGCCGGAGCAGCCGTTCGAGCTGGAGGGATTCTTCGGCAATGTTATTTTCCCATGCGGCGCGCTGGTGGAGAACGGCAAGATCGGCATTTATTACGGGGCGGGAGATACGTCGATCGGCTACGCCGAGACAACAGTGGACGACGTGCTGAATCATCTGGGTCTGGGTCGGACGATCCATGTATAACCGCTTGAGCAACGCTTACGTGGATAGGAGGTTGAACGATAATGGCAAGCCGCAAAGCCGCCGGGGCTGAACCCGGCAGACAGAGGCTCATTCGGCATAAGGGGCTTCGGGATCTCATTATGAACCGGTATTTGTACTTGCTCGTTTTACCGGCCGTGCTGTTCAGTATCGTGTTCGCTTATTTACCGCTCGTCGGGCTCGCGATCGCCTTTCAGGATTTTAACCCGATCAAAGGAATCTTCGGCAGCAAGTTTATTGGCCTCGACAACTTCAAGTTTTTCTTTCGCGGCCATGATTGGCTGATCATTACGGGCAACACGGTCATGTTCAACTTGATGTTTATCGTCACTGGAACGATCTGTGCGCTGACGATTGCCATCGTGCTGACCGAGCTCGGCAAGAATCTCTTCGTCCGGACGATGCAGTCGGTCATGATTTTGCCGAACTTCATTTCCTGGCCGATCGTCGGGCTGTTCTCGGTCGCGTTCTTCACTGCCGATACCGGCGTGATCAACCGCTTCCTGTCCTCGCTGTCGTTTGGCACGATCGACTTCTACACCGATGCGAAGGTCTGGCCGTTTATCTTCGTCCTGCTCAATATTTGGAAGACGGCCGGCTTCGGCGCGATCGTCTATATGGCGGCGATAGTCGGCATCGACAAGGAAATGTACGAGGCGGCCCGAATCGACGGGGCGACTCGGATGCAGAGCATCTTCCGCATTACGCTGCCGATGCTGAAGAGCACGATCGTCATGCTGTTCCTGCTCAGTCTTGGCGGGATCTTCGGCGGCAATCTGGAAATGGTGTATTCGCTCGTCGGCGATAATTCATTCCTGTACCAGACGACCGATACGATCGACACGTACGTCTTCCGCTCGCTGAGGACGGCAGGCTCGCTAGGCATGTCTCAGGCGGTCAGTCTGTATCAATCCGTCGTGGGCTTCATTCTCGTCGTGCTCGCGAACAAATTAGCCAAAAAAGTGGATGAAGATTCCGCGATCTTCTAATGGAGGAGGAAACCTGATGAACGGCACTAAGCTGGACAAAACGCTGAATGTGATCTTCTATATCTTCGCAGCGGGGTTCTCCCTCCTCTGCTTGTATCCTTTCCTGCTCGTGGTCATCAGCTCCTTTACGGACGAGGTGACGCTGCAGCAGAACGGCTACTCCCTGTTTCCGGAGAAATTCTCGATCGCCGCCTACGAGGCGATATTCAATACGAGCACGATTCCGGTCGCGTATCTCGTTACGATCTTTGTGGCGGTCGTTGGCACCTTCCTGAGCCTCGTGCTCACGAGCACGGCCGCGTACGCGCTATCGGGCAGAAGACTGTACTACGCCACGCCGATTGCCTTGTTCTTTTACTTCACGATGCTGTTCAGCGGCGGGATGGTATCGAGCTACATTCTCGTCACTAAATACTTACATTTGCAGAACACCATCTGGGTCTATATTCTGCCTTCGCTGCTCGCGCCATGGAACATGTTTCTGATGCGCAATTTCTTCAATGAAATCCCCGCCGGGCTCTTCGAGGCGGCGAAGATTGAAGGGGCTGGCGAACTCAAAATTTTGACGCGGATCGTGCTGCCCCTGTCGCTTCCGGCACTGGCGACCATTGGCCTGTTTTACGCGCTCGCCTACTGGTCTTCCTGGACGCCGGCTATGCTCTATATCGACAATCCGAAGTTGTTCTCGCTGCAATATATCATCATGCAGATTATCCGCAATATCGACATGGCCCAGACGATCGCCGTGAACGGGGTGCCGCAGGGAACGACGCCGGTCGCTCCGGCTTATACGGTAAGGCTTGCGACGGCGATGGTCACGGTTGGGCCGATCATTTTCCTCTACCCGTATTTACAGCGCTATTTCGTGGGCGGCCTCAAGGTCGGCGCGATCAAAGGCTAATATCGGCCAACAGCCGAATGGCATATTCATGCATCTTATTTCAGGAGGGGTATACATGAACAGAAAGATGAAAGCAGCCTCCCTGCTGACCGTCCTCGGCCTTGTGTCGGGGGCATTGGCAGGCTGCGGCGGAAATTCGGACAATGGCGGGAACAGCGGGACGAACGGCGGCGCGAATACGAACCAAACGGCAGACGCTGCAAAGGACCCGGTCACGCTCAAAATCATGCTGTGGGGCGATAAGCCGAAGCAGTTCGACGATGTCATCGCCGAATTCGAGAAAGAGACGAAAGATACGCTGAACGTGAAGCTCGACGTCACTTGGACGCCGCAGGCCGACTACGTCAACAAGTTGAAGCTGAAGCTGGCCGCCGGCGAACAGGTCGACCTGGCGTTCGACGCGCCATGGATGAACATGAACCAGTTCATTCAACAGGACAACTATAACAATCTGGATCCGTATTTCCATACAGATAAGTATCCGGGTCTCAAGAAAGCGTTTACCGATCAATATTTGAACAATAACATGTTTATGGGTACGGACAAGCAGCTCCATGTCTACGGCGTGCCGATGGGGCAGTATTACACCGACCTCAGCGTCATTTACTACCGCAAGGATTTGGCCAAGAAATACGGCATGTCCGACCTGCAGTCTTACGATGATCTTATTAAATATTTCGATAACGTAAAGCAGAACGATCCGAGCATCATTCCGTTCGTTGAGAAGAATGACGGCAATTACGGCGCGGTCGACATCGTGAACGGCACGAAGGCGACGCTGGCGGACAAAGCGGCTGCCGGACTGTGGGACGTGCCACTTGCACCGCAAGTAACGGGCACTGTGCTGATCAAGGACAACAAGGTTGTCGCAGCTTCGATTACAGGCGAGAAGTCGGAATCGAAGCAGGCGTTCCCTGAGCCGTATAATCAAGAAGATAACAGCACGTTCATCACGGTCCGCGACTTCCATGACAAAGGCTACACCGAGAAAGAGCCGATTACGCGCAAGGATGCCAAAGGTACATTTACGGCAGGTACGGCCGCGTCCATGATGGAGAATATCTCAAATCTGGATTCGATCCAGTCGGGTCTGAAAGCCGCTGTTCCGAGTGCCGAGATCGGCATGCTCATTAACTCCGCATCGGAGCGCGAGATGAAGCAGCCGAGCATGGTGACCGATTTCCGCGTCTGGAACTTCCTGTGCGTCCCGAAAACGTCGAAGAACCTTGACCGCGTCATGGAATTCCTGAACTGGATGTACTCGAGCCAAGACAATCATGACCTGTTCGAGCTTGGCGTCAAAGGCAAGAACTGGGAGCCGGTCGGCGACGATAAGTATAAAATTCCGGACGGCGTGGATCTTGCCTCCAACTATACGTTCCCTGGGTATGAGTTCACTTGGAATCCGACGTATATCCGCCTGTCGGCAAACGTGCCGGATGGGTTCGTCAAGTACTACCGCTATATGGCGGACGAGAAGTCATTCGTGAAATCGGCGCTGGCCGGCTTTGCTTTCAATGGCGACCCGGTCAAGAACCAGCTCTCGAACCCTGATTTCGGTACGATTCAGAGCGAGAAATTGCCACTCCAGCTCGGGATGATGAAAAATCCGGCAGACGATCTTGCGAAGCTTCAGCAGAAATGGGAAGGCAACAAGACGCTTCAGTCGGACATCCAAGCGATCAAGGACGAGCTCTTGAAGCAGGTACAGGCGTTCCTCGATACGCAAAAAGCGGCACAATAACTTCTCTTAGACGCAAAGAATAAGCGAAACTAGCGGGAGCATGCATATGGTGCATGCTCCTCTGGTCTTCATGGGGAGAAGTTCCCCGCATGCGGCCGCCTTGCGGTTCGAGGCGCCCGTTCCACAAATCGTTCGGGAGAGATGACCGATGACGTTAATCCGCAAAATCGCGCAGATGCCCAATATACCGTCCCCCTTCGAAATGAGGGATTGGAAGCAGGCGAGCATCGACTATGACGCGCTGGTGTTTGATTTCGAAGCGAAGGGTGATTTCCTGCCGCTCATCTGGTGGGATACGACGCAGCACAACACGCCGCGTGCTACGTTCGGCTTGCCATCCTACGTCGGCTTCGAGAAGAAAGGAAACGGCCACGAGGCGATTAATTGCGTCACGGCCGTGCTGGGCGCCACGCTCTCCGGCATCGACAAGAGCAGCCAAAACGGACATAACTGGGTAGAGATGTGCGAGAGCTACTTCAATACGGATAACGGAGAGCAGCTGTTTCTGAACCGGACGGGCGAGCGCTCCGGAGGAAGCTTCTGGTACGAAATCTATCCGCATCTGCTTGCTTACGGACTTGCTTACTACTATCCGGGCGTCGGCAGGCTGGATCGCATCATGTCGGTCACGGCCGACAAATGGCTGGAAGCTTGCACGGGGCTGACGGATGGGAGCGGCGTACCGGATTTCAACCACCTCGCCTACGATTTCCGCAGCGGCCGGCCGGTCGACAACGGCAAGTGGAAGGAACCGGAGGCTGCAGCCGGCGTTGCTTGGATCGAATATATGGCCTACGCCAGATGGGGGGAAGTCCGCCATCTGGAAGCGGCAGAAGGCTGCATGAAGTTTCTGGAGCGGGCAAAGTCCAATCCGTTCTACGAAATATTATTGCCGTACGGCGCTTATATCGCTGCCCGGATGAACGCCGAGCTTGGTCGCAACTATGACGTGGCGAAGCTACTGAACTGGTGCTTCGACGGTGACAGCGAGGCAAGGCCGGGTTGGGGCGTGATCGCCGAGCGCTGGGGAGATTATGATTGCCACGGCTTGTGCGGCAGCTTGACGGACTGGGGGCAGCGCTGGGATATGATGGCCACCAACGCCTCGGACGAATACCGCGAGGATTCGAGCGGCTATGCGTTCGCGGCCAATACGTTCTCGCTGGCAGCCGCCTTCGTGCCGCTCGTCCGTTACGACGTCCGATTTGCGCGGGACATCGGCAAATGGATGCTGAACGCGGCCAACAACGCCCGGTTGTTCTATCCCGGGGCACTGCCGAAGAACCAGGAATCGTGCTACTTCTTCCGAAGCGATCCAAAGCATGTCATCGCTTACGAGGGATTGCGGAAGCGTTGGGATGGCCAGAGCCCGTATGCGACCGGAGACGCAATCCGCTACAGCTGGGGCGCGATTGATCTCGGGCTGTACGGCTCCTCGCATGTCGGCATTTTCGGCGGCATCGTCGGGCAGACGGAGGAGCCGGCTATTCTTCAGTTGGATTGCCTCAAGACCGATTATTTCCGGGATAAAGCCTATCCGACGTATTTGATCTACAACCCCCATGATGGGCCGAGGACGGTGGCAATCGACGCCGGATCCGTGGCATCAGATATCTACGATGCGGCTTCGCATGCATATCTGACGCGAGGCGCGCAAGGCCGAACAGTTATCCTGCTGCCTGCCGATACGGCTGTCGTGGCTGTCATTGTGCCTTCCGGCGCCGAAATCGTCCGCGAAGGGGCGAAGCTGCGCGCCGGAGGCGTCGTCATCGATTTCCATTGTCCGGAAGGCGGGCCGGAGGCATAGAGAGGAGCGAGAATCGTATGTTGCAATCGTTTATACAAGGTAATGATGAAATAGGGTATTGGGTCGAATTCGGTCGCAGTGGACCGGTGCTCACGCAGAATGGGGAGGGCGAGCTTACGGCCGTCTTCGCGAATCCGGAAGGTACGGTCTCTGAGCAGGTGGATCGCTTTCGCGCCGCGAAGGCGGAGCGGAAGCAGGACGGCAGCCTCGTGTTATCCGGGATAATCCCGCTTTCGAAGCTGGATGCGAGCGTAAGTATCACCATCACGTATACGCAAGTTAATGACGGGCTGGTATCGAAGCAAATCGACGTGGCATCCGACACGGCATTGACATTCTCGCTGGCGAACCGGCTGGAAGCAAAGACGGAGCCGGACAGCTTTTGGTCGTTCCAGGAACCGAACGCTGAGGGCGGACCGGTATACGAAATTTACCCGGCTGTCGGCATGTCGCTCGGTGGAACCGATTATGGTCTGCTCACCGACAACGGCTATCGCAACCGTTGGACGCGGATCAGCCGCCGGAAGGACGACGACGGTTATTTGGTCGGCTTGGACGTGCAGCCCGATGCGGAGTTGACTTCCATAGCGGGCAAGGCTGAGCGAGAGGCGGGTCGCCGCTACGTGCAGTTCAAGTTTGGCGAGGCGCTCGACTTCAGGGGCAGCGGCTTCTCGTATGTGAACCTGCCGGGCACGGACGCTTGGCGGGCGAGCAACGGGGCTTCTCTGGCGATCGGCGGCGAGGGCGAGCTGCGCGTAAGCGGTCCGATCGACGAGCAAAGCGAATTCGATTTTACGCTGCAGAGCGGGATCGAGCTGCCGCTTCATCTCGACAAGAATGAGATGTACGAGATCGAGATGACATACAGCGCCGCCCATGCGCTGACGGTTAAGCTGCTTGACGCAGACAAGACGAGCTACTTTGAGTGGGGCTACGAATATGGCGCGTTTCGGGACAATATCCCGGCGACGGCAGCCGGCGAGACGGGCGTCTTCACGAAGCGTTTCTTCGGAGCCCGTTTCAAGCAGATGAGCCAGTCACTGTTGCTGAAGGTCGTCCACGACGTGAACGCGCGCGGCGAGCTTGACTTCGTCGTGCGAGAGCTGCGCATCCGCAAATACGAAGGTAACGCCCGGCAGTTCCACGTTGTTCGTCCGGATGAGCCGGCCTCGCTACGTCTGTTTCTGTTCGGAAGCGAAGGCGGCACGCACCGGGATCGGCAGATTGCTTCGCAGGTCAAGCTAGCGGAGGGACTCGGCTTCGAAGGAACCGAGCACGAGAAAATCATGTACGCCGATAATCAGATGCAAATCTGGATCGCGCAGCATGACGATTTCCGCGCCCATCTCGTGCCGAATATGAACTATCATCCGGACATGTATTTGCGCGACGCGTTCTGGCATGCGAGTGCAATCGACAACCGTGAAGTGTCCGAACAGTGCTGGCAGCGTTATGCTGAAAGTCAGAAGGATGATGGACAGCTGTACACGCTTATCATTCCATACTTCCATCCCGGTTCGCCTGACGACAACGAATCGACGCTGTTCTTCCTTATGTGGGCATGGCTCAATCAGAAGAAATACGGCACGGCAGTCAACGACGAGGTGATCAAGAGGACGTTTGGCAATATTATCGCCAACCATTCGCCGATGAGGGACGGGCGGTACTTAAGCCGGACGGCCGGCTGGCTGGATACGATCTGGCATGCTGATAAGAAGGTGCGGGCGATCAACCAAGGACATTATGCGGTTGCCCTGCAGTGCGCTCGCGATCTCGGCATGGATGTGGAGGAGCGCGAAATCGAGCTGGCTAAGGATGCGTACCGAGAGCTGTATGATGCGGAGAAGGGCTATGTGCAGTGGAGCGCCGACGAGGGATACATCTCACCGAGCGTGCTGCTTGGCGAGTTTTTGAACCAGTGGCTGTTCGGCGAGCCGATCCTGTCCGCCGAAGCGGTTATCGGCACCGTCGAGCGGCTGCCGGTTATCATCCGCGGCGTGCCGTGCATCAGTGATGAGAACGGCCAGTTCTTCACCAACGAGAACAAGCCGTGGGAGGGGAAATTCTCGTGGCGGGACGGCGTCTACCATAACGGCGGAAGCTGGTTCCTGTACGAGTATCTCGCCTACGCGGCTGCGGCTAGACATGGCTGGGACAAAGGCGAGGATAGAATGCGCTGGCGGGTGGAGATGGAATTCGGCCGTGAGAACGAACCGTACTCCCATGAGTTCATACCGCTGAGCGAGCATGAGGACGACTGGTGGCCTTCGGCGGGCGTATTTGCGTGGAATACGTTCATGGTCGTGGCGAACCGAGTGGTGGATGGCAGCCACGCGTTTGCGCACGGTACGGGAGCGGACAAGGACGTTCGCGAAGAGACGAACGCAATAAATTTCGACTGATGGAGGAAAAACCATGATTACTTTTACGACAGCGCAGCAAACGACGAAGGCATTGCTGACAAGCCGTGCGCCAAGCGGAGGGAACGGCGAACGGATCGTATTCGATGGCGTCCAGGGGCGCGATGTGTACAATATTTCCGCTCCGTTCCAGGATAACGGGGAATGGATTATCGCGGGACGGGTGGAAGGACGGCAAACCGAGCTGTCGGAGGTATTGTTCTTCCGCCGCGCGGAAGCGAGCGACGTATGGACGCCGCACCCGGAGCTGACGGCATTCAAGCTGCAGGACCCGTTCATGACGCATATCGCTGGGGAGCTGGTTTTCGGCGGCGTAGAAGTGATTACAGACCCGGCGAATCCCGAGCATATTGTGTCTTGGGTGACGCGGTTCTACCGCGGACGCAGCATCGCATCGCTCCGGCCTTTCGTGACCGGTCCGGACCGGATGAAGGACATCCGCCTCGTCGAGCTGACAGAAGGAGCTGTCGGCGTGCTGACGCGGCCGCAGGGCGAGGTCGGCGGCAGAGGTAAAATCGGCTTCATTAAAGCCGATTCGCTGGATGCGGTGACGGCGGATCTGTTCGAGCAGGCACATATATTCCGCGATCAGTTTATCGATGAAGAGTGGGGCGGCGCGAATGAGGCGCATCTGCTGGCCAACGGATTGATCGGCGTGCTCGGCCATATCGCCAGCTTCGACGAGGCGGGCAACCGCCATTATTATTCGATGACGTTTGCGATCCAACCCGGGACGCTTGCGAAAACACCAATGAAAATTATTGCCGCCCGCAACGATTTCCCGGCAGGTCCTGCTAAGCGCGACGATCTGGTTGACGTTATCTTCAGCGGTGGCATCCGCCGCCAACGCGGCGGCGTTGCGGAGCTGTATGTCGGCGCAAGCGACGCAGAAGCATATCGGACGACGATTCCCGATCCGTTCGAGGAATACGAGAAGCTGTAACAGCCGTTGTGCCGGCTTTCGGTCCGCAATTGTTTCCGTTCCGGCGGCTGCGGTGAACGAAAGCACGAAACAAGGCGCCTCTTGGCAGGCGGTCAGCGCGCTCCCGGCGGTACGCCGGAAGTGTGCTAACCCGAGAAGGATCTAGACCCTCGGAATTAAGTAAAACCAATATTAACGCTGAAACGACCGCTTCCTTGTATTTTACGGGGAAACGGTCGTTTCGTTTTGGATATCATGGAAGTAAGCAAGGTTCAAGATGATCGCCACGGCATACGCCGAAATGATATTCGGTTTTCTTCAAGATCGGGCGAATAAGGGATATGGTTCAGAGCCCGTGACGATTGTAGAGCTTGGAGCGGGAGTGGGGCGGACTCGGCATGATTGGCATCGGGGATATTGCCAAGAAAGCTTACCGAAATTACAAAAAAAAAGAAGTACGACAGCGGAGTGTCATACTTCTTCGTAAGTAATTCCTTGTTCATTAAACACTCTCATGACCACAAACATGGCATCCAACGTTTTGGGAAAGCCCGCATAGGATACGCAATGCATCACGGCTTCTACAATCTCATTTGGCGCAAGTCCGACATTCAAGGCACCTTGAACATGGAAATCGAGTTGAGCAGCTGATCCGGAAGCAACCATAGCCGCAATGGTCAGCAGGCTCCTTTGTTTTAAATCCAGACCCGGACGGGAATATAGCGAGCCATAAGGGAACTCGACAATCAGCTTAGCCATATCCGGACTGAACTTCTCGATATGCTTAACCGTTGCATTCAGCGTTTCTTGACTTACCATCTGTTGCAAGACTTCTATTCCTTTATTATAGCGATTCGTTTCCATATGCGTCCTCCGTAAGCGCTAATCTAAACTAAGCAGTCTGGTGAGAATTGGAGGGACTTCATGCGGGTCCACCATTACCTCGATGACCGTAGTCGTATTGGACTGCAAAGCTGACTGGACCGCCTTCTTAACGTCTGTTTCGTTCTCGCAGCGAAATGCCAGTGCGCCCATGGATTGGGCGAATAAGCTGACATCCAGCGGCCGCTCGTAGATCGCGCCAACGGAGCGACCCGTGTTATAGGACATTCCCTTTTCTACCATATCTAAACGACCGTTATTGAGCACGAAGAAAATAACCGGCGCCCCATGATTAACTGCTGTTGATATCTCTGTGCCGTGCATCATCATGCAGCCGTCGCCGGTCACGCAGACGACAGGGCGTTCGTGCATGTCGTCTTGCGCACCAATCGAATAACCAATCGAATAGCCGATCGCCGCCCCCATGGCTATGAACACTTCATCAAAATAGAAGGTCCCGGGCTCGATGATTTCGAAATTCTGCACGGCATGAAAGGAGTGACTGCCAGCATCCCCGAAGAGAACGGCTTCTTTGGGAAGCACGGCACGCAAGCTCCTGAACGCCGTTCCCGCCGACATCGCGGTTTCCGTGCAGGAGGCCGCGGCTGCCGCCGCTTGTGCCCGGGCTTCCAGCGCTTCGTACGCTTTGACCGACGCGCCGCTACGCAATATGAGCTGAGTCAGGTTGCTGTGAATATCGCCAAGGATGATTTGAGTCGGTGCCTGAAGGGTTTTGCCCGCGAACTTAAGGTCATACTCGAATTGCAGCACCTTATCCGGCTCCATATCGTCCGTAAACCCCGACAGGGACATGTCGCACAATTTGCTGCCGACGACGATCATCAGGTCAACGCCCGATTTCATATACTCCGTTGCATATTTGGAGCCACCAAGCCCATATCCGCCCAAGTATAACGGATGACTTGTGGGAAATGCCCCTTTCCCGCCGGGCGTGGTCATGACAGGAATGCCCCAGTGCTCCGCAATGGTCCGCAATTGGTCATAGGCATCCGACATGACGGCGCCTTTGCCCAAGAAGAGGACCGGTTTCTTAGCCTCATTGAGCATCGATATGGCCTTATCGATATCGGGGGATACGACCGGTGAGATGTGATCCGGCAAAGGCAGGCTGAAAGTATCCACTTCCTCCATCAGCACATCAAACGGGATACAAAGATGAACGGGACCCTTCTCACCCGTGTAGGCTTTTTCCAGGGCATGCTTAAGGTATAGGTGAAGAAGATCCCCGCGCTCGATGCGAGCACTGAACAAAGTTACGGGCTCGAACATTTTGACCAAATCTGCCCCGAATTGGCTGGAGTCCTGACTTAAGGCGCGTCCAGTCTCTTTCATCGAAGGCTGTCCTGTGATGAACAATACAGGCAGCTGGAACTCCTTAGCCTGTCCTGCGGCCGTAATCAAGTTCGTTCCGCCCGGCCCGGACGTGCCAATCACGATTCCCATCGTTTTTTTGGCCAGCGCATAGCCTGACGCTTCAAACCCGCAGCCGGCCTCGTGACGACCCAGCACATATTCAATTCCACAGTTCTCAAGCTCCAGCATCAATGGAGAAATGGACTTCCCGGGAATGCCGAATACGTGCGAAATCCCCCAACTATTAAAAAGCTCGACTAATAGGGCATACACTCTCTTTTTCATCATATCACCTTTGCGATGTGGGTTTCATTGATAACGTTTTCAGTAACAGCTGCTCGATTTGTTCTGCGGGTAAAGGTGGGTGATAATAAAAACCTTGTACTTCATGGCAGCCCTGGCTACGCAGGAAATCCAATTGTTCCTTGGTTTCTACACCTTCTGCAATAACATCGATTCCAAGGTTATGGGCCATAGCGATTATCGTAGCTACAATGTTCGCGTCATTCGAATCCGTCATAATATCTCGGACAAAGGACTGATCAATCTTCAGCCGGTCAATCGAGAATAATTTCAAATAGTAGAGATTGCTGTAGCCTGTCCCGAAGTCGTCGATGCAAATTTGGATGCCGAGCTCCTTCAGTCTTCCGAGTACTTCGATCGCGACTTCAACATTCATCGTCATCGACTCGGTGATTTCGAGCTCCAGGTATTGGGGATCTATGCGGGTTTCGAGTAAGATCTCTTTAATGCTCTCTACCAAATTATGCTTCGAAAATTGGCGAGAAGAGAGATTGACCGATACGCTCATAGGAGGGTATCCCTTTTCCTTCCATATTTTATTCTGGGAGCAGGCTGTTCTCAGCACCCATTCCCCAAGGGGCACAATAAGTCCGGTCTCTTCGGCGATCGGGATGAACTTACCTGGAGGGATCAAGCCGAGAGTCGGGTGATTCCAGCGGACGAGCGCCTCGGTGCCGATGATTTGTCCGGTCAGCGTATCGATTTTGGGCTGATAATATAACACGAATTCATTGAGCTGCAAGGCTTTGCGGATTGAATTCTCCAATGTAAGCCGTTCAATGCCGCTGTTCGGAATAGGCTTGAAGATCGTATAGTTGTTCTTTCCGTCATCCTTCATCCGGTAAAGGGCAATGTCGGCATTCTTCATTAACATCTCGACATTCCTGCCGTCTTGAGGATAGAAGGCAATACCGATGCTGGCGGTTATATAAAACTCGTAGCCGTCCACCGCGAACGGTTTCTCGAAGGCTTGAATAATCTCTTCCGCTACATGAATCGCTTCGTTATGATCCGTCATCTCTTCGAGGAGGATCGTGAATTCGTCCCCGCCCATTCTGGAAACCAGCTGGTTCGGAGCATGGCAGCAAGCTTTCAGACGCTCGGCAACCAGCTTCAGCAGGATATCCCCGTTGTTATGACCCAGCGTGTCATTAATCTTCTTGAAGCTGTCCAGATCGAGAAACATGACGGCAAAGATACTGTTCTCATTCACCCGGCAGCTCAGCAATTCTTCAATATGCGCGGTGAAAAACCTTCGATTCGGCAAGCCGGTTAAATCGTCATGATAGGCCAAGTAATTGATCTGCTTCTGCGTATGGTAACGCTCCGTGATATCCCGGAACTGCGCAAACGCGCCCATAATCTGCATATTCTCGTCGCGAATAGGGAAGGCGTCGAACAGGCAAACCAGCTCATCCTGCCCCATCTGAGAACGCAGCACCAATTCCATATCTTCGTAATCCTGCCCTGTGTGAAGGACCTCTTTAATGAAGTTATTTGTTTTGTCATCCAAAATCGGCTTATTAATGACATCCTGTTTTTTGGAACCGGTTATAATTTCGGCGAACTTGTTAAACTCGGTAACTGCACCATCCCGATCCGTAATAATAATGCCGTTTCTTGTTGTTTCGATAACCACCTGATTCAAGATGTGCAATCGTTTATTTTGTTTTTTCAGCAGTAGTTCACGTTCAATAGAATCTACGACTGTGCATAGCATCGCCAACAAGAAGGGGTTATGCTGATCAATCGTCGTCATGATCGTAATCGTCCCGAGCAAGTTGGAGATATCTGTATATTGGAAAGGTACGGAGTAGCAAGCCGATGATCCTAAAAATTCGTAATAATGCTCTGCCCCGACAAGCTGAATGGGCTGGCGGGAATCCAGAACTAAATTAATGCTGTTGGTGCCGGCTTCTTGTTCGTTGAACACGAGGCCAACCTGAATGCCCGATTGCTGAACCACGCTCTTGATCGCTTCGTCTCCGGCCATTTCCAGAATACAGCCATTCTCATCGGAGATTAGGATGAGCAGCGGGATTCCTTTCATAAGCTCCAACATTTTATGAACAAAGAAGTTAATGACGGACAATATTTCCTCGTATTCGGCCCGTTTTACATTCAATTCGTCTTCGGAATAAAAGTTTGTAAAGGAGGGAATCCCTTGTGGATCAATACCTAGCTGTTCACATCTCTTCTTAGACTCCGAGATCAAAGCTATTTTCGTCAAAGCAATCCCCCCCTCGCTACCATGAAAACGCATAAAAATACACTTTAACCATGGAAATCCCACTATTATCGTTTCTTTTTCATTATGTCAACCCATATCGTTTCTTGTCAATTTATTTCTGTTTTTACCGTGGATGTGCAATTGCTCCTGCATCTGATGAACTAATATCCTACAGGCTGCTGCATTTTTTCAAAAATTGATGCGTCTAGCAATGGCATTGTAAAGTATGATTTATAGCATACTTATACTGGAAATACATAACGAAGAAGCGGGGTTTGAGATGCGATACAGGAAGTACGGCAATCTAACGACGGAGGTGTCAGAGATCGGGTTCGGGGCGTGGCAATTGGGGAATCAGATCGATTGGTCGCCCATGGCGAACGACGAAGCAATCGGACTCGTGCACACCGCTGTGGATCAAGGATGCAATTTCTTCGATACGGCGCCAGGGTATGGACGCGGAGCAAGCGAGCGGCTGCTTGGAGAAGCATTAGAAGGTAAACGGGATCGCGTGGTCATCAACACCAAAGTGGGCCATACGGCTGACGGGGAAACCGATTTCTCAGCGGCGGGCATTCGGAGCTCGGTTGAGTCCAGTCTTCGGCGGCTGAGAACCTCATATATAGATTCTGTATTGCTGCACAACCCGCCGGAAGCGTGCTTATACGGGGATAGCGAGCAGATGCGCGCATTACAGCAGCTGAAGGATGAAGGTGTGATCCGCGCGTACGGGGCATCCGTGGATACGCTGAAAGATATGGAGATCGTTCTAAACACATCGGGCAGCCATGTGCTCGAAGTGTTGTTTAATGTCTTCTACCAAGAAACCTCCCGTGCGTTCGCACAGGCGGAGCGTCAACAGGTTGGCTTGATTATCAAGGTACCGCTCGACTCCGGATGGCTTAGCGGAAAATATAACGAAGCCAGCCGGTTCGAAGGGGTGAGGAAACGCTGGTCCGATGATGTCATCGCCCGGCGCGCCGATCTCGTGCAACGGATTCGTTTTGTAGAAGACGACGGATCGACGATGACCCAGGCGGCATTGCGGTTTATTTTGTCCTACCCCGAAGTGAGCACGATCATTCCGGGAGCGAAGAGCGTCAAACAGTGGGAAGAGAACGCGTCTAGCTCGGATAAAAAGATACCTGAGGAAGTGGCGGCACGACTGCGCAGCTTCTGGGAAGAAAGGCTTGGGCACGATCCGCTGCCATGGTAGTTGGAGAGCTTCAGAGCGTGGAATAGTTCGGCTGATCTATGAATGGCGGAATGGCGTACGGTCTCGTTGCTGAGATTGTACGCCATTTTCCTTGCATGCACCTTCTGGCGGCTGCGAGAAAGAAGGAAGCTACATCGATTGGATGTCGATTGCCTTATGGGTCTTAAAATCGATAATCTCACCGAATTTGGTGGGGATGGGTTCCGGGAATAGAGGTCCATCGTACACGAAGGTATGATATTCACCATTCTCACCGCAGGGGTCAGCTCCTGCGGCTTCGATTCGATCCACGAGATCCGCGGTTAGCGTTTGCCCGAGGAAACTGTCGTCCAATATATCGCTTTGAACAATCTTGATGGCCGCCTTAAATCCCGCATGAATCAGTTCTTCCGTCAAAGCCCTTCGGCCCTCCTGCCATAGCGGTAGTACGCATGTCAAACCGGCATGGGTACAGCGTTGTTCGTTCCACTCTCTATGCCCTTCGATGTCGATATCGCCAAAAACGCAGCTCTCGGCGCCGAGCTGCACCGCTTTTCTTAGACCCTCTTCAATGGCTTCATTGTAATCTTCCGGCCGGCAATGACAAATGATAAGCGGAATGCCCAAGCTTTCTGAAACCGATCTTAATAGCTCCTCCGGGATACCGTGAAACCAGGAGCGGCCTTGCTCCTGATTGAATGCGGAGATCAATGCCACCGGCGTATGACCCTCGTTGATCATCCGGTAAAGCGCCAAACTGCTATCCTTGCCGCAGCTGTACATCATAGCAAACTTCATTGTGGCTTCTCCTCATGTTCGTGTTTTCTACTATTTTAATTGAAAGACCAAATAATCTCTTGCATAATTTATCTATTCCGCAACGAACATAGGAACAGGAACGGGAGGGACCCGCGTTGAAACATCTGCTGCTGGCAGACGATGATCCTCATATTAGAGCGCTGGTACGATATGTCATGACCCGCGAAGGATATAGCGTACATGAGGCTGGGGACGGGGCCGAAGCGGTAAAAGTCATGGCGCGTACGCATATCGATATCGCCATTATTGATGTGATGATGCCGCATATGGATGGGTTCGAGCTGTGCGAGCATATTCGGCAGCATTACGACATCCCGATCATACTGCTAACGGCTAGAGATCAGCTGTCTGATAAAGAACAGGGCTATCTCAAAGGGACGGATGACTACGTGACCAAGCCCTTCGAGCCGGAAGAGCTGCTGTTCCGGGTCAAAGCGCTGTTCCGCCGCTATAACCGGGCATCGGATGACATCATTCGGATGCGCCGCGTTACCATTGACCGGAAGAACGTTGAAGTATCCGACGGGCAATCTATTATTTTGCTGCCGATGAAAGAATTCGAGTTATTAGCCCAGCTGGCACAGTACCCGGGGCGTTTATTCTCCCGCGACGAGCTGATCCGGCTCGTGTGGGGTCAGGATTACGAAGGAGACGATAATACGGTCAATGTACATATCAACAGGCTGCGCCAGCGCTTCTCCGATTACGCGGATGACTTTGTTATTCAGACGGTTCGGGGCATCGGCTACAAGATCGTGGTGAGGGACCGTTGAAAAGCTTGTACTATCGCGTGTTTCTGATCACCTTAGCTGTTATCTTCGTCAGCAGCATGCTCGGATTCCTCGCTTCGAACAGCTATTACCATATCAAGCTCAAGCCGTATAACGATGGGAAGCTGATCTCCATTGCCGAGCAGATGAAGAGCTTTATTGAATCCGATCCTGCGGATATGGAGAGATATCTTCGCAATGCGGCCTCATTGGGATACGAAATCTACGTAACGGATGGGCAAGGAGACTCGCATTTCTACGGGAAGAGCTTCCGGGAGCGGGATCTGGATAAGGAAGACATCCAGCTCGTCCTTGGCGGAGACATCTATCATGGCGTGGCGAAGTTTCCGAACAAGCCTTTCATCACGGGCTTCTTCGAGAACAGCTTAAGCAACACGGTAGGTGTGCTCGTCCGAACATCAGCGAAGAGCTATGCCCTGTTCATGCGGCCGGATGTGCTGCTGCAGTTCGGCGAGCTGCGTACTTTCTTCGCACTGATCGGATTGCTGACCATTGTCATCAGTATTCTATTGTTCTTGATCAGTACACGCTATATCGTCAAACCGATTACGCGATTGACCGAAGCGACCAAACGCCTCGCACAGGGAAATTACAATCTTCGGCTGACGACAGGAAGACGCGATGAAATCGGGCAGCTCGCCGAGCATTTCATGACGATGAGTCAGGAGCTGGAGCGGGTCGACCTGGCACGTCAGCAGTTTGTATCGAATGTATCGCACGAAATCCAGTCGCCGCTCACGTCCATCCAAGGCTTTGCCAAAGTATTAGCGCAAGGGGATCTTGCACAAGAAGAACGTCAGCAATATGCCTCGATTGTCGAAGCGGAGAGTAGGCACCTCTCCATGCTGAGCAAACAACTGCTGCTGCTCTCAACGCTGGAGCAAGGTGAAGAGGCGCTGAACAAGAAGCCTATTATCTTACGCGGTCATATCCGCCAAGCAGTGGAGATGCTGCAGTGGCAGCTGGAAGAGAAGCAGCTATTGCTGAAGCTATCGATTCCGGAATCGGTTTCGGTTCATGGCGACGAAGTGCTGCTCATGCAGGTATGGACGAATTTGCTGAGCAATGCGGTAAACCATATTCCGCCAGGCCGAAGTATTGAAGTGGCTGCAGAAGCACTGCAGGCTCACACCCGTATCGTCATATCGGATACTGGAGAAGGGATCGCTCCCGAGCATCTGCCCTTTCTATTCGATCGGTTCTACCGTGTCGATCGCGCACGGGAACGGGCTTCGGGGCGAACGGGCCTCGGGCTTGCCATCGTGAAGAAGATTGTGCAGCTGCACGAGGGAACGATCGAGGTGAGCAGCGCGCCAGGGACAGGCACTAGTTTTACCATTACACTGCCCAAATTGTAACTTGTTATTTATGCGCCATTTATATTCACTCCCTAAACTGAAGCCATCCAAGAGGGAGGGAAGCACCATGTATTTGGCTATTCGAGAGATGAGGTTCGCGAAAGTCCGCTATTCGCTCATTGCGACTATTATGCTGCTCATCGCTTTCCTGGTACTGTTCGTTACCGGGCTTGCGCGCGGGCTCGCCTATGATAACGCGGCATCGATTCAGAATATGGACGCAACGCATTTTGTGATGGAGAAGGGTTCGAATCATCGTTTCACCCGGTCACAGCTTAACGGCCAAGCATTGGCGCAAGCGGGCGTGATTGCCGGAGAAGACAACGTCCAGCCGCTTGGCGTTAAGATGACCACCATGAAGGCAGAAGGATTAGCGGGGAAGCTGGATGTGACGCTTCTCGGAATCAGGCCGGAAGGCTGGCTGATGCCCCAGGTGACGGAAGGTGAAGGTATTGCAACGGGCGAGACTGGCGATGTGCTTGTGGATCGCAAGCTGAAGGATTCGGGAATTGGCCTAGGTACGGTTCTGGTCGATCAAGCTTCCGGCTTGAAATGGCGGGTCAGCGGCTTCGTCAGCCACGAGTCGTTCAGCCATTCGCCGGCGGTATTTCTGAACGAGCACGACTGGCAGCAGCTTCAGACAGGGACAGCGGCACGACCGGAAGCGGGAGGAGCAGAAGAGGACGGCGGAGCTTATAGTGCGATTGCGGTAAAGGCGAATAAGCATCAAGCGGAGCAGCTTGCTGCAGAACTGCCGGACGACGAGATCGTGACCAAGTCAGATGCGGTTTCGGCCATTCCGGGCTACAAGGAGGAGCAGGGATCGCTGCTGCTGATGACCATCTTCCTGTTTATCATCTCATTATTCGTCCTTGCGGTGTTCTTCTACGTCATCACGATTCAGAAGAGCAGCCAATTCGGCATTTTGAAGGCAATCGGTACACGCACCGGCTATCTTGTAAGAAGCGTCGCCCTTCAAGTACTGCTCTTATCGTCGGCCAGTCTTATGGTCAGCATACTGCTTGTCCAAGCGATTGAGGCGGTCCTGCCAGACGGAATGCCATTCCGGCTGCAAGCCTCTACGCTAGCGTATACGAGTGCAGCTTTCATCGTGATGACGCTCGCCGGTTCATTGTTTTCCGTCTGGAAAGTGACGCGAATCGACGCCTTGGATGCGATAGGGAGGAGTGCAGCATGAGACACAGGCTGATTCTGAACGAGATTACGCATACTTTCGAGGATGGCGGGATGCAGCGAACGGTGCTCGATCGCTTAAGCCTGCAAGTAGCAGAAGGGGAATTGGTCGCTGTGATGGGGCCTTCCGGCTCCGGCAAGAGTACGTTCCTGTCGATAGCAGGCGCGCTTCTTAAGCCTACGAGCGGCGAAGTCTTGCTGGATGGGGAATCGATGGCTGGGAAAGAGAAGCAGGCATTATCTGATATGCGATTGCACAAGCTCGGCTTTATTTTTCAAAATGCCAATTTGATTCCATACTTGAAGGTGGAAGAGCAGCTGATGCTGGTCGCAAAACTGGGGGATATGAGTCGAGCGAAGGCGAATGATCGCATCGGCGAGCTGCTTCATAAGCTGGGCTTGGATCACCGCAGGCATGCTTATCCTGAGAAGCTGTCAGGAGGCGAGCGGCAGCGCGTCGCGATTGCAAGAGCGCTCATGAACGACCCGGCTGTGCTGCTGGCGGATGAACCGACGGCGAGTCTGGATGCCGGAAGGGGAATGGACGTTGTAGGCATGATCGCCAGAGAGGCCAAAGAACGAGGCAAGAGCGCCATTATGGTTACGCACGACGAGCGCGTTCTATCGCTGTGCGATCGTGTTCTTTATCTCGAGCACGGCAGTTTAATCGAAAAATACTGAATGAGAGTGCGGCGGCCAGTCCATGATTGGCGGCCGTTTTTATATTTGTTATTGACAGAAGTACGCGACACAAACTATATTGTTTGTATCACGTACTAAATGAGCGAACATCACTATAATATATGAAATGAGCGTGAAACGATGAGTCAGAAGAAGACCATCCTCCTGGTCATGGGGAGCATACGAGCAGGCAGAAACTGCCCGAAAATTACGGCATGGGTCGAATCCATCGGACGAGCGAATTCGAACTACGAGTATGAGATTATCGATCTGGCCAAGTGGCGGCTGCCAATGGACGATGAACCGGGGATTCCGGCATTGGACGGTTACAGCCAGCCGCACACGCAAGCATGGAGCGACAAGGTCAAGAGCGCGAGCGGCGTGATCTTCGTCACCCCGCAGTTTAACTGGGGCTATCCTGCGGTTCTTAAGAACGCGATCGATCACCTCTACCACGAGTGGCGGGATAAGCCAGTCATGATCGTCACCTACGGCGGTCATGGAGGCGGCAGATGTGCCAAGCAGTTGAGAAGAGTGGCCGTTCGGCTGAGGATGCGCATCGTGCCGACTTCCCCGGCGCTCCGGTTATCGGACGCGGTTATCAGGGAGGGAGCGGAGCTAAGCCCGGACCGGGATTTTCGCCATTTCGCGCCGCAGGTTAGACGCGCAATATCGGAGCTCGCAGATCAGCTCGAGGGTCGAGAGAGCGTCGCGGCACGGATGCGCCGTCAATGGAAAGAGGCATCGGCTGTCCTCTCGTAATAGAGCTATATACGTAAAGTAATGGCCATCCTTTTGAGGGGTGGCCTTTGCTTTTTGTCCCTTTCGACATGAATAGCAATGATGCAACAATTATCAACGAAATAAGCGGTCCAATCGGTATAGTAAACATACGAGTCTATTATGTATACTAGAAATATCCCAATTGGCAATTCTACCAATTGAATCCAGTTTTACAACTAGCTGAGACGCACAGGCGACTTGCAGCAGATCGGAGACCGTTCGGGATGCAGGAAAAGGAAGGCGTGGCCGTAAATAAGAAGAAAGACACTCATCTGAGCCAACTGGCTTCCGTAGGGCAGATTGCCGCTGGTATCGCACATGAGGTTAGAAATCCGCTGACCGCCGTTAAAGGATTTTTACAGCTCATGAAAGAGAAGAAGGATACCAAGTACATCGAGATTGCTGAGGCGGAACTGGGAAATGCGATTAACATTCTGCAAAATCTGCTGCATGTGTCCAAGCCTGACCTTGAGGAAGAGGCACATAGCTCGATTGATTTATCCGTCGAATTGGATGCTTTAACGCAGCTGTTTCAGGATCAGATGTACCGGGTCTCGGTCCATAGCAGGCTGCAGAATCCGGGCTCATACATATTAGGCAGGAAGAATCAGCTAAAGAAAGTGTTCTTCAATTTGCTGAAGAACGCCTTCGAGGCAATCCCGGGAAAGGGAGCTATTCATATTGAGCATATGGCTACCGAGCAGGAAGTCATTGTCTCGATCCAGGACACCGGAGTTGGTATTCCGCAGGACAAGCTCAGAATGCTCGGCACACCTTTCTATACGACCAAAGAGAACGGGACCGGCATGGGGTTAACGCTTGTGTTCTCCGTGATTTATCAGCATAACGGCGTAATCGAAGTACAGAGCGCAGAAAACGGTGGAACCAAATTTACGATTACGTTTCCGAAGGAGACCAAAAATATAAGATTAAAGGAAGTGGTTTATTTGGAGCTTGAGGCAACTATGGGTATCAAAGAATTCTTCATTGTAAACCGCGGTAATTTCGAGCAGCGGCTGTTATTAGAGGCAGTCAACGTTCGCGATAAAATCGATGAAATTCTTGCAATCGGTAACATAAACCTGCTGGATAACGCACATAAGCTGGTGCTCTATATTATTGACGGGAAAGAGTATGAGGCCATCGCCTTTGCCAAGCAAGAAGGAATCACGTGGGCGAAGCATTCGCTCACCTTGGCATTTAAACTGGAATGGGTTCAGGCGGTAAGGCGGGTATTGTGGGACTTCCTGTACAATTATGACCGTATGCACAATCACAATGAAAACAAAGAACATTACTATAGCATGGAGAAGAGCATTAATCAGTTGATGGACCAGTTCCTTAATCAGTTCTTTATTAGCTATTCCCTGTTTAAGGACGATCTGATTCGGGCGCAGCGGGAAATGGTCGTGGATCTATCCGTTCCGATTATTCCGCTGACGCAGGCGATTTCCATTCTCCCTATTATCGGAGCCATTGATGAGTTCCGTGCCAATGCCATTGAGGATAAGGTCATTTCACAAATCGGGAACAACCGAATCGA
Organism: Paenibacillus taihuensis; assembly: GCF_003386535.1. Taxonomy (GTDB): domain Bacteria; phylum Bacillota; class Bacilli; order Paenibacillales; family Paenibacillaceae; genus Paenibacillus_Z; species Paenibacillus_Z taihuensis. The sequence continues at coordinate 70,847 of NZ_QTTN01000025.1, forward strand.
AACATTAATCATTGATTTGTCAGGCGCGATGGAGATGGATGACGATGTCGTCAAACAGTTCATCAGCGTCTTTGACGGAATCAATATGATGGGCTGCCAACCGGTCGTTACGGGGCTGAGGCCAGAGATTGTGAAGAAGATGATTCGGTCAGGCTTGTCCTTTGAGCAAAAGGCGATCACGAAGGTGTCGCTGCAGCAGGCGATTGAGGATCATTTGCCGGCGCATTAGCATAGGGGTGTAAGTTTGCACGGAAGAAAACCGCCTCCATTGGAAGGCGGTTTTCTTATGATTATGAGCGTAATAGCTTCTGCGACTCGCTGGCAGATTCGCTCGGTGATTCGCTCGCAGGAGCTTCCGCGACAAGCTTCCCTTTGCCGAAGAAGAAGCAGATGACGACGGCCGCGAGGGCAAAAACAAGAGCCATTCCGAACTGCTGATGGAAGGCGCTCGTCAGGGACAAGCCGCTCGAGAGCCACCCGGCCAGGAGGCTTCCGAAGACGCTCATCCCGATGCTGGCGCCCATCGTTTGGAACAGCTGGACCGTGGATTGCGCCATGCCGCGGTCCTCTTCCTCTGCGGATTCCTGTATGAGCATGGTATCCCCGGCCATCAAGGTTCCAGTGCTGATACCCATGATAAAGAAGCATAGGGCGGGATAGATAAAGCTTTCGCTCAGATGAATCGAGAGCGCCATGAATAGTCCCGCAACCGGGAACAGGAACGAAACGATGAACAGTGTACGATAGGTCATCCGGGCCATTAGGAAGCCGCAAGCCAGGCTGAACGGAATCGCGCCAGCCATGGCCATGAGCTAGAAGTAGCCGGATACGGTTGCCGAGAAGTCCATGGCAATCTGGGCATAATACGGGAAGGAGGACGAAGCCCCCATCAAGCCGCACATGACCGTGAACATGAGGAGCGCCATGGCAACGATATTGCGGTTGCGTAATAAGCGCAGCGGAATGATGGGCTCCTTGGCCCGGCGCTCGACGAGAATGAACAGAACGAGCAGGGCAGCGGAGGCTCCGAGCAGCGCCAGTACCAGCGGAGAAGTCCAAGCCAGGCCTTTGTTCTCGATGAGAACGGGAGCCAGCAGCAGAGACAGGATGGACCCCATTAGAGTCAGCGCGCCCGCGTAGTCAATGGAACGCGATTCGCGCTGCTTTCCCTCATGCAGACCAAGGGACATCAGAAGTGCAGCTAACAGGCTGACGGGAAGATTGATGAAGAATACCCAGTGCCAGCTGATGTGGTCGACTACATAGCCGCCGATTATCGGACCGACCAGCTGAGGCAGAATGGCCATGACGCCGAACAGCCCTTGCAGCTTCATGCGCTGTTCTACGGTAAAGGTCGTTCCGAAGATGACCATGGCCAGCGGCATGAGACCGCCAGCGCCGACGCCTTGGATGCCGCGGCCGAGAAGCAGCAGTTCCATCGTAGGGGCGAGGCCGCTCCGAGCGAGCCGAGAATGAAGAGGCTGATACTGATTAGATAAAGCCGCTTGCGTCCGAAGATGTCGGACAGCTTGCCCATGATGGGCATACAGGCGGTCATGGACAGCATGTAGATGCCGGCTACCCAACCATACAGCGTCATGTCATGCAGATCGCGGATAATGGTAGGCATAGCGGTCGAGACTACAAGCGGTTACTACGCTTACGAACTATGTGCTCGGCTTCGTATTGGACGATTATCAGGATCAGGGGGAGCTCCCGCTAGAGGAGCTCAATGGCCTGATGGACGCTATGAGCGAAGCGGAAGCGGGACTGTTCCGGAAGATGTTGGGGGGCGGATTGTTCGAGCTGATGGGGTCCGACGGGTCGTTCGAATTCGGCCTGAATCTGATTTTGCTCGGGATTGAGCAGGTGATTAAGGAGCAAGAATAGTAAACGTGGATGTATGCCGAAAATCACTTTATACTAAAGTTCATGGTAGTATGTAGACCTAACTCGAAGAGGATGTGAGCCGAACATGATCAAAATTACTGTACCAACACCGGACGTTACCATTACGAAGCAGAGTAATCCTCAGCTAAGCCATATTTATGGATTCACGGATTTTCACCTGATCACCAGGGAAGAAGGCGGGATCTTCATGTTCTACAACAATAAGGACGAGCTCCTGTTTGTCGGCAAGGCGAGAAAGCTGCGCCCTAGAATCAAGAAGCACTTTGAAGATTCGGTATCGCCTATCAAGAACCACAGAGACGAAGTGACCAAGATCGAGGTTTGTCTTGTGGAAGGCCTTCTGGACCGCGCGATCTATGAGACTTACATCGCGAATAAGTTCAGAGCGAAGTACAATCCGGACCGGGTGCTGTAGAACCAAAGGCCGAATGCGGCGGACTGAGACGGAGGTGACATATGAAGACGATCAGTAACCCGTGGTTGAAGCTCGGAGAGGGAATCAATCAAGAGGATTTTGACTTGATACATACACTCGAGGAAACGTGTATCCGCGAGGATCAGACGGCGCTGAAGCTGGAGCTGGATTATAAGCTTGCCGCGAGTTCAGGAAGTGCAGGGATGCGCAAGATCAATGAATTCATGTACTTCGATGGACAAGAGTTGATCGGCTATATAGGTATTTGCGAGTTCGGCGACGCCAGCACACCGCTCGAAGTGAACGGGATGGTGCACCCTGAATATAGGCGCCAAGGCGTCTTTGCGACACTAAGCAAGCTGGTCTTGGATGAGTGGAAGCGGAGAGCTCCCAAGAGCTTGCTTCTCTTGAGCGACCGGAATTCAGAAGGCGGGCAGGCATTCATTCAGGGAACCGGTGCCCATTACCATCATTCGGAGTACGAGATGTATCTTCAGATGGATCGCCCGGACATACATGGCGACCTGAAAGGCCTCACATTCCGGAAGGCGACGAACGCGGATGCGTGGGAAATTCGCCGGCAGAATGCGATTTATTTTGGCGATGAGCCCGTGGATGAGGAAGAAACAGAGCATCCTAGGGAAGGGATGATTTTGCCGGAAGAGGAAGAGAAGCGGGGCATGATCATCTATCTCGCAGAGGCCCGCGGGCAGGTCATCGGGAAGTTTCATATCCAGCTGTCTCCCGGCGGGACTGGCGGCATCTATGGCTTAGGCATTCTGCCTGAGCACCGCGGCAAGGGATACGGGAGAGCGACGCTCTTGAAGGCGGTCGATAAGCTGAAGGAGGCGCGAGCGGCGGACATTATGCTGCAAGTGGCCGTGGAGAACGCGAACGCGCTGGGGCTCTATCAATCCTGCGGTTTCAAGGAAACGTCGACGATGGATTATTATGAGCTTCGTTGAACAATCACGCTATGGAGGTTTGGTCATCATGTCAGATAACACGGCAAGCAGCAATCCGGGCAAAATGCATTTCATGCTATGGTCGACGCCGCCCAGAGCGACTTTTTCTCAAGATATGACCGAAGAAGAACGGGGCATCATGCACCGGCACATCGCCTATTGGACGGAGAAGCAGAAGCAGGGCATCGCGCTTGTATTCGGACCTGTTCGGAAGCCGGACGATCCTCACGGGCTCGCCGTTATCGAAGTGGAGAATGTAGATCAAGTCCCAGGGCTTATCGCAGAAGATCCCGCCGTTATCGGGGGCGTAATGACGACGGAATATTATCCAATGATGGCTGTTCTGCCGAAATAGCACGAAACGAAGAAGGCTGGACCGAGAAAATCGGTTCAGCCTTTTAAGAAGGCAGATTGGAGGAGTCGACCAAATGGGGAATACCGATAAGTTCGAAATGATTGCTAATACGTATGACACGCCTGAGAGAATCCACATTGCACAGGTATCGTCCGATGCGATTCGTAACTATGTAAGTGACGCGAAGGGCAAGACCGCGATCGATTTCGGCTGTGGGACGGGACTCGTAGGCATGAACCTAGTAGACGAGTTTCAATCGGTGCTTTTTCTGGATACGTCACCAGGGATGATCGGGCAAATGGAGCAGAAGATTGCTGATCTGGGCATTCAAAATGCAGAAACATTATGCTTTGACTTCGAGGGTGAAGGGTTATCGGTGCTGCGGGCGGATTATATCTTTATGGCTCAGGTGCTGCTGCATATCAAGGACGTGGAGTTCTTGCTGGCAAGGCTGTTTGAAGTGTTGAACGACGGCGGGCATCTGCTCATTGTTGATTTTGACAAGAATGAGCATGTCGTGTCCGATCTCGTCCATAACGGATTCCATCAGGCGGAGCTGGCGGGTATCATGACCAGAGTCGGGTACAAGAACATTCGGTCCGAAACCTTCTATTCCGGAAGCAAAATATTCATGGCGCAGGATGCGTCGATGTTCGTTTTTGATTCACAGAAGTGAGCGCTTGAAGTCATGCTTGGTGTTACTTAGTGAGATTAGAGAAAATGGCCATCCGCCGTAGGATGGCCATTCTTCTTATTTACCGCTTTTTTCATGACTCAGCAGCCATTCTTTACGTGCGATTCCGCCGCCATATCCACCGAGCTCGCCATCGGAGTTGATAACGCGATGACATGGGATGACGATCGCCAGTTGATTCGCGCCGTTCGCCTGTGCTGCCGCACGATAGGCGGTTGGTTTGCCAAGCGCTACGGCGATATCGGCATAGGAGCGGGTCTCTCCCGGCGGAATCTGCCGTAACTGCTCCCATACACGTTGCTGGAAATCGGAGCCGACAAGATGGAGAGGGGTCTTGAACTCCGTTAATGTCCCCTCGAAGTAGTCGGTCAGCTCGCGCTCAATGGACTGAATGGGCAGTGTCTGTCCAGGAATAATGGCCGCCTTCAATCGTTTCCTTAATCGTTCTACCTCGCGTTCCAACCCTCGACGGTCCACGAACTCCAAGAGATATAACTCGTTATCGTCCGCTATCGCGATCATAGGGCCGAGCCGTGTGTCCAGCCAAGCTGCTTTAAGGATGCGGCTGTCGTCAAACCGCGTAGGTGGCGCTCCCATAATGCGAGAGAAGGCATCGCGAAATCCGCTGCTCGAATCGTAGCCTGAAGCTAATTGCGTACGGATTATTTTCTCCCCCGATCGGATGCTCTTCAGAGCGAGTCCCATTCGACGGGCTCTCGCGTATTCAACAAAAGTCATGCCAAAGCGCTTCTTGAATTGGCGGCGGGCAGTTGATTCATCAATCGATAGTGCCCGGAAATCTTGCCCCTTCCATCGTTTCTCGGGGTTCTGCTCAATCGCCTCGACGAGTACCCGAATCATATCCGACACTTGATTCGGATGGGACAAAGGCCGGCAGCGCTGGCAAGGGCGGAAGGAAGCGAGAAGCGCCTGCTGCGCCGTTTCGTAGAACTCGCAGTTCTCGTACTTCGGCTTTCTAGCCGGACAAGTCGGTCTGCAGAATACCCCGGTAGACGTGACGCCCACGTAGAAAATGCCCTCATAGTCGGACTTCTTCTCGACAAGCGCTTTATAATATTCGGCTTTGCGTTCCTCGTTATGGATCATCATCGCACCTACATGTTTTAAGAATGAGTTCATTATACCTCGCACGAACGACGATCGCAGCCGAAAATCAGGCATTTATTTTTTTGATTCATGTGCAAAAAGGAGGAAAATAATGGTTGTTCAATGAATATGTACATGTAAGCATTCGCACGCGTCGGGTGAGATACCTGAGCCCGGAATTTAGAGGTTAAGGAGAGGGTGCTTTTGCAAGAAACAATCGCAATTGATCTGATTGAAGTGGCTCCTTTCAAGGCATTGGCAGTAAGAACAGGTATGACGCCCGATAAGAGCGGGACGCGGGCGGCGTGGAGCCAGCTTACCGCACAGGTTCCGCTTAATGATGAACGATTGACGGATAGTCCGTCCGCTTATGTGTTCATTCCGCAGGAGCAGTGGAGCGGGGAAGTCGATACGCTGTGGGTGGGGCTGGCGGTTCATGAGTTCGGAGACGTACCGGACGGCATCGAGAAACTGGAGATGGGCGGCGGGCTTTGCGTGAGCGCCCAAGTGAACGGTGATGAAGCCCATATGTGGCGCGTATATGAAGCGATATTCGGATGGCTGGATCAGTCGCCTGATTATGAGATCGATTCAAGTGAGGGCGTGCTTGGGATGGAGACCGTTCCATTCGAACCGCTGAATGCACTTACTGTTCCTTATTCGGAGCTTCAAACGTTTCATTTCACCATGCTGTACCCCGTTCGTAAGAAGTCTTCATAGATCTGATCTGAACTGAATAGTCGTGCACGCATATAGAAAGCTCCCTTCGAACCGCGAAGGGAGCTTTCGTCATTTTGTTATAATCCTTATTTTGCGGACAAATTAGGGTATAGGGCATTGACTCCGCCGGCGAGTCCTTGTTGGACATGGCGGCTGATATCATCGGCAACAATTTCATACTGATCCGCTTCGAGACCGTCGACTGCAATGCGCGCAATGTCCTTCGGATCGGACTTCTGCGCTGTAATATTAGCCGTCATGTCTGTATTCATGTAGGCCACGTGCAGCCCAGCAACTCGAACATTACGCGGCGCAAGTTCCAGACGCAGCGCATTCGTCATGCCCCACTCCGCGGATTTGGCTGCAGCATATGCACCTTCGTTACCGACGCTGAGCCATGAGAGCACGGATAGGACGTTTAGCATCGCGCCGCCGCTGTTCTTCTCAATAACCGGCGCAAAGGCGCGGACCATCGCTAACGTACCGAACACGTGCGTATCGAACTCCTTATGAATATCTTCAAAGGCGCCCGTCAGCAGGGAAGTTCCTGTTGCAATGCCTGCGTTGTTGATTAGCAGCGTAACGTCACTGGCCGTCTTTGCGGCAGCGGCTACGGATGCTGGATCAGTAATGTCGAGCTGCAGCGGAATAGCTCCGGGCAGATCGATCGTATCTACGTTTCTTGCGCCTGCATATACTTTTGCTCCTCTTGCCAGAAGCTCTGCAGCCAAGTTTTTGCCAAAACCACGGTTAGCGCCAGTAACAAGAGCAACTTGATTCGAAATATTCATGAGATAAGTCTCCTTCGCGTTTTAAAATATGATGCATATAATATATTATGAGCATCATATTATAGATTGTCAAATGTCACTGATTTCCTAACCGGATGATTGACAAGAGATATTATGATGACTACAATATTTTAAAAATCAGTATTGCAGCAAAGGATGAAGTACGATGCCCTATCCAGCAGGTCATAAGTTGAAAGTTCGCGGCCGGATCGTGGAAAGTGCTGCGAACGCTTTTCGATCGAGCGGTATTCGCGACATAAGCGTCCCTGTCATTATGAAGGGCGTCGGCTTAACGCACGGCGGCTTCTATTCTCACTTCGAGAGTAAAGATCAGCTTGTCTGCGAAGCTTGCAGCTATGCGGTTGATCATACGATTCAGCTGCTTCAGGAGGCAGTTGATCATGTGAGCAGCGGATCGAAGATCAACGCCATCATCGATTATTATTTGAGCGCGGAGCATCGGGATAATACGGAGCTCGGCTGTATTTTGCCCGCTTTCTCGGGAGAGATGCCTCGTTTATCCGAAGAGATACGGCAGCATTTCACGGCTGAACTGGATAAAATCATCGCTTTCGTATCTTCAATCGCCGATATCAACAAGCAGAATGGAACAGCGCTGCTAAGTCTTCTGATCGGCACAGTCATACTAGCGCGTTCTGTCAGTGATCTGGAGCAGAGCGACGGCATTCTGGCTGCGGGAAAAATCAATGCGAAGATGCTGCTGAGCTCCTGGGAACAAGCGTGACGAGCTAAAGCTTAGATATAGAGAGTAAGGAAGATGGCTGCCCATAGGGCGGCCATTTTTCGTTAGAAGGGAATTGTTTCGGCGAGGGCGAATAGATTTGAGGATATCTGATCAAAAAGCCAAATGTAGGAGGCGCATTCAGAGTTGGTACAGCAAACGACGAATCGGAAGGTTGTAACGATTGGCCTGCTCGCTGCACTGTTCATCGGGGCGTTGGATGCAACGGTCGTCAGTACAGCAATGCCTCATATTACGAAGGAATTAAGCGGGTTTAGCTTAATCAGTTGGGTGTTCTCGATTTATACGCTGACGATGTGCGTCGCGACGCCTGTCTTCGGCAAGCTGGCAGACCTGTATGGAAGAAGATCGGTGTTCACCGCGGGGCTGCTGATCTTCGCGATTGGCTCGATCCTGTGCGGAGCGGCGACGAGCATGACCGCCTTAATCTGGTTCCGCGCGTTACAAGGCTTCGGCGCAGGGGCGCTTACGCCGGTCACGTTCACGATTGTCGGCGACTTGTATCCGGGCGAGCAGCGCGCGAAGGTTCAAGGGATTTTCGCTTCGGTATGGTCGGTTGCGGGATTGCTCGGTCCGCTCGTGGGCGGAACGTTCGTCGACTACATCTCGTGGCGCTGGATTTTCTACATGAATGTGCCCGTGTTTGTCATTGCCTTCATTCTTGTTGTTGGATTTCTGCATGAGAAGTTCGAGAAGAAGGCGAAGAAGATCGACTTTATCGGCGCGACCATATTCACGATTGGATTAACGGCACTCCTCTACGCGCTGCTGAACGGCGGGGAGAAGTACGAATGGAACTCCGCGCTAATTATCGGCCTGCTGTGTGTCGCGGTTGTTTTCATCTCGCTGTTCCTTTTCGTGGAGATGCGGGTGAAGGAGCCGATGATGCCGCTTGGGCTGTTCAAGACAAGAGAGATTCGCGTCATCTACCTGCTCAGTTTCCTGGGCTTCGCCATCACGGCGGGCGTGATGGTGTACGCGCCTCAATGGATTCAAGTCGTACTCGGACATAGCGCGACGAACTCCGGGTTCACGCTCATGCCGATGTGCCTTGCCTGGCCCTTCGCCGCTACGATGGCAGGCAGGCTGATGTTCAAGTACGGCCCTCGGATCTTCATCGTCGCTGGCGCGGTTATCGTTGCAGCAGGCAGCCTATGGCTCATGCTGATTGATTCCGACTCGCCGTACTCGTACCTGGTCGGCATCCTCGTCGTGATCGGCTTCGGCATGGGCTTATTGACGACGCCGATTCTGGTTCTCATCCAGAATGCCGTGGATTGGAGCCAGCGGGGCGTGGCGACTTCGACGAACTCTCTGATGAACGCGCTCGGGCAGACCGTCGGCGTGGCGATGTTCGGCACGTTATTCAATAACGCGGCGGCGGGGCTCGACACGAAGCAGGTGGCGCATGGCATGCATGTCGTCTTCATATCGATCTTCGCGATATCGGTCGCGGTCGTGCTCGTTGTCGGTTTGTTGCCGTCGCAGCGCAAAGAGTCGGGGAAGTCGCAGTCGAGTGTGGCCGGGTAAGCGAATTAGCGGAAAAGAGGAAAAGCGGAGAAGCGGAACACATAAGCGAAATGCACAAGCGGGCCGTCCAGAAATGGATGGCCTTTAAAGTTTGGCTGGAAATGGTAATGTGGTGAATGCTAATGTAAACGTAATGGTCAAACTATCTGTATCAAAGGGAAGCGAGGAGAAACACATGATCAACGCAGCACACATTATCCTGTACAGCACGGACGCAGAGGCGGACCGGGCTTTCATTCAAGACGTTCTCGGATTTGCCGGTGTAGACGCAGGCGGCGGATGGATGATCTTCAAGCTGCCTCCTGCAGAGGTTGCGGTTCATCCTACGGATGGGCCAAGCAGTCAGGAGCTTTATTTCCTGTGCGATGATATCGAGAAAACGTTGGCGGAGTTAAGCGAGCGCGGTGTCTCCATTTTGGAGCCGGTCAGCGAGCAGAGATGGGGCAAGCTTGCAGCGATTCAGCTTCCTAGCGGTGCGAAGCTTCCGCTGTACCAGCCGCTTCATCCTGTAGCCCACAGCTTAGGGGAGGCGTAATCGATGGCTTGGAAAACGATGCTCGATGCAGACCACGTCTGCATTCGATACGACGCAGCAGATCGAAACGTCATCCTAGAGATCAACGATGGCGGGTTGCAGCCGAACTACGTCACCGTGCACTGCAACGCTGACGAGGTCAAAGAGATTGTTGAAGCGTTGCAGAAGACGCTTGAGGTTATGGCGCCACTTTCAGCTAGCTGAGAGAGGCTTTTCCCTCTCACGGCTCACAATTCCCGAGAATCCGGCGTCGAGAAAGGCTTTTCCCGCTATTCCAAGCGAAGAGACCGCACCCCCGTAATCGGGAGTGAGGTCTTCCAAGTTTAAGCTTTAATCGCCATGAACCGAATCCGTTTGTAATCGATGTACCAGGCTTCGTCGTGATATAACTCCGGACGCGCTTCGGCCTCGATTTTTGCAATGGCCGCACTCTTCTCCTCCGCAGACAAACCTTTGAAGAGATCATCCGCCAATCCCGTCAGCCATATTTTCAGTCCGTCATCGCCGTCCTTCATCCTGGTCGGTCTATCGAAGTGAACGGCGTACGTAACCCGGAAGCCCTGCTGCTCTAGAAGCGTGCTGTACTGAGCGATGCTTGGAAAGTACCAGGGATTCAATGCGGATGCATCGATTCCATAATCACGTTCAAGCACACGGCTTGCTGCTTTAACGACCGTCTCCACATTGCCTTGACCCCCGAATTCCGCTACGAACCTTCCGCCTTGCCTCAATGCATCCCATATACACGCAATGACTTTCTCGGGCTCCTTCACCCAGTGTAAAGCTGCATTCGAGAACACGGCATCGACCTCTTCTTCCAGCTTGAAGCTGGTGGCATCGCCTACGCGAAAGCGAAGCGCCGGATACTTCTCCTTTGCTGCGGCAATCATCGACGCAGATAAGTCCATGCCAATAACGTCCGCGCCAGCCTTCGAAATCTCATCTGCCAAATCGCCCGTTCCGCAGCCGAGATCAAGAACGGTCTCCCCCTGTGTGGGGTTCAACAGTTCGACCACACCTTTGCCAAACTCGGATACAAAATCCAGCTTCTTGTCGTAAAGCTCCGTCTGCCAGACATGAATTGAACTCATGATACGTCCCTCCTAGTACTTGGTAATTTCATTGTAGCGGAGGTCTGCTTATGCGTGAAATATATAAAGGCTATTTAGTTTATAATTTTCCGTTATAGAGGTACCTTTGAAAATATTGTAAGACTACGAGCAAACATGCTATGATAAAGATAACGTAAATTGAAAAAGGTAACCTAATTCAAATGCAGAGCGGGAATGAGGAGGCGACACGAGTTGAAAGACAAAACGATCAAAGTCGGTGTCTCTAACAAAGAAGGCCAGTTAGGTTTTGTATTTACGAGAGGAGGACTGCGAGAGGGATCTGGAAGGAAGAGTATTGGTGTGACTAAGAAAGTGTCGCTCACTCTTACGGATGAAATATGGGAAATGATCGAGAAACAATGTGCAGACAACGAACAATCTCGCTCGGAAGTGATCCGTACGATCTTGGAGTCCTATTATTCAAACTAATCCACGTTGAGGTTAGGTGAGACCATTGCTGGTTGAGATCGCAAGAGATACGCTGATGAACGCTTTGCAGCACGTCACAAAGGCTGTTGATGTCCATAATCCAATACCGATACTTCAAGGCATTCATATTCAGGCGCGCGCTGATGGCATTATTTTTACAGCTAGTAACGCAAGTATGACCATACGGGCCGAGTCCCCTCAGGACGGCGCAAGCGTAACGGTTCGAAGAACAGGCGCAGTCGTGATCCCATCACGGTATTTCCATGACGTTATTCGTAAGCTTCACGATGAACGGATTTTACTTGAAACGAATGAACAACTCATTGTTACAGTCAAGTCGGGGCATTCTCAAGTACGGTTATGTGGCATGGATCCTTACGAGTTCCCGTCTCTCAGTGGAGAACAGAGTGCACCTCGCAGACTGAGTATTAATAGTGCATCCCTTAAGTCCGCTATTAAACAGGTGGCGACCATGGCATCAACCTCCGAGACTAGACCGGTACTAACGGGAGTATCCGTAGAGTGTAATCATGATTCCATAACGTTCATTGCAACAGATGGGGTGCGACTTGCTACCCGTAATTTAGATGCAGAAGGCAACATAAGCGAAACGTTCCGTGCAATCATTCCAGCAAAAAACCTTTATGAGATGTCCAAAATGCTAAGCAGCGAGGATGAGATAACTGGAATCGAAGTGAGCAACAGTCGAGTAAGATTTGCTACGCATGGATTGAAGGTCGAGTCTGCACGTATCGAGGGGGCTTTCCCATCAATAATGAATGCAATCCCACAGGCGTATCTTTGTGAATTCACAGTAGAAAGGGCCCATTTGTTAGCGGCGGTTGAATGTGTAACGGTATTGGCAAGTGATAATATCATCAAGCTAGTGGCTAGTCATCATTTATTAAAGCTATTGTCCAGAACGCCCGAGGTGGGGGATATTGAAAATGCTGTTCCTCTAACGGAGATGAGCGGAGAGGGATTCGCCATATCAGTGAACGGCAAGTTTCTAACTGATATTTTGCGCCACAGCGATTGCTCAGGTGTCCGAGTTCGATATGCAGGTCCAACCAGTCCAATTGTCATCCTCCCTGATGATCCGAACATATCGGCGCTTTTCTTGGTTACTCCGGTGAGAACTCATAACTAGCCGACCAAACCATTTAAGGTTCACTAAAGCTTCAGGTCCCATACTGCATACATACGTGTATGGAGGGTGAATGATTTTGAAGAAAATCAATATCGTAAAGTTTGCGCTTGATCTTGTAATGGGCGTCATGTTCATATTGTTCTTCAGCGATGGGCGGATGGAGAATGGAACGAGCTCGTCTGCAATGCCGATGTCATTGTGGAATTTGAAGACAAGTCCCGTTGGGTTGCTTCATTCTTTACCTACAAGAACCTGACTGCCTTAATTGAGATAAACAGGGGGACGGGTGAATGCCTGCAGGGCAGATACTTTTGGTCGAGTGATATGGTGCTTGTCCAAGCGTGCAGCAGAGCAGAAATAGCAGAGGTCGTAAGCCACTTCGTTGAAGAGGATCAGTTTGCGGACATATTCCGCAGAATTCATCCGATTGATCTAGACAGCGAGTCCATATCGTAAATTCCATTCGACAATTTCCAATGAGAGAACCCTAATCTATCGTGGGACCACAGCATGATGCTTGCTAACACCTGGTATGGCAAAGTAATACCAAGGCATGCGAGGGCCATGCGAACCTAACGATAGGAGGACGTAATCATGAACTATCACTTCTTTGTAGGTAACGATAATGGGAACAGCGAGCATGATTTGATGATCGACGGTCGATTGATTCAGCAGCCTAATGTCAATTGCAGAGTGGACGAGCTGCCGTGGCGGGAGGAGCAGGTGCCGGAGAGCTTCATCAAGAATCTGCAGGACCAGCTTGTCGTCACGATCGACTCGCCTTCCGCTCAGCCGGGGATGTACTATATCGGCAAGTTTGCGCTGGAGAGCGGCGAAATTCTTGATAATATCCAGATCGGCATCGACTCCAAGAGCGAGATGGATCTGCCGGTTGTGAACACATTGGCGCAAATCGCCGCGGTCGCGGTGCAGAAGTCCTACGAAGAGGAGAAGAAAATCCCGGCTCAGCTCGACATCGAAGTCGATATGGCGACGGCGCTGCCGGTGACGCAGCATACGGACGAAACATCGGCAAGATTCGAGAAGCGGTTTACGTCAGGCCGGCATCATGTGACGGTCCATCTTGGCACGCTTCGCGTGTCGGTCAATATTGGTTTTCCGTTCGTGAAGGTCGTTCCGGAAGCGACCCCTGTTATTTTCACATTGCAAAAGGATGCTGCGGGCAATTGGCGGGAAGGCGAGATTTTTGCCGAATTTGCTGCCTCATATGGAATGGAGAAGAAGTTCAACGGAAACTTCTTTAAGGATAAACGAATTCTGCATGTCGATATCGGCGACGGGTCGACGGAGTATCCGATTACGGAGGGGAATCGCTTCCTGCGGCAGTTCGTGCACGGCAGCCATCACGGAGCGGGCTATGCCATTGAGGAGGCACTTCAAGAATTCAACCGACTGATCCATCTGCCGGACAGTCCGAGACAGTTCTTCAGCGACGTGCTCAAGAATCCGAAGCATAAGTACCATGCGCGTGCACTGAAGACACTGCGTCGACCGCTTGAGAGTCAGGTCAAGCAGATCGTGGCGCATGTGAAGAAGCAGCTGACGAAGGCGCGGAATGAGATCGATTTGATCTGCGTATACGGCGGAGGCAGCATTCTGATGCGGACGATTCTGTACCCGTACCTGAAAGAGCTATGTGATGTGCGCGAGATCAAGCTGTTCTACATTCCAGCGGAGTACGCTGTCGAGCTGAATGCAACGGGACTTGATGCTTTCGTACGAGGCAAGATCTATGAGGCGCTGAAAAATAAGGCGGAGCAGCCCGCATAATCGGGCGGAGCAAGCAGGTGATGTCGATGAAGAAGACCAAGCTGGCGGGCGAGAACATTAGCCTGAAGACGAGGAAGACAGAGGATCCGCTTGTCATGGCGTGGCTGAATGCGCAGACGAATCTGATGGATTCGCTTCGCTATCTGGTGGAGAATGAAATCATGCAGCACGGCGTTCGGAATCTGCAGATGTTTATTCCGATGGAGCGGGCGGGCATTCAAGGCCAGGGTCAGGGACAAGGACATGCTGCAGCATTCTCTAGCCCAGTGGCGGCTACAGCTGAGGAAGTTGGACAAGCACCAGAGGCAGAGGAAGTCGCGGAATTCGTGGGCGATGCTGGAGCGGCCGACCATGAGGATGGATTCTCCGATAATCAGGATGAAGTTGACGATGAGGATATTGAAGCTTGGAGTTAGTAGGACGTGGTAACACTGAGTAACACCGAGTATCATGAAGGCGTACTTGGTAACACTCGGTAACACCAAGTCATGCCAAGTAACACTAGGTAACACCAAGCAATACCTGCCGATGCTCAGGCCTTGCTCGGTAATACCTAGTCATGCCGAGGATCCTCGTGATCGCTAACGGTTGTCTTACCAGGTACCAAAAAAAGACTCAACCACGGTGGCTGAGTCTTTTTGGGTTAACCTAACATACATACCGTTTATTAAATTGTGTTTCTAAGCATCTTATACATATTGGCGACGTGCTCGTCGACCTCATCGCGCGACATGCGCAGTCGATTGACGGAAGTGCCGTAACCGATCTCTTCTTTGCCTTCTTCCAGCCCGTTGAAGATTCCATCGGCAAAGGCATCAAGCGGCTCTCCATGCACATGCAGACCGGTCCCGCCTAAATCCGTGTTAACGGCGGGAGGCGCAACCTCAATAACTTCGACAGATGTGCCGGCAAGCTGATGCCGCAGGCTGACGGTAAACGAGTGAAGCGCCGCCTTCGTGGCGGAATATATCGGTGCAATCGCGAGCGGCGTGAAAGCGAGCCCCGACGTCACGTTTATGATCGCAGCAGCCTCTTTGCCTGCAAAATAAGGCGCGAACAGCATCGCAAGATGGAAAGGAGCTTCAATGTTTGTCGTCAGCTCCTGATTGAAGTAAGCCCAATCCTGCTTCGCGTCCGATTTCAACACATGAAATCGCTGCTGGATGCCTGCATTGTTCACAAGCACATTAACGTCCGGATAATTCGAGGTGACCCAATCAAACAGCGCCGCACGTTCTGATTCTGTATTCAAATCGCTTGCATGCGTAATGAGTCCGGGCAGCTTCTCTTGCGCGCTTTGAAGGACATGCTCGCGTCGTCCCGTAACGATGACGGTATTCCCGGCTTTCATAAACCGTTCTGCAAAAGCAAGTCCGATGCCCGCGCCTCCGCCAGTAATGAGTATGGTGTTCCCTGTCAGCTTCATTCCAATCCCTCTTTCTCCTCATGTTTTCGCTTCGTATATCGTGCAATCTTCACGTCAATCCCGATTAAGGATTCAGTCATCAGCGCAATTTGAGCAAGCACGGCCTGCTTATGCTTGGTCATCATATCAAGCCGGCGGTCATTGGTGCTGCTGCCCTCTATGACCCAATCCACATATTGCTTAATTTTGCTTATTGGCATCAGTGTGTTCTTCAAACGCATTACGGTTTCGAGAAGGGCCATCTGGTCTTCTGAGAATAACCGTCTGCCAGCTCCATCGCGCTCCATTAGGGGGAGCAGTCCTTTCTTCTCGTAATAGCGTATCGTAGATTCAGGTATGTTAAGCTTGGAAGCAGCTTCGCCAATGGAACAGTACTTCATGATGGAGACCTCCAACTACTCTTTCGCGTCGACAGAGCTAGTATACGACTTAAACCTTGGTTCAAGTCAACAGGCAGGAGATCGCTTCGAGAACAACGAAAATATTGCGCAGGAGGAGGGATCGCCTATGAAATTTACAGCAACGCTAGAGCTTAGCAGAAAAACGGCTACTGGCATCCAGGTGCCGAATGAAATGGTGGAAGCGCTTGGCGGGAGCAAGAAGCCGGCCGTTAAAGTGACGATCGGTTCTTATTCCTACCGGACTTCAATCGGTACGATGGGCAGAGTATTCATGCTGCCTGTCAGCAAGGAGAACCGTGAAGGGGCGGGCATAGAGGCCGGGGACGAGGTTGTGGTCGAGCTTGAGCTGGACACGGAACCGCGCGAGCTGAGCGTGCCGGGAGATTTTCAGGAGGCGCTCAGTCGCCATGCAGAGGCGCTGCGGTTCTTCGAAGGCTTGTCCTACAGCAACAAGCGGCGGTTCATCCTGAATATTGAAGGTACGAAGAATGCCGACACGAGGCAGCGGCGCATTGAGAAATCGGTCGAGCTGCTCCGAGAGGGCAAGCTCCAATAATAGAGACGAAAGGGACATCCACGGCGGATGTCCCTTTTCCATCTCCCAACTTCACGAAGCTCGCTTAAAACCGCCCAACTGCCACAATGACCGCCAGCGCAATGAAGACCAAGTTGATCCCAACCTCCTTATACTCCTTGCGCGATAGGTGGAGCAAGGCGCCGAGCAGCACGACTGCGGCAAGCGTGGTCGCGGCAATGGGCGTCCATATCGGCGCGATTCCCGTCGCTTCAGGAAGGATGAGCCCGATCACCCCGATCAGCTCGGCTAGCCCGATGAAGATGACAAACGCTCGGGGAACCGTCCCTACCCATCCCCATTCCGACCTCGCCTTCTCATACTGAAACGCCTTCAGCCAGCCTCCGTAGGCAAAAGCCAAAGCTGCAAGCCCTTGGACAATCCACAATGTAATATTCATAAATGCTGCAAGCCTCCCGACTACTTTTTCGATACCCTCTACAGGTATAATAGATTGTAGTATTCGTATGCCGGAAGTAGGCACTTTATTTAGACTTGGTTATGAAAAAGTTACCGTGCATATCTCAAGGGGAAGGGGACGGCGTCAGTGAAGCAATACTGTAAGTTCGAGTCGGCGCTGAGCATTCTGATCGGCAAGTGGAAGCCGGTCATTCTGCTTCGGCTCATTGCGAATGGAACGATGAGATTCAGCGAGCTGCAGAAAGCGATACCGGATATCAACAAGAGAATGCTTACGCAGCAGTTAAGAGAGCTTGAATATCACGATATCGTGCGCCGGGAGGTGTACAGCCAAATTCCTCCGAAGGTGGAATACTCGATTTCGGAGTATGGCAAAGGGCTAAGCACCGTCCTGCAAGCATTGAATGACTGGGGTGCGACGCATGTCGAGCACATGGATGCTTTGTACGGGGAGGGCCGCTCAGAGTACGAATCAGGAGCGAGAGCAGAAGCAGAGGGAGGGGGAGCAATCTGAAAGCGAATCGGATGGAAGCCTTCAGTGACGGCGTATTGGCCATTATTATTACGATTATGGTGCTGGAGTTCAAAGTGCCGGAAGATCATGATTGGGGCGCATTAGTCGAGCTCGGACCGAAGATTCTCAGCTACATATTCAGCTTTGTTTACGTCGGCATCTATTGGAACAATCATCATCACCTGCTGCACATGGTCCGAAATATGAGCGGGCGGCTGATGTGGCTGAACCTGCTGCTGCTCTTCTGGCTATCTCTTGTGCCGTTCACGACGGCATGGATGGGGGAGAGCCATTTTGCAGGGACGCCGACGGCGCTGTACGGCATTATTCTAATGCTGGCGGCTTTCGCCTACTGGCTGCTGCAGCGCGCCATCATTAAGCAGCATACGAGCGATTCGGCCTTCGTGATGGCGGTAGGACGAGATATTAAAGGTAAAATATCGCCGTTCCTGTACCTGATCGCGATTCTTACCGCATATGTGAGTCCATGGATTTCAGGCTTCTTCTTTGTTCTGGTTGCCGTGATCTGGTTTGTGCCGGATAAGCGGATCGAGCATGCTTTGAGAAGCCGCTGATAGGTGATGCTATGGTGGTGAAAGCGACGTTAAAGGGAGGAGTGGCGGTTGTGGCACGTGCACTTTTTATCAATGCGGGCTCGGAGGGGCATATTAATCCGACCATTGGCGTCGTGAAGGAGCTGATATCGCGCGGGGAAGAGGTCGTGTACGTCTGTGTGGATGCGTATCGCGAGCGGATGGAGAAGACGGGCGCAACCGTGCTGACGCTGGACGATCAACGGTTCATTCAAGCTTTCGCGGGTGTTCGTCTGAACATGCAGAGCTTGACGGCGGAGCTGCGCGAAGCGGTAGATCAGGTGCTGGGCGACGAGTCATTCAAGACGGCTGCCGCGGGTATTAGAGAGTCTTTGGCGGCATCGGGCGGATATCGACAGGCGGTCGATGAGATTTTCGCATATAAGGTTGGTAAGTAAGCTAGAGTAGGGGGTGGGAAAATGATCACTTGGCGTCCGGAGCGGCTTGCGCCCTATGTCGAGAAGCTGGTCTGGCTCGGGAGCGGCAGCACGGCACCTTTCACGGTGTACCCCGATATCTATCCTGTGATGGGCTTCCAAAATATCGGACAAGTCGCGCTCGTAAACGGCGATGAGACCCAGCCTCTTGAACCGGCAGGTCTGACGGGGATTCACGGGCAACCCAAGGTGTTTCAGGCCACCGCTGCATACTCGTCGATCCTTGTCTATTTCCGACCGGAAGCACTCTTCAAGTGGAGGCTGTGCAGTCCGAAGGAGCTGTCGGATACGAGCGTTGCGCTTGCCGACTTGGGGCTGAACCGGGCGCATTGGGATCGGCTTCTCGACCCTGAGGCTGCGGACGATCCTTGGAAGCTGCTGCGCGTCATCGAAGAGCTGCTCTGGAAGCTTTTTAACGGGAATGAAGTTGACCTCTGGGCTGCTTGGGCTGTTGATCGGATATGCGCTGAACATGGCTCCATACGTGTGGGACAGCTGGCCGAAGAGTCCACGCTGAGCCGGAGACAGTTCGAAAGGCGGTTTGTCGAGCGGGTAGGCGTCACGCCGAAATCGCTGGCGCAGATCGTGAAGTTCCAGCGCGTCCTGCAATCGCTGCAAACGGCGGATCGGCTCACGCAGCTGGCGCATGATGCGGATTATTACGATCAATCCCACCTGATTCGGGAGTTTCGGAAGAAGACCGGAGCGACGCCGGGTCAGATGTCGCATTTGTACAATTGATCGGATTCCTTCACGGTTATACTAGCGGTAACCACGAAGGGAGAGATAGGGAATGAATATCGAAGAAGTGAAGCGAATCAGCAAGGTGTCTAAGCAGGAGAAATGGCCTTATCCACGAACGTTCCAGGAGCTGCAGGATGCCGGGGTTGCTTCCTACCGGACGTGCATTGCGGACAACCAAACCGTGTTTATGGGCGAAGCTGGAAGCAGCTCGTATGAGGAGCCGAACGATAAGTCGGCGGCATCGAGCTTGGAGGTAGCGGAGCAGTTCCAGTCCGACGCTGTCAGGAGAGGGCTCGCGCATCATAAGCAGCACCGGACGCCGTTCACGGATTTTATAAAAGACATGGCAGACGCGGGCGTGCACTATTACGAGGTAAATATGAAAGAGCGGACGATTAACTATACCAGCGGCAGACCTGGCGAGTCGTATGTCGAGGCGATACCGCCATTTGAGTAAACTTTAGGAGGCTATCCCGCAAGCCTGCGTTGTTGTGCGACTTGCTGGGCGGCTTAGTTTGCCCAGAGTCGGGTATTCCGACTCTCGGCCCGAGAGAGGAATCCACCGCTGAGAGTCGGCAATTCCGACGATCGGGGATTGCGCCGCCGCGATTGGCGGCTTTTGTCGTTGTGAGAGTCGGATTTTCCGTCTCTCAGAGTTCATATACAAGCCGCTTAGTTCCGTTTTTAATTCAAACGATTCTATTCATACTGCATAGTAACAATGCCAGCATATCCGGGGAGATTTTCCTTGGACAGACTTAAGGTTCTCACGTCTGTCGTCCGCGTCCCTGCAGCATTGATGAATTTGTCCACCTTAGCGAAGATGATCCTTCCGAGAAGCCCGAGTGCCTTCGTGCTGTAATGCATCGGAATCGCCACAGTCGCTTGCAATTGACGCATCACTTGGACGGCCTCTGGCCCGTCGAGCGTCATCCTTCCCCCTACGGGTACGATGAGAACGTCCACTTTGCCGATTTCTTTGATTTGTTCTTCGGTAAGCAGATGCCCCAGATCCCCGCAGTGACAGATGGTCAGTCCGTCGATTTGGAAGCGGAACACAATGTTTGGCCCTCGTTTCTTGCCGTTCACCTTATCGTGGAAAGTCTTGAACCCGCTAATGCTCACATCGCCGCGACTGTATTCCTTCGGCTCGTTC
The DNA here is from genome assembly GCF_003386535.1 of Paenibacillus taihuensis. Taxonomy (GTDB): domain Bacteria; phylum Bacillota; class Bacilli; order Paenibacillales; family Paenibacillaceae; genus Paenibacillus_Z; species Paenibacillus_Z taihuensis. The sequence continues at coordinate 91,380 of NZ_QTTN01000025.1, forward strand.
ACGAGTAAGTAATCTCCTGAAGCAGCGTTAATTTTATTGTGATCGCCATGATTATGCGTAACGACGACAATATCCGATTCAATCGGAACCGGCATGCGGTAGCCAAGAAACTTATAGTAGGGATCGATGAGAATTCTTGTGCCGGCATCCGAAGTTAGTAGAAAAGAAGAATGGCCATACCATTTAATCTGCATCAGTAACGCACTCCTCACGTTTATGGCGATGGATTATATTAAGCGGAGATATCTCCACTTAATATTAAATATTAAACGGAGATGTCTCCGCCTGTCAAGGCGGTGGAGCATCGGTGTAATTATTATAGGAAAATTAACCCATATCACTCGGCTGACAAACCTATTTAAAAATGCTAGCATGTATTTTAATAATAAAAGGCAGATAACTATGCGAGCATGAAGGGGAAATAGGGTCGATGATCGAGAACCGCCGCCTGAAAGTCATCATGGAAGTGCAGCAGCACATGCTGCTATCTAACTTTGATCTAAATCGGTTTATGCAGACGATATGCGATCGAATGTGCCTATTAACAGAAGCCGATGGTTCTACGATTGAGATGCTGGCAGGCGATGAGATGGTGTATGCTGCCGTGAGCGGCTCTCTGCAGCCTCATCGTGGCATTCGGCTTCATAAGAACGGGAGTTTGTCAGGCCTGTGCGTAATGCAGAAAGAAATCTTGTACTCGAAGGATACGCAGCAGGACGATCGCGTCAACAAGGAAGCGTGTTTGAGAGTCGGCGCGCGGAGCATGGTCTGCGTTCCCCTGTTTGAAACCAGCAATTCTGTCGGCGTGTTGAAAATCATCTCCGGCCGTCCTAATGCGTTCTCCACCCGCGATATCGAGACGCTGCAGCTGCTATCGCTCGCTCTGGGCTCGGAGCTGGGCAAGCAAATCAACTACGACGACAAAGTTCGAATCCTGAACGATTACGAGCAACTATTGATTCAATTACGAGCGGAAATTGAAAGACGCGAGAAACTGGAGCGCGAGCTGATCCAATTGACAGAGCGCGACATTCTGACGGGATTACTGAATCGCAGAGGCTTCAGCGTTCGAATCCAAGACTGGATTAATCAAGCCGGCCAAGGGGAAGGCTTATTCGGCGTGTTCTATCTCGATCTGAATAAATTCAAGCAATGCAACGATACTTACGGACACGAAGTCGGTGATCTCGTGCTTGTCGAATTCGCGAATCGCATCAAGAATGCAGTTCGCGAGACCGATCTGGTCGCGCGCGTAGGCGGCGATGAGTTCGTGGTGGCGGCATGGGTGCAGAACGGCCACGACGGCCTGATGCAGGCTGCCGAGCGAATAATCGAGCAGATGGAGTCGCCAATGCAGATGAAAGAGCTTCTTCTCCCGATGACCACCAGCGTCGGATGTACGCTATGGGCAGAGGGCAGGACGGAGCTCGATCTCATACGTGTGACGGACCAATCCATGTATCTCGCCAAGTCGAGCGGCACCAATCGGATTGCGGTTGATGGGGAGCTCTATATTAGTTATAATAAATAAAAATCTCTATAACTAATAATGTCCATGCAACGCGCAAAAGGAGAGATGTACGCATGACGAGTCCAGCTTATGAACACGACATTCGGTTTCCGGCCAATATGGACCCGAATAAACGATATCCGGTTATATTCACCTTGCACGGCAAAGGGTCCAATGAGCGGAATATGTTTGGCCTAGTGGAGCCGCTTGCAGATGAATTCATTATTGTCGGTATTCGCGGCAACCTGACGCTCGGCGCAGGGTTTCAATACTATGAGCTGCACAGTCTTGGCAACCCGGTCCGGCTGATGTTCAATCAGGCGATTCAGCAATTGCAGCGTTTCATCCCGTATGCAACGGAGAAATACCCGATCGACGCGGCTCGGCGGTATCTGCTCGGCTTCAGTCAAGGCGCCATCCTGTCGATGACGCTTGCGCTTACGATGGGCGACCAACTGAAAGGGATCGTTGCGCTGAACGGCTACGTGCCTGAGTTCGTGAAGGCGGAGTATCCGCTGAAGAGCGTCCAGGACGTGTCGATGTTCATTTCGCACGGAGAATTCGACGGCGTATTCCCGGTTCGAATCGGCCATGAGACGGCGAAGTATTTCGAACCGCTGACGTCTAAGCTGACCTTCAAGCTCTATCCGATCGACCATGCTGTCTCCGAGGAGAATCAGCAGGATTTCGTGCATTGGCTGAAGAAGGATGCTGCGGTCGAATAAACACAGGCACTTCGTAAGAGAGAGAAAAAGAGGCAAATTCCTAGTCCTGCTTGCAGGTACGGGAGTTTGCCTTTTTTGTTTGGTTTTTTTGTTTTGGTCGAATTTACTAGCCTCGTATTTGCATTCCTTTCCCTCCGCTGGACCGTCTGGAATAGTGTTCTCTCAAAAAAATTTTGCCGCTGTGAAAAATAGCAGCCTGCTCAGTTGTATTACAAGTGTAAGGAGGTGCTTGAGGTGTACGATTCATATGAGCTCAATGAATCCGTGCGACGGGCCTTGGATAAATATTCGCAAAGCATGATCAAAGTCGCTTTTGCCTATTTGAAGAATACCGCTGACGCGGAAGAGGTCGCTCAGGATGTGTTTCTCGCTTATTTGCAGAAGCGTCCTGTCTTCCAAAGCAGTGAGCATGAGAAAGCTTGGCTGATCCGAACAACCATTAACAAAAGCAAAAACATGCTGAAAACCGGCTGGTTCAGAAGCAGAAACCCGGTTCCGGAAGACCTCAGCTACCTCCCAAGGGAAGAGAGCGAGGTTCTGCAGGCCGTGCTCTCTTTGGATAAGAAGTACCGGATTCCGATCCATTTGCACTATTACGAAGGTTATTCAATCCAGGAAATTGCGGTTATTTTGCAGGCAAAGCCCGCAACGGTCGGAACGTGGCTTGCTAGAGGACGCCAGCTCCTAAAAGAGAAGATCGGAGGCCTGGATAATGAAGAAATCAGTGTATAAATCAGCAATGTCGAAAGTGAAGACAAGCGAGGATTTTGAAGCGAAGACGTATCAGAAGCTGCTTGTCGAGATGGCAAAGAATGCTGGAACCTATAAAAACAAATCGAGGGAGAGATTTCATATGGAAAAAGCAAAAAAAAGAAAAGTGATGATCGGCTGGACAGGAGTTGCAGCATGTGCGGTATTGGCAGTAAGTATTTTCGCGTTGAACGGAAATGATTCGACTTCGCCGACGAATACGGCAGCAAACGTGACTCCGCCGCCAGCCGCGACTTCAACAAAGCCGCCAATCCAAGGCAAAGTAGCGGTTAATATCGACGGCACGATCTCGGAAGTAAGCGCGGACGGCAAGAGCTTCAAAGTGGGCGATCTGTGGGTAACGGTTACGGATGAAACGAAGTGGGGCAGCAACGAACCGACAGCGACTACGCCATCCGAGGATCTCCTGTCGAAGGAGTTTAAAGTGGGCAATCTCGTTTCCGGCTTCACATCGCAGGATGTAAGCGCGGGCAAAGTAAATGCAACTGTCATTTACAACAATATGGCGCCGCAGAAGGATAACGGTGCGACCGCGCCTACTAAAGGCGGCAAAATGGCTGCCAATATTAACGGAGAAATCACCGAAGTAAGCGCGGACGGCAAAAGCTTCAAGGTGGGCGATCTCTGGGTGACGGTATCGGATGACACGCAGCTGGGTATCGGCGGTCCTAATGCTGCTGCGCCATCCGAGGACCTGCTGCAGAAGGAATATAAAGTCGGCAACTTCGTATCCGGCTTTACAACAGACGATCTGAGCACGGGCAAAGTACATGCAGCTCGCATCTACAACAACATGGCTCCGCAAAAATAAAGAGAGATCGCGGAATGAACAGCAAGGGCACCTTTAACGGTGTCCTTCTTTTTGTATGAAGAAGTCCCGTTTACTGCTGCGATCAGCACGCGGAGCGGTAAATCGCATCGTAAAACTAACGGCAGCAGCTGCTAACCCTAGGGCGACAATGGTGCTCGCCAGCCACGGGTGATAACGCAGTGTGGAGGTCGCATCTAACATGACGCCGCCAGCCCCAGCTCCGGAGGCCAAGCCCAAATGAATGATGGAGGTGTTAAGACTAAGGACGAGATTGGAGGACAGTGGTGCCTGCTGAATGAAATAAGTCTGGATAGCGGGGCCGGATGTGAACATAGCCATTACCATAAGGGAGAGAAGCACGATTTCGAAGACGAGAGATCCTGTTGCTGTCGGTAGAATTGCTAAAACGAGGACATGAGCGACCATACTCGCTGTAATCATGCGAGCAGCACCCCATCTATCAACGCCATATCCGCTTAGTCGGGAACCGACCGCACCAACAATGCCGAATGCAAGCATCATGACGCTAATGTTAGAGGTTTTCAGATGAAGGATGTCTTGGAGATAGGATGTTAGATACGTAAAGAAAATCGAATTTCCGGACTCCTTCAAGAAAGTGAGAAACAAACCGCTAACGATAACGACGCTTCCGAGCACCTTAAATTGTTGCCTGAATGATACTGGTGCATCACCATCGATCTGGGGAAGGTGCCGGTAGATGATATAGGCAATTAACAAGCTGAGTAAGCTTAGAATAAGGAAGATGGCCCGCCAATTCAGCCAGCTGGAAATGATAATTCCCACAGGTACGCCAAGAATCATAGCACTGCTGAAGCCAAGAACAATAATGCTGATTGCACCGCCCAGCTTATCAGCGGGTACAAGTTTAGCAACTGTACCAAAGGTAACGACAAGATAGACTCCAGCGCTTATCCCTAAGATGATGCGTGAGATCATCAAGAGTACAATAGTCGAACTTGCAGTGGAGAGTATGCTGCCTAGGATAAAGATCGCAAGTGAGCCTAACAGCACTTTTTTGCGCTCCATGCGCGAAGTGAGCGATACGAAGACTGGAGTGCCAATGGCAAACGATAGCGAATAGGCTGTAATTAATTGCCCGGCAAGGGCAATGGAAATGTGCAAATCTCCAGCAATTATACGAAGAATACCAGAGACGACGAGCTCGGAGGTCGCCGTCAGGAATACCCCCAGAGCAAGAACATAAATCGCCAGTCGATTCATGATAATCCGTCCTTTCGTGGTCTTTTTTTCTGTTACTCGAAATAAGTTTCACTGCTGAGCAGAGAAAACTTATTTGCGATCTAATTGCAGTATAATGGGGTTACATTATTTTAGTAAGAAGGCAAAGTATTTGGATATAATCAAAGTATATGGACTTACTATACTTGAAGTAAGTGGGTGACGAATGGAGCCACAGAAGGAAGAAGCACAAGGGTATCCTAACATCTGCGCAGTGCTGCAGATTCTCGGCGCGAAATGGGCGTTTCTAGCGATCGCAGAGTTATCGAAAGGGCCAAAGCGGTTCAATCAGCTCCACCGGGACCTGGCGATTGTGAAGACACAATCGTTAACGGATGCACTGCGGCACCTGGAGCAGAACGGTATCGTTCGGCGGCAAGTATTCCCTACCGTACCGGTAACTGTCGAATATTCATTGACGGAAAAAGGAATGGACTTTCAGCTATCCCTACAGGAGATGGAGAAGTGGGCCGTGAAGTGGGGGGCCAAAGAAGAATGAATTTGCAGGTGGAACATGAGGATAGAAGGCCCCTCCGTGAGAGGGCAATGTCATTAAGTTAAGGTGTTGAACCAAATATCTATGCAAAGGAGCAGGTTATCGAAAGATAGCCTGCTCCTTTTTTGCGTGAAAAAGAGTAAAAGAACTTGACAAGCAGTTGAAAATGTGTGGCGAAGCCCCTTGAAAAAACGAGGAGGTTTCGCCCATGAATACGTACGCGAATTCACTAAAACAAAAGCTGACATCCCTTATTCAAGAAATGTCAGCCGCACCAGCACTGTATGTCAAAAACCCCGAAAAAGACTTTACGCGAAAGAAAAAGTTACCCTTTGAAACGGTTATGCAGCTCCTGATCTCAATGGGCGGAAACAGCCTATACAAGGAGC
>NZ_QTTN01000026.1:0-3521 GCF_003386535.1 Paenibacillus taihuensis
CCGTAATTCGAAATGAATCTCCTCACGTCCATGAGACCTCCCACGGTAAGACGATTCACTTTCCTTCCATGCACCCGCATCATTTACATTGGCACGTCCGTGTAGTTAATTGGACTTCGTTATGTGTTGCAAACTCGTCCCGTGTCCTATGCCTGATGATATTCGTGTTCCTCGGGTCGGAATTTTGCCTCCAGCTTCCTTCAGATTCCACCTCACAATGGACACCCTTGCTCTTGGCTAGTGGTTGGCAACTACAAGCCCCCACAGCGGACTTTCACCGCCTAGTTAATCGCCATGCGTGGCACACAACAAGAAACACCCACCTGCGGTGAGTGCTTCTCTTGCTTCTTCTCGCAAGCTGCGCGGCTAGCCTCTAACAGGCTCCGAGCTTTGCGGCGCGTAGATTTGCGGGTTTTGGCGGCGGCATTCCTCGATGACAGCGAGCTGCTGGCGCACCTGCTGCGGCGTAACTTCGAGCGGGTCGCCGCCCACAATCGCACGATACAGCATATGGTACAGCTGCTCAGCCATATAATTATAATCGTCTCTGCCGTCTTCTAGCGCCAGCTCCCAATTGCCCGAATGCCAAGTGAGCGTCTCGCGGCAGTACGACGGCAAGCCGTTCTTATCCACAATCGGCTCCGTAGTGAGCTGCTGCTCCGGTGCTTCCTCCGGCTTGAAGTATCTCCACTCCAGCCGCTCATTATTGCCGCGCAAGCCGCCATTCGTTCCTTGAATGACGAACTGATCGCCCGGGAACATGCTGCAGGACGACACTTCCATATCAACCGTCGGACGGCCTTCTCCTCGCAGCACCAGCTTCACATAGTCCTCCGCATCGCCGAACGTATTCGCCCGGTCCATGACGCAAGTCACTTCAGGCATGATATCGCCCCCGAACAGCTGAAGCGCTTGATCAAGCACATGCGAGCCGAGATTAAGCAAGCTGCCCCCATTGTTGCTCTGAAGCGTCTGCCAATCCCATCTGCGAACGAAACGGTTGCTCGTAAAATCAAGCTGCACGATGCGGCCCAGCACGCCGCTCGCAATCACTTCGCGGATCCGCACATAGGCCGGCATGTAGCGGGATTGCTGGAATACGGCGAGCAGCTTGCCGCTGCGCTCCGATGCTTCGATCAGCTGGTCGACTTCCGCCGATGTGCGCGCCAGCGGTTTCTCGCACAGCACATGGAAGCCGCGGTTCAGCAGTTCTAGCGAAATCGGCACATGCTGATGGCTCGGCGAAGCATTGACGACGAGGTCGAGCTGTTCGGCTGCGATCATTTCCTGCCAAGTACCGTACGCTCTGCAACCGAATTCTTTCTCCGCCAGCTGCTGACGCTCCGGCAGTGAATCGGCAACCGCCGCGATCTCGAATTTCCTGTTCAGCTTCGCTAAGTTAAACCCATGAATGTCGCGCCCGCTTCTGCCTTGTCCGATAATGCCGACTTTAAGAATGCTCTCGCTCATATTCTCTCAATCTCCTTTTCATACTCGTTATAGGATCATGCGCGGTTCAATGCTGATTTCTCTGCCTGAAGCCGAACTCTCGTAAATCGCCTCTATGAGCTGAATCGCCCTAAACCCGTCTCCGCCTGTGATCGCTGGCTGACTGCCAGCCTCTATCGCTTCGATCACATTGATTAGCTGCTGCTGGTGGTAAATATGACTGATGCTGCGCGGGTCCGCGACACCGCCGTAGGCAGGTGACGAATCGAACACCGGCGGAGAATCATAGCCCGGAACTGACCAATGCTCGACGCCGGAGCCGGACAGCTTGATCGTGCCTTCCGCTCCATACAAGCGAATGGCCGCCGGGAAGCCTGGGTTGATGCTCGTCGAAGCCATTACCGTCCCGAGTGCTCCGTTATTGAATTGAACGATGGCAACGCCGAGATCCTCCGCTTCCATCTCATGCGTCCGTGTAACCGCGCGGCCATAGACGGCACGGGCTTCCCCTGCGAACCAGAGCAGCAGATCGATCGAATGAATCCCTTGATTCATCAGCGCACCGCCATCCTCCGCGATCGTCCCCCGCCATGGCGCGCTGTCATAATACTGCTGCGATCTGAGGAAGGGTACTTCCACCTCGGCGAGCAGCAGCTTCCCGAGCCGTCCCTCCGCGACGATGCGCTTCACTTCGCGGTGAAGCGGCTCGAACCGGCGCTGCGAGATAACGGACAGCGTTAGTCCGCGCTCCTCCGCCAGCCGGCACAGCTCAGCGGCTTCCGCAGCCCGCATCGCGAGCGGCTTCTCAATGACGACATGCTTGCCTGCTGCAAGCGCGTCGCAGCCGATGCGATAGTGGCTGCCGCTTGAGGTGGTGATGCAGACGATGTCGACATCATCCCGCCGCACCAGCTCCATATAATCCGCCGTCCAAGCGCAGCCTTCGCGCTCGGCGAGGACTTGTGCTTTCGCACCGTCCCGACTGGACACGGCCGACAGCTTCGCGCGGTCCAGCCCTCGAATCGCAGCGATGTGGAAGTCTGCAATGGTACCGCAGCCGATAATCCCGAATCGCCATCTGCCTAGGCTCGAGCTCATACTCTCGTTCACCTCGCTTCGGATTGCGTTCTTCCTAGCAGCTCTATTAATCCGTCTAGCGACATCGCTGTCCCTTCCATTGCGGTGCCGTCCTCTGGGATGTAGTGGGTTTCAATCGTGAACAAGCCCGTGTAGCCATCCTCCCGAAGCGCTTGGAATTGTGCTTCATAGGGCACTAAGCCAGCACCAATCGGAATCGGGCGCGGCTGACCCGCGGCATCGATGACAACATCCTTCAGATGCACATGCGCGAGCAACTCGCGAACCGCAGCATAGCCGTCCGGGAAGCTCGGCCTGCTGCCATACTGCTCGTTGCCAGGATCCCATAACACGCGAAGTGCTGGAGACTGCACGGCTGAAGCAAGTCCGGCAACCTCCGAGGCGAAGCCGCCGTTGCAGGACGGCTCGTTCTCGAGCAGCAGCAGCATGCCGCGCCCTTCCGCAAGCTTGGCGGCGCGCGTCAGGTGGCTGACGATCTCCGCTTCGAACCGATCGATCGGTTCATCCTCCCGCCAGAACGAGAAGATGCGAATACGGTTCGTGCCCAGCCGCTCCGCAAGCTCCATCGCGCGCTTCAGCATGTCGTAATGTTCCTCGGCAGACCTCTCCGCCTGATTGAAACGATCCCCCTCCGCGACCTGCCGAGACGGATCGAGCGCGCACTTGAAAACCGGTGAGGCGATGCACGAGATGAATAGTCCACGACTCTCGGCTTCCATGCGAATGCGGTCCGCTTCCTCGTCGCTCAGCGTAAGCACGTTGCGGTTGTCGATGCTGCGAATCTCGACATGCTTCAGACCCTTCGCCGCGGCAAAATCCAAAGCCGTAATAATATCAGGAGAAACCTCATCCGTAATAACGCCTAATCGATCGCGAATTTGTTCCATGCTATTGCTCCTTTCGGCCAAAGTAGATCCCTGGAGTACTCTCTTTCCCTCATTCCGCCGGTTTTCCGCAAATGTAGATCCCTGGAG
>NZ_QTTN01000026.1:3646-93008 GCF_003386535.1 Paenibacillus taihuensis
GGTTTTCCGCAAATGTAGATCCCTGGAGGACTCTCTTTCCCTCATTACGAAGGTTTTCCGCAAATGTAGATCCCTGGAGTACTCTCTTTCCCTCATTCCGCCGGTTCATTCCGCCGGTTTTCCGTTAAATGTAGATCCCTGGAGTACTCTCTTTCTCTCATTCCGCCGGTTTTCCGCCAGCTTCTAGGATCTAATACACTGCCTGCCCGTTCTGCCAGACCGATCGCCCGCCGACAACCGTCTCTTCGATCTGAATCTGTCCATCCTTCATGCGAAACAGTGTCAGGTTCGCTTGGGCTCCCGGCTGCAAACGGCCTAACTCCTCCCAGCCCATCGCATCCGCAGGGCGCTTCGTCACCGCGTCGATTGCCTCAGCCAAGCTGACGCCGGCGAGCCTGACAGCGTTCTCGATGCCACACACCAATGGCTGCGCCGAGCCTGCCAGGATACGCGCATCTGCGGCCGTCTGCAGCCTGCCGTTCTCGAGCAGCTCGACCTGCTGCCCGATCTCGCTCGCGTAGCGGCCCGGCGGCATGCCGCCGAATTTGACGCTGTCGCTCACGAGGATGAACCGGCCCTGCTTCGCCCGGATCATCGACTTTAGCACGGCAGCGCCAAGATGATGCCCGTCGGCGATCAACATCGCCGTCAGCGAGTCGTCTGCCAGCTGCTCCCAAATATAATTGGGATGCCGCGGCAGAACCGGATGCGCTCCGTTGCCGAGGTGCGTCGACATCGCGGCGCCAGCGGCCACTGCCTCCGCCAGCTCCTCCGGCGACGCCAGCGTATGCCCGATGCTGACGCGAACGCCCGCCTCGCGCAGCTGCCGAATGAACGCCGCCGCGCCGACCTTCTCCGGCGCGACCGTGCACAGGGCAATTCGCCCGCCTGCCGCCGCCTGCCAATCGGCGAACTCGGCGTAGTCCGGCTCGCGAATATGCGCGCGTTCATGCGCACCGCGAGGTCCATCTTCGGCCGATAGATACGGCCCTTCCAGATGGATGCCCGGTATCGTCTCGCCGAGCAGCGCATCCTGCTCGCACGCGGCATGGATTGCGCTCATCGCTTGGCGAATCCGCGGAGCGCTGCCCGTAATGACGGTCGGGCAGAAGCTCGTCACGCCGCGGGCGAACAAGGCGCGAGCCACTCCGGCGACATCCTCCGCCGTCGTCGCCTCGCCGTTCAGGTCATACCCGGCGAAGCCGTTCACCTGCAGATCGATCCAACCCGGAGAGATCCAGCAGTCATTATTACTTTCAATCCCGTTTCCGCCTACATTATCTCTTCCGCTAACCCCAACAATCAACCCGTCTTCCACCTCGATATGTACCAGCTCGCCGGTATCATAACGCCTTCCCGTCCACCGCTTCCGCATGCTACTCGCAGGCCGCCAATTCCGTACGCGCAGCCGAGCTGCGGTCCAGATAGAGCGTCCAATTCGGATGCGTGCGCAGCATTGTCGACGGCACATTCGGCGTAATTTCGCTCGAAAGGGTCAGCCGGATCGCCTCCGCTTTTACCGCATGAGGGACGCAGGAGAGAATCACCCTGCTCTTCAAAATCTGCCTCACGCTCATCGTAATCGCATGCGTCGGCACGTCCTCCAAACCTGCGAACCAACCTTCGCCTACCTGCTGCCGCTTGCAGGCTTCGTCAAGCTCCACAACGATGTAAGGCTCCTCCGTATCGAAGTCAGCCGGCGGATCATTGAACGCAATATGCGCATTTTCCCCGATACCAATAAGTGCAAGATCAATCGGCGCTTCGCGGATCGCCTCATTCAGCCCGGCAATCGTCGCACGGAGATCGCCCCTGCCGTCGACGAGGTGGTACGAGCCTAGCTCTACCTGACCGATGAAGCGTTCGAGCAAGTAGGCTTGGAAGCTGGCAGGATGATCGGGCTGAATGCCCGCATACTCATCCAGATGGAACATCTCCACCTTGCGCCAATCGACCGGCTGCGTAACGAACGCCTTGAAGAATTCAAACTGGGACGAGCCCGTAGACAGCAGCAATCTCGCTTTTCCTTGGCGGCTGATTGTCTCCTGAAGCACCGATGCCGCATGCGCCGCAGCTCGCGCGCCTAGCTCCTGTGCATTTTCCAGTACATGAATGTCCATCCTGTTCCCCACCTCATCCAAGTTTTATTAGATCCGCGATGCGGACCGGCTGCCCTTCCCGGATCGACCGATTCGCCGCAAAACCGATGGCGCAAGATAACGCTCCATCCTTGCTAGTCGCCTGCCTGCCATCGGACTCGCCGCCAATGAGCAGTGCGCGAAGCAAGCGCTCATCGGCACCGCCATGCCCGCCGCTTTCCTCAGCCACAGGAACATGGATCACCTGCCCCTGCCTGCCAAACAGCTTGATCGATTTTTCCGTACCACCGCTGCTGCCGCCACTACCGACACCGCTCGGGTCAAACCCTTCCGCATACACCGCTTCCAGTCGCCCCGCAGTACCGGTAATCACCATACGAAAGCCTTCATACGGCGCATAAGCGGTCAGAGAATAACTCATCATCGCGCCTCTGGCATAGCGGGCAGTCAGGCTGACCGTGTCTTCAATGTCGATCTCATCCGCAAACACGCAAGCATCGCGGAAGTACTGATCCACGTCCTCGCAATCTGAATAAAGCTGCTTATAGTTCCCTTTTCCGATATCGATGTGAAATTCGCAGCTCGCAGCATAATCGCAGTTACTGCAGCGGTCCCCTCGTTCCTCACGAGTCGCTCCATAAAACTTCGTCGCTCCGAACGCCTGCACCTGCGCCGGCTCATCCTCCAGCAGCCAATTGATGATGTCGAAGTGATGCGTCGACTTGTGGACGAGCAGCCCGCCGGAATTCTTCTTGAGCCGATGCCATCTCCGAAAATAATCCGCTCCGTGCTTCGTATCCAGAAACCATTCGAAATGCACATGCGTGATCGTACCAAGCGTCTCTTCGGCAGCCAGCTCTTTCAACTGTCCCATAAAAGGCATATACCGCAGGTTGAACGTCACCGTCACCTGCTTGCCGGTGAGGCGTTCCGTCTCCAGGATCAAGCTGCACTTGTCCTCGTCAATCGTCAGCGGCTTCTCCGAAATGACATCGCAGCCCGCCAATAACGCCTCCGCGATATACGTGTGATGCGTGCTATCAATAGAAGTGACAATGACGACGTCGGGCTTCGCCTCGTCCAGCATCACCGCAAAATTATCATAGACCGGCACGTTCCCGCCCCCGGCCTCGCCGATTCTCGCTTGCAGCAATGCCGCGCGCTTCACATTCGTATCGAACACGCCGACAATCGCAGCCGTATCCGCATAATCCCGGCTCATCGGCACCGCATACATATACGTGCATCGATTTCCCGCGCCCACAATCGCATAGCTCTTCACCTTCGGCCCTTCCCTCCTAGAAAAAGTCCGTCATATATGAGATTCGCCGCGGAATCGCCTGCTCCCAAGCAGCAATTGCCTCCTGCGATCCGGAGAGCAGTCCTTGAACCGCCAACTGCGAAGGCCGCTGACATCCAATCAGCATCGCACCGAACGTCTGAATCGAACAACCAACCGCTCCCGCGCCGCTGACAGCCTGCTCCTCAGCAAGAAGCGCAGCTTCAGCCCGCCCGTCCGCGCCGATTGAGATTTTCCACAAGCCGCTGTTCCATTCCGCATGCTCATCAACAAGCGCAACCTGCAGCACTCCACCACCCGGGCCATCCCCGGAAAAACGATACCGCTCTACGAATGCAGCCACATCAACGACACGGAACATAAAATTCGCCAGCAGCTCATGCTGGAGCTTCGGCTCCGCCATCCCGAACAGGAATGGCTCGTCGCCAGGCGCCGAGAACTTCAGCCGCGACACGATGGAGTCATGGTTCCTGATGAACTGCCAGAGGCCGTTTCGGCTCTCTTGATCGAGATAGACAAGCTCATGCACCGCAAGGTTCCTGTCCTTGATGTCATACAGCATATAGCCCGTCGGCTCGCCGCTGCCCGCTGCATAATAAACCGCCAAACTTCCGAGCTTCCGCCGAAACACATGGTTCAGCCACCAATTCTCGTCCCGCTTCAGCATACCGTTGTACCTTTTGGCATAGCTGTCGTAGACTGCATCTGCCTCTGTCCAGTCCTCCGCTCTGAGCCGCTTTACCTCCCCTGACGCGGCCGGATATTTCGGTGCCGCGCCAAGCTCAAGCGTAAACACGCTCTGCACCGAGAAATACTCCCAGCCGTACTTGCGGTAGAAGCCGTACGCGAAAGGATTCAGCATCGACACGCTCTGCCCGCTCGCCCGCATCTCCGCCAGACTTCTCGCCATCAGCTTCCCTACCATACCCTGCCTGCGCAGCTCCGGATACGAAGCGACATGGGCGATACCGCCCATCGCCATTTCTTCGCCTTGCACATAGATCGCAAGCGGCAGAATAGCTAACTGTGCAGCAAGCTGTTCATCCACGAAATAGCCGAGATAGTGCTCCATGTTCATTTTGGCAAGGCGCTGCTCGATGTCGCTCTCGGCGAACCGGACGGCGAAGGCCGCCTGCGTCAGCTCAAGCGATTGCCGCGCTTCCTCCTGCCTGATCGTTCGAATCATGCTACTCCCCCTTCTGGCCGGCGATGCCTGCACAAGGATTTCTTTATGCCCCCACTATAGCGAATCGGCCCCGTACCTGATACAGGCAGTATTTGATATCGTTCATTTTATTTGCATTACCCAAAAATACTGTGAAGTTATGAAAATAAGACCATTGTTCAAATGCCCGCTATTCTATAAAATTGATGTAAACAGGCTTGAAAACATACCACGACGAAAGGGTTGTTTTCATGAATCGAATTTTATCGCTCCTTGCATTTCCGATTGCCCGCATCAAGTCTCCATCCCTATTCCTATGGCTCCTGATCAGCTACATCACGATTGTCACGCTGCTCGTTTCTTTCATTCTGTACTCTGTCTTCTTCTATCGCGGCCACATCAAAGATGAAGTGATCACTTACAATAACCTCAACTTGAAAAATACGATCGACAGCTACGAGGCCAAAATCAGCCTGATCGAAAATTCCATTCTCTCCTTCTCCATGAACGACAAAATCGCCGCGCTCGATAAGCCGGACTTCGATTATGCCGCAGGCGGCAAGCTAATCGATGAGATGCAGCAGTACCTCGCCAACCAATCGCTCTACCTTGAGAACATGATTATCTACTTCCAGAAAAGCAACGTCACCATAGAGAAATCCCGCGGCGCCGATGCCGATGTCATGTTCCAGCGCTATTACTACAGCAAAGACTACTCGTACGAGTTCTGGAAATCACAGTTTGACAGCCTCTATGTCACTCGAATACTGCCGGCTTCCGACTTTTCGGAGTACGATTATTTGAACAGGAAAGTAAGCACACAGCTCATCCCGATCATAATTAAGAACCAGACGAATCCGTCTGTCCTTATCATCGCGCTCGCGGATGCGCAGAAGATGTTCAACGCGTTCCATCAATCCATTACGAATGAATTCTACATCATGGATGATGTGCAGCGGCCTTTCTTCGCAAGCGGCAAGTCGGATGAGACGTTCCCTGCTTTCGATCGAAACGCCAGCTTCGTGAAGCATGGAAACAATTATTATTTCTATAAGAAAGGCGAGACGAGCAGGCTCACGTATGTCAACGTCATTCCGGACGATACCATCTCGCAGATGAAGTGGAACATTAACTTCGTCCTGCTGCTCGCGCTTGCGGTTGTGATCAGTATTCTCGCTGCGTTCCTGTTCAGCCTGCAATTCAACCGTCCGGTCAAGCAGCTCGTGCAAGCCATTCAGCAGCTGACAACGGGCTTCCCGTGGCAAAAGCAAAAGCATAGCAGCATCAAGGAGTTCGCCATCATTCAGGATAAGGTCCGCCATCTGCTTGATTCGAATTTCGATATTAGCCAGAACCTGGAGGAGAAGAATTCGCTGCTGCGCCACTACGCGTATATTAACCAGCTCAAGAATATCCGGGGCAACACGAGCTATCTGAAAGATTTGATCAAGAGCAACCAGCCGTATCGGGTGGTGCTGTTCACGCTGACCTTCCGCCCGCAGCTGCTCGAGGAAATTGCGGATGACGAGGAACGCGCGACACAGTTCATTAGAGCCTATATCGATAAAATCCTGACAGAGAAGTACCCGGAATCGCTCACTCTCCAGCTCGAGAGCGATCAGCTGCTGTCTGTCATCTACTCGGAGGACTCCGAGCAGGATCTGAATGAAACACTCGAAGCGCTCAAGAATGTGCTCGAGCTTGATCAGGCCTACTGTTTCTCAACGATTGCGGTAAGCTCACGCTTCGAGCAGCCGGAAGAGTTCAAGGTGTCGTTCGAGCAAGTGAAGTCGCTGCAGCTGCACCGGAAGTTTGGCAGCGGCAACCAAGTGCTGTGGGAGAGGTCGGATCTGAAGCTGGCGAATTATTATCTGATGCCTGCGCAGGAGGAAGAGCTGAATGCGAGCTTGACCAGCGGCAATGAAGGACAGATTATGCAGTTCGTGCGAAGAGAGCTTGCGACTTTCCGTAAGAAGGAGGCCGGCGAGCATGAGGTGCGGTGTTTTGCAAGCTGCATCGTAGATAGAGCCAAGCGCGCGTTCATCGTCAATCAGCTCGATACCGAGCTGCTTCAAACGATGGATAACCACCTTGCGCACTGCCATACGTTCGAGGAGCTGGAGCTGTCGTTCGAGGAATGGCTGCCGCGGCTGACGGACCTCATCAGGAGCAAGAAAGAGAAGAAGGATCATATTACAAGCTTCGTATTCGACTATTTGGAGCAGCATTATGCCCACGACATCACGCTGGATATGATGGCGGATAAGCTGAACATTACGCGCAGCTATCTGTCTACATACTTCAGAGAGAAGACAGGCACATACTTCGTCGACTACGTGAATTTGATTCGGGTAAGCCGGGCAAAGGAGCTTCTCTCGCGTTCCGACGTCAAGATTCAAGACGCCGCCGCCCGGGTTGGCTACCAGAACATCAACTCCTTCAACCGGATGTTCAAAAAGTTTACCGGCGTGACGCCGAGCGAGTTCCGCAAGGTGCAGCGAGCTTAAAGAGCGCGCGTGGGAGGCTGACTGAAAACTGAACTGGTTGCCATCCAGGCTGCGAACTGGCTGCGATCAAGCTGCGAACTGGCTGCGATCTGGCTGAGCATGTCGCGAGCTATAATGGATAAATCCACTCATTTGGAGCAGAAATAGTCGATTTGTTTTGCTATATTGGATTTTTCCATTCATCCTCGGCTGAACGGGTCAAAAAGGCCGCAGATCGGCAAAAATGAGTGGATATTCCCAATATAGAGAGCAATTTCGGCTCAATTAGACGTTCTAGGTTGGAAAAATCCACTGTAGCTAAAGACGCCACTTCCCTCTGCTGAACGGTCAACTTAATCCTGGCACCAGAAAACCTTCGTCCCCGGATCGCTATCAACCGAGAACGAAGGTTTTCTCATTTTAAGCCAAATTGATTGCCCGAATCGTCTCGAGCTGAATCTTCGGCCGGCGGTCTTCCGTCAACAGGCCGTTAACTTCCTGCTGCACGTCGGTCACTTGCGTATAGCAATAGCCGCAGATGCCTTCCGTGTCCTTGATTGCTTGCGTGATGCTGCGGAACCGAGCGACGAACGCCTCTTCGCCTTCCACTTGGTTTCCGTAGCCCCAGCCCTTCTCGTCACGGAAAGCGATGCCGCCGAATTCGCTGATGATGATCGGCTGGCCGCGATACGCGTAGCCTTGCGCCATCGCGAACCGTCCGTTGTTGAAGGCAAGCTCATTGCCGGCAATGGCGTCCAGGTTCCGGTAGCGGGCAAGGAACTTCTCGCCGCTTTCTTCGTAATCGTGCAGCGTCAGAATGTCGGAAACGGTGTGCTCCCAGCCGTCGTTGACGATGACCGGACGCATCGGATCGATCGCCTTGGTCAGATGGTAGATCGCCTCCGTGAACTGCTGCTGGCGCTTGTCGGCGAAGACGTTGCCGATGCCCCATGACTCGTTGAACGGCACCCATGTCACGATGCTTGGATGGTTGTACTGCTGCTGCACGATTTCCAGCCACTCGCGAGTGAACCGGTCGACCGCCTCGTCGTTGAATTCGAACGTCGCGGCCGCTTCCGACCAGACGAGCAATCCCTTCACGTCGCACCAGCACAGGAATCGCGCATCCTCGATCTTCTGATGCTTCCGCACGCCGTTGTAGCCCATCGCCATAATCGCGTCGATGTCGGCGATGATCGCCTCTTCCGACGGCGGCGTCAGGTGACTCTCCGCCCAATAGCCCTGGTCGAGAATCAAACGTTGGTAGAGCTGATCGTAGTTCAGCATGATTTTGCCGTTCACGATGGAGATCTTCCTCATGCCGAAATACGAGCCTACGCGGTCGACGACCCGGTCGCCTTGGCGCAGCACAAACTCGACTTCGTACAGCCTCGGGTTGCGCGGGCTCCAATATTCGATCCGCCATTCCCGCTTCTCGCTGATCAGATCCACCGTCGCGGAGAATGCCGAGCGGTCGATCAGCTGCGTCGTCTCTTTGATCAGGACGCCTTCCATGCTAATCGCGGTCGTCAGCCGCAGCGGCTCCGCATCCGAAGCGATCGCCACGCGGTAATCGAAACGAACGGCGTTGGCGTCGACGTCCGGCGTGATTTTCACGTTCTGCACATGATTCGCATCGACGTATTCCAGCCAGACAGTCTGCCAGATGCCTGTCGTCTGTACGTACCAGCAGCCGAAATTCTCCTTGCGCCAGCGCTGCTTGCCTCTCGGCTGCGTGCCGCTCTCGGTGTCTTCCGCTCTGACGACGATCTCATTCGCTTCGCCGGCTGGCTTCAAGAAGGACGTCACATCGAACGAGAATGCAGCATACGCGCCTTCATGGCTGCCCGCATAAGAACCGTTCACCCATACTTTAGCCAGGTAGTCTACCCCTTGGAAATGCAGCAGCACCTGCTTGTCACGCTGTTCCGCTGGGACCTCGAATGTCCGGCGGTACCAGACGTACTGATGGGCGGTCTCATCTGCGATGCCACTTGCTTTGGTCTCGTATGCGAACGGCACCTCGATGCGGAGTCCGCTAGCGAACGCCTCGAACCAGCGCTTCGTTTCCCCTTCATTGGCATCGTCGAACCGGAAATCCCACGAGCCGTTCAGATTCAGCCAATCATTACGTACAAATTGCGGCCGCGGGTAATCCGGGCGATATTTGTTGAGCGTCATTAATTTCACCTTGCCTTTTTATGAAAATGACTGCTTCGATCTAGCGGCTATGGAAGCTATGAAAGCTATGGAATATTCAAGAAGCAGGCGCGACCTGGAACGCGCCGAACCGTGCGCTGCCGCCGACTGACTTCAACCCGACACGGCCGTGCAGGAACGCCGAATCGCTATCATCGACGTAGCGAATCAGCGGCTCCGCGCTGGTACCTGCGTACACAGCTATCGTATTGCCAATCGCCGAGACTTTCAGGTGAAGCTTCTCGCCCGGCTTCGGCAGAACGGTCTTCGCGTCTGCGAGCAGCGCCGTGCTGTAATCGTGCTTCGTCAGATGGACGCCTTGTCCGTCGACGTAAGCGAAGTAGCCGCGCAAGAAATCGTTGCGGTTCTGGTTCAGTTCCATGCCATTCGCCGGCTCGGTCACGCGAACAAGAATGCCCGCCTGTCCGTCTTCTTCCGGCACCGTGACATCGGCTTCAACCGCATAATCGGTATAACCGTCCTCGCCGGTCAGAATCTTGCCGTCTTCGTCCGATGTGACGCGCAGTTGGCCGTCTTTCACCGACCAGATACCTTCATAGCGCGTCCATCCGGGAATGAACTTGACGCTGAAATCATCCTTCTTGGCGACGACAGGGGCGTACGGGGAAGCCGCGAACCAAGCAGCGTCAAGCGTTCCGCGCGTAGTTTCAAGTGTCAATCGGTGATTACCAGCCGCCAGCTTAACATCGTGCGCCGAGACGGTCTGCCAAGTGCCACCTGCGCTCGGCTTGACAGCCAAGTCGCCGGTGACCGGCTTGCCGTCCTCGATCAAGCGGAATGTGGCGCCTTGTTCTCCGGCGGCCACGCGGAAGTCGAAGCTGTATACACCGCTTTCGGCTGCGTTGACCAGGTAGGTCAACGGCTTCGACGACGCATCAAGCTTCGTCACCGCGAGCCCGCCGGCGCCGTCATCCGTCAATCCGTTCGCATTGGCCACTCCGCCCTCATCTTGGAACGCGTTCACGCGACCCGGGAGCGGCGCATACGCCAAGCCGGCCGCACTGCCATCCACGGCATCGCTGAACGCGGCGTAACCGAAGGACGCATCGGCGTTGTCGACGGCGTAGCCGATAGCCCCCGCGCCCGCATCTGCGGGCAGCTCTGCTGCAAGCAGCTTCATGCCTTCCGCGTAGATGACCAGCTTATTGCCGGCTTTCTCTACGCGCAGCGTCTGCAGCTGGGCGAGATCGAGATTACCCGGTACGGATGCCGAGACCTTCATGGCTTCCGCGCCGTCTATCATGTAGCGCGCTTCTAGCTTGCCATCTGCCGCGCTCCAAGTCGCGATTCCGTAATTCTTCTTATCGGCGTACGAGAACACGATGCCTGCCTTTCCTTGCTTGCCGGATAACAGGCGTACGTGATATTCCGCCGTGTAGTTGCCCGCTGTCTCCTCCTTCGAAGCGAGTATCGACATGCCGGATGTGCCTGCACCTTTAGCGGTCAGTCCTTGTCTCCCGTCAATCGCCCACTTCGCGTCACCGACGCTGCTCTTCCAGGCTTTACCCAGCTTCTGACGGTCGAACCGGTCGGCGAATGCAGGCATTGCAGGCGCTGCCTGTTTCGACGATGTAGGACCAGCCACTTGCATCAAATCCCCGTCCCAGACAATGCGGTCGATATTCATATGCCGAAGAGGACCGACGACACCGTGACCCTCGAGATTGTGATACACCATATATTGCGTGTCCAGATCCGGACCCGTGACGATGGAATTATGCCCGAGCCCGACAGTCGCTCCCTCCGTGCGCAGCAGGACGGGATCGTTCGACTGGCTCTGGAAATCCTGCAGCGGCGAAGCACTTACCGCCGCGTCAACGCGATATCCGGCGCTGAACACGTGGTTGCCCGTGTAAGTCAAATAATAGTTGTCATGGCGCTTGAACACGGTCGGACCTTCCGTCCAACCGCCCATGTACGCGCCTGTCTGCGTTTCTTCCGGACCGATTGTCAGCGGATCGGTCATCCGCGCGGCTTGAATGCCCATAGGTCCGGCATAGTAGAAGTACCATTGCCCGTCATCGTCCACGAATGTCGTGCCGTCTATGGTGCGGCCGAAATTATCGGTCGCGACCTTGAAAGGTCCTGTCGGCTTGTCGGCGACAAGCACGTAATGCCCTTGTCCAGCCGGTGAAGTGTACATATAGAACTTGCCGTTCCAATAGCGCACTTCAGGCGCGTAAGCCGCGATCGTAATGGGATCTTCCGTGCATAAGCCTTCGTATTTCCAGTCGACGAGGTCCTCGGACGACCAGACCTTCACGCCCGCGTCGGTATCGCGCGTGCTGACGTACAGATAGTACGTCCCGTTGTAGGCGAATACGAACGGGTCGCCCAATCCGTATTCGCCCCATTCGTCAGGCAGACTGATCGGATTCGTATATGTGCGGACGGTCGATTTCACCGAAGCCTCCGGTTTGCCGTCGTCGTTTCCCGTGCAGCCAGCCGCGCCGAGGCACAGCAGAATCAGCAGCGGTCCTGCCCATTTCATGCGTCCCATGCGGACATCCCTCCGTTCGCCGGGTATTATCTGCCCGCCACGATACGGCGGATCTGTTCCAGCGGCAGCTTTGGCTGCCGGTCATAGGTCAGCAAGCCGTTGATCTCCTGCTCCACGTCAGTCAGCTGCGTGTAGCAGAAGCCTTGAACGAGCGGCGCTTCGCGAATCGGCTCCACGACATTGCGAAGCCTTTCTTCAAAGTCTGCCTCGTCCTTGGCGCCGGAGTAGCCCCATCCTTCCCAATCGCCTTTCTGGAAGGAGATACCGCCGAACTCCGTAACAAGCAGCGGCTGACCTTCATATGGGAAGCCAGGTACGAGAATCCAGCGATTGCCCGGCCTTGCTGCGAGCGCATTGTCGATCGACGAATATCGGTCGGCCAGCACCTCGCGGCGCCATTCGTAGTCATGGATCGTGACGAGATCGGTCTTCACGAGTTCCCAGCCGTCGTTCGAGATAACCGGACGGGTCGGGTCAAGCGACTTGGTCATATGGTACATCGCTAGCGCATGCTGCCGCTGCTGCTCGTCGACGAGAATGTTGACGACGCCCCAGCTTTCGTTGATCGGCACCCAGGCGACGAGGCATGGATGGTTGTAGTCGCGTTCGACCGCTTCAATCCATTCTCGCGTCACGCGGCCGACATATGGCTCGGAGAAATGGTATGCATTCGCCATCTCGCCCCACACGAGCAGGCCGAGCCGGTCCGCCCAGTACAAGTAACGCGGGTCTTCGATCTTCTGATGCTTGCGGGCGCCGTTGAAGCCCATCTCCTTCGTCAGCTCGACATCGCGCTTCAGCGCATCGTCGCTCGGAGCGGTTAAGAGACCCTGCGGAAAATACCCCTGATCAAGCACCAGCCGCATCTCGTACGGCCGGTTGTTCAACAGCACGACGCCGCCCTCGATGGAAATTTTGCGCATGCCGAAATAGCTGTCGACTCGATCGACTTCTGCCCCGTTCACGAGCAGCGTCAGACGCAGGTCATACAGGTTCGGCTTCTCTGGCGTCCACCAGCGGCCAAGGCCGTGATCGTTAAAGTCGTGAAGGCTGATGATGCGAGTCTCCGCGTCGCGCATGACACGGAACGTGTCCTCGGAGATCACCTCGCCATCGAACGAGACGGTCGCGCGCATGGAGACTTCGGCTCCCGGCTGCAGACCTGCAACGAATGCTTGGAGCTTCAATTGATTATGATCAATGTCTGGCGTCAGTCGAATCCGACCGATATGCGCTTCGGCGACAGGCTCCAGCCATACCGTTTGCCAAATGCCAGTTGTGCGTGTATAGAAAATGCCTGCGGACTTCTCTTCCCAGAACTGCTTGCCGCGCGGCAGCGTGACGTCCTTGCTGTAATCGACTGCTTTGACGACGATGATGTTCTCGCCATCGCGCAGCGCTTCCGTAATATCCGCCTTGAACGGCGTGTGACCGCCTTCGTGCGCCAGCACAAACTTTCCGTTCACCCAGACGCGGCAATCGTAATCCACCGCGCCGAAGTGAAGCACGATGCGCTTGCCAGTATAATCGACAGGCAGTACGAACGAACGACGATACCAGACCGTGTCGTGAAACGCCGTGTCCGCGATGCCGCTCAGCTCGCTTTGATAACAGAATGGCACTGCGATACGCGCCGGGAATTCTTGGTCGCCTTCGTGCCAACCCTCTCGTTCCCCAGCATTCGCATCATCGAATGCGAATTCCCATTCGCCGTTCAGATTCAACCATTTCTCGCGGACGAACTGCGGGCGCGGATATTCGTCTCTAAGCTCACTTGCTTGCACCATGTTCTTCCACTCCTTCGAAGCTTATCTATTTATTTTTAAGAGAGTCTTATTTGCTTTTTTTCGTAATGATCCAGACGGTGAACGTCACGACGCCGAGTATGGCCGCTGCCAGCCAGAAGCCTCCCGGCGCGCTGACGAGCACGTTGTTCTGTTGATTGCCCTTCAACGCAAAAATAATGACGTTGCTCATGACCAGATACCAGAGCACATTGCGTCCCATCGTCTCGAAGACGGCGAACGGCGCCGGATAGCGTTCCATCTGCTTGCCGAGCAGATAGTAACCGTAGAGCAGCAAAGCAGGCCCGATGATCCACCATACGGACGGCGGGAATCGTTCCGGTAGCGCTCCGTCATCCGCGATCAAACGCCACAGGAACGCGCCGGATGCGATGGCTGCGCCTGCGAGCACGCGCCAGTCCCAGCCGATGCGGTAACGCGCGAACAAGATACCGACGAGATAATAAGGGAAATATTGCAGCACCGGAAACGAAGCGAAGTCCCGCGTTCCGATGAGCGGTCCGAGCTTCATCGCATGGATGGAGCCGTATGGCATCCAAGTCGTCAGCAAGAGCAGGCCCGCGACCGCGAAACCGAGCCATTGGCGTCCGGAAAGCTTATTAAGAGGAACGAATAGAATAAGACCTGCAATCATGAGATAAGTGAATGACCAGAGAAACTCGGACCAGCCCGGCATATCCTCCAGCAGGAGGATCGGTCTGACCGTTGCCCAGGACAACACTTTGCCGTCGATGAACAACCGGTAAGCAAGTCCCGATACGTAGAAGGCGCCCAGCGTCTTGACTGCAGCCATCAGCATGCGCGGCGCCGCCTTCCGGAACGTCTTCGTATAATAAGCCAGCTCAGATACGTATCCGAAGCTGAATACGAAGCCGGTGAAGGTGATGAGATTAATGACGTCGATTACACGCTGCCCGTTCGGATAGATTTGCTGGTCGCTGAAGAACTGCAGCGTATGGCAGTACACCATCCCCAGCACGAGCAAGCCTTTGAACAGGTCGATCGCCCTCTCCCGCTTGCGCGCGACTTGGACCTCGCTCATCCTTTAATACCGGACAAGCTGACACCTTTGACGATTTGACGCTCGAAAATAAGGAACAGCAGCATGATCGGCAAGGATGCGATCGTGTTGACGACCATCGGCTTGACGTAGTCTTCCGAGTACGAGCTCATCAGTGTCGGAATCCCCATCGGAAGCGTGAACAGGTTGTCGTCCGTGAGCGACAGAAACGGCCAGAGGAAGTTGTTCCAAGACCCGATGAACGTCAGAATCGCCATCGAAGCCAGTGCCGGACGCGTCAGCGGCAGCATGATGCTGGTGAATATGCGCCAAGTTCCGCCCCCGTCGATCTGCACGCTCTCGAGCAGATCATTCGGCACGCCGTCGAAGAAACTCTTGAGCACGATGACCGCGAACGGCGACGCAAGCGCCGGCAAGATCAAGCCTTGGTAGGAATTCAGTAAATTCATGTCCTTGGCTACTTGATAAAGCGGGATGATGATGGCTTCGCCCGGAACGAGCAAGCCTGCCAGGACGAAGAAGAACATGAACGAACGGTAGCGGAACGGTAGCTTCGACAGCACGAAGCCCGCAAGCGCCGCGATGATAACGGTCAAGATCGTCACGACGACGCCGATACCGAAGCTGTTCAGCACCCAGTTCGACAGTTTCGTGGCACTCAGGATTTGATCGTAGACGGCGAACGAATACGGCGGCGTGAACCAGTCCAGCACCGTTACGATCTTCATCCCCTCTTCCTTAATGGACACGACGAGCATCCAGATGACCGGCGCCAGGAACACGAAAGCGAACAGGAGCGATACGACGCGGTATACGTTTTTCATTAGGCGTTCGCCCCTTTCCGGTTGTTAAGCCAGTACTGGAAGATCGAGAGCACGAGCAGAATCGCGAACAGCATGTAAGACATCGTCGCCGCGTAGCCGAGATCGTTCTTCTTGAAGCCCGTCTGGTAGATGAGCTGGATGATCGGACGGGTCTTGTCGAGCGGTCCGCCGCCCGTAATGATATAGATCTGCATAAATACTTTGAACGAAGCGATGATTTGAAGCATCGTGATTGTCTTCGTAATGGGATTCAAGTACGGGAATGTAATCCGGAAGAAAATTTGTCTATCGTTCGCGCCGTCCAATCGGGCGGCCTCGTAAATTTCATCGGGAATATCCTGCATGGCCGACAAATACAGGATGAAGTTGAATCCTACGGTCCACCACAGCGTGATGAGCGCGATGGCGATCCAGGAAAGGTTCGTTTCGTTCAGCCAGAAGATTTCGGAGTTCTCCGGAAGCAAGCGCACCAGATGAAGGACCGAATTGACAAGCCCGGTATAGGGTTGAAACACGAAGAGGCCGAGAAAAGACGCGACCGCTACGGATAGAACGCTAGGCAGGAAGAATACGCTGCGGTATAAGCGCTGCAGCCGGGATTTACGATTGGCGATCATCGCGAGCGCAATAGCCAAGATGACCATGGTAGGCGTCGTCAGCACGACGAAGATGACGGAATGCCAAATGGCTGACCACATCTCATTGTCGTGTATCATGCGGGAATAGTTATCCCAGCCAACGTATTTCATTTTGCGGATAAGCGTCCATTTGTAGAACGTCATATTCACGCCTTTGATCATCGGCCATATGGTGAACAGGATATAGATAACCAGAAACGGCAGTAGATACAGAAGCGCCTGTACATCCGCCCTCAGCTTGTTCATTCTCATCGTTAACGCCCCTCCTCCCATTTCGCCGCAGAGCTTGCGGCCATGTACGGCCGCAAGCTCCCGGGAAACGTTGCGATATGAACTTTACTATTCGTTCAGCACTTTCTGAACGCCATCTTGCAGTTTGTCCATGGCTGCCGCCGGATCCAGCTTGTTCGCCCACACTTCGTTCAGAATTTTGAACGACGCGTTGTCGCGGATTTGCCAGTTCTTCGTGGATGGCTTGCTGAATTTAACCGTCGAAGCAACGGATGCATAGTCGCTGCGGTAAGGCATCGCTTTGTAGTCCGCGTTCTCAAGAACGGACGGCTTGGACGGAATATGGCCTGCTTTCGCCCAAATTTGACCGTTGGAAGCTACCCAATCCGCGAAGATCATTGCCGCTTTGCGCTTCGCCGGATCTTCGGATTTCGTTACTGGCAGGATAATCGTGTGGGAATCTCCCCATGTTGCTTCTTGGTCGAAAATCTTCGGAATCGGCATTGCGCCGAATTCGAGCCCTTTCGTCGCTTCCCAAGTACCTGTTGCCCATACGCCTGTCATCATGATCGCAGCCGTGCCGCTTTGGAAATTTTTATAGAAGTCCGGATCGTTCTTCTTGATGTAGCCGCCCGTGTAGAGCTTCTGGATGTATCCGGCTGCTTTCGCGCCTTTCTCTTTGTCGACGGCTGCCGATTTCAAATCATCGGATACGATGTCGTTGCCGCCTTGCTGGGAGTACAGCGCCCACCACAGACGGTAAGGATCGTCGTTGGAATTGGAAAGCGCAAACGGCGTTACTTTCGCCGGCAGCTTCGCTTTCAGCGTATCCAGGAATTTCATGAAGCCGTCCGCGGATTGCTCCATTACCGGTTTGCCGTCTTCGCCAAGGAGACCGGCGTCTTTCAGCAGCTTCTTATTGTAGAACATGATGAACGGATGCGTATCGATCGGAGCCGCGTAATGCTTGCCGTCGACGATCGTCGCGTTCAGCAGGTTCTGGTTGTACGACGACCAGTCCACGCCTGCAACTTCAGCCACATCGTCCACTTCCGTTACGACGCCTTGGTCGATCAGGTCTGGCAAGCGAGATGTGTGGGAAATACCGACGTCAGGACCGTTTCCGTTGCCGACCGCGGTAATCAATTTCGTATAATATTCGCCCCATACGAGCTTCGTGTTCTTCACTTGAATGTTCGGATGCGATTTATTGAACTCATCAACCAACGTTTGCATGTTGGCGCCGTCGCCGCCGTCGAACAGCGTCCAGAAGTTCAAGCTGACTTTCTCATCGCTGCCCGCAGAAGCGTTGCCGGCGTCCGCATTGTCCGCCGCGTTCGTTCCGGCGTTGCTGCTGCCGCTATTGTTTGCGCTTTCATTGCTGGCAGTGCCATTGTTTGCATTGCCAGCGTTGTTGCCGCCGCATGCGCTTAGAAGCAGGGAAATCGAGAGCAAAGACGTTGCTGCAAGGGATAATCTTTTGTTCATGGTGGGCCTCCCTATTTGTTTTTATCTCTAGAAACAAAGTGGTAATTTTGTTTTATTACACATTTTTCGTTTCTATATACGTATACTACCTTCGATAATGGCAATTGTCAACGGTTTCATTCTAGTTTTTTGGTTTTTATGCCAATAAAAGAAGCCTTAATTACAGGAATTCTGTAATTAAGGCTCATTTACACCTCGTAAATTCCGATTACTCTGTATGCGATTACTCCATGCCGTAATTAACTTTCATCACAATGCCCTGCTCGTAATCGCCAAACTGCTGGCCGAACAGGTTCACGCCGCCTTTATGAACCGCGTCGTCTTTGACGCCGATCCGGATTCTAACGCTCGGACGCTGCTTGAGGTTCAAGTCCCCGACATTGACCTCGGAAATCTCCTTCATGTCGAGCGTTGTCCGCTCCCCGTCGATGATCCAGGTCTTGAGCAAACCGTATTGCGTCGCTGCGTCGGACCACCAAGCCGGATTGAGCTTGCCCCTGCGGCCGCCGAAATCGCCGGGACTCGTCCACGAACCGATCTCCCGCCCGTTCACCCACAGCGTAATATCGGAAGGCCAATTGTTGTCGTAGTTAGGCGCTTCCGAGCATAGCTCCATGGAAACCTCGAGCGACTTGACCTTTGCGCCTGACGGCAGGTCGAGCGGCAATTGGTACTCAACGTACCCTTTGCGGAACCATATCAACTGCGCGTCGATATGTTTCGGATGATAGAACTGGACCGGCTCGTCCTCGTCGAACAGGAAGCCGCCCGCGCCAGCGATGCCGCAGGTTGGATACACTTCGCAGTCGCTGTAATGGCCGATCGGCATCTCGACGCGGTATTCCGTGGTCTCGCCTTTCGGGAGCGTCTTCGGCATGTTGAAACCGATATGAATATCGTCGTAATTCCGGCTGCACACCTTCATCGCCCCGCGAGTAGCCGGCAGCAATTCAGTGTTGATTAGGCCTGCAGCCTCCAGAACCTTCACGTTATTAGCGACGGTCGACACCGGAAGTTTAAGCGCTTCTGCGATTTCCACCACGTTCAGCTTCTTCGTGCTCAGCAGCTGCAGGACATCGACCCTCGACCGCGTCGACAACGCGTGCGCGACGCTCACCAGCTCGTCCGGATTTTTGAAGCTCAGTTCCAACATGTCTCCGTCCTCCTTTCAATTATTAATCGATTACATGTATCATACATGAAAAAACGTTTTCAATCAAACATTTTGTATTAAAACAAAAATACCAATTAATACTGGTTTTGCATCAAGGACTCTACAAATATCTACTCAAATTATTCAGAATGACCCTATAAGCGTTCGGCCATAAATGGATGCCTTCCACGGTGAATTCCGGCTTCAAATTCCCTGTGTCATCAGTTAAACCTTCGTTCACGTTAATAAAAGAAAATCCATGCTGCTTAGCCAATTGTTCGATTGCTTCATTCGCCTCTAATATATTGGCGTTTGTTCGGGTCGCAAACATCGATTGCTTCTCTGATGGATCAAGTCCGAAGTCCGCTTCCGCATTGATTGGATAATAGGCCATCACGAATACTTCGCACAGCGGTAATCGCGACTTAATCTGATTCAGAATGTTATCGTAATTCATTAGCAGGGCATCTTTGCTATATCCGTTCTCTCCACTGCCTCCGATATCATTCGAGCCGATATTGATAAACAGCTTGCTTGGCTCCAAATCAAAGATGCAGATATCCATCGATTGCAGCAGATCAGAGGTCGTCGTACCCCCAATTCCGCGATTATAGATGACGCGATCTAATCCTAGGTTTGAAGTCAACTGCATCTCATAAATCGGGAATCCTTCCATTAGCGAGGATCCTACAAATAAGATTTGCCCTTTTTTGACGTGCTGGTTCAGCATGCGGTATTCATTCAGCTTGAGATGGTTCATAACGATCACTCCTGTTTTAGATGACATTCCTCGTCCATTTTCTACCTTTCACTCGCATAATTCGTTCGAGAGAACCTCTCATTGAGGCACTTTTACCTATGGGAAACAAAAGAGGCCATGATTACACTCTAGTTGCAATTCATTTTCCTATTCTTCTCTTCGAAAGGAGACCGGTCATTTGAGAATGAAAGGTTTATTGTGGAAGGTAACAGGATCTTCATTGTCCCTTCTCCTGCTGGCTGCCAACCTCGTAACGGCGGCACCTGCGGAAAAACATTCCTATCTAGTAGGAATCGTTCACGGCGCCTCTCAGAATGAATTGTCTGCACCCGGAATCGAGATGAAAGAACAATGGGACAAGCTGGACGCTGTTCGGATCGAGGCATCCCCCGCCGCCGCTCAAGGCTTGTCGCACAACCCGAATGTTACGTATGTGGAAGATGACCGGATCGTTCATGCAATGAAAGCAGCCGTCAAATCGACAAGCTACACCGACTCCACTTACACTTGGGGCTTGCAGGCGATTAACGCGCAATCGGCTTGGAACATGGGCGCAGCAGGACGGAACATCAAGGTCTGCGCATTGGATACCGGCATCGATTATGGCCATCCGGAATTTGTAAGCAATGGCATCTCGGTCATCAAGGCCAGCAAAAACTTTGTAAAAGACGGCCATCCGGACGCAACCGACGGTTATGGTCACGGCACGCATGTGGCGGGAACGATCGTCGGACAAACCAGCAGCAGCGGAAGCCGGATCGGTGTTGCGCCCAGCATTGACCTGTATGTTGCAAGGGTGCTAGGCGACGATGGAACCGGCGCAACGAGCGGGATTATCAACGGACTGAATTGGTGTCAGCAAAATGGCGCTAAAATTGCCAGCCTTTCGTTAGGAAGCGATCGAGGTTCCAAAACGGAACAAAAAGCGTTTGATCAAGCTTATCAGAACGGAATGCTCAGCATCGCAGCCAGCGGTAACGATAGCGGCCCGATCGGCTATCCTGCGAAATACAGCTCCGTTGTAGCCGTGGGAGCCATTGACAGCAGCCTTAATCTTGCTTCGTTCTCCAATTTCGGTGCAGAGCAGGAAGTGGTGGCGCCCGGTGTCGGCACACTCTCGAGCGTGCCGCGCGGAACGGGAATGAACCCTTCGGCTTCGGAAGACGGAACCGTCTATAAAAGCGGTGCCGTCGAATATTCCTCTTACGGCAACGTAACCGGTCCGCTTGTTGAGTGCGGTTTGGCAGACACGGCAACTTCTTGCGTCAGCAAGCCGGCAACCGGCTCATGGATTGCTCTAATCAATCGAGGATCGAATGCCTTCTCCGACAAGATTGCGAATGCGAAAGCTCAGGGAGCCTCGGCAGCTATCATCGCCAACAACGATACGGCAAATGCCGATGATGCAGGCAGCTTCACGCTGGGCGGTGCCGGCAATTGGATACCGACCATTTCCGTCTCGTATAACAACGGTATAGCGATTCGGAATAATGGACTAGCTTCAGGAAATGTCACAGTTAGCAAGTGGGACTATGCTTATTACGAAGGAACTTCAATGGCGACACCGCATGTCTCGGCAGTAGCCGCGCTTGCATGGTCCGTAAATCCGAATTTGACCAACAAACAAATCCGCTCCATACTGCAGCAATCCGCCAAGGATCTCGGGAAGGCCGGATGGGACAGCAGCTTCGGATACGGCCTTGTACAGGCAGACGCCGCGGTTCAGTTGGCTATAGGAAATTAATCGCTCGTTAAAGACTTCCGCGGCATTTTCCAGAAACCTATTTCTTTTCCATTTTATTTTATATCTAACCTCAACTAGGAACACAAGCAAATTGTTCAGTAAACAAACCAGGCTGCCGTCTTGATAGACGACAGCCTGCAGTTCCAGCAAGATCGCTAACAGTTGTTCCGGTAATCATCAGATCAAAGGTGACACTGATTGATCCAATTGTGTTATTGAGGAATCCAACAAAACAATTCGTCTCAATAAAGCTAGTACCCAACGGCACAAAATGTCCCCACTCTAAAAGAAGTAAACGATCTGGATAGGTTGCAAGAACCGTCGGGTCATTCGATGCATTTGAATCTAATGCTCTCGTATAATTCAATACAGATTTAATTGTGGACATCATTCGCCTCCTTCCTTCTAATAGAGTTTATGACCGATAACAGATTTTGCTTGGACTACCCTCTGCATAACACGCCCTCGCTTGGGTAAAGCCACGCCAATTCCATCTGACCCCAGGCTTCTTTTACTTCAGGCCTTCCCCGAACTTCCAAATTCAAAAAAATCATCTGCTAATAACTTAGAAAGCTCCATTGTCGAATTCCGAACCTCTGGGGTCAATAGTTTTTCTTCAAGTCTGAACAAGTCACTTCTGATGGATTCAAGGTTCATACTTCATCTCTTCTCTCGGAAATCGGTTCTTCTCAGCCCATTGTCGTTGCTGATTCACTTTTCTTTATTAATGTCATGGAAATCAAGCAAACAAAATATCCAACAAGGCAACCAACCATGTTCAGAATTACATCATCAATATCCGTTGACCCTAAATTGGTTACATCCTGGATCACTTCAATAGTTACAATAATGCCAAGAGATAAACACATCGTTAGAAGAAACGTAGGTCTTCTCAATATGAGTGGAACCAACAAACCCATTGGTACAAATAAAATAATATTGGCAATCAAAGCAATTGACGCTGGATGGTCGAACCCAAAACGCGATATGAGTCCCAAGATGAGATGATCGTCCGAAATGGTACTAGCTGTACATGCCAATAACCCTCTGCTTTTTGTGATTTCACGTTTTCGATTCTATCCATAACTCTGTGAACACTTCCAAAGTATTTAACGACTACAAAGTTAACTAGACCAACTAGATAAATTGCAAAAATATACTTTGCTTTGATGGCTTTCAACAATCTATTCATGTCTAGCTCCTATCGTGGCAATCTGTAAACGACCTATGTCTAGAATATAAATATAAGAATATATATCAATCCGACTGCAAGCTTTAAAAGCGAAATTATATATTCTTTAGATCCTTTCAAATACCTCCATTCCATAAACGTGTGCTGTCCCATACTGACTATAAAAAGTGCTAACCAGAACCACTTGAGCGCATTGATATTCGTTGTATCCAAAACAAAGAAGAACACAATGAATGAAATGATTGCAAGTAATCCTTTTACCCACCTATTCACACTTTTACCGTTCGTATCTGAGATCTTATTCGGTTCCTTTACAAGGAGATATTTCTTAACTATGAGTTCAAGTATGATTAAAAGCAGTAGTAATAATGACATTGATAATACTGTAGATTGAATATTTGGAATCGAATAGGTCATTAATGTCACCGCCTTTCAATTGCGATTCTTCTTCCCGTCCACCAGTGTATTTCATATACGCTTCCATAGACTGGAAAGTTGCGATAGCCTGCCAATTGCGTCAGCAGCCTCTAGCATCAACCTCTCAGCAAGAAGGTATAATTAGGAACAGGCTAAACCAGTTGGATCTACAAATCGAACTCAACTCTATTAGGAGGATAACAATGAAAATATCAGGTATTATTCCGCAGCTGCGAACGATGAATCTCGAGGGCTCGATACTGTTCTATACTACGCAATTAGGATTGGAGCTCGCATTCCGCCATGAAGATTTCTATGCAGGCATTCGTGCAGGCACTCAACTCTTCCATCTCAAGTACGTTTGTGAAGAGGATCCCTCAATCGCATACACGAGAGAAGGCGAGCATTTCCATCTCTACCTGCAAACAGACGATGCCGCTGCCTTGGCCGAGGCGTTGAAAGCCCGCGGAGTCAATCTGACTGAGGAAGTGCACGAGACACTATGGAATACAAAAGAGTTTGTAATTGAGGACGACCAGGGGCACACGATTTATTTCGGCGAGGCACTCTAGAGTAAGCGAATGTCAGGAGGAACGCCGCGCGTAACCTATCGTTCGAACTGGGAAATGGCAACATTTACTCCTTAAACTGCGTTCCCGCCTTTGTTAAAGTGGATAAGACTCGCGAAGATCAAGACAGGAGCTTTAATAGACATGAACGCTTTCTCCAAATCCATCATCGGCCTGCTCGGCGTAACGTCGATCGCAGGGGCGATTTTCGGATATAAAGAATATCAGCATAATCGACAATGGGAACAGCAGCAGTATCATAGCGCCATTTATTGGGTTCAAATGCAATCGATGCACTTGCGTGACTTCGATTACTCTCTCGCGGAGGCGCTCGCAGCCAGCTCTCCTACCAAGCGGCAAGAGGCGATTGAGGGAGCGATTGAGGACGCAGGCCTCATCATTCAAGATGCTTCTAGCGCATCCGCTACGATGAACCTTCAAGGGTTGTACTGGCCCGCTTACGAAACATTTTCCGTCGACAGCAGTCGATACTTAGCCTATCCCTTGAGCGAGAAAGGGCCGACGCTTAATTCAGATCAATTAGAGCAAATTCTGCGGATGCGGAAATTCGCACGCACGGCAATGCCATACGTTGATCGGATGAAAGCGAATGGCGTATCCCTCGCGGAGATCCAGCAAATATCGGCCGAGATGGACGCGGCGCTCGCCAAGCTTGATGGGATTTCCATTTACGGCAATAAAGCCTTCAACGAATTCCGATACAATCTGAATCCTTACATACCGACGAAGCCGGGGCCGGTATTTAGCGGCGAGCCGACCTATAAGGCAACAGACTTGGCTGCAAAAGCCAAAATCTTCATGGGCGAGGCATGGAACAAAGGGCCAGGTAACCAAAGCGTCCACATGGTCTCAGGCGGTAGCGGGCCGGAATTCGGCGAGGTCATGGATTTCACGTTAGTGAATACCAATAAGGAAAAAAACAGCCCGTACACCGTGACGCTCAGCAAAAGCGGACATGTCATTCGCGTGACGCGCAGTGGAACGGAGAGTGGATCCTCCCCGCATGCGATGGACTTGCAACAAGGCATTGCGCTTGCCAACGAATGGATGAAACGTTGGTCCGATGATCACCTAACACTCATAATGAATAATCAATCGGATACCTCGATTGGGCTCGTTTATATCCCGGTCCGAGAGGAAGTGCCAATTCCCCAGATGCAGGTCGTATGGCGGTTCGACCCGCGCACAGGCGAACTAATCAGCTTCGATGCATCCGGTTATTTTAGCGATTACAATAAAAGCTTCCCGCTTCATCCGAAGTTGACCGCGAAGCAAGCTACCGCAGCGCTCAGTCCGAACTTACGCGCCACCGGCTCTCCCAAGCTCGAGATTCATGAGGGTAAGCTCGTGTACGAAATCCCCGTGACTGGCGTAGAAGGAGTTAAACTCATTTACGTCAACGCACTTAAAGGTAGCATCGAAAGGATCGCTTATAACCCGTAATCTATGAAAATAGGCAGTCCCCGCGAGCATTCTTCCTGGGGCTGCTTGTTTTTTTGTTGGCCGAGATGTTCTGTCCGAGAATAGCCAAACGCAAAAAAAGCCGCACTCTGGCGGCTTTTTCCAAACACATATGAAATCAAAGCTTCTCTTATGGCTTATCCCACCCAAATAATGCCTTCTCAAACTTCGTCCTATTCAATAAATAGACAATTGCAAAGAAGAACGGTATTGACGCTAACGACGGGCGAATAATACCATCCGCTGTCCATAAAAGGTCACACAGCATAAATATCAACAGATTCGTCGTAATATATTTTCGGAGTAGTTCCATTGTGGTATCCCTCATACAATGTGATTTATCACTATTGTATTCAGCACAAAAATCAATGGTGATGCTGTCAAGGCTTTAGTGATGTGCGAGTTCGAAGTTCTGCCACGATAAATAAACACATAAAATCGCTAGTGCAAAGAAAATAACAAGTGGTTCTCTTAAGAATTGCCTATACATAAATTTAATTCGTTGCAAGACAGCATCAACCTTCAAATAGGGCAGTCGATTAACGACTGCCCTCTCCGCTTTCATTTCCGACTTAGTCCTTCTTCGCTCTCGGCGCGCTTACGAAGTTGATCGACTTGTGCGTGCCGTCGCAGAACGGCTTGTTGCCCGATGCTCCGCACCGACATAGCGAGAACGATTCTTTGTGCTCGAACGGGTTGCCTTCTGCATCCACTAGCTCGACTTGTCCTGTTACCCGAAGTGATCCGTTGTCGTTCACTTTAATCGTCACTTTGTTTTCTTCCATGAGCTCTCCTCCTATGTATTAAAGATAATACAAGTATATCCAGTGATTGCTGGAAAAAGACGAGTCGGCTTAGAGCATGGTTTGTACTGTTAATCCGAGAGCAATTTAGGTAAGATGCCGTTGTATAGCACAAGTTGTGGTGACTATTCAATTAAATGCCCGTTAGCGGAATAGGCCGCCGAAAATCATCGGCAGCCTGCTTATTTTAAAAGAATATCTCAAAGAAAAACAAAACATCCTTTAAATGTTCCGTCCAGAACTAACCTTATTACGACCTGCTTATAACGGTTCTAAATCACCAAATGCTTGCTTCTTCAATAATTCGTAGAGTTCTCTTATATTGAGAATGTTTAAACGAATGCTTTGTTCAGTAATATAGTAATCATCAATCATATCGTGGGGTACTGCTTCGATTATTTCGACTTCCTGACTTTCTGCATTGTAAGCAAATATTATTTTTCGAGTATCCTTTTCTGTATCACTCGCCATTGAACACCACTCCTCGGAGCTCGGATAGTGTAATTTATTCAAGTAAGGTAATTTTAAGACACATTTTAACTCTCGTACCCGTTAGGATAATGAAACTGCCGATCCTTGATTCGAAATGAACATAGCGTTCTATAGCTGAACAGGCCTATGCTTATTTAGATTTATCAGTCTGATTTGTTCTTCTTTTTTGAACTAAATATTCTCTTGATAAAGGTAATAATCAAATCAATAAGAGCATTCATGAAAGAAGCTATAATCATGATTAATGAAAATACAATAATTAAATAATCTCTTGGTTCGGGAAGTGAACCTAAAACTGCTATTTCGATGATTGGAAGTAATAAAAGAGTGCTCCCACGCTATACAGTTCTAATGCTTGCTTTTCCATTTGTTGACCCCCAGTCACTCAATATCCCTTGGAACTTTATATTATATAAATTGAGCAAACGTGCCCGTTCGGAACTGCCCGTTAAATCACTTTTCACTTTAATACAGCCCTAAAAAAAAACTGCTCCAACCTCCATGCTCTCTGGGGAGGACTGATGGCATATGAAGATATTTCCCCTTTTTGAAAAGTCAACTAAATTGACGTTCTGTCACGTAACTTTATCTTGCCACCCACGTCATATACTCAAGGGGGGATTCACCTTTGAAAAAACGATTACTATTCGTAACACTCAGTCTTGTATTGGCAGCTTGCGGAAGTAAAGAACATCCAAATTCTTCTTCACACGCAGACAATCTCTTGATTCATACCATTGATCCGACCATCGCACAATTAAAGGACTCTGTAGGCGAACCTAGCACGCTGCAGACCTCGTCCATGCTTCCTCTTGATCGCGCTTTAACCGCCGCTGCTGATGATTATGGACCCAGAACCGGAAAATGGTTCGAGGGGGACAATGGATTTAACATCCTGACTTCTACCGTTTACGGGGAAGTGAAGGCCGGATCAGATATCGGAACAGGAATAAGCAAGATTCCGGAGGGTCGTTCCGTACGTTTCCAAATCACGAGCCGTGACAGTAAGGGCAAACGATTGAAGCTGATTATGCAAGAGATTGCCACTAGCACCAGTCTCGTAGATGGTCGGTTCGATTTTATTTACAAGTTGCCTGAACAACCGAACTCGAACTATATCCTTAGTATCGAAATTCTCAACACTAATGATGTTGTTGAAGACACTTTTCTATGTCCGGTCTATGTGCCGGCTCATGAATTGAACGCTCGCCTTACAGTTAAACCACCGGAAACTGCTGCCGATCAGACCGAACTAACCCTATATAATGCCGGTCCGACTAATTTGTATTTCGGTTATGGTTACTCCATTTACCACAAAGAGCCCGATGGTTGGACGCTCGTTCCTGATGACAGCGCTGTAGAAGCTATAGGGCTTCAGGCAAAACCGGGAGAAACAT
This sequence comes from Paenibacillus taihuensis, assembly GCF_003386535.1. Taxonomy (GTDB): domain Bacteria; phylum Bacillota; class Bacilli; order Paenibacillales; family Paenibacillaceae; genus Paenibacillus_Z; species Paenibacillus_Z taihuensis. Next base: position 31,433 of record NZ_QTTN01000026.1, read on the forward strand.
TCGTTGAGAAGGTTATGTTTCCCCGGAAGCTTGAGGCCGGACAATACCGACTCGTTAAGAGGCTTAATGGCTATATGACCGATTTGACAGCTACATTGGCTGCTGATTTCAAAGTTAGGTAAATAATTATGAAAAAGAAGCAGTTGCCGGCGGCAAACTGCTCCTTGGTCACGGACGGCCCATAACTTAATCCAATCCAGGTATCTTAACGATTTGATGATGTTTCAGCCCTAAATAAGAGTAAGTCAGACGTACATGGTTTGGATTTTGAATCGTCTTTTCTATAATTTCTACATTGTAATCAATATCGACTCCTTGGCTGTTTGTTGACCAAGAGTCAGAGCTAGTATATACTCTGTGACTTGGAATGATTTGTGTCTCGAAAGGTTTCCCTGAAATAGTCATTTCGTCGATTTTTAACCCTTTGTAATCCAGTAACTCTATTTTTAATAATTTCACTGGTTTATCACTTGTATTAACAAGTCTAAAGTTGTAATTCTGCTGAGTATTCAACAAATCCGATGCTGCAGATTCTACTGTTTCTTTAGATGCATCAATCATAAATGGATCAAACACTCGATTATTGACATAATTATATGAATACACACCAATTATGATTAAGATAACGACGATACCAACGAATTTTTTCATAGTCTATCTACCCGTTTCCTTTTAATAATTCTTCCAAAATTCATACAGTAAAGCAGTGATTATCTTCTGTTCCTCTTCGTTAGTTCAGTTACTCTTTTGGAGCTTTCTCCAACAATATGATCTCTTTTGCTGTGAAATTTCTTTTCTTCTGGAAATTGATTGATTTTGACGAAATAATACGGACTTTATCTCCAGCTGAAAAATCATCCATTTGGATGGTGTTTCCTTGATTGCTTTTGAGTTCAGTTGTTGCATCTACATGGATGCTGCATAAATATCCAATATCATTGACCTCGGTTTTCCCCCGATTAACTGCATCAGAACAATTTACAATGAACTCGTTGTTTCTAATTGAATCAATCGTATCGTCAAAAGACTTTATTCCGGGACTGCGGTGCAGTTCGTACAAAACAAAAATACACAAAGCAAAAAAGATGACCACAACCGAAAGAATCTTAAGTTCCCGATTGACCATTTTTGACCTCCATTGGGTTGCAAACTACCCGTTTAAGCGTACACTTAGTTTTTTTATTTCATTATCCCAAGACACGGTTGCCCCAATAATTTCTGCAACCTGTTGTGCAGGAATATAAGTGATTCCGTCATGCTGTTCCAATACAGTATCCATAAACCGTAATTTCTCATCGCAAACTACGGAGTCAAATCCAACACGATATGTATACTCCAGACCTTTAGATTTCACCGTTACTGCGTCGTCACTCAAGACATATTCAATACCGAACTTATTCATTAATCCTTCGGTCAAGGGGACCATAACCCGGTTATCTTTATTTACATAGGTAATGTCGTTCGGTCCAGCTGCAGCAACCTCTTGAAATCGACACCGCATGAAAACTCTGCATAAGGCGTCCATACTTTAATTACTGCACCTACGTTGCCTTTCTCCACCTTATACGCTTCAAAATATACGTCATTTCCACCGTTTGCACGATTATATCGTACTTCAAGCACCTTACCGAAAAACACATTCGATTCCTGCCTAGGCTCGATCATATATCCTGGAGAATAATCGCATGCCAGTACCCTTTTACTATTCAATATGCATCCACTTAACATGACTACTAATGCAATGAAAATGAGTATAAAATTTCTGAAAGCAAATTTCCCCCATACCCTTCTCACTAATTACCATCTCCCTATAGGCTGCCGATAAATTGATGGAAAAGATCTCCTTTTATAGACGTTGCTTTTGTTGATTTGTTGCGCTTGAAGTTTAATCACAATTCCTTAATGAAAACAAGGAGCACTTGCGAATGGCAAATGCTCCTTGTTTTGTCACGCTATGTATTCGTTAGGTTAATAAATCCCTTTACTTTACATCCTTATCTTGAATTACACCGAACATCCCTGTCATTCCTTCGTGCTTTTTGTAGCCGTATTTGTTATAAAAAGATTCTTTACCTTGTGCTGCAAACAAACCGATAAATGATTTCTCTGGCGCGTTTTCCTTCAAGTAATCTTGAATAGTTTCCATTATTAGTCTGCCTATTCCTTTGTTTTGATGCTCAGGTAAGACTGCTATATCTTGAATGTAAAAATAAATTCTCCCGTCGCCAATTACTCTGCCCATTCCCACTGCTTCGCCTTGGTTCTGGACAACTACACCAAATAGTGACTGGTTTAAAGATTCTTCTGCGACCTCGAAATTCATATAATCTTCCCAACCAACCGCACAACACAGTTTTTTATATTCTGATAACGTTGGAATTCTTTTTAGAATTGAAAGACCATACCCCATAATAACTCTCCTTATGTTGAAATAATGCTGCATTGGGCAGCTCGTTTTCCTCCTAATTACTTAGTTGAAAAAATTCTTTATTATTGTCATTCCAGTTAATTTCCACTTCGATTGGCTTAGTCTCGTCAGTTACAATGCAACCTGCGCAACTACGCTGAATTTCAATAATTCTTTCTTTGTAGTCACTCTCTTTACGTACCACTTTTCCATTAATGGTTTTTCTAAGTTTTTCAGGCCGTTGTCTGTTTCATACTTATAACTAAAGGTGTACTTTCCATTCTCCCTATCTCCTTCAGTGATGTTTGCAGTATATTCGCCTTTCCAACTAACACCCTCACCGATAAGAGAAATTGACTTATCACTACAACCGACCAGCACCAATACCATGAACAGAACAATAACTAATTTGTTCACCAAGTCCTCCTGTGGGATATTTCAATTTATAAAATATACTCCGAATGGTTGTTAAAAGTTGCACAATCCTGCCCGTTACTTCAATAAAAACGGCAGCTGAGTCATTGCCCGCTGCCGTCGTGTTATATTGAGCGATAGTGCTCCTTTAGCTTAACACCCCACGGCAATAAACATTGCGGCATGAAAACATGTGGGAGTCACTCTCCATTTTTCAGTTGAAGCTGAACTATCAAGCTTTCTACCGCTTGAATAAAATCTTGTTTGGTCATTAAGCTATTACCTAGAACGGTATACTGTAGCTCAGTGTCGTCCTGTTGAAGCACGAAAGTAAGAGAACAATGATTCGGTTCGTAAATGACTTCACTACCGCCAATATTGATGATTTCTGCTTGCTCATCAAGATTACTCGTAGACATAGAGCCAGCAGATTCGGTCATATATACACTTAGGACCGGAGAATCCGAATTGTCCTCATCTACATAACTGAATTCGCCCCACTCAACTTGGTCGGTCAGTTTCACTGGTTCAACCAAATAGGCAAGATTCGAGTCAACCGATTTCGCAAACCATTGTTCCAACTGCTCATGCTCAACTTGAGCAATCTTATTATGAATCGTTCCTTTGGAAAACCGGTAAGAAGGAGATATTTTCGCAGGAGGCTTGAATTTCAAAAGAGGCGGGCTCTTCATTTGCTCTATATTGGTGACTACCATATCCTTTTGCAGCGGGAAGTAGTGCCCATCAATTCGATAGGCTTCCGCAATCAGAAAAACTACGGCTTCTCCCAGTTTTAATGAATCTGCGACCTCCGACATTTTGCTCCTGTACTGTGAGAGAATGCTTTCAATTTTACGATCTATTTCCACCCTCTCGCTTGAGGACTGTTTATATTCAAAAGTAGCGTTTTTCTGCGCGTCGTGAAGAATGAACTTAGACAATAAAGCATAGGTATGAGATCCTGAAACAAAGATTAAGCATATGCACAATACAACAATCGAAACAGGGATCGGCCTAAGCCATCGCGATATCCCATAATTCTTTTTCTTACGCAACAATAAACTCATTTTAATCGACTGTACATCCGGCTTTGGAACAGACTCTTTTTTCCATGCTTCTTCAAACTGTTCATAAGTATGAAATGCTGGTTTTTTCATGTTCATGCTCTCCTTGTTCAGACTTAAGCAACTTTTGAAGTTTTCGTCTCGATCGTTCGAACTTCTTCCTGGTGGTTGCGGACGAATAATTAATAATCGCTCCGATTTCTTCAAACGACTTATCCTCTATAATTCGGAGCACCATAATGGAACGCTCCTCGGAAGATAATCCGGATAACAAACGATCAATGTCCAATGACGATTCCACATGAGCCAAAGAAGCATTCTGAAAGAAATCAACATTCCATTCTTGTATGAAAGGTAGTAAGCGGAGCAACCTCCGTTTTTTTAGAATGTTCAAGCAATGGTTATGCGCGATTCGATAGATCCAGTTTGCTTCGGATTGAATATTTTTCTGATTGTTGAGACTCCTCATCGTTTTTACAAAAATATCCTGACAAGCATCCTCCGCATCTTGGCGTTGCCGGAGCATGTGATAACAGTACTTAAAGATAGAATTGTGATATCGATCAATCATGCTCTCTAACCATGTATTGCTGCTGTTGGTTTCCAATTCCTCACCACCTTTTAATCTTTATACTAGTAAAGACAATCAAAGAAATGATAATGTGACCAGAAAACAAAAAAAACCGAAACATTAATCGGTCTTCAGTTCATCATATGGTTGATGCGATATCCATCCATTATACACAGTACATCGTTATTTAAGGTATATTGTTAAACTAATCTGCCCGTTAGCGCAACAGGCCACCGATAAAGGGCAGCCTGTTGTAATATTTTCGTTATCTAGTCTACGAAGTTAGGAATCACTCATATTAGCCTAAACTCTTGAGCCAACTTTTATAGAAATTTAATTGCTCGTCAATGCTTACAAAAGTTAGATCGTTATCACATTCAAAAATATCAACCAAATCACTTGTCTTTGCCTGTCTTCCAAAAGTTAACCTGTAAGCTAAGCGTCCTGCCCCCATGGACAATGCCATTGGCGATGGATAAACATTTAACGCTGCCCCATTACACTTGATTTGTATATGACGTTCCTCCAGGTGTTGTCTGAGCTGCTTCAATGCATCAAAGAAGTTCTCGCTTTTGAAACTTATTTGTTCTTCACCAACTCTTATACTTAACAAAACCTTATCCTCGTCATCTGGTGCCTCTTCATACACTTCTAAGTTCTCCTTAGATTGAGAACCGTCTTTCCAACGGAAATAAACTAACTTCTCTTCTTTGGACAAATAAAACACCTCTTTGATCCTTCAGCCGCTTTCATTGGATGGCTGTTGTAGTTAAACGATCGTGCCCGTTCAATCCACGGTCCTCATCTATAATCCATGAGAGCTCTTTAGAAATAGCAATTGCAACGTTAGAAATGTCGGTTTCTATGATGTCATTACTGTAGTTAGGTAAATCTATCTCAATTAAATTCACTTCTTCAATACCCTCTAGCGTGTCATACGCGTAGTTACCATTTAGTCCAGCTGGAATACCTCTTAGTCTGATACTTTCTCCATGGAGTGCTTTGCAAAATGTTAGATGGCTTACTTTTTGAAAACCCAAAATATTAACTAAGTAATTTTCTAATATTTTTGATTGTACTTTCTCAGTGTAATTCTCAGAATGGATGCTTATATAAGCATACATTAACCTCACCTCACTCCTCCAAATTCGCAATGCATCAGTGGTCTTCCTTCTAAAAGCATTGGCTCATTAACGTAAACTGCCCGTTAAAGGAATAGGCTGGCGAGTCGATAGCAGCCTGTTCCCGTTGCACTATCTTGACTGTTAGCTGTTACAAAAGTATAAATTTATCCCATATCAAATGTACTCCAGCCATTTCTCTTTATTAAATTTGCTGTTTCCTTAAAGTGTGCATATGCTCTTCCGCTGTTCAATTTTCTTAACTTCTCAATAAAGCTATAAGGATATACGAACCTTGTTCTCGGTACCGTAAAGAATTCTATGTACATTGGAATAGCAAATGCATCTCTCCATCCAACACATTTTGTTAATTCAATGCTTCTATTATCCCCTTCATAGGAATCTGAAGCATTTAAATAATTGACCCAATTGTTTCTGCACTCTGCAAAGTCGATATAGATCTCTCTGTCTTGGTCATCCAAATAACTTAACCCATCAGTATTTATTACTTTAATTCTCGAATGATGGAATTCAGGAAATATCATCACCTCTTTTAACAGCCCGTTCTCATTGTTTTATCGCGCCCGTTAGGCAACCAGGAAAGACATGAGCATGTACGGCGGCTAAACAAAAAAGCGTAGAATCCCCCCCAACATACCTTATGGTATTAATATTCCGAGATCGCTAGGTTATTAGATTGTTGATTCTTGAAAAGAATAGCTTTAACATTGGCGGAGTTATCAACGTAGTCAATATGATCACCATAACAATTGAAGTAAAATACTTCTCTAATAATAGCCCTGATTCTAAACCAGCCACCCCAATAATTAATGCCACTTCACCTCTAGATACCATACCTGAACCGATGGCTAGCGATGAGATTAGATCAAATCCGGTTAGGCGCGCTCCAAGTCCACCGCCCAGCATCTTCGTCGCAACCGCAATAACCGTCATGAGCAGTATAAACCAAATGTGATTACCCAAGCCTGTAAAGGTAATGTTTAATCCGATGCTGACAAAAAATACGGGAACAAAGAGTGTGTATGCGATCGGCTCGATTTTCGTTCCGACATCGTGATTGTATGCGGTTTGCGATATGGCTATCCCCCCAGCAAATGCCCCTATGATTCCTGCAACGCCCATCGTTTCTGCAAAATAAGAAAATGCAAAACAGACAATAAGAGCAGCGCTCGTGACAGCTTCACTAATACGGAAAGGTGCAATGAGTTTCATGAAGAAGGGAACGAGAAACCATCCTGCAACGATGATCGCGACTAAAAATAATACCTTCTTAAAGATAAGCACGGCGAGAGATACATCCCCCCCCGGGCCAAGAACACTCATCATCACGGCAAGGAGAACAACTACGATTACATCATCCACAACGGCAGCACCCAGAATTGTCGTGCCCTCTTTGGAGTCTAATCGATTCATCTCTTTTAACGTTTGGACCGATATACTGACCGAGGTCGCACAGAGCAGTAATCCAATGAATAGCGAGTGCGTATTCGATAGTCCGAGTGCAATAGATACGGTATATCCACCGATAAAAGGAAGCATGATCCCTCCAAGTGCCACAGCGAACGACGCCTTCCAATTTTCCCTCAATTTGTCCAAATCCGTTTCTAATCCCGCAATGAACATGAGTAACAGAACGCCGATTTCCGAAAAATGAGAAATAAACGCATCGGGGTGGATCCATCCGAGAATAGCTGGCCCCAAAACAATACCTGCAATCAGCTTACCAAGCACGGCAGGTTGTCCGATCCGAACTGATAAATCACCAGCAACTTTCGTTGACAAGATAATCAGTACCAGATATAGCAGTACTTCCATGTTGAATCACACCTCTTGTTTTTTAGCTTCCTCTTCGATTTCCTTTTTTCAAATAGGAATGCTTGCTGTTGATTATTTCTTTCAGATTGGAACGGAAAAACACATCACGCAATTCTTTCGGTTTAAAGGGGATTAGAGGACTGAAATATGGAACGTTTATGCTTTTAAGCATAACCACATGGATAATCATTACACTGGTGAGTAAAATCACACCTGGCAATCCAAACAATACCGCAGCCAATAAGTGTATATTGTTTAAACCTAAGATGGTTGAGGATATACCACCTCGGCTCTGAAACAAAAAAGTAATCACATACGCTAGAGATACTACAAACAAGCAAAACGGGCTAATTATTTTTAATTTTAATAAGCTTTCCGTAATTAATATCGTAGAAATAAAAGCAAAGAATGTTGTAAGGTTTTTATTAACCTTAAACATACCGTCTGTTAGAATTTTCAACAGCATAGTTAAAATTACTGCACTTATCAATGGTGATACAAGCGCATCCTTAGGATAGAACAACTTATTTATTTTTTCAGAAAACACATTACTTTTATACAACAATATATATGTTGCCGACGCATGAGTAGCAATAAAGAAGGATAAAACCTTAATGAATCTGTTCGAAAAACTCCCGTAAGACGAATAGTACTCTTCGGGCGATTGAAAGAAGCTAACAAATAAAGATGGACAAATAATTGCATGTGGAGTGTTATCCACAAAAACAACGACTTTACCCTCTAAAATAGCACTCGCTGCAATGTCCGGCGCCTCTGTGTAGGAAGTCAAAGGGAATATGGTCATTTTATTCTTCTTGAGTGCTACTTCGACAATTGCAGCCTGTAAAACGTACTTCACGTGTACATCATTTATCCGTTTTTTTACTTCTTTAAGAACTCCCTTATCTACAATATTTCTCATATATGCAATCGAAATAGTCGTAGGCGTTAATGTGCCTTTTTCGATGTTTTCAACCATGAAATTAGGCGTTTTGAGAATGCCTCTCAAGATACTTATATTGGTCGCAGCTTTTTCAGTAAAACCCAAAAGTAATCCCACTGAATTCCTCTCGGTTAGGGCTTCGCCTATAGGACGTTCTTTCCACATCGAAACATCAACAATTGTCATGTTACCTGAGACGTTATTCACAACCACTGCATTACCTTGTATGATCGCCTTTATAGATTCTTTTGTGCTATGAGACAGCAGCATTTTCGCTGTTTTTAGAGCAGCGTTAACATTATGTACAAGTGGCGATATTACATGTTCCTCTAGTCTCTCCGTATTAACCAAACCGTCAATATAAAAAACGGAAGCCTGTATTGCACTGTCTTCTCCAATATTCCTGATTACGATATCGGAACTATTACCTAACGCGTTTTGGATATCTAATGCATTTTTGTGCATGGAAAGCACTCCCAATTAAAATGTAGCCATAGTGTGCCCTCGTTTTGTGCTATCATTCCAAGTTTACTGTAAAGTCATTATTAATGAAATATTATGCACAATGGACGCATAGAGGCAGAAAGGCCTGCCTCTCCATGACGGAGAAGCAGGCCTTCCTTGTTCTTTCTATTGGTTCGTCATAAATCCGGAGTACGTCAGCCAGCGCTTCAGCGCCACGGCTGCTTCAGCACGGGTTGCATTCGTTTCCGGCTCGAACGTACCTTCTTTATTGCCTTCAAGAATGCCAGCACCTGCCGCTTGTGCGACGGCAGCCTGTGCCCAGCTTGCGATGCTGCCTTTGTCTGTAAAGTTAAGCGGTGCGAGTTTACCTTCCGCTTTGCCCGCAAACTTCAGCGCGCCAGCTAGCATAACCGCCATTTCTTCACGCGTAATTGTAGCGTTCGGGGCAAATTGGTCCTTGCTGCGTCCCTTCACAAAACCTGCTTCCACGATAGCGTGAACGGCGCTTGCATACCATTTGTCCGCAGCTACATCCTTGAACGATGTCGTAGTATCCGCCATTTCCAAACCAAGTGCTCTTGCAAGCAATGCCGCAAATTCCGCACGCGTCACCGTACTTCTTGGCGAGAATTTATTTGCGGACACCCCTTTAATAAGCTGTCTGGAAGCGAGCAGTTCAATTTCGTTCTTCGCCCAATGATCGGTCACATCGGCAAACGATTTCGGCGCGATTTGGGCGATACCGTAGAGGCTTGCATGCGGCGCAAGAATGACCGCTTCTAGTTTACCGTTTTTATTCGATACGGTTGCCGGGATGAAGGATAACTCACCCGTGATCGGATCAATCAGCACAGCCATATACGATTTGTCGCTATCTTGACCATCAATTGCAAGTGTTCTTGTCACATACGTGCTGCCAAAGTTCGTCAGTTCTTCGGTTTTGCCGCTCGCGCTAACCGTCACCGTGAAGTTGACAACACTTACTACGTTCATGTTGTGTGCTTTGGCGCTGTCATCAATGCTCATCTGCTGCTCGGCGGTTGGCTTAGACATCGAGATGATGACTTTCATGCCGCTGAGTTCGGAGCCGAGCTTATCCGCCGCACCTTGCAAGTCCGCTGCGCCCAGCGGCAGCTCGAAGCTCGAATTGCTTGCCTCGACGGAAATGACTGCATTTGGATGCGATACCGCAGCAGCAGCAAGTACATCTGACGGCAAATGAGACTCGATGCTGTCCGCCGCTTGATCCAGGTGGATGATGATCGTTTGCTTGCCTTTCTCGTTCTCCTGGAACTTCTCAAATGCCTTGGCAAGATCAACCGCATCAGGCGTTACTGTCACATGCTTCTTGCCGTCCGCTGATGTATCGACATGAATCTGGTCAGCATCAGGCGTTAGAACAACGCTGTCATCGCTCCCTGATACGCCATTATCCGATACAGGCGGAATAGCAGCTTGCGGCGACGCTGACGTCTTCGCTGTAACCACGTCGGAAATCCGTGTTTCCGGACCGCCTGTCACAGCAAGTCTGAAGCCGTAAGACGTACCCGGAGAAAGCCTCACCACTGTAACGGTGCCGCCAGCAAGCGGGAGAGGTTCCTCTGTAACCGAAGCAGTCCATGTCGCACCGTCATCTTTAGATTGCTCCAAGCTTGCACCCGTTGCGCCCGCAGGCATCTTCAGTTTGAATTGAACGATCGTTTCACTAACCTTCGTTAGCGTTAATGGATCTGCTACCCGAAGTAAATTGTTTTCTACAAAGTGCAGATCCGTCTCGTCTACAACGCCGTCTTTATTCAGATCCTCCGGCAAGATTGGTTCATTAGTGGTTCCGAGATGATCATTGATAGCAGCTATATCGGCGGTATCAATCTTACCATCGCCGTTTACATCACCGGCATAGCTAAGCATTTGAGGCATAATGCCATTCTCTCCGACCCATTCGTCATACATCGTTCTTCCCAATCGCACCGACGATTTGCTCGTTAAATATCCTGGAATGTCAACGCGGAATTCGGTCTTGTTCTCGCTGACCGGAATTCGATCGAACGCCACGCTGCCATTCGAGCTAACTTCACCAGGATACGAATGACCGTCGACCGTCGCGGTCACGACAGCTCCGATCGTTGAGTAGTCTTTCTCATAGTTCAATTCGCCATTGCCATCGCTGAAGGTCATAAGCGCCTCTGGGTATACGGAACCTTGAATCATGGAGTGTTTCGGTATCACCTGGTAGCTGTCGATTTGATTGAATACTGGGATTTCGGTTGCCTCTTCCGCCCCAGCTTTCGTGTAATAAAATTTCTCGATATTCTGCTCAATGTTCATTTTATCGAGACCTGTGTAGTTCTCGTCATCGATCAATTTGAACGTCATATCCAGGAAAGGCATATCGCCGTCTAATCCGGCAAACTCATTCCCGGCTACGGAGGCGCCGACGTTCACGATTTTCTTGCCTTGCCACATTTCATCGTCACGAATGACCGGTTCATCAACGGTAACCGTTGCATTCGCGGCATTCGCCAATGCTTGAAAGGCATCGTTGACCTTCACACTCTCAAACTGCATGTATGGGTAGTAGCTCACATCATATTTGCCCGCAACAAGATCTTCGACGTTATTCAGGCTGAGCGTCATCGTAACTTCGTCGCCCAAATACAGTCTGTCCTTGTCATACTCAGGCACGACGTAGGGCGAGCCCGCCTTAATAAAGCCATAGTGCTGGAAATCAGCGACTAGATAGCCGTTCGTCGCCAGATCAATTGGGAATAATGCAAGCGTCATCGGTCTATCCTGCAACGTTTCCGGATCGATCAGATCATCTCTTGTGATGCCGAATTTCACATCACCGTTAGCCTCTACCTTGAACTCGCCATTCGCGTCCACGTTCTGATTCTGATAATAGAGCAGATGGTTGGCGGATTGCGTAATGCCGAGCGGCGCCAGCTTGGCGGTTCCATCGTCATACAGGTTCGCATGAATCCAAATGGCTTCCGTATTGTTGCCATCGAACTCCTCCGTCGTAAACATGGAGTCATCTACTTCATATACGCCAGGCGGCTTGTCAAGGAACGTCAGCTTCGGACGCGTATTATCAATGATAAACATCTGCTCCTTAGTAAAGGTGCGGCCCTGCACGTCTTTCGCAACCATGGCTATGGAATATTCACCTTCTGCAAGAAGTACCGGCTGAGTCGAAATCCGCTGGTTGGCCGGATCCCCGACATACGGGTACATCCATTCTCCTACTTGCAGCCATAGCTCCTGATCGATTTGAGCTTCCGACGCATCTCGCGGCTCTGGATAGAAACTGCCAATCGGCTTGCCATGCTTGTCTTTTACGATCGTTTCGATGGTTTGCATCGGACTGCTCAGCTTGAACATCATAAACTTCTGGCTATCTTGAAACGGATGGGCAACTGCCGGGTATTCCGACATGAATGCCGGATTAATCAGATGCATATACTCGATGCCCGGCTCCACGACACGGATGGCAAAAGGAAGCTGATAATGCTCTTCAGCATTTTCCGCATTGGTAAGGTGAACATAGCCCTCGTACTTACCCTTCGCCGCTGTCTCCGGTATGACGATGTTCACGCTCATCGTGACCGATGAACCCGCTTCAACCATTACGGTGCTTGCTCCATTCACATTCACATCGACATTGTTATCAACTGCGTTTACATTGCCCCCCGCATAATACTCGCTCGATACGGTAAAGGTTTTGTCCGTATCGCTTTTATTCGTAATCGTCATTTCCTTGCTGTCTTCCATGCTCTGGCCTTCATTTGGTGCCAAAGTTCCAAAATTAATAAGGCCTGTCGGGTTGTTGATCGTAATCGGCAGCCCATCCTCATCCAGGCTTCGCGCCGTATTCTTCACTTGGATGGAGACATCGGCATTTATCGCTTCAGTGACGTCAACTTCGCCTGCGCCAACCTGATACACGGAATAGTCGCCATTCAGATCATCTGCCGTATTCATTAGAGCAGCTCTGACATCAAATGGCGTGTAGTCAGGGTGCTTCTGCAAGATAAGAGCGGCAATACCCGCTATATGCGGCGTTGCCATCGAAGTGCCGGAAATACGTGCATACGCATGCGTGTAATCGATGCCTGCTTCTGGACTATGAATATATTCTGGATAAGTGGAGTAGACATTCACACCCGGTCCCACAACGTCGGGTTTAATGTCGTCACTCCCGTTAACCGGGCCTCTTCCACTGAAGTCGGCCAAATGTCCGCCTTCGGTTTCCGTGCCGCCGATGGAGCTGAACGTAATCTTCGGATCCACCATCGCTTTCAGCGATTCTCCAACCGCCTCAGTCGTACGGAACGTCGGAATGAATTCCGAACCATCGCCTACAAACGGAATTTCGCCGTCCGCTACGTTATTCGACATGATCGCAGCAATGGCGCCCGCTTTCGCCGCTTTCGCGATTTTATCGTGAAGGGAGAGCGTCCCGCGCTGAATGAAAGCAACTTTGCCCGTAAGATCTTTGCCCTCAAAGTCAGCTGTATCGCCCAAGCCTACATCGACAAGCGGTAGCTCTGTGTCCAACAGGCTGGCAAGCGGGTTATAGTTGTACGCCATGATCTTCAAGTCACTAAGAGGAACTGAGTTCGATGCGTCAGCAACACTGCCTGACATCGTTGCAATCGTTATAGCGAAATCACTTGCGCCAACCGTAATGGCAAGCGGCGACGTGCCGGGAGAACTCATCGTTTTCTCGTCCGGGCCTGCATTTCCGGCTGCTACTGCGCAGACAACGCCAAGCAGCGTCGCGTTGTTAATCGCAACGGACTCCGGAACGAGCGGGTCATTCACCATTACGCCGAGAGAAAGATTAATGACATCCATGCCGTCTGCGACGGATTTATCGATACCTGCCAATATACCGCTCTCATCGCCGCTTCCGTACGGACCCAGTACGCGGTATACATAGAGATCCGCTTCCGGCGCTACGCCGAGAGCCGGCGCATCCGTCGCACTGTTCTTGGCACGGCCGGCGATTGTTCCCGATACGTGCGTACCATGATACGTATAGTAGGTGCCGTCACCTTGATGTTCATCCATTCCGGACGCTTGCCAATCGGCGTATGTGGTTTCCATCGGATCGGCGTCGTTATCGACTTCGTCCCAGCCTTTGACGGTTGTTGGATCGACTGACTTCGGATCGACGCCTTCCCCTGCGCGGTATCCTTTGTAAGCATCAGTCAAATCCGGGTGATTATAGTCAATCCCGGTATCCAGCACGCCTACTTTAATGCCCTTGCCGGTGATACCGGCCGCATGAAGATCATAAATACCGTTCAGCGGGATCGTATTATCCGCGGAAGGCGCGTCTAACTGCTGCACCGCATCAGTAGGCACCTCCATTTCTTTCGGGTCCAGCTTTACGGTATTATCCTTGTAAATATGCTTCACGACGCCTGACTTCAGCAGGCTCTCGATCTCGTTGCCCGGCAGTGTCATGGCAACGCCATTGAATGCATGACGGTATTCTCTTGTGATTTCAATTTGGCCGACTGAGAAAGGTGTTATCCCCTCGCTGCCATCGTTCTTGCTGGCAAGCTGTTGAACGAATTTCTGAAACGTCTCATGATTATCTTCGGCATTCTCAGCGGCTTCACTCAAAGAGATGCGAACACCTTCAGATGCTTGCTTCAGCACTTCGATTTCGGCAGGCGCTTGCTTGAACTCAACGATGACATTCTCAGGCGCGCCGCTCTTCGTATTTAAGTCTGTCGACAGGATAGGCTGCTCAAGCTTCAATTGCTGAAGCGCTTTCTTCTGATCTAGTGATAATCGGCTAAGTAAACGCCCAGCATCCTCATGCGCGTCCGAGGCGTAAGTATAAACCGGAAGCGATATCGATAGAAGCATACTACCGACGGCCACTTTAGCAACGAATTTGTTCCATTTGCCTTGTTTCATAGCGAGTCTCCTGTCCCCATTAAGGAAAGATTTATTCAGCGGATACTATCCTACAAGAGTACTTGCTAGAATACTAATCAAGAGGCAAATATCGGGAGAACCCCGATGCTTGCCTCTTTCTTATAGGTTGCTTAGTTGATCAGACTCGCTTTTTTAAGCATTCTTTCTACAATGCTTGCGACTTCCGCACGCGTAATGTTGCTCTTCGGATGGATCGACCCGGTTTGATCCCCGGTAATCAAGCCGCATTTCACGTTAATCGCTGCGTAAGTTTTCGCCCAGTCGCTGACGGCGCTGCCATCTTTAATGCTCGCTAGCGATGCATCTGCTTCGCTGACGCTGATCGTGGTGCCGATTCCTGCAAGCTTCATCGCACGCGTCAGCATCACCATCGCTTCTTGCCGCGTTACTCGCTTCGCCGGAGCAAACGCATCTGCCGTTACGCCTGTAACAAGTCCGTAACGTGCCGCAGCCGAGATTGTTTTTGCATACCAGGCAGCTGGACTTACGTCTTTGAATGGACTTGCCGAATCCGCTGCCGGAATGCCTAACGCGTTTACGAGAATGGTCGCAAACTCCGCTCTTGTCATTTCACCTTTCGGATTAAACGCTCCGTCGCCTTGACCTTTCACGATCAATCTGGAAGCCAGGTTCTCAATTGACGCTTTAGCCCAGCCCTGAATGTCGCTGAATGATTTATGACTGTTAACAAGCATGTACATGCTGTTTGTAAGACTGTTGATTCTCGCCACTTGTTTGCCATCCTTCGTCGCGAAGAAGGTTGGAACTTGACGCAATGTTCCATCCGCCTCGACAACAACCGCAGTAACTGCCTCGTTGTCCCCGCCACTCGGAATGACCATGTCGCGCTCCACATAGCCGTTAAACTGGTTAATGACAGTTTCGTGACCGCCTGTTGATGCGATAATCTCGAATACAACAGGAGCCCCAACAAGAACAACGCCATTCCGATTTGCTGCATCTTGGGCTGCTTGCTGCTGTGACGTATCTGGTTTAGCAATATGAAGCTCGACCTTAACATCGCTGAGTTTAACGCCATCTTCGAGCTGTCCATTCAATGCACTTAGCAGCTGCTCTGCACCGATTGTATAAGATGCTTCAGGTGTGGAGATCGTTACGGTAGCTTGCTTATCAACCAATTGCTGTACGAGGTTGCCTGTAAGAATACCGTTTGTAACTTCACTTGCTTTATCCGTGCTGATTGTGATAACAACGCCATTCTCGCTGTTCTTCAATTGTTCTAAGAGCAAACCTTCATCTACGGTAACTGTATTCGTATTTCTGCCGTTCTCAACTGCAGTTGTTTCGTCTACAGGCGCTTGAATCGCTTTGGAACTGTCTTCTCCATTATTGCCGTCACTAGGGACACCTGGAGTTCCGAGACCAGGTGAACCGCCAGATGGTGTACCGCCTGAGTCAGCCGCTTTCACGACAAGCTCAAATTTCTTCGTCAACGGCGCTGCATCATTCTTCGTTGTCGTCGACGTCAACGTGACCGTCTGATCCGTGCCTGCTCGATGAACGCCCCCATCTGTGCCAATGATTGCGGGATTGCTGGATATCCAAGCAATCGTCGTATCGTTCGAACCCTTCGTCGGCAGATACAGATCGGTTGTGACCGCGTTCGGTTCGACGTTGTTCTTCTTAATCAGATTCCATACGATTGATGCCTGCGCCGCTTGAACGGACGCATTGTCATCCGTATCTTCGCTTCTTACGTAGAACCCGAAGGAAGCATATTTGTAGAACTTGCCGATATTGAACAGACCTTGAACGTTGACATATTGGTTCTGAGCAGGTCTTGTTACTTTACCGTCTGCTGCAATGACTTCAGGTGTATACGATTCCCAAGTAACCGAAGCATCACCGACTGTTGATGGCAGGTTAATGTCGTGAGTGACATCCATTTCGCTCTTGTTCTCGCCAAGCAATTGCTTCATCGTCAACGATTTTACCGCTTGAATAAGAGCGGTTCGATCTGCGTAGTACGGGTCCGGTTTTACTGTCAAAGAGAACGTTCTAACCGCGGTGCTGCTTCCTCTAGTCACAGTCGCTTTCAGTACGACAACTGCATCGCCTTCATCGAACAGCGGCTTATAGACACGGCCTGTATTTGTGATATGTGCCGTATCGTCAGAAGACCATGTAATGGTTGAGCCGTTTGCACCGCTCGTTGGAAGCTCAAGCGGCAGCGTGATATCGGCCTGCGATTCGTTTCCACCTTTGATTACGCTCCAATCCAGGAACCCTTTATCTTGATTGACAGCCGATTGATTGCTTGCGAGCTTCGCCGGTACGGTTAACTCGAATGACTTGGTCGCTGTCTCGCTGCCTTTTGTAACGGTTGCCGTCAGCGTAACAGGCGTATCCACAGCCGGTCTTGTTACAACGCCTAAACCACTGATAATCGAAGGTTCATTGCTGCTCCAGCTAATTTGCGTTTGACCAGCTTCATCTCGATATGGCAAGTTCAGGTTCGTCTCAATTGCATTCTCGCTGACGTTCAAGCCTTTAATTTTGTCCCAAGTCAGCGCCTCAGCCGATTGCGCCGCTACGACGGAATCGGGATCTTCCGAAGCGCCAAGACGGTAAACGATCAGATTAAATACAAGTGGATGGTTACCATAGAATAGTTTGCCGTCCATGATGAGATCACCATCAATTCCCAGCACATTCGGTCCAGGCTGGAGATCATCTACATGAATCGTAAACGGATGTACTCCGGCTGGCTGTTCAAAGCCTTCAGGGAACGTGTAATCATCATAATAGATGGTGTTGCCCCACTCTGTGCCAAACAAGTTTCTTATATAATCATTTGAACCCCTTCTCGTGTCTTGCAAAACGGTATAGAAAGGTGCGCCCTCACTGTGAACCGCTCCTGAAATATCCAAAGAGGTTTGATCGGTGAAGAAAGCAGCTGTCCCTGTCGACTGATCGATTACGGTGTCATCAAATGAAACATAAGGGAAGCTCGTATTCTTGATCACGGTAACAGGAACCGTCGTCTGATTACCTAGGAAATCGATCATCGTGACCGAATGCGCGCTTGCTCCTTCGGCTATATCACCTGCATCCTCGTAACCAAGGGGCTGATAAAAGTAATAATATTGGTCCGCTTGCGGATCATAGTGGAGCTGCGTTTTGATGGCGTGATCACCTGTCAGAAGAATTGGATAATAATCCATCACTCCATAATAGGGATATTGACCAACCGTTCCATCATTGCCATATCTGGATGTGATATTTCCGTTTAGATACGGCGAAGTAAACTCCTCATGGAGCGCGCTTTTATCGATACTGCCGTAATCGATGAAAATCGATTCATCATGCGTTGCCAGGTTAGCAGGTACATCCAATATCGGAATGATAGCTTCCGGATCATCGCCTACAGCCAACACGACTTGCTTCTCTGCAAGTTGTGCATGATAGCCAACATGAATGGAGTTTGTATTACCCATGAAATCTGTTGCCGTGATGACAAGGCTATGTTGATCCTCATCTGTAATGACGACCGGATAACGGAACGTATCATCCACATAATCGTTGACTTTACTGCCCATTGCTACAGGGTCTCCACCATCAAGCGAGTATTCGACCTTGAAGCCTCTTCCGTTCTTGATCAGATCCATCACTGTTGCGTTGAGCATAAGCGATACATTGTTCGTATCTGGTACAAAATAAGCTTTCGTAGTTTCGCTGCCGTCTCCATTACCAGTATTGAAAGTGATGGTCGGTGCCGTCGCATCGACATACGTATCGACATTGATATAAGGAAGGTTAGGCTCTAGTCCAGATTGCCCTTCACCTAAGCACACGAAATTCATCGAGTATTTGCCATCCGGCAAGCTATCCGGAATGACGACATGCGCTGATATCGAATACTTTAACCCTGTTCCAAACGGAGTTGGCTCAGGCCATGTGCCGGTATCATCAATCGGAGCTCCGACAATCGTTTTCGAGCCGTCCTCGTTCGTTCTTACGAATTGAACCTGAACATTATCCAAATCTTTACCAAAGGCATCGAAGCTGAGATCGATTGAATCCCCTCTTTTCACATTCGCGTCATAGTACACACTTCTTGGATGATGATTAAAGCTTGCAGTTTGGAAATCAATCCAAACCGCTTTGTTCGAATTATTCACGACGACCGAATACTCTTCGCCATAGTTGCCCACTCTGTCAATCGGCGCAATCGTAATGACATTCAGTCCGTCCCGCAGATCTTTAATCGGCATCTCGAAGGTTCCGTCATCGTTATGCTTCACGTCATCCTTGTAGTTGGTAAACGGCTCTGAACCATTGATCGCATAATAAATGTTCCAGTCACCGCCGCTTTCCCCGTTCGGCGCGTCCGCGTCATCGTCCATCTTAAAGCGCAGCGTGTATTCGCCTGTGCTCGTCTCGTCCGGCTCATTCAGCTCATCGTAGCCGACATGCTTGAGGATATCCAGGCTTGGCGCATGCGTATCTTTATAAGCAGGCATGTAAATGGTTGGCTGCGGCTTCGCATTCGGAGCATCCGCTGTAGCCGTGACGGCGAAATAGTACTGGCCATCCGGCACAGGCACGCCTTCGTTCGTTCCATCCCACATCATTCCCTCTGTTAATGAACCGGGAATGCCGCCGGAGTAAGGATCATTCTTCACAACCCAGTCATTGCTTGTCAAATGGGTGACGAAGTTATGCTCTTTATCGACTACATCGACTTTCACATTACGCGCATCGCGAAGCAGCGCAATAACGGGTACGGGGTACAATGCGTTCTCCGGTGAGAAGGCATAGAACTTGTCCCCTAGCGAACGTTCATAGTTGTTTTGCGGTTCACCATACAGGAATGGGAATCCGTTGTGCATGTCTACAAATGCCATTTGCGTTCCGAGCCCGGAACTACCCCATACGCTATCCGGGCCGGATGGAGCATCAATAATGGCCGGAGCATCCCACTTGCCGTTAAAGCCTGTGTAAGGGACATTCAATGTAGGCAGGCTCGCGTCAGTCGGCGTCAGATACACATAGCCCTCGATGAAGGTATTCTTCATCTCGGATGGATCCACCGTCAAAGTAACGGTCACACGCTGAGTGGATTTCGCCCCTACCGTGATTTTGGACGGACTGAAGCTCAGCTTCGAATGGTCCAAATATCGGCTGCGAATATTGTCGGAGCTGGTATCCAAACTCGCGTGAAGCAAATCCGTCATAACCGTTCCGCTTAGATCATACGTAGCAGCTGTGGTTGTCAGATTAGTAGCGGTGAGCGTAAATGTAGTCTTCGCTCCGATCTCCTTCAGACTCACACGGCCTGTGCCGTCCGGTCCGGAAACAACGACAGGCGTTTGAACCGCAAGGTCAGGCCGAATCATACCTGCGCCTTGGCGTCTCGGTTGATATTCCGTATTGTAATCCGCACGATCTGCAGCATTCTCTTCGTTCACATAATCTCGCTTCGCCGGAATCGACGTATTCATGACCACATTCTTCACGAGTTGAACGAAGCTTCTTGTTCCGGATGGAAAGCCCTTCTTCTTGAAGGCCTGCATCACATCGGCTACCGCTCCCGCTACATACGGAGCTGCCATCGATGTGCCGTCTTCGCTCTCATACGCATTGTGGACATTGGGATCGGATATCCGCACTGAAGATACGATCTTGTGGCCTGGAGCCATAACCTCGGGCTTCAGCAGCAGATCGCTCGTTGTTCCCCATGAAGAGAAATCCGTAGGACTGCCAGGATTGGATGCAGCAAAGGCCGAGCTCGTCTCATCGGTCTCAATGTACATTTGCAGCACTGGTGCTGCTCCTGGTTCCGGTGGAAGATCGATTCCAATATCAATCCCGGAGAACGGACTGATATCAATACCGCCGCCACCTCCAGCTCCACCGCCCATCGATGCAAGTGCCGCTTCTAAAGCTGTGCCCTCCTCGTAACTGATGAAGGAAAACGGAATTTCCATTTGCCCTTGCGGCGTCGGCGGCTTCTTAGTCGCGTCACTATTGTAAACGATGGCGCCAATCGCGCCATGCTCTTTGGCGATTTTCACTTTATCGTTAAAGGTTAACGAACCGCGTTTGATCAATACCACTTTGCCTGTTACGTCAACACCTTCGTAATCCTCGTCATAGCCCAAATGATCGTTCCTCAGACCGACCAGCGAGATGGAATCGTTATCCCATACATCGAGGCCTTTCCAGGCGTCCAGTCCATGTCCTGTAATAAAAGGCGCATCGAAGCTGTAGCTAAACGTAACGTCATGCTGCACAACGATATTGTTCGCTGCCGCTACCGTGAAGGAATCGGGATACACGCCCGGATTGCCGATTTTGTTCAAGTCCGGCGTTTCGCCAAGTCTAATCGAAGCCCCTGATTCGCCTTTATCATCGTAGGCATTGGAAGCATTGCAGGCTGCAACGACAACGACAACACCTGCATCTGTCGCATTGCGAATGGCAATGCCCATCGGATCGTTCGCATCGCGCTTATCAAACGTCGAGGAAGCGCCGAGGCTCATATTGATGACATCCGCCTTCATCGCTGTCGCGTGATCGATCCCTTTGATAATATCCTCGGTCAATGCGCCTGCTTCGGTTTCGGAGAACACTTTCTCCGCAATAAGCTGCGCTTCCGGCGCTACGCCCTGAAGCACATCGCTTGAACCTGCCGCAATTCCGGCCACATGCACGCCGTGCGAGCTTGGCGAGAGATCCGTCTTTTCCATACGCGGAATAATATCCTCGTTCTGATCGGCCCAGTTGTAGCCTCCAACGACTTTGTCCGTAAATGGAGCTTTGTTATTCTTGTACTTCGCTTTCGACATATCATGTGGGGCAGGGAATGCTTCATGACTAGGATCGATACCTGTATCGACGATTGCGATGACCATGCCTTCGCCCTTGTATCCAATCGGCTGTTCGCCGGTTGCAGAACCGTCCCATAGCTTCTTGATCCCCGTCAGATCATGTTGCTCGTTAACTGCTGGAAGGAACATTTGTTGAAGCGTAACTGCTTTAACATTAGGAAGTTTTTTAATCGCGTCTATATCGCTATACTTGATGTCATCAAGACTGAAGCCTTTGAACACGTTCTCATAATCGTGTTTGAAATGCAATGTTGGTCTTGCGCTCTTCGATTTTCCGGTAGACAGCGTACTCATAATTTGATTCTTCGCCGTCTTAATATCCGCAGTAATTGCGGTATGTACGGAATCTTCGACAGCAGTAGCATTAATGCCTGGCTTTGTCGTTGAAGCTGACATCGCTTGCGAAATGGTTTGCCCTTTCAACTCTACGATGACATCGACGATCTCATCCGGCTTGTGCAGCCCGGCGCTCAGCTTCTCTGAAGCCATTACTTTCTCGCTCTGCTTCTTCTCGAAGTCATGCATAGCTGCTTCTTTCAAGCTCTTCTGCGCCTTTGCCTTGAACGCTTCGAGCTGCTCCTGGGTGTACGAGGAACCGCCTTTAACTCCTGCACCGTCAACGTTATGCACTTGAATCCCTGCATGTGGCTTCGGAGCGCTTTCTCCTGCATAAGCTGCTGCGGGTGGCTGCAATGGCGCATCTTCTTCCGCCAACACGAGCGAACCGTTTGACAGAACGAGACAAGAGATCGACAAATACGTCACGACTCGCTTAAGTCTGTTCGAAATTTTCATCCGCTTCTCCCCATTCTCTTTACAATTAGTATTAATTTCATACTTTTTACTAATAGTAATGGAGCAGCCATGCGCGGTAAATCGGGGGAATTCGAGCAGCCAAGCCGCTAGAAATCAATAGTTTGTATGCTATAATTCATGTACTGTACGACATTGAAATCATTTTCCGCGCTCAACTTGGGGGAATTCAATTTTTTTCTAGCAAATACTGGAGGGCCATGGCATGCATGTAGGAAAAATCATCAGATTTTATCGCGAAAAAGCTGGAATGACCCAGGATCAGCTCGGCAGAGGCATCTGCTCCGACACGCATGTCAGCAAGATCGAACGCGGATCGACGGATGTTTCCCCGGAAGTCATCACACTGCTGGCCGATCGGCTCGGCATTCAGATTGAGCTGGAGCTTCAACATTTAGCGGAGATCAAGAAACGGCTGCACGCTTGGCACGAAGCCATCATGCTGCTGCTATATGACGATATGGAAGCCATTAAAGAGGAGCTCGAGAAGGAGAGCCTCATCCAAATTTCGGATTATAAAACCCTCTACAAATTGCTGCAGGGCAGATACTACCTCGTCCATCGGAAGCTCGGCAATGCACATGGAATTATCAAAGAAATGGAACGAACCAAATCAAAGCTGCCTCACTATGAAAGCAACCTACTCTTGCATATTACTGGCATCTATCTCTACTATACACAGGACTATTTCAAAGCGATCGAAACCTTGAACAGGATTAATGAAGAGGAATATAACAATCCAGAGTACTACTATTACCTGGCCATGTCTTACCACTGGCTTGAGTCTCGGATGATGGCCTACTATTACAGCGAGAAAGCACTGCGGCACTTTAAAGATACCCATAACTTCTTAAAGAGCATTGATGCGGAAATGCTCATGCTCCTACAAATCATTTATGACGATAACCGGAATTACCAAGCTATCGCCAGCCGGTTCGAAAATATCATTAAATCCTGCGATCTCTGTCAAGCGCCACAACTGAAACGAATTGCCGTGCACAATCTCGGGTTTCTATACCACGAGAATAAAGCTTATGAGCTAGCCGGCAAGTATTATCAAGAAACAATGGAGCTATCCGAACCAAAGTCAGCGCTCTATCTGCTTTCTTTTGAAGGGTATATCCGGAGTTCCGCTGAGGGGAAGCTGTTAGCCGAAGAAGAGTTGCTGAGTATGGCGCAAGACGGACTGAAGATATCGAGAGAAGCAAGAGATGAAGTTCTTATCGCCAGATTTCATCTCCTCATCTTGTTCATCGAAGAGAAGCAGGAAGACTATTACAACTATCTACGCTTGACTGCTTTGCCCATACTGCGAAAGCAAGGCGATGCCTTCCTCGTACAGCGTTACGAGAAAGAGCTATTCAATTATTATGTGGAGACTAATCAGACTGCCTTGGCGCTTGAGACGGCCAGTTTATTCATCAACAAGGCGAAACCGGCACCGGCGCTGCAAGCAGAATAGTCCCACAGCAAAGAATAAAGGCAAGCTATCGGTGTATACCAACCGATGGCTTGCCTTTTTATTTTTTCGGTGAATTGTGTTTATTCTGTTGGTCGAATTTCCCCCAATACTTCTATGAACTAGATTCATTTATAATTCATTTATTCGACCAGGCAAAGATTTAGTGAGATATTGCTTCTGGAATGGTAAGAAAATTGAGGTAATGGGGTTAAAAATGATCTTAACTCGAAAATCAGCTATCGTAACCGATAGCTCCGCTGCCGTTAATGATGCTGGTCAGCTTCTTCTTGAGATAGAAAGCTTAAGGGAACAGTTGCATACATCGTTTGAACATTTAGGATTGACTTCGCCAATTGTACTTGAAAAGTCTCAGCAACTTGATGAGTTGCTTAATAATTATCATGTATTTCTTAAGCAGCGAAATAATCAGACTCAGACCTACAGCCACGAGTAAAGCTCTTGTTAAGTTCTTAGCAAGTTTGTATGCCCATAGTTCAAATCTTCAAAAATCGGTCTTTGTACTTTGTTTATTTGATCTAGTGAGATAGAATTTATATCCCAAAATTGTAATTTCAACGATTCATTTTGATCGTCCCGGAACTTAATAGTATCCCCATCTTCTGATAAATGATCATTGTAATTTGTCATAGCATTGAATAGAAACATAATGAAAACAACCTTGTTTCCATCCAGTCTCCTCTTTCACCTCTCGGATCATCGTTTCTTTAATAGTTTCACCTGGTTCCATCCCTCCACCCGGCAATCTCCAATCGCCGTAATCAGCTCTGCTGTAGTATTTTAAAAATCTTATTTACATATTATCTCCACACCAAACTTTTTGTTCACCCGTAAGGTCTTAGTCTTACGGCCCTAATTGTAAAGGAGAGTTTAATCGTCATGTTTGCTTCCCATTCTTCAAAGGAAGTGCTGCAATGCATCTTGCTACACAAAGATAACGCTTATCGTTTGGCATATACATACGTCAGAAATCCCGATGACGCGCTGGACATAATTCAAGAGGCCATTCAGAAAGCTTTAGCAGCTTCAAAGTCACTTAAAGATGTGACCCAGTCGAAGAGTTGGTTTTATCGCATCGTTATAAACACTGCGTTAGACTTTTTGAGAAAGCAGAAAAACGTCGTTACGCTAGACGTGGAGACGCTTGAAACCTTTGGGTTAAGCTCACAAGATGCATACAAGGACTTTGATTTGGAGTCAGCGATGAGTTTGCTCCCTCCTCTTTATCGAAGCGTAGTCGTGCTTCGGTACTTCGAAGACATGAAAATTGAAGAAATCGCCCAAGTTTTAAACGAAAATGTCAACACAATCAAGTCGCGATTATACGAAGCTCTTCGAAAATTGCGCTTGTTCATGAACGATGAAAACTTGAATAAGGTGGATGGCAATGGTTAACAAGATGACCGAACTGAAGCGACAATATAGCGAAATACCTGTCCCCGAGGGTCTGGACATTATTGTGGATGAAGCAATTCGCAAGCATCTCCATAAGAAAACGATACGGATTCGATGGATAGCTGCTGCAGCTGCAATTGTGACCTTGTTTATCTCTGCTTTAAACGTGAGTCCCTCATTCGCGAGTGCGTCTTCGAAGTGGCCCGTAATCGGCCCCATCGCTAAAGTACTAACTATCCGCGAGTACAAGGTTGAAGAACCCACTTATAAAGCGCATATTCATGTTCCGGCAATTACCGATCTTGGAGACAAGTCGTTAGAGCAACAGCTGAACGACAAATATTCTGCGGAGAGCAAGCGGCTATACGATGAATTCATGTCCGAGGTCGAGGATTTGAAGAAAGGCGGCGGTGGAGAAGCAGGTGTTGAAAGCGGCTATGTTGTCAAAACCGAAACGGATCGCCTGTTATCCGTCGGACGCTATGTCGCGAATACCGTAGGTTCTTCCTCCACCACATTCAAATACGATACGGTCGACAAAGTGAACCATGTGCTCATCACGCTGCCGAGTCTATTTAAAGACGATCGGTATATCGAGATCATTAGCAACAACATTAAGGAACAAATGTTAGCGAGAATGAAACAAGAGAAGAACGCGTTTTTCTGGGTTTCCGGGAATGGCCAGCCTGAGTCGGACATGAATTTCAGATCAATTGAGAAGGATCAAAATTTCTATATTAATTCTGATAATAAACTGGTCATTTCCTTCGATAAGTACGCTGTCGCTCCAGGATCGATGGGCATAGTCGAATTCGTCATACCGACGGAGCTATTAGTTAACGAACTGGTTAATCAAGAATACGTAAAATAATTCCGTATCAGAGAATTCATCCAAACTTTTTCGCAAGGTGACCCGTCATAGCTATGTGCATCCCACAATAAGCTTACGGAGGTCATTTCCATGAAGAAAAAGACTGTTATCGCTGCAGGGTTAGCCGCAACCATGACATTAGGGCTCGCGGCTGGTGTTTACGCATCTGGGCAATTGACCCAAGTGAAGGCATTCTTAAATCCGTCCGTACACGTTAATGTAGGCGGAAGCCAAGTCGAATTAATAGATCAAGACGGCTCGGCAGTGACGCCTCTCGTTTATAATAACCACACGTATTTGCCCGTTCGCAGCGTAGCTAGACAACTCGGTTATGACGTGTATTGGGAAGGATCCTCACAGACGGCATATTTCACCCCCAAGAGCGAGTATCTCGAGTATCGAGCAGATGAGCGATTGATATTGGACAAATACGGATACTCCTTGCAGATTCCGTCATCGTTTGGCGGCAAGCTTCGACCGACTGTATGGCCGACCGAAACGGTCGCAGACGGAATTAAGTCCGGAGCATTGTCAGCGGGCGCTCTTAGCGCGATCGACTTGCTTTACTTGCCGCAGGATGCAGCCTCCCCTGAGGCACGTGTTCTCGCTACGGTTGAGGTTATTGATCAGGCAAATTGGAGTGCAGAGAGCCACGATGTTAAAGACTCGGTGTTGGGAACTAAAGGCGAGTATGTGTACGTCCTCAGAGATGCGAAGGAGAATCCGTTCGGGGTAGGCACACCGGACAACGCAAGTTACAAGGCAATCGTCGATCATTTGACAGCGAGAGGCTATGATCTGGTCCTCACGCCGGCCGTTTCGGCAAGCGCGGATATCGTATCTAAGCTAGTCGGCTCTTGGACCGAATCGCGCAAAGGAACGGTAATGGAGTTGACTGCAGACGGCGTCTTTTATCGTGCTGGTCAAGCAGTTGGGAACTACTTGATCATTGACTCTTCTCATATCCGTATCGTAGCGGACATGTCTGATAGTACGGTCGAATTCGTTGTAAACGGAGATACATTAGAGTTGGCCGGTCAAACGTTCGCTAGGAATAAATAGAACACAATAACAAGAAGGATGCTCAATCCAAACGGGATCGGCATCCTTCATTTAGTTATTTCATATTTATTAGAGTACTTATTGATGAAAACTGTCCGTTAGCGGAACAGGCTGCCAATTTAGAGTTGGCAGCCTGTTCTTTGTTATGTTTTCGGTTCTCATTCTCCATTAGCTCATTCTTCAGGATTTTCCCAATCCTCATCTAAAACTAATTTGCCTGTCTTATCTCTAATAAAAGCAGTACCTGGTGGAGAATCAAGAAATTGAATAATATCCAAATCATAATTACATATCGTATTGACTTGGTAAACGGCATGATATTTAGGATTACTCATATAATTTTCATCCTCATCACCAGCCATAAACCGCCACCCACTATCTGGATAACTAGAACTCGGTTCTTCTCTGTACATAAACCCAACCTTACTACCATCAACTGTTATCCTGTCAGTTGCAATACATCCTTCTTCAGATTCAATTAATCTTTTTATTTTATCTCCAGGGATTTTGTACTTTTTCTTTTTATTAAACCCAAACATACATTTGCCCCTTTTTATTGCATATCGTTCAACCTCAATAAGATTCGCGATACCTAACACACTATCCTGCCTGTTTTGCGAAATGAAAATGGAGCAGTTGCGGATCTCGAACTGCATATACCTCATCGAACTATCCTGCCCCGTTCAACGAAACACAATAGCTGGCTAGATGCCCAGCTGCCGTCGTGTTGTAATAGGTGATAGTGAGTATCCTATTAGCGCAACCATGTGGTTAACGGTTTATCATCCCAAATTTGTACTTCTATGTACCTCTCAGGTCCATTTTTCCCCTGAGTATTCCATTCCTGGGGTAACCCGAATTCATTAATTACATGATAAATCTCATTTAACGTATACACCTGACCTCGATATTTCTTCCCATCTTGATACCTCATGGTTGGAAACAAGTCTACATACGTAAAACTTAATGTCTATTACTGCATGTGTAATGACACCTGACGGAAAGGAGATTTGTACGTTTCCTACTAAGACAGTCTCTTTGTTGCAGTTAATAGACTAGATAAGAAACCATGGCTGTACGCATGTCGCAATGGAAATGCTACTATTTAATCATTGACGCCAAAAAAATAATAAGTTAAAATCGCAAAGGTAAAATGATAATGATTTTCATTCTTGGTTTTGTATTTATAGCTAAGGTGGGGTAACCAATGCGTTTTATTACAGGAATTATTGCCTTACTTTCGCTTATGCTCGTGTTTCCTCCAGGTGCGTACGCTTCAGGCTCTGGTGTTGAGAATATGACTAAGCTTAATGTCTACATCGAGAGAGCTCTCGATCAAGCGGGCACCGATTTGAAATCTTCTAAAAAATCGTATGATCAGTTCCATGACCAGTGGCTACAGGTGGAAGGTACCATCAAAGCCGATTCAGTGGACGCGTACAAGGACATCGAATCGCAAATGGGACAGGTCGAATACGCCTATATGACCGAAAAGTCTAAAGACGCCAAAACGGCTCTTCAAGGCTTGGAACAAGCGGCCGAAGACTTTATTGCTGGAAAATATGGCAAGTCGACCGATTCGACGGACCAAGATTTGTCGCTCTCCGATTTTATTCATTTGCTGCAGCAGATTAAAGATAACGTACATGCGCAAGATCAACAGCAATCGCTTGAAGCGATCTCGAAGGCTCGGGAAACTTGGCTTAGCGTAGAAGGAATCGTCGTGGCGCAATCGGCTTCCGTCTACAGCAGTTCGGAACGGGACATGGTCGTGATCCAAGCGATGGTCAAGGATCAGAAATTCGACAACGCAGAGAAAACGACTGACGATATGATCGCCTATCTTACACCGCTTAGCCAAAAGTCCGCTTATACGTTCTGGGATGCAGCCATGATTCCGATCCGTGAAGGCTTAGAAGCGTTGCTCGTCGTAGGAGCGCTGCTCTCTTTTGCGAAGAAATCGAATAAAGGGCATGGGAAAGTGTGGATCTTATCCGGTGTCGGCGCCGGTCTTGTTCTTAGCACGATTCTAGCCATCATCATTAAGGTTGTATTCTCATCGGGAGCCTTTGGCCGAAATAATTTCATTATCTCGGGCTGGACAGGAGTTTTCGCTGCAGCCATGCTTCTTTACATGAGCTACTGGCTGCATAGCAACTCCAACATGAATCAATGGAATAGGTTCATCAAATCCAAAACCGAAACAGCGATGAGCACGGGACGGGTAGTCTCTCTCGGCCTTCTATCATTCCTGGCGGTGTTCCGCGAAGGCACCGAAACAGTTCTGTTCATCATCGGCATGATCAATCAAATTAGTGTGCAGCAGCTGCTATTGGGGATGCTGATTGGTTTTGGGTTTTTAGCGGTACTCGCGTTTCTCATGCTCTATGTAGGATTCAAATTGCCGATCCGTCCGTTCTTTATGATCTCGAGCTTGATTGTATTCTACTTATGCATCAAATTTATGGGCCTTGGCATTCACAGCTTGCAGCTTGCGGGGATCGTGCCAGTATCGAACTCGTCAACGCTTCCGAGCATTGATTTTATTGCCTTCTACCCATCTTGGCAAAGCTCGGCACCGCAACTGGTAATCACGTTATTTGCGATCGGATTCTTAATCATGGGCCGTTTGCGCAAGAACAGATCCAAAGCACAAATTGCAGCAACCTAATAAACTATCATTTGGAGGACTTATCAATGAAGCAATTACTAGCTGCACTAATCCTTGTTCTGGCTTTAACACTTTCCGGCTGCGGATCCAACAAAGCGGATGACACTGTCAAGAAGGGCGCGAATGATTTGATCAGCGTTACGGATGATCTTCAGAAGGAAATCGAAGCCGGCAACGAAGCGAAAATCAAAGAACTCGGTCCAAAATTGGAGGACGTTTGGTCTTCTTTCGAGGATAGTGTCAATAAAGACTATGCGGATTACTACGAGAAAATCGAAGAAAGCTTGAATCCGGAAGTTGCCGCATCGAAAGCAAACCCGATCGATATCAAACTCGTTGGAAAATTGAACGAGAGCTTGAATAAAACGCTGACGGAATTAGTGCAAAGCATCAAATAATGTGAAAGTAAATACGGAACGAGCTCCTCAGGCAACGTTATGGAAAAGTAGGATTCAACTTTTCTAATTTCACTTTCATTCGCAGCTGGATCGCATTCTAAAACGAACTAAACTGGGTTTGTGATTTGCGTTTTACGAACAAATTCGTTCATCCTCATAACAAAACCTCCCAAATTTAGCTTCGCTAAATTTGGGAGGTTTTGTCTGCTTCAGTGATATCAAGCAATTAAAGAACTTTATTTTAAACAAGACTCATTTCAGACCCGTCAACAAATTAACTCTAATTCACGACCTCGATATCCAAAGTAGTAATGGATATTTTATGAAAATTAAGAATTTGCAGTAGATCTTCGCATAAAAGTCTTATCTTAACTCATCTGTGTCTTTAGCTTTTCTAACGAACTTTATATCTGCTACAAACTTAATACTACCGTCGCGAGTATAGTTACTTAGTTTAAATGGGTTTATTATCTTTCCCTCCACCATATACCCCCAACTATTTAAAACAACATCAAAATCAAATGCATCAGATACAAGTTCTTCAAAACCACCATCAACACAAACTGTTATTTTAAGAATGTCACCTTTCTTAATATCAATATTTTTCTTATGAAAAATCTTTTTTAAATTTTGCATGCGATGCGTCTCCGTTATTCAATATCAATTGCATTAAAGTACCCGTCCCTCGGTTTTAAGGGTTTATCTCACATATACTCACTCATTCGCAGGATTTCATCACCTTGAATTCATCATGCAGGTGGGGAAAGTTAGAGGCGAGTGCCGTCTGGCCATTATTTGGGTATGCGGGAACAGGAGAATCGCACTAGCCATTCCCTTACGCTTCATTCTACTGCACGCAAACTCTACAAGTGCCCTGGTGTTTACCATCCCATGACTCGACGGGTCTATGCCCTAACATTCCATCGTCATACTTATCCAAGGTGTGGAGACCGATTGCGTTTAGCGGACGGGTCTAAGCCCTTTTCGGGCACGAACTCGGTTCTCAATGCTTTCTTTGTCAAAATCCCGCGAACGAGTCAATATACGTGACGGTTCATCACCTTAGGCTGCTTGTGAAACGAGATAGCTGGCTTTTTCCGGAGAGAGGTTTCAGCCCAATGGACCATACCGATCAGAATTCGTGCCACTTTACCCACAAGCTTGAAGACAGACTGTTGCTTTTTCATGTGTTTTACTTGAACATTATGCTGATGCAATTCTTGAAAGATCGGATTAACTCCGATGAGTTGAATGGTTGCTAAGTATAGATATTTCCTTAGGTTGGAATCCCCTCGTTTGGAGATGACGATCTGCCCTTTCCTTTTTCCCGACGTGCTTTCTGCCAGATTCAGACCGGCATTGCGCAGTAACTGACGCCCATGAGCATACTGTCTTAGGTCACCTGCACCTGCTAAGATGGCCGCGACGAATATTGGACCAAATCCCTTAATGGAACGGAGCTGAACGGCCATGGGGATCTAGATGCTTTTCTATGTCTGCTAACATATCCATAATTCGTTCGAACTCTGTAATTAGACGCACAAAATCTTGCTTTGCTTCGGTTAAGGCTGTTACGTCTCCTACACTCCGCCTAGCTTGCGCAAGGAGCTCAGCAGCCTTTTGTATGCCTGTAGTGCTGCCTGCCCTTTGCATATGTTTTCTCCACATCGAAACGATCTCCGGTGTTGACCGTCCAGCAAGATCCTGCGGCGTAGGCAACTCCTTCAACGTTGCCATAGAACGTTTGCAGGTCCAATCCTTGAATACCAAACTGAACTCCGGGAACCGAATATCCAGCCACTGAATGATTCGATTTTGCAGCCGAACGCTATTGGTAACCCAAAATTCTCGATCACTCATCAGCGTTCGAAGACGCTGGAATACATGTGTCTGTTTGGTATGTTCATAGTAGAAGCCTCGACTTACTACATCTGCTATGACAAGTGCATCTTTTGGGTCGCTCTTCGATTGGCAGTTGTCGCGGTTTTCTTTATTGCGCTTTGTCGTTGCTGGATTGACTAAGACGACTTGCAATCCTTTATGGGTAAGCCAGTTGGCCAAGTTCCACCAATAATGGCCTGTTGGCTCCATACCAATGATTACTTTGCTCATACGATGCTTTTGCTGGAGGTCTTCCATCCACCGGTGCAGCTTTTCAAATCCCTCGATGCTGTTGCTAAACGATACATGTCGATTCGTGAGCACGATTCCACGATAATTCGTAACCTGTGCCACATGTGTTTCTTTGGCCATGTCGATTCCAACGATGAGATGCGAGGTGGTAATTCGTTCAATTCGTTGATTTTGAGCTTCCGATTGTTTAAACTTCATAACAAGAGCGCCTCCTTGATGTGTTGTGGACAAACCCATCATACCGAGGCGCTCCTTTTTTGACAAAGGCCATTTCTTAGCCTTAACAGGAATGTTTATTTGAACGCCGAATCGTCGTTTCCAACTAGCTACTCAACTTGATTAACTAAATTTATTAGTTCATTTTGAGTTAGTTTATTTTCTCCTAATGGCCCCAGATGGCCGTTGGCGTTAATGTAATACACAAAGCGAGCTATAAATCCATTCTCACTTTCCCACCATATCGACTGACTATCCTCATCTTCTTTATAATAGGCAAGTATCCCGTTTTCGAGCTGTATAGACTGCATTTCTTCGCTATCCGATAACGTATCAAGTTTGCCAATAATAACCTTGCTCAAAATGTATCTTATTTCTTGGCCAGTCTGCTTATTTTTATAATGGAATACAAATTGGTGAAGGTTATCAATTTCAATTTCAGTGCGAACCTCATTTACTTCAAACGGGAATTTTGAGGGTTCAGTGAAATCATAAAGCATCGAGTTGGTTCTGACATCCGTCTGCTTAACGCCATTACATCCACTTATTAAACAACAAAGTAGTAAGAAAATAATAAAACGAATTCTAAGCCCCCCTCATGGTTTAGTGCCTATATATTACCGCAAATTGGAACTGTTCTGCCTATTACTTCAATAAAACGGCAGCTGATCATTAAACCAGCTGCCGTCGGTGTTATATTGAGCGATAGTGTCCGTTAGCTAATCAATTTAGCTATCCTTCAACTAATTGATAAAATCTAATGTCGCCTTTTTCTGTTTCAACTATCAGTATGTCATTTCGCTCTTTGACACGGAATATCTTTGTTCCCACTTCCAGTTTATTTGCTGTTCCGTTTTTAAAATCTTTACTAACATTACTTTGGTGACTGATTTCAGTTACTTGTACGTCTTTGGTTAAATTTAACTCGTCTACCCATGACACTCCTGCATTATATATGGTGTCTCTATACATAAAAATATTAGCATTCGAATCCATTCTTAAAACTTCTTGAGCAGTTGGATTTCCAGTTGTAGTATTCACACTCTGCTGTTCTGAAATTTGCTTGATGGGTTCTTTTCCGCAACCAATCAACAAAGAAAAACTACATATTACAACATATATAATATTCCTTTTCACCAAATTGTCCCCCCTTTACATATCCATTAATTGAAATTGAGACGTGGAAATCCTCTTGAATGTTGCAGCCTTTATTCAACTCTCCTGCCCGTTAACGCAACAGGCCGCCGAATACTAAGCCTATTCTTCGTTGTGCTATCGAACCTGGTTAGCTTAAGTACATTGAATTTCATAATCTAAGCTTCAATCAAATCAAACTATACATACTTTATGAAACCCTTCAGACACCGTTGGAATTTCCAGACTATTGTGCATTCTCATTATCGCAGTATCAGAAACTGGCTTATCTCTTAGACTGTTTCTTTTACGGCAAACCTCAATCGGTGTACTTATGTAATAACAAATTTTTTCACAGTTAGAATATCTCTTTAAAGCAGCTACTCTTGTTCCTGATGCAACATTTGTAGCATCAAGTATGACGCTGATTCCCTTTGTTATATTATTAAATGCCCTAGTATATAATTCATTAAATACAATAGGATCAATCTTTTCATCATAACCACCAGGAAATAACTCTTCTTTTAATGCATCCGAAGACAGTATTACCGCAGTTTCTTTAATAGCTAATTCCTTTGCGAATGTAGATTTCCCTGCTCCGGGCAAGCCAACTAACATGATTAACTTAGACATATCATTTCCTCTCTTTCTTTTGTCTTACTTTTAGACACACCTCCTAGTATCAGTGACCCCGCTCCTCTCAATTTGTGAGTATAATAGTTTCACTCTTCTGTCCGTTTGTTGAGCGGATCACTTAGAATCGAAAGCAAGCGATGGACTGCTGTTTATCGGAACAGGCTGCCGTTTTTATGTCGGCAGCCTGTTATCTTTTCTGCTATTGTGTCCCGTTAGTTGAATCGATTATTGCTCAATGCTTCTCATCAAGCACCCAGCTACCACCGGCAAACTGCTCCATGATTCGTTAAACAAAAGTTCCGAGTTACATCCCTTGTCATCGAAACTAGGAGATACAGCTATTCGTGCTTGTCTGAAAGACAAGATAAAGGAACATCCGTTGCTGGATGGCCCTAATTGAACTATCGTTTATAGCTCATGGATAGTAATCACATAGTAACTAGATTCTGCAGTTATCTCAAACCCTACGGAATGATAGAGGTTTAGTGCACGTCTATTTTCAGTCACTACTCCAAGTCGAATTGTAGAACACTTCTGCTCTAGTAAAAGTTTAACTACACCAGCAAGAATTTCACGACCGTATCCTCTACCCTGTTGTGATGTAAGTACACATAAGTCGTGAATAACAGCAGTGTCCTTGTTCACCCAATTGACTCTGATCATCCCAACTGGCGACAGGCTGTCCAAAGCGATGTAAGTCACTCGTTCAGGTTCTATAGTGCGAGCAAAATAGTTCCTAGTCCATGTCTCTGAATCGCCAAAGGCTTGCGATGAACATCTAACCATAAATTCCAAATCTTGATTTTCTGCTAATTGTAAAGTCAAGCCCGAACGACATGATATATCTGCATGTAATTGATTTAGATTCATGGAGAACTCTGACGTTCTAAAGATTGCGCCTATATGCTTTATGAAGTCTATACCTGGCTTCGAATTCGATGGTATACGAAAGCGGCAGGTTTCGATGCCCTGTGTTAACATTTCGGACATCGCACGTTTTAGCAAAGCTTTAAAAACGCCTTGTCGACGAAAGCCCGGATGAACCATCCCGTTAATATTAGCTTCAGTCCCATCGGAAGTATACCAACTTACAAACCCTATTAACTGACGACCGAGAAAACAAAGGTATGCCTCGTCTCCCCCTATAGCTTTAAGGCTTTCTACGCCCACCCTCAAACTAGACCTATCATTCGTCTTGCATAGTTGCTCCAACGTTCGAATTTGATCTATCTGATGATTGGAATAGTCCATCATTTTAATACTTTGATATCCTTGCACTTATTGGTTGCCCTCATTAATAAGGAAATACGCAGTTTATGGACGATTAGGCGCTATCCTTTTAGTTTCTGTCCGCTTGTTCAAGGTTACCATTGAAACCGCCTCCTCGATAATGGTGACTATATTCTTCACTAAATACTGATAAAAGTCAAATGTCTCCAAAGAACTGCCTTTAAACTATTCTGCCCGTTAGCGGAACAACCTGCTGGATCATTTCAGCAGGCTGAGTTATTGAAGTATCGTGTCCCGTTAGAGCTTAATGAACTCTGTTGAATGCCTAATACATGAATACAGTGTTAACTGATGATCGCGATATATTGCTTCAAAAGTACTTTGCATATTTTTTCTTGTTTAATTCTCTTAGATTTGAATAGGTGTATTCCAAAGTAAGATCAAAACTCGTCTTTAAACTAATGTATTGCCCTAATTGATTATTAAAAAAGTAACTAGGCAAATTGTGGATCGCACTAATGTATTCTGATAGTTTCTTCCCTGGATTATTATCTTCTGACGTTCAATGCATTTGAACTAGTAAACTCTGCCTGCAACCTTTATGGCGCTTATCTTGTCGAAGTTATCATAAGACACATGCAGATAGAATGGATATTGACCAGCGACGGTGACAACGAGCCGGCTGTTAGGGTAACCGGTAAAGTTCGGATCGTGGAATCTTACCCATTTGATAAAGTATACAAACGAATTACCAATGGCACCTTTGATGATATCGCTTACTATTTTAAAGCAATGAAGCAGCATCTCATAAGCTTATGCACCATAAACAGGCCTCCGATAAATAAATCGGCAGCCTGTTCTTTTTTGTGCTATGATACCTGCTAACTTCGGTGCTATCGTTTAGAACAACCCCCGGCGAATGAGATTAGCCGTCACGGGGACTTTGTCCACTTCCCTCGACCATACAGACAATTGGCCTATATGGTGGATTTCGTGTGCGATGACATGGCGCATGATTTCTCCATATTTGAAGCTAACGAGCTCCCCCTTTGGAGTTAATTCCGATAGCTCCTTCAACTCCATTTCATTGGTCCACGA
This sequence comes from Paenibacillus taihuensis, assembly GCF_003386535.1. Taxonomy (GTDB): domain Bacteria; phylum Bacillota; class Bacilli; order Paenibacillales; family Paenibacillaceae; genus Paenibacillus_Z; species Paenibacillus_Z taihuensis. Next base: position 68,203 of record NZ_QTTN01000026.1, read on the forward strand.
CATGACAAAAGGACGAACCTCCTCGTGAAACCTAGCGGATAAATCCTTCACTTGCTGCAGGCTGGCATAGGATTCGAACGGCTCCGTGAACTCTGGTTTGCCTTGCAGCACAGATAACCAGCTGAATTCCACATCCGCAATATGAAACAACGTGCGCAAAATGCCTCCGATCCCGCCTATCCGCTCCTTTAGCAGTTCTTCTTCGGACACATCTTGGCACCAAGCGAACCAGTCTTGTCGAACTTGCCAATTATACTCGAATAATTTCAACATGTGCTTTGCCTCCTAATAGACCCTGAATTACGAGGGAGAAATACTATGCGAATAACTCCTGGTTTAACCTTGTTTCACTAAGTTCTCTGCTGTGCGGAAAGCTAGAGCCATAATGGTTAATACGGGGTTAACACCGCCATTGGTTACATGCACAGAGCCATCGCTTACCCAGAGATTATCATATCCATGAACGCGGCCGCTCGGATCGGTGACGGATACGGATGGGTCATTGCCCATGCGCAACGTACCCGATTGGTGCTGCCCGCCACTTAGCCCGTTACCGGCCTTTGTTCGCCAGACCTGACGCGCTCCTGCTGCCCAAAGCCACTTCTCTGCTTGCTCCGCCAGCATGGCAGAAGCTCGAAGCGATTCCGGATGAACGCCTCCGGAGAGCTGTGCAACGGGAGTGCCGTAGCGATCTTTCACCGTGGGAGAGAGCCTTACTCTGGATTCCGAGGTTGGAATTTCTTGGATAGGACCTTGAATCTGGCTTGTCCTCAGATAGGTTTCGCGCATCGTTTCTTTTCCTGCGAATCCCCACCTCGCAGCATCCGGCGCAAGTGCGCGATACCAGTGAACGAGCGGCAGCCTGGTAAATTCGTTAGCAAGCAGCCCTCCACCGATAATGCCCGTTTCGCTGCTATGCTCAAAACGGAATGTAGCAATGCTAACCCCCGGGCCTAGACCTTCTTGAATCGCCTCATCGAATATGCCGTATGCACCGGCATAGACATGTCCTTGAAGATGTCGGCCAACCTGACCATACCGATTGCCGATCCCGTTCGGTTCCGAATCGTTTGCCGAGTTAAGAAGAAGGCGAGCACTCTCAATGGCTCCGGCGGCGACCACCACATGTCCCGCTTTCACATAACGGCGCTCCCTCTTTCCGTCTATTTCCTGCACGAGATGAACTCCCGTGGCACGCTTGCCGCCTTCCGTTTCGATACGCTCTACGAAAGTATCGCGGATCAGCTCGCAATTCCCAGAAGAAATTGCCCTTACCAGCATGGTGTTGTGGCCGCCATTTTTACTATTGGTTGGGCAGGCAAATCCGACACACTGGCCGCATTGCCCGCAGGCTTGGCGATTGTCGCGTTCCACAGAATTAATGAGCAGAGGTACCGGCCCTGCGATCCAGCCTAGTTTCTCCGCTGCTTGAGCCAAGCGATTGGCTTCCCTGGTTCTCGGTAAGGCTGGCATTGGATAAGTATACTTCTTTATGCCTCGCCCCGAGTGGGCGTTCCCATCCCCCGAAACACCGATTTCCCACTCTGCGCGCTCGTAATAAGGTTCGAGGTCTTGATAACGAATCGGCCAATCGCTTAGCGAGCTTCCGTCAGGAATGCCGTAACGCGTTGCCATGCGAAAATCATCCGGATGGAATCGCCATGCCTGTGCACCGTATACCCTCGTTCCGCCACCCACAGTCATTGCGTTATTATGATAGTCACCTTCAAAAGGCGCAGTGATCCGTTCTTCATTCCCCGACAAAAGTATTGTCCGAGGGTTTCCTGCCAATGAAGGACCCGTGTTATGACCATATTTGCTCAAACGGTGGTTCCGTAAGTGATCATTTCCTACTTCTCCGTATCGAAGCCAGCTTCCGCGTTCAATGACGAGCACGTCAAGTCCAGCTTCAGCAAGAACGCCAGCAGCTACGGAACCGCCGGCGCCAGCTCCAATCACGACAACATCATATTGATCACGAAGCTGGTCGAATGACCGCTGTGGCAGATCAAATTCCTCGACTGGCAGCTCCGTTCCCGCTACGGGGCCCGGCCGGAAACCGATCATATCCCATGATTTACTCCCGTGATTTCCTCCAGATTCAGGGCTTCCATAGTACCCTTCGATGACAAGGCTCAATAACGTTTCAAAAACCAGCTTCGGTTGAACAGGCCAGTCCCGAACTCGCCCCTTCTCTACTTCATGAAGCAGACTGTCTTGCTCGACAGCAGACAAATCGGTGAAAGACTGGACACCGCGCTTTGTCGCTTCTGCATTTAGCGCGAGTAGACCCGGCTCCAAGAGATTCGCCCAAGTACCAGGATCTTCGTCTGCGTGTCGCCCCAAGTATGTAAGTACACCGGCTTTTGTCGCTGATGGCCAGGCATCTTCCGGAATCATACGGTCGGAAACCGCTTCCAAAACAGCTTTCAACTCTACAGAAAGAGACTTCTGCCCGCGAGGCTTCATCTATCTACACCACCCAGTGTCTAGTGAATTCTAACTGTTCTATTGTATCATCGAATCGCTTGAGCGACGTGAAAAAGATCTTTCATCTAAAAGGGGGTTACGTCCTCCTGTTCTGGATGCGTTCCACTACCCAATAGCCGTAATAGATCGTTGTCTGTAAAGCTTCATTCTCCCAGCCTGGTGCGTACCGATAGGTTAAAGGCCGAAGACCAAACTGCTCAATTGCAGCCACCGTCTCGGCGAAAGTCCAGAAAAAAATCCGAGTATCGGTCAGTCCTCCAGTTGCATCAATCCAAGGTGCATCATGAAAGGGCAATTCTGCGCGGCGTTCGTTTATAGTGAAGTAAAAACGTCCTCCACCTTCAAGAGCTGCCGATACGTTACCGATGTCATGTACCAGATTCTCGCAAAAGTCGAAGCATCCGTTAGCTACTATCGTGTTGAACTTACCTAGTTCAGCAGGCAATGCCTTACCTTGTGGAAATCGTGGACGAAATATTGACCGGAAGGACGCTTCTGTTGTGCCATGTCGATCATGGAATTGGATAAATCGATCCCGACAACCTCCACTTCAAGTGGCAATGCGTTTGTTAGATGTCCAGGTCCGCAACCAATATCAAGTACACGTTGCCCCGCATGTACGTTTTCTTCTAAAAAAGCCTGTATTATTGTACCGCACCTCCGTCACACCTTATTAGTTTCAGAACTCTCACAACTGCTTTTTCACTTCCTGAATTGTAAATATATTCCTATATTACTTGCATTTAGACGCGCAGACTGGATATAAAGTTGCGTTAAACTGTTCATTCCCTTAACGAAAAGGCCGCCTTCTACATAGACGGCAGCCTGTTGATGAGATGAGAAGCGAAGCTTAATCTCAGTATTAGTGTTTCACCGGTCTCTTCATCGGGTCGAGCCAGCTTTCGACGATGACAGCTCGAAGCTCCGCTTGCAATACATGCAGCAGATCGGGAATGTCAAAAGCGAGCAGCAGCCACGGCACGATAATGCCTGCATCGAACCCGTGCTGCTCCGCTTCCGCGTATGCGCGGAAGCTGGTGAGCAGCCCCGCTGCATGCAGGCTGCGAATCTCGCTGCCGCCGCTGAGCACGGCGGCATACAGGGCAGTGAGGGCATGCTCCTCCTGCCCGAACAAGGTCACTTCCGCCCGTTCGAAGCCGGGCGTCCGTTTCAAGCTGGCGATGGCGGCGAGCACATCCGCCACGCGCATCCCTTGCAGCGACTCGCCCAGCATTCGGGAGTTGTAGCTGCTCGCCAGCTCCGGCTCGAACATGCCGAACGTGCAGCCCGGCTCCAAAGCCGCTGGTCCCGTTCCTCGCGGGTGAACGGTCAGCACGGCATCATAGCCGGAGGACTCCCGGGCATGCTCCATCGCCGCTTCGTTCATACCCCCAATTGCGAGGCAGACCCGCGCCGATTCGCCCTTCCCGGCCGCGCTCCAGTGCTGGAGCTCCGCCGTGATCACCATGCCGTCCTCGGATTCGAACGTGATCGCCCCGTTCTCATCAGGGGCAAGCGGCCACGCCAGCTGCCTATTGCCATCGATCTGCAGCAGATTGCGCAGCTGCTCCCGCACCGCCGCCAAATCCAGCTTCAAGGCCTGCCTAGCTGGCAAGCTCCGCAGCCGCTCCTTCACAACATCAAGCAGCGAGCCGCAGCTGATTCCACCTATACCTACACCTACGCCTACACATACACCTGCACCTGCACCTGCTCCAGCACCTGCAGCATTTCCACTATCTCCCACCAAACAAAGCAGCTTTGCCTCCGAAGGCAGTCGCTCATAATCTACCGCTTTCGCCGGGCTCCATTCCACTTCGAAACTGCGGCAGAAAAACTGCAGCACCTGCTCCCGCATTTCCTTCCAGAAGCCGTGCCCCTGCATGACCACATGCAGCTCCAGCTGCTCTTCCGCTCCAAGCAGCCGGTACAGCTTCTTCGCTTCGACGAATGCATCGCGCACGCCATCGATCGGGAAGAAATCGAACATGGCGGCGCCGATGTGATACGGTTTCGGAGCCGCTGCCGTTACCAGGTCGCTGTGATCGAGTCCACGCGCCATGAAGCCGGGCAAGCATTGTTCCGCGTCCTGCGCCATTATGCGATACAGCATCGAGCGCAGCTCCGTGATGTAGCAGCACGGCGCAACCGCCTTCACGCGGTCGTCGTATGCGCCCATGTATGCCGACATCGTGCCGCCGCCGGAATTGCCGGTCACGCCGATGCGCGTGCCGTCCACCTCCGGCCGTGAGAGCAAATACGTGAGCGCGGCGATACTGTCCTGCATCATATAGGCGCCGAGATGCTCGCCGAGCAGGCTCAGCTTCTGGTCGAGGAAGCAATGTGCCGCGACCGGGTCCAGCCATGCCGCGGCGCCAGCGCCACTCGCACTCGCCGCAGCTCCCGCCTCCGCCACTCGCCGTTCTCCTTGCCCGACCGGATCGAACGTCAGCACGCAGAAGCCGTTCATAACCGCCTCTACGCAGAACGATACATACGACACATACGCCTTCCCTTCGTTCGCATGCCCGCAAAGCAGGAGCAATGCCGGAAGCGCCCCGACGCCGCCATCTCCATGAGAGCCGCTATCCTTCGGATAATAGTAGCTCCCTGTTGCGTAGATACCGGGCAACGTCTCGATACAGACCTTGTCGATCAAGTAGCTGCCTTGATCCAAGGTCCCCGTCACATAACCGCAGCCCCCGCTGAAATCCGTTCCAGTCGGCAGCGGACCAACCGCCGCGCGGAAAGCTTCGCGAATCCGCGCCTGATACGCTTCTGCGCTCGCTTTATCCTCCACCTTACGAAGCGCCGTTTTGCGCCCCACCAGATAATCCGAGTTCCGCTTATCTATATACTGACGGAATGGATGCTGGTGGAACCGTGCAATATCGGGATAATCCTCGATATAAGACAGCTCCCGCCTCCGATTCGCCTGTTCTTCCTGCAAGGAGATTGCTCTCATCATCATAAGCTCCTTTCGCCACACCATAAGAAAAGGAGGAGAGTCTCCTCTCCCCCTCCGTCCTCCCTTATTTCCATTCGCCTAGTTCGCTTGCTTACTCCGACTCACCTATTCCCTTACTTCCATTCACCCTGAATTCCGCTATCCGTCAGCAACTGGTTGACCTGGTCAATGATATCCTGACCGCCCTTGCTCAGATATTCCTGGACCATTTTATCCCAATCATCAACCGATTCCTGGCCAACGATCATCTTCGTCGTATGCTCGGAAACCGCCTGATCCAGCTCGGATACTTTCGCATACAACAGATCGGAGTGAACGCGGTTGACTGGATCCAAGTACGTCTTCGTATTCTTCAGCAGATCAACTGCCGACTGTACGAACGACTTCGTGAACGGATCCTGCAGCACCATTGCCGGCTGCGTATCTTCATCCGTAGGAGCCCAGTAGCGTACGCCCAAATAAGTCTCCGGCATTTCGCTGAACGCACCGTCGATGTCGAGGGCAACGCCGTTTTCCATATTGTAGCCTTTGCCTACCCCGCCGTGCTGCCAATCAAACTCCGGATTTTGATCGTTGCGCTGATCGACCGGAATGAACGTCATGAAATAGTTGATCATTTCGAGAATGCGATTGATTTTGTCCGGATCATCCTTCAAATTCGCGTTCAAGCTGTGCAGCTCATAATAGCCCGGCAAGCCGATAAAGCCTTGCTGCCCGTCGTCCTGCGTAAACGGAGGAATTACTGCGAGCTCTGCCGTTGGGTTCGTTTCTTTCAGCTGCTTGAAGCGCGTTTCGGAAATATCATATGGTTGCTCGTAGTAGATACCGGTCTTGCCAGCGAAGAAGTCTTTACGGGCGTCCGCCGATTTCGTAACCGCCCAGTCCTTGCTGATTGCGCCTTCTTTGTACAAGTCGCGCAGCAGCGTGACTTGCTTCTTGAAGCCTTCGGAGATATTGCCCGGAATGAGCTGGCCTTTATCGTTCTTGTTATACCAGCCGCTGTCCCACTCCGCACCCATCCACGCGCCGTACACAATGGACTTCGCAAGGCCGAGGCCGAGCGTATCGTTCTTGCCGTTCTTGTCCGGATCGTTCTTCGCGAAGGCAATCGCAACCTTCTTCAGCTCGTCATATGTTGTCGGCATCGACAAGCCGAGATTGTCGAGCCAGTCTTTGCGGATGATTGGCTTCTTGCCGTATTTGGCAGGGAAGTAGTTTGGAATCGCGTAGATTTTGCCATCCACCGTAACGGCATCCCATACGCTCTTCGGAATGCTCTTAATCGCATCGTACTTGTCGATATAGTCGTTGAGCGGAAGGAATGCGCCTTGCTTCGCCCATTTCACGAAGTTGGCGTCGACACCTTCCATACCGATCATGTCCGGCAGGTCGCCTGCAGCCATAACGACCGGCAGCTTATTCGCATATTCGTCATACGGCACGAACTGCGATTTCAGATCGACGTTGAACTTATCATTGATCATTTTCGCTCCGTTGCCGTTCGGGTCTGGAAGCGGGCTTGCCCATGTGCCTTGAATGCTGGAAATTTCGAGCTTCTTATCCGGCGTCGTTGTCGCCTGATTATCTGTCGTATTATTCGTTGCTGTATTGGCCGCCGTATCTGTCGTATTCGTGGATGTATTGCTGGAGTCGGTAGTCGTTTGCGTGGAGTTCGAGTTAGCCGTATTGTTCCCGGTATTGTTGTTCGAGCCTCCGCAGCCGGCAAGTCCTGTTACTAGACATACCGCTGCCAACAATGTAACGATTTGCTTCGTTTTCATGTGTAGCCCCTCCCTATTGTCCCTCTTAATGGTATGCCGAAACTGGACGCGATTACAAGACTGCTAGTTAACCCTTTACCGATCCCAGCATCACCCCCTTGGCAAAATGTTTTTGCAGGAACGGATACACGATCAGAATCGGAATCGTAGCCAAAATAATAGCAGCCATTTGGATCGTCTCCGGCGGAGGCAAATGCGCGGATCTCGCAGCTTCACGGGCAGCGCTGGCAAGCGTGTTCGTCGTGTCATCCAGGATGACGATTTGCCGCAGAATGACCTGCACGGTCCATTTTGTCGGATCGTTCAAATAGAGGATCGCTGTAAAATACGTGTTCCACTGGCCAACCGCGTAGAACAGACCGAAAGCGGCGAGCGCAGGCTTGGAGAGCGGAAGAATGACGCGCGTGTAAATTTGCAGATCGTTCGCACCGTCGATAACGGCGGCTTCATGCAGCTCTTCGGGTATGCTCAGGAAGAACTGGCGCATGACGATCAAGTTGAAGGCGCTGATCGCATCCGGAATGATGAGCGACCAGTAAGAATCAATGAGGCCTGTTGCTTTGACGACGAGATAAGTAGGGATCATGCCTGCACCGAAGATGAAGGTAAACAACACGAGGAAGAGATAGAATCGCTGTCCCCACAGCTTTCTGATAAGCGCAAAAGCCATAGTGGAGGTAAGCAGCAGGCTCACGATGGAGCCGACAATGGTAATGAATACGGTGACGCCGATGGAGCGAATGAACTCCTTGGATTCAAAGATGAACCGGTACGCGTCCAGCACCCATCTCTTCGGGAACAGGAGGAGGTCCGTATTCATGAACTCCTGGAAGGAAGAGAACGAAACCGCGGTAATGTAATAGAACGGAAACAGCATCACCAGCGACAGCAGCAGCAGCAGAAACAGGTTGATTCCGTCGGTGATCCGATCCGATAAACTTCGTTTGATCGGCATAGCTAGCCCACTCCTTCCTGATTAGAATACGCCTTCTTCGCCGAACTTCTTGGCAAACCGGTTCACGCCGACGATCAGCACGAGGCCGACAACCCCTTTGAATAGACCGACTGCCGTACCGAAGCTGAAGTCTGACTGCTGAATGCCTTTGAAGTAAACGAAGGTGTCTAGCACGTTGCCGACGTCCATCGTGAACGGGTTCAGCATGAGGAAGATTTGTGTGAAGCCGGAATCCAGCACGCTGCCAAGCCGTAAAATTAAGAGGATAATAATCGTGCCGCGGATGGCAGGAAGCGTAATATGCCATATTTGGCGCCAACGGCTCGCACCGTCCACAATTGCTGCTTCGTAGAGGGTCGGATTCACGCCGGCAAGTGCCGCGAGAAAAATAATCGTGCCCCAACCCGCTTCCTTCCAGATCACCTCGAGCACGATGAGCGGCATGAACCAGCCCGGCTGCTGGAGAAACTGGATGGAATCCATCCCGAAGGCGAGACCCAGCCCTTTGTTGACGATGCCTTCCGTCTTCAGGAAGATCGTCACAATACCGATCACGACAACCCAAGAGAGAAAATGAGGCAAATAGACGACCGATTGAATGAGCCGCTTCAGACGCTGGTTTCTCACTTCATTAAGCATGAGCGCAAGGACGATCGGGATCGGGAAGGCAAACACGATTTGCAGAAAAGATAGCCAGAGCGTGTTGCCGATTACCCTGATCACTTCCGCATCCTCGAAGATTCGCGCAAAATGCTTGAATCCTACCCAGTCGCTGTGCAGGAAGCCTCTGAACGGGCTGTAATCCTCGAAGGCGATAATGTTCCCGAGCATCGGCACGTAGCGGAACCAGATGAAATAGACCAGTCCCGGAATCAATAGAAGAAATCCGTAGCGCTCCCTGTATAACCGGGTGGCCAGCGACCTGCCTTGCGATTTGGCCTTGATATTAGCCGTCTTGCTGGCTTCCACCGATGTTGGTGTTGTAACAGCCATGCAGCTTCCCCCTATTCCTTGATATAGCGGATAAAATGCGGCAGCGCGACTTCCGGCTCTTCTATAGAAGGAACCCAGCGCTTCTCCCATTCGAAAGATAACCAGCCTTCGTAGCCTTGTTCAGCCAGCAGCTGGACACATTCCTTGATCGGCACATCCCCTTCGCCGCACAGCGTGATATCACCGTGCATGTCCGAGCCCCGCGTATCCTTGATATGCGTGTGCTTGATAAAGCGGCCTAATCGTTCGTAAGTGAGTTCAAGCGGCTCGCCGTCTCCGTACTTGTACGGATTGTTAATGTCCCAGAGGACGCCGAATGCGCTGCTGCCTACCTGCTCAATCACAGCAAGCAATGTACGAGAATCCGAGAAGTCGCCGTGCGTCTCCATCAAGACGGTAACACCGGTATCCTCGGCATAGCGGCTTACCTCCCCGATTCCCCTCGCCACCTGAGCAATCGTCTCTTCACGGGCAGCTTCATCCGGAAGCGCATCCCCGAACACCCGGATATAAGGAACGCCGAGCTTCACTGCGAGGTCGATCGCTGCTTTCCCTTCTTCAATAGAAGCATCAAACTTTGCGGGATCGTGGAAGACGCAGGATGTATCGAGACTAATAATTTCGAGGTTATGCATCTTAAGCTGCTGCATGGAGCGTTCCATATTTTCGGGTAAAAAAGGTGTACATCGGTGAACCATCATCTCTTGTTCAATGCCGCGTATTTCGATGCCGTCATACCCGAGCGTCGCAGCTTCATGAAGAATCCGCTCCCAGCTCCAGGTCGGGCACGCCAATGTGGAAAATGCTACTTTCATCCGGCTCGCCTCCGCCCTTCATTCTCTTGTTCATCGCCTTGCCTCTCGCTTGCTGATTCAACTGTACAGGATGCCGCATAGCAAAAGAAATTGGAGCATTTTTCACTCGTTCATCTATTTATCGCTAGCCGTAAAATTCGTGAAGAATTGAAAAAACCGACCAAGCACGTACGGTAAATTCGTGAACCATGCGAAATTGCTACAATTTCACTTTGGGCGGCGCGGGTGCACAATGATTACAGCGGTAAAATCAAAGGAGATGATCTGGTTATGGCGCTCTTGGTGTGGGCTGTGAATGACGGCGAGAAAGTATTGAAGGAAGATCTGGCGAATCCGAATAAAACGGGAAACAGCGTCTGGGACGGCAGCACGATTCGGCTGTTCGGCGCGCGGAACGAGACGGTGGCCTTCCAAGTTATCGTTGAAGCCGGGGATGCGGAAGCGGCTTCGCTCTACGTGGAGATGTCCGGGCTTGTCCATGACGAGCACCAAGATTGCCGGATTGAAAATGACGCTGTCCTCGGCGATGGCGGATCGTATTACATCGGCCGGCGAATTGAAGTGTTCACGCAGCATTACTTGTATGTTTCCCCTGACCTAAGTACAGCGCCTCAATGGTTTTTTGCACAATCTTCCCCTCCTCTTCATCGCTCCGGCTGGATTCCGGATGCCCTTATTCCTGCCCATGCCCGTCCGCGGCTTGGAGGTCAACCTGTACGTGTGGAAGCGAGATCGAACCAAGGGTTCTGGATCGATGTTTATATCCCGCGCGATGAGTCGATGAAGCCCGGGACTTATAGGGGGACAGTTACGGTCCGGAACGGTGAGGCAGTTGCTGCTGAGCTGCCTGTCGAGCTTCAGCTGTATGATTTTGCGCTGCCGGATGAGAACCACTCGCTCTCCTTCGTCTATGCGAACGATGTATCCGAGTACTATCCGGATACGCCGGACATTCGAGACCGTTTACGCCAGATGGCGCATCGCCACCGCTTCGATCTGGTCGGCTCCGATGTACATAATGGGAGATTCGATGCCGAGGCTTTGGAGAAATACGCGCCGTATTTGAACGGTTCCTTCTTCACCAAAGAGAATGGTTATGAGGGACCGGGCGAGCATGTCGGCGAAGGCGTGTTTCCGGTTGGGATGTACGGCGGCAAAGTGCTCGGAAGCGAGCCGGAGGAGATGCAGCGCGAAGCGGACAAGTGGGTGGAATACTTCGAAGCGTTGAACTGGCCGGGCACGTACTTCTGCTATCTGATTGACGAGCCGCTTCCGGCAAAATATGAATGGATTCGCGAGCAAGCGAATATTGTGAAAGGTTCGTCAGGTGCGGGCAAGCGTCTTCCGCTGCTCACGACTCGGCGATATACACCGGAGATTGAGGATGCCATCGATATCTGGTGCGCGCACAAGATCGATCCGGAATCGGTGGAGCATTGCCGAGCGAGCGGCGACAAGCTGTGGTTCTACAACGGGTATCGGCCTTATCACGGCTCGTTGATTCTGGAAGCGGAAGCCGTCGATATGCGGGCAAACTCGTGGCTGCGGTATCGCTACGGCATTGAAGGCTACTTCGTCTGGCACGGCACGCATTGGCGGCATAATCATCAAGGTCCGCGCGGACGCTGGAACCAGAATGTCTTCGGATATGCGGTTACTTTCATGTACGTGGCTAAAGATGAGGCCACCTACTATGGCGATGATGGCGTTCACTTCGGCAACGGCGACGGCATCCTGTTCTATCCTGGGCGAGATCCGTTCTTCCGCGAGCAGGACCGCGGGATTGACGGGCCGATCAGCTCGATTCGCATGAAAAATTTGCGCCGCGGCATTCAGGATTATGAGTATTTATGGCTGGCAGCACAGCGCGGGCATGCAGCGGAAGCGGACGCGATCGCGCTTGAGGCGGTTCCGACCGGCATGCATGAGACGGTTGAAGGCGGCCAGGCATCTTGGTCCTCCTGCGGCAGCAATTGGGATGCGTACCGGAGGAAAGCGGCGGAGCTGGTTGCGGGAGCTAAGGTGGAGCTGGCGCAGGAGTAGGAACTGGAACAGGAGTAGGAACTGGAACAGGAGCAAGCGTAGGCGCAGGAACAAGCGTAGGGAAACGTGTGATATCTGAACGGAGGCGGCGTGGATGCCATTGCCATCGGTTAAGAAAGTGATCGTCGTCGGAGAGCTGAACGTCGATTTGATTTTTGCAGATTCCAACATCGTGCCGGAGCCGAACCGGGAGAAGCTGGTCCGGGATTTCCGGCTTGCGCTTGGCTCGTCTTCCGCGATAGCGGCAGCGGGATTAGCAGGGCTTGGGCTTGAAGTTGCTTTTGTCTCTATTGTGGGAGATGACGAGTTCGGGCACTTTTGCTTAAGGGAGCTGGCGCGGTTAGGCGTTGATGTCTCGCATGTCGTGGTGGACAGCTCGGTCCGAACCGGCGTGACGCTGTCGCTGACCGATGAGCGAGATCGCTCGCTGCTTACGTTTATGGGATCGATTGGTTCTGTCACGCCTTCGATGATTCCGGAGAAGCTGTTCCGCGAGGCATCGCATGTACACTTCGGTTCTTACTTTCTGCAAGATGCGATGCGTCCGCATTGGCTCGAACTGTTCAAGCTGGCGAAGGCTTGCGGCATGACGACCTCCTTCGATGCCGGCTGGGACCCCGCGGAGCATTGGGATCGTGAACGGTTGGCGGCTCTGCTCGCCTATGCCGATTGGTTTATCCCGAGCGAGGAAGAAGCGCTGCAGATCTTCGAGGCTGGCTCGGTTGAGGAGCTGCCGACGCGATTGCCTGCCGGGCGCGGGGCGGTTATTGTGAAATGCGGCAGCGCGGGGTCAGCTGGTGTTTATGCGGATGGGCGTGTGGTGTATTCGCCGCCGTTCACGGTTCAGCCGGTCGATACGACCGGGGCTGGCGACTCGTTCAACGCCGGCTTCATCGCGGCGAAGCTGCGCGGCGAGTCGGATCGCGAAGCGCTCGAATACGCCAACGCTTGCGGCGCGCTGTCGACGCTAGCCATTGGCGGAGCTGGCACGGTTACGCTGGACGGCGTGGCGCGGTTTTGGCCGGAGGGGCGGTGGTTGGCGTGACAGTTGAGGGAAAAGGCGGATCGCCGGACGTGTCGATCGTGTGCGTCTCGCTGAACACCGCTATCGATAAGCGGCTGCTCGTTCCGGGGCTCCAGCTTGGCGCGGTCAATCGTGCGGTTCACGTCGACGCTACCGCAGGCGGCAAGGGATTGAACGTTGCACGTGCGGCGCAGTCGCTTGGCACGGATGTGCTGGCTGTTGGCTTCGCTGGAGGCAGCAACGGGGATTGGATTAGGGGGAAGCTCGATATGATCGGGCTTCCTCATCAGATGGTGCCAATTGCGGGTGAAAGCCGGATTTGCCTCAATATGATTGATGAATATACCAGTCGATCGACTGAAGTGCTCGAGCCGGGACCGGAAATATTGGCTGCGGAAAAGGAGCAGTTCCTTGCGTTGTGGCATTTGTTGTGTAAGCCAGGTCGATGGCTGACACTTTCGGGCAGCTTGCCGCGGGGGCTTGGCGATGGCTTCTATGCGGAGCTTGTTGCATTGGCGCGAGAAGTCGGAGCGTTCGTCGTGCTGGATACGAGCGGCAAGCCGCTGAAGCTCGGCGTTGCAGGCGGACCGCACACGGTGAAGCCGAACGAGGAGGAGTTTCGGCAATGGTGTGGCGCGGATCCGCGTGATCACGCTGCGGTACGGCGTGTGGCCGAGGAGCTCGGCAGCGACTACGGCGTACAGACGCTGCTCGTGTCACTGGGGCGCGAAGGCTGCCTCGCGGCCAAGCCGGACGGCCGTTTATGGCTCGCGGTCCCCCCGGCGGTGGACGCCGTCAACCCGGTCGGCAGCGGCGACTCCTTCGTCGCCGGCTGGACCGTCGCCTGCTCGCGCGGACTCGGCGTGCCGGACGCGCTGCGCTGCGCCGTTGCCGCGGGCACCGTCAACGCGATGTCCCCGGGCACCGGCGAAGTGAGCCGCGACGCAGCGGAGGCGATGGCGTCACGGGTTATCGTGACGGAGCTTTGATAAGAGTTAGGCGAGGACAGCCAGTACGGCTGTCCTTTTTGTATTTTCTCACCTTTCGCCGCTTTTTGCCCCAAAGTAGAGCCTCCAGGTAACTACATTTACTCAAACTGTCGCTTTTCCGCCAATGAAGCGCCCCCAGGTATCTACATTTGCTCAAACTGCTGCTTCTCCACCAATGTAGCGCCTCCAGGTATCTACATTTGCTCAATGTGTCGCTTTTCCACCAATGTAGAGCCTCCAGGTAACTACATTTGCTCAAACTGCTGCTTCTCCACCAATGCAGTCAATCAAACCAGCTACTTTCCCTCTTCCCCTGGGATTTCCACCAATGTAGTCCACTAAACCAGCTACTTTCTCTCTCCCCTCCGAATTTCCACCAATGTAGTCCACCAAACCAGCTACTTTTACTCTTCTCCCCGGAGTATCCCAGAGGGATACACATTGGGATAATTTCGCCGATTTCTGCTAATGAGTATCCCTAGGGGATACTCATCACTGCGTTTTCGCCAATTTCATCGAATGTGTGTCCCTGAGGGATACTCATTGCGACAATTTCGTCGATTTCTGCGTAAGAGTATCCCTGGAGGATACTCATACGCATCAAACCTCCCAAAAACCAGAAAGAGGATCCCCCAAGGATCCTCTTTCCTCTTTCCTCTTTCCTCTTTCCTCTTTTCTCTTTCTCATCTCTACCTCACTCCCCACGCTCGCGCCAATTCAAAATAACGCCGCAAGCGCGGTCCTTATGATTCAGCAGCAACTCATACGCCTGCTTCGCCTCCGTACTCGGCAGCCGGTGCGTGATGAATGGCTCCACGCGGAGTGCTCCGCTCTGAATCATGCCGAGCACCTCGCGGTACAGTTCGCCCGAAGTCGGCAAACCATCGACTCCTTTGAGCGAAGCATGCGCTCCCGTCACACTTACACCCTTCCGATGGATCAAGTCGTACACATTCAGCGTCACGAGCCCCCGCGTCGAGCCTAGCAGGATGACTTGGCCGAGCACGCGGCACAGCTCCAGTGCAGTAATAACCAGCTCCGGCACACCGCTCGCTTCTACAACGATGTCCGCATCCTTGCCACCAGTGATGCGGCGGACATCCACTCGAATATCCTCCGCCCCACCGTCACCGGACAGCACAACATGCTCCACACCAGTCCGCTTCGCCAGCTCCAGCCGCTCCGGCACGACGTCGATTCCGATCGGTATCGCGCCGCGCTGCGCGAACAGCTGGGCCGCCAAGTTGCCGACGAGCCCCATGCCGAGGACGGCAACATAGTCGCCCGGCTTCACGCGGGACAGGAGCACCGACGTCATCGATATTTCGGCGATTCGCCCGAACAGCGCAAGCTCCGGCTGCAGCCCTTCAGGCATCCGCACGACCAAATCTTCCGTCGCTTCCATCACTTCATAATTCGCGTGATGCGCCGCCGTAAAGACATGGTCGCCGCGCGCAAACCCGCTCGCCGCTCCCGCTTCCAACACCTCGCCAACTGTCGCATACCCCGGATAGAATGGGAACTTTGCGAACCGATTCGCCGGATTCGGCAGGTCAATGTGCGTCCCCGTATACAAGGCCAGCTCCGTTCCCGGGCTGATCAGGCTGTAATGCGTTTCTACCAAAACATCACGCTCACCTACCTGCAACGCCGCCCCGTCAACGCTCTCTTCAACCTCGACCGTGAAAGGCTCTGGAAACCGCAGTTTCGTTATAAGCCGCGTCGCCCTCACGTCCGTCACGTCCATCACGTCCGTCACTCCCGACACTTCCGTCGCTTCCGACATCTCCGACATCTCCGACATCTCCGACATCTCCCCTATCCCCCTCCCTCGCACACTGCGCTGCGTAAGCAACCGCGCCGATCAAGCCTGCCGAGTCGCCGAGCGCTGCTTGGAGCACAACCGGCTTTTTCCAATGGACGTACCGGCTGTTGATTTTCTCCCGGACGGGCCCGAGCAGCAGCTCACCCGCCTCCGCAACGCCGCCGCCGATAATGACCGCATCCGGATTGAGCAAGCAAACGGCTGTCAGCAGCTTCGAAGCGAGCACCTCCGAGGCATGGCGAAAAATTCCCTGAGCCGCACCATCTCCCAAACTCGCCGCCTGATAAACGTCATAAGCAGTGGGCTTCCGCCCGAGAGTACTCAGTGAAGTCCCGCCACCTAGAGAGGCTACTGCTTCTGCCGCCATCCGCGCAATCCCCGTTGCCGACACGATGCTTTCCACGCAGCCGCGTTCACCGCATGCGCATAACGCCGACTCCCCGGGAACCGGATCATGTCCGATTTCCCCTGCATAATAATTCCCGCCGCGCACCATCTGCCCATCCACGAAAGTCGCTGCCGCAATCCCCGTGCCGACAGTCAAGCACAGCACATTCCGATAGCCTTGCCCAGCGCCTGCCAGCACTTCGCCAAGCGCATAGATCCGCACGTCATTATCAATAAAAACATGAACGCCAAGCCTGCTGCTCATTTGCTCCGCTAGTGGAACACCGAACCAGCCCAGATTGGAGGCCGCCTCCGCCCTCCCGAGCACCGGATCCACCCAACCGGGCACGCCCATGCCGCAGAGCGCCAAGCCATCCGTACAGCCAGCTTCCTCTGCGAGCCGCACGATTTCCTCATGCAGCAGGTCGAAGAACTCCGCCGGATGATCGGTTTTTCCAGGCAAATGGGGCAGCAGCGTAGGGATCGAACGTTTGCCAAGCAGTCGTCGAGATCGGTCAAAGACGCCAATTACCGTATTTGTTCCGCCAATATCAACGCCAACGTATGCCTGCTTCAGCGAAGCAGAGGGCAGCTGCTCACTCATCCGAACCCCTCCGATAGACGGTTTTGCCTCGAACGACGGTTTGCTGTATATTCAACTCCTGATCGAGAAGCACGAAATCCGCGTCTTTCCCGGATTCCAGCGACCCTTTTGCAGCGGAAACTCCGACTTGTCTTGCCGGTACAACCGTAAGCGAAGGCAGCACCTGCTCAAGCGTCAGTCCCGTAAACGAAATCACATTACGCAGCGCCTGACCCATCGTGAGCGCACTGCCGGCGAGGCTCGAACCGTCCTTCAAAAAGATTTGCCCGCCGTGCATCGTCACATCGCCATAATCCCCATCCGGAAGTCCGGCACAGGTTACCGCGTCTGTAATCATACAGACGTTCAAAGGCCCTCGCGCCTCAAACAGCAATTTCACCACCGCCGGATGAACATGAATGCCATCGCAGATCAATTCGCAAGTCAGTTCTCTCAGAGTCAGACCGGCGCCGGCGAGTCCCGGCTCCCGATGATGAAGCGGGCTCATTCCGTTAAAATGATGCGTCGTATGCCGAAGTCCAGCGCGTACCGCCTCGCGAACCTGGTCATAAGTCGCATTGGAGTGTCCCGCCGACACCGTGATGCCAAGTCCCGTTAACTGGCGGACTGCCTCCATTCCGCCGTCCACCTCGGGAGCTAAAGTCACCAGCCGAATCTGCTGCCTCGCGGCTTCTACAATCTGCTCGATCTCCTGCGCTGACGGCGTTCGGATATCCTCGATACTCTGTGCTCCACGCCGCAGTACATCGATATACGGTCCTTCGAGGTGAATGCCAATCAGCTGCGCTCCGCCTAAATCCCACTCATCGTCAAGAACGATCGAAGAAGCAGCATCGAGTGCATGCAAAATCTGCTCAAGCGGAGCTGTCGTCGTGGTAGCGAGAAAAGAAGTCGTTCCATGCTTGGCATGAAAGCGGCTTATGCCATCCAGGTGCTCCCGCTCGGCAGCCATAACGCTGAAACCGTTGCCGCCGTGAATGTGAACGTCGATGAAGCCGGGCACGAGCAGCAGCCCGCTTGCATCATATACCGGCACATCTGCCGGAACCCCATGCTCCGCGCTATCGCCAATTGCCGCAATTCGCCCATTCTCATCCGTCAAAAGCAAGCCGCGCTCAATAATGCCATGCGGCGTATAAACCGCTGCGTTTGCGTAACAAGCTGCCCTGGTCGTCTCCCTCTCCTTCGCCATTCCAATCGCCTCATCCCTCATATGAATCGTCGAAACTCAGCATCCTCGCATAACGTCCCCCAGCAAACCGAACTAACCCGTCAACCTGCCTCTGCAAGCGCAGCTCTCCTTCCGCCGCCGTTGCCGCGGAATACGGCCGTTCGCCGCCGACGCCAAGATGCTCGCGTTCATGACCGTCATTCGTCGCCATGTTGACTCTATCGCCATGCAAATGGAGCATCATGCTCGTTTCAATAGCAGCGGCATGATCGCTGGCGCGGAGCGGATCGTCCGGCTCCATCAGCGTGTAATCCATAGAAAAGACGACCGGTTCCATGCCATCTTCACGCCCCAGGCGGTAGCACACTTCGTCGATGACATTTTGCTGGATGGACGGATTGTGCCCGGAGATCAGCACGACAAGCCGGAAGCCGCGGCTCAAGTAGTTGCGGCATGCGTTCTCGAGCAGCGCTGCGAACAGCTTGGTGTCGATGGAATAGAACGACCCCGGCAGCGCGTATCCTGCGGTGGCGTCCATGCCGTATCCAATGCCGAACCCCGCATCCCAATGGGCATCCGCTGCAAAATGAATCGCCGGCATCACGACACCGCCCGTCCGCCGAGCCGCCTCCAAACATAACCGCTCGGCCTTCAGCGAATCGACGCCAAGCGGATTATGCCGGCCATGCCACTCGAGCGTGCCGAGCGGCTGGTACGCAACCGGGAATTGCTCCTGAATCGCGAGCAGCTCGCCGGGGCGCAAATACTGAGCACGCACCTCCGCAGGTATCGGTTCCAGCGGAACCTCCCGCTTCACTCGTGCAGCGTCGTAATGCTTTTTCATCCTGCCCGCCCCCATCCCATCTAAGACTCTAAACGTGCTCTAGGTATCTGCTCTTAATGAGTGCGAGCGATTCGTCGCCATCCATCTCCCACACCGCATGATTGAAAATTTCCACCTCAATCGGACCCGAATAACCCGCCGCCTCAACGGCTTGCCGGATACGCCGCAGCTCAATGACGCCATCGCCCATCATGCCGCGTCCCATCAGCAGGTCCGGCGTCGGCACGATCCAATCGGACACATGGTAGCCGGCAATTCTACCAGCGGCTCTGGCAATTTGCTCATATAAAGCAGGGTCCCACCAAACGTGGAACACATCCACGACAACCCCGACCTGCTCCGGCGTATACCGCTCCGCGATATCGTTCGCCTGCGAGAGCAGGTTAATGACCGAGCGCTCCGCCGCATACATCGGATGAAGCGGCTCAATGCCCAGCCTAATGCCATGCGACTCGGCATAAGGAACAAGCTCCGCGATGCCTTCCTCCACCATCAGCCGCGCATCGGCAATGTCTTTGCCTGCGGCGGGGCCGCAGACGAGCACGAGCACATCCGTGCCGAGCTCCGCCGCTTCCTCCACCGCGCGGCGGTTATCGTCCATCCGCTTGCGCCGCTCCTCGGGCGTCGGCGCCGGGAACATGCCGCCCCGGCACAAGCTGGATACGCGCAAGCCGGAATCGCGTATCAGCCGCCGCGCTTCCGCCAAGCTCGGCATTTGCGCCAGCTTATGCCGCCACAGCGCAATCCCTGGTACGCCTGCGCGAAGGCAAGCGTCCGCCGCTTCCGGCAGCGACAGCCGATCCGTCGTAATCTGGTTTAAGCTGAGTCTTTCGTAATTCGTGAGCTCCTGCATACGAATTCCTCCCTTCGCCTTCATTACTCAATGCCAGCGAGCGCAAGCACCTGCTTCATCCGGCGCACCGCCAGCTCTGGCTGAGCAAGCAGTCCCGCCTCGTCTGCCATACGAAACAGCTCGGACAGATGAACGATCGACCGCGCGCCCTCCGCTCCGCCGAGCATGCGGAAGTGATTCTGATGGCCGTTCAAATACGCCATGAAGACGATACCTGTCTTGTACGCATAGGTCGGCCGCTGAAATATATGCCGGGACAGCGGTACCGTAGGCGCGAACAGTGCCTGGTAGCCCGCCAAATCTCCTTCGTCCAGCGCATGTATCGCTGCTGCAGCGACAGGCGCAATCGCGTCGAAGATACCGAGCAGCGCATCGCTGTATCCATATTCGTCGCCGAGTATCAGCTCGGGATAGTTGAAATCATCGCCCGTGTACATCCGCACGCCGCGCGGAAGCTTGCGGCGCATCTGCACTTCTTTGTCCGCGTCGAGGAGCGAAATCTTGATTCCGTCCACCTTATCCCGATTGGCTTCGATAATGCGCAAGCACACGTCCATCGCCGTACCGATATCCCGCGATCCCCAATACCCGGCAAGGGCGGGATCGAACATATCGCCGAGCCAGTGCAGGATGACCGGACGCGATACTTGCCGCAGAATCGTCCCGTACACCTGCTCGTAATCCTCCGGCGACTTCGCAGCGGCTGCGAGCGCGCGGCTCGCCATCAAGATGACTTGACCGCCGCGGCTCTCGATATATTCGCACTGCTCCTCGTAAGCGCGGATGACCTGCTCGATTGTCACAGAAGGTCCAGGCGCCAGTTGATCGGTACCCGCGCCGCAAGCGATGCGACCTCGGGCGTATGCGGCTTCCTTCAGCGACAGGCCGATCAGCTCCTTCGCACGGAGCCAATCGAGCCCCATTCCGCGCTGCGCGGTATCCATCGCTTCAGCGACGGCAAGCCCGAGCGACCATAGATGATGCCTATACGCCATCGTGGCCTGCCAATCCACCGCCGCGCCGAGCAGCGGCTCCGCGGCTGCGAACGGATCGCAGACGACATGCGCGGCGGAGAACGCGATGCGTCCCTTCAGTGGAACAGCCGGCGCTTCAATAGGCGCTCTTCCGCTGAGCGTATATGGCACTAACTCGCCATCAGCGACAGGCAGCCTCAGTTGAATGATTTTGCTCATATTCTTCAAGCCTCCTTACAGCTCGAGCGCCGGAACATCCACCCAGCGCCGCTCCGCCCATGACTGCAGGCCAAGCTCCGCCATCTGCGTGCCCTTCGCGCCTTCAAGCAGATCCCACGGGAATGGGGAGCCGGTAACGACATGCTTCAAGAACAGCTCCCATTGCACCTTGAAGCCGTTCTCGAACAGCTGATTATCCGGTACTTCCTGCCACTGCTCCGTGAACTTGAACGGGTTCGGAATATCGGGATTCCACACCGGCTTCGGCGTGTTGACGCGATGCTGCACTTTGCAATCACGCAGACCAGCGACAGCACTGCCCTCGGTGCCATCCACCTGAATCGTCAGCAGGTCATCCCGTTCGACGCGCACCGCCCAGGAGGAGTTCGCTTGCACGATAATGCCGCCTTCGAGCTGGAATATCGCATAAGCCGCATCATCCGCGGTGCATGCATATCGCTCGCCTTGCTCGTCAACCCGCTCCGGAATATGCGTTGCGCCAAGGCAAGAGACCGCTTTCACTTCGCCGAACAGATTGTCCAGCACATAGCGCCAATGCGCGAACATATCGACGATGATCCCGCCGCCGCCCTCTTTGCGGTAATTCCACGAAGGACGCTGCGCCGCTTGCCAATCCCCTTCGAACACCCAGTAACCGAACTCCATGCGCACCGACAGAATCCGTCCGAAATAACCGGCATCCACCAGCCGCTTCAGCTTAATGAGTCCCGGCAGAAACAGCTTATCCTGCACGACGCCGTTCTTCACGCCCGCTTCTCTCGCCAGCTTCGCGAGCGCAAGCGACTCCTGCAGGCTGTCCGCTGTCGGCTTCTCGCAGTAAATATGTTTACCTGCGGCAATCGCTTGTTTCACGCTCTCCGCGCGCCGAAGGGTAGTTTGCGAATCAAAATAAATCGTATTATGCGGATCCGCCAGGCAAGCCTCGAGATCCGTGCTCCAGCGGGCAACGCCGTGCTTCTCGGCCAATGCCTGCAGCTTATGCGCCTGCCTGCCAACCAGAATCGGGTCAGGCATGATGCTGTCTCCATTCGGAAGCTGAATGCCGCCCTGCCCCCTGATCGCCAGAATCGATCGAATCAAATGCTGGTTCGTGCCCATTCGCCCCGTAACGCCATTCATAATAATGCCGAGTGTATGTACGGTCATCTTAATCAGCCTCCTTATGTTCAGGTGCCGCCGCCAGCCTTCAACATCCCTCAGCCAGCGGCGACACATCAAATCTACTTCTTCACATATTCAAAAGCGCCAATGTCCAGCTTCCCTTTATCCGGCCGCTTCTCGCTTTGCTGATGCAGCACATACTGCTTTTGCAGCAAATCGCTGTACGCACCGTTCAATCCCGCTCCTGCATCAATCAGCGCGGAATCAGCTTTCAGCTTGTAGTTCTGAACGCCAAGCGTCACATCAACGAAGCCCGGGTCCGTCCCCGTCTTCGTGCCGATGTTCTTCGCGGGAACGCGATCCGGCTGATTGAAATCGTAGTAATAGCCTGCCGTGAACCAGTTGTTTCGCAGCTCAATTGTGCCGTCATCATCGGTAATAACCAGCGGCGCCGGGTTCGCGCCGGCATGGTGGAACACATTGTTCCAAGCATCGACATGCTTACCCGGTGCATAGAAGAGCACGGTCCGCTCGATGCGGCCCGGGTCCTTCAAGCCAGGCACGCCGTCTTGTCCATAAACACGCTGCTGACGGTAGGTCACAACCGTGTTGTTCCAGAAATTGAGCCTCCCGTGCCGATCCGGAACGGTCACGCTGTCGCCGCCGAAATTAATAATTTCATCGTCGCCCCATGTATCGAACAGATGGTCATGCTCGATCAACAGATTGCCGTAGACGAACGAGCTGTTATACGTTGGATCAAACACGATGCGAGGCGTATCCTCCGCGTCATCGAGCGCGATTTGCCTGCGTCCGCCTTCAATCCAGTTGTACCGGACAACGGTGCCTGCACCGCGATCCTTCAAGCCGTAGCCTTGCGAGCCTGTCAGCAGATCGCCGTAATGGTTGTTCTCATACACAGTGCCGATCGCCGCGATATAGCTGTTATGCTCGAACATCCGGCCTGCATTGCCGTTGCCGTAGATGTAGTTGCCTTGAATGAGCAGATCCTTCGACGTGTAATCGATGAGTGCTCCTTCCCATACATACATCGAGGATGTCCCAAATATGCCGTTTCCGTTGTCATGAATCGTGTTATTGCGCAGCGTGACATGATCGCCGTTGTCGATCCAGACACCTGCCGCATTGACTGCATAGCTGGCAAGCGCTCCGCTCGCATTGACGTATTTTTTCGAAGCATGCGCATTCATCACTTCGAAGTTTTCGAACGTCACATAAGCCGCCTTCTTGCTGTCCTTGCCGATACGCACGAGCGAACGGTTTGCGTTCGGAATCGGATTGAGCGCGCGCGTCGCCGCCCCGCTGCCGTCAATCTTAGGCAGCTCGCCGCCTGGTCCCGGCACGCCGTGGATGATGATCGGCTGCTCCTTCGTCCCTTCCGCGAATATC
Organism: Paenibacillus taihuensis; assembly: GCF_003386535.1. Classification (GTDB taxonomy): domain Bacteria; phylum Bacillota; class Bacilli; order Paenibacillales; family Paenibacillaceae; genus Paenibacillus_Z; species Paenibacillus_Z taihuensis. The sequence goes on from NZ_QTTN01000026.1 coordinate 91,670, forward strand.
CCGATTTTCTCCCGGTAAGGCTCCGGACGGTAGTAGATGTAGACGACGTCCCCAGCCTTAAGCGTCTCCCAGGCAAACTCATTGATGTTCTGATACGTCTTGCCCGGACCGATCTCCACTGTCGCAGGCGCTTCGTTCGCACCGGGCTGCGGCTTCGAAGGCGCCGGCACCCAGTTGTCATAGTTCACGCTGCTTAAGTCGAGCTGGAACTTCAGCTTGTCGTTGTCAGCCAATCCTGCCAGATCGATCGGCTCGCTGAAAACCATCCATGATGCACCGGCACTGCCGGCTACAGAGTACGCGATGCATTTTGAATCCGACACCCCGCAGTTCTTGCCGATGATGCCGTTGATCGTGTAGGTATAGTAAAGGTCGTCCTCGCTCGCAAAACTTAAGAACTGGAACGGACGCTGCGCCTCATTCGTGAACAGCTTCATGCTGCCGAGGCTCATTCGGTCCACGTACAGCACATCCTTCGATTCCGGCCATCCGCCCGTAATCTCGCCGTCCTCGTTCATCGCTGCATCTGCCGGGACCCAGGCAATGCTGCTCAGCTGGCCGCCTTCAAGCAGCGTCCTCAAGACAGACACCGGAATGTCGTACGACTGGAAGCCGTCCTTCATGTCGACGTCGAACGTGAATGAATGTGCCGTGTCCGCAATGTATGTACTGCTCTCCGTATCGACATTGAACAGCGCTTTCAGCTTGAACGGCGCAGCAGCGCCACTCGCCTTCTGCACACTGCCAGCCGCAAGAAGCGCGAACAGCATCGTAAGCATCATCATGACAAGGATGGCTTGCCTCGGTCTAAGTCCATATGCTTGGATCATCTTCGCCCTAACCTCCCATTTTCTCAGATGAACAAATGAACCACCCTAAGGCTAACGGTACAGCAGCAGGTTGCCCGCGGCTACGGTAGCCTTTTGCAGTCCTTCATTGTTCTTCGACTTGTTAAAAATGTGACCGGAATCGCAAAAAAAGAGAAGAACCGAAGGCAATGTCATTAAGTTAACTCAATGACATTGACCGAGAATAGAAATGGAATCCAAAATGGCATGAGGGAAACCCCTGTGCCGTTTGTTTTTTTGGTGCAGTCTGAAAAAAGTGTACAGCAAACAAGCGGATAGACAATCCGCTTAAAAAATGTTCATTCGAACCGATTTATGCTACTCTGTAGACGAAGCTTACAGATGATTTATAGCGTGTTTTGCGCGTATTCTGCTGCCCTGGTCGAATCGGGCGAATCGGCAAAACGTTTCTTCGAATCAGTGCTTCAACATCAGACGGGGGTTCATCGTCTCTTGAGCGCAGGAAATGTCTACAAACATGAACGGCAACC
>NZ_QTTN01000027.1 GCF_003386535.1 Paenibacillus taihuensis
CCGCTCACGCTGTAGTCCGTACCGGAAACAAGCGGCGCAGCTCCGTTCGCGATCCCGCTGAGCGTATTGCCGTTCAGCGTCATTGTCGTGCTTATATCCGCCTGGTTCGCCGGGTTTTTGTCAAAGCTGCCCGTGGCTGGACTGATTGTAGAATCCGTCGAAACGGAAATGCGGGTCGCACTTACTCCACCACTTCCAAATGCGAGGAATTGACCGTTATTATACATCATCATATTGATATAGTGAGATCCGAGGCTAGGCGATGCCGCTTCCGCCTCCCAGTTTGATCCGTCATCTGAAGAGGAGTAAAATTGCGACTCACCACCTGCCACAAACAATCCATTGGCATAAGTGATGGCATATAGAACCGCTCCGCTTATTTTGCTGGCCGTCCACGTTGTGCCATCAGCTGACACTGCGACGTCACCATTGGCACCGACGGCAACAAAATGACCATTCCCGTAAGCGATGCCGTCCAATGGACCACTTATGTGGGAGTCTCGCAGAGTCCAGTTCAATCCGTCGGACGATGTATAGATGATCCCGTTATTACCTACTGCAACAAAGAGGTTGTTCGCATAAGTGACGCCATAAAACATGCTGTTGTCTGATTGTGTTGATGTACATGTCGCCCCGCCATCAGTGGAAGTCATGATTTGACCGTCCACCGAGCCGTTTATCCCTCCAACCGCAACATATGTATTGCCATGAAAAGAAGCCCCAAATAAGTTCCCTTGTCCATATGACGTATTAACGATTGAACAGTTGCTCGCGATATTCCAGAGGATTCCATCTGATGATGTAGCAAGAAATGAATCATAGCCGCCTGTTCCCAGTTTCATTCCGGTTAAGACCCACTTCGTACCCGTATACATAATGTAGGACAACGTATAGGTATTGTCAGCCAATGCAGGGGTAAAGCTAATCGTCTGCTGCACCCAATTACCCATGCCGTTCAATTTGTAGAGATGCCCGCTGTTAAACGAGGAGAACGAAACGGCCAGCAATGAGGTACCATCATATGCTGCGGCGTAGAAATCCCCGTCAATACCGCTGGATGTTTTCGTAGTCCAGGTACTTGTTGCTGCGGAGACTGTGCCCGCATATTGCGGGATACAGATACCCAGCAACAAAATCGCAGTTGTTAAAGCCATCATTCGTTTAATTTTAGATATCAACTTCAACTTTCCTCCTCCTGCATTCTTTCATACAGTGCAATTATATATAAATAATCTGTATATGCATAGTTATATATAAATTTTTAGGTATAAAGCTACTTCCATCACAACAGTAGCCAAATTAAATTTTTGGATTCAGTTCGTGAAGGTACCTTGAATTCTAAAAGAGCTTTACTTTCAATGTTTTCGACAGTTCGTAAGAAGGAACAGCTATAAACTAAAAAAGCATCCCGGAAGGAAGGATACTTGTTGATTTGCATATTTAATACTTTTTAGTGCGAAACATCTTCGGTATCAATGCTCTTTAGCCAAGTTTGTGTTTATCATTAGCATCCTCAACTTTAACTAAATTACGCACTATTTCATCTGATTGCTAGACGATTCACTGATTGAAATTCTGAACTACGATGGTTGCTAGCTGAATCCATTTATATGGGACGGCTCTATATAAGTTATTCTTAACTATCATGCATGCTTTCCAATTCTTCGATACATACTTCTGCCCATGACAATTCCGCTTCGGCAATCTTGTAACCCTTCATAACCGAAAGCAGCCAGAATTTTTTATCTGTTTCAGAGGAACTATTCCGGATTTGAGCGTCGATTTCATGCAGCACATCGATTGTTTCTTTTTTTTGCTTGATTAAAGTTTTCAATTGAAAGATCATCTCGTCCTTATCGATTTTGGAACCAAAAAACATACGCAGAGCAGTCTCGTCGCGAGTAAATGAAACAAAATTTTGCGGAGTCTGATTCAGCCACTGATTGAGCTCATCCCTACCCTTGTCTGTCAACGAGTAAACTTTTCGGTCAGGACGGGACTCTTGCGTTTCAGTATGCGATACAACGAGATCCTTGCCTTCTAATCCACTCAGTTCACGATATATCTGGCTTAAGTGTGCCGGCCAAATGTTTTTTATAGAGGCATCAAACACGTTTTTCAGATCATATCCCGTCATTTGCTTGTAAGAAAGCAATCCTAAAATAGCAAAAGCTAATGACATTTAACCTCTCCCCTTCAATATTTAAAATGCTTACCTCCGAAACTATAAAAAATAACAGTTCGCTTGTCAATCCATTAAATTGTTTGTCACTTGCTACAAATTCCGTACAATGGGTAGTCCAATAGAAGATTCGACCTAAACAATCCTAGAGCTCATGCATCGAAATTGAAACTCTCCCTATCTTCGTTGTATCGAGATTTGGAATTTAGAAGTGTTTCACTGAATATGATGAAGAGTACATTTGTAACAACTATCTAGAAATCGAGGTGAGCGAAGATGACCGGGAAGATCAAAGCATTCAAAGAAGTGGGAATCACTGTTTCCAATTTGGAAAGATCCGTATGTTTTTATCGGGACCTGCTTGGATTTGAAGTGTTAATCCCTTATTCCGGTGTATTGTACCGCCCCGGAACAGGCTACCCAAACGCCTGGGTTCAATATACCGTGTTATACATGGGTGATATCTGGCTCGAGTTGGTGCAATTTTTGGAGCCCGTGGCAGCTTATAGCCGCCCTTTGCCGTTATACGCTCCGACCGCACCTCATTTAGGCTTTCAAGTTGAAAATATTGAGCAAATGTATGCCGAGTTTGCAGCACGTGGCGTTCAATTTGTCAGCCCAATCAATATCGAATATGACGGACCTGTGATCGGCGCGAAATGGGTCTACTTTCTCGATCCGGACGGGGTGACGCTTGAATTGTTCGATCTAAGCGGTTTGAAGCAGCCGTTAACCGGAACTTTGCGCCCTTCTATGCGTCCTTAGGCTTTACTTCGATGCCGATTCCGAGTGCTTCCGATATGCTCCGGAATTATTAATGTCGACATGTACTTTGAGATGGAAATCAGTATGGTTAAGGATATGCTCATTTCCTTGCGCACTCATCTGTCCCCATGCTTTCTTATGGTATCGCTGCAAATTAATCGCGACATTCAAAATATCGAGATTTTGGCGCCGCATTCGATCCAAAAACAGTTTTAATCTTTGTGCCAATGCCTTTTCAATTTTCTGTTCCAATCGACTGGTCTCAGCGGGAACGGAGAGATTCCACTCTCCGTACATATCCTTAATCGTTATTTCTTCTTTCACCGACAAAAATACAGCTATCTTTCCATTGTCGACCTTCATCCGCATAGCGCACGATTCATCGACCGTCTCCGAAACTACGAGCTCTCCATCGATCGTCCAGTCATCAAACGTTCCCTGAGCAATCTTTCCTTGCAAATACATGAGATCTTTCGCCGAACTTCCGGTCAGTTCCGCTTTCAAGATTCCTTTTTGAAAGATCCCCATTCCTCCTACTCTATGAACCAGCATGTCCCCATGTTGATTTCGTTGAACGACCGGCATGAATGCCAATTGGTTCGGGTCGAGTACCCGCTGATAGAGCTGGTTGTAGTTAACTTTATACATCGTTGCGGTATTTTTCCAATCCTTATCCAGTTGCTTTAATTCTTGAGATGCAGAGCCGGCCGACGTCTTAACGGCCAGTATTTCACTTCCCTTACCCGGTGTAACGAAGAAGTAGACCGTCCTTCGAATTTGGAATTCGCGCCCAAGTTCTTCAAGAAGGTCGGCGATACCTTCTCGCGCTTGCTTTTCCCCAATGACAACAATACCGACATGTGAGAATGCCGGACGAGCGGAGGATACCTCGGCAAGTGTGTTCTTCGCTTCGGATAAAGAATTGACTTCAACGGAATAAACTTCGCTCGAAGAATGACCGTTTTGCTCTAATTTCGGAGGCAACCATTGCGCGGTAAATTTGAATCTTTTCCGTTCTCCCTTGTCGATCCCAATCCCGAGAACCAGATTGATATCGCTAATCTCCTTCCGATCCCAGCATCCTGTCAGGAGGAAAGCACAACACCATATAAGAATTAGCATATTAACCGTTTTGCCCATTGCACAACCTCTCTTTTCTGATGAGGAAAACGATACCGAGCAAGCCGGGAAGGATGAGCTGAAAACAGATGGCAATCCAAATCCCCTGCCCGAATATAAATTGCACCATTTGCTTTTCAGATCGAAACAGGATCAAGGAGAGCAGCAGAAGAAGCACGGATGCAGGCAGCAATAGACCACGATAACCGTTCTTGCGCTCCATCAATTGATTTAGCGACGAGATAAAAACAGTAAACACAGTGCCAATCGCGATAAACATGCCCGCTCCATAAAAGGTGACAAACAGGACATCCATTCGTTCGAAAAAATCGCCGAACTCAACCATTCGGGATAATTCCACGGGCGGATAATGAAGCATAGCCAATTGTCGAGCCGAGAACAGTCCGACGGTGGCTAAATTCAGGAAACTGGCCACGAACACGACAAGCGTCGTCCGCCAAGTGATATAGGATCCGATCTTGCGTTGCTTTTGAATGAAGGGGTACAGCATTGTTAAAAAAATGAATTGCGAATGGGGAAAAAGGTAATAGATGCTGGACGTACCTATATCACCAAGCGAAGATCCCAAGAAAGGCAAATAATTCGCAGCATTGATATCGGAAATGACCGAGGCTGTTAGGAATATGTTATTCACACCGAACAATAGAAAGGCAGCCAATACGCCGAGCCTTGCAACCGCGTTATAGCCTTGCAAGGCACTATAGACACAGAATGTAAGAGTCATCACTATTAGCACAAAAACAGGAGTGTGAGGCAAAAAGGTCATTTGAAACCCCACGGAAATTCTGCAAATGTACAAGGAAGATATAAGCATGAAATAAAGCACATATAAAGCCCCGATGACTCTGCCTACAAATGGACCTAACAAGGTTTTCGTGTATTGGATGAGGGTTTGCGTAGGGAATTTCTTCGCCAACCAAGCGTAATACGACAAGAGAAGCATTCCGAACATGATCGCAACCACTATCGCTATCCAGGTATCCTGGCCAGAGAGGTCCGCCATTTTGGAAGGTGCATAGGAGTAAGCCTCTGTCGCAATGCAAAGCGATAACAAAGCAATAGTCTGAGAAGGAGTTATTGTCAACTTATTCTGCATACATTCATCCTCTTATCCTGTTTGATTTGGTCCGGAGTCAGCTGTTTTTCTTCGCAAGGCTAAGCAGCCAGCTGAATGGTGCCCGAATAATCGTATCGTAGAAGCCATTTTTCCGGATGGGGGCAATAGGATCCAGATAAGGTTCACCTAAGCTGCGAAGTCCAACCAAATGCATGGAAAGCATCATGATTCCCCACATTAATCCAAATGCCCCAAAGAAGCCGGTCAGGATAATGAACATGAATCTGAACAAACGTAGCGCTACGGATAAGTTATAGCTGGGAATAATAAATGAACTAAGAGCCGTAATCGCGACAACGATAACCATCTGCGGACTGATAATACCCGCTTTGACAACGGCTTCGCCAATAATAAGTCCGCCTACGATGCTCGTTGTGGAGCTAAGCATTTTCGGGAGCCTCAGTCCCGCCTCCCTCAAGATTTCAAACGCCCCTTCCATAAAAACGGCTTCCATGATGGAGGGAAACGGTACGCTAACTCTTCCTTGCTGTATGCTAAGTGCAAGTTTGGTCGGAAGCATTTCTTGATGGAAACTCGTCAATGCAATGTATAAAGATGGAAGCAGCAGCGAAATGAAAATAGCCAGCAACCGGAGCAATCGAATGAAGGATCCGAGGTACGGAGAGAAATGGTAATCCTCAGGCGATTGGATTAATGTCAGAAGCTGGACTGGACCGATTATGGCGAAAGGTGTGCCATCCACAAGGATCGCAATATGGCCTTTAAGTAGATTTCCAACAATGCGATCCGGCCTTTCGGTTACATCGAGTAAGGGAAACAACGAATATTTGTGGTCATGCTTCTGAATCGCTTCGAACAATTGCTGCTCCGCTTGAAGCGCAATGGCATTCAAGCTTTGTAGGCGCATCCACCCCGTTTCCACTAACGAGGCATCTGCTACGCTCTCTATATAAAGAAAGGCAACCGACGTTCGCGTGAGCGTCCCTATTTCGATCTTTCGCAGTTTTAGTCGCGGGGTTTTCAGACGCTGGCGAATTAAGGCGATATTGGTAGAGATATCTTCTACAAATCCCACTTTAGAACCGCGAAGCGTTGGCTCTCCGCTCGGTTCATTAAGTGACCGTTTACTTACTTTGGAGGAGGGGATCAGCTGACAACGCGACTGCCCTTCTACGAAAAAAGCGATGTCCCCATTTAATATTGATAACGAGATATCCCTCATGCTGTCTGCATACCGAATGCCTTCCAGCATGAGTGGCTTCTGCGTATCCCTTACTCCCTCCGCTTGTCGTGCGATAGCTGGTAAAACATTTTCATTAATTATAGCCGGATCAATTAGTTCTTTTAAATAAGCAAGGGCACAATTAAAATCAAGGGATTGAATATTTAAATCATCCGCATGAAGAAAGTATAGTTGCTTCAACAGACTGATATTATCCTTCAAAGTTTGCGATACCGGTGCATCCTCGTACTGGAAATGATCGCCTGCCATTGGATTTCCCACTATGAAGCCTCCTTCGAAAAATCTGGATGTTTTTACATTCCCCCCTTTTATGCTTATTTATTCCATCCCGGAAGAACAGCGATTAGGTGAATAAACATTCATTTGCAAGAAATAAACGACCCGCAGTTTACTGTATAACAAGAACTGAATTAAACCAGCTTTATAAAACGCAGTAAACCCGGCCTTTGCTACGGACCGGGTTAGTAACTTAGTGTCAGATTTTTTTAAATGCGAATTCTAATCCACTACTGCTTCCATCGTTCCTGTCTCTTTTTGTCGTGAACTGAAAGCCTTTCGATATATAAGCGCCCCTGCAGAGGAGACTGCAAAAGCAGCTGCTGCAAAAAAATACAACGCTTGAATACCCATGGTATCCGCGATCCATCCCGACAATAATAACGATACTCCATAGAGGAGAGAGATAATTGAAGATTGGGCGGCAAATACCGGTGGCAACTCGGATGGGGGGACGCTGGTTTGATATAACGTACGCTCCGCCAAATCTTTCACCGATTGCGAGGCTCCTAGAGCGAGCATGACGCCAAGCGCTGCCAAAGGGGTGGACAAGAAGCCGAAGCCGAATGTAAATGAGGCTAAACATCCGCTGCCTACTGCGAGCATCAAACCAAGCTTCTGCATGTACCCCGATAAGCGACTTATAAAAAGGCTCATGATCACGAATCCACCCAAATAAGCACCGTTCAGCCATCCCCACCATATCTCATCGGCATGGAGACGATCGCCGACGAACACGAGCAGCAACGCTCCGGCAAACACAGCCCGGAACAGCCCTTCCCAAATGTCCATCCAGAGCAGGACGCGCAGCTCCGGCACGCGATAATATTGTCGCCATCCGGTCTGGATCAAACAGAGCCACGAAGTGGCTGGAGCGGTATCTGAAAGGGCAGCATCATTTTCTCGGATCAAAGAAGAAGCCCCCCAAGCTCCGAAAAGCAGTAAAGCCGCAAGGATCAGTACCTGGCCGGCACCGAGCCAGGAAACAACGATAGAACCAATCGTCCAACCGGAAAGCGAACAGGTCTGTACGACGCCCGCAAGCACGCCGTTCGCTTTCAGCAAGGAATATTCAGGTACGGTTAGCGCAACCAACGACGATCTTACTGGACTCGCAACTCCTTCCAGAATGGAGATCAAGAACACTATACCGACCAGTAGTGCGACATTTGGATGTTCATTGCCGAACACAAGCATGTATACCGCAAGCAAGCTGAGCCCAAGGGCTTGCCCTCCGAGGCAAGTGGCCAGAAGACGGCTCAAACGAAGCTTGAGGGTGATGACAGGCGAAAGAGTGCTGCCGACCGTCATACCGGCGACCCTCAGCAAAGGATAAAGGGCAGTAACGGTTGCCGAGCCGGATAGATGGTAAAGTGTTGCTACCAACGCCAAGATGTACAAGACGTCTCCTAAAGTCGATAGTGCCTAGCTTAGCCAGAGTCTATGGAATGATTTTGTAAACATGCGCCTCATCCTTCCCTATATTCAGTTGTCAAATGGAAAAGGAATGAGTGATTACAACGGCCTTGCCTCCGATCGGTGCGAAATTAAGTAATATTGTAACATACGACGTTTTACGTCGAAAAGAAAAATAGTTGAGTAACTTATATAACAAGATTTTTTATTCCTAAGTCTTTTAAATGGTTTCGAGATTCGTACCGATAAAAGCGCAGTTTACGCTCTTTATTATCACAGTTTCATCGCCGAGAGGCCACTTTCTTTTATGTCTCGCCCTGAATTGTGAGGTTGTATTGGACCAGATATATGCTTAATGTGCATGATGTGGCGTTAAGTTTCCGCCATTAATTTAATAATAGGCTCTGTTATTCTTGATTGTTCAAACCAAAAGAAAAACCGTCGTATCATAAGGCGGTTAATTCTGAGTGATATCATTATTTATTCTTCGTACCTTGGATACCTGCTTGCTTTTCATAGCTTTTCCACCAATAGTAAGGTTGCAATTCTTCTAAGGTTTTATAAACATACATATTCTTTTCATCATAAACGGCAGCTTTCAAATACGGTCCCCAAAAGAAGAGTCTTTCTTGACATACTCCACATGGCGTTAGAATTTTATATTCGCTGTTTTCATGCTCACGGATAACACAGATTGTATGCGTCACAACTTTATTTAGCTTATGTGCTTCACATATAGATCCCGTTTCTACACAAACTTCCGTTGATGGATTTATCGTTTCAGGTGCAATGCTTGTCAATATTGTTCCATCTTCAGTACACATTGCAGCTGCAGAACCCTGACCAGTTGGAAACCTTTCTTCAATTAGTTTAGTGGCAGCTTTAAATAACTTTTGTTCAATATTCATACTTGTACCCCCTATTTGATTTACCTCTCTAATAAAATTGTTCAAGTTAGTCTGTAAAAAGTTCATTTCTGACTCCACCTGCCGAAAGGAGGCCCTCATATCATTAACAAATGTGTACTGCTTTGCGGCTTAAGTGCAACAACCTCGAAGCGTTCGATTTCCCCTTCCTTCTGCAGTTGGATGCAATACTACATTGCTTCATTCAGCACAGCTTGCGCTGTTTTTTCACATCCTGGAATAATTTCTCCCCAACCAATCATCAACGATCCAATAACCATTAGAAAACATCGTTTATAATAATGCAAGTATTTTGTTGTTCTTATTTCAGATTTCAGTTACATTTTATGATCGACAAGAGCTCGCATTTTCATGTCTATACAATCATAATAATCACTTCACAAAAAGTCTTCGCAACCACTTCATTAGTGACATACCCCGTTTAGTCTTCTTCTGTTCAACCTGATAGTATATCCATGCATGTTTGTTAATATTTCCAAGCTCCCAATTTCTCATCTTCATCTGTGCTTCATTTAAATAAGTTTTATCTAACACCTTAATCACTTCCCCATAATATTGCGACATTCTCTTCTAAAGTGCTAAGAAAGCGTTGTGGGCTTTGTGCTTACAAATCACTTAATCGTTTATTTACACCGGCTGTCCAGCGCTCTTCTCTGCCTGCTTCGCTGGAAACGGCTGCTTCTTCAGCATCGTGACTGCATAGCCCGCTGCGATACTTCCACCAGCAAAGGCAAGCAGTATTCCGATGTCGCGTAACGTATGAACTCCACCGAACTGTACGTTCATTAAGCCATCGACCGCATAAGTCGCTGGCAGGAAACCCGACAGCTCCTGGTAAGCATGGCTCAGCATCTGCTTCGGAACGATCGTACCGGAAGAAACAAGCTGAAGGGAGAGCAGTGACATATTGATGAACATGCCTGCCAAACCGAAGGTCATCAAGAATAATTGAGCAAAAAACATGAATGTCATCACCGTCAGCCAGTGAAACAGCCAGAAAGTCAACATGCCGTGCTCCATTTGACCGCCGAAAGCCGCGATAATGGACGTGCCTGCCAGTGATACGACGAGGGAGGCTGGAATGACGTACACCACACGAAACGCAAAGTGCTGAACCTTCGTCAATGCTGTTCCAATTTGAAGCGACACCTGGTGGACGTTCATGCCCATCAGCATCGCGCCAACGAAGGAGCCTAGAATTAACATCATGGGGACCATCTGATTTTCCATACCGTTAACCGGATGAAGAATTGTTGTATGTGAGCCAACCTTGTGGTGGAGCTCATCAGCCAGCTCGTTAGCTTTGCTCCCTGGCACCTGAAGCTGCTTCAGTACTGCGGTCATGCCTTCTTGTTCGGCATTTGAGACGAGCTTGTCCGTTATCTTTTCAGATACGCTTTGCATGATGCCTTTGGGCAATTGCGCATTAGCTTCATTGAGCGTAAATGAAACCTCTGCTTTCTTATCCGGCGTCATCATCTCACGGCCAAAACCGGAAGGGATCGTAACCATTAATTGAACGTCGCGCTGCTCCAGCTCTGCCAAGGCCTTCTCCTTGGTTAATTTTTCAACTTGGAACGGCAAGCTAGCCTTCAGCTGGTCTGCAATCCTTGCACCGAAATCACTATCTTCATTAACAATGGCTATTTTTAACTGATCAGTACGATCAAGAACGCCATGATATGCAGTCATCCAAAAAATACAAAATATCATTTGAGCCATTAAGGCAACAATAACCGCTAACTTCGTTTGTCCGATCTTCCAATATGCTCTCCATGCCTGTTTCACGTTCACGCCTCTTCTCTATGAGTTATAATTAACATAGGTTAATATTAACCTAAACAATTTTAAAGATCAATATGAATATAAGTTAAACTTAACTTATGTTAGTTTTAATTGTACTTCTATTTATTTTCGAATAGAATATACCTATACATTTGAAGAAAGAGGTGCTGAGATGAGTTCAATTCGATACGCGATTCTATCTCTCCTGGCGAGGGAGCCGCTCAGCGGATACGACATTAAACAGTATATGAATAATAGGCTAGGTCCCTTCTGGAAGGTTGGCAGTAATCAAGTGTATCCTGAACTGTCAAAGATGGAGGCGGAAGGACTCGTGCAGCGGCAAGCCGTCGAACAGCATTCATACCGACCTGCAAGAAAGGTTTATGAAATCACGGCGCAAGGAAAGAGTGAGATTATTGATTGGACGCTTGCTCCCGCAAATTTCGAACTGAATTTACGCGATGAATTTCTTCTGAAAACGTATAATGCATGGCTTGTTGAACCGGATAACATGATTTCGAGCTTTATGGAAGAAAGGAAAAAGCACGTTGAGATTCTAGAGACGTATCAGATGAAGCTTGCTGAGCTTACGCCGACCCTCGATGCTTCAAATAGTAAAGATCCGTTGAATTCGACCATTTTCATCATCGACTTCGGGTTAAGGCACGAACAGATGTATATTGAATGGTGCGACCAAATGATCCAGAAATTAAAAACGGAATAAAGTGCTGCGATGGCGACCGTCCCGCTTAAAGCTGAGGCATATCGTTTAAGTAGCTATTGGGGCATGAGTTCAGTAGTAAACGGACTTATGCCTTTCTCAAACTGGAGCTGATTCGTCTGCAATGTAGGAATCGATGCCGGTCCCATCCAATTGGTTGGATCTAAGCCGAAGAAGCAGGCTTCCTTTTATCGGCCATGACACCTGCATACCTTTCTATTACCATCTAAGCCCTCATGGTTGCAAAAAAAACCTGCATTGGATTATCCCCCAAAAAAAGCACCACCTTACGGCTTTAGTTAGCCCTGAGGTGATGCCATTGTTCGGTTAATCACTAACATTTGCAAAACCATAGTGTCAGTATCTCTTCAGCCATGATTAGCTTCCAGTTCTTGATCTATATCATACAAGAGTTGTATGGTGCTTTGAGTCCCCTTCCTCAGTGAGATACATAACTCGCTATCCTTTCGGCGCGTATTGTAAAATCCCGGTCCTTCATGGGCAGGTGAACCATGGTTCGAAACTTCGCAGAATAATAGGCCGCCATGATGATCTCTGTCGTTTTGTGGCCATTCACTCCTTCCAACCCGGTTAGAGCGCCCTCTTCATAAGCTGTCAAAATCTCGCCCAACATCTCTGCAAAGCCTTCGTAATAACCCGACGGCCTTCTGAATAGGTATTGCTTCTTCAGTTCTTCTGATCTACATTCATCATTAACAATCAACGTTACCTGTTCCCCGATTCGAACCGTACCTTTCTCGCAGTTCACGATGACCCCTGCTCCTTCAAGATGGCTTCCCAGATGGATATGACCTAAGACTCCGTTCTCGTACTGCATCTGAATCATAAGGTGATCTTCTACCTCATGACCGTATCGTTGTTTTCCTGAGAATATACCTTGTGCCAATACCCACTTCACTTCCATATCGTTCATAAAGTAGCGATGCATATCGACCCAGTGCGTTCCCCAGGACATAAGATCCCATCCATCGCCTACCCAAGCTTCCATACGCAATACAGCTCCGAGATGACCGTCATCAATCATCTGCTTCACGCCGCTGAAAGTACCTTCATACCGGCGCTGATGATTGACATATAATCTGGCACCGTGCATTTGGCATTCCTGAATCATTTCATCGATTTCATCTACTCCGACAGCCATTGGCTTTTCACACAGGATCATCTTGACTCCTGCCCGTGCTGCTTCAATCGTCATCTCTTTATGCAGATTTGGCCATGTGCAGATGCTCACTATATCAAGCTTCTCTCGCTTCAACATGAGCTTATAATCTGAATACGTACTAGTTACATTATATTCCTCCGCAAAAACCTGTGCGTTCTCCTCGGATATATCCGAGATTGCTGCGATAACGGTATTGGGATTCTCCGTGAATGCCCTCCCGTGATTATAAGCCACCGAGAATCCTTCCTTATTCGCATTAACCCCTGCTTGAGGACGACCGCAGCCTATAATTCCGACCTTATATGTCATTCGTCGTCTTTCACCTCTCGTTACCCAACTGCAAGCATTCAGAATAAACTGCTTGTAATACGGATTAAAACAGGATTCTGCATCATGACCGAGCATGATAGCAGCCACATCTGATTGTTGGATTCTGCGATACCAGATCATTGGGTGGCTGCCTGTTTCCTGTGAAGTGCTGGCTAGTATGGTGTTCCCTTCTGCCATATCAAGATCGTAGTACATTTCATCTGATACGGAGAACTGATCAGGGATGCCCTCCACTAGTGGATGTCTTCGTGTAACTTCAACAGTGAAGTTCTGATCAGCCGGTCCATGCTTCGAGCGCTCCCAGTTCCAGACTCCGCCTGTATAACGGATATACTCTGGCCAGTCATCCCAATTGCCAATCGAACAATGCAATACTACTATTCCTTTTCCAGCCTGGGTATGCTTCTCTAGGGCAGCTCGGCTGATATCGCTTAACGAATGTCCGCTGCCCGTCCATTGACAACTATTCATTACAAGAATGTCACTTGTGACGAAGTGCTCAGTTGCCATATCTTCTGCCACTTCTGTCGAATATACTTCATAGCCTGCTTCTGATAAATATTGTTGTACTAGCGGTGTGGTTTCCGTAACCATCATACCTCCACCGAGTAAAAATACTTTCATATGTTTCTTCCTCCAATAGTTCGAAGGGATCTTCATCCCTATGGAAGCGGTCGAATATCAGCATTTTATCGACTTAGCCTCGAATTGTTCTGTAATGTTATCCTTCGTTAGATATCCTCTATAACAATCGGCATACGTTCGATACGAGGATCAGTAAAAATATCGAACTCATCCCTGCTTGTGCTGGAAAACTCGGAGACAACGGCTCCTTCTGCTCCTGCTTGGAACCAATGGAGCGTATCTGGAGGAATAGTATATTGATCTCCCGGATTTAGGCTGATTTCGTAAAACACTGTATAATAGGGCTCGCTGCCCGCTGGAATAGCGCTTTGAATTACCTCAGCTGGCGGTCCTTCTACATAAAGGAACACCTTGCCGTAACGGCATCGGAACGTTTCCATCTTGCCCGCCTCCCCTTCAACCTGCGGATGACGATGCTCAGGACAAGTTTGATGCGGGAACAGCACAAGCTCCTTCGCACAATAACGATCTGTATTGACGTAGGTAACCAGCTCAAGACCTTGCACTTCTAGCTCTCCCAGACCAAAGGAAGCAACCTCAATATTGTCAAACTCGGACGACGAGAGCACGATTCCAGCTTTATCGAACAGTTCGGCTGCTCGTTGCTGTGCCGCTTTCACTTCGCTTCTTCTCATTCTCTAATCTCCCTAACGGCCCATCTAATTCGAATATAAGCCATGTGATACGGGCTCCAAACCCTCTAAAGCGAGCGTCATCTTCCTGCTCGCCCAACCGGAGTCGATCCGGTTTCTTAATTGCTGCCAAGTAGGTATACCCGTTACCGCGTCAAGTTTCTCGACATTGCAAGCCCCGGCACCGACGGCGCTTCTCATCGTATCCGCCATGGACAAGCCGGAATGCCAACCGGCGAGAAAGCCGGCAATCGTACAGTCGCCTGCCCCCGTCGTTCCCGCTACTTCCACGTTGAAGCAAGTCGCATAATACTCTTGTCCCAGCCATTCCGATTGCCAGCTTTCCGGCATTCTTCCTGCGATCTCACGGAAGCGGCTTGCGTCGGCGGTTGTCTTGGCATACAAGCCATGCTCACCAAGCTTAATGGCTACTACGGCAGCTCCCATGGAGATCAACTCATCCGTCAGCGATGCCAACAGCTCCAGAGTTGCGAACGGGATCAATTCCCCTTCGCCGGCTTCGGCAGAAAGATGGTCGTAAACATCTCGGCGAAGCATGTAAACAATCTCGTCAAAGCTTGGCAGAAATAGATCCACATGCGGCAGGGCCCGACTTAATATGGTTCCCCAATCAGCTGCTCCGGCATCCGACGCTGGATCAGGCTTGGCCATGTCAAGAGAAACGGTAGCCCCGCTTGACTTTGCTTTTCGAAGCACGTCCGTGAGCTCCTTGCCCCCTTCCAGGTACATCTCTCTCATCAATGGAGGGTAACCAAAGTGGAACATGCCTGCATGCTTGACTGTATCCTCTACAACATCTGCTGCCTTGAACGTATCATTGGCACCGGTGCAATGCAGAAAAACCCGATCTACGTTCAATGGATTAATAACAATCGTGTACGAGCTTGATTCCCCCTCGGCAACGATCATTGTTTCGGCTAGCTCCGGCGAATAGGAGCGAAGAATATCCTGAATGGCGCGGCCGAACAGATCGTCTCCGATTTTCCCCATTAATCGTACGGAGAAACCAAGCCGGTGCAGCGCCAGCCCCGTATTGGACACGGCACCACCAGTCGACAGCATCACAGGTCCGGTATCCACCAGCTTGCCGGGAACAAGCAGCTCATGCAAAGCTCCCGATGTGGCTTTCAGCTCCGGGATGATGTCAAGACAAATATGTCCGGCAACTACAATGCCCTCATTATGCGAGGCCATATTATCCCTCCCAATTCAGCTTGATTGTTTCTCCTTCTGCTTGTGACTCGAGTGCTGCCGTGAACAGACGATGACTGTCCGCCGCTTCCTCAGGCGTCGCACAGCGGAATGACTGCAACATCTGATCGCCATTAACGATCTCATCACAGAACGCTGCCCACATTTGAAGAATGGAATCCGAAAATCCAAATTCGAAGATGCCTCCGGTAATAGTAGGGTACGCAGACACGTAAGCTACATCCTCTACGTGCCAAGCCTGGCTGCCGCCTGGTTCATAGTTCAGATACGCAATCTGCTTCGGCTGCTTCGTGCTGTACTCCATCGACATTTTTGTGCCGGTCACTCTAATGAACCAAGTATTGGCATGGCCAGGCGCAATGCGCTTCATCGAAAGCATCATCGGGAACTGGCGACCCTGCGATTTGACGTCGCAAGCCAGAATCCCATTATCCCACGTCTCGCAGGAAGCAAAGCCACCTTTGCCATCCGGGCGTTTGTCAACAACCTTGGACAGCAGAGCTCTCACGCTGTTCGGTTTCCAGCCGAAGCGAAGAGGCAGATGAAGCACGTGGAGCCCCAGATCACCCATGCATCCGTATTCACCATTGCTTGCGACGATCCGTTTCCAGTTAATCGGTTTGTTCGGATTCAAATCACTGGAATGCCAGAAACCGGCTTCAACCTCGATAATGTCGCCAAATCGTCCTTCCTCGACCCACTTGCTAATTTGGAACGCACCTGGGAAGAATGGAAACTCAGAAGAGCTTCGAACCACAACGCCAGGGTTTGCGTTTATAGCCTCCATAATCGCATCGTTGGCTGCTTTGTCGATGCCAAATGGCTTCTCGCCAAGCAAATGTTTGCCCGCATTGATGATATCTGAATAAATACGTTCATGAAGGTTGTGCGGAACCGCGCAATACACCGCGTCCACCTCCTCATCAGCAAGCAAATCCTTGTAGTTCGTATAAGAGCGCTTCACAGAAGGAACACTCGTCGTAAACCAGTTGATTGCCGACTGGTTCGCATCGCAGACAGCGACAATTCGAGGTTCAAAGTTTACGTTTGTCAAGTGGCACCATCGTGCTACGGCGCTGGCAAACTCTTTGCCCATCAAGCCGCAACCGATTACGCCAAACCGAATCGTTTTTTTACTCATATCGATTATCCCTCCAAGAGCGACAAGGCGCTGCCTGCGTCTGCACCATCATGTACGATCGCCATAAGAGCCTTCGTCATGCCGGAAGGATTCGGATGCTGAATGACGTTCCGTCCGTAAACGATACCGGAGGCGCCTTGTTCCATCAGTTTAACCGTACGTGTTACGATCTCCTCGTCAGAAGCTCTGCCGCCGCCGCGCACGAGTACAGGAATGCCGGAGGCTGCCTCGATGACCTTGTGGTAATTCTCCACCTCGTCCGTCGGATCTGCTTTAATGACATCGGCGCCCAATTCAACGCCTTGACGAACGAGTGGCATAATTTTATGCAGATCTCCGTCTACCATATAACCGCCTTTCTTATCATTCGGCAGCATAACAAGCGGCTCCACCATAAGCGTCATGCCATATTGCTCGCAAGCCGTCTTCAGCTTCATTACGTTATTAACGCATTGACGGTGAAGCTCCGGTTGGTTTGGAAGCAGCAGTAAATTGACGCATACCGCCACAGCATCCATACGAACAGCGTGCTCCACTGCAGAATCAATCAATTCGCTAAACAGCTTCTCTGGCAGCTTGCTGCCATAAATGTTAGCTGCGTCCGTGCGAAGCACGAGACCTGGCTTTTCTTTGCCCGGAATTTCCTGCAAATGTCTAGCTTGGCCGAGGCTAAGCTGGATACAGTCTGGTCCAGCCTCAACAATGGTTTGAACAGCCTCCTTCATATTCTCGATGCCGCCCAGGAACGAGTATTCGTTAAAAAATCCGTGGTCGATTGCCACATCAAAACATTTGCCCTGCGCGCTGAACATCCGATTTCGTCTTGCTTTTGTCATTTCTCTCTCCCTTTCGCTTCCTTTATTCAGAGCATCAGTTGCGGATTCTTAAAATCACTTCATCTCAATGCCGCGTTCACGAAGCACAAGGTGCGCGTACAGAATAAGACCCGAGCACCACGTGTGAGCCAAACCTAGAATCATGCCCTTCGGTTGGAAGCAGTTCGTATTATAATAACGTTCGGTTACCATGCCCTTATAGGCATTAAAGTCACCATCTTCCCTCGCAATGAACTGCAGAAAGCACAAGAGATGATCTCGCATACGTTCGAAGTAGTAGGAATCTCCCGTAGCGTCAAATAATTGGAGCATTTCAGGCATGCATACCAGACCATAATTATGGAGATGATTATTGGCTGGTGATGCATTGTCTGCCCCTCTGGTGTGATATTCATACCTCGCCAACAACGAATGCTCGGGGAATTTGATATTATAGCTCCACCTGAAGGTCATGGTCCAATCAGCGGCAGAAGCCGCACAACGAAGCCAGTTGGCCTTCTCTTCGCTTTCATCGATTCGATAGAGTGACATATACGCCATCACCGCGTTGTAACCATCCTCCGAAGTCGCGGTCAGATGCACGTCTTCCGGCGCTCCATAGATGTATTCGTCTTCCACGTACGAAATATAAGCTTGCCCCGCGAGCAGTGCCTTCTCCTTATAGCGCGAATCGCCTAGCAGTTCTGCTGCTTCGACTAGAGCCGGAATCCACAATAAACCTCCGGCTCCTTCCCAAACTTCGACAACGCCTGTCTCCACATGGTAATAGGAGCCAAAGTGACCGTCTTCTCGCTGTGCCCGGCACGCAAACTCGAGATTGCTTCTTATGGCCGTCTCCCAAGCAGGATGAGTTCGTCCAGCGTTTCGTTCAAACGACAACGCACGTATCATGAACAAAGTCGCTTCGCTGACCGTCCTCGCCTGAACCCAATGCGGTTTCGGATTCCAGCCTGTGCCCCATCCGTTCTCAAGCGTCCATTCCGGCCAGAACGTGCCAAGCGGCGCGATCCCCGATGCAATCTTGTTCAGCACTCTTCTTCCCGCTTCGTAATAATCTTTGTTGCGATTTTCTGCTCCGTAACGCATAAGAGAATAAGCATAGGGCGCACCGCTTACCCATGCGACGTGCATATGCGGGCGATCCGCCTTGCCCTGCGCACCTGTATTCAACTCCCGGTCGAATGCGATTGTTTCATACAACACATCATACTCCGGTTTGTAATGCCAATTAAACAAACCATAGGCGGTTAATTCAGCTGCCTTAGAGTCGCTCATCCAAGGATTGAGCGGATGCTGCTCTTTGTTCACATCATATAATGAACGAATGAAAGGATCATAGCCATGAAGCTCTGGACCTGCAAGATACATGCGGAAACGGAACGTGAGATCGTCTCCCTTCTCGAATTTCATGCCCGGAATATCTGCGGGCTTCGAGGTTGGGAAACCGTAGAAAACAGCCGGTTCTTCTGTATAAGGAAAATGAAGGCGCAGGAAGGTTTGTCCCTTCCTTCGTCCAAAAGCGACTCCGGCTTGATTTGTACCACCACGGCTTGAGGCAAAGGTTTCTTCCGTAGATATCGCCGTCATCATGCCGTCCGTCCAAACGAGAGCAGCAGGAAGACTGCAGCGGTCTGCCCGGAATGACCAAGCATCGGCTGTCATCGATTCCGCATCATAACAATGCTCCTCATACCTTGGGTAGATACGATGGCAGGAAGGGTCTCGATTGTCTTTGTAGAACATGCCTGGCACCATCCATCGGGGATTACCGCTGTCCTGCACCTCCAGCTGGAACCCTGCCGTAGCATGGACAGGAAACTCTCCAGAGTATACCAGCTTAACGTGCCCTTCCAGGTAAACAGTCCTCGAACCGATCAAGCAGCGGATTGAGGCTGTATAGTGCCAGTCCTCAGCACCGTCTTCGTTGGGATTGAATACGGCTCCAAACAGCTCCAGACTGTCGCCTGGCAGCATAGTATGCCGTTCGCCTTTTTCCCAAGACATGCGCAAGCCGTCTTCGTTTACCCACGACATTCTCCATATCGGAACCTTATGAATATGGTCGAACATGCCGCCTTCACCAAGAATCTGCAAAGGAGCATCCATGGAAACAGTGATCTCTTCCCCGATATTGCGATGAAATCGAATTTCTATGGAACCATCAGGCTTATAAACAGGAGTAAAGGCAGGCAGCGAGTCCAACGCAATACCACTATCATTGATCATCCTCATTTCTTCTCCTCCCCAGTCGCCTTTTCCCAACATTCCTCAGCAAGCTTTTTCATTATGAGCGACGCTTCCCAACGATTCAGGGGCTCCGTGTATACTCCTGTAGCATTCTCTACAGTTATCGCATATGGAGGAGGACCAAGCTCCGTCACAAACGGGAATACCTCGCCAGGTTGCAAATCTTGAAGCCTATGCTTCATGCCTGTTGTCCACCAACGGACAAAATGATTTGTAATTGGCAGTTTGGTAACTCCATCTTTCTCCCAAGGAACTTGTATCTGTTGACTATTGGATATGCGCCCATGAATACAAGAGGTTCTCTCCAGCAGCTTGGCGAAAGCCTGCTCCGCTTCAGCGCCTGGCTCCTGCATCTCTCCGGAAAGAACATAATGAGACAGATCGATAGTTAAACGAAGCGAAGGCAGCGCATTCACGTATTCGACCGTTCGCAGCAAATCCTGTGTTATGCGTCCACGATGCGTTTCCACAAAGAAAGGAAGGGAGGAGACGGCCGCCTCCTCCATCAAACCATCCAGAAGGCGCAAGGCATCATCGCCTACAACAAATGAATCCATAACTTGAGCATTCATGTACAGCGCACCTGCATGTTTCGCCCTGGCCGCCAATTCGCTAATATCACCTCTGCGACCAGGAAAGGCTTGCGTAGCGAAAGATAGACTGTATCGATCCAGAAGTCGGAAATATTCCTTCTCTCGTTCCGGCTCGGGCATATTGTCATAAACGCCTCCATAACCCGCTGCGGAGATTCGTTCCAATTTTTCTTCCAAGCTCCATTCCCGGCCATTCTCACCCAAGCCTTCCATCGACCACATGGCTTGCTGTACGAGCAACCTCATTCCACAGCACTGCCTTCTGATGCTCGTTTGCGCCGTTGCAGCTTCCCTAATACCGCATCACTGTTCGCCGTAGACATGCAGAGGAGTCGCCTGCCATTCTCTCGTTCTTGCTGGCTGATCATGCAAATTTCCTCGCCTTCTTGGGTCACGCTGCCTTCTTTTATCTCGAAGAGACACGTTCGGCACGTTCCGTTTCTGCAGGAATGATTAATTGTTACGCCTTGGCGTAGAGCTGCATCCAGCAGCAGCTCTCCTTGCTTGGCCATGAAGCTCTCGCCCGATTCCAATGTAATCCGATATTCACTCACACGCCATCGCCTCAAATTTCACGATTTTTTGACGCAACTCCGAGAGAAATGGCTCGTAATCCCATCTTTGATGAGCTTGCTCGATCCAAGCATTCCATGTCTCCCTGACTTCATCCTTTAAGTCCTCGAGCTTATCGTTATCTCCTCCAAGACGGTGTAAACACCACTTATAACCATATTGAAGATGGATGCTTTCGTCCGCCCAATCATAGTCGAAGTCTTGCGAGCTGGCTGTGTCGCCCATTTTTTCAAACTTGGCCTTGAACGTGCTTTTGAGTCCCGGGCCGTTCGTTTCGAAATCATGAAGCAAGCATAGAAGCGCAAGCTCGCCCATATGCGATACTGACTCGTAATGGTCTCCGACAACCGGGAAGTCAATGCCCGTCCGGAAGCCCCAAGCCTTCATGCGCTGCTCGCCCATCATACAGTGGCGGGATTCGTCAAAGCACCAGCGAGCCGTTTCCAGATAGAACTCCCAAGGCATGTCATCCCACTTCCAAAGCACCGTTCCCGGCACTTCTGCCGCCCAAATCTCATTGACATGGTTGATACCGCCCCAAATTTGGTGTTCGAGGAACGTATTCCATTCAACCGGGGGCATATGGTAGATTGCCTTGCGGAAACGCGGATCGCGTGCTGGAACGAGCGGAGCGGTATAAGGCTCTCGAACGAGCGCTTCGGAAATACTTACTGGCCCTTTCGATGCTTCCGTTCCGAACAAGCCGCCTATTTCTTGCAGAAGCTCAGACAGCGCCTGTGTTCTTGTATGGTCCTCGTTCGATATAACTTCTGGAAGCGCATCATAGATCGCACGGATTTCGTCCAGTTGGGCGTGTATCTCGGACGAAAATCTTCTCATAAATTCGTAGGTGGGAGCATCGTCAAGAGGATCCGATTCTGTCAGGTAGGTATCATAAGCCTCTGCGAGCGCCTGCTTCGTGACGAAGTAGACTCCAACGATTAATTCCGCATCATTCAAACTGCGGATTAGCTGCTGAAGGTATTGGGTCAAAGCCTCATCATGATCCTGATCGACATCTCTTCTTGGATAACGAAGCTCTAATACGCGTGAGCGCAGCGCGTCCGCACGCAGTGAGTCTTGCCAAATATGGTAAGGAAGCTTCTTTTTGAGCTCCCAATCAGATACGCTGACCAAATATCCGCCTAGCGTTCTCATACATTCTCTCTCGGTGTAATACAGGCGCTTCAGGACTGCGGAAGCGTCATCGACTGCCTTCCGTCCTGCTTCTCCCATAACGATTACTTTCTCTTCCATGCTGTCTCCCCCTAACTCTTGGTCGTCTGATCCAATACCATCTTGAGCGAAATCACTCTACTATTAAACAACCTCTAGATCATCTACAGAGCCCAGGCTTGGATGCGGAGCGTGCGGCTCCAGCTGATACCAGAATGCGGTCGAGCTGATATCATCCCGAAGCGGGTAGTAACGTCCATGCGTACGCCAGCCAAGCGCTTGAATGGTTACTTTCAGCTCTTCTTCGAAACGAATCGGATCCATGACATGCCATCTGTACATCCCGAACCTTTGGTTCGCCCGGTACAAGCCGTCCGGCTTAATGACCTGATGCATGCCTAGAAATGGAGTCGAATACGTCGTGTACTGGTTGTTCATATCCCAGTTCCAAGCCCCTCCGAAATAGTCCTCGGTTCCTGTCCCGCAGATAGTAGGGTATTCGCCGTCGCCGTCTAAATAAAACTTGACCTCGCCTTCTCCCCACCAATTGTTGCTGTTTACCTGCCAAGCCAAGTAAGTGCCTACGTAATGTCCTCTGCCTTTCACACCATCCAGTATAGTGTGAACCTCTTTGAATTTTAAAGGATTGCTGCGTCTCCACTGTGCGTGGAAGTAAGCAGCATCTTCCGGTATTTCCGTTAAGGCGTAGTCAATCTGGTAATAGAGCACCACATTCTCATGGCTCATATTCTCCATTTCGATTCGGGCTGTCTTGCGGAATGGCATTTCCCAATAACAGTTGAAGCCGCCCGCAGGATTCACCGAAATCGGCAGTGAGTTCACGTTGCTTCTCTCGCACCAGCCGTTTGCGAAGAAATCACCGACCGGTACGCGCACAGAGGGCTCCTTCTCATCATCCCAATACATGTTGATCACGAGCGAACGCCAGCGCTCCGGCGGGCAAGTCAGCCATATATGCTGAATGACGCCAGGACCTTCAATTTCTGCCATCGTAAATGTTTGGTTGCCCTCCACCCAGACAGAAGGTGAAATCTTCCATCCAACTCCTAGGTCTCGGGCACAGGATGCTCCTGTGCCTTCTGTAGCCATTGCGCCTTTGCCCTTTTCTCCGGTAAAGTTTTCAGGGCTGATCGATCTTGTTTTGGCATTTGATACACGAGATAAATTGCCAAGTCCCATCCCAAGTCCATTGAAGGTCATATCTTGTCCGCTCCCTTAACCTGTTTGCACAAGTATTGTCATGATTTCTTTTGGTTTGACCTGCACTGTAACAGTATTATTTTCAGTTTGCAGTTCTTCGGTCGGCTGTTCCATCAAATCAGCTTTCCAGGCTCGCGAGATACCCGCGGCCAGAGTCAAGCAAGCGGATGTAGGCACATCCAGAGCATTGTAGAAGCGGACCGCGATTTCGGAGCCGCCAAGACGTTTCTTGACAGCGCTCAAGACAGCGCCATCTCCTTGAAGCATAACGAAGCTTGCTTCTCTCGGAAGTCGCGGCTTGCCTGCGTCTGGATCCGGTCTGCTGAACAAATCACCGATCTCGCTGTCCTGCACCCATGGTCTGCCCGAAGCCCATTTATCTTCTCTAACCGGAACGACATATGATCGCAGTCCGTGATGGTAAGCTTCTGCTTCCCTGGCGAGGATTGCCGCATTGTCAGAAGCGCCGAACGGCCTGAGCGCAAGCTCAAACGTATAGATGCCTTGGCATTGCCCAAGCGGATTGTCATCATTCTCGTGCGGAAGCGGATTTGGACGTCCAAAGATCGTTCCAACGCTTCGGATCAGCGTCAAATCGAGTGCCGTATCAGCTTCAGTAAGCTCATATTCGTGCAATCCCTTATTGTAAACGGCCATGCCTTGCTCCCAGCCTGCCGCTGCCCACTTCCAGTTTGGCTGTGAGTTGGCATTGCGAACGTATTCCTTTCCAGATGAAGCTTCTCGGCGAAGCACGTCGAATTGACCTCCTGCCAAGGTGCCTGGCACCGCATTCGCAATCGGGAACCGAACGCGTAATCGATGATCCTTCGCCGCGTTGTCCAGCTCGATGCGGACATCCAAATGTCTTGCATGCCGGAGCAACCCGAGCATCGCTTTTATGGGATATCCAACCTTGTCTTCCGACCTTGATGCTCCGCCCGTCGCGAGACTCGCCGGCAGCTCCCATTGCCAGCCAATTTCGACTGCTTGGTAGCCCTCAGTCGTAACCGTCGCTTGGACTTGTGCCCTTAACTCGGCGGACGTGAGCGACTTATCACCATGCAAATATTTGAATACGTACAAGTCTCCCGCATCCGCATCGTCTACGAAAATAAGCTGTTGCTCATACGTCTCTCCAGTAATCTTATCAAACAGATTCAGACTCCCATTCGGGTTTACCGTCACACGCAAGAATTCATTCTCCAGCTTGCTTTCTTCATTCTGCGGCGCTTCGAAAGCTGCAGGAAGTTGACTTGGGATAACCTGATAAGAAGTGTAGCCCTGCCCCGGCACCTGCTCCGCGGCAAATCCGATAGTATAACGATCTACCGGCAGTTCCGTGGGTAAGTTAATAGGGCTGAGTCTTTGTTTTCTCGTTTTGGTCTGGCTAATAATTTGATAAGGAACCTCCTCGCCCTTCGCATTAAAGATACGGAACGATTGAACGCTGTCTTTCTCCAGAAAATCAATGCACTGCTCGATCCATCCTGACAATGGCAATGTGGAGGGGTTGAACACGGCGATCAGTTGATCGTCATCTCCCATTCCCTCCTGGTTGATTCCTCTCAGCAGGCTCAGCGCTTGCCGCCGAAGAGTTTCTTCGCCAGCCTCCATCAAAGCCTCAAATCGGTCCATCATATGTTCATGCACCTCGTCTTGGCTGCATCCACAAATGCTGTCGTGGGGATGGTTCTTCATCAGCGATTTCCATAAATACGTGAGATAGGCTTCCGGATAGCTGCCTAAACCGGACATTCTTGCCCAAACCGCAAGCGGTTCGATCCACTTCTCCAACAGATCCTGTGCCTTTACGTTTTCCTGCTTAAGATAAACGCGCGCTGACAGTGTGCCTGCCAGGATGTGATAATCGTCTCCCGCCCTCATCTCGCCTTTCTGAACGGCTGGCGACAAGAGCTCCGCCTCTACTCTCCGGATATGTTCTTCCAGAGTCGTATGGAGAATTTCGACCTCATCGCCAAGTGTTTCACGTAGTCCCTTCAGAATACCGCTTAAGTTCTCCTGCGCTTCCAAATGGTCGACGCCGTTCATCAGCAAATAATTGTTGGTTTGTTTACGTTCGTCGATTTTGGCTTGAATTAGCTTTAATGTTTTAAGCGCCTTGGCTGGATCTTCGGGTATGCGCTGCGCATTGTTGTACCAGTTCGGCATGAAGATCGCCGTTATTCGGCTATCGTCTGCACCCTCCCATAGGAATTCCTGCTCTTGATGGGATTTGAAATTGTCGTAGCCTCTTCCAAACACGACATTGCCGATGCCGAAACCGCGAAGAATTTGCGGGATTTGCGAGATATTGCCGAACTGGTCGGGCAAGTAACCTACCTTCATCTCTTTGTCGATTTGACGAGACATGGTGATGCCTGTCTGCAAATTCCGGATAGTTGCTTCTCCACTTGTCAAATATTCATCATTTTGCAGATACCAAGGCCCTATAAGGATCCTTCCTTCGCGAATTAGCTTCTCCAGACGTTCTTTGTTTTCCGGATGAATTTCGAAATAGTCTTCTAAAACAATGGTCTGACCGTCCAAATGGAATACTTCGAATTCAGGATCAGACTCAAGTAACTCAATCAGCCCGTTGATCAGGTCAACTAGTCTGAAACGGAACTGTTCAAAGGTCAGGTACCATTCCCTGTCCCAGTGGGTATGCGAAATCACGTGAAAGCTTGGTTTCATGGCCAGTCCCTCTCCCTTTTTTTTATCATTTGAGGCTATTCGCCGGCAAAGCTGAATCGAATACTCCGAATTTGTTTCGGCTCGAATGTTACGGTAATGTGCTTGCCCGCATGTTGAATGGATTCCGATTGCCTTTCTTGCAGGTTGGTCATTGCTGCTTGCGCAATAGGATCTTTGAATGTTAGAACAGCCTTTTGAGCTTCCGAAGCCGGATTGTACAGTCTTACAATCCAACCCTTTCCGTCTTCAGCCCGCTTCAGAGCACTAAGTGACAAGTTACCCTCTGTCAATCGAAGGAAGGAGCACGCTTCAACAGGAAGCTTTCCTTGCTTGCCCGGTGTTCCTTGATAATAACGTAAGCCGGCGCGGTAAGCGTCCGCCTGTCGGACAAGTTCACTGTCCGATATTCCTTCATGAATAACGATCGCGTAATTATACGTCATCGAGCGCAGGCACTGCGATCCCGGTGTTTCGAGTGCCGGCCCGGCACCAGCGTTAATCTTCAGCGGATCTGGTGAACCCAGATGCCCGACGGAACGCAGCAACGTCAGAGCCAATGTTCTGGCAGAATCAGAACATATCTCATACTCCGTCAGATCGCCTGACAAGAGAGCAAAGCCCTTGCCATTCTCGGAAACGTCTACGAAGCCATGCATTGGATACGTCGTGGGTGCGTCCTCCACCCACACTTCATCATTGGGTTGCTGGACAAACACCTTACGCTTCACAACGTCGAACTGGGATCCTGCTCTTGATTGATCCGTTTGAACATTCGTCGGGAACAAGACACGCAAGCGATGATCCTTTACGCTATTGACGACAGTCGTTCTTATTTCGACTCGTCTCGTATGTCGCAAGAGCGTCACTTCTGTCTCCACGCTCACTCGATTCTTCTCCTTGGTTCTGGCGTTGCGGTCACCAGTCAGCGACAGAGGAAGGAGCATAGATCGTGAAATGCGAATTATAGCAAAATCCGGTGTATCCGCGATGACGGAGATCGCGCATTCTTCTCCGCCGCCAACAAACACTTCGTCATACAACGGAGGGGAGTAAACGTATCCATCTCCTCGGTCGCCGCCGTCCTCGAGCGTATGTTGTCCCGGATATACACGACCGGAGTGTTTATCTGTCAGATCGAATGTGCCGTCGGAACGAATGTCCACTTTGATCCACTCATTCTCCATTGTTCTAGGCCGAGTGATCAGACTGTTATCCCAAACCTTCGATCTGCGAGTAGGTCTTGCCAATATGGTTGTATAACCTTGAGCTGGCACATACGGCATATAGAAACGAACCTTAGCAGCTTGCCAATATGGAATAAGCGGATGATGATCATAAGCATGTTTGGCAACTGCTCGTTTGCGGCTCTCCAGCACCTGCGAGGGAATCAAAGCACCATCTATACCCCTCAATTCCAGATTTCTGATTTCCTCTCCGTCCGGGAATAAAATGTCCGCTTCTACCATGCCTTCTCCATCCTGTAGTCCGGTATGGAATACATGTATTGGTACCGCACTTTCATCCAAACCTTCTGTGTTAATTTGAGCGCTGATGCCATGCATCGCTTCATAAGCGAGTTGGGTGCTGATTTCCGACGACCATTCGAATCTCGTTTCATTCTGATCATGCACCTCATCAATGCTGCAACCGCAAATGCTATCATGCGGATGGTTCTGCAGCAGATATTTCCATGACTGGCGAAGCAGTTCGTAAGGATAATCAACCCCGCCTATTCGTGATGACCATACTGATAGTGGCTCTGCCCAGCGCTCTAACATTACTTGAGCGCGCTCATTCTGCATCTTCAAATACATGCGCGTCGACATGACATTTGCCAATACGAAGTTATGATGACCCAAAGGTGAATAGTTCGTGCTACGAAGCTCCCCCTGCAACGATTGCAGTTCTTCGCGGTGCGCTTCCCCCTTCACCGCTTGCACATATTGATCCACAGTGCTGTGGATGAAGGTGAACCCTTCGAAATGCTCGTTCATCCACTCCACCATCTCGACAAGATTCTCTTCCGGCATCGTATGATCCGTTCCGTTCATTAAAAGTAGATGCTTAGTTGTATTTCGGACGGTTAATTTATCCAACTCCGTCTTTATACGTTCGAGCATCTCTTCTTTGGCACTAGGCAAAGACAATGCATTACTGTAGCCAGCATGAATCGGCAAATGATTGGCAAGCAATTTACTGCCATCTGCTCCCTGCCATATAAACTCCGATGATTTCTGCTCCGTTCCTTCAGCTCCGCCGTCAATTCCACGCCAGAATACGATGTTATCAATTCCGAATCCTTGCAGGAGCTGCGGCATCTGACTGATGTGCCCGAATATATCCGGCAAATAACCAAGCTTCACCCCTCTCCCGAATTCGTCTGCCATGCTTAAGCCCATCTCAAGGTTGCGAATAATCGACTCCCCGCTTACGAGAAATTCATCCGGCATGACGTACCATGGCCCGACATCGATTTTCTCCTCCGTAATAAGCTTCTTTAGTATTTCCTTATTGGCTGGCTTAATTTCCAAGTAATCTTCAAGGATGATCGTTTGACCGTCGAAATGAAAAGAAGGATAATTTTTGTTTTCTAACAAATACTGCAATCTATCCATGAGCCTAACGAGTCGAATCCGGAAATTCTGATATGATAGATACCATTCTCGATCCCAGTGCGTATGGGGAACGACATGGACGATCATGTCTCCATTCGGTGGTTTCTTCTTGAACGATTTATTCATTTCCGTCCTCCATAAAAGTTGATCTGTGCACTTGTTGCGAATAGAATTAGCCTATAGACAAATGTTAAAATATTTAAAAAGGTGGCAATCGTATGACGGAATCTAGAAGCTATCACCAATTGTCCAAAGAAATTCAACGTTGTCCGCTCGCGTTTGAACTGGGGGCTTTGCATATCGATATCATCAACTTTGAATATGTGCCTCCCGGGCCTTACTGGGTCGTACCCAATCACCAGCATTCATCCTACGAATTCCATTTCATATCCACAGGCAAAGGGTATGTCACGCTCGAAGACAAGACGTTTACCGTAACGAAGAACCAATGTTACTTGACCGGTCCACATGTCTATCATTCTCAAAAAACGGACGAGCATGATCCTATGGACGAATGCTCCTTACAGTGCCAGATTCGCTTGAATGCCAGCGCGCCAAAACATGAGCTGGAGGAAGCCGAGCGAATCCTGAAACTTTTGAACCGTCCTAACGGAAGTAACCATGTCGACACCAACGGATGCATCGGTATTTTTTTTGGCGTGCTGAGAGAAATACAAGAAAAGCGAATCGGCTATCTTATGGCGATCAAACAGCGAATGATGGAACTGTTCATAGCCGCCGTACGCAACTTGCATGGAGATAAACCAAATGAACCTATTGAGCTGCCGATGAATCATTCCGACCACTCAATCGTGCGCCACTGCATATTGTTTCTCGAAGATAATTATCAGAACCAGATTACTCTAGAAGAGGCAGCAGCTTCCATTCACTTCAGTCCCAGACACTTGGGCAGGGTATTTAAAACGATTACCGGTCGGACTGTCCATGAATATTTGATGGCACTACGGCTAAATCGCGCCAGGCAATTACTTGAAGTGAGCGATGAATCACTTGAACAGATTGCACAGGAATGCGGCATTACCAATGGCAGTTACCTAAATACCTTGTTCAAGAAACATTTTGGCATCAGCCCGAATCAGCACCGCAAGAACTGCGTCTTGCAGAAATGCAACGTTAACCCTTAATCCCACTGAACGTAATACCTTGAATAATGTAACGCTGGAAGAACAGGAATAAAGCCATCGGCGGGATCGTGATTAAGGTCAGGATCCCGAACTGAACATTCACCCCGACGCGCCCCATATTTGTTTTATAAATTGCACTGTAAACTGCAGTGGCAATCGGCCAGTTCTCGTTCTTTAGA
Organism: Paenibacillus taihuensis; assembly: GCF_003386535.1. Lineage (GTDB taxonomy): Bacteria > Bacillota > Bacilli > Paenibacillales > Paenibacillaceae > Paenibacillus_Z > Paenibacillus_Z taihuensis. The sequence continues at coordinate 29,976 of NZ_QTTN01000027.1, forward strand.
ATCAGAAGGGGCCAGAAGAAATCTTTCCAAACGTAAGTAAAGCCAAAGATGATCAGCGTAGCAATTACCGGCTTCGTCAGAGGAAGCATAATCTGCCAATAAACCCTGAACTCCGAAGCGCCGTCGATTCTCGCAGCTTCGAACAAATCTTTAGGTATGCCGAGGAAGAAGCTGTATAACAAAAATAATCCAAACCCATCGGCAGCTCCTGGCAGCCAATATGCCCAATACGTACCAAGCAGGTTCGTGCCCAATATCGGAAGGCTTTGAAGCGTCAAATAGTTCGGAATCATTAGCACCATGCCCGGTACCATAAGCGTAGCAAGGAAATACAAAATAAAACCTTTCTTGAGAGGAACCTGCAATACCGCCAACGAATAAGCAGCCAGCGTTATGATAATGATTTTGATGATCATAAAGCCACTGAAGAGCAATAGAGTATTCCCCATGTACTTCGCAAAGTTAAGACTTGTCCATGCCTCTATATAATAGGAAAAATGCCACTCGGACGGCAGTAGAGCAGGCGGAAACTGAAGTGCTTCTTTCTCCGTCTTGAACCCATTAAGAACAACCCAGAGTAATGGATATATCATGAATATTGCAACCGCAACCAAGCTTAACACAGACAAGACATATCCTAGCTTGACTGCTGGTCTCTTCATGTCGAAATCGGATATGATGGAACGTCCGCGCATCTTTACAATCCCTCCTGTTTACGGTTAAGCAGCATATAGATAGCGGACAGCGAGGCTAACGTAATAAAGAACAAGGTTCCAAGCGCTGCAGCAGGTCCAAATTTAAAGTAAACGAATGCGTAGCGGTAGATGAGATAAAGAACAGTCAGAGTCGAGTTGTTCGGACCGCCTTCCGTGACAACAAACATGCTTTGAAAGGCTTGCGCTGAACCTATTAATTGCAGGACAAGCAGCACGAGCATCACGTTCTTCATACCTGGAATCGTAATATGAAATATACGTTTCCACACCCCTGCTCCATCAATCTCAGCAGCTTCATACGTTTCCTCCGATATGGCGCCAAGAGCAGCTATATATAAAATCGCCGTCGAACCAAAACCGGCCCAGGTATCCATAAGCACCATTGAGAACATCGACCATGTCCCGCTTGTGATCCATGGAATGCCGTGAATCCCGATATAACCAAGCCAAGTATTCAGCAGACCTTGTGGCTCATACATCCATCTCCAAAGGGTATAGATTGCGATACCTGGCAAAACAGCCGGAATATAAACCGCCATTCGAAAGAAATTCTGGTACCGTCTCATCTCCGCAATCCATACTGCGACAAGAATAGGCAGGAAGTAACCAATAACCAAACCGTATGCCATGTATTTTGTAGTATTCCAAATCGCCTTGCCTAACAGAGGATCATTTAAAACTGTCTTATAATTGTCCATCCCCACGAATACAGGATCCTTCACCAAGTCGTAATTCACAAACCCGATCTTTATTCCCAGATAAATAGGATACCAAAGGAAAATGCCGAAAATCGCCACAGCCGGAATTAGAAACAGCAGGGCTAAAATTTTTTTTCTAGATCGTTGTAAACGTCTCTTGAACGGTCCAACCGTGTCGTAGGGCGCGCTTGGTCGCATCTCCACTCTAATCACTCCTCCCCGTTAATAGCTAGAAGCCCGGTTTGCTGCGCACCCCGGGGCTTCTAGCTTACGGCTATCCAGTATAGCTTGTATTATTTACTGTTGTATGGGTCAAGCACTTGTGTTTGGAAATCATTCGCAACTTTCTTCATCAGCTCTTCAGGGTTTGCGTTCTTGTTAGACAATACGAATTCGATCACGCTTGCTACATCTGTGTACCATGCTTGAGCCTCAACAGGAGGCTCAGGGTGGCCGGATGCGTAAAGCTGGTTATACAGCTCTGTTGGCCATTGTACGAATGTGCCGGGATTCGCATCCCAAATTTCTTTCAGACCCTTGTAAATTTCGGAATTTTCTTTGTAAGGTCTCATCATTACATGAGCCCATACTTCTCCTTTAGACTTTAGTTCAGCCAAGCGCTCTTGCTCGTTCTTGACAGCTTCATCTTTCGTCTCCAGGAATGTTATCCAGTCAAATGCGGCTTGAAGTTTATCTTTATCTGTTACATTTGCGTTAATGATTTCAAAACTTCCGCCTTGAACAGCCTGGCTCTTGCCGCTTGGTCCAACTGGCATTGGCACGATGCCAACTTGATCAGGCTTCATTTTGAATTGATTCATCATCATGGAAACAACCCAATCACCATGCGTAATCATAGCAATTTTGCCGTTACCAAAGTCTGTATTAATGTCAGCCCCGTCCGCAAGCGCATTCGGGTTAAGGACATCATATTTCCAGCGCAAATCTTTGTAGAATTGGAGTGCTTTTACACCAGCATCAGAATCGAATGCCGCTTTTACATTTTTCCCTTCAAATTTCTCGACTTCTCCGCCTGCCTGGTACAAGAAGTTGGACCAGATCCAAGCGGCTGCTCCGCCTTTGCCTGTCGTGCCAAAGCCTGATATGCCCTTCTCACGATTTGTAAGTTTCTTAGCTGTATCGATAAATTGATCCCACGTCCAGCCTGCTTTTGGATAAGGTACGCCAGCTTTGTCAAACAGCGCTTTGTTATACATGATGTTCATTACATAGCTGCCTTTAGGGAAGCCATAACGTTTGCCGTTGAATTCGAATAGCTTGAAAGCATCATCCGAATACTGATCACTGTATTGCCAGTTACGGATCAACTCTGTTAGATCAGCTGCCCAGCCGCGTTCCGCGACGATACGACCCTCGGAAGCAAATACGCCGATAACGTCCGGAGCGCTATTGCCCGCCATCTTAACCGCAAACTCCTGCGCATTGTACTGCCATGTGTCTGGTTTTACTGTTACATTCGGATATTTTTCTTGGAAAGCTTTAATCCGTGCATCGAAATTCGCTCTACCGGTTTTATCCGTTTCTGCCGGATAGCCGCTTACCGTAATGGTTACGGGTTCTTGCTTTACTTCTCCTTCCGAATTATTATTGCTTGTGTTACCTCCGGTGTTACTTGCGTTACCATTCTTGTTGCCGCTGCATGCCGCCAATGAGATAGACAGAATGAGCGTTAATACGATCAGGAAACTTTTCTTCATTAAATTTGACCTCCCACAATCGATTTAAATCATGAAGCGCTTCCTCGTTAGTAGTGCCAAGAAATCGCTTACATGATTAGTATAAAATTTAACTTCTTTAAAAGCCTTTAAGAAATGGACATCAAAAAATGTCTTTTAATTTCCGTCACAATTCAAAAAAACGTTGCAACCACTAAATTGTGTTCGTTTTAAACAAATTAAAACTTCTTAATGAACATAAAATTCGGACATTTTACGATTTCGGACATGAATATTTGTACTTCTTAAACGCATTATTTATTGAATGGTGTTTGAAAAAGTCCTTTCTTTATATAAAAGGGGCTTCAAGAATGATCCTATACAGCAAACTGTTTCTCGAAAATCGTACAACCCTATTGCTCAATCTGTAGTATGCATCTTATTGAAGAACATATTCAGGCCATTTAGTGCTCCCTGTTTTATGGCCCTCTGTAAAATGCAAACGTCTCCCCGTTATCAGGGAGACGTTTGTAATCTTGCATGTTGATGAGACTTACCACTGAATTGATTTAACAATACTCAATGCTTCTCTTTCAGTGAAATGATGTATGAGCGGTATCTTTCCAGCGTTTTCCGAGTTATCCATATTGAATCCTTCGATGACAATCTTCCACTCTCCATGAAAGATATAAATCCAGTACCCATCGAACTCCTTTACAGATATAAGATGGACTGGAACTCCGTTTACATAAACCACCTTATCTGAAACTGCATCGGTAGTATTAAAGTTAAAATGTGGACTTGTTGTAGACCTATAGTTGGCCGTGATTGATACCATCCGATTACTTGTTCTTATTGAGTAATAATACCCAACCACATCTCCCTTTTCCGTGGTAACACTCATTTCACGTCTCATAGCCGTAGGTTCGCCTTTTAAAACTTTTAGTGGAAAAGGAAGCTTTTGACCAACTGCCTGCTCAGCATCATGAAGGGATGAATAACTTGTTGCTGTATCCCATTTTCTTGAACTAGCCCAACCTTCATATACCACAGCATCAGATTCACTATTAACAATGTGGGTATCAATAAACGTGTTGATCGAGGCTCTGACCGAAGGGCTAAGAAGTAAAGTAAGAATCAGCATACCTGCGACTCCGGACGTAATCCAAGTCATGTAGAATCTGCCGGCACTTTTTTTCTTCCGTTTATTCAAAAAACGGTTCGTATGAACTCCCCAGACCTGGTCGAACGTAACCGAAGGTTTTAGATTATCTAATGCATCTACAAAATCTGATTTGGCTTTCATAACATTTCCCCTCCTATTGGACTACGAAACATTTCGTTCTCAGGCAATTGCTTACGGAGTGATGATAATGCCGAATGAAGTCGTGATTTACATGTTCCTAAAGGAATTTGAAGTGAATCTGCAATTTCTCTGAGCTTCAATCCAGAATAGAAATGCATAATGATTACTTCTCTGCTCTTTAGAGGTAGCTGACCAACTTCCTTCCATAGTTCCTTATTTTCAGCTTCCTGAATAACTGAGACTTCTAAACTCTCTTCTTGTGCTCCATCGGGATGAATACCAACGAATGATAACCACCTTTGCTTTCGTAATAAATTACGAGCCGTATTAATGGCTATGCGATGAATCCATGGCTCTATGGGCTTCATTTGATCATAGGTGTGAAAATGTTTGAATACCTTTAAAAAGGTCTCTTGCGTCACATCATCTGCTAAAGCCGCTGATCCAGTTAATAATAGGGCAACGCGAAAGATGTACGCGGAGTAGCTGTTAAAGAGCTCCTCTGCACGTTCTTTGTCGAGTTCTTGATTCAAGCCTCTCTCTCCTCTCTTAATCGTCTTCGCCCTGTATACACTTCCAATGGAAAAAAGGTTCATTTTTAACCTGTCAATTTTGATTTATCAAGGCCTCCACTGAGCTTTCCACACAATTCGACAAAATAATCTATTTTGTGATACTATAATCCTAGTTTTTTTTGTATCGCATAGTATTTTTCATGTGCAATAGTTCTTTTCACACGGAATTGGAGAGTGCGAAATGGTAGTTAATAAAACTGCTTATAACCCTGAAAAGGAAAGATCGAAAAAAGTACTGGATACTGCTAAGAAACTATTGACTGAGAAGAAAAAACAACCCTTTTTCTATAAATATTTTAGATTACATCCCAAAACGAAACCAAGATGGTAAGCATGCAACAATTTTCAAGGTTTTACCAAGAAGCGGAATAAAAGCTGCCGAATTGATCGGCAGCTTTTATTCATTCTTCCTATGGCATAGTGAATATAAGGCTATTGATAATATTCCAGTAAGAGTATATCGTTAGACATAAAACAAACTTAAATCACCTAATATTCTTTACAATATTGGCTTAACACTCATCTCAATTGCTTAAATGCTCGTGTATTAGCTTCCAGTTTCCCTCATTGTCCTTAATAAATACATTTGTGGCTCTACCCCTACCTTGTACAAATTCCCCTTCCAAATAACCTTTATATTCATAGTTGTAAAGACATGATGCGGAATTATTATCTATTGTTAACCATTGGACATTATTAATCGAATACACCTCATCTTTTATCATTCGCCATGCGTTTTCAAAATAATATTGTATTTCGTCCATATTGGTACATCTTTTACCTGTAAACCAATAAATGGCTTCGGGATGAAGTACTTTTCTTACATTTTCAAAATCATGAGTGTTTGTTGCTTTGATATATTGACTAAGTGCTTCCAAATGGTTCAATTCATACCCTCCTTATAATGCCCCTGATAATTACTATGGGGGCCTGAAACAACCACTAAACTATTAAAATATCCGTTGCTGCAGCATGCAATGCAGATTCCCAATCCTCTGAAGGCCGCAGGTCTGTAATAATTGCAGAAACCTCATTAAGCGTAGAAAAAGAGAACAATGCATTTTCACCAAATTTGGTATGGTCCATCACAATAAAGGCATCCTTTGCCTTCTGGATCGCAATACGCTTTATGTCAGCTTCAAGCATGTTTGAATTACTAAATCCATGTTGAAAACTAACACCGGTCGTTCCTAGAAACACCTTATCGAAGGCTAGTTTAGAAATTGACTCTATAGCCGAAGTCCCAGCCATTGCATTAGTTTTACCCAGAAGTACACCTCCGATAACAACTGTGGGAATTTTCTTTTCCCCTAATGCAGCAGCAACGTGAATTGCATTTGTGACGACCGTAATAGACGCTTCCTCAGGCAATGAACGTGCGATCTGAAGAGTCGTGGAACCACTATCAATAAAGATGGATTCCCCTGGCAATATAAGCTTTGCCGCAGTTTGTCCAATCAGTTCTTTCTCAGCCATCCTGAGGCGTGAACGCTCCGCAAGTGCTGTATCTTTGTTATTAAGAACTGCACCACCGTATGTGCGAATCAATACCCCACTTTGCTCGAGCTTCTCCAGATCTCGTCTTAACGTCATATCAGTGACAGAAAACAAATCTTTCATTTCTGTAATCTTTACTTCTCCATCCCTTTGCAATAGCCTAATAATTTGCCTTTGACGTTTCGTACTCGCAGATGACATATCCGTCCTCCAATCAGTTCATAGCTTACATTATAAGTTGGGATTATTTTGAGATCAATAGACAGAATATTTGTTCGTTTAACACATTTTGATTCTATAATTTTTGATACGGTTCTTGCTGCACCGTAAATGTCCTTATATATTACAAGTATCGATTTTCACTTTGTGGCGGGGGAATGAGCTTCAAGGTGGTTTCGGTTATTATCGCAAGCGTACCTTCAGATCCGACTAGAAGTTTTGTAACGTCGTAACCTGCAACATCTTCCATCAATTTACCACCGTTCCTGATTATTTCGCCATTGGGCAAAACAACACCTCAAGACCAATAACGTAGTCCTTCGTTGTTCCATATTTAAGATCGCGAAGATCAACCTACAGGATTCGATTCTAGATTACTCCATTCGGCAAGCTTTGCAGCATCGGTGTTTCGTCATAGGAATTAGATACGCGTGACCCCGTATCAACTTTATAGTATTTCTCGCCACCTATGCTTTGAAGCTGATGTACAATGGATAAGTTGAGTATGCCCCCCTCATTGTTAGTTATTTGTCTAATAGAACGAATTATATTAGATAAATAGATTCAAGGAAGCACAACTTTGTTTGTTTTAAACAAAGGCTTTGTTTATCTTTGTTGTTGATATTTGATAATTACGAACGAATGTTCTATAATGAGGGTAATAACACTGTTCGGAGATATTTACCCATGGAGTTAAATGAATTGAAAAAGCTTGCTGATACGTTGGACGATAATGGTAAGAGAGAGCTTATCTACTTTTTGCAGTCACGAGCCAAGGGAGTTTCGGTTCCAGTTCGAGCGATTGATGAAATCCATGAGCAGAAGCATAAAGACGGACTTGTTTGCCCGAATTGCAAAACCCATTCTGTCGTGCGATTTGGAAAGTACGCTGTAAAAACACGTACTGGAGAGGTTAAACGTCAACGTTACCGTTGTAAGTCCTGTCTTCAAACGTTCAATGACCTTACAAATACCCCTCTGCAACGAACGAGGAGACCTCATATTTGGGTTCGTTTTATTGAATGCATGATTGAAGGATATTCTCTGAGAAAATGTGCAGAGAAGTTAAACTGTGAAGTCACGCATGTCACCTTGTTTTACTGGCGGCATAAGATTCTCTCTGCTCTAAAACAGATTCCAACCGAAGCATTTCAAGATATTGTTGAGATGGATGAGACTTACTTTCTGTACTCAGAAAAGGGCAAGCGAAATATCGCCGAACGCAAGCCACGTAAACGTGGAGGCAAAGCTAAATATCGTGGTATAAGCCACGATCAAGTGTGCGTACTTGTTGCACGTGACCGTCAGAAAATGACGTACTCTGGCGTTCTTGGACGTGGGCGAATTCGTACAACGAAATTGGATGAAGCGATCGGCGGTCATTTGTCCGACTCAAACGTGCTATGCACTGATTCGTGGAGGGCATTTAGCTCCTATGCCAATTCAAAAGGCTTGGCTCATTACCGATTCAAGTCCGACGGAAAGCAACGTGTAAAAGGCGTGTACCATATCCAAAACGCAAACAGCTACCACAGCCGCTTGAAGAAATGGATGGATCGCTTTAATGGTGTTGCAACTAAATATTTGCAACATTATTTGGCTTGGTTTCGTTACTTAGACAGCAAGGAATATGAGAATACCGCATCGAATAAGAAAAATATGTTGGTCAAATCGTGCCTGTTTACTGTGACCGATACGAACGCCAAACTTCGGATTTCTGCTTATTCTTGTTAAGGTAACGGCAGGTGTGTTCATGCCCTTACTGAAAAAAATGTTTAGGGGAGAAGATATGCATGATACTTAAGAGAAAAGCTGCTTTGCTAATTATCATCTTGGTAATGAGTATTCTTTCAACTGGTTGCAATATATTTTCAGGACCACCAGAATCTGAAGAATCGGTTAAACAGAAAGTGGTCGCTCATCTTGTTTCAAAAGGCTACAAAGAAAATGAGTTTAATATCGAAGTTAAATATTATAAATCAGGAGAAGGCAAGTTCGGAGGTCCTTACGCCATTAATGTAGTTTTTAACGATGAGCCTAACGTAATTTATGGTTATAAATATAACTATAAATCAGAAAACAAAGATATAACTCAAAATGGCGTTGCTCCTATGGAAGGTAAGGATGATAAAAATTTTAAACACGCTGAGTAATTTTTTATTACGTCATCCACCTAACGAATTACGATAACTTATTAAACCGCCTTTTAGGGGGCGTTTATTTTTTGGCTAATAATCAACATTGAGATTTAACATAGCCTAAACAAAAAATAAAATGAATCTATTTTCTTAATGAGGATGAATATATCCACATGTCATCTCAATAAATGTACTTACTGTCATATCTCCTTAAATATATTTAGAAACAACTGTAACCATTCTCCCTCCTTCCTCGTCTTTAATACTGAGAAAAAGGAGAGATGATATTTATGAATAAACCATTGATTAGTTCCATGATCGCCATGACGATCTTCACGGCGACGGCCACAAGTGCAATTGCATCTGATAAGTTAATTGCTGGGCCTATCGTCGCACCAAATCATTCCTTTGTGGATGTCAGTGACAAGCATTGGGCTTCCAATGCCGTGTATGCCCTTCAAAGTCTGGGGATCATTCATGGAATTGATGCTAACCATTTTGCCCCCCTTCAGAAAGTGACCAAAGCACAGTTTATTCAAATGGTCATTGAGCTTGGATATAAGTCTGGTGCCTTAACGCCGAGACAACATGTAGCCGAGCCGACAGAGCCTTATGAAGATGTTCAAAAAACAGACTGGTTCTATGGTTCCGTAGTTGATGCTTTTGACCGAGGATTCATCGATACCTCCGTAAAGTTTAACCCTAATGAACCGATCGCGCGGGAAGAAGCAGTCATTATCCTTTCCAAATATTTTTCAGATGCATCGGGAAGCGATCTTAATCTCCGAGGCGACGTAATCAAGGATTATCCTTATGCTGATGTATCTGAGGCATCACTAGCAGGAAGCAATGCTGCTCTTTATTTGACGCATTTGGGACTGGTAAACGGCAAATTGGATAACGCGAATCATAAGGTGTTTGATTTTAAAGGGCAAATGACCCGAGCAGAGGCAGCTGAATTGCTGTACGTTGCGAATTCCAAATATCTTGACCTGTTGTCGCATAAGACATACAAAGAGGGAGAAGCCACGTTCGAGGTCAATAAAACTACCAACGGTTATACGATCACGGGCACGTTGGATAAGTTGCCGATTGATGGATATAGCATCGCCATCACGGGACACAAAATTCAAGGTAACATCATCACTGTGTCCTACACCATTACGGAACCAAACCCCAATCGTAATGATGTTGGGGAAGTTGTAAGCAACTATTCCATAAAAACGGGAACCGGAGCGAATGTTCGCTTTAATTTCGAAGCTAATCAGAAGGATACTGACATCGTATTGACGGAAAATGGCGTCACGTTTACCATGGTGCATAAGCAGGATGATCTTACCATTTTTGCTGATATGGGGGAACAACCAACTACAGGATATGCCGTGAAAATCAAGGGAATCTCCTTCGAACCGAATGATGTAGTGATGATCCAATATTCGGTGCAAAAGCCGCAGCCTGGACAGCTTCAGGGACAGATCGTTATGCATCCTACAGATACCTTTAGCAATCGCGTAGACATCGGGAAAAACTATACGTACCGCCTTCAATTGATAGATGCTGCAGAGTAATTGGTATAACCATTGCAAGAATCCTTTGTCTTGTGAAAAGTAACAATAGAAATTGAACCGACGACAGCCATGGACGAGAGCTACAGCGACAAACAGCCGACATCATGTTTCTTGATGTCGGCTGTTTGTCGCTCTTTATACTGTACGAGTGGTTAAATAATCGACAACTTTATCCAAGTGAAAGTTATTAGCAGCGTTCGCTTCTTCCACTTCCACTATGCTCCTTGTTTCATAGTAGCCTGCTTTTGAGAAGGGGTCTTCTTCCACATATAGAGAAGCTTCTTCTAAGTTTCCACAACTGAGAATCATTATGGCTGTACCATCTTTACAAGGACCACAAAACGGTAGAACATCTTTTTCTTTTAGCTTCCTTAAATATTCAACATGATCTCGCACCAAACCTTCCGTCATTAAGTGGCGTTGTTTATTTGAAAGATGAACAAAAAATTGCACAGCTTTCCCTCCCTATAGTTTTATATTTACATTGCGATATTACTGCTTTAATGTTTGCTAAATTACCGTCTAAGTGGTTATCTAGTTTCATGTCAGCTTTAACTAGATATCCGGGCTTGTTCAATATCGTTAAGTCCCTTGGGAGCTAGTGTTGAATTAAGGATGTTTTCTTGAATATTGTTGCTATCTGATATAATGTGAAGTGCGTAGACACACTTTAAGGAGCAACTAATTCGACTTTTATTCGGTCGGGGTCTTCGAAAAACAGAGCATAATAATTAAGAGTTGTCATAGCAGTTGCCTTTTCGACTCATGCTGCAGATAAACTCGTGCTTCTTTAGGAGCTTCTGGTAGCCTTTGCTGGCGTATTGGACGCCACGATCAGAATGTACAATAAGTCCTTTGGATGCACCGGTGCGGCCAATTGCTTGCTTTAGAGCAGCGCAGACAAGCTCTGTTTTCATACGACCATCCATCGCCCAGCCTACGAGTTTTCGACCGTGTAAATCCAGTACTCCAGCGAGATATAGCCATCCTTCAGCTGTTGGAATATACGTAATGTCACTCAGCCATTTCTCATTGGGTTTGCTCGTTGTAAAGTTCTGGTTCACAATGTTATCTGCAACCGGTAGATTGTGACTTGAATGGGTTGTTGCTTTATATTTTTTAACCACTTTCGATCGGATCCCGTTTGCTCGCATTAATCGGGCAACGCGGCCGCGACTCGCCTTCTTCTCTGATGGCAGGTTCTTAGTAATCTGCGGTGCTCCATAGATGCCACGACTATTCGAGTAAATGTCTTTTATCGTATGAAGCAGCTCACGATTCGCTTTGCTGCGTTTACTTTCAGGTCGCTTGATATGAGCATAATAGCCGCTTCTTGAGACGCTAAGGGCCTGGCACATCTTCGCAATCCGAAACTCGAAGCGGTGTTCAAAGATAAACTTGAACCTCATTATTTCTGATTTTTCGCGAAGTAGGCTGCCGCCTTTTTTAGGATATCATTCTCTTCTTTCAAATCCGCCAATTGCTTGCGAAGCTTACGTATTTCATCATCTTCAGCTTTAAGATGACCACTGCCTGGAAACGAACTGTCTCCATCACGCTTATAAAATTTCACCAGTCACGGACTGTGGTGTAATGTACATCCAGTTCCTTAGCTGCATCCGCTACCGTTGATTCCTCGGCTAAGATTCGCAACACAACCTGCTCTTTAAACGCCTTATCGAATTTCTTCCTCTGTCCCATAGTAAATCCCTCCACGTATATTATAGAGGTTTTCTATGTGTCTATCTATTCGGGGCAGGGTCAACCCTCTTCCCATTGCTGATATGGCGTATAACCAAGCTCCGACAGAAACCACCCCCAAAACTCAGCCGAATATTTGAGGTCTGATACGTAAATCTCGATATGATGTAGAAATCCAAAATGATTCACCTTTCCTTGTTGCTTTTATCACTTCATCATTAGTCCGCTTTAAACGATTGTATCGTAATGAATTGGGTTTCTGACACGATGGCAAAATAAATAGTTATCCAAGTAACGAGTCGCAACATCAAAAACTGGAAGTTGAGAAATAAATACATATTCCTTCAATTAATAAGCAATAATATCAATTGATATTACTCTGTTCGACCAAAAGGGTGGGGCTTTGTGGCTTTGTTTAAAAAAAGGTTGTATTGGTCGCTGCTTGTTGCTGCGATTATAATTTTCATGGTTTACATTGTTGTTCAATATGTTATCGTCGGAGCTCGTGGGGCAGGAATCGTACAAGCTAAGTTAGACTCCGTTTCATTTGCGTACCATTGCTGGCTCGCATTCCTAATTGTTCACATATCGGCCAGCAGTATCGCATTCGTAATCGGTCCCATCCAATTCGTTGGACTTCAGCCGAAGAAACCAGCTTCTCTCCATCGGGCTCTCGGCTACTTGTACGCTGTTTCGATTATTATCGGCTCTTTAACCGGCGCTTATCTGGCATACAATTCGACCGGCGGGCCAATTGAGGGGCTAGGCTTCCTAATGCTTGACATACTCTGGATTTCAACCCTGTCGGTAGCGATGAAGCATGTATATTCGAAAAGATTCATCCGACACCGCGAGTGGATGCTTCGCAGTTATTCGGTCACATTTGCATTCGTCACCTTTAGGGTACTCCTGCTGCCGTTAACCTACGGCCTGTCTCTTAATTTACAAACCGGAATGCAAATATCATCCTGGCTGTGCTGGATTATCAACTTATCCGCAGCTGAATGGATCATTCGCAGTAATAGGAGGAAAGCCAATGGGAACAAGATCCCAAATTTTGTTTAGCATTGCAGTGAACGGTCTTCTACCTTGGGGGGTATATGAGCTGCTTCATACCCATATGGGTAGCACGCAAGCACTAATCTACGCAACACTTGTGCCGCTCGTTGACAATCTCATCCACTTTGCCAGACACAGGAAAGTGGATGTCTTCGGGTCACTTATGCTGTTCACCTTCCTACTTACATTGGGACTCGCTTTTGCAGGAGGAGGAGAGAGGATAATTCTCATGAGGGAATCCTTTATCAGTGGTGGCGTAGGTATTATATTTCTCGGCTCCCTGGTGTTCCATAAGCCCCTTATGTATTATCTCGCACGCAAATTCGTTCCCTCGGAACGTTTTGTTTCCAATTCGAAGTATCCCTATTTCCGCTATGTAATGCGTTTGATGACATTTGTCTGGGGAAGTGGTCTGATCTTGGAATCTCTCCTTCGGATATACCTTGTCTATCGCTTGACGATCGACCAGTTTCTAGCCGTCTCCAGCCTTTTATTCTACATCGCTATTGGCCTCCTGATTCTTTGGACGGTATGGTATCGACGGAAATCTGCCCGCAAACTTGCCGCAGTGATTGCCGACTCGGCCAGAGCTCATTAAAGTGGTGGATCACTAACATATACTATATCGAGCTTGCTGATGCTCGCCTAGTACTCTGCGCTGCTGAAGTAGATATATGGGAACTCGATATCCGACCAGTAATCTCCCGCGAACAGCAGGCCCAGCGGCTAAATGACCGTATAGATGCCGTCGCTGTTGTGCCTGGGGGAGTGGTAGAAGGTTAATCGCGTCCCCCCCTCGCTATTACTCAGCTTCAATACCTTGTCCATCCGCCTGCGCTCGGTGCGTGACACTTGGGTAAGCAGTCTCGTAGTCCCGCTCCAAGTAGGACGAGTCTTCGAAGTCGTAAATTCGCTCGAAAATGATGTATATCAGATTTTCGATTTTTTAGAGATTGCAGAAAGTAGAATCAGATATTAGATGCTGATGCTCATCAAACAAAAGGGGGCATTGGTGGTGCATCCTCCCCCCTCCCCTTTTTAACGATATAATTCTACTTAACAATAGCAACCGCCAAGCCGTCATATGCTGGCAACAGTGTGCCGATGAGTCGCTCGTCGCATACTATTGCTTGGTTGAACTGGCGCATTGCGAAAACAGAAGTGCCGTTCTCGTCAGGGTCGATCGTTTTTCCATGTAACAGCGCGTTATCACCTGTGATGACCGCGCCAGGGTTTGCGAGCTTGATTGCCCACTCCAGATAGAGCGGATAATTCTCCTTATCAGCATCGATGAAGAAGAAGTCAAACCTACGACCTTCTTCAGCTAGTTCGGCTAAACTTTTCTTTGCGTCTCCTACACGGTATTCAACGCGTTCTCCAAGGCCTGCCGCTTCTAGGCTGCCACGAGCAACATCCGCATATTCCTGAAGTAATTCCAATGACGTCAAGCGTCCGCCATTAGCCAATCCCTTTGCCAAACAAATCCCGCTGTATCCACCGAGCGCTCCGATCTCAAGTACACTACTTGCGCGGCACATGCGAACAAGCATGGTCAACAGACGACCGTATCCCACAGCGATGGAAATCTCCGGCATTGCCTTGTCGCGAATTGTCTGATGAACACGTTCTAGATCAATATTCTCTCCAAGCAAACTTTCCACATATTGTTCGACAGACATGATCTTTTGCTCTCCCTTTAGATACAACCCACATAAGATTTGAAATTTTTTGTACCTATTCGTTTCCGTTTACACAATTACATTAGCAACTTCTTTTGTCTTTGCTATCCCAAGGCCATTGTCCAACCGTATGTTCAAGTTACGTTGGTATTATCAAATCGACAATTTTGGGCGCCACAACTTAGACTTTCAACACTCGGAGGTGTTTAAAGCAATTTCTCAAAACATAGATAAGGAACCTTGCGCATCGGAAACTTGATCGTGCCCACCTCAACGTATCCCGCCCGTCGATACATGCCGACTGCGCCGGGATTCCCTGTAAAGACGTCGAGCCTGATACTGGAGCTGCCTGCCTCCCGTGCGTGTTCCTCGGCGAACTGAAGCAGTCTTTTACCAATTCCCTGCCCTTGATAATCGGGATGTACTGCTAGCCTATGGATGCATGAAGGTTTCCCTGTCCGATCGTTCCATATTAAACGTGCGTACTTTCCGCTCTGCTGGCTGTCCACAACAACAGCTCCAATTATCCGCTGCCCACCTCTAATGCCGTACACTGTTCCTCTCTTCAAATCCTGTTCGATAACGAATCGATTCGGGTAGAATCGGTCCCATTGGCGAATGCCCGCTTGGCTTAGACTCAACGTGATCTCGCGGTACAACTGCACCAAGTCCTTCCTATCTTGCTTTGTCAGCCTGACGATTTCCATCGTATTTCACTCCCTAAAGGTATAGTGTTCCATTTTTCTTTATTTGGAGGAACTTAACTGCGGAGTGTCGGCGGTATACAATCGTCCACAGCACTGCAGCACCAATGAAGCCGTAGAGCACAAAGTTAGAGAAGACCAAATATCTCTCAGTGGACATGTGGTAAACCATATATACACGAACAGCAGCTTCCCCCGTGAGCATAATACCCCACACAACCGTCATCAGCCGCATTACAAATCGAAAATAAGCATAGCTCCAGCTACTCGAAAAATCATTACCGATTACAAATCGTGTTGCCAGATGGTACATGATTGGTCGGCTAAAGAACAAAGAGCCAAGAAACACCAAGCCCACACTTGCGGTAATGAACGACTCACGGATGAGCAACAGTTTCTCGTCACCGCCAAAAAAAACAAGCGCGATTGTAAGCACGAACGTAAACAGCATAAGACCACCGAAAGCATCCAGCTTGCGGTGCTTCACGAGTTGAAATAAGTTGTCAAGCAGTGGGATCAACGTCGCGATGGACAGCGCAGCCAAGCTGCTCATGTGACTCGATAATACGGTATATAATGCCCAAGGAATAATACCGTTAATCAGAAGCGTAAGAATGACATATATCTTTTGTGACATTTCAAACCACTCTTTCAATAGATTTTAGGCTACTACGGCTTGATTTATGGAGATATAGTTCAGTGAATGCAAGGTTTAGCGCAATAGATAGGTAAACAGCGAAGGGGAAGGTGGAGCTAGTCGATGCGTCGATGGATAACTGAATGATCCCCAAAACAATCCGAAAGGTGACAAATACGAATGTAATGGCATAGCTGCGAAGCATCCATTCCCTATGCTGGCGAAGCCTTTTATTCCTAATGTGCCGGATGCCTATAACCGTCGTTCCCAGCCAGAGGACATCCAATAACAAGAATGCAACCGTCGACGGCGTCCCCCCTGTTGCGTAAAGTGAAATGTACGGGACAACAAGCACATTTAGCAGAATGGCTATTCCATAGATTCTACCCAGCATTTTGTGCCTGGGTGTTTTTTTGCGGCTTCGCTGCGTCAATTGGTAAGCTCCAATCAGAAGTGCGGTTATGCCTAGCAGAATGTGAGGGTAGAAGAACAGCTTCCAAATGGCGTAAGGAAACGAGCTATCATTCAGCTTGGCGGACACCATTCCCGCTTGACTTGGTTTGTAGATTAAATACTGCAGCACCACATAGAAGGTAAATAGATAAACAAGCACATATAACACTGGTAAAATAATCTTCCGGTTCAACATAGGCCTGAGTCACTTCCTCTCTTTAACTTAGTGCTTTGGACATGAATGCAATCAAGTCCTGTACCATTATTCGTCTCTGCTCCTGTAAGACAGTGTTTTGCACACGCAGGCCGTACATGAACATGACAAGCATCTCCGCAATCTTCGATCCATCGGTCCCTATGGGAATCACCTTGTGCATCTTACCAACTTCGATCCAGCTTGTGCAGGTCTCAAGTGTATGGCCGTAGATATCCCGGACGATCGCTTCTACTTTGTCATTGTCCATCTGACTCAGCAAGTAAATGAAAATTTTGTTCGTCACATCTTCATGACTCGTAGAGCGGATCATGCCTTCGGCGATGAACTGCAGTGGATAGCTTAGGCCCGATGTACTCGGACTTGCTACAATCTCGGTAAACCGTGTATTAATTTGTTCGACTCGTGATTTAAGCAAGAGACCGAACAATTCGTCCTTACTGGAGACATAATGATAAATCGCTCCCTTCGACATTCCACTTTGTCGGATAATATCTCGCAGCGTCGTCTGTGTGCATTCCTTCTGTTGAATAAGCACCTCAGCGGCATCCATAATTGTTTGAAAGCTTGATCTATTTATTGCCATTCCCCCGCGTCCTTTCGCTTGTCGCTCAAACCAACCGACGGTATATTACAATGAAATATACCATACCGACCGTCGGTATGTAAAGATCACTGCAGATCCTTCTAAGTTCCGGGAAATTAAGTAAAAGGCAATACTAGAACATAAATACATAAATACATAAAAACAAAAAGACGAAGCGTTTTATCCCCCGCGGAATTGCGAACACCATCCGAAAGTCCTGGTTATCGAAATACACCACCTGCTGCAGTGGGAACCGTTCTCTGTCAAACACAAGATGATCACCTTTCGTAAGGCGTAGATTCTCGCCTGCTTCGAACGGTCCATATCCCGCAGATCGATTACCCAAGGCCACGTTTAAATGCCTCATTCCTGCTACCATGGAATACGTCTTCTCCCACTTAACAACTGCATTTACATCACTTACTTTAAATTGTGCCATTCTATATCATTCTTCAGTCCTTCATATTCTAAATCATGAAATTCTTGAAACCTGTTACGTACTTCACTTATATTGTAGTGTATACTTTGGAAATAGCTAACTGAGACCTAATCGTTCCAAGACCTTGGATATCCCTGGGAGTGAATAGCGGTGGCTCCATTCTCGTTCCACATAAGCAGCAATGAGCTCAAGCGTCCAGTTGTACTTGGAAGTGAAGCCGACCTCATGTGGAATCGAATTTGCGATAATATGTTTCAACTGCTGCTGCTGCTGCTTCGTCAACCGGGTAGGAGCGCCAGAAGAGTATTTACGCTGCAAGGCTGTTAATCCACCGCTTTCATACGCATGAATGTAACTGCTCACCGTCATTCGACATCGATTTAATATGCCAGCGATCTCCGTCATAGATGTGCCTTTCAAATGCAAATAGACGGCTTGATACCGTTCATACATGCGCCGCTCTTTGACTTGTTTCATTGCTTGTGTTACTTCTTCCAATTCGTTATGCTTCTTAATCATAGCACTCCCCACTCGTCCGTTTGTTGATCTGTTTATCATTCGACAATCGGTTCAATTCCATGTGCTTAAGGATTGCCAAGAACTTTAGTCCATTTATATAGATCGAATTTTAAATCTATCTTACTCGATCGCACCTTCTTAATGATTAAATTGAATCAACTCGCAATTGTTAAGCACTTTCTCCAAATTAAGAAGTACCACAAACCTGTTCTCGTCCATCTTCGCAATACCTCTCAAATACTTTGCTTTTATCCCGCCTATAATTTCAGGAGGATCTTCGATGTGATTAATATCGATATCAACAACATCGTTGGCTGAATCTACGATAACACCTACTTCGATATCGTTTACTTCTACAATAATTGTCCGGGCGTTATGCGTATATGCTTCTACCGGCAGCCCAAATCTTCCTCGCAGGTCGATAACAGGAATGACCACGCCCCGCAGATTGATTACACCTTTAATAAAATCATAGGTATTCGGTACACGAGTGACAGGCATCACTCGTTCTATACCTTTAACCCGCTTAATTTCGATGCCGTATTTTTCATCTGCAAGCGTAAATACGATAACTTTTAATTCTTCATCCATGGAAATCCCTCCGGATTAATTGATTAGTGCATTTGTGTCAACAATCAGCGCTACTTGTCCATCCCCTAATATCGTCGCTCCGGAAATGGCAATTATGTTGGTCAGGTACTTGCCCAACGATTTAAGGACAATCTCTTGCTGTCCTAGAAAATCATCAACCGGGATGGCGAACAGTTTTTCGCCTTTGCGAACGACGATAATTTTAATCGTTTCCGCAATTTCCAGTTCAGTTTGCGGGATCTGTAAGATATCATGAAGAGAAATTACAGGTATAATATTTTTACGAAACTCCATCATCCGCATACCGCTCACGTACCGCAATTGGTCTTTTCTAACACAGGCAGTTTCGACAATAGTTGTTAGCGGAATCGCATATCTCTCGGGACCAATCTGAATTAGCATTGCGGTAATAATTGTTAATGTTAGTGGTAACTGAACAGAAAATGTCGTCCCTTCTCCCCGCTTCGAATCCACCTGTACACGACCGCCAAGTGATTCGATTTTGGTCTTCACAACGTCGAGACCTACGCCTCTGCCCGAAAGATCAGAAATCTGTTCAGCTGTGCTGAAACCTGAAGCAAAGAGAAGCTGGTAAATTTCATGCTCTGACATTCTCGATGCTTGGTCTTGTGTAACAAGCCCTTGCTGCATGGCCCTATTAAGAACCTTTTCTCCATTAATCCCCGCGCCATCGTCTTCAATTTCGATAAAAACCTGGTTCCCGCTATGAAACGCACGCAACTGAATGGTTCCGGTTTCCAGCTTACCCGCTGCCACCCGTGCAGCCAATTGTTCAATTCCGTGGTCAGCCGAGTTACGCAGCATGTGTACCAGCGGGTCGCCGATCTCATCTACTATGATACGGTCCATCTCGGTATCTGCTCCGGTAATAACCAGCTCCAACTTCTTACCGATCGATTTAGCCACATCCCGAATCATACGTGGAAAACGATTGAATACGTTATCAACCGATACCATACGCAGCTTCATGACAACATTCTGCAAATCGTTGCTTACCCTTGACATATGCTCTACTGTTTCTGTCAGCTCTGTCCGACGAATTTCCGATGCTAGCTGTTCCAGACGCACACGATCCAACAGTAACTCGCTAAACAGGTTCATTAATGCATCCAAACGTTCGATATCCACGCGAATCGTTCGTGTTGCAGGTAAAGCATTCCCTGGTGGTGGAGCTGCTTTGGCCGATGGCTCCGCTTTACCACGTGACTGCTCTACAACCTGCGTATCCGCAACAGTTACCATAGTGTTTTGGGTATTTTCCTGTCCTACCATCAATTCTTTGAGCGAATCGCTTGTCAATCCAATAACGTTCACCGATTCGATCTCCGAAACGTTCCCTATAATCCTGCAAAGCTCACTTTCCTCTACTTGAGATATATAATAGACAGAGAAAGTTCGATCGAACCTTTCTTGCTCGATCTCTTCTACAGTCGGTGAGGATTTAACAATTTCCCCACTGCCCTCAAGCGCCTTGAATACCATATACGCTCTTGCTGCCTTAAGAATACAGTTCTCTTCAAGCTCTACTTCTACGCGAAACACATTATGACCGGACTCGATCAATTGATGCATGATCGCGAACTGGAACTCATCAATATGAGCAGGCAAATGGCCCGATTTATCCTTTCCATCGGCATTCTCTTTTATATAATCGCCTGATACAATTGATTTCAATATGGTCACATTTTCTTTGACATCAGCTCGGCCGGTGCCTCCCTGCATAATATCTTGGACCATAGATTCAAGTGAGTCTGTACTCCTAAATAGTGCATCGAAAATAAAGACGCTCATCTCGAGCTTCTGGTTACGAACCAGATCCAGAACGCTTTCCATCTGGTGTGTAAGTGCTGCCATATCTTCAAACCCCATCGTCGCTGACATTCCCTTCAGCGTATGCGCTGAACGAAATATCGCTTGAACAAAGCTCAAATCCTCCTGGCTTTCCTCTAAACGAAGGAGATTCTCATTGATCGATTGTAAATGCTCTCTAGATTCATCGATAAACATGGACAAATATTGATTCATATCCAACCCCAAGCACCTCCTGCTGGTTTACCCGGTTTTCCTATTCAATTATCCGAGATCGACTCTGAATTGATGCAATTCTGCTGCCATCCCCAGAGAGATCATTTCCAAAGCATACATTTCAAGTTGAATCAGGGCCTAATATGTCGGTCGTTGAAAGTAAGTTACGGGTATTTCCCTAATTCTCTTAGCGACCAAATGTTCATCGCTGTAATGTGGATCCGTATGTCTCATCTCTTAGTCTTCGAGTTATAGAAACATATCGTATATCCGTATGTTGCCCTAAGTTCGGTTTAAAGCGCATCTTGATAAAATCAATGCATTGCATATTTAGACCCGTCACTTCTTTGATTAAATTCGTGTAGTCTTTTATGTCAGGAAGCTTCTGCTTTGAAACAAGCAAAGGAAACTGTATGATTTCGGGTTTCCTACCTGCTCTATCTAATTCTAAACTAATATAGTATCTATCCAATAAAAGATTATGATTCTCCATTCTTCACTTCTACACATCCATTTTTAAATTATGGGTTAGATAGGACATGACACGCAGCCCTTCCCTATCTTGTTCATTTTAAATAAATTAGGAGCCGGTCACTTGGGCTTAGCATGCGTCTTCGCCCATATCTGGTTGTAATTTGCAAGCAATTCAATCGCGTAAGAGAAAACACTTATCGCAGTAAACGCCGTCAAGTAATAAAATGAAATCCCACAATAAACGCAATTGAAATCTGCAGCAAAGTGTGCGACATGTTCAAGAGAACTACCATACTATAATAATGCTACCGCAACGTAGACAAATCTTACTATACATCTAGCTCTCCCAAGGATTATTTTATTAAGCCGAGAGCACCTTTCTGACAGCTTCTAACACCCGGTCTTTTTGAAAGGGCTTCACAACAAAATCCTTCGCCCCTGCTGTAATTGCATCTAAAACCATGCCTTGCTGCCCCATTGCTGAGCACATAATCACTTTAACCTCTGAATTCAATTGTTTAATGGCTTTGACCGCTGCTATACCATCCATCTCCGGCATTGTAATATCCATTGTAATGAGATCAGGATTGCAAGATTTATAAAAGGAGATAGCTTCTTCACCGTTAGCTGCTTCAGCTACCACTTCATGCCCTCCCTCCGTTAAAATTTCTTTTATCATCTTTCTCATAAAAGCCGCGTCATCAACAACCATAATTTTTGCCATTCAAGACACTTCCCATTCTGTTTTATTTAGTTGTTTGCGCCTCTTCTAGCTGCATGTACACATCAATTTTGCCTATCTCAGATGTCATTGTTACAACTGTGTAATTGTTGATGGAATGATACGTAACGTCCCCCTCATGAAGAAGAGGCTGAGTAATATTAACTTGAATTCCTTGGGATGCTAATTCAGTAGCAATTCCGCTAACAAACCAGTTTCCAAACTCTTGAAATGCGCTCCAACACATTTCATCAAGTTGTTGAACTTCATAGCCCCCCATCATACGACTAACCAATTCCTTAACAGTAGCCGTACTCATCGTACTAATAAACTGCCCTTCCATCTGCCCAATAATTTGGAGAGCTACACCAACGCCATTACTCTCAATGCTATTAGCCCCTTGCTGCAACTCAGATGTCTCAACAATCAAGCCAAGGTACCCAGCTAATACATTCTGTCCAACCTTGGATATTACGTCATATTCATTAAGCATGTCGTTCTCCCTGAATTAAGTCTTAGTTTCTAAGATATTTTTTCCTCGTGTGCTGTAATTTCTGGATTTCCGCAGGTCAGGAAATCCTGCTTTCTCAATTGGTATGAATTTGCTTTGCAGGATTGAGATCAGCGAGGAGACAATCCCTATTGGAGTTCCATTTTAAATTGAGGCTCTTACCGTGTTCTAACAACTAGACCCACGTATTCTAACTAATCACTTCATTGGAGACTGAGAATCGCTTATTTGTATGTAATCCAATGTATATTCGTGGAAAGTACGAATATATATGGATTAAAGGTAATGATTAAAATAGAACCGCCAACTTTTTCTTGATACGTGTTCTTGCGTTGTCGACTGCTCTCAGTGAAATTTCCAACTGAAGAGCGATTTCTTTGTACGATAGATTTTCACACGATAATCCCAGAAATACACCCTTTTCAAGAGAAGTTAGTCGACGGAAGAAGGCTTGAAACTGAACTCGTACCTCTTGATTTTCTATTTCCTGTAGTATGATATCTTCAGGCGTTTTGTCTTTAGATGGAGTTACATCATAATACGATGTATAGAAACAAGCATTTAAACATGGTTCATCTAGGGAATTGCAGGTAGAAAGTATCTGCTGTTTCTTTCGTGTTTCCCGTTTCACGGCGTTGATTATTGCAGTTTTCACATGCAGTTTAGCATAAACAATAAAAGGGACTTTCCGCTCAAAGTCGTAAAGAGTTAGGGCTTTGTAAAGTCCGAGAGACCCCTCTTGGATTAAGTCGCGCTGGGTTAAACTTGGTGCGAAATATTGTTTTGCAATCGATTTGATATGGCGGAGGTTTATTTCTAGAAGGGTGTTAAAGGCATCCTCATTGCCTTCTTTGAAACTTTTAACCAGGGTCTGGATTCTATTCATTTCCTGGTCATTGCTCTCTTTTGGTGCCTGATCATTCTTTTTTCCAAGTAACATACTCATGTAATATTACCACCTGTTGAATATATTCTTTCCAAGATGTGAAGTTGAGACACATTTGATAAAGTGTCATACGACGACAAGGTCATGTCATGAGATAGATCAGTCCCTTTTTTATCATAAAAATCACCATGTATGTATGGTTGCTAACTCCTGCGCAGTGTATAGAAATAGTGCAAAGCGTTCACAGTTTATGACAGTTCTCAGACCACAGCTATACAAGACTTCTTATAAAAGTACTAGATTACAGCTCCATCAACTCCATCAAGATGCTCTTGGACTAAGCGCTAAAAGTAATTTCTTGCATGTTCTTCGTACTCTTGTATGTGCTCTAATGCAACGACTAAAACATTCCCTATTCGAGTTTCATTTTAGGTGGAGGTTCTTACCGCGTTCTAACAACGTAGACGCATTTCTAACTAAATCATTTCAAGCAAGAATGAGAATTAACTTTTAACCGCTTTACTCCACTATCTATCATTGGTGAATTATAATTTTGTTCAATGACTTTACTTTTTCTGAAACTAATCCAATACAATAAGACTCAAATTATAGCTGGTATCACTAGCGTTGCATAAACTCTCCGCTAGTAATTAGTCAGAATATTAAGAACATGGCTCTGCGTCTGAAATCCAAACAGTCGATCGGCTCTTAGAGGTAGCTTCGTCCATTTGGAAATTTTATGTATTCCTGTTCACGTGTGTAAGCTTGGTATCGGATCGCGCAACCTTATGAGGTTGCTCTTGGTCTTCGTCCGGCTGAAGTTCTGCTCGGCCTTCGTTTCATCCGTGCAAGCCACTCCGCATATGGTTGCCACAGCAACTTGTGCAGCCAACGTGAAATCTCAAGTAGGCTGTGGTCAACCTTCGTCTCAAGTTTGACAAGCACATGCAAGCAAAAGGCGATGAGCGCAATCCAGATTTGGTTGTGTACAGCTCGCTCACTCGTGCCATAGAACCGCTTTATCCGAAGATGCTGTTTCATCCATTTGAAGAATGTCTCAATGGCCCAGCGATTGCGGTACATTTCACCGATTTCGTCGCCTGTCAGATCGAATCGGTTGGTCACCAAAAAGAGTAGGTTACCTTCCGAATCCTCAGTTTGAATCATGCGAAGCTCATGTTTAACGCGCTTCTGCGGTGATCCAATTCGCACAATCTCATCAGCCAAAATCTTGCTGTCTGGCGGAATCGCATTCGACATTAGCGGTTCGATGACCGCGTTATTTTTCAGCCGCGTCACAAAGAAAATTCCATCCTTGCAATACCGATCAAACGCATCGTAATTCACATAACCGCGGTCAAATATGTACGTTGCACCAGGTTCATCCATGAGCCATCCATTTGTGCCCGATCGTTCTTCTTTGCTTCTGTAATTGTCGCTCTCTCGGGTAGGACCTCGTTTTCACCGACGAAAGCGAGTCGCAAAAGCAGCTTAATTCCGGCCTTTGACTTGCGAAACGCCGCCCACTTGTAGGTGTTCAAGCAAAGGGAGACGGTACTCGAATCGATGATCTTCATGTTTTTACGATGGTTGGCAGGCGCATGTCGCATCAGCATTTGCTTCACCAAGCGCTCGAAAACTTGTTTAAGGAGTTCCGAGTCCACTTGATTATGCTTACGACTCAGCTGCGACGCAGAAATAGAGGATAATCCAAGTTCCTTCTGAAAAGCACGGCTCAGCATATGATTGGCGATGTCACGAAGGCCATCACAATTGTGTAATTGCGCATGTAAGAACAGCTTGAAGTACGCTGTCGTTGTCAGTTTCTTGACGCATTTGTCTTGGCCCGATTGTGCAATTTGATCTGTGACACGTTTTTGTACATATTGGCGAAAGCCATTTACCAAACGATGAAAATAGCGTATTCTTGTCCATGCGATGATCCTTTTTAGTGGATTTGGACAGGTCTACCTTCCATTCCGTTCTAAAGGATTTTTTTATGCTCATTCGGCATAAATATTGAAAATTGTGAAAATTACATATACATTAATGCAACGCCAGTGAGCTGGTATAAATAATTGAATTTATTGGCAACGGGGTACACACACGTTACAAGTTGTGATCTTCTTCAGCAATAGCGGAAGTCACTTTGTTCTCGATTTAATTTATTCATCTTCGTTGAGGCTGTACCATGCACACCAATAGTGCCGCGACCAAAGGCGGCGGCATGACAAAGCTGAGAAGAAATGAACGTCTCGTCTCGCCTCGCCTCTCCCCTCCCCCCATTTCTCTTCAAACGCAGAAGGACCCTATTCTCGATATTTGCAAGCAAAACAAGCAGTGTACGGATTCCAGTCAATCATATTTTTTAATAAATCTACTTTTATTCGGCAAGCTAAACAAGCCAGATTATGCATAGTGATTGTTTATGTTTTCTGCTCGTAATTGTAGCTTTCCCTAGACGAAAACAGGACGAAGCATGGTATTATCAGCTTCGTCCCATTTTAAGATTACTTAATTAATGGATTGCTTTCGCAGTTTTTGCAATCTTCTCGGAGTCATCTAAAGTTATCTGTTTGGCATCGAACCGGAGATCGTATATTACCTGCGATTCCTTCAAGAAATAATAATAATGGATTTCTTCTCTCTCTCCTTCATTTCCACTAGCCTCGATCTTCAAATGCGCACGTACCGTTGGAACAGGGAAGCCATTCAATGATTCCTTCTTATTGACAATTGCCCCGTTGGGAAGTAACGAGTCAATGGATTTCGAATCGTTATACCCCAGTCCATCTAACCCTCCGACAGGCACCTCATCTTTCTGGAAGCTAAAAGACTCTTCGCCACTTTGCAGCGTCCATTCCGACGGAATTTGTATGACCAGATGAAGCGCACTTACTTCGGCTGTCTTCTCTTCATCAGCCGCCTTGGAGGCATCTTTTAAATTTAGAGCCAATCCTGAATTAACGGACCTGTCTGCTTTCATCTCCTGATTTCTTTGATTCTCCTGTATCTCTTGAGCTGATGAACAACTTGTTGCAAATATAACGACAGCCAGACCTAGACTTAAGCCGAACAAGTATTTTAGTTTCAATGGATCCAACTCCTAATGATAATCGATTGTTAACTCTTGCAATGAGAAATGAATACCGGATTCTTCATTGACATTCCGTGTAAATACCAAATTCTTACCATTCGGAGACCAAGCCGGGTGCCCATCCGAGGTCTCTCCGCTTACGGCAAATGCAGCATGAAGATCCTCTCGGCTGTCTGCTTCAGTGAGAAGCTCTTTCATTAACCTAACGGGATATGCACTGTGTGTCAGTTGGGTTTCAGTTCCGCTCTCGATATTAATCGCCCAAAGCTCTTGATATTGAAATTCAGCTGAATAAGCAGCACGCTCTTGCTTCTTGTTCAGTACTTGATGTTCCACTCGTGTCTTCACATAAGCAACGAATGGTCCTGCCGGTGACCATGCGGGCATTTGTCCATCCACCAGCTTTCTTTGCGTATGATCGGACAGATTCATGATCCAGATTTGCGGCGAAACAGAGCCTTCATCCAAGGTGTAGCTAATCTTCTTCCCATCTGGGGACCAAGTAGGCTGGCTCCCCTTCGTACTGACTCCTAACTCCGTACCGTCTGTATTTACGATGTGTATAGTTCGTTCGTACATAACACCTGTCTCATCAGATAATCGCGCGCGAACAGCTGTAAATGCAATCCGCTTTCCATCCGGTGACCATACTGGAGCTTCAAATGCAGTGTCGGCGTTTGAAGGAAGAGCCACTAACCTTGACCCAGATCCATTACGGTTAACAACCCAAATCCCTGGTACGGAGGTTCTACGTAATGCTTGATTGTAACCTGAAAATGCTATCATTTTGCCGTCCGGAGACCATGCCGCATCCCTCATATAAGGGAAAGACAGAGAAAGTTTCATCGACTGACCCGATGTACGATCCCATAAAAAAATTTCATCTTCTACCCCGTAGCTAATATTTTGATCACTGCCTGCATATCTGGGCGACATTGCTTGTTTAACACCAAGACTAAGGAGTTGTCCTTGACTACTAACGCTAAGTTCCGAAGCATTGACGTCAGACCGCCCCAAGATAGGTGTAAAGATTAACCCTATTACCAGGAGCAGCGCGGCGGCAGCCGTTATCCAACTGAAACGTTTGAGTAAGAATAGCCTCGCCTTCACCTTATTCCCTTTGGTAGCATAGGTGATCTGCTCCCAGCCCTTATAGGCAAATTCATTTGAAGGCTCTTGATAAATGCGAGCTGCTCCTCTCAATTTCCTCACGGTTTCAATCATCGCCTCAAGCTCCGGATTCATCTCGAACTCTTCCCTTTTGTCCGATCCATTCTCTAAATGATCAATCAAACGTGATAGAACTTCTTCCCTATTCAGTCCCATGGCCTGGTTCTCCTTCCTCATTGTTAATGCCGAGCTTCTTCTGAATCATGCGTATGGCTCTAAATTGCATGGTTTTTACAGATGATTCTGCCTTTCCGGTTATCTCCGCCGTTTCTTTGACTGAGTAGCCCTGGATAACGCGCAGAACAACAATCATACGCTGCTCATCGTTCAAAGCTTTTAAAGCTTGACGAATTAGCTCATCACGGATAACCATTTGCTCTGGGTCATACATTCCTTTGTCTGCGAGAATCTCTTCAAAAATAGGTAAGGATTGCCCTTGCTTCCTCATTTTACGCCAACGATCAATGATAAGCCGTAGAGCTGTTCGCTTAAGCACCGCGACAACGTTCGACGATTCGTAGTTTCGTTTGCTCCGCATAAGACGGATGAAAGTCTCTTGTGTTAGATCCTCCGCTTCCTGCCTTCCACTACTCATTTTAAAATAAATAAAATTGTATAGCTCCTTCCAATGATCTTTCCATAGCTTTTCCCAATCCATTCATGTACCTCCGTAAATAAGAGCCGGCTCTACCGTTAATAACGAAAGATATGAGGATTCGTTACTTGCTAGGTAAAAAATCAACTTTTTACAAGTGAAGTCAATGAGCCATATAGTTCGTAACTTGCTTTGGAATGCTGCTTCCAATGATAACTATCAGCTGTACGTGTAGAGGATGCAAGAAATATTTATTTTGTAAGCGTCAAATAGCCCACACCTTTAAGGAGTGGGCTATACGCTTACGCTTTTCTAGTTACCTCTTGGTATGAATTGTTGTACCCAGCTTCCGAAACCTTTTCCATTGCGAGTCTGAATTAATACAGTGCCTTTCCCTTTAAATCGGCAAACGGCTAACTCACCAGAAGTAAAGGTAGAAAACCATCCTTTTGAAGCTTTCTCGACTTTATAATTCATATAACTAGGCCATGCGACAAGATGCTGACTATCAATAACAACTTCTTCATGATCAGAAAGACTGATGGCGTGGATTGCTCCAAAGGAAGAAATGAATACCGTCCCTTTGCCACTTACCTCAAGGATAAAGAAACCTTCACCTGAAAAAAGAGACTTAGAAATATTTTGAATTTTTGTTGATACTTTAATTCCCATGGTTGCAGCCAGGAACCCATTCTTTTGGACCAAAAGTGTATACGAGCCATCAAGTTCAACTGCTTGAACATCACCAACAGAATTTGGGGCAAGGAGTACTTCTCCCTGGCATTCACTAGCAAGCAACTCCTGGAAAAAGAATTTTTCCCCACTCAGTAGACGGCCAAAACCACGAAGTATTCCCCCGTCCAAAGTACCTTTTAACTCAACTTTGGGACTCATTGAGATCATCGCATTCATTTCAGCTTTTATCGCTTCGTCTCTTTCCAACTTTACTTTTACAAGAGGGAACGTATTGCCATATAAGATCTCATACTTCACGTTAAGCTATTTCTCCTTCTCATTTAAACCCTTCATACCTAGCCTGACGAATTGTATTACTATTAATCACAAGCAACAGATTAACCCTCTAGCATGCACAATTATATGCTATTATCTTCATTTGGTAAATAACTTGTGCCTGTTTACATAAAGATGTTCAAAAGTGTGTGGCGGAATGCCAACCAGAAAAATATTCAAAAAAAGCTTGCACCACCACCAATCTATAAAGGTAAGGGGGTTCATTACCGTTTCAAAGAAGGGGGCAACACTCATCCCGGGATATACAGGTTCGTCCCTTCTACGTCTACCCTTGATTTTTTGGAATTGCAGGAGAATTATCAATTTCTAAAACACATTTGATGTAATCAAGAAAAGCACTCAAAGTACTGCTAACAAAAGAGTCTCGACGGATTATGAACTCTGTTGTAAGATTATAGTTTAAGGAATCAAGAGCAAAGATATGCATTTTTCTGCTATTTTCATTTTTCTTTATGATTATTTTAGGTAAAAGTGAGATTCCTAGCCCAGCTTCCACTCCGCCAATGATTGCTTCAACAGTCCCCATCACAATAAAGTGTGGTCTTGTTTGGGTTTTATCACGCATCCACTGTTCCATGATTTCTTTGTATATACAATTCATATCCAGTACCAGAATCGGTCTTGTGGTAATTTCTTCTATATCGAAATTTCCTTCTGCCGCAACAATGACTAATTCATCGTTGAAGCACGGAATTGATTGAAGATCGGGATGAACACAAAGATGACTTATGAAGGCTCCATCAAGATCATAGTCTAGGACTTTTTTTATTAATGTTTGTGTATCCCCTGTCGTAACAGACAAGATGACACCCGGGTATTGTTTGTAAAACGAAGTAAACAATTTAGGTAAGTGGATCGAGGCAATTGTCTGCGAAGAGCCAATCATAAGAGGACCGATGGGTTCAAGGGTAGCGGAAAGTGCTTGGGTTGCTTCTTCCAGCAGACCAACAATTCTATCTGCATATGAAAGAAGGATTTTGCCAGTGGAAGTAAGCTTCATGCCTCTGTTGTGCCTAAAGAAGAGTGTAGTCCCAAGTTCAGATTCTAACCGTTTGATTCGGGCAGTAACATTTGATTGTACAAAACCGAGCCGTGCAGCAGCTTGTGTGATTGAGCCCTCTCGAGCAACTATTCGAAATATACGTAAGTCAGAACTATCCAACAATGATCCCCCCGTTGATATCATTATTTATGATATGAACTATAGTTAACAATCATTATACATAAAAACAGAATCTCATTACAATATTAATAGAGACATCAGACAATCGGAGGAGACAACCATGAAGAATAATTTTCAATATTTAGGATTAGTCCTTTTGGCAACAATGTTAATGGGCATTGCGTTCCCAATTGGAAAATTAGGCCTTTTGTACGCCCCCCCATTTTTTCTAATGGGTATCCGTTATATAATGGCTGGCGGTATACTTGCGTTGATTGTAAAAAGAAAACCATTGCCTAAAAGCCTAAAACAGTGGATACAAGTGTTTATTATAGGATTGCTCCAATCTGCTGGAGTCATGGGTTGTGTGTATTATAGCATGCAGTGGATTAGCTCTAGTGAGTCAGCAATTCTAACCTTTATGAGCCCACTCCTAGTTATCATTTTAAGCACCATACTTTTAGGGAATCATTACCGGTTTCAGGTATGGATAGGAGTATGCTTCGGTTTTGTTGGGGTCTTCCTTACTTTCGGTTTTAACATGAATATTTCGACAGGCACAATAATTGGTTTCATGGGGGCAGTTTGTTTTGCATTGTCAACTATACTTGTTAAGAGATGGGGTCAGGTATTTGAAATGCAAGTTCTGACAGCATATCAAATGCTTTCAGGTGGAATCGTACTAATTATCTTAAGTTTACTCCTAGAGCATTCATATTTTATTTTTTCACTAAATTCCGTTTTTATTCTTTTGTTTCTAGTTATCCTGTGTTCAATTGTCCAATTTTCTGTCTGGTTCTATTTACTTCAAAAAGGCGATCCAGGAAAAACCAGCTCTTTCCTATTCCTTGCTCCGTTCTTTGGCGTAATCTCCAGTTGGTTATTGCTTGGCGAACAACTGAAATGGTATGTGGGGCTTGGGGGAGTTTTTATTGGAACTGGGGTATTTTTAGTCAATTGGAAAGTCACGCAAAAACAAAGTTCTAATTAAATTCTGATTAACTTTGATTCTAGACTTTAATTAGCCACATCGAACTAATTGTGCGACAATAATGCATTCTTAATCGAGGTGTTCAACGTGATGAACAAATAGGACTGAGATTTTATATTGCTCACCATACGACTTATCCAAGATGAAGCGAAGACGGTGGCCATACATGAAGAATACCTTGTACCGATAGGCAGCTAAGTTTAATGCAGATGGTACTAATTCGTTCCCATGCAATAATGGTACAGCTAAAGTCTAGTGACAAAGCTATGCGTGATCTCCAGAGACGACTCCGTGATCTCGAGCAGGAGAATGAAATTTTGAAAAAGCCATACACGACTTCGTGAAATGGAATTATTCCATTCAAGTAAACACTCAAAAACATTAGCGCGGAGGGTGTTGGTTAAATATGGATTATGCGTTTTAGGGCAATCCCTTCTTTAAGATGGCGTAAATGTGATACAACAGCTTGTTGGAGTAAGCAATCACCGTCACCTTGTAGGGCTTGCCCTCTTGTCTTTTCTTGTCGTAGTACGTGACCTCGTATTTCTTTCATAATACATAGGAATGCAGTCCTCATAATAGGAATGATGCTTTTTTGTTGAATTGGGGGCTCAACCCCCTAAAAGTAATGCCTGCATAGTTTTCTCCGTCGTTCTCCCCGTAATTGTGCATAAATCTGCGTTGTTAACTTGATAGCTGTCCCACTTTCTTTGGTCTCCGCACCAATTCTCCTCCACAATTCGGACATACATGATTCATACTCTCTGTACACGCCTCACAAAAAGTACATTCATGTGTGCAAATATATGCAATTGAGTGATAATGAAGTTCCTTTGAACACTTCTCACAGCGATTTCTCATCTCCAGGGCCATTATGGCTTTCTCCTTTAATCCTCTTCAATTTGATCTTTCCGACAGTTAACACTCTTGAAACTTGAACAAGCTTACAAAAGGCACAATATCATCAGAAGCTGAGTGCAGCGTAACTAACGGAAGGAAGCAGTTCGTCCCATCCAAGTCGAATACGAATTTCATTTTTGATTCCTCCCTCAGTTTTTCTCATTATAACAAAACAGTTTCAGCTGCGTAACTATGAGAAAAACGAGGTCGTGCTAAACCAAGGAGATAAGTTGGAGGGCATTTACTTTCAAGTGGAGGGCCCGACTGAATCCAGAGTTAATAAACGCCCCCTAAATTAGAATCATGTGCTTTCAATTGGCTGCTCAGCAGAGCGCAAGGATCAGGATCTGAGTCGGATCGTAGAAAGGGAAATATAATACAATACAGTCATCGCAAAGTAAAAAACCGCCGCAGCACGGCACCCAAGGGCAGTGATATGCTCGCCCAATCACGCCATGCTGCAGCTGCCTAAATGGATTTCGTTATTTCCGATTTCGTTAATGAGTTGCGCTTCCTACAACTGCTCTTACTTCCGAAGCATGCCGCAGCTCTTCATCAAGCTCAGCGGCATACCCCAATTGCCGCTCCTCACTCCAGCCAAGTCGCTCAGCCATAGCTGCAATGACCCCCCGTTTCCACCGACGAACATCTGCGATGCGGAAGAACAAATTACCCGTACGGCGGATGAAGAAGTCGACCGGACGGACGGTCATCTCTGAGTCGATCGCATATCGGAGCTGAATAGCTAACGACAGCGGCAACCCATGTGCATCTGCCCATGCTTGCGTTTCCTTTGCCAACGCGAATAGATGCTCCGCGTTCGAGCCGTATCTCTCTGCAATGAATCGCGCATCGGATTCTGATAGTCCATCTCTAAGCATTCCCAAAGTCGTCTGAACATTGACAAAAGCTTGGAAGTTCGCCGAGCCGCCGACATCGCCGCCTGAGATCTTCATATCCTGCGTCCGGCTGCTGCCGATTCCCTGTGCTTTGCCCTCACCCTCAGCGCGCATCAGCTCCACCGCTTTGTCTACGACGGTCTCCGCCATCTTGCGGTAACCGGTTAACTTGCCTCCGGCGATGGAGATCAAACCCGAACGAGAGACGAAGATTTCGTCGCGGCGAGAGATTTCCGAAGGTGATTTCCCTTCCTGTTGAATGAGCGGGCGAAGTCCCGCCCAGCTCGATTCTACGTCATCGGCGCGGAGTGACAACTCCGGGAACATGAGGTTAACTGCGCGCAGCAAATAATCGCGATCCTCCTCCGTAACGCGAGGGTTCGCTGTATCGCTAGTATAATTCGTGTCCGTCGTCCCGAAATAAGTCTTACCTTCACGCGGAATCGCGAATACCATCCGTCCATCCGGCGTATCGAAGTAAATGGCTTGCCGCAGCGGGAAGCGGCCGCCGTCAAACACCAGATGAACGCCTTTGGTCAGCCGAAGCGTCTTGCCTTCCTTGGATTGATCCATCTCGCGCACATCATCCACCCAAGGTCCGGTTGCATTGACGACCTTCGTTGCGGTTAATTCGTAGTTGCGACCACTAACCCGATCATGCACCACTGCGCCAATCAGCTTGCCTTCTTTATCATAACGAAGCGTCTCCACCTTCGCATAATTGACCGCTAATGCACCTTCCGCTGCCGCCTGCTTCATGACTTCTATCGTGAGGCGGGCGTCGTCCGTCCGATACTCCACATAATAGCCGCCGCCTCTTAAACCCTTTTTCTTCAGGAGCGGTTCCTTGGCTAAGGTTTCCGCATCGCTAAGCATCTTCCTGCGCTCGCCGCGTTTCACGCCGGCTAGAAAGTCATACACGCGAAGACCGATGCTCGTGGACAAGGGACCAAACGTACCACCCTTGTACATCGGCAGCAGCATCCATTCCGGCGTTGTTACATGCGGCCCGTTCTCATAAACAATCGCCCGCTCCTTGCCGACCTCTGCTACGACGCCGATCTCGAACTGCTTCAAGTAGCGCAGCCCGCCGTGAACGAGCTTGGTCGAACGGCTGGACGTTCCCGCCGCGAAATCCTGCATCTCTACTTGTCCTGTACGCAATCCGCGCGAGGCCGCATCCAATGCGATGCCTGCCCCCGTGATTCCGCCGCCGATAATCAGGAGGTCAAGCGGCTCCTGTTCCATCTCTGCAAGCAACGCCGAGCGCGCCTCTGCCGAGAACTCGCGCGTTCTTATTTGTGTTAAACTCATGCTGCAACCCCCTCCGTTAAAATGCCATCGCGGCCCGAACTGCTTTTTGCCAGCCTGCATATAATTCGCTTCGTACATCCTCCGTCATGGTCGGCTCGAATTTGCGCTCAACATGGCGCATGGAACGAATGGCCGCTTTATCCTTCCAGAAGCCTACAGCCAATCCGGCCAGGAAAGCAGCGCCTAGAGCGGTCGCCTCCCGCTCGTCTGGCCGTTCAACAGGTACGCCAAGCACATCGCTCTGGAACTGCATGAGCAGATCATTGCTAACCGCGCCGCCGTCAACCGCCAAGCGATGCACCGTAATACCCGAATCTGCTTCCATTACCGATAGCACATCTCGTGTCTGATAGGCTAATGATTCGAGCACAGCCCGCACAATATGCGACTTCGTCGTACCGCGCGTTATTCCAAACATAGCGCCGCGAACATAGCTCATCCAATACGGTGTTCCGAGTCCGACAAAGGCTGGCACGACATACACGCCTTCCGAGCTCTCGGTCTGAGCTGCGATTTCCTCAGACTCCGATGCGGAGCCAATCATCTGAAGCCCGTCTCGCAGCCACTGAATCGCCGCGCCGGCAACGAAGACGCTGCCTTCAAGCGCATATTCCAGCTGCCCTTCGATCTCCCAGGCGATCGTCGTTAGCAGTCCATTGATGGATCGCTTGGCATGCTGCCCGGTATTCATCAGCATGAAACAGCCGGTTCCGTACGTATTCTTGGCTTCCCCTTCACGGAAGCAGGCTTGCCCGAACAGCGCTGCCTGCTGATCTCCGACGGCACTGGCAATCGCCATCGGTCCGCCGAATAGCTCGGGCTGCGTATACCCGTAAACTTCTGAAGTCGCACGAACTTCAGGCAGCATCGATGCCGGAACACCAAGCATCTCCAGCAGCTGCTCATCCCACTGCCGTTCATGAATATTTAACATCAGTGTCCGC
Organism: Paenibacillus taihuensis; assembly: GCF_003386535.1. Taxonomy (GTDB): domain Bacteria; phylum Bacillota; class Bacilli; order Paenibacillales; family Paenibacillaceae; genus Paenibacillus_Z; species Paenibacillus_Z taihuensis. The sequence continues at coordinate 65,693 of NZ_QTTN01000027.1, forward strand.
GAGGCATTCGAAACATCAGTCACGTGCAATTGCCCGCCGGTCAGCTGCCAAATCAACCATGTATCTATCGTGCCAAACAGTAGATCCCCGGCTTCTGCCAACTCCCGCGCACCTGCTACATGCTCCAATAGCCACGCAACCTTTGTGCCAGAGAAATACGGATCGATTAACAGCCCTGTCCGTTCACGAATACCTTCTGCATAGCCGAGTGATCTCAACCGTTCACACACATCAGCCGATTGACGGGATTGCCAGACGACAGCGGGATGAATAGGCTCGCCTGTATGACGATTCCATACTACAGTCGTCTCCCGTTGGTTCGTAATGCCAATCCCGGCCACCTGCTCACTGCTTATTCCATGTTCTTTCAACACGTTCCTGATCACATGGGTTGCAGACGTCCAGATTTGAGCAGCATCCGCCTCGACCCAGCCGGGCTGCGGATAGGACAGTGCCAAATCTTCTCTCGCAATTGCCACAATGCTTCCCGAATGGTCAACAAGCAGTGCCCTTGTACTTGTCGTCCCCTGGTCAAGTGCCAGCATATAGGTACCTACAGTCATCGCCTAACCCTCACGAAGCTCGCATATGGAGCGAGCGTCTTACCTTGGAACTCTCGCGTTTCACCTGTATGGTTCATAATAAACCAGCGCTGTACGCCTTCTCCATCCTCACGAACGACAACCTCGACGCCTTTCTCGCTTTCTACATGCCAGATGCCCTCGCTCGAGATAATGGAACTCGCCAGCTCATCCATGACATTCTCACCGATGCCTCCGCCGATATAATAAACCGAGCCCTTTCCATAACGATTACGCGTCAGCGCAGGCAGCGGGAAATTGTTGTCGTCATAACGGTACAACGTCTCCGCAGTTGTCGGGGTCAGCATATCACGCCATACTTCACAGGTTGCATGCATGGAGGAATCGCTCTTACTTGACGCGTTCACAGCAACAACCGGCACATGGCGTCCGTTAGGCAGCGCCTCGGATCCATGAATAACAACACCGGCCATTTCTGCCGCATAACCCGGTACTTCAATCCCAAAATGAATATTATTGTTCCGATCACGGATACCCGTACGGAAGGCGAATACAACCGTTCCACCTTCGGCCGCGAATGCCGCAAGCCGTTTGCTAAGCGCTTCATCTACGATCTGCAGCGCAGGCACGAGCAGCACTTTGTAGCCGGACCAATCCCGGGCAGCATCATACGCCGGAATGACGTCAATTCGGCAGTTGTTCGTATGAAACGGCGTATACAGTCTCAGCAATTCTGCTGTAAAATCAAACCCTTCGCTTTGCCGCTGGAACCTCCACGACCAGACATTGTCATAGTCGTACAGCACGGCAATATCGGCGACAATCGGAGCCGCCAACGCCTCGCCATGGGGCTTGATCGTCTCGAATACATGGCGGACTTCCTCGTACTTGGCCCCCCGCCGGTTGTCATGGTCAACAATGCCCATGCAGAACTGCTCCGCTCCGCGCGTCATCGCCCGCCAGCTGAAGTACAGCATATCCGTGCATCCATGGGCGAATGCCTGCATCGACCACATCTTAGCTTGTCCCGGCCGCGGCAGATAACCGATGACATCGTGGCCTTGCGCCCCCATCAGCTCCTCAACGATCCAGAAATTCTGCCCCTTCAAGCCGCGGATGAAATCATGCCCCATCGCAATGGCAGCAGGCGTAATCGGCTCCGCAAGTCCGCCCCATACCGGGTAGTTATCATACGATACGAAGTCGAGCAGCTGTGCCGTCTCCGCATGGTCGTACCACTTCTGGAAGAAGCCGCCCGGCAGGTTATGCGTCACTGTCTGATGATCGCCTTTCGCCTCGCGAACGATAGCAGCCATCCGTGCTGCGAACATGTTCACAGACCACGAACGAAACCGCGCCCAGTCGAGCTGCAGCGCAGGGTTATGTGTCGTTATCGTGCGCAGGGGCATCGGAATTTCATTGAAATCATTATAGGTTTGCCCCCAGAAGATCGTCCCGTACGTCTCATTGAGCAGCGCGATGTCGCCTTCATACTTAAGCTTAAGAAACTGTTGAAACGCCGCGCCGCAAGTCTGGCAATAGCACATGTCGCTGCCCTCGTGACCGAACTCGTTATCGAGCTGCCAGGACACAATAGCCGTTTCATTCGCGTAATGCTCTACCAACCGGCGTGTAATCTCCCCTGCATACCGTTGATAGATGCTCGAGTTATAGCAATATTGCCTGCGACCCCCGAACGCACGAACTAGCCCGTCAGCATCTACTGACAGAATGTCGGGATGCTTCTTCGCCAGCCATGCCGGAAACGTTGCCGTAGGCGTCCCGAACATGATCGACAGTCCTTTTTCCGTAATCCGCTTCACCGCATGGTCGAAGAACGAGAAATCGAACTGCCCCTCCTGCGGCTCCATTTTGTGCCAAGAGAATTCCCCGATCCGAACCATATTCGCGCCCAAACCTACGATACCGTCAATATCTTCATCGAGCAGCTCAATCGGCCAATACTCGGGATAATAATCGACGCCTAAATACATGTTGCTCCACGCTCCTGCCCTGATGTCCTTTTCTCCCAAATCTAAAAAAAATAGGCGATATTCATAAACGAATGAAGATCGCCATCCTATTTATTTCACTGCGGAACCAACCGTCAATGCGTTCTCAACCTGCTCGCTAAAGAGCATGTAGAGCAGCAGCGTAGGCAAGCTGGCAATCGTCATTGCTGCACCCATTGCGCCCCAATCCGTCGTGAACTGCCCTTGGAAGAACAGAAGTCCCAGCGGAAGCGTCTTGAGCGATTCTTTGGAAATGAGCATCATCGCAATCGGGAACTCGTTCCACGCCGCGAGGAATACGAAGATAATCATCGTCGCGATGGACGGGCGAATGATCGGCAGCATAACGCTGAAGAACGTCCGATAGATGGATGCGCCATCGATGCAAGCCGCTTCCTCAAGATCAACCGGAACGCTGCGGAAGAAACCGTAGAAAACAAGCGTCGCGAAAGAAAGGTTAAACGCGATATAAGGCACAATTAGCGTCAAATACGAGTTAGCCAGATGGAAGTCGCGCATCAGAATCGCGAGCGGGATCATGATAACCTGAACTGGTACAAACATACCGATCGTCATGTAGATGCGGGCCGCGCCGCTTAGCCGCCACTTCATTCGCGCAACCGCATAGGCGAACAAGACTGCGAAGGTGAGGCTGAATATAACCGTAACTACGGATACGATAACGCTGTTCGTAAAATACTGCGGCACATTGAAGCTCGTCCATGCCGTCTTGTAATTATCGAAACGGAAGTGCGTCGGAAAGCCGAACGGGTTCGTAACGAAGATTTCGTCGTTATTCTTAAGCGAGTACGCGATCATCCAGAATAGCGGATAGACGGAGAGCAGCGCGTACAGCCAGATGAGGATATTCGAGATGGGATATTTCATTCTTAATGTCTTCACGAGTCATCTGCTCCTTTCCTAGTAGACAATCGGATCGCGCGCGATCAGCTTGTTGATGATGAGCGTGACGATCAAGCATTCGATGACAAGGAAGGCTGCAGAAGCGCTGCCGTAACCGAATTCACCGACACGGAAAGCCGAACGGAACATCATATAAGTCAGTGTGTAGGTTGTCGTTCCTGGGCCGCCGCTTGTCATAATGTACATGTTCGCGAATGCGTTCAAGCCGCCCGTGAAGGCCAGGATCAGACAGAATTTGTAGGTCTCCGCGAGCATCGGCATCGTGATACGAAGGTGCGCTTTCATTTTGCTTGCTCCATCGATACGTGCTGCTTCCATGTAGCTCTCAGGGATCGATTTGACACCGGCAAGCAGCAAGGCGAAGTGGTAACCCATGTACTGCCAAGCATTAACCGCCGCCAGTGCGAAGATAGCCGTATGTCGATCAGTCAGCCAGTCTTGACGATAGGATAAGCCGACAGCTTCGAATAGTTTGTTAATGAGACCGTATTCGCCGTTATACATAGCCAGCCAGAGCTGGCAGACGACCGTAATGGACAATACAACCGGAATGAATACAGTGATACGCACGAACTTGCGACCGCGCATCGCTGCTTCAGAAACAGCGAATGCCAGCAGCGTGCCGATCGTAATCTGAACGATGGCAATGATGACCGCAAACACCGCGCTATTGTAGAGCGAGGTGAAGAAGACATGGTCATGGAATAACCGTTTATAGTTATCCAGGGCAATGAATTTCGCCTCGGACAACCCGTCCCAATCAAACAAGCTCCGATAGAACACTTGAACGACCGGGTAAAATACGACAACCGTATATAAGAGAAGGGCCGGCAAGATGAACAGTAGAATTGCCGTCTTATTGCCCAAGTATTTTCGCATGTCGTCACTTCCTTCGCATATTAAGATCTTGCCTATTTGCATACGAATATCCGCTTGCTTATGTTTACTTGCTGCCAGTTAAGCGCTCATAAAGGAGGAAAACTCACACCGTCGTGAAGCCGGCATGAGTTTTCCAATACTACTCACGATTCGTTAAACGCGTCGATTACTTCGACGAAATTGCAGCATCTACATCGCTGACGAAGTCATCCGGCGAGTATCCGCCTGTCATCAAGCTTTGCGCAGCATCTTCGATCGCTGCTTTGAATTTCGGATTGCTCAGACCCCATGAGAAGGCAGTCGTCTTCATGCTCGGAATATCCTTGCTCAGTTGTTCCATAACCGGCGGGAACTTGTTCACGACAGGCGCATCGACCTTCGTCGCTACCATCGGCGTGCCGCGTTGCGTAAACTTGAACTCCGCATATTTCAAGGAGATGAATGCTGCTACTTTCGCCGCCAGCTCAGGGTCCTTCGTTTGCGGGTTAACTGCATAGCCGCCAGGGCCGCCGCCGCCGCTGAAAGTCAGCTTCGAGCTTTCGTATGCCGCTGCATCCGCCGCCGGCACGTACATGTAGCCGAGCTTTTCGCCAAGCGCTTTCGTCGAAGCGTCGATTTCCCATTGGCCATTCAGGAACATCGCTGCTTTGCCTTCGTGGAACAGCGCCGCTGCTTGGTCGTAGTTCAAGTTCGTTGCGCCTTTTGGCAGCATGCCTGCTTTAACCAATTTCACGATTTCTTCCGCAGCTGTTTTGTACTCAGGATCGCTTGCTTTCGCCTCGCCCTTGTCCAACTTCGTGATACCCGCTGGATCGTTACGGGATGCGAACATGTCGTACAGCGCAACCGTTGGCCATTTTTCTTTTGCAAACAATGCAAGCGGCGTAATGCCCTTCGCATTGAACGCATTTACAGCAGCCATCATTTCATCGTACGTTGTCGGTACTTTGACGTTATTCGCTGCGAACAGCTCTTTGTTATAGAACAGCATCGCGACTTCGTTGCCCGCGTAAGGGAACGCGTAGATGTGACCATCATCCGTCACAAGCGTATTCATTGCGCTTGGCTGAATCTTCGCTTTGAAGTCGTCTGCGTATTTATCAAGTTCAAGGATGTTGCCCGATTTCTTAAACGTGCTGATGATATCAAGTCCTGCTTGGAAAATATCCGGAAGATTGCCTGTAGCCGCATACGTCTTCAGCTTCTGGCCATCATCCTGTGCTTGCACATCCAGCTCCAGCTCTACGTTCGGCATTGCTTTCTTAAGCTCTGCAACCGCATAGTCGTAAGGGCCTTTCGTATCTTCGTCTGCGTATTGCGCATAGATCCGAAGCTTAACCGACTCTGTGCTGCTCGAGTTCGTTGAATCTCCAGCGTTAGCAGCTGCCGCGTTGTTGCCTGCCGCTTGGTTACCTGTGTTTGCTGAATTCTGCTCTTTATTGTCGTTGCTGGATCCACATGCTGCCAGACCCATCACCATTGTTGCTGAAATGAGCGCTAGCGTCCATTTTCTCATGGTGAATGACCTCCCCTTGTGCTGTTGGTGTGCTTTACGTTCCTCATTATAAAATGCATCCCGCGTCCCGATAATGGAAAAAACGATGGCGTTTTGTACTATCCGCGCATCGTTTCGTTTGTTTTGATGTGATTTTCGTACTCGCTAGGCGACCAGCCGAAGAATTTCTTGAAGCTTTTGCTGAAATAACTGCCATCGCTGTAGCCGATCGCTTCCGCTATATCGGCCAGCTTGCGGTTCCCCTCACCGAGCAGCTCTTTGGCCCGATTCATTCGGATATGCGTTATATAGTCCGTAACGGTCATGCCCATCTCTTTCTTGAATACAGCCCGCAAATAACTGGCGTTAATGTACGACTGCTGCGCCACAAGATCGACGCCCAGGTCAGGGTCACTGTACCGCTCTTCGATGAAGGCTTTCGCGGATTGCGCAATGATTGAGGATCTTGTTTTCTTGTAGCGCCGCGCATACTGCACCGCTTTGGCGAACAAGGCTTTCATCCAGGTTTCCACCTCGTCGATGGACGTTAGGCTGCGGATTTCTTTGTAAGGGAAGAAATGCTCGCCGAAGCAATCCTCGATCGGATGCCCTGCTTCCGTCACGTAACCAAGACAGATGGATACGAGACTCATACAGATAACATAAGTGTAGTCAATAGACAGCTTCTGCTCCCGGATATGCTGGAACAGCTCGCTTAGCTTCGCATTCATGCGCTCGTCATCCTGAGCCCGCAGCAACAGCTGAAGCTCATCGCCAAGCTCTGGCGGATATTGAGCACCGCCCGATCCGGCAGCCGACATCTGTTCCCCGTAGGCAATGACTCGGTCGCTGCCAAGCACGAACTTGTTCTGAAGCGCAGTCAGCGACTCGTAGTAAGAGCTGCGGATTCCTGTTACGCTTCTGTCATAGATACCCCCAACGCCAATGGTGATGGAGAAATGCAAGTAACGTTTAATGAGCATGCACAGCTTCTCGAACGGTTCCAGTCGAGGTAAAGCGCTCGCTCCCGCATCCACGGCTTTGACACCCGTATCAGACATACCGTAGAGACAGATAATTCTGCCCTCTGGCCCGTTAAAGATGATCGGCTCGCCTCCGGATTCCTCCATCGCCTCTGTCAGGATGTTCGTGACCGCGTATTTCCAAAGCAATCGTTCGCTGACCTCGCTCCACTTGCGGTTCATATCATCGATCTCAATGACTGCCACCGCATAGACCGGAGCATCAAGGGTCAGCTGGTAGGAGGCGAGCAGCTCGCGTAATCCTTCGTTCCGCTCCGTCAGCTCCCCATTCACCAGTCGCAACAGCACGCTCTCCCGCATGAGCTGCAGATGATGCTGCAGCGTGGACTGCTCCTCTCGCTGTTTCAAGTGCTCCTCCTGCAGCTTCAGCATCGTGAGCATCAGCTCGTCCTTGGAGAACGGTTTTAAGATATAGTCCTCGACGCCAATCTTCAGTGCACGACGCGCATAATCAAATTCATTATGGCCCGTTATTAGCACAATACTGATGTCCGGGTATAGCTTCTTGAGACGATCTGCCAGCTCCAAGCCATCCATAAACGGCATCGTAATATCTAGCAAAGCGATGTCCGGAGGCGCAGCCTTAGCGAGCTCCAGCGCCTCTTCTCCGTTCTTGGCCTCGCCGCAAATGCGAAAGCCATACAGCTCCCAATCTAGTGCCGTTCGAAGGTATTCGCGAAACATCCATTCGTCGTCTGCAATTAATACTTGAAGCATATCATTCGACTCCTTCTCGTTTCTCACTTCGTCCCTCCGTAACCCGGGCAGGATCGGGCTCGTTCAGCATGCCGCCGAACGCAAGGGGGAGTCGCACGAAAATCTCCGTGCCTGCTCCAAGCTCGCTATTGATGGTTAATCCATATTCTTCGCCAAAATAAAGCTTAATTCGGCTGTCCACACTTCGCAGTCCGAATGAGCTGCCTGAGTTTCCAGCCGCAGATACCGCGCCTATATGAGCTTCTTCATCAAGCCCTCCTGGCTTAAGCAGCAGCGGCAGCCGTTCAGGAGGGATTCCAACACCGTCGTCTCGTACGCGAAGCTCCAGATAGTCGCCTTCTCTGCATCCGCTCACCCACAGATGTCCGAAGCTTCCCTTCGTCTTGAGCCCGTGATAAATCGCATTCTCGACAAGCGGCTGCAGCGTCAGCTTAAGCACGGTACAGCTCATGACATCCGGCTGAACGTCAATCTGATAATCGAAAATATCCGCATAGCGAAGCCGCTGAATGCCGAGATAATCCCGCAGTCCCTGAAGCTCGTCCTGCAGAACAATTGCCTCACGCCCCTTACTCAGGACGATACGGTAATAATCGGCGAGTGACTTGGTTGTGCGCTGCACATCCTTAACCCGGCCAAACTCCGCCAAGGTGTAGATGACATCAAGCGTGTTATATAGAAAGTGCGGCTTAATCTGGGATTGAATGAGAGCCAGTTCATATTCGCGTTTCTTCTTCTGTTCAAACCGTACATTGTCGAGCAATTGATTGATACGCGCGATCATCGTATTGAAACCGGAAGCGAGCAGCCCAAGCTCATCATTGGTCCGAACCGGAAGGCGGAGGCTTAGGTTTCCTTCTTTCACGAGCTTCATATTCTTGGTTAGCAATACGATCGGTCTTGCGATCAGCCTGTTTAGAATGCCCGCACCCATCAGCGCGAACAAGAAACATAACAAGCCGATGAAGGCGATCAGCATCGTAATCTTGCGGCTATCCTCGGTTAGCTTCGTGTAAGGCTCCATGGAGATCATCTTCCATCCGAACTTATCCATCTCTGAGCTAACCACCAGCTGTTTGCTGCTCTGAAAACGGCCAATAACGGATTGATCCTTCGCCGTTTGCACCCAATCCCGAAGAACCGTATCTTCAATCGGCTTCAGCAGCTTTGTCGCGTCCGGCGTCGAAACCACCATCCCAGAAGGATCCGTAAGCATGTAGCTGCCTTGCTCACCAGTGCCGATCTTGCCGAAGATGGAGGACAGCGCACTTTCTTTGATATTAAGGACAAGCCGCCCAAGCTCTTGACCAGTATTAATATTGTTGATGCGTTTGCCAAGGGACAGAACAGGAGCAGCACCATTCACAGTGAGATATGACCTTCGTTCCATCGGAAACCAAATATTCTGGCCGCTTGTTTGTTCAATCTGGCGAATGATCGGCGTTTGCAGCACCACCTCGGGTGATAAGCTCGCTTCAATGTTCGCGGACGTTCCGTATATATTGCCATTATTATCAATGAATGCGGCACTCTCAACGTCCGGGAAAACAAGCAGCGCGAAGCTGAGCTGGTTCGTAATGAGCGTCGACAACTGCAAGCTCCGTTCGCCGTTCAACTCGCCGTTATGGTTGTCTTGAATCACGCGATTGAGGTTGATCGTCAAACTGTTTGCGCAGCTCTCCGCATTCTTGAGCATCCCATTAATACGTGTGATGATGAGCGATGAATTGTCCGTTACATTGCTGATCGTCTTGTCTACGATCGCATTCGAATAAATTCGATTCGAAGCAAAGCCGAGCACGAGCAGCGGCACGATAATGAGCGGAATATATATGGCGATGATTTTGTTGCGAATCACTTGATTGCGCAGCCAATAGGGGTACAGCCATTCGAGGATCACAGGTGCAGCGCCGTCCTTCCAGCCTAGGTTAGGACTCATTATAGCAAAAAAAACCGTCCCGCACCTACTGGGGTACGGGACGGCCTTATATGACGTATAAGACGCAATTAATTCCGGATCAGATAATCGAATGCGCCCAGCGCTGCTGTTGCACCCGATCCCATCGAAATTATATTTGCTTATACGGACTATACCAGATCGTCTTATAGCTGATCTTAGCGTCTTTAGCCCAGAATGGGATTAATCCCCAACGCAGACTCTCCAGGACCCGCTTCCCTTCACGCTCAACGACGCAAGGTACGGTTTGCGTTGGCGCAGCCTTACCCTCAATATGTAATCGTAGTTCACTTCACCAATAGAGAACATTTCGATGATTTCATCTAGATCCCATGGGTGAACTTAGTGCCACATCGCTTATGGCATTTATAAATCCTTGAACCATCTCGTGAAAATGATCACGTAGGCCAGAACTTAAATAGTCCTGGCCGTCGCGGCTTGCTATTATTGCTGTGTAAACGTCCACAATTGTTCGTCTGAAACGAGAGACGGCTGCGTCGCTGCTGCTACGTAATAAGCTCCCGAAATCCCCATATACGTGGGCCGCCCGTATTGTGAAGCAGCATTCCCCACTTCTTGTTGATCAGCTTATAATAGCCATTACCTGCACTCGTGATCTGCCAGAGCTGATCGTTCAGATTCCAAGACACTGGCGTTGATGCCTCATAGTAAACGTTGCTAATGCCGTTATAACTGTCACCGGTATTGTGCAAGGCGTTGCTTGAATATGACTTAGGCGTCGGAGAACGTACTATAGGTATCCCCAGGTATTCTGCAGGACCGTTCCCCATTGCTTGTTAATATAACGCGTGAACGCACCCATCATCCAATAGTTCGCCATGTAAGCATAGCTGTTAACCTGCCCAATATGATACCACTCGATCTTTGATAATCTTTTCTTCACCCCATAATTGCCATGGTGGTGAGTCTATGCTCTCACAAATGCGATAACCGCATCTACATACATAGCCTGAATTACTCATTAAACTATAACTAATATAGTCTTTGCATTCAGGACATTTTTCGACTAGATTGATTTGATGAAATGGACATTCATGTATAAGTAGGAATTGCGTTAAGATACTATGGTAATTCCTAGACATACATTCTTGGCAGTACGAAAAATGCGACTTGAAGCCGGTAGTCTTACCCAACTCTTTCCAATGTATTGGGTTGTTGAGTAAGGAGCTCAACCTTTCTACTAAATCAATGTTTACTTGCAGATCTATATTAGTAAATTGTTTAAACTTAGCCTTATCAATGCCGTACAAGTATAATGGACAACGGTGCTTCTGGTTTTGAGTAATGAATTGTAATCGTGCTACTCGCTCAATACCGAAAGCTTTGAAGAAAGCAGAGTTGTCGAATGCATTTGCACACTTTATTTTCTCGAAAATGGGCCATGCTGATTCGTATTTGCTGACCCATGTTTCATCCCAACAAATCACTAGCAACACACCTAATCCTACTCTTATATTTTGATAGATTATTAAAACGAATAGTCGGTATTCAAGTTGACCGTTGAAGTAAAAAGGCAACCGTCTCTACAAAAACAGCTACCTTACAATCATTATTCTAACTTTGAAACATTAAAAGAAACCTCCGAATCAACATATCCTGCCTTCTTCACGCACTCGACCCACGTAGCAAGATCAATCCAATGATTTTTCTTTTTCGACTCAGCGCCATATTTGGCAAGTGCGTACTTTATGGTAGTAGTTAGATCTTGCATTCCTACCTCCATCTTCCCTCCAAACCCCCTCTCCTGTCTCACAAGAGCAAAAGCTTCAAAGAGATCATTTGCACAATGTTCAAGTCTCTTCCCTTCCGCATACGCTTCAGGATAATAATATCTTGTATATGACCATCCGCTTCCTTCAGGATATTCAATCGTATCGTAGCCTTTAAGGCAAACCTGGAAATCTGTCACAGTTTTTGCTCCAAACAACTCATGCTCGTTAATCATAAATCTACCTACGATATGATTCATCCCTTGTGTCACAAATGATGATTTAGTTAATTTAAGCTCCGGCTGACCAACCAATAGAATAATTAACTTAATCTGAAAGGCGTTTAAGTAATTATATAAATCAATCAGCCATTTATAGTGTTGCTCGAGCAATGCCTGAGCCTCATCCATAAACATAACTATTTGCTTATATTTTGACTTCTCGCCTTTCTCGAGTAGAAATTTTGCTAACCGATCGAATTTATGATTCTTCTTTCCAGCGTATGGGAATGCATGACCGACCCACAGTAGTAGCCACTCATAGAACACCTCCTCGTTAGCCGTGAATTTATGTTTAGCTGGGATAACGAAGATGGGTAGCTCATCTCCATATCGCAGAGTCAGTTTTTTCTCGATGTATTTTATAGCTTGTGTCTTACCTCGTCTCTGACGTCCAAATATGATCCCCCCAGGGGATCTATCCTCTATCCATTCATCTACCTTCCTATATAATCTCATTATCTCATTCGTCGGTACCAAATACTTGTCTTGTATCAGTTGATGTGTACCTTCCGGTATTGAGGGCCTTTCGGCCTCTCTCACTTGTCCCATACTCATTTAAATCCCACTTTTCCTAAAACGATATTGGCTTGAAGAAATCCTCCCAGCCATCTTCAAGCGTTTCGTTATTATTTACTTGCACTATTACAGTATGCTCAAAAATAATAGTGTTTATAGGGTCTCTTTCCGCAATCACTTCATCAACGCAATATTCTGTATCAACTACTTCTTCATTTTCATCTGTATATTCTTCTGAAAATTTTTCTTGCTCTACTAGTGCCTGTGATTGTTGATATCTTATCTCATGCACCAAACGATTTTTGTCGCCTTTGTTTTTACTACTTGCGAGATATTCTGAAAGGGCATGTACATAGTCATCACTCTTTAAGAAAAAGTCTCGCTTTTCACTTCTTATAAAATTATTAATTAACTTTCTGGTCTCAAGTGAGTGAGGGGCTTTCGACCACTTACCAACTACCCTAAGTGTTCCCAACTCGTTTCCGTTTGGCAAGAAAGCTCTAAGGAAACGAATGTCCATTAAGTTAATATAGATTGTTAGTTTCTGACGGATAAGCCCTGCACTTTGTGAGAGGACATCGTTCCTATATTGTGCTCCTTCGTAGTTAATGTAAGGCCTCCGTCCTTTCTCCAGATTCCCCTGAACAGTAACAGTCTGACTCACAATCAAGAGTCCCAGTTCTTTACGCCGATACTCCGGTAAGATTCTTGGTAGAAATCCTCCTTCAATCTTATCGCGCATTGCTTTAAGTGGACTCAAACCCGAGTTACCGCTGTGTGGCTCACAATTGTACTGTGCTAACATTGCCTCTGTTAATTCCTCTAGATGTTCAATGTTAATTTCTTGTTGCAATGCCTTCAGTTCAGCCTTTTTTCTCTTAGGATCGTTCGGATTGCTACCTGTCGTTGAAGGTAGTAAGTGATATCCGTTTACTTCAAGAGTCCGAAAGAACCTCTCTATGAGTCCCCTTCGAAGAGGAGACGCTACAGGCCCTGCATTAACGAAACAACCTACTGTCTTCGTTAGTTTATCTACCACATTCTTCGCTAAATTCGCTTTAGCGTTGTCCATCCAAAACTCTCTCCAAACAGCCCACTGAGTTTCAGGGATACTTATCGATGGAAAAGAACCTTCAGATGGATATTGCAAACCTTTAATGGTAAATTTCATGGGCTCATGTGGATGTATCGCATTTTGAATGCATTGCAGCACATCCATCTGCGAATATTCAGGCTTAACACATAACAAGTGTCCTAGAACCGAATTTGTAGGAGCATCTATAATAGCAAGCAACCAAATTCTTTTTAAAACTTTCTTTACTACGTTCCCATTAGGATCTGTGTATCGAATTGTTAGCATCAAATCGATCTTATGTGCATCAAAAATAACTTTTGAGAAGGGTCTAAAGTTTGTAGCGTAATTTTTTTCCCCTCTGCCTACGGTTTTTGCCATCATTGCTGCAATTTCCCCGAACACATGCTCATTCCCGAAATGTCTCTCTTTTAAATCTTTTACATACCTCTCAAGAGAACGCCTTCCTTTGTCAGCTGTATTTCTCGGATATTGATTGGGCTTTATACCAAGTTCTTTACACTTTGTATCAAATTGCTTAAGAATGTACTTTACTGAATGCGTCGCTTTTGAAGCTCCATTCCCCGTTCCTAATGCCTTATCGTGAATCAATTTCCTTAACTCCGGGAAAGTCAACAACAAGAGATCAAAGGCACCTGCAAAATTAGCTGCATTTGCTTTAGGTAAATCGTTTCGCTCATAGATTTTCACGTGAAGGCCTGGGTTTAAGGCTCTAAACCCCAAAATCTGATTATTCACATCTACTAAAAAACAACGGTCAACATAACGAGAAATCTCCTTTTTATCGATCCCCGTTGCTTCTGAAATTTCTCTAACGGTCGCACTATCCCGAAGGTACATCTCAACAGCCGTTTTTCTTGCTTGATATTTATCACAATCTGCTTCATCCCAGCCAGTAGTATCAACGATTGGCCACTCTGCTAGGTTAAGCAATTCTGGGTCTATCCCCAACTTTTCAAATTTGCTCTTTCTTCTCATTAATCCTCACCTCCGTCCCAAAACCGAAATATTCCTTATCAAGACTTGCAGAAATATCCCCTGAATAGATCATGCAGGCAACGGCTTCATACAATCGGGGTAAGCCAATATTTAACTCTTGGTTCAACTCTCCAACTGTTTTTGTACCTTCTTTTAGTTGTGTGAGAACTTTATAACGGTCAATTTCAACTATCGTACTGTTATTCAGTACATATGGAAGGAGATCTTTCAAATTTTCCAGATACTTCTCATTACTTCTTATATCTTTCTCTGTCCGAACCTGATGCTTTTTGCCGTGCAGTTCGCACCATTTTTTCTGAATACTAATTTGTTTTGCTACAGCTTCGTCATTCAGATCTTGCTCATATTTAATTTCGAAGAATATCTCGTCACCATCTACTTTTTTAATCCACATATCAAAAATAGATACACCATCTTCTTCAATATGCGCTTCAGCAGGCTGCTCACAAAAAACTTGAATCGTATAATCGGATTCAATTAGTATCCAATGGTCGTATTCGAGATCACTGAACAGATTTACATCCCTCTTTAATTTGAAACTGTAGACCATCCAATGATTATTTCCATAACGTCCATAACGCTTTCTAATCAGAGGTTCAGTATACATTCGAATCCCTCCATACCTTTTTGTTACCAGTCTTGACCGTATGCCGATAAAACAAACTACTTTTGCACTGATTAGAGGGATTTTTTTGTCGTTCGTATGTTATGACGGGATTTTCATGTCGCGAAAAAAAACGACATGAAAATCTCCCCAAATGAAAAAGAACCTTGATATATCAAGGTTCTAATTTGGGATCTTTATGTCGTTGTACTTTCTGCAAGAAAGGTGGTACGTAAGAAATTGCCGCTGACAATTCCGTCAGTGCTCACTCTTTCCATGCTTCTCGGTTCATGGAGCGGTACAACCGTTTCTGCAGCCAGCGCAAAGGGAGCTGAGGTTTCGCACCTGCTTACGTATGAAGGAGCGGCGTATGCTTCATCCGTTGAAGGCGGCCTGACGCCTGACAAAGCAGTTGATGGAGACACGGATTCTCGGTGGGGCAGCGCGTTCAGCGCAGATCCGCAATGGATCTACGTCGATTTAGGCGCTCACGCTAAGATCGACAAGGCTATTATCCGCTGGGAGAATGCCTACTCGAAGTCGTACAAGATTCAAGTGTCCGATGACGAGACCAATTGGACAGACATCTATTCCGACACGAAGGGCGACGGCGGCGTAGATACCTTTGCTTTGTCCGGCGAAGGACGTTATGTCCGGATGCTGTCCCTTGAGCGCAGCGGCGGATACGGCGTGTCGATTAAGGAATTCGAAGTCTATGGTACAGGCGGCACAAACCCGCTTCCGGTCGTCCTCGGCGAAGACGTCGCGCTGAATAAGCCGGTCTTTGCTTCTTCCTATGAGAAAGCCGACAAAGATAAGCCTGCCTTGCCGCCCGAGAACGCAAACGACGCAAGCGATACTACAAGATGGTCCTCCGCTCATACGAGCGACGAGTGGATCTATGTCGATCTTGGCAGCGTGCACGACATCGGCCGCGTTCGCCTGAATTGGGAGAATGCCGCCGGACGTATCTACGATCTGCAAGTGTCCGACGATGCGCAGAATTGGACAACCATTTACCGTGAAATCAACGGTTCTGAAGGCTGGAAGGATACGCAAGTGTATGCAAAGGGCCGATATGTGAGAATGAAAGGCATCAGCCGTACGACAAGCTATGGCTACTCTTTGTTTAATTTCAGCGTTTACGATTATGTGCAGGGGGATCCGAAGCCCGTTTACACGATCCCTTCGCTTCCTACCGCCGGGGCGGTCGAGGTGGGCAAAGGCAGCTATCTGACTAGCGATATCAGCATGCCGCAGCCGCGTCCGCCGATTAACAAGTCCGACACTCTGGGTGCGCCGATTCCTTCCAATGACTGGTGGCAATCGGTTCTGATCAAGAACTTGAGCGACAGCTTGATCACGCTTCCGCTCAAATCCAAGTACACGCCGCTGGGACTCAGCGTTCTGAATCCGGGCGCAGGCTGGGTCAATGATACGGGCAACTCGCAAGCAGCCGATGGCGGTCCGGACTTCTATCTGCATGCCGGCAACATCAGCGCGACCAACATCAAGAACAAGGTTGTCGGTTACGGCGATTGGTCTGCGACCGTGGCGCTGAGCGATAACGATACGCAGAAGATGACAACGACGTTCGTTAAAGGCTCGCCTTACTTGTATTCGGAATTCAGTGATCCGACGACAGCGGAATTGTACTTCCCGGCATCCACGCGCTTCTACGATGATCAAGGAAATGCCGTTCTCGCATCCGAAGGCGCTACCGTAACAGGAGACCATATCGGTTTCGCCGTAACGAACGTGGACGGCTCGCCGCAAGCGGCTGCGGTCATCCGCAACTACGGCGCCTTTGCTCCGGCAGGCTCCGTCTTCATGAAAGTCGGCAATAAAGTGAAAATCCGCCTCGGAAACGGCGATAACTACTTGTCCGTAGCCTCGATGCCTGCGGCAAGCGACCTGAACTACTTCTATACACACGCCTATGCATTCGTTAAGAACACGGTCGTCACACCAAGTTTCGACGAGAACACTTCCGATGTCGTTACACGCTTCGATACAGAGATCGACCAGAAGCGTACGGATATGGCTTCGACGACGCTGATGGCATTGCTCCCGCACCAATGGAAGCAATCGTCTACTCCGCTGACGACACTCTCTTATCCTTCCATCCGCGGAACGCTGAAGCTGCGCGAGGGCAACTCGTTCACGACAACGGATAAGTTTGAGGGCATCGTGCCTCAATTCACGGAGCCGAGCGATCCTGCTTATAATCGCGACGAGCTGCTTCAAGAATTGAGCTACCTGGACGAAGCAACGTCCAAGAACATCATGTCGGGCGACGCTTACTGGCAAGGCAAAGTGCTGCACCCGCTTGCTATGGGCGCATTGATTGCCGATCAAATCGGCGACGGGGCGTACAAGGAAGTGTTCCTCTCCCGTATGAGAACGATTCTGACGGATTGGTATACGTACACGAAGGGCGAGCCGGACTACTTCATGTACTACGACAAGGCTTGGGGCACGATGTACTACAAGAACAGCGAATTCGGCGCGAACACGGGCCTGACGGATCATCATTTCACGTATGGGTACTATGTCTTCGCTTCTGCCGTTCTCGCTACGTACGATCAAGATTTCAAGGACAACTACGGCGGCATGGTCGAGCATCTGATTCGCGACTATGCGAATCCGTCCAAGACGGATCCGATGTATCCGTTTCTGCGCAACTTCGATCCGTACGAAGGCCATTCATGGGCCGGCGGTTATGGCGACAACAACAACGGAAACAACCAGGAAGCGGCGGGCGAGTCCTTGTTCGGCTGGGTCGGCGAATACATGTGGAGCCTCCTGTCCGGCGACAAAGCTGTGCGCGACATCTCGATCTACGGCTTCACGACTGAACTGAAGGCTGTCGAGCAGTACTGGTTCAACTATGACAACGACAACTGGCTGCCTGGCTTCAATCACAAATCGGTTGGCCAAGTATACGGAAGCGCGTATAACTACGGCACGTTCTTCAGCGGAGATCCGGTCAACATCTACGGTATCCACTGGCTGCCTACCGGCGAGTACCTGACAAGCTACGGCTTCGATCAGAAGAAAGTCGCCGACTTGTATGGCGGTCTCGTGAAGGATAACAAAGGTCCTGAAAATGCATGGTACCACATCGTATGGCCGATCGAAGCACTGAGCAATCCGCAAGACGTGCTTAATAAGTTCACGGTGGATAACACGCAGAAGAACGAAATCTTCAACACGTACTGGTTCGTGCACAACATGGCAACGCTTGGTTCGCGCACCAAAGATATATGGGCAACCGGCTGGTCCGGCGCTTCCATCTACAAGAAAGGCACGACGTACACGGCTGAAGTATGGAATCCGACGAACGCTGCGATCACCATCACGTTCCACAACGCAGACGGCGTGACGGGTTCTGCGACAGTCGGTCCGAAATCGCTAGTTAAAGTGGATCCTACGAAGGTAACGGATTTGGATGCCAGCGTCCCTCCTGCGCTGTCGTCCGACAAGACGCTTAACACGATCGGTCAACCGATCGAAATCACGTTCGCCGATCATCTGAAGTGGCGCGAAGCGATCGACGCCGTACGTCTGGATGGACAAGTCCTTGACCCATCGCAATACACAGTACAAGCAGGCAAAATCACTTTGAGCAGCTCCTTGTTCCCGGTTGAATCCAGCTACGAGGTTACCGTTCAGTCTAACGGCTATCCGGACATAAGCGTCCAGCAGGTTGTCATTACGAACTCGACGGTGAACCGGGCGCTGAACAAGCCTACCTTCACTTCCGAGAAACCGAACAACCCTGGCTCGTACGCCGTTGACGGCAAGCCGGATACGCGCTGGGAATCTGCTTTCAGCGATCCGCAATTCATCGGGGTCAACCTGAAATCCGAGTACCGACTCAGCCATATCCGTCTAAACTGGGAAAATGCAGCCGGCAAGAGCTACAAAGTCCTTGTATCGACAGACGGCCAAAGCTGGACTCCTATCTACTCGACGACCCGTGGTCACGAAGGCATCGACGACATCACCTTCCCTGCCGTGAACGCTAGATATGTGAAGGTCGAAGGGACGGAACGCACGACGAACTACGGCTACTCCATATGGGAGCTGGAAGTGTTCGGTTCGCCTGCAGGCAGCCTGGATGCTCCGGATCTGGTCGCAGATACGACGATGAACCGTGCCAATCAGCCGATGGATATCACGTTCGATGATGCCGAAGGCTGGAGAAACGCGATTCAATCGGTTGCAGTGAACGGAACGCCGCTTACTGCGGATCAATATCAAGTTGCGCCAGGCGCTATTACGTTGAACAAAGCTCTGTTCCCTGAGGCCGGCATTTATAACATCACGATCGAATCACAAGGCTTTTTCACGAAGAGCGCCCAGCAAATCGTCGTGACGGACTCGAACGTCAACATCGCGCTTCGCAAAGTGACAAGCACTTCGTCTGCTCCGAACCAAGCGAGCAGCTTCGCAGTTGACGGCAACAAAGCGACGAGATGGGAATCCAGCTTCAGCGATCCGCAATCCATCACGGTCGATCTGGGATCGCAGGAAACAATCAGCCGGGTCCTTCTGAACTGGGAGAATGCAGCAGGCAAGAGCTATACCGTTGAAGTTTCCGCGGATGGCAAGGATTGGACAACCGTCTATGCGACAACAACAGGCAAACCGGGAATCAACGACATCGGCTTCGCGCCAATCGCAGCACGTTATGTGAGAATGAACGGCACGGAGCGTACGACCAACTACGGCTACTCCCTCTGGGAATTTGAAGTGTACGGCAACGGCGCGGGCCTGCCATCGGCACCGGATCTCGTATCCGATTCGACGAACGCAGCGGTCGGTCAACCGATCGACATTACGTTTAACGACGATGCTGCTTGGAGAACTGCCATTGAGTCCGTTAGCATCAATGGCGCATCAGTCAACACCAATCTATATCAAGTGAGTACCGGTAAAATCGTGCTCAGTGCCTCCTTGTTCAACAATGCGCAATCGTATATGATCTCGGTTCAGGCGAAAGGCTACAGCGATGCATCCGTTCTACAGACGATCGCCGGTCAACCGCAGCAGCCTGGCGACCCGAATCAAATGCCGGATCATGGCACCAATCCGAACCCGCTGAACCTTGCGTTCGGCAGAGAGACCGACTCATCGCCGGACTATCACCGCTCAAGCGCCGACGCGGTTGACGGCCGCTTGGACCGCCGCTGGGAATCGGCATTCGCAGACAACCAATGGATGAGCGTGAACCTCGGCAAGGCCTATACGATTAATCACGTCCTGCTGAACTGGGAGAATGCGTACGGCAAAGCGTACACCATCGACGTCTCCATGGACGGCAAAACGTGGACGACGGTCTACTCCACTGACAATGGCAACGGCGGCATCGACGATATCTCCTTCGCCCCTGTCAGCGCGCAGTACGTGAAGATGAACGCGATCAAACGCGGATCGCCTTACGGCTTCTCGCTGTGGGAGTTTGAGGTTTATGCCGGCGACACGGCTCCTCTTGCAGGACAACCGCTGACGGCAGATGCGACGAATAACGTAGTCGGAGAGTCGATCAATATCGCGTTCGCTGATGACGCGGCGTGGAGAACTGCGATCAACGCGGTTGAACTGAACGGCGTTACGCTGGGCTCCAATCAATTCACGATTACAGACGGCAGCATTAATCTTGATCGCGCATTGTTTACGGAAGCTCACCCTTATGTTGTAACCGTGCATGCCGCAGGTTATGAAGACGTGTCCGTGGTACAGCCTATAATGGCTGCAACGAACCTTGCGCTTCATAAGGAAACAGCCACTTCGGATAATCCGCTACAAGGCGGACAACTCGCAGTCGACGGCAACAAAGGCACGCGTTTCGAATCGGCATTCAGCGATCCGCAATGGATCAGCGTCGATCTTGGCGAGAAGCACACCATCAGCCGCGTTCTGCTGAACTGGGAGAATGCCTCGGCGAAAGCATTTGCGATTGAAGTATCAGAAGACGGCGCGAGTTGGACAACGGTTTACTCGACAACGAACGGTCGCGAGCACGAGCATATCGACAACATCTTCTTTAGCCCTGCCAATGCTCGTTATGTGAAAGTTTATGGCACGGAACGCAACACGCAATACGGCTACTCCTTGCTGGAGATGGAAGTTTACGAGTAAACGGACCTTCCCCAGACCGCATAGTAATCGGAAACACGAACAAGCTGACGCCAGGATACTTCCTTGCTTCAGCTTGTTTCTTGTTCTTCCAAAATATGAAAAAACCTACAAAAATCCTTCTCTTTATCGGCCACGGCCCGTCCAGTACATTTGAGCTAGGGCTCTGCCTAAGGAAATAAAAGGAAGGTGTGTTCGGCATGCAGCATCAACTCGGTATCGCTGGACTTTCTTTTTTACTCGTAGCCATATTTACGCCTGTGCTTATCTGGAGTCTGCGCTATTTCAAGCTCACCCAGCCGATTCGAGCTGAGCTGCCTCCGGATCATCAAGCGAAGCGAGGGACGCCGCTGATGGCGGGACTCGTTCTGCTGATCGGAGTATTCGCGTCCCTGCAGTTTCACCCTGCGCCTTTGACGGTTTTGCTATGTGCTGCGTTTCTCTTGTTTAGCCTTATCGGCTTTATGGATGATTTCAAAAAAGCAGCATGGCAAGATCCGTCGGGAATCTCCGGCCGGATGAAGCTTGTGCTCCAATTCGCCTTCACCGGCATTCTGCTCTTCTTCTTATTCCGTTCATTTGGGCTGACGAGCGATGTTGCGGTGTTTCAAGGCTACCAGCTGCATCTTCCCGTGTATGCGTACGTTGCAATCATGCTGCTGTTCGTGGTCGGATCAGCGAATGCGATTAACTTTACGGATGGACTGGATGGGCTGCTGATCAACGTCGCCATTCCGACTTATTTCTTCTTCTTCGTGATCTCGGACAAGCCGGAGGTGCAGACGTTCTCGCTCGCCATGATCGGCTGTCTGCTCGGGCTATTCATCTACAACATCTACCCGGCAAAAGCATTCATGGGCGATACGGGCTCGCTCGCCATCGGAGGCTCGCTGTCCATCCTGGCGGTCATCGAGAAGGTCGAAATCTTGCTCCCGATCCTCTTCTTGGTCTATCTGGCTGAGCAGTTATCGGTTATCCTCCAGGTCTGGTACTATAAGCGGACTAAGCTTCGTCTGTTCAAAATGGCACCGATCCATTATCATTTCAGCTTAAAATACGGCTGGAGCGAGAATACGATCGTGATGGTATTCGGCTTTATCTCCTGGGCGTCAGCACTGCTCAGCTTGCTCATCTGGAAATTTGTGCTCTAGCTGACCGGGGAGGTTTCAGAGCTGAGAGTGCGGATTTGGAGCTCTCACGCGCGAAATCGCTAATGCACGAGGCGGTTGTGATACTGAGAGATCATATTTGGATCTCTCAGCTTTAAATGTGCCTGTTTCTGACGCGAGAGTGCGAATTTGGATCTCTCAGCTCCTCACAGCAAAAAAAGGCAGGCAAAGCCCAATGTCATTAAGTTAACTCAATGACATTGACCGAGAATAGAAATGGAATCCAAAATGGCATGAGGGAAACCCCTGTGCCGTTTGTTTTTTTGGTGCAGTCTGAAAAAAGTGTACAGCAAACAAGCGGATAGACAATCCGCTTAAAAAATGTTCATTCGAACCGATTTATGCTACTCTGTAGACGAAGCTTACAGATGATTTATAGCGTGTTTTGCGCGTATTCTGCTGCCCTGGTCGAATCGGGCGAATCGGCAAAACGTTTCTTCGAATCAGTCTCTTGAGCGCAGGAAATGTCTACAAACATGAACG